>JAZSCB010000001.1:0-171879 GCA_045602705.1 Alistipes sp.
GGTCGGGCAGCGTGCGCAGCGTCGTCTCGGCATCGTGCGTCGAGTTGAGCAGGAACGAGCCACCCACCTTCAGACCCTTCAGTACGTCGTACTTATCCACATACGAAGGTACGTGGCAAGCTACGAAGTCGGGCGTGGTCACCAGGTAAGGCGACGTAATGGGCGTATCACCAAAGCGGAGGTGCGACGAGGTGTAACCACCCGACTTCTTCGAGTCGTACGAGAAGTAGGCCTGGCAATACTTGTCGGTCGAACCACCGATAATCTTGATCGAGTTCTTGTTGGCACCTACCGTACCGTCGGCACCCAGACCGAAGAAGAGGGCCTCGAAGGTGCCGGGCTTGGCGAGCGAGATCTCCTCTCCCACGGGGAGCGAGAGGTTCGTCACGTCGTCGTTGATGCCCACGGTGAAGTGATCCTTGGGCTCGGCTGCAGCCAGATTCTCGAATACAGCCAGCATCTGGGCGGGCGTGGTATCCTTCGACGAGAGGCCATAGCGACCACCGATCACCATCGGCTGGTTCTGCTTGCCATAGAACATATCCCTTACGTCGAGGTAGAGGGGCTCGCCATTCGAACCGGGCTCCTTCGTGCGGTCGAGCACGCAGACACGCTTCACAGTTGCGGGAAGCACATCGAAGAAGTACTTCTCCGAGAAGGGTCGGTAGAGGTGAACGGTCACCAGACCCACCTTCTTGCCCTGAGCTACCAGGTAGTCGATCGTCTCCTTGATGGTCTCGGTCACCGAACCCATTGCCACGATGATCTGCTCGGCATCGGCAGCACCATAGTAGGTGAAGGGCTTATACTCGCGGCCCGTGATCTCGGAGATCTCCTTCATCGCCTCGGCCACCATATCGGGCACAGCGTTGTAGAACTTGTTCGAAGCCTCTCGGGTCTGGAAGTAGATATCGGGGTTCTGGGCCGTACCACGCGTTACGGGGTGCTCGGGGTTGAGCGCAGCTGCACGGAAGGCCTTCAGGGCATCACGATCGAGCATTGCGGTCAGGCGAGCCTCATCGATGAGCTCAATCTTCTGAATCTCGTGCGAGGTACGGAAGCCGTCGAAGAAGTGCAGGAAGGGGATGCGTGCCTTGAGGGCTACGATGTGAGCCACACCGGCCAGATCCATCACCTCCTGTACCGACGAGGTAGCCAGCATTGCAAAACCGGTCTGACGGGTAGCCATCACATCCTGGTGATCACCAAAGATCGAGAGCGACTGGGCCGCCAGGGCACGGGCCGAAACGTGGAAAACACCGGGGAGCAACTCGCCGGCAATCTTGTACATATTGGGGACCATCAGCAGTAGACCCTGTGAAGCCGTAAAGGTCGTGGTGAGGGCACCGCTCTGCAGCGAGCCGTGTACGGCACCGGCGGCACCGGCCTCCGACTGCATCTCAACCACCTTCACCGTCTCGCCGAAGATGTTTTTGCGTCCTGCGGCAGCCCACTCATCAACGAGCTCGGCCATCGTAGAGGAGGGCGTGATGGGATAGATAGCTGCAACCTCCGAGAACATATAAGCTACGTGGGCTGCGGCATAGTTACCATCACAAGTGATAAATTTCTTTTCTGCCATTTTCAAAAAAAATTTTAGATTAGATATATAAGTTTCCTTGCTATTTTCGCTGTTTCTCTGCACGTTCCGTGCACGAAATCTCATTAACCGCACAAATTCGTGCAAAGATACGCATTTTCAGCCAAAAAACATTGAGATTTTTTGACAAAAGAGGACTATTTTTTGACAGCACCTGCTCCCCGCCCCTCAAAAAAGAGAATCTCCGCAGCCGAAAAAACGACCGCGGAGATCCGCTTTAACCCGATTGGATTTCTATTTACTTGCGCTTCTTCTTCGCCTCGAGGGCCTTCTCCACCTCAATCTGGAAGTCCGAGAGGACATTCATATAGTTGATGAAGGCGTCGTAAGCCGAATCGTAGGGGTTGAAATAGGAGTGCACATCGCCATCCGAGAGCCACTTGGTTGCCATATAGTAGAAGTGGTCGGAGGTCTGCAGGAAGTTCCATACATAGTCAAAGTCGGGGCTCTTGAGCTTGGCCACCTTCTCCTTCAGCTCATAGAGCTTCGAGAAGGCCTCGTTCTGCAACTCATTACCCAGCCAAGCGGTGATATCGCGCTCCTCATCGGCCCACGACATCACGTGCGGGCAGTGAAGTACCGCTACGGGTTGATACTTTTTGGCGGTCTCGCTCACCGTGGCGAACTCCAACTCACCCGTGGCCAGGGCCTTGGCAGGCAGAGCGCGCATAAAGTCGAAGATACCGGTCGAGGCCTCCTGGTGCTCACCAAAGGTCTCATAATCCATAAAGAGGTTGATCACCTCACCCGGGGCATCCTCGGCCGTGAGCCACGAAACATACTTGTCAGCCGTCAGCGGATACTCGTCCCAACCCTGGTTCGAGAAGCGGAAGGCGATATCGTCCGAGAGTTTGTAGTTACGCAACAGCAGGCGCACCTTCTGGTCGATGGCATTGGCATAGACATAGTTGGGCGACTTCCAACCCAGGATGTGGCGAGCACCCTCGGCCAGCATCGTCTTGTAACCCATCTCGGCCACCATAGCACCAATCTCATCCGAATAGATCAACTCCGTATTGCGGAAAGCGGTAGGCTTCACGCCAAACTCCTTCTTGATGGTGGCAGCGTGCAACTTCACCTGCTGCTCAAAGTCCTCCTTCGAGGCCAAGGCGGCCAGCGAGTGGGAGTAGGTCTCGGCCAGGAACTCCACGCAGCCCGTATCGGCCAGAGCGCGGAACGAGTCGAGCACCTCGGGAGTATAGGCCTTGAACTGCTCGATGGCATTGCCCGTGATCGAGAAGGAACAACGGAACTTGCCCTGGCTCTCCTGGATGAGCTTCAACAGCAGCGCATTCATCGGCAGATAGCACTGACGTGCCACCTTCTGCATAATCGAGCGGTTGAGCATATCGTCAAGGTAGTTGTGGTCTTTGCCCATATGGAAGAAGCGATACTTCTTCAGACGCCACGGCTGGTGTACCTGAAAATATAAACAGATGGTCTTCATATTTTTGTTTTTTTACTTGTTCGTTTTAGGTTTTTCTTTTGCTGGTTCTCTCCTCTGCTATTTCAGGGGGTCGTCGATGGCTGCCTGATAGACATCCTTGATCTTGGCGGCGGCGTTATTCCACTTCAGGCGGGTCACCTCCTCCAGGCCCTTCTCCGAGAACATCTTGTTAAGGCTCGGATAGGTAATCAAACCATAGATGGCATCAGCCATTGCATCCACATCCCAGTAATCGACCTTCACGGCGTAGTCCAGCACCTCGGCCACACCGCTCTGCTTGGAGATGATCACCGGCACGTTGGAGCGCATAGCCTCCAGCGGCGAGATACCGAAGGGTTCCGAGACCGAAGGCATCACATAGACGTCCGAGAGCTGGAACATCTTGTCCACATCGTCTCCGCGCAGGAAACCGGTGAAGTGGAAACGATCGGCGATACCGAGGCGGGCCACACGGCGAATCACGTGGTTCATCATATCACCCGATCCGGCCATCACAAAGCGGACATTGGGCACGCGCTTGAGCACCTTGGCAGCAGCCTCCACGAAGTAGTCGGGGCCCTTCTGGAAGGTGATACGACCCAGGAAGGTAACAATCTTATCCTTCACACCACGCTCCGGAGCCGCATTACCCTTATCGGTGAAGCGCACGGCGTTGTGCACTGTCACCACGCGCTCGGCCGGTACGGCATACTTGTCGATGATGATGTTGCGCGTGAGGTTCGAGACGGCAATCACGCGATCAGCGGCGTGCATACCCGTACGCTCGATCTCATAAACGCGCGTATCGATATTGTCCACCGAACCGCGGTCAAACGATGTGGCGTGCATATGTACCACCAGCGGCTTGCCCGATACGCGCTTGGCGGCGATACCGGCATAGTAGGTAAGCCAGTCGTGGGCGTGAATCACGTCGAACTGACCCTCCAGATCCTTGGCCACCTGGGCTGCCACAATAGCATAGCGGGCAACCTCCTCCATCAGGTTGGCTCCATACTTACCCGAGAAGGTGTAACGCTGCGACCACACATCGCCCGTCTCCCAGGTTCGCTGGCCCGTCTTGACATACTCGTCGTGGTAGCTCTCAAACTCCTCGGGCGAGATGTAGGGAACCATATTCGAATCGATGTGAATAAAGGTCATCTTCTTCACAATATCCTCGGCACCCGCGCTCACGTCACCGTAGAGAGCCTCCACGTCGCTGGCATTGACCACCTTTACAAAGCGTTGATCCTCATCACCCGAGGCGCGAGGCATCACGAAAATCACCTCCACATCGTTGCGGGCCAGACCACGCGTCATACCGTAGCACGCCGTGCCCAGACCTCCGGCAATGTGAGGAGGAAACTCCCAACCAAACATTAAAACTCTCATATTGCTATTTTTTTGTCGTTTTTCTACTTACCGTTTTTGCGGACTCCTTCTTGGCCGGCTCTTTTTTTGCCGAAGCCTTCTTGGCCGGAGCCTTGCGAGCCGCCTTCTTGGGAGCATCAGCCACCATACCACCCTGCTCGGCTACCATTCGGCAGATCTCCAGCACGGCACCTACCGACCACGCCTGCGACATCGAGCCACGCGGCGTATAGGGAGGATCGGCATCGTAAACCTCATTCACCGAGCCGATGCAGTAGGACTGAATATCCTCTTCGAAACCGGCAATGATCTCACGTGCCTCCTGCAGGAAGCCGCTGCCCATAATCTCGAAGCAGGCCTTCACATAGAAGGTCAAAGGCCAGATCCACACCGTACCATTCTTGCCGGCAATGTCTCGTTGCGTCTGGCTGCCCTCGATGGTTCCCTTGTAGAGGGGATTACGGGGCGAGAGAGTACGCAGACCGCGCGGCGTGAGCAGGTGCTGACGCACCACCATCAGGATGCTCACCAACTGCGACTCGTTGAGCATCTTATGGTTCAGACCGCAGGCCAAAACCATATTGGGACGGATAAATTTATTCACCTCCCAATCGTTCACATAGTCCGCCAGGTAACCCTCTTCGGCCAACCAGAACTTTTCGATAAAGGTCGCCTTCGTCTTTTCGGGCTCCTTCTCCCAGGCCTTCACGAAGCTCTTATCACCCTGTTTCTTGGCCAACTCAAGCGTATAACAGAGGGCGTTGTACCAGAGGGCCTGAATCTCCACGGCATAGCCGGCACGCGGGGTAACGGGCTCGCCATCCACCATCGAATCCATCCAGGTAAGAGCAGCCTTCTCCTTGGCAGCCCACACCAGGCCGTTCTCGTGGAGAGCCACCACGCCGCCAATGCCGCGCTTGTAAGCCTCCAGGATCGACTTCATCACCTCACCATAACGGCTCCAGATCTCCTTGGCTCCCACCTCGCGCTCCAACTCCTGCAAGGTACGGAAGAACCACAGCGGAGCGTCAGCAGCCACAGCCGCAGAGGCCGAGCCGGCGAAGTCGCCATCCTTCATATCGCGGAGCATCGTTTCCAAAATCTCGAAACAATCCTCCTTGTAGCCCTGCTCCAACACAACACCGGGCAGTGACTGGAGGGTCTGGCGACCCACCACACCAAACCAGGGATAACCGGCAATCATCTCCGTACGGTTACCCGGACGACGGATTACAAACTGACGGGCCGAGTGGTGGAGGCACGAAAGGAAGTCCTCCTTGTGGGTACGGCGGGCAATCTGCTGGGCGAAGAGCTCCTCAATCTCCTTGGGCGAAGCCATCTCCTCCACCGAGGCGGAGAAGATCACACTCTCACCCTTCTTGATGTCGAGTTCAAAGTAACCCGTGGTGAGCAGATCCTCGTGGCTCTCATAGCCGCGCAGAGCCTCCTGGGGATACTCAAAGTCGTAGTACCAATCGGGGGCTGCCACAAACTCGGCATCGGGGCGGTTGGTCTGCAGGTGCAGCCAGGGGAAGTTCTCGTAAAGACGATTCTTCACACCGCAGGGGATGGGATAGGAGCGACCGTTGGCCTCCATATTGGCCTTCGAGAGGGCGTGCTTGTCGCGATAGGCGAAGAAGGGACGCAGACGCAGCTTGGTCTCCGAGTGGGCATCCACCAGCGTATAGCGAATCATCAGCTGGGTACGCTTGTGAATCCACAGCAACTCCTTCTTCAGGATCACACCACCCACTCGATAGGTAATCGTCGGCGTGGGGGTGTATTCAAAGTCGGTGATGTACTTGTGTCCGCGGGGCTCATAGATCCCCGGGAAACGGTGCAGGGCCAGGTTGAACGACTGGTCGTGCTGCACGATGGTCTCGTCGAGCGAGGAGAGCAGAACGTAGGTACGATCGCTCTGGTCGATGGGGGCCACCATCAGGCCGTGGTACTTGCGCGTATTGCAGCATACGATGGTGGTGCTCATATAGCCTCCACGGCGGTCGGTAGCGAGCATTTCACGCTGGAGCGAATACTCCAGGTTACCTAACTCGCTTTTGTCGAATGTAAGTGCTGACATATAGGTAAGTAATAATTAGTTTGCTTTGTGTGTAAAGGTACAAAATTTTCCGATTCATTGTTCTCTTTTCGGCACTTTTTTTACCCTGCGGCCGAAAAAGGGGACTCATTGCGCTAAACACAGAGAAGTTCGCAACACAAAAAAAGCCGAACCCTTTCGGACTCGGCTCTGAGATGAAGCATCCAAAATTACTTGGCGTTCTTCTTATCGTAGCGCTTTGCGTATCGGCTCATAAACTTATCGACGCGACCAGCGGTGTCAACCAACTTCATCTGGCCCGTATAGAACGGGTGCGAGGTGTTGGAAATTTCCATCTTATACACGGGATAGGTTTCGCCGTTCACTTCGATGGTCTCTTTTGTCGAAACGGCGGACCGACACAAAAACACGTGGTCGTTGGACATATCCTTGAAGGCCACAATACGATAATTCTGAGGATGGATTCCTGCTTTCATTTTCGTAGGTTTTTGTTATTAATATTAAACTAGTTGTGTTCTATTTTCGCATTTTCAGCCCGCAAATGTAGCGATAATTTTCTTCCTGCGCAACTTTTTTCCATTTTTTTTCAAAAAGAGGGGCTCATCCTCCTCTAAAGGGGCTCGTAGCGCACCTGCGAGAGCTGCACAATACCCTGAGAGGTGGAGCGGTCGTTGCAACGAATCACCAGGCGATAGTAGCCGTTGGAGATCCTCCCCGAAAGCGGGAAGCAGAGCTCGCCTGCAGCCATCTCCACCACCACCTCTTCCACCACCTGCTCAAAGGCCGCATCCTGCGCCACCTGCAACAGAATCTCATCCACGCATCCCGCCTTGAAGGTGTCAATGGTTACTACCACCTCCTTCAGAGGCCAGGGGATGGCAAAGGTGGTCTCGAGGAGGGACTCGGAGGCACGGTTGCTCGGGCCACACTTCACATAGGACCACTTACTGTTGTTATTGTTAAAGTTGGTCAGCTGCCATATCCGTCCTTCGGAGGTACACTCCCAGGTGGTGGTATAGTTGGCCACCTTTTGGCTGTAGTTCTCCGGCAGGAAGGTCAGGGTGATCACCTCCGAGGCGATTTCGGTCCCCTGTTGGGTGAGAGCCACCGAGCAGAGAACCCCCTCGGCCGCCAGGAGCAGTTCACCCGTGCGCGGCTCCGACGAGGAGTTGGCCTCGACGGTTCGAAGACGAAGGTTCGACCCCTCCCAACTCCAGGCGATCCAGGCAGGAGCCGTCACAGAGGGGATCTCGGAGAGGTTCTCCCACTCGACCGCCACCACCGCTTCACTCCCCGCCTCGGGACCGAAGAGAAGCTCCGCACGATCGACACGAATGGTCGGCTCGGGCAAGGCCGGACGACGGAAAATCGAGATCTTTGACTGCCCCGCCGAGTAGCAGGCAAAGCGGGCAAGCGAGGGATTGTAGCGCAAATTTCGATCACTGAACCGGGAAGGGGACAACTCGGCAACGAAGTCGTTCACCGCAAGGCTCCAGAGCGAGTAGGCATCGCCCGACTCCCGCTCTTCGAGGGCATTACTCCCCGAGGTGAGGGCCAGCGCAAGGCCCGTCTCCGCATCCAAAAAACGCAACATATCCCCTTCGCGCTCCACCCGAAAGAGGGTCAAGCCCCGTGCAGCGACCTCCGAGCAGGCAATCGTGCCACAGAGGAGTTCCACCTCATCAATCGCAGAGCGATAGTTGCCCGCCGAAGAGCCCATCGCCACTACCGAAAGATCATCCAGACCCACGCACTGCGTAAAGAGCACCTCATCTCCCGTCTGCAACTCTTCGGCCGAGGCGACCAACGAATAGACCTCCTCTCGCTCGGCCGTATCGAGGTTCAACCCCATTCGCACCACCTCCAGACGCTGGAAAGTGCGTGCCGGAATCCGTTTCGTATAGAGGGCTCGATCACTACGCAGACGAATTGTCAAGGTATGGTCACCCGGAGCAATGACGGCAAAGATGCCGGCATCCTCCTTGCGCTCACTCAAGAGGAGAGGCTCGGCCAGCAAGGTGCTCATCCGCATCGCTTCACACCCCTCGATCTCGATCTCGCCCGTCGTCGGAATCCGAGTCTGATCGCAACGGAAAGAGCCCGCCAGCGGAGCATTGCTCTCTATCGAGAGAGAGCGGATCTCCTCTCCGATCCAGGTTGTCGAGTAGGGGCGGGCCATCACGATCGCACTCAACTGACGAAAGCTGACGGAGGAGATCTCCGCCTCCTCGCCTGCCACCCCCACAACCCCCACCTGGCGCGGGATGCTCACCAGCGGATTGTTCTCTCCATTGAAATGCAGATTCTGCGCCTGATGTTGCAAGCGTGGGAATTGCAACTCCAGAGCCGCAGGCTCCTCCTCCACTGAAGCGGAGTAGGGATAGTAGGCACAGAAGAGATCCTCGGCCGCAAACTCATTGGGAATCGAACCGCAAAAGCAGGTTCCCGTCTCGGAGGCAGTTGCCAAAGCTTCGATGTTGGAGGATGGGAGTTCGGAGGCAATGAAGAGCCCTACACAATCACGCCCCACCTCCCAGCTCAACTGGCTCTGATCCTCGTTGAAGAGGGTGCGGCTTTCGCCCATATCGGCCGAGAAGGAGATTCGAATCGGAGCCGGAGTTGGCAGAAGAGATTCGCCAATCCCGGGTTGCGGCTCCTCCAGTCGGCAGGAGGGAAGCAGTAAAAGCGAGATCCAAAGGGTGTAAAGCAGGAGACCGAGGCCTCGAATGGGGTTAATAGTCTTCATCGGTGGGATTGTTCTCTTCGATTTCATAATCGGGCCCCTCCTCGGAGGCCGCAAAGCCCCCTTCAACAGCAACGAGCACCTCAACAAGTTGGGGCGCAAGATAGGGCAATCGGCAACATATGGTATTGTTTTGTCGCATAGGTAAAAAGAGTCGTAAAGATAGTAAAAAAACTGAACCTGAAAACCTTTTCGACACCGGTTTTTGAGCCAAAACAAAAAAATCACCCTCCCTTTGCTCCACCAAGATCGGTGAGCCTCTTTTTTTCGTATCTTTACCCCACCGGAATTGAAATTTACAGACAATGATACCCTACAAAAGACGACAACTTGCCAACGGACTGACCGTGGTGGTAAATCGCGATCGACAGTCGAAGCTGGTGGCCGTAAACCTCCTCTATCGGGTGGGAGCCCGCCACGAGCATCCCGCCCGCACGGGCTTTGCCCACCTCTTCGAGCACCTGATGTTTCGAGGCACGGAGCTGATTCCCGACTTCGACACCCCTGTCCAGATGGCCTGCGGCGAGAACAATGCCTTTACGAACAACGACTACACCGACTTCTACATCACCCTGCCGAAGGATAACGTGGAGGTGGGGCTCTGGCTGGAGAGTGACCGTATGCAAGGTCTCTGCCTCACCCCCGAGGTATTGGAGACCGAAAAGCGGGTCGTGATCGAGGAGTTTCGCCAACGCTACCTCAACCAACCCTATGGTGACCAGATGATGCTCCTGCGCGACCTCTGCTACACGTGTCACCCCTACCGCTGGGCCACCATCGGTCTCACGCCCGACCACATTGCCGAAGCGACGTTGGAGGAGGTGGAGGCCTTCTACCGCCGCTACTATCGCCCTTCGAATGCCATTCTCTCCCTCTCGGGCGACCTCGAAGAGGAGGAGATGCTTCGTCTGGCCGAGGAGTGGTTCGGTGCAATCCCCGACGACGGGACGTTCCGCCACACCCCCCTGCCCCAGGAGCCCGAACAGCAGGAGGCTCGTCGCCGCGTGGTAGAGCGCGAAGTCCCCGCCACCTCGATAATGATCGCCTTCCCGATGGGAGACCGTCGCTCGGAGGAGTTCTACCTGGGCGATCTGACCTCCGACCTCCTGGCCGGCGGTGACTCGGCACGCCTTTATGACCGCCTGGTGCGTCAGCGGAGGCTCTTTGCCTCGGTGAATGCCTACATCCTGGGCAGCATCGAGCGGGGCCTCTTCATCCTCTCGGGACAGCTACTCCCCAACACCACCGAGGAGCAGGCCGAGGAGGCTCTCTGGCAGGAGGCCCTGGCCCTGGCCGACCCCGCCCAAATCACCCCTTACGAGTTGGAGAAGGTGAAGAACAAGTTTGAGGCAAACACCCTCTTCGGAGAGTTGAACGTGATGAACAAGGCGATGAATCTGGGCTTCTACGAGCTGACGGGCGACCTCTCGCTCATCAACCGCGAGGTGGAGATCTTCCGCTCCATCACGGCAGAGGAGGTAGCTACCTTCGCCCGTTCCTGCTTCCGTCGCGATCGGAGCAACACCTTGATTTACAGAGCTTCAAATCGATAATTCTGTCCTATGACACGCATACCCCATATCACCATTCCCGACCACCTGACCCTCCCTCCGGCAGTAGGCCGCACCCTCGAAAACGGCGTGCGCCTCTACACCCTGCAGGCCGAGGAGTTTGAGGTGGTACGTTTGAGTTTTGTCTTTCACGCCGGCCCCGTGACGCAACAGCACCCCTTCGTGGCGGCAGCCACGGCCAATCTGCTTGCCGAGGGATCGACCCACCTTTCGGGGCGCGAGATTGCCGAACAGCTCGACTTTTACGGTTCCTACTTCGAGGTGAACCTCGATCGCGACTACGTCTACATCAGTTTCTGCTCGCTCCGCAAATACTTCCCCCAGACACTAAAGATGGCCGAGGAGATTCTTCTCCACCCCGCCTTCCCGGAGGAGGAGGTGATCACCTATCGCACCAAACGTCGCCAACAACTCGCCATCGAGCGGCGCAAGGTGGATGTCAAGGCTCGTGAAGCCTTCGTGGAGAGTCTCTTCGGAGCCGACCACCCCTACGGAGTCTGCTACCCCGAGGCCCGCTATGAGGAGCTCACCCGCGACCACCTCGTGGAGCACTACCACCGCTTCTACATCGCCTCGAACTGCCTTGCAGTCTGCAGCGGCCACATCGGGCCGGAAGAGCAGCAGGCGATCGAAGCCCTGGCGAGCCGTCTCCCCAATGGCGAATCTCCCAAAATCGACTTCCCTACTCCCGAAAGTCGCTCCCACTGCTACATCGAGCGGCCCGAGGCAGTACAGTCTGCGATTCGCATCGGACGCCTGCTCTTCACACGCGGCCACCCCGACTTTGTCGGGATGCAGGTGGTAGCAACCCTCCTGGGCGGCTACTTCGGGGCTCGTCTGATGCACAACCTGCGCGAGGAGCACGGCTACACCTATGGCGTGATGGCCACAATGGTCAATTTTGAGCGCGAAGGCTACTTCGCCATCGCAACCCAGGTGGGTGTCGAGGTGACTGACGAGGCCTTGAAGGAGATCTTCTTCGAGATAGAACGACTACGACGCGAGCCCGTCTCCGAGGAGGAGCTCTCGCTGGCTAAGAATATTCTGACGGGCGAGATGATGCGCATCCTCGACGGTCCCTTCGGCATTGCCGATGTCGCCATCGAGAATATCCTCTCGGGCGAGGAGAGCGACGCCACGGAACGCACCCTGCAAGAGATTCGTGCAATGACTCCCGACCGCATCCTGGAGCTGGCTCAACGCCATCTCGACCCGCAGGAACTCTCCACCATCGTCGTCGGAGGACTAAAAGAGCCTGCCGCTCTCTCCTAAAAAACGGGAGACAAAATCAAACAAAAAATCCGGCAATGGGAAACCATTGCCGGATTTTTCATAACAGCCCAAAGGGACGCTTGTCACACAATTACTCCTCGACCTTGTCCCCGTCGTAGGCCCACTTCACATAGGTGGCACCCCAGGTGAATCCGCCTCCGAAGGTGGCGAGGATGAGGTTGTCGCCCTTGCGAAGTGCGTTCTCGTAGTCGTAGAGACACGAAGGGATGGTAGCCGCAGTGGTGTTACCGTTGCGGTCGATGTTGATCATACACTTCTCGCGGCCGATACCCATACGGCGAGCCGTGGCATCGATGATGCGCAGGTTGGCCTGGTGGGGCACCAGGTAGCGGACATCCTCCGAACGAAGGTGATAACGCTCCATCATCTCGACCGAGACATCGGCCATACTCGATACCGCGTGCTTGAAGACGGCCTGACCATCCTGCGTGATGGTGTGCCAATTCTTCTCGAGGGTCTCCTTCGAGGCGGGATAGCGCGAACCTCCGGCCTTCATATGGAGGTGTACCTCACCCGAGCCATCGGAGTGAAGGATCGAGTCGATGATACCGTAGCCCTCCTTGTTGGGCTCAAGCAACACGGCAGCTGCACCGTCACCAAAGATGGGGCAGGTGTTGCGGTCGTTGTAATCGACAATCGAAGACATCTTGTCGGCTCCCAGAACGATTACCTTTTTGCAGAAACCGGTCTCGATGTACTGAGCACCCGTGGTCAGAGCGAAAAGGAAGCCGCTGCAAGCTGCCGACACGTCATAGGCAAAAGCATTCTTGCATCCAACCATATCGGCCACGATGTTGGCCGTGGAGGGGAAGAACATATCGGGAGTAACCGTGGCGCAAATGATCAGATCGATATCCATCGGATTGGTCTTGGTCTTCTCCAGCAGGTTCTTGATGGCTCGAGCACCCATATAGGAGGTACCGAGACCCTCGCCCTTCAGAATATGGCGGGTTTTAATACCGATACGGGACATAATCCACTCATCGGAGGTGTCAACCATACGGCTCAACTCCTCGTTGGTGAGCAGGTAGTCGGGCAACCAGCACCCAACACCCGTAATCGCAGCTGTAATTTTCTTCATTAACTTAACTTATTGATTTTGGAAAACGCTCCGCAGACGCTCGGTGAAATCACTCTGAGCCACCTGCTCCGTCGTGTGGATCATACTCTTGATTGCCAAAGGCGTGGAGCCGCCGTGACCGATCACGACAGGAGCACCGACACCCAGCACGGGAGTACCGCCCACATTCTCATAGTTCATCGCCTCCCAGAACTTGTTGTTGCCACCCAGAGCTTTGTTGATGCGATAGAGGCCCTCGGCCATCTTCAGAACGATGTTACCCACAAAACCGTCGCAGACGATCACATCGGCAACCTTGCCCGAGAAGATGTGCGAGCTCTCCACATTGCCCACAAAGTTGAAACGACCATCCGCCTTCATCAGGTCGTGAGTAGCCTTGATCTGGGCATTGCCCTTGGCCTCCTCCTCACCGATGTTAAGCACGGCCACACGGGGATTCTCGATGCCCAACACCGCCTCGGCGTAGAGCGAACCGATCAAACCATACTGTACCAGCACCTCGGGCTTGCAGTCCACATTCAGACCCACATCCAGCAGGAGGCCCGGACGACCCGTTACGGTAGGCACCAACGAGGTAATGGTGGGACGAATCACCCCCTCAATGGGCTTGACGGCATACATCGAGCCCACCATCATAGCACCGGTGCTACCGGCACTGGCAAAGCCGTGAATAAGGCCCTTGGCCAGGTAGCCAAAACCCACGGTAATACTCGAATTTGCCTTCTGCTGAAAGGCCTTGGCGGGATGGTCACCCATCTCAATCACCTCGGTCGTAGCCACGATATCGAAGCGATCGGCCGGACAATTCTCCTTCGACAGGATATCCAAAATCTGCTCTTTGTCACCAAAAAGCACGATGCGGGTATCCGCACCTACCTCATCGAGTGCCATTACGGCACCTTTGACGGCCGCCTCGGGAGCGTAATCGCCTCCCATAGCATCAATACCAATCTTCAACATTCCAAAACGGGTTTAGTACAATTTATTAAAAAACGGGTGTTGCACGGCAGGAGCCGTGCAACATACAAGAGAGGAAGCCTTATTCGGCAACCTTCTTCTCGATAGCCAACTTGCCGCGATAGAAGCCGCACTCGGGGCAAACGCGGTGGTAGAGTACCGATGCACCGCAGTTCGAGCACGAAACTACCGTGGGAACAACGGCCTTGTAGTGAGTTCTTCTCTTGTCGCGACGGGTCGACGACACTTTGTGTTTAGGATGTGCCATTTTTTTTCTATTTTTTTAGTTTAACGTTTTCGGTTGTTATTGCATTTTCACATCAAGCTCCGGCGAGTTGGGTCAATAGGTAACCCGGGGTTGCTAATCCTTTGGCCTTCGCTCTTTTGCGAATCTTATTTCTGGGTCATCTGCGCCTTCAGAGCCTCAAGCTGTGCCCGATTCTCCTGCGAAAGGGAGGAGTTCTCGGCTTCGACACGCTTCTCCATTGCCTCCAGCTCCTCGGTCGAGACCACCGTGAAGCGTTTGAGCATCTCGCTGTCGCACTCGCCCTCGGGGTGTACGCGCTGGTAAGGGAGTGAGAGCACTACGCTCTCGTAGATGTACTGCGCCAGATTGACCTCATCGTCGGCTGGCGTGAGCCACATCACCTCACCATCGTACTCCTGCTCTTCGGAGGAGAATTTCACCACCAGATTACCCTCATAGGCAATCGGCACCTCGCAATCCTCCAGGCATCGGTCACAAGGAACCACCACCCGGCCTACCACCTCCACGGCCATATCGAGCATCGTCTCCAAACGGCGCAACTCAACACGCACCTGACAGGCACCGCTCTTGATCTCGGTGCTCTCAAAGGCCTCAAACAACGAGCTATCTACCTCAAAATCATAAGTATAGACACCCGGCTTCAGCCCCTTGTAGGCGATTGAAAAGTTCTTCTCCACGTTCATTTCCACGCAGTTAGTTCGCAAAGGTACGCATTTTTCATCGAATCACCAAGTTTTTTTCCTTTTTCGGCACATTTTTACTATCTTTACGGTCGGAAAGCCCCTTTTTCGGGGGCAGAAAGGGAGATTTTGATGAAAAAAAGTGAAAATTTTTCGATCGAACTGCAGTGTGGCCACGCGGAGTGGTGGCGAATGCAGGTGGTGATGATTGCCCGCACCCTGACCTCGGATGAGACGGCGGGTTTCTACTCCGCAGAGGATCTCCCCGAGGAGCTCTCATCAACGGGTCGCACCACCCGCCTGGAGTGCACCACGGGCAACAAGCTTGAGTTATACCTATATATAATACCTCACTCGCTGCCCTCCGAGAACGATATTTACGAGGTTCCGACTCTCCCGGCAACGCTCACCATCCGCCGTGGCAAAGAGCCCCTGCTCCGCGAGACTCTGGAGGTCAATCCCTGGGGTGGCCTCTCCCGCATCATCCGCCTCGGCGGAGAGCCCTCGAAATAGCCCACTGTTCCGAAAGGGTTTTCAACTCCTCCAATTCGACTTTAACACAATAAATCCTATGTCAAGGCGTTTCCCTGGCATAGGATTTGTCCTACAGTAAGACAGCTGCGGCAGACCCGCAGTGAGGTTTCTTCATTTATTTAAGTTTGGGTTAGTAGTTAGGGGTTTCGGCCCCGAAGGCAGCAGGCAATCGTGAGATTCCCTGCTGTTTTTTTTCGAAACCCCTAACTCCTTTCAACCTGCTTATGCAGCAAGCCTCTACTCATAGTCGGGAAAAGGACTATACTAGTCTAGAACAATAGCAGAGAGCAATCTCCCGAATTAGGCGGCAACTTCCAAGCCGCCGCCTAATTAACTGATAAACAGCAAATTGTACATATAAAGCATCACGAATTATGCGTTATATGCCCTTTTATTAGAAGAGAAAAAGACATATTCAAGAGACCTCGAGCTAAAAAGCCAAAGTGCATTTGCTTGTACCGCAAAGCAGTCATATTCTCTAGCCCAAAAAACGGTAACCTCTTCACCGGAAAATTTTACAAAATAATGGTAACTCCCACCTGGTAATCTCCTGCGATAAACAGAAAGATTCTTAGTATAACGACCATCTTTAGTCGTTGCCGTCACACTGTCTACATATTCTTCATTATCCATACTTGTTATGCTAACAGGGTCATTTCCCATGTTGACACAATTAGACGTATGCGCATTAGCGGAATAAGACATTCCTAAAATTACTGCCAAAATAATTAAAATCTTCTTCATTTTACTTACTTATTACTAAAATATTTCCTACTCTCTTACGGATTTTCGGTTATTCCATTCTCCCTTAAAAGATTTTAAATACGCGCGAAAAAAAGCGCGGGACAATTAGTTATATTCCCGCTCAGAGGTGTTTGGCGTAACCCGACAGAATAATATAACAAAAAGCCCACGCTATACAGCATAGGCATTTCAACTATTATTCCTTCTGTCTTTTAGTCGCCAAACTTTCTGAGCAGCAGAATAAAGCTAAAACGCTTTTCCAAATATGTCTAAAACGTGCGTACTAAACTATACGCTATGCTTCATAGGCAATTTCTATTTAAATGATAAATCGAATCCGCGACGGCCCTAAATGCCATCTATAGTCACTGCGTATTCCGCAATGCCAGTACAAATATAGAAAACTTTCCGCTAAAAAACAAAAAAAGCCAAGAGTTATACATTAAGTCATAGCAGTTGGGCTAGAAGAGCCTCCGAAGCAGGCGGCAACTTCCCGGCTGCCGCCTATTTTATACTCCCCCACCCACCTCCAAACACAGTCAGGGGTGATGTTCCTTGAACACCACCCCTGACTATGGCCAATTCCCGAAGGAATTAAGCGTACTTGAAGGTCGACTCGTCCGAAACGGTCAGCTTCTTACGACCCTTGGCACGACGTGCGGCCAATACCTTGCGACCGTTGGCGGTTGCCATACGCTGACGGAAACCGTGCTTGTTGATACGCTTGCGGCGCGAAGGCTGGTAAGTTCTTTTCATTGCCATAGCTATCTCGTTTTTTAGTTAATTCTTAATGTTCCACTACATTTTGCGGAGTGCAAAGGTAAAACGATTTTCCCAAATAACAAAACTTTCGCCCAAATTTTCGCTCCAAAAGCCAAAAATCGGCTCAAAATTGGGTGCTAAAGTTACTTTTGGGCCCGAAGTGCTGCGATAAATTCGGGATGAAGCCGCCACAAATGCTCGGTACGGAGCCACAACTCACGGGCGCGGGCACGCGCGGAAGGATGCTCCGACTCGATGTCGCGCAGATACTCCGCATCGGCCGGGTGCTCCTCCGCCACAAACTCCTCGAGGGTCGTAGCGTGGCGGCGGCAGAACTCCTGCCAGGGAACCTTCGGAAGCTCCCCATCAAAGGTGAAACCGGCCCACAGCTCCGCAAGGAGACAGGCGGCACCCTCCGGCACGTCGGGCAGCACCTCCTCAAAGAGCTCCGCCTCGCCCAGCTCCACATAGTTGTAGGCCAGCAAAAGGCTCGCCTCGAGGTGATCCTCGGGATCCAGCTCCAGCAAGAGCTCCAACAGAGCAGCCGAGAGTTCGAAATCCTCGATCAAGAAGTGATCCACGGCCGAGAGGTTAAGCACCTCAAGGGCTGCCCGCGAGTTGGCGTGGCTCCAGTCGAGGGCCACCTCCTCCTCTTCGGGCAACAACTCCATCAGGGCCTGAACGGCACGATAACGCTCCTCACAGGCCTCGGCCACACGGCCCGAACGTTGAGCCTCCTCCGTGCGACGCAACACTCCGACGTAGTTGCAAATTCCCCCGCCCTCGATCTGGAAGGTCTGATCGGCGGTAGGATGCAGGGTGGCAGGGACTCTATTGGCCATAGCGCAGCAGGAGTTTATACATATAGAGACTGACGGCACCCGTAAAGAGGGCCCCCATCAGATAGGCCAGCGTACGATTCGCCATTCCCAGCATCAGCGGCGAGACGAAGATGTAGCTCATACAGATATAGGTCATAAAGAGGGCGGGCAACAGGCCGATCCAGAGCGGTTTTTTATTCTTGGCCAGCCAAACCGTGATGGCCCAAAGGGTGATGGCCGCCAGGGTCTGGTTGCACCAGGCGAAGTAGCTCCAGATGGTCTGGAACGGGAGGGCCAGGATAATGAAGAGACCCAGCACAAAGAGGGGCAGACTGACCCAAATGCGCTTTTTGAGGCTCTTCTGCTCGATGCCCATAAAATCGGCGACGATAAGTCGGGCCGAGCGGAAGGCTGTATCACCCGAGGTGATGGCACAGGCAATGACCCCGAAGATCACCAACCCTGCCACAACCGGGCCCAACGTCTCGTTAGCGATGGCATCCACCAGCAGGGCCGCATTGCCCTTATTGGCAGCAATCGCCTCGTTCAACCCCTCAACGCCACCCCAGAAGGCCATACCGATGGCGGCCCAGATCAGTGCGATGATACTTTCCGAGATCATCGCTCCGTAGAAGATCGAGCGGCATTGCTTTTCGTTGGTCAGGCAGCGCGCCATCAGGGGCGACTGCGTAGCGTGAAAGCCCGAGATGGCTCCACAGGCAATGGTCGTGAAGAGCATCGGGAAGATGGGCATCGCCTTGGCATCGGCAATCATATTCTCCAGCGAGGTAAGTTCGGGAATTGCATAGCGATCGCTCTGAAAGAGGAGTACACCAAGGATTCCGAGGGCCATCACCAGCAGAGCCAGGCCAAAGATCGGATAAAACTTGCCGATGATCTTGTCAATCGGCAACAGCGTGGCCAGGATGTAGTAGCCCAGGATCACCAGCAGGATGATCAAGTACATCAGGGTATATTTCCCGACGGCAATCGCCTCCAGAGCGGGCAGATCGATCGAGTTGTCGATCAGAGCCGCAGGCTGCGAGAGGAATACCGCACCCACCAGCACCATCAGGAGCACCGAGAAGATACGCATAAAGGTCTTGACCTCCTTGCCCAGCAGTTCGCCGATAATCTCGGGGAGGCTCATACCGGCCCTCTTCACCGAGATGACGCCCGACACCATATCGTGCATCGCTCCCATAAAGATACCTCCGAGGGTGATCCAAAGAAAAGCGACGGGGCCGAAGGCGGCACCCAGCACCGCACCGAAGATGGGGCCCAGGCCGGCAATGTTCAGCAGCTGGATCAAAAAGATCTTCCAACGCGGCAGAGGGAGATAGTCCACCCCGTCATAATGGGTCTTCGAGGGGACCGGATGGGCCGCATCGATGTCGCAGACACGCTCCAAATAGCGGCCATAGGTAAAGTAGGCACCCACAAGGAGGGCCAGACAGATCAGAAAGGTAATCATTGTTTTTGCTTTAATTCTCCACAAGAGAGAGAGTTTTCGAGGGACAAATTTAGTAAAAAAGTGAGGGATAAACCATTTTTTTGCAGTTTTTTCCACAAAAGAGTTGGCTGTTTCATTTTTTTTTATCACCTTTGCACCCGCAACAAAGGGGAACACGATTCTCCGGCAGGCCGAAATAGCTCAGCGGTAGAGCACTTCACTCGTAATGAAGGGGTCCCGAGTTCAAATCTCGGTTTCGGCTCACAGGAAAAAGGATGGCTTGTGACCATCCTTTTTGCATTGTGTTCAATCGGGCCCCCTCCTCAAAAAGTCGGATCGACAAAAAAGGACAACCCAATCGGGTTGTCCTTTTTGTCATATACCATCGGGGAGGTTAGAAACGATAGGCCGCACCAACACTGAAGATGATGGGATTGGGGTGATTTTTGGCCGACTGGGCCATCCACTTCAGCGAGCCCGAGAGCAGCCAGCGGCGATTGCACTCAAAGGAGGTGCCGGCACCCAGGTTCAGACCACACGACCAGCCGTAGGCATCCCGGCTCTTCGAGCCGATCTCGTTGGCACTCAGACCTACAATGGGATAGATCGACCAATCACGGGCCACCTCCAGCGGAATCTGGAAGTCGCAATAGATATCAATCGAGCTGTGGGCCTTGCAGATGACATTGACACCCGGCTCGATGTTGAGCCAGTTGGTCAGGGCATAGTTGGCATAGACACCTGCACCAAAGGCGTTGGCACCGATATAGTAGGCGGCGCGGGCACCGAAGCGGAACTCGCCCTGATGATAGGAGCGGTAGCGGTGGCGCGGCTCATAGGGATCGGGAGTGTCTTCGTAACTCTGGGCCGAGGCCGAGAAGGTAACGCAAAGGGAGCCCAGCAGGGCAAAAAGAAGGAAAAGTCTCTTCATATTTCAGTCGTTTTGATACTATCTAATGACAAATATAGCCATTTTTTTTCAAATCCCGCATATCTTCACAAAAAAAGAGGGGCTACCCAACCCGAAAGCGGACAGCCCCTCTTTTTCGGCCACAACCTCGACCTAAAGCCACGGCCGGTTACGCCCCTACTCCTGGGGATCGGGATAGGTGAAGGGGAGGAACCAGGTGAGCAGCAGAGCCGGGATGGTACCCAACAGTGCCCAGAGGAAGAACTGCTGATAGCCCAGGGCATCGCTGATCACACCCGAAATCATACCGGGGAGCATCACACCGAGGTTGGCCAGAGCCGAGCCGAAGGCGTAGTGAGCCATCTGGTGCTTGCCGGGGGCCACCTGCTGCATAATGAAGAGGGTCAGGCCCACAAAACCGAAGCCATAGCTGAAGTACTCAAAGACGATGGCACCGCAGACGAGCCACATATTATCGGGCTGATAGAGGGCCAGCAGCGCATAGACCACAAAGGGGATGTTGAAGATGCAGCAGAGGGGGAAGATCGCCTTCTTGAGACCTCGCCACGAGATGAAGTAACCACCCAGGATCGAGCCCACGATGAAGGCCACCACACCGAACGTACCGTAGTAGAGACCGATCTCATCCTTCGTAAGGCCCAGACCCTGCACCGCCGTATCGGCCTTGAGGAAGAGGGGAACAATCTTGATCACCAAACCCTCCGCAAAGCGGTAGAAGATGATCCAGGCGATGTAGATCCAGATATACTTCTTCTGGAAGAACTGGGCAATCACACCCCACGTCTCGCGCATCGTCTCCTTGAAGGTGGCGTGGCTCTTCGCCTCCTCGCCTCCCGAGGGGAGAACGCGCCAGTGGTAGAGTCCCAGAGCCGTGAGCAGCAGACCGCAAACCAGCATAATGATCACCCAGGCATAGAGGACACCGATACGGGTCTCCAGCACACCGGCCAGATAGACCAGACCTCCCATTGCCGTTACCTTGGCCAGGTTGTAGAAGGCACCCTGCCATCCCACATACTGTGCCTGCTGGGTCTTATCCAACTCGCTGATATAGACGCCATCAAGGGCGATGTCGTGGGTTGCGCCACTGAAAGCCAGCACCGTCATAATGGCCACCACATAGGGGAAGAAGCTGGGCAGCGGCAAGGCCATCGCCACCAGCGCAAGCGAGATACCCGACACCAGCTGGGTGGTCACCACATAGAACTTCTTGGTGCGATACATCTCCATCAGAGGGCTCCAGAAGGGCTTGAGCGACCAGGGCAGAATCAGCAGCGAGGTCCAGAAGGCCACCTGGGCATCACTGATGCCAAAGTCGTTAAACATCAGCGGAGCCACCAAATTAATCAGGATCAGCGGTAATCCCATTGCGAAGTAGGCAGACGGCACCCACCACAGAGGGGATCGTTTCATTTCAATCTCTTTCATCTCTTCTTAATTTTTGTTTGTGTTTTCTATTTTTCTCCATTTTACGACGCCGGACCTCTAGATTAGACCGAGCGACTTGCCTCGGGCCAGCAGACAGGCTCCCACCACACCGGCATCATCTCCCAACTTCGAGAGCTTGATCGTGGTATCCTTGCTTACCAGGCGCAACGAATATTTGTTGATAGCACTCTTGATCGGGAGCGTCAAATACTCCTTGGCACGGGCCAACGAGCCACCTAAGACGATCAACTCGGGGTTGAACATATTGATCAGGCCGGCAATCGCCTTGCCCAGCGTGTCGGCAACCCCCTCGATGACCTCGATGGCCAGCGTATCCTCTTTCTGCAATACCTCCAGGATATCCTGCAACAGGATCTTCTCGCCACGCTCATACTTCTCCGAGAGGAGCGAAATGCGCCCCTCGCCCATCTTCTCGAGGAAGATGCGGTGAACGGCCGATCCCGAGGCTCCCGTCTCCAGGCAGCCTCGCTTGCCGCAACGGCAGATGATCTCGTTGTCGAGCATCGGGAAGTGGCCATACTCGCCCGAGAAGCCCGACTTGCCGTAGAAGAGCTTGCCATCGATCACCATACCGAGACCAAGACCCCAACTGGCATTGATGTAGAGCATCGTCTGCTCGCCATCACCCACGCCGCACATATACTCGCCATAGGTGGCGGCACGAGTATCGTTCTCAACATAGACCGTGCAACCCAACTGCTCCTCCAGAATCTTGGCCAGCGGCTGCTCCTCCACAAAGTAGAAGCTGTAGCTGTAACCGGCGTGGGAGTTCACGCGGCCCGAAAGATTGACGCTCAAAGCCAGCACCTTATTCCAGGGAAGCTCATTGCGGGAGGCAAACTGCTGAATGGTCGTACAGAAGAGACCGATATTCTCGGGCGAGAGATCGGGCAGGAGCAACCGCTCCTCAGCCACATCGAGCACCTGGCCCTTGAAGTTGATGACAGCCATCTTGAGCGACTCGCGTCGCACCTCCACACCAATATAGTAGCCGGCCAAGGGATTCAATCCATAGATATTGGGCTTGCGCCCACCGGCCGTACCCTGCTTGCCGAAATCATAGACAAAGCCCTCCTCAATCAACTCGCCGATAAAACGAGTGACGGTCGGGACACTCAGCGACATCGCTGCACTGAGGTCGGTGATACTCAAATCACCACCTGCAATGTATTCACGCAAAATCTGTTGCTTGAGGATGGCCGTACGGTTACCCTCTTCAGCCCGTTTGAGGAAAGTGGTTGCCATAGTTTCAAAATTTGGTACTTGCAAGCCCCTTCAAAAGAGGCCTTTTGGATCGTTTAATCGAGTAAAGGTAATAAAATTTTTTATTTACACCAAACCTACATCATAAATTTTTTTCTTTTCACCCATTCTGACCCCCTGTTTCGCCCTCTCCTGCCAGAAAAAACTCCCCCTTAAAGGGGTCTTCTTGAATCTAAAATGGGACTTTTTCAAGGAAAAAGAGAGCTATAATAAAAAATGTTATTATAAAAGTTGCCGAAAATAATTTTTGTTATTATCTTTGTGCGTCAATGGGGATATTATACCCTTTTCTGACCGATCAGGGCAGAAATCCTCGTCCATTAAAGCGAACACACAAACATTGTTGTCATGAAGAAAATTCTCTTAATTCTCGGCCTGGCACTTCTGGCAGGTGCCTGCGCCCCGACCGAAAAGAGTCCCGTAGAGGGCAAGCACCTCTATATGTGGGTCGATTGCGAGGCCAACTTCGCCCGTATGAGCTCCCCCGACTCGATTCGTTACTACGTGAACCACCTCCACCAGAAGGGGTTCACCGACCTGGTAATCGACGTGAAGTCGATTATGGGTGAGACCCTCTACAAGAGCGACATCGCCCCCTATATGGGCGAGTGGGAGGGTACCGTACGCCCCGAAGAGTACGATATGCTGGGCTACTTCATCGAGGAGGGCCACAAGCTCGGTATGGGGGTTTACGGCTCGCTCAACATCTTCGCCGGCGGCCACAACCACTTCGACCGCGGTATCATCTTCGGCGACAAGGCCCACTGGCAGTCGCAGGTGCTTACACCCGAGGGTATTCGCCCCATCAGCACCCAGAAGCAGAACTACAATGGTATGCTCAACGCCGCCAATCCCGAGGTACAGGAGTATCAGATCGAGATTCTGCGCGAGTTTGCCGAGAAGTACCCCGAGGTGGACGGCATCATCTTCGACCGCGTGCGTTTCGACGACATCACCTCCGACTTCAGCGACCTCTCCCGCGAGCTGTTTGAGCAGTACTCCGGTCTGAAACTCGAGAAGTTCCCCGAGGATGTGATGTATTGGGAGAAGGAGAATGGCCAGGATGTATGGCGCAGAGGCCCTCACTTCAACAAGTGGCTGGAGTGGCGTGCTTCGGTGATCAAGGGCTTTGTGAAGCGTGCCCACGAGGAGCTGAAGGCGATCAACCCCGACCTGAAGATCGGTGACTACACGGGAGCCTGGTATCCTACCTATTACTATGTAGGTGTCAATTGGGCCAGCGAGGAGTTCGATCCTTCGACGATGTTCGACTGGGCCACTCCCGAATACAAGACGACGGGCTATGCCGATCTGCTGGATGTCTATATGACGGGACTCTACTACACGCTTGTCAAGAAGAGCGAGGTGGACAACGCTCTGGGTGTTGTAGGTCAGCGTTCGGAGGCCGGTATGACCAACGAGCAGAGCTACTGGTACTGTATCGAGGGTGGTGCCGAGTGGGCCAAGAAGCTCACCTGCGGCAAGGTACCCGTTATCGGCTCGATCTACGTGGAGCAGTATCAGGGCGACGAGGAGCAGTTCGCTCGTGCCGTGGGTGAGGCTCTGCGTGCCACCGACGGTCTGATGATCTTCGACCTGGTACACATCGTAAACCGCAACTGGTGGGATGCCCTTGATCGCGGCATCGCCGACGGTTTGACCATCGAATAAAATCTTACACAAACTAATAACAATTTCTATGAGCGGATTTTTATCTAATTTATGGAAGACTCTGAGCGTCAGAGTCCTGCTATTGGCAGGGCTGCTGCTTTGGGGTGGTGTGGAGAGCGCCTTTGCCCAATCGACCCTCAGAGGTACGGTGACCGACCCCGAGGGGATGCCCCTGATCGGTGCCACCGTAGTGATCAAGGAGACCAATCGTGGTACGACGACCGACGTAAACGGCCACTACTCGATTGATGTTGCCCAGGGCAATACCCTGGTATTCACCTACATCGGCCTGGAGACCCAGGAGCTCAAGGTTTCGTCAGGAATGACGACCCTCGACGTGAAGATGAAGGAGGATGCTTCGGCCCTGGAGGAGGTTGTTGTGGTGGGTTACGGTACCCAGCGCAAGGCGAGCCTCACGGGCTCCGTTGCCCAGATTTCGGGTGAGGAGCTGCTGACAGGTCCCGCCACCAACGTATCGTCGATGCTGGCCGGTAAGCTGACCGGTATCTCCTCGGTGCAGGAGTCGGGTCAGCCGGGTGCCGACCAGGCCGAGATCGTGATCCGTGGTTCGATCTATGGTGCCACCTACATTGTGGATGGTATGCCCCGTTCGATTTCGGACCTCGACCCCAATGAGATCGAGACCATCTCGGTTCTGAAGGATGCCGCTGCGGCTGCCGTTTACGGTCTGTCGGGTGCGGGTGGTGTTGTGCTGGTAACCACCAAGCGTGGTAAGATCGGTGCCCCGAAGATCACCTATAATGGTTCGGTTGGTGCCTCGTTCAACACCAACTTCCCCGAGTTCCTCGATGGTCCGGGCTACGCCTACTGGTACAACCGCGCCCTGGAGATGGATGGCAAGCAGCCTATCTTCTCGAAGCAGGATGTAGCTAATATGATTGCCGGTACGAACGGTTGGGGCAACACCAACTGGATCGAAGAGACCTTCGGTACGGGTATCAACAACCAACACAGCGTGACCGCTTCGGGTGGTACCGAGAAGATGAACTACTTCGCTTCGCTGGGCTACCTGGGTCAGAAGGGTAACATCGACAACTTCTCCTACAAGCGTTACAACGCCCGTGTGAATGTCGGTGCCCAGATCGCCAAGAACCTCCACTTCCAGATGAATCTGGCCGGTCAGATCGGTGACAAGCGTCAGCCGGGTCTGCAAGCCGGTGGTTCGTGGTCGGATCAGATGTACGAGTGGGAGATTCCCTGGTACTCGATCGCCGAGCAGGCCATCTACGCACACCCCTACCTGCCCATCAAGCAGGACGGCCTCTATACGGGTAGCATCACGCGTCACGGCAATGCCTACAACCCCCTGGCCGCCATCTATGAGTCGGGTAACTATCAGACCGAGTCGACCTCGGTGCAGTCGAACTTCAACCTGAAGTGGAATCTGCCCTGGGTAGAGGGTCTGAGCCTCGGTGTGACGGGTGCCTACGACCGCACGATCAACACCAACAAGAACCTCTCGACGCCCTACTATCTGCAGGCAGAGGTGCTGCCCTCGCAGCTGGGTGCCAACCCGATGCAGTACTCGGGCCAGCAGATTGACCCGCGTCAGAACACGGAGAACAAACTGCACGAGAGTATGTCGCAGTCGCGTCAGCTGGTCGGTCAGTTCAACATCAGCTTCGACCGCACCTTTGCCGAGAAGCACGAGGTGAAGGTATTGGCCCTGATGGAGGTACGCGACAACAAGAGCAACAGCTTCGGTGCTTATGGTTCCAAACTTGACTTCATCGAGCTTCCCGAGCTGAACAATACGCAGGTGGATAGCAGCATTGCCAAGCCCGTCTATGGTTCCAGCGGTCACACCCGTTCGGCCGGTTTCGTGGCTCGTCTGAACTACGCCTTCGACAACCGCTACCTGGTGGAGCTGGCCGGCCGTTATGACGGTTCGTACAAGTTCGCCGGTATGAATGGCTCGCGCTGGGGTTTCTTCCCCTCCGCATCGATCGGTTGGCGTATCTCGAATGAGCGTTTCTTCGAGGATGCCCGCGACGTGATCAACGAGTTGAAGATCCGCGCTTCGGCGGGTGAGGTAGGTGCCGACGCCAGTGTTCCGGCCTACTCCTTCCTGAGCCGTCTGTCGTTCAACAGCGGCTATCCCGGCATCATCGGCGGTTCGACCGTTAATGGCCTCTACACGAGTGCCGTGGCCAATCCCGATCTGACCTGGGAGCGTTCGCGCAGCTTCAACGTCGGCTTCGACCTCCGTATGTGGGAGGGCAAGCTGGGTATGGAGGTAGACTACTTCTACACCTATACGTATGATATGCTCACCGCCTCGTCGGGTTATCCCCCCTCGATGGGTGGCTACTACCCCACCTATGTGAACGACAACCAGGAGATCGACACCAAGGGTATCGAGTTCACCATTTCGCACGACAACCAGGTGGGTGACTTCAAGTATGGCGTACGCTTCAATATGAGCTGGGCCCGCACCCGCTATCTGAAGTACCCCGATCCCATCGGTACCCCCTCCTACCAGCTCCACGCTGGCAAGTCGGTCTATTCGCAGATGGCTCTGGTGGCCGAAGGCCTCTTCCAGACCGAGGAGGAGATCGAAAACTCGGCCTGGGTGGATGGCATTCGTCCTTCGCTGGGTGACATCAAGTACCGCGATATGGATGGTGACGGTGTAATCGATGCCTGGAAGGATCAGGCCTTCGTGGGCCGCACCAACCGTCCCGAGCTGACCGCCGGTCTGAACCTCTACGCCTCGTGGAAGGGTATCGATCTGTCGATGTTCTTCACCGGCGGTGCAATGTTCGACGCCCAGCTGACGGGTACCTACTACAACTGGGTACAGGACAACACCCCCTTCACCAAGCTCTTTAAGGATGGTGCCAATGCCCCGCGCTTCCTGGCCGAGAACTCGTGGACGCCCGAGAACACCGACGCCCTCTATCCGCGTCTGTCGATCGACCGCGCCAACGACAACAACGGTCTGGCCTCGACCTACTGGTATCGTGACGGCAAGTACATCCGTCTGAAGACGATGCAGCTCGGCTACACCTTCCCCAAGAAGTGGATGAGCCGTCTGGGTATCTCGGAGTTCCGCATCTTTGTCGAGGGCTCGAACCTCTTCACGCTGACGGGTCTGCCCGAGGGTGTCGATCCCGAGGCTCCCGGTGTGAACCTGGGTTACTACCCGCAGCAGCGTACCGTAATGGGTGGTATCAGTCTTACCTTCTAACCGATAAAAGAGATGACTATGAAAACAAGAATATGCAGTTTGGCCTTACTGGCCGGTGTGCTCTCGACGTCGACGGGCTGTAGCGACTATTTCAACAGCCTCGCGCCCACCGACGCAGTAACCGATAAGATGGTATGGACGGATCCCGACTACGCAACCCTCTATGCCAACAATTTCTACACCTATATCCACAACTTCGGACAGTTTGGCTCGTGGCAGTGCTATCCGGGTATCACGGATGGTCTGACCGACACCTTCAAGTTCGGTTCGCCGGCCGAGAATATGACCGGTAACTACTACGGTATCGCCAACCGATTCCTCTATGGTATTGATGGCCAGACCTCGTCGTCGGCCGCCTTCTACCTCTCCAACTGGAACAGCTACTACGAGGCCGTACGCCGCGTCAACGAGTTCCTCTTCTCGATGGGAAAGTATGCCAACTTCGACGAGGAGACCACCCTCCGCTTCCAGGCCGAGGCTCGTTTCTTCCGCGGTATGCTCTACTTTGAGCTGACCAAGCGTCACAAGGAGATCATCCTCTACGACCAGAACCTGGAGGCCTATACCCCCAACACGCCCCTCAGCACGGAGGAGCAGGCCTGGGAGTTCATCTATCAGGATCTGAAGTTTGCCGGTGAGCACCTGCCCGACGTATGGAGCAACGCCGACAAGGGCCGCGTCACCTCGGGTGCCGCCTGGGCACTGCTGTCGCGTGCAATGCTCTACGCCGAGCGTTGGCAGGATGCCAAGGATGCCGCAGATGCCGTATTTGAGTCGGAGGCCGGCTACGCCCTAATGGATGGTAGCACCTCGGAGGCCTATGCCAAGTGCTTCTCGACGACCGCTGCCCAGGGCAATACCGAGTCGATTCTGGAGTACACCTATCTGGCCGGTAAGCTTGACCACAGCTTCGACTACTACTTCGGCCCCGGTGGTGATGGTGCCAACAACTCGCGCGGTCTGGCAACCCCGACCCAAGAGATGGTTGAGCTCTATGAGTATGCCGGTGGTGGCGAGGTGGATTGGACCCCCTGGCACGTATCGGGCGGTACGCTCGTAACGCCTCCCTACGAGGAGCTGGAGCCCCGTTTTGCCGCTACGATCCTCTACGACGGTGCCGAGTGGAAGGGCCGCGAGATCGAGCCCTACGAGGGTGGTCTGGACGGCTGGTGCGAGTTTGGCACCTTTGCCGTGAACGGTATGACCACCACGGGTTACTACCTGCGCAAGCTGGTGGATGAGAACCACAGCGACCTGATCACCGTAAACAGTAGCCAGCCCTGGATCGCCATTCGTCTGGCCGAGGTTTACCTCAATCGCGCCGAGGCTGCCTATCATCTCGGTCTGACGGAGTTGGCCAACACCGACCTCGAGACGGTACGTGGCCGCGTGGGTCTGCCCCACGACAACCCCGCCGGCGACGAGCTCTTCCAGGCCATCCGCAAGGAGCGTAAGATCGAGCTTGCCTTCGAGGGTCACCTCTTCTGGGATATGCGCCGCTGGGAGCTGGCTCACAAGGAGTATAACGGCACCCGCGTACACGGTCTGAAGATCGCCGCCGAGGCCGGCCAGCACCGCTACACCTATGTAGAGTGCGACGCCCAGGATCGCTTCTTCACCGAGAAGTACTACCAGGTACCCATTCCCGACGATGAGCTGGCCAGCAACCGCGCCATTCAGCAGTACACCATCTGGAGATAATCTAAAAACCGGACGATTATGAAGAATTTGAAATATATGTTATTGGCACTCCTGGCCTTCGGGCTGGGCAGCTGCCACACACCCGAGGAGCCGACTTTTGCGGCAGACGACTCGGTGGGTATCACCTCGCTGACGGCCCGCTTTGTGAGCGGTCCCTACAGCAGTGACCCCAATGCCGCCTTTACGGCTGCAGTAACCAGCACACAGCAGACCGAGATTGTCATCTCGATTCCTTGGTACTACCCCGAGACGAGCGACAACCAGGTAACCGATATTACCCGAATGCGCGTACAGGCCGCTACGGAGGCCGGTACGGTCATCACCCCGGCCCTGGGTGTGCTGGATTTGACCAAGAGCACCCGCGTCAGCGTGCAGCTCCCCAACGGTCGCACCAAGGAGTACACCATCCGCGGCTCGATCGACAAGCTCACGGGCAATGAGATCGATGCTCTGACGGCTGTGGACAGCAACGAGCAGCGTTTCGACGCCATCGTTGATAACGACTCCCGCATCATTATGATCGGTACCACGGAGGAGGTGCTTGAGGGTTGCACGATCACGAGCCGCCTCTCGCCCCACGCCAAGATCGTGGCTCCTGACCTCTCGAAGCCGATTGACATCCGCGAGGGTGACATCTTCACGGTGGCTGCCCACAACGGTGCAACGCGCGACTTCGAGGTGAAGTTCGTGATCCCCGAGAAGACGGATTACGGTATGCGTCCCAAGAGCGACAAGAAGATGTTCATCAAGTACTTCTCGCAGGATTACGGCATTTCGCTGCCTGCCGGTGCTTCGACCCGTCTGGCTGTTCAGGGCAACAACCTCCTGCTCTCGACCGGTAGCAACATCTACGCCTTCGATCGCTTCTCGGGCGAGGCAAAGGGTGAGATCGCCGCTCCCGCCGGCCTGACCATCCACTCGCTGACCAACGACGAGGCCGGCAACCTGCTCTTCGCCGCAATGGCCGGTCCTGGAGCCGAGTTCAAGGTATTCCGTGCCCGTTCGCTGGAGGAGACTCCCCAGGAGCTCTTCACCTACGTGAATCCCTTCTGGTGCAACGGTATGAGCAACCTGCGTGTCGTAGGTGACATCGATCAGAAGGCCGTAATCACGGCAATGGCCGACCTGGAGAACCACTGGACGGCTTGGCAGATTGAGAATGGTGCAGTATCGGGTGACCCCGTAGAGGGCGTCTTCGGTTGCTTCACCTCGACCCTCTGGAACACGCAGAGTGCCACCATCATCGGTGCCTCGACGGATCTGCAGGATGGTCTCTTTGCCCTCGGCTATGGTGGTCTCTACGACCTCTTCCACTACGATATGGCTACCGGCAGCTGGTCGTCGGCTGTTGATACGAGTGCTTTTGTCAACTCGAACAACAACCCCAACTGTCTCTCGCTGGTAGAGTTCAACAAGGCCCGCTACATCGCCTTCACGGTGGGTACGCACTTCACCTGGAGCTTCGTGGAGGTCTATGTCTACGACGCCTCGAACATCTCGACGATGAATGATGCCCAGGCCTTCCATATGTCCAGCTCGGAGATTATGGGTTCGTTTGTCGGCGTAACGGGTGCTACGAGTGATGTTCTGCTCGTACCCTCGGAGGACGGTTACAAACTCTCGCTCTACTTCATCGACGGTAACTACGACGTGATGGGTAGCTACGAGTTCGACTGTGTAAAGAAATAATCATCCATTCAAGCCGTCGCTGCGGAACCATCTGCAGCGACGGCTTAAAACCAAAACCATTATGGGATTTTTTGGATTCAAAAAGGCAGGCGTGCTTCTGGTAAGCACTCTGCTGACCACGTCGCTCGTGGCTTGCCAGGAGGATTGGCGCGATATCGACTACACCTACCCCGAATTTGAGGTTCCCGAAGAGCCCAAGCGCGAGGAGCACAATCCCGAGTTGGTGGAGAAGGGTTGGACCAATGTGTCGAATGAGTTTGGCGAACTGCCGGCCCACATCGACATCTACCGCTCGCCCGCCACGCTCGAGGGGGTGGCCGCTGTGGCCTACATCGCCGTAGCCGACCTCTCGACGGCCAAGTTCGATGTCTGGAGCATCCACGACGTGGGTACTGTCGGCACGGACGAGCCCTTCCTGACCCCTTCGGAGGTCTATGCAACCGAGCAGGCTCCGGTAGTAATCAACGGTGGTTACTTCTTCTACTCCGGTAACAAGCACTACTCGTCGAGCCTGGCCGTTCGCGACAGCGAACTGCTGGCCACCAACGTCAACTACGCCTCGGAGGATTGGGTGACGATCTACACCCCGACCCGCGGTGCCCTGTTGCAGCACGCCGACGGCTCGTTTGAGGCTTGTTGGACCTACTACACCTGGGATCAGAAGCACTACACCTACCCCAACCCCGCCCCCAACTCCTGGGCCGAGGAGCCGCAGGAGACTCCGACCAACCTCTTCCCCGAGGGAGCCGAGGAGTTTGAGGCCGTCACGGCCATCGGCGGAGGCCCGGTGCTGGTGCGTGACGGAGAGTTCCGCAACACCTACATCGAGGAGATGTTCGACGGCTCGGCAAGCGGTGTCAGCCCCGAGTCGCGCCAGCCCCGCACGGCAGTCGGCGTAACGGCCGATGGCCGCTTCATCGCCTTCGTTTGCGAGGGTCGTGAGATGACCGAGGGTGTCTTTGGTCTCTCGACGGCCGAGGTGGCCCGCGTAATGATGGAGCTGGGTTGCGTGGAGGCTCTCAACCTCGACGGTGGAGGCTCGACCTGTATGCTGGTGAACGGCCTGCCCACCATCCAACTCTCGGATGGCGAGGAGCGTGCCGTGGGCAGCACCGTAATGTTAAAATAACCCGATTAACAAACTGCACTATGAAACAAATGTTTAAGATCTGTATCGGTTCGCTGACGGCCCTTTTTCTGATGAGTGGTCTGATGGCTTGCCAGGAGGATTGGCGCGATATCGACTACACCTACCCTGAGTATGTCGATCCCAACCAGCCGGAAGATCCTACGCCCGAGGACCCCACGCCCTCTGTTGAGGCCAAGCCCCGCTATGTATGGATCGATGCAGCCGCCAACTTTGAGGACTATGCCGACAGCCGCGAGAACATCGCAGCCGACCTCAAGCGCATCAAGGAGGTGGGCTTCACGGATGTCATTGTCGATGTGCGTCCCACGGATGGTGATGTACTCTTCTCTTCGTCGGTGGCCGAGCCGCTGACCAAGGTGGATGCCTGGACCGATTCGGGCTACCGCTGGGTGGAGCGTACGGCCGATTTCGACTACCTGCAGGCCTTCATTGAGGAGGGTCACAAGGTGGGCCTGAAGGTTAATGCCTCCATCAACACGATGGTAGGCGGCAGCCTCTGCCCCTACGGCCTCGGTTCGCAGGGTATGCTCTTCCGCGATGCCGACAAGAAGTCGTGGGCCACGGTGATCAACAGCGAGAGCGGTCTGATCAACACGATGGATATCACGGACGACTACGGTGCCCGCTTCCTCAACCCCGCCAACGACGAGGTGGTGGAGTTCCTGTTGCAGCTGTTGAGCGACCTGGCCTCCTATAAGGAGCTGGACGGTATCGTCCTGGATCGCTGCCGCTATGACGACTGGAATCTGATGAGCGACTTCTCTGACATCTCGCGCGAGAAGTTTGAGGAGTATATCGGCCAGAAGGTGGAGAATTGGCCCAACGACGTATTCGCCCCGGGTACCACCTCGCTGCCGAATATCGCCACCAAGCATATGTTTGCCTGGCTGGAGTTCCGCGCCAAGATGATTCACGACTTCATCGAGGCAGCCGCCGATACGGTTCACTCGGTGAATCCCGACTGCCGCTTCGGAGCCTATGTGGGTGCCTGGTACTCGACCTACTACAACTCGGGTGTCAACTGGGCCAGCCCCAACTACGACACCTACATCTACTACCCCCGTTGGGCTTCGGTTCGCTACTCGGACTACGGCTATGCCGACCACCTCGACTTCATCTTCCTGGGTGCCTATGCCGGTGCCAACTCGATCCACGGATCGGGCGAGTGGACCGTGGAGGGCTTCTGCAAGGAGGGTGGCAAGGTGCTGATGGGTGATGTACCCTACGCAGCCGGTCCCGACATCGGTAACGGTTCGGGTTGGGTTGATGGTGGTCAGGCCGACAAGATTCCGCAGGTCATCGAGGTTTGTATGGCAAACAGCGATGGTCTCTTCATCTTCGACCTCTGCCACATCAAGATGCACAACTACTGGGATGCCTTCAAACTCGGCATCGATCAGTATCTGGAGTCGCTGACCCCCTCGACCGAGGAGTAACGCTCCCAAAAGATTGAGGACGGGAGTTTGATCGCTCCCGCCCTCCCAAAAAATACGTAACAAGATGGAAAAGAGAGCCTACATCATCGATATTCTACGCGGATTGGCCATTCTCGGTATGGTTCTGTCGGGGCAGATGCTCTGGCACGCCGACCTGCCGGCCTGGCTCTTCCACGCCCAGCTGCCACCCCCCACCTTCGCCTTCAACCCCGAGGTACCGGGCATCACCTGGGTCGATCTGGTCTTCCCCTTCTTCCTCTTCTCGATGGGTGCCGCCTTCCCGCTCGCCCTCAACCGCCAGGTGATCGAGCAGGGACGATCGGATCTCTCCATCGTGGGAGGTGTGGTACGCCGCTGGGTGCTACTGGCCCTCTTCGCCATCACGCTCGGAAACCTCCGCATCGGAGGCTGGCCGGGAGTTCCTGCCTGGGGTGCCGCTCTAGTGGGTCTTGTCGAGTGGGGCTGCTTTGCACTGCTCTTCCTGCGCTTTGAGCGATTCTCGAAGCGTACCGTGCGCTACCTGCGTGGTGCGGCTTTGGTCGGCTTGGTTGCTTTGGCTCTGCTCTGCCATCTGCTTTGGGGCGTAGAGCTCTCACTGCATAAGAGCGATATCATCATCCTGATCCTCTCGAATATGGTGCTCTTTGGCTCGCTGGCCTGGTTCTACACGCGCAAGCAGCCGATGGTGCGTCTGGCCCTGCTGGCCCTGCTGGTGGCTCTGCGCCTCGGCAGCGAGGTCGAGGGGTCGTGGAACGAGGCCCTTTGGGCGTGGAGCCCCGCCTCGTGGCTCTTCCGCTTCGACTACCTGAAGTACCTCTGCATCGTCCTGCCCGCCACCTTCGCCGGCGAGAAGATCGACGAGTGGCTCCGTAGTCGCGACGAGGCTCCGCAAAGCCTCAGCAAGGGGCGCGAAGGGTGGATCTGTGCGCTGCTGCTGGGATTAATCGTTCTGAATCTATGGGGTCTCTTCACGCGCCACCTAGTGGCGGTAGTCGTAGGCTCCATCGCATTGGGCTGGCTGATCTGCCGCCTGCAACGCAAGGGGAACTCCCCCTCGGAACGACTGCGTCGTGCCCTCTTTAAGCAGGGGCTCTTCTGGTTGCTCCTGGGTCTCTTCTGCGAGGCCTTTGAGGGGGGTATCCGAAAGGATTTCGCCACCTTCAGCTACTTCTTTGTCACCTCGGGTCTGGCTCTGGCCGTTTTGACCGCCTGCTCCGCCCTGATGGAGCGTTTCGGCTGGCGATTCCGCCCCTTAATCGAGTGTGGACAAAACCCGATGGTAGCCTATACGGCAGCCGAGGGTGTGATTATGCCTACGCTGACGCTGCTGCAGTTGGCTCCGCTGGTGAGCCACCTCTCGGGATTGGGCCCCTGGTGCGGATTCCTGCGTGGCGTGGTGATGTGCCTGCTGGTAATGCTGCTGGCCGGCTGGGCTACGCGCAAACGACTCTTCTGGAGAACTTAAAAAACAAAAAAATATACCATTATGAAGATTAAAGGAACCTTTTTGGATGAGATCAGCCACGACATTCCGCACCAGAACTGGGGCGAGAAGGAGTGGGATCGCGATTTTCAATATATGCGGGAGGCGGGCATTGACACCGTCATTCTGATTCGCTCGGGCTACCGCCGCTGGCAGACCTTCCCCTCGGAGGTACTGACCCGCGAGGAGGGTTGCTACACGCCGCCCGTCGATTTGGTTGACCTCTTCCTGCGCTTGAGCGACAAGTGGGGGATGCAGTTCTGGTTTGGTCTCTACGACTCGGGCAAGTATTGGGCCAACGGCCAATACGAAGAGGAGGTGGAGCTTAACAAGAAGGTGATCGACGAGGTATGGCGCAAATATGGCCATCACAAGTCGTTCCACGGCTGGTACATCTCGCAGGAGTGCTCGCGTAACACGGGCAAGATCGTCGATCTCTACGCCTCGCTGGGCCGCTACTGCAAGGAGGTCTCGGGCGGTCTGCCGACCCTCATCTCGCCCTACATCGACGGCAAGAAGAATGTGAGCCAGTATGTCGCCTCGACCCAGAAGCAGGATGTTGTAACGCTGGAGAGCCACGAAAAGGAGTGGGATGCCATCTTCAAGGGGATCCAAGGGGCCGTTGATATTGTCGCTTTCCAGGATGGTCACGTGGAGTATGACGAGCTGGTGGACTTCCTGAAGGTGAACAAGCGTCTGGCCGACCGATACGGTCTGGAGTGCTGGACCAACTCGGAGACCTTCGACCGCGATATGCCCATCAAGTTCCTGCCCATCAAGTGGGAGAAGCTCCACCTGAAGCTGGGCCTGGCAGCCGAGGCGGGCTACGAGAATGCTATCACCTTTGAGTTCTCGCACTTTATGAGCCCCCAGTCGGCCTACCTGCAGGCTGGCCACCTCTTCAACCGCTACACCGAGTGGCTGGAGCGCACGGGACAGAAGGAGTAGGCAAGACTCACCAACAACACAGTGTAAAAAACGACAGATACCTAAAACGAGATACTGAGAAACAATGAAAAACGTAGATTTCAAGCAATTAGCCAACCAATACCGCGATGAGCTGTTGAACAATGTCCTCCCCTTCTGGCTGGAAAACTCCCAGGATAAGGAGTTCGGCGGTTACTTCAGCTGTCTGGATCGCGACGGTTCTGTCTATGATACCGACAAGTTCATCTGGCTGCAGGGCCGTGAGGTGTGGATGTTCGCAATGCTCTACAACCAGGTAGAGAAGCGTCAGGAGTGGCTCGACTGCGCCATCCAGGGTGGCAAGTTCCTCAAGAAGTATGGCCACGATGGCGACTACAACTGGTACTTCTCGCTGACGCGCGAGGGTAAGCCCATCATCCAACCCTACAACATCTTCTCCTACACCTTCGCCGCAATGGCCTTTGCACAGCTGGCCGTGGCAACGGGCAGCGAGGAGTATGCCACCATTGCCAAGCGCACCTTCGACCGCATCCTCGAGAAGCGTAACGATCCCAAGGGCGTCTGGAACAAGGCCTATCCCGGCACGCGCAACCTCAAGGGTTTCTCGCTGCCGATGATCCTCTGCAATATGGCTCTCGAGATTGAGCCGATGATCGACAAGGAGCTGCTGGATCGCACCATTCAGGAGTGCCTGAAGGAGGTGATGGAGGTCTTCTATCGTCCCGAGCTGGGTCTTATCGTGGAGAATGTCACCACCGAGGGCGAGCTGGCCGACACCTTCGAGGGTCGCCTGATCAATCCGGGTCACTCGCTGGAGGCGATGTGGTTCATTATGAACCTCGGCGTGCGTCTCAACGACCGCAAGCTGATCGACCAGGCAATTGAGATTGCCCTCAAGACGGCCGAGTTCGGCTGGGACAAGGAGCACGGCGGCATCTTCTACTTTATGGACCGCAAGGGGGCACCCCGCGTGGAGCTGGAGTGGGATCAGAAACTCTGGTGGGTACACATCGAGTCGATGATCACGATGATCAAGGGCTACCAGCTGACCGGCAACGAGCAGTGCCTGGAGTGGTTCCTGCGCCTGCACGACTATACCTGGAGCCACTTCAAGGATCAGGAGCACCCCGAGTGGTTCGGTTATCTGAACCGCCGCGGTGAGGTGTTGCTGCCCTTGAAGGGTGGCAAGTGGAAGGGTTGCTTCCACGTTCCGCGTGGCCTCTACCAGTGCTGGAAGATCTTGGAGGAGTGCAAATAGTAAAAAAGAGAAAAACAGATGAAAAGGTGGATCTTGAGCGGCCTGCTTTTGGCAGTCGCTGCATCGTGGAGTCTGCTCTCGGCCGAGGAGATCTCGGTGCGGGGCCGCGTATTTTGTGATAAGCAGGGTATCGAGGGTGTCTGGGTCTCGGATGGCGAGCATTTTGCCCAAACCGACAGCAACGGTTGCTATACCCTGACGGCCGACAACGACAACCGCTTTCTCTTTGTCTGCCTCCCGGCCGGCTACGAGGTGCCGATGGTGGAGAATGTGGTGCGCCACTTTATGCCCCTTCCGGAGAGCGACAGCGAGGGGTGCGACTTCGAGTTGCTGCGTCGTAAGGAGGATGACACCCGCCATACGCTCATCGCCACCGCCGACCCGCAGATCTGGGCCGAAAAGGAGTTTGCCAAGTTGGAGCTGAGTGCCGCCCAGATTCGTGAGGAGCGCGAGCAGCGTCGTAACCACGTCATCCACGGCATCTGTCTGGGAGATATTGTGGCCAACAACCACAGTTTCTACCCCCAATACAACGCCACGATGGCCCAGACAGGGATCCCCTTCCGCCACGTGATGGGCAACCACGATATGTCGCTCTACATCCGCTCGCACGAGGGATCGAGCTACCACTACGGCCTCACCTTCGGCCCCGAGTATTACTCCTTTGATGTGGGTGAGGTGCACTATGTGATGCTCAACGACAACTTCTACATCGGCCGCGACTGGTACTATATTGCCTACCTCGAAGAGCGACAGATGAAGTGGCTGGCCGAGGATCTCTCCCACCAAAAGCCGGGACAGACCGTGGTTGTCTGTATGCACATCCCCTCGACCTGCACGGCGGAGGATCGCGGTCCCTTCGAGTATGCCCGCATCGAGGGATCTTTGACCAACTACAAGGGTCTCTACGAACTTTTGGAGCCCTTCAATGCCCACATCCTCTCGGGCCATACCCACACGGCCTTCAACTCGCCCGTCCGCGAGAACCTCTACGACCACGTCATTCCCGCCTTGAGCGGTGCCTGGTGGCAGGGGGAGCTCTGCACCGATGGTACGCCAGCCGGCTATGCCGTCTTTGAGTTTGACGGAGGCAGCGTCTCGTGGCACTACCGCTCGGTAGGCTACGACCGTAACCACCAGATGCGCCTCTACAGTGGTACCGAGGAGCCCGAGTTCGCCGGTTATGCCGTGGCCAACATCTGGAACTGCGATGAGGGTTGGGAGGTGGAATTCCTCTTCGATGGAGAGCCCGCAACCCACAAGGCCGAGCGATTCACGGCCTATGACCCCGCCGCCCGCCGTCTCTATGCCAACCGTACCGATCTGGATCATCAGTGGATCGGTCCCACCCCTTCGGATCACTTCTTCCGCGTGCCCCTTCCCGAGGGCGTGAAGCGAATCGAGGTGCGTGCCACCGACCGTTTCGGCCGTACCTACACCGAGCGTCTGAAACTGAAGCGATAATTCGATGAAGAGGCTCGTTCAACTCCTGCTTTGGAGCTCCCTGCTGTTGGCAGGCGGCTGCCACACCTCATCGCACTACGATGTGGCAATCATTGGCGGTGGCACAAGTGGCACGGCTGCTGCCCTCGCTGCGGCTCGAATGGGGGCACGAACCCTTGTGGTGGAGGAGACTCCCTGGCTGGGAGGAATGCTCACTGCTGCCGGCGTAAGTGCCACCGATGGCAACTACAAGTTGCGCGGCGGTCTCTGGGGCGAGTTTCGCGACTCGCTGGAGCAGCGTTACGGCGGTCCCGAGGCCCTCAAGACAGGGTGGGTAAGCAACATTCTCTTCGAACCGAAGGTGGGAAATGCCATCTTTCAGCATATGGCCGCCAATGAGCCCTCGCTGGAGTTGTGCTTTCACCACACCCTTCGCGAAATCAACCGTGAAGCGGGGCGTTGGCACCTTACGATTGCCGGACCCAAGGGAGAAAAGAGGGTGACGGCTTCGGTGGTGATCGACGCCACCGAGTTGGGTGACGTAGCCCGCCGACTGGGTGTCGGCTACGACCTCGGAATGGAGGCCTCCGCCCAGACGGGTGAGGCGATTGCTCCCGAAGAGGGAAACTCCATTGTACAGGATCTGACCTATGTTGCCATCCTCGAGGCCTACGACCACGACCGCACCATCCCCTGCCCCGAGGGGTATGATCCTGCCACCTACGCCTGCTGCTGCATCAATCCCCGCTGTATCGACCCCAAAGAGCCGAATCGTATGTGGGCCCCCGAGATGATGCTCTCCTACGGACGACTGCCCGGAGGGAAGATGATGATCAACTGGCCGATCGAAGGAAACGACTACTACCTCAACCTGGTGGATGCCACCCCCGAAGAGCGCAAAGAGCTCCTACAAAAGGCCAAAAACCACACCCTCGGAATGCTCTACTTCCTGCAGACCGAGTTGGGTTACCGCCGCCTCGACCTCTCGGATGATGAGTTCCCCACCGAGGATCGGCTGCCATTGATCCCCTACCACCGAGAGTCGCGCCGCATCCACGGCGTGGTACGCTTCACGCTGGAGCATCTGCTCAACCCCTACGACACCACCCTCTACCGAACGGCAATCGCCGTGGGCGACTACCCCGTCGATCAGCACCACGCCCGTTACTCGGGTTGGGATCAGCTCCCTGACCTCCACTTCTGCCCCGTACCCCCTTATGGCCTGCCACTGGGCGTAATGCTCCCCAAAGAGCAGGAGGGATTGATCGTGGCCGAGAAGTCGCTCTCGGTGAGCAACCTGGTCAATGGCTCTTCACGTCTGCAGCCCGTGGTGTTGCAGGTAGGCGAAGCGGCCGGCACGTTGGCCGCTTTGGCTGCCCGCCAGGGGTGCGAACCCCGTGAGGTAGGAGTCCGCGAGGTGCAGGAGCAACTTCTGGAGCAGGGTGGTTACCTCCTCCCCTTCCGCGATCTGCCCGCCACCGACCCCCGTTTCAAACCCCTGCAGCGCATCGCCCTCTGCGGCATTCTCCCGCTGCGCGGTGAGCATATCGGATGGGAGAATACCGCCTGGCTCGATATCGAGAAGCCGATTCGTCAATGCGAATTGAGCCGATCGCTCCATCCGCTCTACCCCACGATCGAGGCAACCTCGGAAGAGGCACTTGTCGATGGCCCCGCCCTGAAAGAGCTTCTGCTGAAGAGCGGTTGCTGCTCCGAAGAGGAGATTTTGGCGGCTGCCCAAGCATTGCAAATCAATCTCGACGACAACACATCCCTCGCACGAATGGATTGTGCCTTGATGATTGATCGACTGCTCGATCCATTCCATCGTCCCGTAGACCTCTACGGCCAATTTACGACCCCTGAAACTCATTAGACGTATGAAAAACATCTCGCTTTTTGCCCTGCTGGGGCTTCTGTTTGCCACCTCCTGTCAGCCGACGCAACCCGCCGCCGAGTATGCTGCCGACACGCCCGAAGTGCGTTATGTCGGTCGTGTGGAGCGTGCCGAAGGGTCGGTAAGTTTTGATTGGAGCGGCACCTACCTGGAGATTCGCTTCCGCGGCGAGGAGATCGCCCTACGTTTGAGCGACACGAAGAAGAATTACTACAACCTCACCCTCGATGGCCAAGAGGCGGGGGTGGTGGCCACCCACGGCTGCGACTCGCTCCTGACACTCGCTCAGGGGCTCTCAAATGAGGAGCACACCCTCCGCCTGCAGAAGCGCACCGAGGGAGAGCAGGGGCGCACGACGCTCCACGCCATTCTGCTTCCGCAGGGTGGAGAACTTCTCCCGACCGAGGCTCCGACCGACCGCCATATCGAGTTCATCGGAGACTCGCTGACGGCCGGCTACGGCACCGAAGGCCTCTCGAAAGAAGATCCCTTCCTGGCCGAGACCGAGAACTGCAATTGGGCCCACAGCTGCATCATTGCCCGCTACTTTGGAGCCGACTACAACCTGCTGGCCCACTCGGGCCGCGGTGTTGCCCGCAACTATGGCGACATAAACTCCACCTCCGAGATCACGATGGCCGAGTATATCGAGTGCACCTTCGACGAGGATCCCGCCAGCCAATGGGATTGGGCTCAATCTCCCCATCGCCCCGATATCGTGGTGATCCACCTCGGCACCAACGATTTCTCAACCCAGCCCTTCCCCTCAAAGGAGGAGTTTACGGCCGACTACCGCCGCATTCTGAACTCCGTGCGCGGAGGCTACGGTGCGGAGGTACCCATCCTCTGCGTTGCTCCCTATGTGGGCTCACCCTGCTTCGACTACCTGAAGGCTTTGGTGGCTGAGCAGCCCGTGGAGAATCTCCACTTTGCCGCCGTACACCACGGCTACTGCAACGATTCGTCGGAGCTCGGCTCCTCGGCGCACCCCAACTACGAGGGACAGCGCAAGATGGCGATGACCCTCATCCCCTACATCTCGACCCTTACCGGCTGGGAGGCATCCCACCGCACCATTGAATAGGGTAGTACAAACACTTGTCGGCCCCTCGATTTTTTCGATCGAGGGGCCTTTTTTTTGCGTTTTTTTTGCTATTTTTGTAAAAATATTTTGGACCAATGAGACTCTTTCTACGCTATCTCCTGACGGCCTTTGTTTGCTCGATTGTTTTGTGTGGTTGTGGCGGTGATGATCCCGAACCGCAGCCCGCTCCCACCCCCACACCGGAGAAGCCTACCCTGACGGTAACTCCCCAGAGCATCAATGCTCCCATCAAGGGATTGGAGCAGGTGGTGACGATCACCACCACGGCCTCTTCGTGGAAGATCTCCCAGCCGGAAACCCAGGAGTGGGTGCGGGCCACCATCACCACGGGTCTGAAGGGGGAGTCGACTACCAAAATTGTGGTGGACGAGAACCTCGGTAACTACAAACGCTCGGCCACCATCATCGTCACGGCTCCCGACTGCAAGGAGGTGAAGATCTCGATCTCGCAGGCGTGTCCCAGCGAGGATCTCTTCTACGGCGGGCCCCTCCATATCGAGCCCGATGCCTCCAAAATGGGCACCCTAAGCTCGCGCGAGTTGGCCGTCGATATGGGATTGGCCTGGAACCTGGGCAACACGCTGGAGGCTCCCGACGGTGAGACCAGCTGGGGCAACGTGCTGACCACCCAGCAGATCATCTCATTCGTCAAGTCGTGCGGCTTTAAGACCATCCGCGTACCGGTGAGCTGGCTTGTCCATCGCGACGACCGCTATGGCGAGTATCACATCCGTGCCGACTGGTTTACCCGCGTCAAGGAGGTGATTGACTACTGCCTGGCAGTGGATATGTATGTGATGATCAACGAGCACCGGGACAATGGTGCCTTCAACAGCTTGACAACTGCAGCGCGTGAGGAGGTGCTCAAAAAGGCCGAGGTGATGTGGCGACAGATTGCCATCCACTTCCGCGACTACGACCACCGCCTGATCTTCGCCGGCTTCAACGAGAATACCGATACCCAGACGGCCGAGACCTACGAGACCCAAAATCTGCTGCTGGAGCATTTTGTCAAGACGGTACGCGAGACGGGTGGCCGCAACGCCTACCGTTACCTCGCCGTACAGGCCTTCAACACCAACATCGACGAATGTGTCGCCTATATGCGTATCCCTGAGGATACGGTCGAGGATCGACTGTTGGTGGAGTGCCACCTCTACACCCCCTGGGCCTTCTGCGGTCAGGAGGAGTATGCCGACTGGATTGGTGGTGAGGAGTATATGTATCTGTGGGATATGTTCCTCCCCTCGAACCGCAATAACGCCTACTACAAACTCTCGCAGATCGAGAGCGAATTGAGGAAGTTTGGCCAATGGTGCGAGGAGCGTGGCGTAGGAGCCCTGCTGGGCGAGTTTGCCGCCACCTACCACGGCGATCTGGCCGAGGCAAAGGGCGCACTGCGGAGCCATCAGGAATCGCGTGCCTGGTGGCACTACAACGTGGCCCGTCTCTGCAAGGAGCAGGGGATCTGTCCGATGCTCTGGGACAACGGCGATGTGCTCACCACCAAGGCCCGAGGCGGATTCCTCGATCGTGCCAACCTCAAGGTGGCCGATCCTGCCGTGATCAACGCCCTGAAGGATGGCTTTGAAGGAAAGCCCTTCGTCTTCCGTGAGGAGTAACCCGACTCCAAACACAGAGGGCTGCCTCACCTCGCGAGGCAGCCCTCTTTATTTGGAAACTCTTTTATCACTGAATCACGCCCGAGCCAATCAACTCATCGCCCTCATACCAGGCGGCAAACTGCCCCGAAGCGATACCGCGCTGCGGCTCGTCGAAGAGGAGGTAGGCCCCCTCATCACAGCAGATCATCTCGGCCCCCTGCAGGGGTTGGCGATAGCGGATTCTCACCTCAAAACGAGTTCGCTCCCCCACCTCCAAGCGGCGCGTCGGATTTACCCAATGGAGATCCTCCCTTCGGATGAAGAGTGCCTTGCGATAGAGCCCCGGGTGGGAGTCACCCTCCCCGACATAGATCACATTCTCCTTCACATCGGTCGCCAGGATGAAGAGCGACTCCTTGCGCCCCCCGATCCCTAGCCCCTTACGCTGGCCAATGGTGTAGAAGTGGGCCCCCTGGTGGGTGCCGATCTTCTTGCCATCGCGCACCGTATAGTGCCACGGAGCCGCAAGAGCCTTCAAATCCTCGCCATCGATCACTCGCCCATACTTGGGCCACTCGCGCTTGATCTCGTGAATATTCCCCTCCTTGGCCTTCAGTTTCTGCTGAAGGAATTGAGGAAGATCAACCTTTCCGACAAAGCAGATACCCTGCGAATCCTTGCGTTTGGCCGTAGCCAGTTTCTGCTCCTCAGCGATACGCCGCACCTCGGGTTTCAGCAGATCTCCGACGGGAAAGAGGGCATAGCGCAACTGCTCCTGCGTCAGTTGGCAGAGAAAATAGCTCTGATCCTTATTGGGGTCACTGCCCGCCAGAAGTCTCCAAACACGGGTTCCATCCTCCGCAACCTCTTCGGCTTTCCGGCAGTAGTGACCCGTTGCCACATAGTCGGCCCCCAACTTCAGGGCCTCCTTCAAAAAGACGTCAAACTTGATTTCACGATTACAGAGCACATCGGGATTGGGGGTGCGACCCGCCTCATACTCCGCAAACATATACTCCACCACGCGGCGGCGATACTCTTCCGAGAGATCCACCACTCGCAACGGGATGTCGATCCGTTTAGCCACCAACTCGGCAAAAACCCGATCATCGTACCAAGGGCAGTCCCCCTCCAGCGTGCCGGTCGTGTCGTGCCAGTTGATCATAAAGAGGCCGATGACCTCGTGGCCCTGCTGCTTCAAAAGCCAGGCCGCCACCGAAGAGTCAACACCTCCCGAAAGTCCCACAACAACCTTTGCCATCCTCTCTTACAGCGTTAAAAGCCCCTCGGGAAGGACAAACTTGATTCTGCGCCCCTCAAAGTCGATGCCTGCAATGAACTCCTCGGCGGCCGGCACCAGGTGCGACCGGCCCGCCATCTCCAACTCAAAGAGAGGATTGGCCTCGCTGTCGTAGAAGTCGGTCAGCGTACCCTCCAGCGAGTTCTCTCTACCCGACTCCATCACCTCGACGGAAAAGCCGATCAAATCCTCCATATAGAACTCATCCTCATCGCGCTCCTCCTCAATCTCCTCCACGAAGAGTTCGCGTCCGAGCAGCTCCTCGACACGACGCTCGGTAGCCAGGTCGGAAAACTGCACCAAAGCTCCCGTACGACCTCTTCGCTCGAAGCGATCGCAATAGAGGGGTACCCACAGACCGTCGATCTGCGCCAACAGGGCATCGACCGAGAAGTCGAACTCCTCGGGGAAGTCGGCATAGAGCGAGAGCATCACCTCCCCCTCGTTGCCAAACTTTTTGTTGATTCTTGCTACAGGTATCATCGTTGCAAACTAAAAAATCCACCTTTTCGGGGGTGATCGCCATCCCCTCCGATTGACAAAGGTACAAAATTCTCTACAAGATTCTGAAATCCTTGTGCTATTTTTTAGACCGGCGGCAACAACAGCCACACGTTGGAGCAAAAGAAAAAGGGGGACCAATTTGGTCCACCCCCTTCTCTCGACAAATGTCGCAAGGATTACTCCTCAGCAGCGGGAGCCTCAACGGTCTCCTCGGCAGCGGCAGCCTCCTCAGCGGCAGCCTTGGCAGCAGCCTCAGCCTCGGCCTTCTTCTCGGCGATAGCCTTGGCACGCTCCTCGTTTACCTTGGCCTCAGCAGCCAGACGAGCCTTCTCGGCAGCCTTGGCATCCGAAGCGAGCTTCGAGGTCTTGGCGTTGATCTTACCGCTCTTCTCATCCATCCACTTGTTGAACTTGGCCTCGGCATCGCTCTCGGTGAAAGCGCCCTTGGCTACACCGCCCAACAGGTGCTTCTTGTAGAGAACACCCTTGTAGGAGAGAATAGCACGACAGGTGTCGGTGGGTTGTGCGCCTTTCTGCAACCAATTCAGAGCTTGCTCGAAGTTCAGATCGATCGTAGCAGGATTCGTGTTGGGGTTGTAGGTACCCAGCTTCTCGATAAATTTACCATCACGTGGCGCCCTGCTATCGGCTACGACAATGTGATAGAAGGCATAACCCTTCTTACCGTGACGTGCCAGACGAATTTTAACAGCCATTGCTTTAAAATTTTAGTTGGTTAATAATTACGCATAACCCTTTCGCGGGGTTTTTAGCGCGACAAAGATACAAATTTTTTCGTAAACCCAACACCCTCAGCCTCTTTTTTTTGTTTTTGGCCCAAAAACAGGGTGCTACGGGGCAAAATCAGCGGAATAGAGGGCGGAGATCTTCGAAACTCAAGGGAACTATTGCAACCAAAAAGTCCGAACGGATGATTTTCTTTCATCCGTTCGGACTTGGTCGGGATCTATTGCGAAAGATCGCTTATCCCCATCCTGTTACCAACCGAAAGCGGGCTTCACCACGCCAAAGAGCAACCAGGCAACCAGGAAGGTGGCCACGATGTTGAAGGCCTGGGCCGTCAGGAAGGCATAGAGGGTCGAACGATTCTCCTTCGAGATGATATCCTTGAGGCGGGTATCAAGACCAATGCAGACGAAGGCCAGCGAGAAGAAGAGGGTCGACATCGTCTTGGCGAGCGAGGTCTCGATCAGCTTACCCTTGGCGTTGAGCGTCAGCAGGTCAGCCTCCTTAAGGAGCGAGAAGATGAGCGAAGCCAGCACGAAAGCGAGGATGAACTTGGGGAACTTGTCCCATACGATCTTGAGCGAAGGACGCTGCTTCTGACCACCCTCACCCTTGGTCGAGAGGTAGAGTGCGATGAAGAAGGCCACTACGCCGATCAGCACGTTCTGCGTAGCCTTGATGATGATGGCGGTGCTGTTGGCCAGCTCACCGGCCATCTCCGACGAAGCGGCAACACCACTCGTGGTGTCGATCGTACCACCGATCCAGGCACCGGCAATCTGCTGCTGCACATCGGGATTCTCCGACAGAAGAGGCACAATCATATTGGCCAACCAAGGCATCAGATAGATCATCGGAACCACCACGATCAGAACCACCGAAACGATGTACGAGAGGCTCTTCTTGTCGGTACCGGCAACACCGGCAGCCGTGATACAGGCCGAAACACCGCAGATGGTTACTCCACTCGAGAGGGTCATCGCCGTAGCGCGCTCTACGTGGAAGACCTTGCGCGAGATGATGTAGGCAAAGAACCACACGATGGTTACGATGATGCAGGCCTGCATCAGACCTACCACACCCGACTTCATCACGTCGCTGATCATAATGGTGGCACCGAGGCAAACCACACCTATTTTAATATAGAACTCACTCTGAATGGCGGGCTTCAGCCACTCGGGGATATGCCATACGTTACGGATCAGAAGACCGAAGATCACCGAGAAGAATACGGGCTCAAGACCCAGCTCCGACTTGATGTACTTGTTCGATCCGATCCACATTGCCAGGGCGGCAACGGCAAAAACCACCACAAACGAGAGGAACATACCCTTCATCGGACGGCTCAGGAGTTTGTTACCCGCAAAGAGGGTCACCAAAGCGAGAACAAAGAGCATTGCAATCTTTCCCCAGGCGTCGGCCTCGAGCATATTCGAGGGAATGGAGATAGTGGGCAGGTAAGAGCCCAACGCAGCCAACAGCAGCAGAGGAATGGAGAGCATTACCACGACCCAATCCTCGACCAGGAGTTTCTTGAAAAAGTCTTTCATATGAATTTGGTTTTAGTTGTTTGCTTATCTACGGCAACAACCCCCTCGGTCGGTTGTCCGAAGGGGTTTGTCGGCATTTTTTCGCTTTAGAACATCGCTACGGCTGCAAAACCGATCGTATTGATGTTGTGGAGGGTTTGACCCGAGAAGGTGGTGAAGGTATAGTTGAGCTGCAGCTTCAGATTCTTCACCGGCAGGTAGTTCAGACCCAGCACAACATCCGACTGGTCGCTCTTGAGGCTCTTCTGGTTGTAGAAGTTGTAGCGCACCACGGGAGCAAACTGCTTGATCTGACGCATTGCCACCACATAGAAACCGTCGTTATAGATTGCGGCATCCCCCTTGCCCTGCTTGTGCCAGAGGTACTCCGAACGGAAGATCCAGTTTTCGGGCTTCCACTCCACACCGGCAGCGGCACGCTGGTTGACCACATAGTCGGCACCACGCTCACCATAGCTGTACGAACCGGTCAGACAGAGATTCTTGACGGGGAAGAACTTCAAGCGACCAATCACATCCTTCGACTTGTTGGCATCGGCTTTGTTCTTACCCTCACCCTGGAAGATACCCACGCCATAATCAAAGAGGTAGTGGCCATCCTCCTCCAGCTTGGCAAACTGACCATAGAACTGGAAACCGAGGTCACGCGTATCGGGCAGACCCGTAATCTCATCTACCACCATTGCACTCTCGATGGTCTCCCACTTGGTGGGGTTCAAAGGACCCTCCAGCGAGAAGGGAACGTGGAACTGACCAAACTGCACATTGAAGGCAGGATTGACCTTCCAGCGCACATAGGCATCAATCAGTTTCGGTGAGGCGAGCTCCACCTGCAACTTATAGTCGAATTTCTTGCCCAGGTCACCGACCATCGAGATACGAACATACTGAATGCCGAAATTGGATTTGCCGGCGTCGTTCCAGGTGTAACCCAACTTGGCAAAGCCCGAGATTTTGGGAAGTTTCTCCACGATCTTACCCCACTTCTCGGCGCGGGCGGCCTGCTTGTCGAGCTTGGCCTCCAACTCCTCGACGCGCTCCTCCAGAGCCTCAACCTCTGCCGAGGTAATGCTCTGTTCCTGAGCCGAAAGCATCATAATTCCGCCAAAAAGCGTAGCCAATAAAACGGTAAAAAGTCTCTTCATAATTCAATTTGTTTAATCGTTGCGGAATCACTCCGTAATACACAAAATTTCACGATGCAAAAGTACCCCCTTTTTTACTGCCGGACAATAGTATAAATACTTATTTTTCACCCTCAAATCAGCCCCGCAAGATCCCCCATAAGCCTCCAAAAAACGGAAAATTTTGAAGATCCGATAATTATCCCTATCTTTGTCCGTTAAACATATTAGGTATGACGGAAAAAATTGCGCTCTTTGCCGGGTCGTTCGACCCCTTCACCCGCGGCCACGAGGCTCTGGTGGAGGAGGCTTTGCAGCTCTTCGACCGCGTGGTGATCGGCTTGGGTGACAACATCCGCAAGCAGGGATTGCTTACGCCCGAGAAGCGGCTGCAGCTGATCGAAGATCTCTACCGCAACAATCCGCGGGTGGAGGTACGCCGTTACAACTCGCTGACGGGCGACTTTGCCCGCGAGGTGGGGGCCACGGTGCTGATCCGAGGCGTACGCAACGCCATCGACTTCGAGTATGAGCGAACCCTGGAGATGACCAACCGCCGTCTCTTCCCCGAACTGCGAACCGTGGTGCTGATGACCCCGCGCGAGGTGTGCGACATCGCCTCCTCGACCATTCGCGAGCTGGTTGCCTTCGGGCGCGAAGTGGAGGAGCTGATGCCCCGAGGCATCTGTTTGAACGATTATTTATAACTATTTTGCATACTGACACTTATGGAGTTTTCCGCAGAGATGATTGCCGGTCTCCTTTCGGGAGATGTGGTCGGCGACAAGAGTACGATGGTACACACCGTATCGTCGATTGAGGAGGGCAAGGCCGGTTCGATGGCCTACCTCACCAACCCCAAATATGAGCCCTATCTCTACACCACCGAGGCCTCGATCGTATTGTGCAACCGCTCGTTTGAGCCCTCCCAGGAGGTGAAGGCAACCCTAATCAAGGTGGATGATGCCAATGTGGCCATTCTCCAGCTCCTGGAGATGTACAACGCAATGCGTCCCCAAAAGCAGGGCATCTCGAAGATGTGCTCCATTTCGGAGCGTGCCGAGGTGGCCGAAGGGTGCTATGTGGGTGACTTCGCCGTGGTAGAGGCGGGAGCCAAGATCGGCAAGGGGGCCCAGATCTATCCTCAGGTCTACATTGGCGACAACGTCATCATCGGCGAGGGAACCAAGATCTACCCGGGCGTAAAGATCTATGAGGGCTGCCGCGTAGGGGCCCGCTGCATCATCCACGCCGGTGCGGTGATCGGAGCCGACGGTTTCGGCTTCGCCCCCAAACCCGACGGCACCTTCGCCAAGATTCCGCAGCTGGGTAACGTAATCATCGAGGATGATGTAGAGATTGGTGCCAACACCTGCATCGACCGCGCCAAGACCGACTCGACAATCATCCGCCGCGGCGTGAAGCTCGACAACCTGATTCAGATCGGCCACAACGTGCAGATCGGCGAGAATACCGTATCGTCGGCCCAGATGGGTATTGCCGGCACCTCAAAGGTGGGCCGTAACTGCTTCCTGGCCGGCCAGGTGGGCATCGCCGACCACGTCACGATCGGCGACCGCGTGAAGATCGGCTCGCAGAGCGGCATCGACAAGAATGTCCCCGATGACGAGACCCGCTTCGGCTATCCTGCCCTGCCCGGTATGCAGTTCCACCGCTCGTCGGCCGTATTCAAGACCCTGCCCGAGTTGGCCCGCAAGGTCTCGACCCTCGAAAAGGAGATTTCCAAATTAAAGGGCGAATAGCGCAGGGGCCGGAACAAGGTTTAGATAAGGGCCGAAGCAAAATTTGGGTGAGGTCGGATCGAAATTTTGGAGTGAGCAACGCAGAGAGATATCGCATTATGGGCATCGACCCGGGCACCAACTATATGGGATATGGGGTGCTGGAGGTCGAAGGTCGCACGGTGCGCTCGGTGGTGCTGGGAGATATCGACCTCCACAAGCTCAGCGACCCCTATGCCAAACTTCGCTACATCTTTGAGCGGGTGGGAGCACTGATTGAGAGCTACCAACCGCAGGAGGTGGCCCTGGAGAGCCCCTTCTTCGGCGAGAATGTACAGTCGATGCTCAAGTTGGGGCGTGCTCAGGGGGTAGCAATGGCGGCAGCATTGAGCCGCGACCTTCCCGTCTTTGAGTATGCTCCGAGCCGCATCAAGCAGTCGATTGCCGGATCGGGTGCCGCCTCCAAAGAGCAGGTGGCGGGAATTGTGCGGGCAACACTCAAGATTACCGAGCAGCCCCGACGACTCGATGCCACCGACGGAATGGCGGTGGCCCTGTGTCACTACTATATGGATCACAATCTCTTGAACGAGGCCCTCGGAGAGGCTCGCTCGAAGGGGTTAGGCGGCGGCAGAAAGTCTCTCTCGAAGGGGGGAAGTTCAAGCTGGGAATCCTTCCTCAAGAGCCACCCCGAACGCATCAAGGGGGTGTCGTCAAAAGCCGTCAAGGGGGCCGAATCCTCCGCCAAAGAGGGGAAGATCGCCAACGATAACCATTCCAAAAATTGAGGAGTCAGAGAGGAAAGAGCGGAGAAGAGAGAGTGTGAAAAATTACGTAAAACAGAGAATAACAAATAACCAAAAATTGAAAAAATTGAGAAAAATGAAGAAGATTCTTTTTGGAATGGTTGCAGCTTTTGCCCTGTGCAGCTGCAACGGTGGTTACACCATCAAGGGTACGCTGCCCGAGTTGGCCGGCGACTCCATCTATCTGCAGACCACCGGTCGTCCGGCCGAGAATGTGGCTGCCGCCGCTATCGATGAGGAGGGTAAGTTTGTGATCAAGGGTAAGGCCGAGATGCCTGAACTGCTCTATGTTACCCCCGCCGGTGACCGTCCCGTAGCCTATCTCTTCCTGGAGAACAAGCGAATGAAGATGGTCTATGACAAGTTGGGTCGTATCGTGGTAACGGGCACGAAGGCCAACGAGTCGATGAGCCACTACAACAGCGAGATGCTGGAGATGCAGCACCGTTTCTTCTCGGCTCAGTCGCCCGAGAAGCAGGAGGAGATGATGGCAGCCGTCGATTCGCTGACGCACGCCTCGATCGAGGATAATCTCGACAACCTCTTCGGTGCCTTTATGCTGGCCCAGAACTTCGGCAACCTGGAGCTGGAGAAGGTGAAGGAGTACCTGCCCCGCTTCTCGGAGGAGATTCAGGGTACCGACCTGCTGGGTTTGGTCAAGGAGACCGTAGAGAAGCAGGCTCGTACCGAGGTGGGCAACCCCTACATCGAGCTCAACCTCGAGAATACGGCAGGTGAGCAGGTGGCCCTCTCATCGCTCATCGGCGAGGGCAAATGGGTATTGGTAGACTTCTGGGCTACCTGGTGTGGCCCCTGCAAGGCCGAGATCCCCTACCTGGTTGAGGCTTACAAAGCCCTCCACGAGAAGGGCTTTGAGATCTACGGTGTATCGCTGGACCACAGTGCCGACGCCTGGAAGGCCTATGTCGCTGACAATGAGATGACCTGGACCAATGTACTGGGTCGCGGTAGCGAGGAGAGCAACGCCCAGGTGGATGCCTACGGCGTGCAGTCGATCCCCTCGAACTTCCTCATCTCGCCCGAGGGCAAGATCGTGGCTACGCAGCTGCGTGGTGAGGCTGTGATGGAGACCCTGCTCGAGTACATCCAGTAATCCCGAATCTGACAAACAGAGCGGGCTGCAACCAACGTTGCAGCCCGCTCTGTTTTTGGGGATAAAAGTGCCTCTCGTCCTATCTTTTGTTTCCCTTTCTGTCATTTCTGCCCTCCGACTTCTCGTTTTGGAGCAGTCGCAAATCGCGTAACTCCTTAAGTCGCTTGGTCAGAGGGAACTCCAAAGTCGCCTCGGGAGGGATCTCACCCCGTCGCTTCATCGCCTCTACCGTCTGACGCACATACTCCTCAATGCGGCGATGAAGTCGCTTGTAGAGGTAGCCGTCGGTGTAATTGTCGTTGTCGAGCAAGACATCCCGAATCGAACGCTGGGCATTTTTGTAGTTACTCATCTCGTTGTTGAAGGCGACCGATCCCCGATTCATCGAGAGGTGAATACGCTCGATGGAGAGGCGGCGCAACTCCTCGCAAACGCTCTGCAACAGGGGCATCACCACATTGTCGAGCAACGTGTGGCCGTGCATAAAGAGGTAGGTGTTGTCGGGTCGCAGCCCCTGCTCGGCCAATTCGGCTCCTCCGGCCACCACCTTTGCCTCCAGGTCGGGGTGACGCTCGATTAGACGACGGCAGGCTCGCTCCACATTGCGCCCCACCCACTGGAGGGTGGCCGCACCATTATCGCGGATGTCGAGGTATCCGATTCGCACAGCATTCTTGAAGTCGATCAGCGGGAAGATATGCTTCGTGTAGTGGCGTGCCGAATAGACATACCACAGAAACAGGGGATAGACAATGCAGGAGTAGTGGGCCATAAAGGCGACAAAATCGAAGATGCGGGTATCATTTTTGGTCGCCTTCACACAGACATTGTGCAGCGTCTCGGCATAGCAGAGATGATTCTCGGTGGCGTAGGTATAGGTATGGAAAAGGAAGGGTGACCCATTGACCATCCGCGACTGCTCGGTAGCCCCCTGAAAGAGGTAGTCGAAGTCGGAATCCATACAGAGCAGCAGATCTTCTCCTGCCGATGGCAACATATTGAGCAGCACCTTTTTACCTTTAGGAAGATCCTTATCGTTGGGGACCGAAATCTCGAAGCGCAAATAGGGGTTCTGGAAGTGGTCGAAGATCGATCGCCAGAACGAGACATCCTCATAGCCCTCCACAAAAACCCGAACCAGCCGCTTCCTCCCCACGTAGGGCAACGGCTCGGCCAACTCCCGACGCTCGGCACTCCGCCAGAAGGGGAGCAAACCGAGGAGTTTATCGACGAATCTTCCTGCCATAACACCACAAAGATAATATTTTTATTATCTTTGCACAAAATAGTCCGCCTTTTTTGGCGTTTTATGGAGAAAAAAAGCATCAACGATGAGCAATAACGACTGGAAAGCCCGCCTAGGAATGGTCTACTCGACCAACCCCGACTTCCAATACGAGACCTCGGAGGAGCCCGAAGCCGAGACCCTGCCCGCTGCCCAACAGCAGTTGCGCGTATGGCTCGACCGCAAGCAGCGCGGTGGCAAAGTGGTGACCCTGGTGAAGGGTTTTGTGGGGCGCGACGAGGATCTGCAGGCCCTGGGGAAGCTGCTGAAGAGCCGCTGTGGCGTGGGAGGATCGGCCAAGGAGGGCGAGATCCTGATCCAGGGCGACCACCGCGATCGTGTGGTGGAGTTGCTCCTCAAAGAGGGCTACAAGGCCAAGAAGGCCGGCAATTAACCAAACTCCGCAACTGTTCCGAAATTGAGTCGATTTTTCAAAACGGTCATCGCCCTGGCGGCCCTTTTCGCTTCACTCACCGCCTCGGCTCAATACTACTCCTGGGGTGTTGATCCCCCCGGGATGAAGTGGCGTGTCATCCGCCAGGAGAAGGTGCAGGTCATCTTCCCCGACACCGCCTCCTCCTACGCGGCCCGCACACTCTGGAGCATCGGCCAGATCCAAACCTCGATCGGCTACGGTTTTCGCCATCCCGCCTTGAAGATCCCCTTCGTGATGCATCCTGAGAACTTCCGCTCAAACGGTTTAGTGATGTGGCTTCCCAAGCGTGTGGAGTTCCTCACCTCGCCCGCCACCGAGAGCTACTCGATGCCCTGGTACAAACAACTCTCGGCCCACGAATATCGCCACGCCGTGCAATACAACAACCTCAACCGAGGGGTGATCCGCGCCTTGAGCTACCTGCTCGGGCAGCAGGGCTCGACCGTCGGTCTGCTCTTCCTCCCCATCTGGCTCATTGAGGGTGATGCCACCCTGATGGAGACCCAGATGTCGAGCTTCGGCCGTGGTCTGCAGCCCTCCTTCACGATGCCCTATCGCGCCCTGGGACGGGAGATGTTGCGCCGCCGCAACGCCGACAAGTGGTTCTGCGGCTCCTACATCGACTTCATCCCCGACCACTACCGCATCGGCTATCAGATCGCCTCCTACAGCGACAACCACTACGGAGAGAACATCTGGGACAAGGTGGCCTGGTATAGTGTCCGCAACCCCTACCTCTTTGCCACTGTCTCCATCGCCCTCAACAAGTTCTACGACACCAGCGTCAGTCGTCTCTATCGAGCCACCTTCGAGGAGCTGAACGACTTTTGGGATGCCCTGCCCGCCGTGGAGCCCTCGGCACAACGCCTCAAAGAGCTCCCCAGGAGAAACCATACCTCCTATCGCTGGCCTGTGAAGGCGGATGACACCACCTTCGTTGCCCTGCGCACCACACTCAACCGCCCTGCCCGATTTATGCAGATCGACGCCCGCACGGGTGAGGAGCAGAAACTCCCCTACACGGGACAACTCTCCTCTCGCCCCGCCATCGGAGAGGATGGTCGCCTGTGGTGGACGGAGTATGAGCGTTCGTTGCTCTTTGAACAGCGAGTCAATTCGCGGGTGCGTTTCCTCGATCTGCAAGAGGATCGGCCCAAGATTCATACCCTGAAAGGGGTGCGAAATGCCCTCTATCCCACCCCCGTCAAGGAGGGGCTCGCCTGGGTAGCCTACACCCCCGACGGCACCTATCGCATCATCGTGCGAAAGAACGAGCAGGAGTTGGTGGTGCCCCACTTCAAGGAGGTGCACGGTCTGGCGTGGGACAATCTCACCGAGCAATTCTACCTTCTGATTACGGATGACGACGGTATGTATATCGCCACCTTCACCCCCGAAGGGGCCTTCGAGGCGGTTACCCGTCCCGCCTACACCACATTGAGTGCCCTGCGGGCCCGCGACGGAGTTCTCTACTTCGGATCCATCCGCTCGGGCCTGGATGAAGCACACGCCCTGGAGCTCGCCTCCCGCCGTGAGTACCGTCTCACCACCTCCCGCTACGGAGCCTTCGATCCCGAGCCGCTCAACGACTCGACACTGCTGGTCTGCGACTACGACCGTCGCGGTTATGCACCGGCCCTGCAACGCTATACCCACGACCACCCGGTGGACTATGCCCCCCTTCCCGAGAATCGGGTCAATCCGCCGCGTCGCAAGTGGGATGTCATCAACCTCGACTCGGTGCGCTTCACCGAGCGCGACTCGCTCCACCTGGCCGAGCGACACCCGGCCAAAAAGTACCGCAAGGGGCTTCACCTCTTTAACGTACACAGCTGGATGCCTATCTCGCTCAACCCCTTCAACCTGGTGGAGGAGCACAACGTGGCAATCAACTGGGGTGTGACGGCGATGTCGCAGAACCTCCTCTCCAACACCGAGGCTTTTGCCTCGTGGGGCTGGAATCAGAAGGAGGGATCGCTCTTCAAGCTCGGTCTGCGCTACTTCGGCCTGGGACCCACGTTCGACATCAGTGCCGACTACGGTGGAGCGCAGCAGATCTACTCGCTAGCCCAGCGTAACCCCATCACCCACGAGATGGAGTACCAGAAGAGCCCCAGCCCCGACACCTACTACTCGCTCTCCGCCGCAGTCGCCCTCCCGCTCTACTTCGAGCGTGGCTACCACATTCGTCAACTGACCCTCGCTGCCGGATGGGGCTACTCGAACGGACTGGTGGCCAACCTCGGCCAGATCCGTTTCGACAAGGCTACGGGGCAGATCACCAACATCGAGCACATCGGCTTTGAGAAGGGACTCCATAAACTCGCCTTCACCCTCGGCTTCAGCGATCAGGTGCGCCGTGCCCACCGCGACTTTGCCCCCCGATGGGGCTACACCCTCCAGGCCGACTACGCCCTCAACCCCGCAAACGGCGAGTTCAGCGACCTCATATCGCTCTACGGCAAACTCTATCTGCCCGGTATCTCTCGTCCCCACTCCCTCACCGTGGCGGCCAACTATCAGACCTCGCTCGGTGGTTTCAAGACCCCTGACGGCATCCATCTGCTCACCTATCGCTCCTCCCGCCTGATTCCGCGTGGCTACTCCTCGTCGCAGATTCAGAGCGACCACTATACGGCCCTCTCGCTGAACTACCAACTGCCCGTCTGGTATCCCGAAGGGGGTATCGGCTCGGTGATCTACTTCAAGCGCATCCGGCTCAACATCGGAGCCGACTGGGCCCAATACCGCTACGGAGGGGCCTGGCAACGGCTCTACTCCTACGGAGGCGACATCCTGCTGGATGTCAATATCTTCCGACAACCTGCATCGGCCACCTCGACCCTCTCCATCTCCCTCTACCAGCGGCGACACGGAAAATTCTGGGTGGGTGCAGGATTGGGACTCCCCTTTTAGCAAATGATTCGCACTTTTTTCGTAATTTTGCCCCATAAAGAACCTGATAATATGAAAGAGCAACCCCAAAAGAGAGGATACAAATGGTTGTGGGCCCTGGTTTTTATTCCGGTGGCCGCCGTATTGATGATGTTGATACTCACCGCCTGCGGGCTTTTCGGCCGAATGCCCTCCTTCGAGGAGTTGGAGAATCCGAAGAGCAACCTCGCCACCGAGATCTACTCCGAAGATGGCAAGGTGATCGGCACCTTCTTTGTCCAAAACCGCTCGCACGTGCAGTATGCCGACCTCTTTCCGGCCGACTCGACCTGCCACATCCGCCTCGGTGGCCACGATGTGCCCCCGCTGGTGGCAGCCCTGATTGCCACCGAGGATGCCCGCTTCCGCAACCACGCCGGCATTGACCTACAGTCGCTGGCCCGCGTGGGGGTGAAGACCATTCTGTTGAGCAACGCCTCTCAGGGCGGTGGTTCAACCATCACCCAGCAGCTGGCCAAGAACCTCTTCCCGCGTGATACGGTGCGAAACCGCTCGAAGGTGGCCCGCGTCTCGAAACTCGTGCTGGCCAAGTTCAAGGAGTGGATCACGGCCCTGAAGCTGGAGTACAACTATACCAAAGAGGAGATTGCCGCAATGTACCTCAACACGGTGGGCTACGGCTCGAATGCCTACGGTATCAAATCGGCCGCCTCGACCTTCTTCAACAAGAGGCCCGATCAGCTGAATATTCAGGAGGCAGCGATGTTGGTTGGCGTGGTGAATGCCCCCACGCGCTACTCGCCCGTCCGCAACCCCGAGAATGCCCTGCGCCGCCGTAATCTGGTGATTTCTCGTATGGCTGCTGCCGGAGCGATCACCAACCACGAGCGCGACTCCCTCTCAAGCCTTCCCATTCAGCTCGACTACCGTCCCATCTCCCACAACGAGGGTCAGGCGACCTATTTCCGCGAGATGTTGCGCCTGGTGATGAATGCCGATCGCCCCACACGCCGCCAATTCTACACCGATTGGGACTATGAGGAGGCCTGCTGCGAGTATGACGAGAATCCGATTTACGGCTGGTGCAAGAAGAACACCAAGGCCGACGGCACCCCCTACAACATCTACCGCGACGGTCTGAAGATCTACACGACGATCAACTCGCGGATGCAGCAGTATGCCGAGGCGGCCGTCCAGAAGCAGATGGAGCAGGTGATTCAGCCCCAGATGGAGCGACAATACAAGGCCACACGCGTCCTCTTCCAGGAGACCACGCCCGAGGATCGACAGAAGATTATGCAGCAGGCCATCCGCTACTCGGATCGTTACCGCGAGATGAAGGAGGCAGGCTGCTCCGTGGAGGAGATTATGCAGTCGTTCGAGAAGCCCTGCTCGATGAAGGTCTTTACCTACAAGGGGGAGCGCGACACGTTGCTCACGCCACGCGATTCGATTCTCCACCACAAGCGCATCCTGCGTGCCGCCTTTGTGGCGATAGATCCCCGCTCGGGCTTTGTGAGAGCCTATGTGGGCGGCCCCAATTTCCGCTATTTCAAGTACGATATGGCCAAGCAGGGCAAGCGACAGATTGGCTCGACGATCAAGCCCTTCATCTACACCTTTGCTATCGACCACCTAGGCCTCACGCCCTGTACACCGGTACCCAACCTTCCGGTCTCGATCGAGACGGCCGGCGGTATGGCCTGGACCCCCAAGGAGGCGGGCAAGGTGGAGCAGCTGGGGGAGTTGCACCCTCTCTACTGGGGTCTGGCCCTGAGTCGCAACAACTACTCGGCCTGGATTATGAAGCAGGCCAAACAGCCCGAGGCGGTGGCCGACTTCATCCACAATATGGGTATTCGCAGCTACATCGACCCCGTGCCGGCAATGTGTGTCGGCACCTCGGAGTCGAATGTCTATGAGATGGTCTCGGCCTTCTCGACCTTTGCCAACGAAGGTGTCCACAACGACCCGATCTTTGTGACGCGCATCGAAGATCGTCAGGGTAACCTGATTGCCAGCTTCATTCCCCAGTCGCAGGATGCCATCAACGACGAGACAGCCTACACGATGCTGACGATGTTGCAGAAGGTGGTAACTAACGGTACAGCGGGACGTCTGCGCTACGCCTACGGAATGGATGGCGTGGAGTTGGGCGGCAAGACCGGCACCTCGCAGAAGAACCGAGACGCCTGGTTTATGTGCGTAGCCCCCAAACTGGCAATGGGTGCCTGGGTGGGTGGCGAGGATCAGTCGGTACACCTCTCCTCGCGTGGCGAGGGTGGTGTGGTGGCCCTCCCCATCGTGGGCGACTTCCTGCAGCGAGTCTATGCCGACGGCTCGCTGGGTGTCTCGCGCGACGACCTCTTTGTTCGCCCTGCCAATGCCTACAAACTCGACTGTTCGTCGGAGGATATCGAGGAGGAGTTTGGCTCGGGTGAGCTTCCCGAAGATGAATTTTTTGATTAGGTAACATTAAACTATCAATGAGATGAAAATTGCAATTGTTGGTGCCAGTGGTGCCGTGGGTCAGGAGTTCCTGACCATCCTGGAGGAGCACAAGGATTTTCCGATTGACGAGCTGCTGCTCTTCGGCTCGCCCCGCAGTGCCGGTACGAAATATATGTTCCGCGGCAAGGAGCACACCGTGAAGTTGCTGCAGCACAACGACGACTTCCAGGGAGTGGATATCGCCCTGGTATCGGCCGGAGGCAGCACCTCGAAGGAGTTTGCCGGAACGATCACCAAGCACGGTACGCTGATGATCGACAACTCGTCGGCCTTCCGTATGGAGGAGGATGTCCCCCTGGTCGTGCCGGAGGTGAATGCCGCCGATGCTCTCAATGCTCCGCGAGGCATCATCGCCAACCCCAACTGTACGACGATTCAGATGGTGGTGGCTCTGCAGGTGATCGAGCAACTCTCGCACATCCGCCGCGCACACGTGGCCACCTATCAGTCGGCCAGTGGTGCCGGTGCCCAGGCGATGGCCGAGTTGCAGGAGCAGCACGCCCAGCTGACCCGTGGCGAGGAGCCCACGGTCGAGAAGTTTGCCTACCAGCTGGCCTACAACGTGATTCCCCACATCGACGTATTCACCGAGAACGGCTATACGAAGGAGGAGATGAAGATGTTTAACGAGACGCGCAAAATTATGCACAGCGACATAAAGGTCTCGGCGACCTGTGTGCGTGTGCCGGTGATGCGTGCCCACTCGGAGAGTATCTGGGTGGAGACTGAGCGTCCGATCTCGGTGGAGGAGGCCCGCAACGCCTTTGCCGCCGCCGAGGGTGTTGTACTGATGGATGAGCCCGAGAAGAAGGAGTATCCGATGCCGCTCTTCATCGCCCACAAGGAGCCGACCTATGTAGGTCGCATCCGCAAGGATCTGACCGATGAGAATGGTCTCTCGTTCTGGTGCGTGGCCGACCAAATCAAAAAGGGTGCAGCCCTAAATGCGGTACAGATCGCCGAGTGGCTCATCCGAAACGGCCGTTTCAACAAGTAATCGAGGATGGCCCCCTGGGAGATTCGCACGGAGGCCGACTTTGAGCGGCAGTGTCTGGAGCTATTTCGTCTCCAGGCACTGTATTGCGCCCCCTATCGGGAGTACCTCTCCCTTCTGGGAGTCAGGCCCGAGGAGGTGAAACGGGTGGAGGAGATCCCGATGCTTCCCATCGAACTCTTCAAGAGCCATACGATCTACTGCGGTTCCGAGGAGCCCGAGATCATCTTCACCTCGTCAAGCACCACGGGGCGCGGCGAGTCGAAGCATCCAATGGCCTCGCTGGCCCACTACGAAGAGATCTTCACCCGTGCCTTTGAGCACTTCTACGGCCCGGCCGCAGGGTGGAGTCTCTATGGATTGCTGCCCAACTACCTTGAGCGCGAGGGGTCATCGCTGGTCTATATGGTCGATCGGCTGATTCGGCGTTGTGGCTCGGGGGGCTTCTACCTCCACGACCACGCACAGTTGGTGCACGATATGGAGAGGGATCCGAAGCCCAAAATTCTGCTCGGCGTGAGCTATGCCCTGTGGGATCTGGCCGAGGGTTCGGCTCCGAAGCTCCGAGATACAATCGTAATGGAGACCGGCGGAATGAAGGGTCGCCGCGAGGAGCTCGACAAGGCGACCTTCCACCGTCTGTTGTGCGATGCCTTCGGGGTGGATCGGATCCACTCGGAGTATGGAATGGCAGAGCTCACCTCGCAGGCCTACTCGAAGGGGGAGAACCGCTTCTTTGCGCCCCCCTGGATGCGCGTCCTGGTTCGCGACATCAACGCCCCCTCCCGCACACTGGAGAGTGGAGCTCGGGGCGGCATTGATCTGATTGATCTGGGCAATCAATCCTCCTGTGCCTTTATTCAGACGCAGGATGTGGGTCGTCGATTTGCCGACGGCAGCTTCACCATCGAGGGGCGGATTCAGAATGCCGACATTCGAGGGTGCAACCTCTTGGTACAATAACGAAGTATGAAGAACGGGATAGATTTTGTGGTACTGTGGGTCGATGGAAACGATCCGGCGTGGCGGGAGTCCCTCCTGGAGGCTCGCCGTGGAGCGGGGCGTGAAGCCGACATCTCCGAGATTCGCTACCGCGACTGGGGGTGGATGCACTATTGGTTCCGCGCCGTGGAGCGTTTTGCTCCCTGGGTAAGAAAGATTCACCTGATTACCTGGGGCCACCTGCCCAAGGGGCTTAACCTCGACCACCCGAAGCTTCATATCGTCCGCCACAAGGACTATATCCCCCACGACTACCTCCCCACCTTCAACTCCAACACAATCGAGCTCAACCTCCACCGTCTGGAGGGGCTCGCCGAGCACTTCGTTCTCTTCAACGACGACACCTTCCTTACAGCTCCGTGCCACGAGGAGGATTTTTTCCGGGGGGGGGTTCCCTGTGATATGGCACGTCTGAGCCTGGTGCAGCCCTCCTCGGTGGGCCATACCATTTATAATAATCTGGCCCTGATCAATGCCCGCCACCCGCGCAAGAGCCTCAATCGCCACCTCGGCAAGTGGCTCTCACCCCGCTACGGAGCGAGCCATCTGCTCAAGACCCTGACGCTCCTCCCCTGGAGCTTCTTCCCCGGGTTCTATGATCATCATCTGCCCCAGCCCTACCTCAAGAGCCGCTTTCAGGAGGCGTGGAAGGTGTGGGGCGAGGAGCTCGACCGCTCGTGTCGCCACCCCTTCCGAGAACTCTCCGACCTCTCGCATTGGCTGATCCGCTACGACACCCTCTGTCGCGGTGATTTCTACCCGCGCGGGATGGGCGACGGCAAACTCTGCAACCTCTCCGACGGGGAGTTGGAGGCAGTATGTCACCGCATTGCTTCGGGTAGCCAGCGACTCATCTGCCTGAACGATCACGCCGAGCTGGCCGACTTCGAGAGAAGCCGTCAGGCGGTTCACGCCGCCTTCGAGCAGCTCCTACCCAACCCTTCGAGCTATGAACGGTCGTGATATCACGGTACTGATTCCCCTCTACAACAAGGAGGCGGAGATTGTGCGGGCCCTCGAATCGGTGGCTACACAGTCGGTATCGCCTTGCGAGGTGATTGTGGTGGACGATGGCTCCACCGACCGCTCGGCCGAGCAGGTAGAGACTTTTAAGGGGCTTCCGCTGCGATTGATCCGACAGGAAAACCGAGGGGTGAGTGCCGCCCGCAACTGCGGACTAAAGGAGGCGAAAACCCGCTGGGTGGCCCTGCTGGATGGTGACGATGCCTGGCGACCCGACTACCTGAAACGTATCCTCGAGTTGATGACCCGCCATCCCGACTGCGGAGCCTATGCCACAGGATTTGATATCTTGAACCACACCACCCTCACCGCGGCCAATACTCCCCAAAAAGAGGGGGTTGTCAACTTCTTTGAGGAGGCGATGCACCGTTATGTGCTGATCCCCTCCTCCACGACTCTCGACCGAGAGCTAGCCCTCTCGCTCGGAGGTTTCCCCGAAGGGATGCGGATGGGTGAGGATCAATATCTCTGGACTCTCCTGGCTCGAAATGCTCCGATCGCCTTTACCCCCTGCCGCGAGGTGATCTACTCGCGCACGGCCTCCAACCGATCCGCCACCCTCTGGCAACCCGAGGTGTGTCACACCTCCCTCGAGGCCCTCTACGACCCCGCAGCCTCGGAGGCGAGCAACGAGTATGTGGCCCGCGTAGCCCTCGGCAAGGGATTGCTGGTCTCGACCCGGGGCGGCACCGAGGAGGCTCGTCACACCCTCAAGAGTTTCCGCTCGACACGCCGCAACCGCTTCGCCTGGTGGAAACTATGGCTGCTGAACAACCTGCCTATGGCGTGGCGTACCCCCCTGATGAGGGGCTACAACCGCCTCGCCTGGCTGCTGGCCCGCAAGGGGCTTTGAGAGAGATAAGCGCATAAAAAATCAGGGAGAGCCGAAAAGCTCTCCCTGATTTTTGTCTGATTAGTTGTACTGTCGGATGCATCGTACCGGCACGGCATAATTGGATCCATCACCCAAACCGTTGTGCTGATAGGTGGTGGCATCGACCGTCAGGGCCGGCGAGGCATTAATACCCAAGATCTTACGCACGGCATTGCCATCGCCACCCACCATACCGACCGGCAGGGCCTGCGGGATGGGAACCGTCGTGGTTGTCGTACCATCGCTGGAGGTTACCTCGGTCGACACGGCATAGGGATAATAGCAGGCATCGTAAGTTGCATCCACATCGCGGTAGTCACCCGAAGTACGAACGCCAAACCAGTAGGCATCGTATCGCTCCTGGCCCGTCATTCCGACGGCATCAAAGATATCGTGCTCGACACGACCGGCCGACCAGAGGGCAAAACTGTAGCCCGGGCTTACGATATTACCTGAATCGGTCAGAGCGCCTCCGCCGGGGATGTGGAGAAGGATGGGCTGGCCCGTACCCGACATCGACCAGATGCGCCAGGTGCGGCCGTTCCACTGATCAGTCGTATAGTACTCACCCGCATTACGACGGAAATCTCCCAAAGTCCACCAGGCAAAACCCGTACCATACGATGTATCGGTCCCTGCTGCAGCCGAAGCCACCGCCTGATTCCAGATGCTGAAGCCCAACGGGCCCGACGTCTCGGCCTTGGGAACCGTGTACTCAAATTCGCAATCCTTCAGGTTATCCCACTCACGTACCGTGGGGAGCTTGTAACCCGGAGGACAGGGGTCGAAGAGGGACTTGGTATTAGACTCTGCCTCTGCCTTGTCAGCCACCCAGGCGTAGCGGTCAGCCTCCGTATTCTCAAACGAGCGCGTAATAAGCCACATCGGGTAGCGGTGACGCTCTATCTCGACATTGACACCATTCACCGTACCACTCACGCTGTGTCTCCACTGGGCCACCTCACCAAAGAGAGCCGTGTTGTTGATGGTACCACCCGAAAGGTTGTCCAGCCAATTATAAGCTGCACTGTAGGTATTGGTATCGGGCAGACCTTTCAAGCCAGGGAAGGGATCCTTGCGACCCATCTGGTAGTAGAATCCGACCGTCTTGGCAGCAGCCTGATAGTCGAGAGTAGAGAGGGGACCGACAAACTCGGCTCCGATGTTGCGATCGTGAATCAACCAATTCTCGTTGGTCATACCGAGCGAAGGACGCGTCACGGGGAAGCTGAGGTGGTAGGTCTGGGGGTCGCAGAGCCACATCAGCCACGACCAAACCACCTGCTTGAAGGAGCCATCACTATTCTTCTCATAGAGGGCAATTACCACATTGCCCGACTTGGTGCCGTCATCCTTGCGGCGGAAGAGCATCTCCTTACCCTCCAACCAAACCTCGAAATAGTCACCGGCGGTAAGCTGCTCGGCAGTGGCCCCGTTGAAGAGGGTACCCGTGGCCCAAAGCCAGGCAACTCCATACTTCTCCCCATAGGTCTCACCCGCAGCCAGCGGCATCTGATTAAGCAACACGCCACCGCTTGCGAGCTCCTCCTCGGTGGTGTCGTAAGGCAGCACACCGTTACCGGGCAGGGAGGCGTTGTAGGCATAGAGGCCCGGAGCGGGGACGATATACGCATTGGAGGGCTCCTCCACGTCGAGGTAGATCTTGGGATCGCTCTTGCCCGATACGGAGAAGCTGATGGTATAGAAACCACCCTGCTGGAGGCGACGGTCGCCCAACTTCACATAGCGGGTAACGCGATAGGAGGCTCCGCCACTCTTTTCGACCACCTCGACCTGGATCTGCAGGGCATCCGCCTCAGCCAGATCGGTGGCACCCAATGTTGCCATTGCATAGACAGGGCTATCGGCCGAGAGGGGCTGGGGCGTGGTGAGTTGCGAGATGACCTGCAACTTATCGCCCTTCTCCACACAGCTCATTCGGTCGGTGTAGGAGAAGTTCTCGGCATCGTAGGTATAGGTCAGGCGGTAGGTACCGGCCACGGGAACCTGCTTCGAGAGGCTCTTGTTGGCCGCATCGTAGGTACCGGCCGAAACCGTAATTCGCTTCAGCAGGAAGGTGCCATCGGTGGTGTTGCGCGTCTCACCGAGGGCATCGATCAACTCGCCACCCGTCACCTTGAAGCGCAGGTAGGTGTTCTGGTGGTGCAACTTGAAGCCACCCGAACTGCCCGTCTCGCCCTCACAATCGACAAAGGCATAGGAGAAGGCCGTGCGCGACATCGAGCGGGTCGAACTCTCCTCGCCATACTCGCCATCGAGCATATACTGCAACACGGGGACACGGTAGACAAGTCCGCCAGCCAGGTAGTCGGCACCATAGCAGGGCTCACCCGAATCTTCACCCGCCTCATAGGTGGCAGGCGACACAAACGAAGCACTGTAGGGATAATAGACCAGCAGATCGAGCGGGGGCGTTGTCGATCCGGGAGCCACTGCCGGGCTGTTCGTATCGGAGACGAACTCGGCATCGTAGGTGAAGGTGGCAATGTTGCCCTTGATCTCGGCAGCCGTAATGGCATTGTTCACCGCCTTGGGCTGCACATTGAGCAGGATGGATCCGATACGATCCTTCTCGTTCCAATGGTAGGTGGCCAATCCCTGATCAACCCCACCGAGCTGCATACGGGTCTCCTCGGAGAGCTCCTCCTCACCGGAGTGGAGCAACAGATGGGTAGTGGCGTAGTGTACCTCGGGATCGGGGGTGGGGTTGAAGATCTCGTCCATCCCGTCATCCACGTGGCTGCAACCGGCAAGCCACAAAAGCATAAAGAGTCTTGTAATGTTTTTCATTGTTGCCAGGTTTTAAGATTAATAATCGGGATCGGTCGCTTCAAAGTCCCCGTAATCACCATCTCCGGCGTTTCCTCCGCTATTCCCCTGCCCCGGGTTGGAGAATGCGAAACCCGCCTCGACCAGCACCTCCTGAAGGATCAGCTCCGGCTGCTCGTAGATCAATCGCGTCATCTCTCGTGTCATTGCTTTCTTTTTATTTTGTTGAACCTAATAACCTTTTACAACTCACCTCCCAAGTCGGCCCGATGGGATAAAACAGGCCTGCCCGACATCCTTCAATGCCGGGATAATGGTAGTATATATCGTTGATTACTAACTGATTGCGAAATTGGGGGGGGCAATTTCCCCGAACACGCCTCACTTCGGCAGCCCCAAAAACGACGAGGCCACCCAAACCATTGGGGTGGTAGTGAAGAGTGATCATAAATTCAATAACAAATACAGGAGAGGCTTTCAATGGATATGGGCGACTCCTTGATTCAATTCCGTTGTGCCCACAAAGATACGAAAAAAAGGGAAGAAGGCAAAGATTTTTTGATACAAAAATGCCCGTTTCCATCTTACTCTCGGAATTTCGGTTCTATCGGCCTTTTTTTTCGACTTTTTGTTATTTTTTTCGGATTTCTTTTGGTTTTCTCGAAAATTATCCCGATCTTGGGGGGGGGTAAAATGAACATAACCAATTTAATAACCCCCAAAAGGGGCAAAAAAAGGCCAAAAAGAGACGAAAAGCCTGCCCCAAAACAAAAAAGATGCCTTATGAAAAACAAGCTGATTTGGATGATTCTTTCGGTATTGGGTCTTGCGACTGCCTGTGAGGAGTTGGGAGAGACCCCCGATATGTATGGCACCCCCTACATCACTTTCTCGGTCAAGGGAAAGGTAACCAACACGACCGGCAACCCCATTCCCGGAATTTTGGTAACGCTGGAGCACACCGACTATCCGGAGACCGAAACCGATGCCAATGGTGAATTTGTCATCGACAAGTGGCAGACCTATATCGGCAATGAGAGTCCGCTACTCTTTACCGACGTGGACGGCCCTGAAAACGGCGGCACCTTCCAGGAGAAGCAAGTGCACGTAGAGTTTGTCAAGGATGAGTCTGCCGAGGATAAGGAGACGTGGCTCATCGGCCACTATGTCGCCCAGGAGGCCGTGGAGGTAGTATTGGAGGAGGCTCTGCCCGAAGCCCCCGAGGAGTAGCAATGAGCAAGTCGATAGGTCTTCGCAAACGCATTGCGCTGGAGCTCTTCTCCCGTCTGCGGGATGAGCAGACGGCAAAGCACGAACTGCGCACCCTCTTCTGGGAGTGTACCTTGCGCTGCAACCTCAACTGCCGCCACTGTGGCAGCGACTGCCGCACCGAGGCCCTCCAACCCGATATGCCGGCCAAAGATTTCTTCCGCGTACTCGACACCCAGATCACGCCCCACGTCGATCCCCATCGTCTCTTGGTGATCCTCTCGGGCGGCGAGGTGCTGGTGCGCAAAGATCTGGAGGAGATAGGCCTCAACCTCTACCGCCGCGAGTACCCCTGGGGGATGGTCTCGAACGGGTTGGCCCTCGATGAGCGACGATTCGAGAAGTTGCTACGGGCAGGATTGCACTCGCTCACCATCTCGCTCGACGGATTTGCCGAGGAGCACCTCTACATCCGCCGCAACCCCGAGAGTTTCGAACGGGCCCTGAAGGCGGCGGCCCGAGCAGCGGCCGAGCCCTCGATCGCCTTCGATGTGGTGACTTGTGTCACACCCCGACTGCTGCCCCGCCTCGAAGAGTTCCGCGACCTGCTGCTTGCAAACGGCATCCGCAAATGGCGACTCTTCTCGATCTTCCCCGTAGGACGCGCCGCCGAGGATCCCTGTCTGCAACTCTCCAACGAGGAGTTCACCCGTCTGATGGAGTTCATCGCCCGCGAGCGCAAGGCGGGTCGTATTCAGATCTCCTACGCCTGCGAGGGTTTTTTGGGAGGCTACGAGGCGGAGGTGCGCGACCACTTCTACAACTGCCAGGCCGGCATCTCGGTCGCCTCGATTCGGGTTGATGGGGCCATCTCGGGCTGCACCTCCATTCGCTCCAACTTCCACCAGGGCAACATCTATCAAGACAACTTCTGGGAGGTGTGGCAGAACCGCTTCGAGCCCTTCCGCAACCGCGAGTGGGCCCGCAAAGGGGAGTGTGCCGAGTGCAAGTTCTTCCGCTACTGCCTGGGCAACGGAATGCACCTCTACGACGATCAGGGCGAACTACTGATCTGCCACCACAAGCGGCTGGCAAGGTAGGCCCCACAACAAACAACAAAGGCACCTCGAAAGGTGCCTTTGCTATTTTTACGATTGACCACTATCGGATCAGCTCCATAAACTCTTCGCGGGTGCGGGGATCCTTAAGGAAGATGCCCGTGAAGGCCGAAGTGGTGGTCGAAGAGCCCTGCTTCTCCACGCCGCGCATCTGCATACACATATGGCTCGCCTCGATCACCACGGCAACTCCCATCGGATTGAGAGCCTCCTGGATGCAATCGCGGATATCGACCGTAAGACGCTCCTGCACCTGCAGGCGACGAGCAAAGCACTCCACTACGCGGGCCACCTTCGAAAGGCCCGTGATATAGCCGTTGGGAATGTAGGCGACGTGCGCCTTGCCATAGAACGGCAACATATGGTGCTCGCAGAGCGAGTAGAGTTGAATATCCTTCACCACCACCATCTGTTTATACTCCTCCTTGAAGATCGCCGAGCGCAGAATCTGCAACGGATCCTCCGTATAGCCCTTCGTCAAAAAGGTCATCGCCTTGGCGATGCGCTCAGGACTCTTCACCAGCCCCTCTCGCTCGACATCCTCCCCCAGGAGGGTGATGATCTCGCGGTAGTGGTGAGCCAGCTTCTCAATCGTGACAGCATCGTGCTGCTCCACTTTGGTATAGCGTTTGAACTGTTCCATAGCGGCAAAGGTACGCTTTATTTGTAATTCAACAAAAAATCGGCTAACTTCCTCACGGCACGACCGCGGTGCGAGATCGAATTTTTCTGCTCGGCCGACATCTCGGCGAAGGTCTCATTATACCCCTCGGGAATGAAGAGCGGATCATAGCCGAAACCCTCGACACCCGACTCGCACTGGGCGATATGTCCCTCAACAATCCCCTCAAAGAGGTACTCCTTCCCCTCCAGGATCAGTGCGATCGCCGTACGGAAACGGGCGCGGCGGTTGCCCACGCCATCCAGATTCTCCAGCAACAGGCGATTGTTGGCAGCAAAGTCGTGGCCATCGGTGGCATAGCGGGCCGAGTGGACACCCGGAGCTCCCCCCAGGGCATCGACCTCAAGCCCCGTATCATCGGCAAAGCAGTCGAGGCCCGTACGCTCCTTCAGATAGCGGGCCTTTTGCAGGGCGTTGCCCTCCAAGGTGGGCTGATCCTCGGGAATCTCCTCCGTCACACCCGCCTCGCGGGGCGTGATGAGCTGAAATCCATCGCCCAGCACGGCCTGCACCTCGCTGAGCTTGTGTTGATTATTGGTTGCAAACAGAATCTTCATTGCTGCACTTTTTATCGGTACTCCTCCAATCGTTCAAGGCGCACATCGGTCGCCATCTTATCCAAAATCGCCTTCACCACCGTGTCGATCTCCGAGCCAACGGTATAGTCGGCCGGGCAGACGTGGTTGACACGGTTGTCGCGGATCAGCGTATTGAGCTCCTTGCGGGCCCCCTTCTGGGAGGGGTTATAGACGGCAATCGAGTGGCCGCCAAAGTTCTTCACCAGACGCATACAGGGGATGTCGGTCGTACCGTCACCCACATAGATCATCCGTTTGAAGGGAACGGGGCGTTTGTCCTCCTCGATATAGGCATTCACCCGCTTGCTGTCGTAGACCGACTCCACCCCCTTGTTGATCTTGAAGATAAACTGCGTCTTGTTGGTATAGTTGACCGCCACACCAGGCCAATAGGCCACCCCATCCACATCATAGAGGAAGGTACAGGCGTAGATCTTGCGGAACTCGTGGGCAATCTCCGTCCCCTCGATAATCTCCTTCAGGCCCGAGGAGTTGATGTAGTGGAGGATCTCCAGGCCGTGGGCCGCTCCATAGGCATTGATACGCGAAAACCACTCCTTGACTCCCTCATAAAGCTGTACCTTGCGACCCGACTCCTGGAAGGCTTCGCGGCGCAACGAGAGCCCCGCAGCGCGAGCCTCCTGCACCATCTTGGCCATATAGGTCAGGATGCCATCAGCATCCTGCTCCTCGGCCAGCGAGTTGGCATCATGCCAAAACTCCTTGTTGCTCTTTCCCACGGCGGGGATGAAATCAAACTCCTGCATATTGCCCGGAGCCAACGTGCCATCAAAGTCGTAAATTAGGGCTACGGTAAATTTCTCTGCCATCTTCCTTGTGTTTGGTAAAGAGATTGAATCGGAAAAATTCAAATCGAAAATCAAAGGTACAATTTTTTTCGTTATCTTTGCCAAAGTAGAGAACAAAAAAAGAGAAATATATGGAGTTTAAGGAGCTGATTCGCAAGCGTCGCAGTGTACGCAAATTTTCGGAGCGCAAAGTGGAGCGCGAAGTGATCTCAAAAGTGCTGGCCGAGGTGGTCGATTATGCCCCCTCGTCACGCAACAGCCACTCCACTCGCTTTATGGTGGTCGATGACCCCGAGACCCTGGCCCGCATCTCCGAGATGCGCGACTACGGAGCCGCCTTCGTCAAAGGAGCTCCGATGGCTGTCCTGGTGATGGGCGATACCACCAAAACCGACCTCTGGGAGGTGAGCTGTGCCATCTCGACCACGATGCTGTTGCAGGCCCTGGTCAATGCCGGATTGAAGGGGTGCTGGGTACACGTCAAGGATCGCCCCGTGTTAAAAGATGAGCCCGAGGGAAAGAAGGCAATTGAGCATTTGCGCGAGTTTCTCCCCATTCCCAACCACTACGGAGTCCTCTGTCTGGTAGCCTGCGGCTACTCCGATTTCGAACCCGCACCGCTGCCCGAATGGGAGAAGGAGGGGGTGGTAACCTTCTTCGAGAAGTAGATCCCTCAAGTCGCCAAAACAAAGGGCGGGCTCTTGGAGCCCCCCCTTTATCTGTCAGGTATCAACTACTTTACCAACTTGATATCCTTGATACGAAGCTGCGTGGTGACCATCCCGCGGTAGTGGTTCTCCACAATCTGGTAGCAGACATCGATCGGACGACCGGCACGAATCCACTCGTAGTGGGTCGGCTGCTGGAAGGCGATGGTCTGAATGCGCGTATTGGGACGCTGACGCTGGATCAGGTCCATACGCAGGTGCTCACACTCCATACCCACCAACTTGGCATCGCCGTGGTTGCTCACTCCATAGGTGGCAAAGACCGGCGAGGGATTGCCCGGGCCGAAGGGCTGGAAGCGATTCAGGTTCATCCGGAACTTATCGTCGATATCCGAGAAGAGAATCTCGCTGTCGATATCGACTTGCGGAATCAACGTCTGCGGATCGATATTCTCCTCCACATAGGCGTTGAAACGGCGCGTAAACTCCTCCACATTCTCGGGTTTCATCGTCAGACCCGCCGCATACATATGACCTCCGAAGTTCTCCAGCAGATCGGAGCAGGACTCGATGGCCTGGTAGAGGTCGAAGCCCTGGATCGAACGGGCCGAGCCCGTCACAAAGCCGTTACTCATCGTCAGCACCACGGTCGGACGGTAGTAGGTCTCGATCAGGCGCGAAGCGACGATACCCACGATACCCTTCATCCACTTGGGATTGTAGATCACGGTACTCTTCAATGCCTTCAGGTCGGGACGGCTCTCGATGTAGTCGTGGGCCTCCTGCGTGACGTTGCGGTCGATCGACTTGCGATCCTGGTTGAAGGCATCGATCTTCTCGCCGAACTCGGCCGCCATCGACTCCGAGGCCTCAATCAGCAGGCTCACGGCGGCGTGACCACCCGAAGGATCGGCATTCTCATCGTTCTCATCCATCCGCATACGGCCCGCAGCATTGATACGGGGCCCTATCTTGAAGACGATGTCGTCGATGGTGATGTTGTGCTTGTCCAGACCGCAGATCTTGATGATCGAGAGCAGACCCTTCGAGGGACTCTCGTTGAGTCGGCGCAGACCGTAATGAGCCAGCACGCGATTCTCATCGACCAGCGGTACGATGTCGGAGGCGATGCTCACCACCAACAGATCAAGCAACGGCAGAATCTCCTCGAAGGGGATGCCATTGCGCTGGGCATAGGCTTGCACGAGCTTAAAACCTACACCACACCCCGAAAGCTCGTCGAAGGGGTAGGTGCAGTCGGTCCGCTTGGGATCCAACACAGCAACGGCTTGAGGAATCTCCTCGGCCGGCAAATGGTGGTCGCAAATGATAAAGTCGACCCCCTTACTCTTTGCATAGACAACCTTCTCGGTGGCCTTGATACCGCAGTCGAGGGCAATGACCAACGATACACCCTTGCGGGCCGCGTGGTCGATGCCTTTGCGGGAAATACCGTACCCCTCCGTATAGCGGTCGGGGATATAGAACGAGAGGTTCTTGTGGCCGATCTGACGCAGGAACTTATAGACCAACGCTACGGCCGTGGTACCATCCACGTCGTAATCGCCGTAAACCATAATCTTCTCCTGCTGTCGTACAGCCTGCTCCACACGCTCGACGGCACGCTCCATATCCTTCATCAGGAAGGGATCGTGCAGATCGGCGAGTTGGGGATTAAAGAACTTGCGCGCCCGTTCTACGGTGTCTATGCCTCTCTGTACGAGTAGATTGGCCAATACGGGCGAGAGGTGCAGGTCGGGGGCGGCACAAAGAGCCGCCACCGCCGAGGCCTCCCCCTGCGGCTTCACTACCCATCTTTTCTCTATGGGCATACGCGTTATTTTTTATATATTTCAATTTTTAATATTTTTCCCAGTTCAACAAGCAGCAACTCTTTGACCTCCTCCATCATAACGGGTCGGCCCACCTCCTTCTCAATCGAGGTGACCCCGCGGTCGCTGAAGCCGCAGGGATTGATATATTGAAACCAACGCAGGTCGGTTGATACATTCAACGCGAAGCCGTGCATCGTGATAAAACGGGACGAACGGACTCCGATAGCGCAAATCTTGCGCGGCGGACGACCCTCCTCCCTGATCCAGACACCCGAGGCTCCCTCGATACGGCCGCCACGGATTCCATAGTGGGCCACGGTGCGAATTACCGCCTCCTCCAGGGAATCGATATACTCCCTTAAGCCGATACCGATCTGCTCCAGATCGAGAATCGGATAGCCCACGATTTGTCCCTCACCGTGAAAGGTGATGTCACCTCCGCGGTCGATGTGATAGAACTCGGCCCCCAGTTCCCGCAGGTAATCCTCCGAGATGAGCATATTCTCCTGGTGTCCACTCTTGCCGAGCGTATAGACTGCCGGATGCTCCACAAAGAGCAAATAGCCTGCCCCGCACTCCGAAGGGTCTGTTTCAACACTCTGTCGAGATTGCTCTCTCTTTTGTTGCAACAGCTCATCGAAGAGTTCGCGCTGGTACCCCCAGCAGGGGCTGTAGGCCATACGGCCCAGATCTCTGTACTCGACTCTCATAGGTATATACCACTTTATGCGGCCCGATTTTCGGACCGCACCCTTGAGCGGTAAACACCTCGGGGCTACTTGTGCGCCTTCAAGGCACCCAGAGCCGCTTCGGCCAGGTACGACGAGCGTACCATCGGGGCACTGGCACAGTAACCGAAGCCCATCTCAAGGGCTTGCTGCCGGTACCATTCGAATTTTTCGGGAGTGATATACGCCGCAACGGGGTAGTGCTCCAACGTAGGACGAAGGTACTGGCCGAGGGTCACGATGCCTACGCCGACCTCTCGGAGGTCTGCGAGGGTTTGTAACACCTCCTCTTCGCTCTCGCCGAGACCCAGCATCAAACCACTCTTGGTGACGGCTCCCTGCGCGTGCAGGTAGCGAAGCGTCTCCAACGAGGTACGATACCGGGCGCGCGACCGCACCTCGGGGGTGAGTCGCTCGACGGTTTCGATGTTGTGCCCGATAATATCGGGCTTCGAGGCCAACACCACATCCATCAGGTGGGGCTTGGCATCGAAATCGGGAATAAGGAGCTCAATTGTTGCGTCGGGATTCTCTTCGCGAATCGCCTCCACGGTGCGGGCCCATTGATGGGCACCTCCATCTTCGAGGTCGTCGCGATCGACAGAAGTTACGACAACGTGCTTTAGTTGCATCAGTTTTACCGAACGGGCAACCTCTTGCGGCTCGCTCTCGTCGGGCGGCAGGGGTCTTCCGGTGCGGGTTGCACAGAAACGACAACTGCGGGTGCAGATGTCTCCCAAAATCATAAAGGTAGCGGTTCGTCGGCTCCAACATTCGGCCTGATTCGGGCACTTTCCGCTACTGCAGATGGTATGCAGTCCGTGTTCCCGTACGATGCGCTGCGTCTCGGCAAAGGTTGCGTCGCGATGCAGACGGATCTTCAGCCAGTCGGGCTTCTTCGCTACAATTTTTTGTTCTTGCAACGTCGGCATTTAAGTTCATTATTTTCCAATTGTCGCAAAAATAATAAAAAAAATCAAGACTACAAGCCTATTTACCAAAAAAACTCTATATCCGACCAAAATTTGTAACAAACTTTATAAAATCAAGGGAGGGGAGCCCCTTTCGGACTCCCCTCCCACTTGGTAACTTCAAGCTGCCTATTCGGTCGTAAAGCGTACCTCCTGTCCCACGGCATCGACCCGAATCGGGCGTGTACGATCCACCTCGCCACGCAGGATGCGCTTCGAGAGTTCGTTGACAATCTCGCGCTGCAACGTACGCTTCACGGGGCGGGCTCCGTAGAGGGGATCATACCCCACCTCGGCGATGTGTCGACGCAGGGCTTCAGTCCAGTGGAGCACCACGCCATTCGTCTGCAGCAGGCGGGCAATGGCGTGCAGTTGCAGATCAACAATGCGCTCGATATCCTCGCGCGAGAGAGGCTCAAACATCACCACCTCATCCACACGATTCAGGAACTCGGGCTTGAGCTGTCGCTTCAGGAGCTCCATCACCTCGCCCTTCAACTGCTCGACCACCTCCTCATCGATACGATGGCCGTCAAACGTGGCGGCAAAACGCTCCTGGATCAGGTGGGAACCCATATTGGAGGTCATAATGATGATCGTATTGCGGAAATCGACCGTACGCCCCTTGTTGTCGGTCAGACGGCCATCGTCGAGCACCTGCAAGAGGATGTTGAAGACGTCGGGATGGGCCTTCTCAATCTCATCAAGCAACACCACCGAGTAGGGCTTGCGGCGCACCGCCTCGGTGAGCTGTCCCCCCTCATCGTAGCCGACATAGCCCGGAGGGGCTCCCACCAGACGCGACACGGCGTGCCGCTCCTGGTACTCCGACATATCGATACGGGTCATCATTCCGTCGTCGTTGAAGAGGAACTCGGCCAGGGCCTTGGCCAGCTCGGTCTTACCGACACCCGTAGTGCCGAGAAAGATGAAGGAGCCGATCGGCTTACGCGGGTCACTCAAACCGGCACGCGAGCGGCGCACGGCATCCGAGATGACCCGAATGGCCTCCTCCTGCCCCACTACGCGCTTGTGGAGCTCCTGCTCCATATGAAGAAGCTTTTCACGCTCGGAGGCGAGCATTCGGCTGACGGGAATACCGGTCCAGCGCGAAACCACTTCGGCAATATCCTGGGCCGTCACCTCCTCCTGGATCATCGCCTCCCCCTCGGCCAGTGAACGGAACTCCTCCTCGAGCGCGGCAATTCGCTTTTCAGCCTCCACAATCTTACCATAACGAATCTCTGCCACGCGCCCGTAATCGCCTTGACGCTCGGCCTGCTGGGCCTCAATCTTGAGGCGTTCGATCGCCTCCTTGTCATCCTGCATTCGGCGCACCATATCGCGCTGGCTCTGCCAACGGGCACGCATCGCCCCCTCACGGGCCTTCAGCTCCTCGATCTCACGGGTCAGAGCCTCCACGCGCTCCTTGTCGTTCTCGCGGCGAATAGCCTCGCGCTCGATCTCCAGCTGACGCACCTTGCGGTCGAGGGTATCGATCTCCTCGGGTACGGAGTTCATCTCCAGGCGCAACCGCGAGGCGGCCTCATCGACCAAATCAATCGCCTTGTCGGGCAGGAAACGCGAGGTGATGTAACGCGACGAGAGCTCCACGGCCGAGACGATCGCCTCATCCTTGATCCGCACGCGGTGATGGCTCTCGTAACGCTCCTTCAGACCACGCAGAATCGAAACGGCATCCTCCTGACTCGGCTCATCGACCATCACCTTTTGAAAACGTCGCTCGAGAGCCTTGTCCTGCTCGAAATACTTCTGGTACTCGTCGAGGGTGGTGGCTCCGATCGTGCGCAGCTCGCCACGTGCCAGGGCCGGTTTGAGGATGTTGGCGGCATCCATCGCACCTGACGACTTGCCGGCTCCCACCAGCGTATGAATCTCATCGATGAAGAGCAGGATATCGCCGTCGGCCGAGATCACCTCCTGGACGACCGCCTTCAGACGCTCCTCGAACTCACCCTGGTACTTGGCTCCCGCAATCAGGGCACCCATATCGAGCGAGTAGATGAGCTTCGAGCGGAGATTCTCGGGGACATCGCCATCGACAATTCGGTGGGCAATTCCCTCGGCAATGGCAGTCTTGCCGACACCCGCCTCACCGACCAGGATCGGATTGTTCTTCGTGCGACGCGAGAGGATCTGCAACACGCGGCGGATCTCTTCATCACGTCCGATGACCGGGTCGAGGCGGCCACTGCGGGCCATCTCATTGAGGTTGATGGCATACTTACCCAGGGCGTTAAACTCCTGCGACGAGGTCTGCGAATCGACCTTTGCTCCCCGGCGGAAGGCTCGGATCGCCTCCACCAGCTCCTTTTCACTCGCTCCGGCACGCTTCAAAAGTTCGGAGGGCTCTCCCCGCTCGGCCACCAGAGCCAGCAAAAGATGCTCCAGCGAGGCATATTTATCGCCGAATTTCGAGGTAAAATCGACCGCCCGCTGGATAGTGCGGGTCATTGCGGTCGAGAAGTAGGCCTCCACCTCGCCCGTCACACGCGGCAGGTTGCCTGCGGCCCGCGACACCTCGTCACGCAGAGGGCGCACCTGCACCCCCACGCGCCCCAACAGGAAGGAGGCGAGCGAGTCATCCTCACGAATCAGTACACTCAACAGGTGGAGCGGCTCAACGGCCTGCTGTCCCCCCTGACGCGCCAGCGAGGCGGAGTGCTGCAACGCCTCCTGCGCCTTGATGGTCAAACTGTTTACATTCATCGTCTTCGATTTTTTGTTTGGTACAACTTTTTACCCCTTTGCGAACAAAACCCCTGCCACGACCCGCCACCGTACATTTTGTCACGACCGAAGTGAAGCCTTGTCACCGAGGTCGGACAAAATGGAACACTCCTCCACCAAATTGGCAGAGGAGCGTGACAAAATTGCGGAATTTTCATAGATTGGGGTCAAGGGTTACCGATCCGCTTCTTTGAATCCCGGCCCCACGTAACCCAATCCCGAGACGGGTCATTATATAATCCCGAGGCTATCGAGGAAGATGGCCAGCACAATCACGGGGCATACCCAACGCAGCATAAAGCGGATTACGGGTACGATCTTGCTGCTCAAGTGGCCCTCATTAGTGAGCTCACCCTGCAAGAACTTCTTGTCGAGCACCCAGCCCACAAAGATACTGGTGCAGAGACCACCCACCGGCAGGAGGATGTTGGCCGTCACATAGTCGAACAGATCGAAGAAGGTGAGGCCGAAGATTCGCACATCATTCAGGATGCCCTGCGAGAGCGAAGCGAGGGTTGCCAGCACCAACATACCGCCCGTCGAGATCCAGTTGGCGAAATTGCGCTTGATCTTCCACTCCTCGTGGAGGTAGGCGGCTACCACCTCGTGGATCGAGATGGTGGAGGTGAGGGCGGCCACGATGATCAGCAGGAAGAAGATGGCCGACCAGAGCATACTCAAGGGGAGCGAATTGAAGATCGCCGGCAGGGTGATAAAGATCAGTTCGGGGCCCGCCATTGCGGCCTCGCCCTGGTTGAAAATACCCACGCTGAAGGCGGCCGGGAAGATGATTACACCCGCCGTAATGGCCACCAACGTATCGAGCATCGTCACCTGCAGACCCGTAGTCTTAAGGTTGGTTTCCCGGTTGAAATAGGAGGCATAGGTCACCATACAGCCCATACCGATCGAGAGCGAGAAGAAGGCCTGGCCCATTGCCATCAGCACCGTCTTGGCCGTCACCTCCGAGAAGTCGGGTTTGAAGAAGAAACTCAAACCGGCACCGCTACCCGGCATCAAGATCGAGTGAATGGCCATCACAAAGAGGATGACAAAGAGCAGGGGCATCAACACGTTGGAGAACTTCTCAATGCCCTTCTGCACCCCTCTGGCAATGATATAGTGGGTCAAGAGGACGAAAATCCAGGCAAAGATCAGCGGTTTCCAGGTAGCCGTCTTGAAGTTGTCGAACAGGGCACGATACTCCTCCGGCGTGGAGTAGTTGGACAGATTACCCGTCACCGATTCAACGAAGTACTCCAGCGTCCAGCCCGAAACTACATAGTAGAAGCCCAGCAGCAGGAAGGCGGCAATGACACCGATATAACCGATAAAGTTCCAACGCTTGTCAAGCGTACGGTAGGCTCCCACAGCACCCTGCTGGGTGGATCGGCCTACCGAGAACTCGGCCAAAATGAGCGGGAAACCCAGCATCAGGACGCAGAGAAGGTAGATCACCAGAAAGGCTCCGCCACCATTGTCGGCTGCCAGCGAGGGGAATCGCCAAATATTGCCCAACCCCACGGCACTGCCGGCCGCCACCAGCACAGCACTCAGCTTGCCAGCAAAATTTGCACGTTTTTCCATATCCTTTTTTAGTTGTTAGAATCTTCGTATTCGGCCGTAAGGGTGACGCTCACCGACTGCAACTTCCCCCCCAACGGAGGAGCCAGCTTGGCAACCCGGCACTCCGCCTTGCGAATCGCTGGAAAGCGGCGATGCAACTCCTGAAGGATGTTTTGGGCCACTCGCTCGATGGTGCGCTGCGTGCATCCCATCACCTCGCGCACCGTCTCATAGACAGTCAGGTAGTTCACCGCCAGCGTCACATCGTCGCGGTCGGCCACCTCACCCAGTTCGGTCCAGAGGGTCAGATCCACCCGAAAGCGGTTGCCCACACGCTGTTCCAAATCGTAGCAGCCGTGGTAGGCCCGAAACTCCATTGCGGAGAGGTCAATCCTGTACAACATCCTCTTAAGCCACCGTAATGAGGAAGTAATTCTTCTTACCCTTCTGCACCAGGAGGTATTTACCGGCAATCAGATCGGCCTCCGTCACGGCACGCTGACCATCCTGCACCTTCTCCTTGTTGAGCGAGACTCCGCCACCCTGTACCATCTTGCGGCACTCACCCTTCGAGGGGAAGATCTTGGTAAACTCGGCACAGAGGTCAATAAAGCCCATTCCGAGGTCGCTCTTGGCCACCGTAAACTGGGGAACGCCCTCAAAAACCTGCAAGAGGGTCTCCTCGTCCAGTCCGCGCAGGGCCTCTGAGGTAGCCCCGCCAAAGAGAATTCCCGAGGCAGCCACCGCCTTCTCGTACTCCTCGCGCGAGTGGATCATCGTCGTGATCTCCTCGGCCAGACGCTTCTGCAGCACCCGCAGGTGGGGAGCCTCCTCGTGCTCACGAATCAACTGCTCGATGGTCTCACGATCGAGCAGGGTAAAGATCTTGATATAACGCTTGGCATCCTCATCGCTCACATTGAGCCAGAACTGGTAGAACTTATAGGGTGAGGTATAGCGGGGCGAGAGCCACACGTTGCCGCTCTCGGTCTTACCAAACTTCGTACCGTCAGCCTTCGTAATCAGCGGACAGGTGATGGCAAAGGCCTCACCATCGAGCTTGCGGCGGATGAGCTCCGTACCGGTGGTGATATTACCCCACTGATCCGAACCGCCAAGCTGCACCTTGCAACCATAGTTTTGGTAGAGGTAGAGGAAGTCGTAACCCTGCACCAGCTGATAAGTGAACTCCGTGAAGGACATACCCTCTCCCTCACCGTTGAAACGCTTCTTGACCGAATCCTTGGCCATCATATAGTTCACCGTGATGAGTTTACCGATGTCACGGATGAAGTCGAGGAACGAAAACTCCTTCATCCAGTCGTAGTTGTTCACCAGACGGGCCGCATTGGGGGCATCCGAGTCAAAATCGAGCAACTTGGCCAGTTGGGCTTTGATTGCCTCCTGGTTGTGGCGCAGCGTCTTCTCATCGAGCAGGTTGCGCTCCTGCGACTTGCCGCTGGGGTCGCCAATCATACCCGTAGCACCTCCCACAAGGGCCAGGGGGCGATGGCCACACATCTGGAAGTGCTTCAGAATCATCACTCCCACCAAGTGACCGATATGCAACGAATCGGCCGTGGGGTCGATACCCAGGTAGGCCGTCGTCATCTCCTTCTCCAACTGCTCCTTGGCGCCGGGCATAATCGTGTGGATCATACCACGCCACTCCAACTCTTCTACAAAATTTTTCATACTATCTGTTTTTATTTTTATCTCTATTCCATTGTAACTTGTCAACTCTCGGCCTCGAGGTCAAGCCCCTGACGCAGTTCATTTAGGGCGGGGTTGTGCTCCGCAAGCCAAGCCAGGCGATCCTCCAGGCGGATGGGAAGCGAGGCTCGCTGCTGCTCATTGACCTCCAGCATCAGGAAAATCTCACCTCGAACGGCCGCCACCTCACGACAACGCAACAGCAATTCGGTACGGTTTCGCAGAATCTCATCCTCCAACTCGTGAGTCGGCACCGTAACCCGGATGCGGTTTCCATCGAAGGTCATCTGCTCAAAGGGGGCCGCAAAGCGGGGACGCATCTCCCGAATTGCTGCCAGCAACTCCTGTCGGCACGCCTCCAGCCGTTGCTGAACCTCTTCGGGACGCTCCTCGGACTCGGTGACCTCCACCCGATCGATCGAATCCTCCGCCTTGGGCTCGTTCATCAGCTCGGCAATCGAGATGAGAGGCGAACGGGTCGGTCGGGGGCGCGCAGGCGCGGGAGTCGGAGCGACAGAGGGTGTCACAGGAGCTGCAGGAGCCGTCTCCTGGGGCCGAGGGGTCGGTTGTGGAACCGGTACGGGGGCAGGTACCACGGGAGCTGCGACGGGCGCAGGCTGCGGTTGGGGCGTCGGAGCCGCTACCGCAGGTTGCAACTCGGGCAACGGATACTCCGTGGGGACTAACGAGGGGTTGTCACCATTTTTTTTTTGGCCGAGACCGGCAATTTTCATCAGTCCCAGCTCCACCAAAAGGCGTTGATTCGACGAGAGGCGTATCTTGCCATCCATCTCGGTCAGCAGGTCAATTGCCCCGAAGAGGAAGGCGACATCACAACTTTGTGCCTGTTGACGATAACGCTCCAGCAGGCTGCCCGTCATCTCGATCAACTTCAGCGTGGCGGGATCACGAGCCACCAACAGATCACGCAGGTGGCGGTTGAGACCCGAGAGGAAGGTTTGTCCCGAGAAACCCTTCGAGAGGACAGCATCGAAGGTCAGCAGGGCCTCCACATAGTTACCGGCCAGCAGAAGCTCCGTGATGCGGAAATAGGTGTCGTAGTCGAGCACATTGAGCGTCTGGGCCACCTCTCGGTAGCGCAACTCGGTGCCGCAGAACGAAACCGCCTTATCGAACATCGAGAGGGCATCGCGCATACCGCCATCCGCCTTCTGGGCGATGAGGTTGAGCGACTCGTCATCGGCCGTAACCCCCTCCCGGGAGGCAATATGACGCAGATACTCCACCGAATCCTCTACGCGGATGCGGTTGAAGTCATAGATCTGGCAACGAGAAAGAATTGTGGGGATGATTTTGTGTTTCTCGGTGGTGGCAAGGATGAAGATGGCGTGGGCAGGGGGCTCCTCCAGGGTCTTGAGGAAGGCGTTGAAGGCGGCCTGCGAGAGCATATGCACCTCATCAATAATGAATACCGAGTAGCGGCCCACCTGGGGGATGATGCGCACCTGCTCGATCAGCGAGCGGATATCATCCACCGAGTTATTCGATGCAGCATCCAACTCGTGAATGTTGAGCGAGCGGTTCTCGTTGAAACTGCGGCACGACTCACAGCCGTTACAAGCCTCCGAGCCGTTGGGATCCAGACAGTTGATTGCCTTGGCAAAGATACGGGCACAGGTTGTTTTACCCACGCCGCGCGGACCACAAAAGAGATAGGCGTGGGCCAACTGCCCGCGCTCGATGGCATTCTTCAGGGTCGAAGTGATATGCTTCTGCCCCACCACTGACTCAAAGGTCGCCGGACGATATTTGCGGGCACTGACAACAAAATTCTCCATAACCTCACAAAGGTAGTGAAAAATTCAACATTCAAGATTCAAAATCCAAAATTAATTGAGTTTCACCGCGAAATTTTAAGCAAAGGGCTCGACAGCCTAAAACAAATGGGGCGTTATGTCCGACAAAAAAACCGCAGACGGGAACTTCCATCTGCGGTTTGAGGGTTGGCGGCTACAAAGGCCCCTTTCACAACAAGCGGATTACCATTTGGTCTCCACCTCATTCTCCTGCTGATACTTCTTGCGGAGATTGCGCGGGGTATCGCCCAGATAACGCTTGCAGAACTCGCCCAGGTGGCTTGACGAGGAGAAACCGAACTTGGTGGCCACAAATTTGATTTTGGCATCGCTGCGCTGGAGGTAGCGAAGGATCTCGGTCTTACGACGCTCCTGCATCCAGACGTGCGGCGTGATATCGGGATAGAAGCGACGGAAGATGACATTGAAGGAGGCAATCTCGTAGCCGCAGAGCTGAGCCAGGTGGTTCAGGTTGTGGGCCTTCGAGCAGTTGTTCTCCACCAGAGCGCGGAAACCAGTACCGAAGCTGATCAGGTTGTAGAAGAGTTTGAGCTGGGCTCGCGGCGTGTAGTAGAAACGCATCACACCAAAAACAAGGTTGATGGCGGCACGGTGCACGTGGTCGCAGTGGATCTCATCCTCGGCATAGATTCTCAAGGTAGTGAGCAGCGTATAGAGTTCATCGACCACGGGCTGCGAGGCAAACTCGTGCTTGTAGTGCTCCTCCCTTTTGGCCTTCTTGCCCATCTGGCGCAGGGTGCCCAGATCGCAGACCTCACCCAGACTGACAAAGTAGATTTGAATAACCTCCAGATCGCTTTGGGCGACAAAATCATAGTTGTAGTCGTGGTAGCAGAGCACCATCTCTCGCTCGCCGACGTGGTAGTCGCGACGCTCCTCGGAGGAGACGACATAATCACCCTTGAGGGTAAAAACCAGGGTGTTTACATTGCTACGGGAAATGACAAACTTCTCTCCGGCAGGAATTCGCTTGCTGACAACTCCCACATCGGGATGTTGAATCAGCGGACAGGTTTTGGGACACGAATTCTTCATAAATATATCGTAGTTTTATTGGGTTATTCCGGTTTGTCGGCAGCTCTGGGAAGGCCGCAAGATCTCCTCAGGAGAGGAGGCAGCAAAAAAAATTTGCTAAAACTTGCAGTAAAGTTAATCATTTATATTTAATAATTGCAAATTTTTTGACGCAAAAACGGCCAAAAGAGGTGTTTTTTAGAAAAAATCGACCAAAACGGAGGCTTTTCATCCAATTCTCCGGAATCTTTTTCCCAAAAAGATCGTTTTCTTCGAGCAGAATCAGGCCGAAAAGTCGAAACTCGAAGCAGGAGTAGAAAAAAGATCCGGGTGGATCCGCCTTGGACAGATCCACCCGGAGGGAAATACAGGGGATTCAACCCTGCAAAAAGGTCGAGGGAATTAGATAATACCCTGCTCGAGCATAGCCTGAGCAACCTTCATAAAGCCAGCGATGTTGGCACCCTTCACGTAGTTAATGGTACCGTCGGGCTGCTGACCATACTGAACGCAAGCCTCGTGGATCGACTCCATAATGAAGTGGAGCTTCTCGTCAACCTCCTTACCGGCCCACGAAATGTGCATACAGTTCTGCGTCATCTCAAGACCCGAGGTAGCAACACCACCTGCGTTTACAGCCTTACCGGGGGCGAAGAGGATACCGGCGCTCTGGAAAGCGTGGATGGCCTCGGGGGTACAACCCATATTCGAAACCTCAGCGCAGCACCAGGTACCGTTAGCCAGCAGCTCCTTGGCATCAGCCTCGTTCAGCTCATTCTGGAAGGCGCAAGGCAGAGCGATGTCGCACTTCACCGACCAAGCCTTCTTACCGGGGGTAAACTTGGCAGCTGCGGGGAACTGGGTAGCCATATCCTCTACCTTGTTGCGGTTCGAGGAGCGCATAACAAGCATATAGTCGATCATCTCCTTGGTGATACCGCCGGGGATCTCGCAAACGCCGTCGGGACCCGAAATAGCAATTACCTTACCACCCAGCTCGGTAGCCTTCGTAGCGGCACCCCAAGCTACGTTACCGAAGCCCGACAGAGCCAGGGTCTTGCCCTCGATGTTCTTGCCGGCCTTGGCCAACATATGCTCAACAAAGTAGAGAGCACCGAAACCGGTAGCCTCAGGACGGAGAACCGAACCACCCCAGGTCATACCCTTACCGGTCAGAACGCCGGTGTGGTACTTGCGGGCGAGCTTCTGGTACATACCGTTCAGGAAGCCGATCTCACGACCACCTACACCTACGTCACCGGCGGGAACGTCGGTATCAACACCGATGTTGTTCCACAGCTCCTGCATAAAGGCCTGGCAGAAACGCATAATCTCAGCATCCGACTTGCCAACGGGATCAAAGTCCGAACCACCCTTGGCACCACCCATCGGGAGGGTCGTCAGGGCATTCTTAAAGGTCTGCTCGAAACCGAGGAACTTCAGCATCGAGGGGTTCACAGCCTTGTGGAAACGCAAACCGCCCTTGTAGGGACCGATGGCGCTGTTGAACTGAACACGGTAGCCGAGGTTGGTCTGAACCTCACCCTTGTCGTCAACCCAGGTAACACGGAAGGTGAAGATACGATCGGGCTCAACGATGCGCTCAACGATCTTTGCCTTCTCAAACTCGGGGTGCTGGTTGTAAACCTCCTCGATCGACTCCAACACCTCCTGCACTGCCTGCAGGTACTCGCTCTCGCCCGGGTGCTTGCGCTCGAGCTCGGCCATCAAAACTTTAACATCCATAGTAGTAGTTTTATTTTTAAAATGTGGTTAATGTACTGTCTGCAAATCTTTTCGTTCGATAAAAAGCAAATAGGAAACCTCTATTTCACTCCTTACCTCCTACAAAGATAGCGTTTATTTTGATACCTGATAACTTTTCTTTGAAAAATTTTCCAATTTTCTATTTTTTGAAGTGATTCGACAATCTCTTTTCCGATTTTTGGGTGCAATCGGGATGGACTCTTCATCGGCGGCTCCCCCGAGGAGTCTCTCTCGTACATTAGCCTTTTTTTGGCGAAAAAGAGGATCGACGAAAATATTTGCAATATTTTTCTTACCTTTGTTAGTCGGAACCAAAAATAAATGAGGATGAGTAACTCGAAATATACCTTGCAGGAGATCACCAATGCCCGACTGGAGCAGGAGTGGCTCGATATGGTTGACCCCATCTATCAAGGCAACCCCTATTGGATTCGTCCGCTCGACAAGACGCTGCGCGGAATCTTCGATCCCCAAAAGAACCACCTCTTTGAAGGGGGTGAGGCGATCCGTTGGATTGCTCGCGCCGACGATGGACGCGTAGTGGGCCGTATTGCCGCCTTCTACAACCGCGAGCAGGCCGCCATCGAGGAGCAGCCGACGGGCGGTTGCGGGTTCTTTGAGTGTGTCAACGATCAAGAGGCGGCCAACCTCTTGTTCGATGCTGCCCGCGAGTGGCTTCGGGAGCGTGGTATGGAGGCGATGGATGGCCCGATCAACTTCGGCCCCCGCGACTCGTGGTGGGGCGTGTTGGTTGACGGCTTCGAGGTGCAGCCTCTTTTTGAAAATCCCTACAACCTCCCCTACTACAAGGAGCTCTTCGAGGCCTACGGCTTCCAAAATTACTTCAACCAGCACACCTACCTGCGCGAGTTGCGCGAGGGGTTGTTCAGCGACTCGGTTTATGAGCGCGTGAAGCGTCTGGAGGCACAGCCCGAGTATCGTTTCGAGCACATCTCGAAGAAGAATCTCGACCGAGTGACGGAGGATTTCCGTACCATATATAATAAGGCGTGGGCCGGGTTCTCGGGTGTCAAGGAGATGAGCCGCGAGCAGGCCCGCAAGTTGATGCTCTCGCTCAAGCCCATCATCGACGAACGTCTGATCTACTTTGCCCACTACAACGAGGAGCCCATCGGCTTCTTCATTATGGTCCCCGATCTGAATCCCCTGTTTGCCGACTTCCACGGCAAGTTCGGATGGTGGCAGCAGCTGCAACTGATCTGGAAGCTGAAGGTACAACACAAGGCAACCCGCATCTTCGGCCTGATCTTCTCGGTAACCCCCGAGTTCCAGGCCAAGGGCATCGAGTCGGGTATCATCCACGCCTTCGAGAAGCAGGTCAAACATCTGAAGTACAAGTCGTTGGAGCTCGCCTGGATGGGCGATTTCAACCCCGTGATGATGCGTATGGTGGAGAACTACGTCTGCGCCAAGAAGTTCAAGATGCACACCACCTATCGCTACCTCTTCGACCGCGAGAAGGAGTTTCACCGCTGTCCCCGCGTGGGAGTACGCCGCCGCGAAGTAAAGGAGGCAAAGAGCGAATAAGCGAGAAAAATTTAACCTAAAAACATCATAACCAAAATGAAAACTACTGTATTTACCAACTACCACATCGCCAATGGGGCGAAGATGGCCGAGTTTGCCGGCTACAATATGCCGATCGAGTTCACGGGTATCAACGACGAGCACCTCTGCGTACGCAACAACGCCGGCGTATTCGACGTGAGCCATATGGGTGAGATCTGGGTGAAGGGTCCCAAGGCTCTCGACCTCTTGCAGCACATCACCTCGAACGACGTATCGAAGCTCTTCGACGGCAAGGTGCAGTATTCGTGTATGCCCAACGGCAAGGGCGGTATTGTAGATGATATTCTGGTCTATCGCGTGAATGCCGAGTGCTATCTGCTGGTAGTGAATGCTGCCAACATCGAGAAGGATTGGGCTCACATCTGCGCCGAGGGTGCCAAGATGGGTATGGAGGCCGGCCACGGCAAGGAGCTCTACAACGCTTCGGACGAGATCTGCCAGCTCGCCATCCAGGGTCCCAATGCGATGAAGATCGTACAGAAGATGTGCCAGGAGCCGGTGGAGGATATGGAGTACTACACCTTCAAGAAGATGGAGGTTGCCGGTATCGATGCCATCCTCTCGATCACGGGCTACACGGGTGCCGGTGGTTGCGAGATCTACGTGGCCAACGAGGATGGTGAGAAGCTCTGGGAGGCTCTCTGGGCCGCCGGTAAGGAGGAGGGTCTCCAGAACATCGGTCTGGGTGCCCGCGACACGCTCCGTCTGGAGAAGGGCTTCTGCCTCTACGGCAACGATATCGACGACACCACCTCGCCTATCGAGGCCGGCTTGGGCTGGATCACGAAGTTTGCCGAGGGCAAGGATTTCATCGACCGCGCCTATATGGAGAAGCAGAAGGCCGAGGGCGTAGAGCGTAAGCTGGTGGGCTTCAAGCTCATCGACCGCGGTATTCCCCGCCACGAGTATAAGCTCACCACCCCCGAGGGTGAGGAGATTGGCCACGTAACGTCGGGTACGATGTCGCCCTGTCTGAAGATCGGTATCGGAACCGGCTATGTGAAGCCCGCCTATGCCAAGTTTGGCACCCAGATCGCTGTCGAGGTACGCGGCCGCTATCTGAAGGCCGAGGTGGTAAAGCTCCCCTTCGTTTAGTCGATTGTAGTCCACAAAATGAGAAGATTGCCGACAAAAGTGCCGGCAATCTTCACTTTTTTGTCCGAGGATAACGATTTTTTTCGTTACTTTGCACACAGATACTCCCCGAAAGGGAAGTCGGGGGCAATAGGGCCCCTCGTAATCTGTTTACCGACGTATGAAACCGATCATTCACAACCGAATAATGCAGGTGTTCCTGCTGGGAATGCTCCTGGTGGCTCTCTTCGCCTGTAAGGAGAATACGGGCGAAAACGAACTGACCATTCCCCACCCCACGGTACACCTCACGGCGGGTGATGCCGCCGCCCAGGCCCTGGGATTTATCGTTCGCACCACCAACTCCTCGGAGGTGCGGTGGGCCTGTATCCCGAGCGACTCGACCCTCACCCTCGAAGCTCTCCTGGCTGAGGGGAGCGAAGCCCGTACCAACCGCGAAGATGAGGTATTTGCCGAGGGGCTGACCTATCTGACCGACTACACCATCTACGCCGTAGCCCGCAACGGTCGCCACTATGCCGAGGCCGAGCCGATTCAGATGACGACCCTCGATCTGCCGCTACCGGTTTTGGAGAGCCGCATCGTGGAGCTGCTCGATGTCTCCTTCAAGTTGGAGATCTCCTCGACCCACTCGACCGAGGTACGCTGGACCTGTGTGGAGCGCGACTCGGTGGTGAGCACAGAGCTCTTGTGGAGTGAAGGTCGCCGTCTCTCCGGCAACCGCACGCAGGAAGTGACGATGGAGGGGCTGACCCCCGAGAGCGACTACACCATCTATCTGGCCGCCCGAAACGAGCGACACGAGGTGGCCGCCGCTCCGCTGGAGATCACCACCCGCGAGGAGGGTTTCACGAACGAGGAAGAGAGTTCCGAGCCAGATGTTGACCCCGGAGAGGGACCCGGATATATCGGCGATGATCAGAAACCTGAGGTTGGCCCGCTGAAACGATAGTAGGCAATCCTCCCGAAAGAGAATCATATTTTTTGGAAAAATCACTCTTTTTCACTATCTTGCCGACCGAGAGCCCCACTAACAGGTACGGAGACACGTGGAACAGTAATCGTGATCCATAAAGTGAAAAAGAGTAGGTTTTCGTCCCCTTTTTTCCTACGGCCGACCCCGCTGGGATGGGGAACAGAGGAGAGATCTCCTCAAAAAAGTTTTGCACACACTAATTTTTTTACTATGAAAAAGTTCCAATTTATTCTGACCTTTGTGGCTGCCGCCCTGACAGCAGCAGCCTTCACGGCTTGTAACAACGAGCCCGAGCCCACCCCGGCTCCCGCACCTTCGGTGACCCTGTCGGAGGGTGTGGCCTCCGCCACGAGCCTGACGGCCACGATCACCTCGAAGAGTGCCGATGAGGTGAAGTGGGCCTGTGTAGAGAAGGGTGAGACGATGACTGCCGAGGCCGTGCTGAAGAGCGGCAAGTCGGTGGCTGCCAACTCGACCCAGACGATCGAGATCGAGAATCTGAATCCCGAGACCGAGTACACGATCTATGCGGCAGCCAAGAGTGCCGCCCACAGCAGCGTAGCCTTCAAAGAGCTGACGATGAAGACCCTGAAGGGTGAGGAGTCTGCAGCGATGACGGTGAAACTGACGGCCGGCGAGCGTGGCAGTAACTCCCTGACATTTACCGTTACGACCACCAATGCCACCCAGGTTAAGTGGATGATGGCAATGCCCGGTATGGAGGTTACGGCCGCCGACGTGCTGGCTAACGGCATCGAGATCGAGGCGAACAAGCAGGTGTCGGTTGTGGCCGAGGAGCTGATGTCGGACTTCGAGTATATGTTCTACGCCGCAGCCACCAACGGGGAGAACGAGTTGCTCTCGGAAGGTCTGACGATGCGTACCCTGCCCGGTGAGGATCCCGGCGAGGAGGGCGACTACTTCTCGATGGAGGCCGCACGCGTGGTAACGGAGGTGGCCGAGGGTGCTTCGATCGACAAGTATCGCATTACTTTCAGCGACGAGGCCCAGGATATGACCCTGGCTCTGAATGTCTGCACGACACACGCCTATCTGCCCGAGGGTCTCTTCGCCTTCGGTGAGGAGGAGGCTGCCAACACGATCCTCTTCACCGACTCCTACTTCGCAGTAGAGGGTGCCAACCTCCCCATCGTAGGCGGTGAGGTGGTATTCTCGGCCCCCGAGTCGGCAGATGGCGACTTTATGATTGAGGGTATGGTTGAGTTGGAGGATGATGGCCTGTTGGAGTTCTTCTACGAGGGCTCGCTGGGTCTCCCCACCGTTCCTGCCGGCCCCGAGAATGTACAGATGACCCTGGGCAAGGGTTCGGCCAAGGCTGGTGACAACCCGGGTGAGTGGATTCTGACCTTCTACGACGACTTTATGAACCGCGTAGAGCTCTACTGCGTATCGCCCGTGAAGGATGAGTATCCCAACTACCTGCCCGACGGCAACTACTGGCTCTGCTCGCCCGAGGAGAACTACTCAAGCTCGACCTACGGTTGGATCAACACCGAGCGCAGCTACATCCAGTATGGTGGCGAGGAGCACAAACTGCTGCCCCGCGACCTCTCGATCGGCCGCAACTCGAGCATCAAGTTTGACACCAACTACGACGAGTTGCGCGACAGCAACACCCTCTCGACCAACAGTGCCATCCACGCCGAGGATGGTCTCTACACCTTTGAGCTCTCGTTTGCCGGCCCGCTCTATGGTGATGGCAGCAAGATCGAGACCTCGCGTACGCTCGACTCCTTCACCCAGTTGACCGAGTACTCAACCTCGCCCGACGGTACGAAGCTCCTGCTGCGTCTGGTAAGCTACTACGGTGACCTCTACTTCTGCCTCAACCTCAACGAGGAGAAGAAGGATGTCAGTGGTTCGGTATCGCTGACCAAGGATGAGAATGGCGAGTGGGTATTCCCCGAGTGGGAGTCCTTCGAGTTCGACGTTGCCGAGATGGATCTCTCACGCAGCTACCTCTTTGAGGCTGCTCTGGGTAACGGCAATGCTTCGATCTACTACCTCACCGCAGGTAAGATCCGTATCTCACGCGCTGATGCCACGACCTTCAACTTCCTGGCCGTGGATCTGCAGGCCGAGATGACGGGCTCAAACCAGACCATCCTGGTGAACTTCACTCAGAACAATGCCGAGAAGGGCTGGGCTGCCACCCTGAACGACAGCGAGGAGTGGGAGTACAACTGGGGCTCCTCGACTCCCGAGCTCTAACGGCTCAACAGATTTCGACCTATGCGGGAAGGGCAATCCCCTCCAATCCGCTTGGCCGAGAGTTCCGAATAGAAAAACACCCGCAAGTTTGCGGGTGTTTTTCTATTATTTCTGTATGATGTCTCGATTCCCCTATCGCACCCAATTACGACCACACAAATCAAAAAAATATCAAACCCTTTGCAAAGTGTCAATAATTTTGTACCTTTGCTTTAACAAAATTGTTAAACACGATTGTTGGCCTCTAAAAGCAATGGATAATAAAGAGAGACAAAACAAAGAACAAGAGATTCTTCGGGCGGCCGAACAGGAGTTTCTGGCCAAGGGTTTTGATGGAGCACGAACAACCTCGATCGCCAAAGCTGCAGGGGTAACACACGCAATGCTGCACTACTATTTCCGCACCAAGGAGCAACTTTTTGAGCGAATTGTCGATGAAAAATTTGCCATAATGTCGCACTCGATGCTTGCTATAATGGGCGACCCATCACTGCCTATTATTGAGCGCATCAGGGGTGGTATCGAGGCCCACTTCGACTTCATCGCCGAGAATCCGCAACTGCCCCGATTCATCATCAACGAGATTGTAACCCGCCCCGAACGCTACGAGGTATTATACAAGCGAGCAGGGCTTATCATCGAGACGATTTATCGCGACTTGCAGTTGGAGATAGAGCGTGCTGCCGAACGTGGAGAAATTGAAAGCGTTGATGTTAAAATGTTGTTTATCAGCATTATGTCACTCAATATCTTCACCTTTGTCGCCTATCCGTTTATGGAACCGTTGATGGGGGAGCTGATGGCCGACCGAGCAAGGTTCCTCGCGGCACGCAAGGCCGAAAATATCGAAACCATTATGCGAAGAATCAAAAAGCAATAAACAAATGAAGAGAATTCTATTTACCCTGTTTGTTGTGGTGTCGGCTTTGTGTGCAAGCGCGCAGTCGCTCGACGAATGCCGTCGCTTGGCGCGTGAGCACTACCCCGAGATCAGGCAGTACGATCTGATCTCGCAGACCGAGCAGTACAACCTATCGAATGCGGCCCGTGCCTGGATTCCGCAGTTTCTCTTGTCGGGGCAGGCAACCTATCAGTCGGCAACACCCACCTATCCCGAGGCCTTTAGCTCGATAATGCAAGCCAACGGAATGGAGATGGTCGGGATTCGCAAAGACCAATACAAGGTTGCATTGGATGTGTCACAGCACATCTGGGATGGTGGAAAATCGAAGGCCGACAAGGCCATTGCCGAGGCAGAGGCCTCGGAGCAGCGCAGTCGGGTGGATGTGTCGCTCTACGACCTGCAGTCGAGGGTTGATAATCTTTACTTCGGCATCCTGCTGCTCGACGAGCGCGTGGCACAGACCGAGGCGCTGATCGCTGTTTTGGAGAGCAGTCTAAAGCGTATGCAGGCCTATTATAAGAATGGGGTGGCCCGCCAGGCCGATGCCGATGCCGTGGAGGCCGAATTGCTCACGGCACGACAAACGCTCGGCCAGGCAGAGGCTTCGCGGGCCAGCTACCGCCGGATATTGGAACTCTTCATCGGGCAACCGCTCACCTCGGAGAAGTTGGAGCGGCCTGCAATGCGTGATGTGAACTCCCGCACCTCGGCCCGTCCCGAATTGGCCCTCTTTGAGGCTCAGGAGAGCAAGCTGGCAGCACAACGCAAGGCAATCCGATCATCGATTATGCCTCGCTTCTCGGCCTTCGCCCAGGGCTACTACGGCTATCCCGGATTGGATATGTTCAAGAGTATGGTGTCGGCCGATTGGACGCTCAATGCCATTGTCGGAGTGCGTATGTCGTGGAATATTGGTGCGTTTTATACCAAGCGCAACAACCTCGAAAAGCTCAAAACTGCTGAGCGGCAGATTGCCGTTCAGCGCGATGTCTTTCTCTTTAATACCCGGATGCAGACCACACAGGAAGATGGTGAGATTGCCCGCCTGCGCAAGGCTGTTAAGGATGACGAACGCATCGTCGAACTGCGTCGCCGAGTACGTATGGCGGCTGAATCACAGTTGGAAAATGGAGTAATCGACGCCACCGATTTGCTGCGTAAGATTACCGATGAGACCTCTGCATCTCTTGCACGCAGCACCCACGAAATAGAACTTTTACAAGCAACTTACAGATTGAAAACAACACTAAATCAATAAGCTATGAAACGAATTGCATATATTGTCGCAGCGATACTTGCCGTATCGTGTGGCACGAAGGCCGAGTTTGACGCACAAGGTACATTTGAAGCAACAGAGGTTGTCGTATCGGCCGAGGCTGCCGGAAAGATTCTCAACTTTGATGTGGCAGAGGGGACGAAGGTCGAGGCTGACAAGCTGGTTGGTACAATCGACAGTCTCCAACTCCACTTGCAACGCAAGCAACTCGTGGCACAGCAGTCGGCACTACTCGGCTCACGACCTGATGTCAAAAAGCAGGTAGCATCGCTTCGTGAGCAGATTGCCAAACAGGAGGTCGAACTTCGTCGCGTGGAGAGTATGTTGCGTGATGGTGCGGCGACCCAAAAGCAGAAGGATGATATCGAGGCGCAGATTAAAATCTTGGAGGGGCAGTTGGAGGCAACGCTCTCGACACTCGACAAGAACACCGCAACCATCAACAACAACTCGGCGGCCTTGGAGGCACAGATTGCCGCCCTCGATGACCGCATCTCAAAGTGTTGCATTGTGTCGCCTGTTAGCGGAACGGTACTCGTGAAGTATGCCGAAGTGGGCGAATTGGCAACCGTTGGCAAGCCTCTGATGAAGGTGGCCGACCTCGATAATATCTATCTGCGAGCCTACTTTACCTCTGACCAACTTGCGAAAATAGAGCTTGGCAACGAGGTAAAAGTCGTTGCAGACTTTGGTGGCGACGAGCGTTATGACTATACGGGGCGCATTGCGTGGATTTCGGCCGAAAGTGAGTTTACGCCCAAAACCATCCAGACAAAGAATTCGCGTGCCAATCTGGTCTATGCCGTGAAGATTGCTGTCAAGAATGATGGCAGATTGAAGATAGGTCTTCAGGGCGAAGTCGTATTGTAGTATGGCTGCTATAGAGGTCGATAACTTATCGAAAAGTTACGGGAAGGTAACGGCTCTCGACGGCGTGTCGTTCTCGGTCGAGCGAGGGGAGTTGTTTGGTCTCATCGGCCCCGACGGAGCGGGTAAGACCACGCTGTTTCGTCTGCTGACAACGCTCATCAACCCCGATTCGGGGCGTGCCAAAGTCGATGGGTTCGATATTGTGAAAGATTACCTTGCCATTCGTTCGCGCGTGGGTTATATGCCGGGGCGATTCTCTCTCTATCCCGATTTGTCGGTCGAGGAGAATCTTCAATTCTTTGCGGCTCTCTTTGGCGTAACCATTGACGAATCCTATGACCTTATTGCGCCCATATACAAGCAGATAGAGCCCTTCCGCACACGCCGTGCAGGCAAACTGTCGGGAGGTATGAAGCAGAAACTTGCCCTGTCGTGTGCGCTGATTCATCGCCCAAGCGTACTCTTTTTAGACGAGCCGACAACGGGTGTCGATGCCGTGTCGCGTAGTGAGTTTTGGGATATGCTTACAGGATTGAAGGAGCGCGGCATCACCATCCTCGTTTCAACCCCCTATATGGACGAGGCGAGCCGTTGCGACCGCATTGCCCTCTGCAACGAGGGGCGTATTTTGGGAATCGACACGCCCGAGGGAATTGTACAGGGATTCGATAGAGCCCTCTACGGCATCCGTGCAAAAAATATGTTTGCATTATTGGAACGAGCACGTCTTGCCGAGGGTGTGGAGGAGTGTTATCCCTTTGGTGAAAAGCATCACTTGGTTGCAGGAGACCACTTTGATATAGAGAACTTTAAGGATCTATTGTGTGATATCGAAGGCTTGGAGATCATAAGCACGGAGCCGACAATCGAGGATATGTTTATTAAACTGATGAAACGATGAGCGATGTAGTTATTTCTGTACGCGACCTCACCAAGCGTTTCGGCGACTTTACGGCCGTTGACCGCATCTCGTTTGATGTCCGCCGAGGCGAAATTTTCGGCTTCCTCGGGGCAAACGGTGCGGGCAAAACGACTGCGATGCGTATGCTCTGCGGCTTGAGCTACCCCACCTCGGGGAGCGGCTCGGTGGCAGGCTTTGATGTGCGTACCGAGGGCGAGCAGATCAAACGCCACATCGGCTATATGAGCCAGCGATTTTCGCTCTACAACGACCTCACCGTGTGGGAGAATATACGTCTCTTTGCCGGCATCTACGGATTGACCAAGGCCCAAACCGAGGAGCGGGCTGCAGAGCTGCTCAATCGCCTTGATTTCCTATCGGAGCGAGATACGCTGGTTGGCTCATTGCCTCTCGGCTGGAAGCAGAAACTCTCCTTTGCCATCGCCACGATACATCGCCCCGAGGTGGTCTTTTTGGATGAGCCTACGGGTGGTGTAGACCCCGTCACACGCCGTCAGTTTTGGGAGATGATCTATGAGGCTGCCGAGGGGGGTACAACCATCTTCGTAACGACACACTATATGGATGAGGCGGAGTATTGCTCGCGTGTATCTATAATGGTCGATGGTAAGGTCAAGGCCCTCGACACCCCCGCCCGCCTGAAACAACAATTTACCGCCGAGTCGATGGACGAAGTATTCCGGACGTTGGCTCGTGGTGCACAGAGAGGAGAGTAAGGCTATGAAACAGAACTTTGGCTCATTCGTGAAAAAGGAGTCGCTGCACATCCTTCGCGACAAGCGCACGATGCTCGTAGTAATGCTGATCCCCGTTATGTTGATGGTCCTCTTCGGTTTTGCCATCTCCACCGAGGTGAATAATGTCAATGTGGCGGTCGTTGCTCCGGAGCGTACCGATGGCGTGCGGGATGCCGTTGAGCGACTCGTCCAAAATGACTATTTTACATTCAAGGGATATATCTCGCAAGATGATATCGATCCGTGGCTGCGCTCGGGCAAGGTGGGTGCTGTGGTGCTCTTTGCTTCGGATTATGACCGTCGTGCTGCACAGGCCGCAGCGGGCGTAACGACAAAACCGATCATTCAACTTATCGTTGATGCCTCGAATGTCAATACGGCAGGTTCGGCAACCGCCTATCTGCAAAACTTGCTGCTCGGGGCGGCCTCCCAACAGGCAATGTTCGAGACTCGAATGTTGTTCAACCCGCAGATGAAGTCGGCCTACAACTTCGTACCCGGCATTATGGGACTCATCTTTATTCTGGTCTGCGCGATGATGACCTCCGTATCGATTGTCCGCGAGAAGGAGGTGGGCACGATGGAGGTGCTTCTGGTTTCACCCGTACGCCCCGTGAAGATCATCTTTGCCAAGATGATTCCCTACTTTGCCATCTCGTGCGTGGTACTTGTGATGGTATTGCTCCTTGCCCGCTATCTGCTCGGAGTGCCGATGTCGGGGGGCGTCTGGGGCATATTCTCGCTGTCACTCCTCTATCTGATGTTGTCGTTATCACTTGGATTGCTTGTTTCGACCATTGCCACAACCCAAATGGCGGCTCTGCTCGTCTCGGCGATGGTGATGATGATGCCCATTCTGATGTTGTCGGGTATGCTGTTCCCGATTGAAAACCTGCCAAAATTCTTCCAAGTGGTGTCGAATATCGTGCCTGCAAGGTGGTATATCGATGCCGTACGCAAGATGATGATTCAGGGTGTGCCGCTGGTGGCTGTATGGAAAAATTGCGTGATTCTGCTCGGTATGACGGTGGTGATATTAGGCGTGTCGCTCAAAAAGTTTAACGATAAACTGGAGTAATGATGAGAACATTTATCGTACTTGTTCAAAAGGAGTTTTTGCAGATACGCCGCAACTCGTTTCTTCCGAAACTCATCATCGCCTTCCCGATATTGGTGATGTTGCTGATGCCGCTGATTATGACGATGGATGTACGCAATGTCAATGTGGCGGTGGTCGATCTCGACCGCTCGACCACCTCACGCCGCATCGCCTCGCACATCGAGGCCTCGGAGTATCTTACGCTGGCCCGGACCACCGCTGAATATCCTCTTGCAATGGAGGCCCTGGAGCAGGGTCGTGTGGATATAATCGTCCAGATACCGGCCGATTTTGAGCGAGATATGACGGTCGCAACACCCGAGCGCATCAGCATCACGGCCAATGCCGTAAATGCCACCAAAGGCGGTATGGGAATGCAGTATGTGGTGCAAACCATAGCCAAAACACTTATGGAACTGCGTGGAGAGAAGAGCCCTGTAAACCTTTCGGAGCTGGTGACCATCGAAAATCGCTACAACCCCACACTCAACTACCGCCACTATATGATTCCTGCGCTGATGATCATCCTCTTTATCTTGATCTGCGGATTTCTGCCGGCGTTGAGTATCGTGGGCGAGAAGGAGAGTGGCTCGATTGAGCAGATCAACGTTACGCCCATCTCTCGCTTTACGTTTACGCTCTCGAAACTTGTTCCCTATTGGATTATCGGTCTGTTTGTCGTAACGATAGCTATGCTTGTGGCGCGCCTGGTCTATGGCCTGGCCCCCGTCGGCTCGGTGGGTGTTATCTACTTGGGAGCCCTGCTCTTTATCTTGACCATCTCGGGCTTCAGCCTTACGATCGCCAACTTCTCGGAGACGATGCAGCAGACGATGTTTGTGATGTTCTTCTTCATTATGGTCTTTATGCTGATGAGCGGCCTTTTGACTCCCGTGGACTCGATGCCGGTGTGGGCACAACGCTTCACGCTGATCCTGCCCCCACGTTACTATGTCGAGATTCTGCGGTCGGTCTACCTGAAGGGGACCACCCTTGTCGAGTTATGGCCAAACTTCGTGGCTCTCGGAGGTTTTGCCCTCCTCTTCAACACCCTCGCGGCTCTCACCTACAAAAAGCAGGCATAATCCACTCCCCGAACGGTAGTCATCCATAAAAGTTCGATGGTCTGTCACGATTTGGCACCAAAAAGGAGCAGATAAAACTGCTCCTTTTTGGTGCGGATAAAGGGACTCGAACCCCCACGCCGTAAGGCATCAGATCCTAAGTCTGACGTGGCTACCAATTACACCATATCCGCAATATTTCCCAGAAGAGGGGCCCATTGGGCCGCTTCCAAAAGACAAAGGTAGAAAATTTTCCGCCAGGAACGAAAAATAGGGGGCAAAATTTTATTTTGAGCCGCTACTCCAGGCACCAAAGGGCCCAATCAGTTCCGATGCGGGCAAAGTGCAGCCGATGGCTTCGGCCCAGCACCTCACCCCGAATCTCGCCTTCATCAGCCGCAGCGGGGGCTCCGCTTTGCAGCCGAATATCACGCAAAAGATCGATCTCGCGGCGACCGCCCAGCTTATAGAGACACTCTTTGGCACACCAAGCGATACAGCACCAGGCGGGATGGGGACTCAGGGCCTCCTCCTCGGGGGTCAGGTAACGGCTGCGGATGGCGGAGAAGTTGCGGTCGGCCGACTCGACATCAACGGCACAGGGGCTCTGCGAAGAGTAGGCCAAAGCAACATAACGACGGCTGTGAGAGACTCCGATCCAGCCCTCCTCTTCGAGCAGATAGGGGGCTCCCGCAGAGGTGTAATCAACCGGTACGGGGCCCAGCTCCCGACGAAGGAGAGCCCGCCAGGAGAGGAACTCACGGCGGCGTTGAGGGGCAGAATAACGGGCCGCCAAGGCGCGCTCCTCAGCCGTCACCGCAGCAGCTGCCTCCTCCTCGGGCCACAGCTCCTCGATGCGGAGCCAGCCCGTGACTGTCGAGTATCGGTAGGGGGTATTCATCGCTTCTGCACTCGGCATCTATGCACCGAGAACGATAACCTTGACCTTGTCGATGCGGTGGCCCTCCATCGAGTGGACCACAAAACGGATGTCGTGGGTCGTGAAGGTATCGCCCTGCTTGGGGAAGTTGCGTTTGATCTCCAGCAGGAGGCCCGCCAGCGTCTCGGCCTCACCTCGCACATCGGAGAAGGTCTCCTCGTCAAGCGAGAGGATACGCTCAAAATCGCCAATATGGGTCTTGCCCTCAAAGAGGTAGGTATTCTGATCAAGGCGCGTATAGAACTTCTCGTCGGTATCGCTCTCATCAGCAATCTCTCCCACAATCTCCTCGATGATATCCTCCAGCGAAACCAGACCCAGCGTCGAGCCATACTCATCGACCACAATCGCCATATGCACCTTATTTGACTGGAACTCCTCCAACAAGTCGTTGATCTTCTTGTGCTCGGGCACAAAGTAGGGTTTACGGATCAGCTGCTGCCAGCCAAACTCATCTCCTCGATCGAGGAAGGGAAGCAGATCCTTGACATAGAGCAGACCGCGAATGCTGTCCACATCCTCATCATAGATGGGGATGCGCGAGAAACCCGAGGAGATGATCGCCTCGCGCAGCTGCGAGAAGGGGGCTGTAAGGGGTACAGCCGTGATATCCATACGGGGGCGCATAATCTCCTGCACCTCGGTATTGACAAAGTTGACGATACCGGAGAGCATCTCGTGCTCCTCGGGCGAGGAGTCCTTGGTCATATCGACGGCATCGGCCAACTCATCCATCGAGATCTCGTGATGGTGTACCGCCTTCTCGCTGATCAGGTTACTTGTACGCACCAAAATATAGGAGAAAGGCGAAAGCAACCAGCGGATACCCAGGAAAGGACGACCCATCATCAGGGTAAAACGCTTGGGATTGGTCTGTGCCAGCACCTTGGGCAGGATCTCGCCAAAGAGCAGCAAAAGGAAGGTGACAACCACCGTCTTGAAGAGGAACTCCAGGCGATGGAAGGTAAAGATGGCATCGATGAAGTTCGACGAAAGGATAACGATGCAGATATTGACCAGATTATTCAGCACCAGGATCGTGGCCAGCAGTTTATCGACATCTGCCAACAGGCTCAGCACCGCATCCGACGAGGCGGTACGATGCTCCTTAAAACTCCGTATATCATTGTGAGAGAGCGAAAAGAAGGCCATCTCGGAACCGGAAGCAATGGCCGATACCGTCAGCAGGAGCAAGGTTCCCGCCAACAAGAGCCACACCTCGGGGCCAAAATCATTTACGACAACAAAGGGTTGCATAGGGGTCTGTCCTCGGTTTCAGGGTTAGAAGAGCGAATTCTGCTCGCTCTCCTTGGGCTGGGCAGCCTCCTCCTTCAAAATCTCCTTCTTGCGGTCGGATCCCGCCTGTGGAGCGACGAACTCGGCGTGACGACGCTTGTAGGCCGGGCTCTGGAGCAGCTGCTCGATATCGGCATAAGGGCTCTCCTCCTTCCCCAGCACCACGGGGTCATCGTGGCGAAGCGGCTCATTAATGGGCGGAATCGGCTTCCCCTCACCAATGGGGCGCAGGGGACTCTCCTCCTGCTTCTCGACCCGCTTGGGCGGGAAGGGCTTGACGGGAGCCTCCACCTCGGTAAAGCCCGTCACCACCACAACCAACTCGAGGGCATTGCCCAACGATCGCTTCTCGCTCGTGCCCCAAATGATGTTGGCATCGTGGTAACCGTCGGTATCCTGCCAGGCAGCCTCCTGCTGCAGGAACGAGAGCACCTTCTTGACCTCCGACTGACGCAGGTCGTCGGCATTCGAAACCGAAATATTGATCAGGATATTCTTGGCTCCGGTGATGCTGTGGTGGCCCAGCAGAGGCGAGCTGAGGGCCTGGCGGGTCGCCTCCTCGGCACGGTTGGGGCCTTCGGCCTGGGCAACACCCATATGGGCACGACCGCTGTTGAGCATCACACGCTTCACATCAGCAAAATCAACATTCACCAGATCGCTCTCCACGGTGATAATCTCGGCAATACCCTTGGCCGCTGAAGCGAGGATGTCGTCGGCCTTGCCAAAAGCCTGCTTGAGCGAGAGTTCGCCATAGATCTCGGCGATGTGCTCGTTGTTGATCACCAGCAGCGAATCGACGTGCTGTTTCAGGGCATCAACACCCTTGAAGGCCTGCTGATAACGCTGCGTACCCTCCACGGGATCGGGCGTCGTGACGATGGCCACGGTGAGGATTCCCATCTCGTGGGCAATCTTGGCAATCACGGGCGAAGCTCCCGTACCCGTACCACCACCCATTCCGGCGGTGATAAAGAGCATTCGGGTCCCGTTGGTCTCGAACTGACGGCGAATGTCGGCCTCGGAGAAGATGGCCGCCTCACGGCCACGCTCGGGGTCGTTACCGGCACCCAAACCATCATTACCCAGCAACACCTTCAGCTCCACGGGGCTCTTACCCAGGGCCTGCTTATCGGTGTTGCAGACCATAAAGTCCACCCCCTCGATACCGAGGTTCCACATATGGTTCACGGCATTACCGCCGGCGCCTCCCACGCCGACCACCATAATAATCGAATTTGTATCTCTCTCGACGGCAAGATCCGTCATCAACGTATTGGTCATAACTTACACGCGGTTTTTAATCCACCCAAATAACTAAATCTCCTCGTCATCCATCTTGGTAAAGGAGTCGTTGAACTTGTTGATCGCCTCCTTGAAGATGTTGCCCCAGTTGCGTTTGGGCTTCTCGGAGGGCACAGGATCAAGCAGTATCTCGGGTTTGCGGGGCTCAACGACGAGGGGTTCCTCCGGCTCGGCGGGTTTTACCGGCTCGGGGGTCGGAACGGGACGAGGTGCCGGAGTGTGATTACGCTCCTTGATGGCCTGCAACTGACGCTGCAGCTCCGCCTTGCGCTCCTCCTTTTCGCGCTCCTCGCGCTCCTTCTCGGCGATCTGTCGCAACTCCTCCTCGATACGCTGACGCTCCGCCTCGGCCTCAGCCTGACGCTGACGCTCGGCCTCCAGCTCGGCAGCACGAAGCTGCTCTTCGCGGTCGTGAATCCACTGCTCATCCACGGGGGTAATGCAGGCACCTGCGGCAGCACCCCGATTCAGCAGAGCGATGACCGTGGCGGCAGCCGGCGAGGAGCAGAGCTCGGCCGAGGCGAGGGTAAGACCCTCTTCGGCACCACCCAGGCGCACCTCCAGACCGGTTTGACGGCGGAAGAGTTCATCCACATCCTTCAACAGCGCAGTACCACCCGTCAGTACCAAACCGTAGTTCAGTTTCTGGGCGTAGCCCGAATTTTGCAACTCCTGCTGCACATAATCGACAATATCCTTCATACGGGCCTCAATCACCGAGGAGAGGTTCTTAAGCAGGATATCCTTGGACTCGCGGGCCGTACGACCCTCGATATGAATCTGCGAATCGTTGGCCAGCTCCATCACGGCCGAGCCAAAGCGACACTTCAGTCGCTCAACATAACGCTCGGGAATGCTCTGCGAACGGATGTCGCGATTGATGGCACTACCGCCGATGGGAATGGTAGCCACATAGCGCAGGATACCGCCGTGGTAGACCGCCACATCGGTCAGGCCGCCGCCGATGTTCACCACCGCCGAGCCCTCCTCCTTGTCGTCCTTCGAGAGGACTACCTCGGGCAGTACCTGGGCGTTGGCATAGCACCCCTTGAGGGTGATGCCGCTGCGCTTGAGGGCCAGCTCCAGACGCTTGATGGGCACCTGGCCGCAGAGAATGAAGTTGAAGGTCGAAGAGAGCTTACCGCTGAACGAACCCACCGGATTCTGCACCTCCACGCCGTTATCGGTCATATAATTTTGGGGGATGCGCTCCATAATCACCTCATCACCCGGAGCCTGCACATTCCGCATACGGTCAAACAGACGATCCACATCCGACTGGCTCACACCGCTCAACTTATCGTCGGTAAAGACATAGTCGCGATGGCTGGCACAACGGACAAAGTTGCCCGAGATGCCGGCATAGGCCTCCGTGATGCGGATGCCGATCTGCTGACGGATGCGCTCCTTGGCCCGATCAATGGCACTCGCCACCAATTCGATATTCTCCACCAATCCGGCATTAACACCCTGACAGGGCTCCTCGACGAGAGAGGCCACGGAGAGGCCCTCCGGAGTCTGCTCGCCAACGGCCACCCGCACATTGGAGGTACCGAGATCGATTGCTACCACATAATTCTTCGTTTCCATATATCCTCTTTTCGTTTTTTCTTTTTTACGGGCGCACCACCACTCGGTCGTGGTAGCGCACACTCAACGTGCGGCAGGAGTCCCAGCCGAGGGTCGTCAGTCCCTCGCGATAGAAGAACTCCACCCGGTCGAGCTTCTCGGTCACCTCCTCCAGGCGACCCAGCTCCACCACACAACTCGTACTACGGGGTACGAAAGCGACCTCCAACGCCCCACTATGGGCCTCGGAAGCCATAATCTGCACTATCTCCGAACGCCAAAAGGCGTCTGCGTCAATTTGCTTTACAAAGGTAATGAGATTCTGAAAATCTTCGTAGTTTTTTTCCAACTTTTTTTGTTGCTCACGCTCCAAATTTTGTCGTGTCTCGATACGGGCCAGCCCCAACTCGATCTGCTGCGCTTCGTAGCGGTAGTGACGACGACGCTGCTGCTTGTGAGCGCGAAGCTCTCTGACACGCTCCTCAAAGCGTTCGCGGCTCTCCAACAATCGCCGCGAAGTGAACATTCGACGGGTCTCACGGTGGTACTCCCGATTCTTTTTCTCGCGCTCGTAGAGGGGATATTTTTCGGGTTCTATGGCGGCGATACGCTCCTCCGAACGAAGGGCTGATGCCGTGCGATGATTGCTCAAAGAGCCCTCGAAAGCAGCCTCAAAGGGGGGCTTGTAGCCTCCCGTAACGACCGGCACACAGAGCGACGAACGATGCGGAGCCCGAAAGAGGAATCCATCCGCCGTGACGTAGTGGTTGTAACCATCAACCAAAAGGCGAAAGAGGGGCTCTCGCTGACGAATCAGGATCTTCAGTTCTCCTTCGTAACCAATCGAGGCGCATACCTCGCCCACAAAGCCATTTTGTGCGATCAACTCTTCCACGGCGACCAGATCGACCTTGTCGGCGGGAACTCCCTCCAACTTTTGGCGCGACGAGGCAAGCCACTCCCGCACCATCGGGGCCGTCACCAACATTCCGTGCGAGGAGCTGTCGGCAATCTCGATTCGGATGCCGCTTACGCAGCGAGCCTCCGCCTCCGTACGGGCAGAGCGGAACCCCACGAAGAGAGTCATCCCCGCAAAGAGCCACAAGAGGGCATACAGAATCCAAATCAAGAGACGGTTCATTCGATCATCACGCTTTTTTCGAGAGCACGGCAGCCAAATCCTGACAGCAGGCATCGATGTTTCCGGCACCGAAGCTCACCACGACATCGCTCTTCATTGCCCCCACCACGGCGGCCAGCTCGGGACGATCGACAATCTGGCAAGGAACCGTCACCAAGCGGGCAATCATCTCGCTGGTTACCCCCTCGATAGGCTCCTCACGGGCGGGATAGATCGGCAGCAGGATCACCTCATCGGCGTGGGAGAGGGCCTCGGCAAAGCCGACGTAGAAGTCGCGCGTACGGGTGTAGAGGTGGGGCTGAAAGAGGGCCAGGAGCCTCCTTCCGGGGAACATCCGCTTGATGGAGGTGATGGCCGCCCCCAACTCGCGCGGATGGTGGGCATAATCGTCCATATAGACCTGCTTCGGGGTGTTGATGTAGAACTCAAAGCGACGCTTCACCCCCTCAAACGAGGCCAAAGCCCCCTTGACAGCCTCCCCGTCGAAGGGCTTCTCCTCCTGGCGGGCAGCGCACCACAGGGCAGCTACCGCAGCCACGGCGTTCTCGATATTGACCCAACCCGGGATGCCGAGCGTGCAGTCGTGTAGCTCGCCATCGGGTAGCACCAAATCGAAGAGGTAGTGTCCTCCCGGCTGGAGACGGATGTTGCGGGCATAGAAGTCGCAGGGTTCGCTGTAAGCGTAGCGGTAGTAACGAATCGCCTCATTGCGGAGAGCCAGCTCCACCCCCTGTTTGATGACGAGGGCTCCGCCGGGCTTGATCAGCGAGACAAACTCGGAAAAGGCCTCCTTCATCGCCTCGTGGGTACCATAGATGTCGAGGTGATCGGGATCGGCCGAGGTGATAACCGCCACATCGGGCTTCAGACGCAAGAACGAGCGGTCGAACTCATCAGCCTCAACCGTCATTCGTCGTCCCTCACCCAGCACCAAGTTGCTGGCAAAGTTCTTCGAGATACCCCCCAGCACCGCACTCCCCTCGTGGGCCGCAGCGTGGTTGAGCCAGGCAATGAGGGTTGAAGTGGTGGTCTTGCCGTGGGTACCGGCGACCGCCATCACCAACTTCCCCTCCGAGAGGTGGCCCAGCATCTGCGACCGCTTCTCGATCCGGAATCCATTGGCCACAAACCATTGATATTCGGGGTGATCGGTCGGCACTGCCGGGGTATAGACCACCAACGTATCATCGGGATTGCGGAACGGAGCGGGAATCAGCTCCACCGACTCCTCGTAGTGAATCTCGGCCCCCTCTCGCTCCAACGCCTCACAAAGGGGCGTACGAGTACGATCATAGCCGGCCACTCGGCACCCCTCGTGCATAAAGAGGCGGGCCAGGGCACTCATCCCGATTCCTCCGATTCCCAGGAAATAGATATTCTTCATCGCTCAAAACTTCGTTTACTGCCAGATCTTCTCCAACTCTGCCACCACACGCTCGGCCGAGTCGGCAATAGCCAACTTCTTGATATTTTGGCTCAGGCTCTTCAATGCCTCGGAGTCTCGAAGGGTCTCAAGGGCCACCTCCATTCCCCGTGCCACCGCCTCCGAATCCTTCACGATGCGGGCTGCACCCTGCTCCACCAGAGCCATTGCATTCTTCGTCTGGTGATCCTCGGCCACGTTGGGCGAGGGGACAAAGATGGTGGGCTTACCCACCAGGCAAAGCTCCGAAACAGTGCAGGCACCACTGCGCGAGATCACCAGATCGGCAGCGGCATAGGCGTAGTCCATTCGCTCGATGAAGGCCCCCTGCCAAATGTGGGTCGTGGGATGGGTTGCCAGGAAATCACGCATCTCCTGCTCATAATACTTGCCCGTCTGCCAGATCACCTGCACGGGAGATTTACCCCCCAGGGTGGAGATCCAACTCTTCATCATATTGTTCAGCGTACGGGTGCCGAGCGAGCCGCCCACCACCAGCAACACGGGCTTATCGGCCGTAAAGCCGAAGTGTGCGAGAGCCTCGGAGCGGATGTCGCCCCCCTCGGAGAAGCGACCACGCAGGGGGTTGCCCGTCAGGGTGATCTTCTCCTTCGGGAAGAATCGCTCCATCTTGTCATAGGCGACACAGATGCGCTTGGCACCACGCGCCAGAAGTTTATTGGTCACTCCGGCATAGGAGTTCTGCTCCTGAATCAACGTGGGAACCCCCATTCGCTGGGCAGCCCACAGCACAGGTGCCGAGGCGTAACCTCCGAAACCTGCCACGGCATCGGCTCCGAAGTCACGGATGATACGGCGGGCACGGCGGATGCTGCGCCACACCTTGATGGGGAGCAATAAGTTACGCCACTCGAGGCGACGCTGCAGGCCAGCAATGGGAACCCCTTCGATGCGGTAGCCCAGGGCAGGAATCTTCTCCATCTCCATCTTCCCCTCGGCCCCCACGAAGAGGAGCTCGACCTCATCGCCATACTTGCGTCGCAGGGCCTCGGCAACAGCCACTGCCGGATAGATATGTCCTCCGGTACCTCCACCGGAGAGGATGATTTTCTTCATATACAGATGCTTGTTTCAATTCAAATCAAGGATTACCGTCCCCAGGTCTCACGATCGAGCGACCGGTAGTTGATCGCCTCGGCGATATGGGCCGCCGAGATCTGCTCCTCACCCGCCAGGTCGGCAATCGTGCGAGCCACCTTTAGGATTCGGTCGTAGGCGCGGGCCGAGAGACTCAACCGCTCCATAGCCCGCTCCAGAAGTTGCGCCGAGGTGGGCTCCAGGCGGCAATACTCGCGCAACATCTTCGAGTTCATCATCGCATTGGTGTGAACCCCCTCGATCTGGCGGAAACGACGGGCCTGCACCTCGCGGGCGCGCACCACCCGCTCCCGAATGGCGGCACTCGACTCCTCCACCGCCTCGGAGGCCATCTCCTGGATCGAGACCGGGGTGACTTCAATGTGCAGATCAATGCGATCCATCAAAGGCCCCGAAATCCGATTCATATAGCGATGCACCATCCCCGGAGCACAGCTGCACTCCTTGTCGGGGTGGTTGTAGTAGCCACAGGGGCAGGGATTCATCGAGGCCACAAGGGTAAAGTTGGCGGGATACTCCACGCTGTACTTCGCACGCGACACGGTGATTCGCTTATCCTCCAGCGGCTGGCGCAACACCTCCAACACCGAGCGACCAAACTCGGGCAACTCATCGAGGAAGAGAACGCCGTTATGGGCCAGCGAAACCTCTCCGGGCTGGGGCGACTGTCCGCCACCAATCAGAGCCACCGGCGAGGTGGTGTGGTGGGGCGTACGGAAGGGGCGATAGTTCAGCAGACCGCTGGCTGTGCCCAACTTTCCCGCTACCGAGTGGATCCGCGTCGTCTCCAACGCCTCGTCAAGCGAGAGGGGCGGCAGGATGGTGGGAATACGGCGGGCGAGCATCGTCTTACCCGAGCCCGGGGCTCCGATCATTATCACGTTGTGGCCGCCCGCAGCGGCAATTTCAAGGGCCCGTTTCACGTGGGCCTGCCCCTTCACGTCGGCAAAATCTTCGGCATAGCGACCCGCTGGCTCGACCTCCTGCTCCTGCGGCAGGTGGCGTGTAGGCTCGATATCACATTCATCGTTGAGCCAGTCGATCACCTCCTTCAGGTGGCTGACACCCAACACCTCGATACCCTCTACCACAGCTGCCTCGGGGGCATTTTCCCGCGGAACAATCACCCGCTCAAGCCCCTTTTCGCGGGCCAGGGCTGCAATAGGAAGGACACCCTTCACACCACGTAGTGACCCATCGAGCGACAACTCGCCCAGGAAGAGACTTCGCTCCAACTTCTCGACCACCACCTGCTCCATCGCCCCCAAAATGCCGACGGCAATGGGCAGATCGAAACCCGAGCCCTCCTTGCGAAGGTCGGCCGGCGCGAGGTTTACCACAATCTTCTTGCCCGAGAAGCGACGTTCACAATTCTCGAAGGCCGAGCGGATACGCTCCTCGCTCTCCTTGACGGCATTGTCGGGCAATCCCACCAGGAAGAGTCCCAGGGAGCCTCCCATCAGGTTCACCTCCACCGTAACCTCCACGGCATTGATGCCCACAATGGCACCGGAATAGGTCTTTACAAACATAGCGGGTTCTTACAGGCCGGCGGGATCAGAAGGGCACCTCCTCATCCTTGCCCGGCGGGGTCATATTGACGGGTCCGACGGCAAATTCGTTGTTGGCCATCGCCCCCAGCGAGTTGTTCGACTCCGACGAGAAGTCCTCATACTGGGTCGAGGCAGCAGGCGTTGCGGCGGGAAGAGGGCCGGCCCCGTCGAGATCGGTAAAGCGGGCCTGATCCTTCAGGAAGCGGAGATTCACGTCGCACACCGCACCGTTACGGTGCTTGGCCAGGATAATCTCGGCCATACCGGCGGTGGGCATACCATCCTCGGTCTGGTTGATTCCGTAGTACTCGGGACGGTGGATGAAAGCGACGATGTCGGCATCCTGCTCGATGGCACCCGACTCACGCAGGTCGCTGAGCTGCGGACGCTTCGAACCGCCACGCAACTCGGTCGAACGGTTGAGCTGCGACAGAGCGATGATCGGCACATTGAGCTCCTTGGCAATCGCCTTCAGGGTACGCGAAATGAAGGCCACCTCCTGCTCGCGGTTACCGCCGTTGCCGGCACTGCCCGCCGTCATCAGCTGGAGGTAGTCGATGATGATGATCTCGATGTTGTTGTGTCGCTTCAGACGACGCGCCTTCGAGCGGAACTCAAAGACCGAAAGGGCGGGCGTATCGTCGATGTAGAGGGGGGCACTACCCAGCGGCTTGGTAGCCGTTTCGAGGTGCCGCCACTGCTCGGGGGTGAGACGGCCGCTCTTCACGTCGGAGCCACTGAGACCCGTCTCGGCAATGATCAGACGCATCATCAGCTGCACGGCCGACATCTCAAGCGAAAAGAAGGCGACGCCACGCTCGTGATCAACCGCAATGTTGCGGGCCATCGAGAGTACAAAGGCGGTCTTACCCATCGAGGGACGGGCGGCGATGATGATCAGATCGCTGAGCTGCCAACCGAGCGTCACCGTGTCGATGGCCTTGAAGCCCGAGGGGACACCATTGATCGAACTTGAGTTCTTCGAGGCCTCCTCGATCTGTTTCAGAGCTCCGGCCAGGATATCCTTGGCCGACTGCACCGAGCGTTTCACGTGGCCCTCGGCCACCTTGAAGATTTCACCCTCGGCAAAGCCGATCAAATCGGTCACGTCGGTCGATTCGTCATAGGAGCGACGCTGGATCTCGGTCGCCGAGCGAATCAGCTCACGCTGCACATACTTCTGGGCGATGATCTTGGCGTGAAACTCCACATTGGCCGCCGAGCCCACCTTCTGGGTCAGTTGGGCCAGGTAGGTGGCACCTCCCACCTCCTTGAGCCGTTTGTTTACCTTCAGCTCCTCGGTTACGGTATAGAGGTCGATGGGTTTCAGGGCAGTCGAGAGATTCTCGATCGCCTCATAGATGGTCTGGTGTTCGGGCTTATAGAAGGACTCCTTGACCAGGAACTCCTGCACGGTGATGATACTGTCCTTCTCAAGCATCAGAGCACCCAGAACCGCCTCTTCAAGCTCTACGGCCTGCGGCGGCACCGTACCGCCCACATCCACCATCGCCTCATAGGCAGCACGATTGTGGGTCGCGGGGGTGGAGTTTGTATTGTTGTTATACGCTCTTGCCATACGATTCATCGTTTACGATAGGGCAAAATTACAGATAAGTGCGAAGAATTCAAAGCCTGAAAAAAATCTTTTTTTCAACAGTCGTGTCGAAGGGGTGTTGATAACCGAAAAAAGAGGGCCTTACAGGTGGATGATATGGCGTTTTGTGGCGGCCAAAACGGCCACACTCAAGCGGCAGTCGGGGACCGCACGAAGGATCGTCTCGCCACACGAAATCAGGGTGGCTCGCGTGGTGAGCACATCGTCCACCAGTAGGATGTGTTTGCCAGCCAGACACTCGGGGTGACGCACCCTGAAGATCCCCTGCACATTCTCCCATCGCTCCTCACGAGAGCGACGCGCCTGGCTGGGGTTGTTGCGGTGGCGGATGACGCTGTGGCGATCGACCGTCAGTCCCATCGCCTCGGCAATTCCTTCGGCCAGATACTCCGACTGGTTGTAGCCGCGCAGCAGTCGTTTGCGCCAATGGAGGGGGATGGGGAGTACCAGATCAAACGGGTCGTGTCGCTCCACGGCCGCCAACTCGCTCCCATACCAACGTCCCATCTCGCGGGCCAACCGCCAACTCCCGTGGTACTTGAAGTCGTGGATAAGTCGTCGCCAGCCGCTTCCGTGTCGGAAGAAGAGGAACGAGGAGGCCTCCTCGATCGGAAGAAGTCCCCAAAAAGAGCGACTCAACGGATTGTCGAGAGCCTGCCAAAAGTGGGTCAGCGGCGCATCCAGACGACAGCGCGTACAGACCAGATTGGCTCCCGTCGGGAGTTTTTCGCCACAGACGGGACAACGGGGCGGAAAGAGGAGGGCCCCCAGATCCTCCCAAAGGCTACTGAGGATCGACATCGGCAACAAGAGTGAGATTTCGGCCCGCTCCGCGGCCAAATTCGGCCAATACCTCGCGGAGGATGGTGCGAGCCCGCTGCATTGAGGCTCCACGCTCGATCTTGAGCAGCAGTTCGGTGAGGTGCTCCTCGCGGATACGCTCCACGGCCGGAGTGGTGGGCCCCAGCAAGCGACCTCCGAAGCGTTCGCGCAGGCGAGCAGCCAGCTCCAACGTCGCCCAGTGAAGCTGTTCACGATCGACCCCCTTCAGCGTAAAGCGGATCAGGCGGGCATAAGGGGGGTAGCGGAAGAGCTCGCGCTCCTGCAGCAGCGAGCGAGCCATCGTTTCGTAGTCGTGGTCGAGAACCCAGCGGATGACGGGATGGGTCGGGTCGGAGCCCTGGATCACCACCTCGCCGCGCGTGGTGCGGCGGCCCGAGCGACCTGCCACCTGGCTCAAGAGATGGAAGGCGTGCTCCGTGGCCCGAAAATCGGGATTAAAGAGGAGGTTGTCGGCATTGAGAACCCCCACCAACCCGACACGGCCGAAGTCAAACCCCTTGGTAATCATTCGGGTACCGACCAGGATATCAGCCTCTCCTCGTTCGAAGCTCCCCACCACCTCGCGGAAGGCCTTTTCGGAGGCTACCGTATCACGATCCATCCGCAGAATACGCGCCTTAGGATAGAGCTTTTGAAGCTCCTCGACCACCTTTTCGGTGCCGAAACCGGCGGGCTGCAACTCCCCGCCTCCGCAGTGGGGGCACTGCCCGACCATCGGGGTTTGATAACCGCAATAGTGGCAACGCAGCTCTCCGGAGGCTTTGTGGTAGGTGAGGGTGACATTGCAGTGGGGGCAGGAGGCCGACCAACCGCACGAAGGACAGAGGATATAGGGTGAAAAACCGCGTCGATTCTGAAAGAGCATCACCTGCTCTCCGCTCTCCAGGGCCTGCGTGATTCGCTCCCGAAGTTCGAGGTTGAAGTGGCTCTTGCGCTCCCCGCGCCGCAGAGCTCGCAATGTATCGGAGTAGCAGATATGGGGGAGCTCCACACCACCAAAACGCTCATTGAGGGTCGCCAGGCCATACTTGCCCGATTGGGCATTGAGCCAGCTCTCGAGCGAAGGGGTGGCACTGCCCAGCAGGGTGTGGCAGCTCCGCAGACGGGCACCCGCCACGGCACAATCGCGCGCCTGGTAACGGGGTGCGGGATCACTCTGCTTGTAGCTCGTATCGTGCTCCTCATCGACGATGATCAGCCCCAGGCGTTTCAGCGGGAGGAAGAGGGCCGAGCGAGCCCCGACAACAAATTCGCCCCCCGAGGAGCGACTCAGCCGCAAGTAGGTATCGGTGCGCCGTTGGGGCGAGAGTTTCGAGTGGTAGGGGGTGACACGACTCGAGAAGATCCGCTCCAGTCGCTCGACAAGCTGGGTCGTAAGGGCAATCTCGGGCACCAGCATCAAAACATCCTCTCCCCGAGCAAGGGTCTCGGCGATCAGATGGATGTAAATTTCGGTCTTCCCCGACCCCGTTACACCGTGCAGCAGGGCCGTGGAGTGGTCACGGAAGGCGTGACGCAGCTGCTCAAGAGCCTTCTGCTGCGCCTCACTCAAGAGAGGGAGCAGGAAGGCAGCACCCCGAGGGGACTCGGTGGTACGCTCGCGGTCGGCAATGGCCAGCAATCCCTTGCGCTCGAGGTGGCGCAGCACCTCCGCCTCAGCCTCCACCAGACGGCGGGGAATCCACTCCCCGGGCAACTCCTCCTCGCGGGCTGCCACCTCCATCAAGGCGGCATATTGGCGCGGAGCGCGTCGCTCCAGCCTCTCCAGAAGTTTTGTCTGCTCCTCGGAGAGGGGGTTGGAGAGAGGAGTACGCAGATAACGCTCGGTACGGGGACGGAACTCCGCCTCCTCAAAGGCGTGCAGATCGGCCGTCGAGGGCTTCATTAGGGCGGGCAGGGCCTGACGCATCACCTCGCCCAGCGAGGAGAGATAGTAGTCGGCCATCCACTCCCACATTCGTCGCTCCCCCTCGCTCAACAGAATGCGTCCCCCATAGAGGATACGCTCCACCCGCTTTATGTGAGCCACAGCAGGCCGTTCGGTGTGCAGCCGCCAGACGATACCGGCATAGAACTTCTCTCTTTTACGACCAAAGGGGACGGCCACAGCCATCCCCTCGCGAAGTTCCATACCCTCCTCGACAGCAAACGTATAGGTCGGCTGCGCCAACGGCAGGAGGATATCGGCGTATGTTTCCATATTGGTTTGTAAACAAGGGGGCCGCAACGGGTCCCCTCGCTTATGATTGGTTCGGGACCGAGCCCGAAACAGGAATTAGATCTTGCTCAGAGCCTCGAAACCGCGACCATAGACACCCATCACGGAGCCTACCGAGATGAAGGCATTGGGATCGACCTCCTTGACAAGCTTTAGGACGTTGCTCGTCTCGCGCTTGCGGCAGACAATCATCACCACCTTCGAATCCTCGCGCGAGTATCCACCCTCCGAGTGGAGGAGCGTTACGCCGCGGTGGGCATTCTCCAAAAGCATCTCACGCACTCGCTCATAGTCCTGCGAGAAGATGAAAATCTGGTTCGACTGCTGGTTACCCGAGAGCATCATATCGACCGTATAACCGATTACGGCGGTCATAATGAAACCGTAAATCACAGCTGCCAGGTCATAACCCACGAGAATCGACGAGCCGATGATCGAGAAATCGACATAGCGCAGGATCTTGCCGTAGCTCACCGTGCGGTACTTGTTGATGATCATCGCCACGATATCCACACCGCCCGTCGAGCCGCCCTGCATAAAGGCCAGCGCAACACCGACACCCGAGAAGATACCACCCAGGATTACGGCCAGCACAGGATCGAGACCGGTGAAGAGATCCACCCCCTCGAGGGTCGTCTGCCAGAAGTTCAGGGCCACCGACATAAAGCAGACCGTGAAGAGGGTCTTGATACCGAAATTCCAGCCCACGATAAAGCCGGCAGCAATCAGCAGAATGGCATTCACCACGAAGGCAACCGTACCGATCTGCACCTCGATGCCGAAGTAGTTACTCAAAATCGTGCAGATGATCAGCGAAAAACCGGTTGCGCCACCACCCACACCGCCGGCGGGCATAATGCAGCCAATCCAACCGAACGAGTAGAGGAACATTCCTACCGTCATCAACACATACTCCTTAATGGTCGTAAAAACCTGACCTGCAGTCACCTTTCCCATAGTTTTCATTTTTTGTTGTGGTGCTTTTGACTCTTTTCTATCCTTTTTTATTCTCTATTCCATTCTCTTTTGAGGAGTCTCTCTTTCAAAAAGGCCTCCTTGCGGTGGCAAAGGTATGAATTTTTCGCCTTGATAGCTCTTTTTGTCGAAAAATCTTTTCTCAAGTTGCTGCCAAAGTTGTTCATTTCGCACCAAACCCCAGTTGGGACCGTAGTGGAAACGGGGCGGAGCCTCGCTGGCAAAGCGTTCTACCACTAGGTCAGGACGCAGACGGCACATCAGCTCCACCACCAGATCCAGGTAGTCGTCCAACGTCCAAAAGCGGAAGGCCGAGGGGTTCTGATCATACTCCCGCGCCATCGCCGTACCACGCAAAATCTGCAGTTGGTGGAACTTGACGGTGGTCAGCGGCAAGGCATTGATCGTATCCACCTGTCGGAGCAGCATCTCATCGCTCTCGCCCGGAAGACCCAGGATGAAGTGGGCCCCGACGTGAAGGCCGCGGGCGGCCGTCTCCTCGATGGCTCGCCGAGCCGAGAGAAAATCGTGGCCGCGGTTGATGCGGCGCAACGTCTCGTCGTAAGTCGACTCCACTCCATACTCCACGGCCACATAGTGGTCTCGGGCCAGGGAAGCGATGTAGTCAAGCCTCTCGGCATCGACGCAATCGGGACGCGTACCGATGATCAACCCCACTACCTCGGGGTGGGAGAGGGCCTCCTCGTAACGAGCCCGCAACACCTCGAGCGGAGCATAGGTGTTGGAGTAGGCCTGGAAGTAGGCGACATAGCGGGCCGCCTTGCGATATCGCCAGCGATGGAAGGCAATCCCCTCATCGAGTTGCTGCGTAATGCTCTTTCGGGGCGTACAGTAGGAGGGGGTAAAGGCTCCGTTGATGCAGAAGGTACACCCCCCGACTTCGCGATCGGAAGCGCGGTTGGGGCAGCTGAAGCCGGCATCGACCGAGAGCTTCTGCACCCGTCCGCCCAGCTGCTCGCGAAACCATTCGGCATAGGAGCGATAGGGGCGTTCCATAGGCTACAAATTCCAATCCGAGGGGTTGTACTCCTCCTTGGGAGCCTGCTCCACGTTGGCGAAGAAGGTGTGGCCGGTCAGGGCCTCCAACTCGGCAATCGAGATCAGATCATTGCGGTCCACGGCACTCTTCTTGGGAGTCTTGTGGCTGCGAACAAAGGCAACACACTGCAACTCGTCGGCCGAACAGTCATAGACCGACTTCCCCGTATTGCCCCGCTTGGTACGAAGCAGCGCATAGTAGAACATCGTGGGACAGGAGACATCGTCCCGATCGCCAAACTCGATCTTTTTTGGCTCTGCCGTATGGCCCCTCTTGTCGGTGTAACGATCAAAATAGCACCCGATGACCACATAGGTCGTATCGGCGCAGACCAGCTTGTCGACGTGATCCTCCAGGAGGTTCCAGGCTCCGCCACCCGTATTGAAGTTGGCCATATATTGCGGGGCGATGTTGGTATAGTAGAAGACCTGCTGGTTGGTCGTCCGTGAGGCGGTGCGCTCGGCCGAGCCCAACATATGCCCTTTGTTGCAGCCGCCACCCGACGACTTGCTGTTGTACTGGAGGTTAATCGGGATCTGCGGATCGGGCTGGTAGGCTTCGGTACGCCCCGTCTCCCCCTCATAGGCGGTGTGGCGCGGTGCAGCCACCCAGACCGGGCAGTGGTGCTCGGCACTGAAGCAGACCGTATAGTTGCGGGCCTGGTGGCCCCCCATCTTCAGATCGGTCAAGTGATGGGCATAGTAGTAGTCGGGATTCTCCACCTCGCGAGGCAACTCGGCCCACCCGGTGCGATAGGTGCCCACCGAAGGGGTCGGGTCGGGGTCTGGTTTAGGATCCGGGTCGGGATTCGGTTCAGGGGTATCACTCCCTTCAGCCTGCCAAACGGTGATCTGCTGCACGGCGGCATCGGCATAAGTGAGTCGAAGGGTCGCTTCGCGGGCCGCTCCCCGATTGGCATCCACCGAGAGGCGATAGCCGTCACGCACGGGACCGAGCAGATGGAGCCAGGGAGCCGACCCCTCTTTGCGGAGAATGGGGGTGTGGCCCGCTTGCGGATTCTCGATCTCCCAGCCGAGCACAAACTCCTGAGGCGAGGCATCGAGTCGAACGTGTTGCTCCGACGGGGTGATCCGTGAGCCACTGACCGAATCCTCGGAGTCGGAAGAGTGATCACAAGCCGTCGGCAATACTATGATTACCAATATGATAAAAGCCACAAAAGCGGCAAGCTTTTCAAGCACAGGTTTCAACTGGCTATGGGATTTCTTCATCGCTGACAGATAAAATTATTCACGGTTTTTGGAGTCGATCCAGATGGTGACGGGGCCATCGTTGCAGAGCGTAACAGCCATATCGGCCCCAAACTCACCCGAAGGGACGGGACGGGCAAGAGCGGCCTCCATTGCCACAATAAACTTTTCGTAGAGCGGTCGGGCAACGGGCTCGGGTGCCGCCTTGATATAGGAGGGGCGATTGCCCTTACGAGTCGAGGCGTGGAGGGTAAACTGACTTACCACCAACACCTCACCTCCCACCTGCTGCACATCAAGGTTCATCACCCCCTGTTCATCATCGAAGATTCTCAAGCGGCTGATCTTGCCCACCAGCCAGGCAATATCCTCCTCCGTATCAGCCGCCTCAACACCCAACAAGACCAGAATACCCCGACCAATGGCCCCCTTGATATGGCTTCCGATCTCCACACGGGCCTCACTCACTCGTTGCAAAAGTACACGCATCGCTACATAATATTATTATGGTGAACTATTGAAGACTCTCCTCGAAGAAGGCCCAGAGGTTGTCCCCCTTCGGCACGGGAGCCGTAACGGTAAGAGGCTCCTTGCGAACAGGGTGCAGAAGGGTGATGCTCCGCGAATGGAGCGAAATTCCTCCATCGGGATTGGAGCGACGGGCTCCATACTTCAGATCGCCACGAATCGGGCAACCGATCTTCGAGAGCTGGGCTCGAATCTGATGGTGACGACCCGTCAGAAGTTCCACCTCCAAGAGGGTATAATGGCTCGAAGCCCCCGCCACGGTGTAGTTCAGGCGCGCCTCCTTGCCATCCCCCTTCGGAGCATCGTAAGCCCGCGAGCGGTTCTGCTTGGCATCACGCACAATCCAGTGGCGCAGGGCCCCCTCTTCCACAGCGGGGCGATTCTCGGTGATGGCCCAATAGATCTTACGGATCGAGCCCGTGCGAATCATCTCATTAAGGCGCGAGAGAGCCTTCGAGGTCTTGGCGAAGAGCACCACGCCGCTCACGGGGCGGTCAATGCGGTGTACCACGCCGAGAAATACCTCCCCGGGCTTCTGGTCGCGCTCCTTGATGAAGGCTTTGATCTCGTTTTCGAGGGCAGACTCCCCCGAGGGGTCGGGCTGTACCAGGTCGCCCGCCCGTTTGTTCACCACCAACAGGTGGTTGTCTTCATAGAGAATATCGGTAGGTTTGAACACGTCTTTCAGAGGATAAAGGTGAAGGGAAGGAGCAGCTCGGCCGAGGCCACCACGGTGGCCGACTCCGCACCACTCATAATGATTCGAATGGGATGTTGCTGACGACGCTCGGCATCGACCAGCACCTGACGGCACTGTCCACAAGGATAGCACTCGCGCTCCGAGGGGTTGGAGGCGATGGCCAGCACCTCGATCGGATCGTCGGCGTGGCAGGCAGCGTGGTGAAAGAGGAGTGTGCGCTCGGCACAGAGGCCTGCGGGATAGACCTCGCTCTCGATGTTGCTCCCCGAGAGGATCTTTCCACTCCGCAGACGGGCCGCAGCACCCACCCGAAAACGGGAGTAGGGGGCGTGAGCCTTTGCGGTTGCCTCGCGGGCTGCAGCCACCACCTCACCATCACCGGCAGGAAGCGCAGCAAGGGTGTCGTAATGTTCGTAGTCGAAAGTAAATTTTCGCTCCATACATCATTGGTTTTAAGCGGGATCCTTTTGTGCATAAAAAGGTAAGCAAATATAGTGAAAAAACACGACAAAACAAGGTACAAAACCCCTTTTTGTTGCCTTGCAACAGCTCTGTAAGGCAGAAAATCACATATTTCGAACAAATAATCCTTCAAAATCCGAACGAAAAGTCTTACCTTTGTAAAAACCTCCTCCCGGGAGGAGGAGATCCGAAAAAATCGAATCAAACAGATACCACAATGAAAAACTACTGGAAACTTTTGTTGCTGCCCCTCCTCTTTGCGGCGTGCAGCGATGACTCCACCTCGGAGCAACCCGATGGGAAAAAGCAACTGATCACCATCACCCTCTCCTCACCCGGGCAGGGGACGAGCCATAACCCCGCAGAGGCGGTTATCATCGCAGGCGAGGTGACGACCAATATCGGCAGCATCACGAAGGTACGCCTCTCGGTTGACAACGAAGTGATCCCCGCCGTGAATGACACCCCCTTCTCCTACACCCACCAATTTGCCGCCAACCGCGAGGGTCAGGTGGTGATCAAGGTGAGTGCCGAGGGTGACCTCGGGGCAACGCAGACCTTGAGCCGCACCATTACCCTCCAAAAGCCCCAGGAGCCCGAAGAGCCCCAGGAGCCAGAGCAGCCCGAAGAGCCCACCCTGCCCTCGGTAACTCCCGAAGGTCTTCCGTTGGTGATTGTGGCAAAGGATGGCTCGGGCCACTACACGAAGGTGCAGGCCGCCATCAACGCCTCACCGGCCGACAACAAGGAGCGCGTGATCTACGTCAAGGCGGGTACTTACAAGGAGAAACTGATCATCGGATCGGGTCACAACAACCTGATTTTGGTGGGTGAGGATCCCCTCTCGACCATCATCACCTACGACGATCACGCCGGCAAGGTGGTCGATGGTGCCGAGCTCGGCACCCAGAACAGTGCCTCGGTAGCGGTGAAGAGCACCGACTTTATGGCGGTGAACATCACCTTCGAGAACACCTATGTCAACTACTCGGGAGGCAGCGGCACCCAGGCTGTGGCCTATCGTCAAGATGCCGACCGCGCCACCTTCTACAACTGTCGCTTCATCGGCTACCAGGATACCCTCTATTTGAAAAATGCCTCGCGCTGCTACTTCCTGGAGTGCTACATCGAGGGCAATGTCGATTTCATCTTCGGCGACTCGGTGGCCTACTTCGAGAAGTGCCAGCTCCACTGTAACCGCAACGAGAGTGTGCTGACCGCCGCTGCCACCCTGGAGGGAAGCAAGTTCGGCTTCGTCTTTGAGAGTTGCCAAATCACCCACATCGAGGGCAAAGATTTCAACGGCACCACCTTCAGCTTCTTCCACCTGGGCCGCCCCTGGAAGAACAAACCCAAGACGGTCTTCCTGCGCTGTGAGGAGCCGGCAACCCTGGCTGCCGCCGGCTGGCGCAGTATGTCGGTCGATGCCGACCTCTATGCCGAATACAAGTGTACGGGAGCCGGTGCTGCCGAGGATCGCCTGGCCAAGCGCGAGATGGGCGGCCGCCAGCTCACCGACTCGGAGGCACTGGCCTACACCGTAGAGAATATCTTTGCCGCAGCCACCAACCCCGACAAATACTCCTCGAGCTGGAAGCCCCGGGAGCGATATGTCTGGTCGATGACGCTTTGATCCCCCATTCTCTCTCCCAACCCCTCCCCTACGCACCCCCTAAAAATAACAGAAGATATGGAGATAAAGACAAGATACCTGGCTCGGGAAGAGCGATACGACGCGAAAGATTTTTATGTGCGGTGTGGCCGCAGCGGCGTTTTGTTACCACGCATCAGCCTCGGATTCTGGCACAACTTTGGAGGTCGGGATCCCTTTGAGCGGAGTCGGGCAATGGCGCGTTACGCCTTCGACCACGGCATCACCCACTTCGACCTGGCCAACAACTACGGCCCACCGTACGGCACCGCCGAAGAGACCCTCGGACGACTGATCGAAGAGGATTTCCGCCCCTATCGTGACGAACTCTTCATCAGCACCAAGGCGGGCTACGATATGTGGCCCGGCCCCTATGGCGAGTGGGGGTCGCGCAAGTATCTGATGGCGAGCCTCGACCAAAGCCTCAAGCGAATGAGGCTCGACTATGTGGACCTCTTCTACAGCCATCGTTTCGACCCCGAGACCCCGATGGAGGAGACCCTCCAGGCGTTGGTCGATATCGTCAAGGCGGGCAAGGCCCTCTATGTGGGCATCTCGCGCTGGCCACTCGAGGCCCTGAAGTTTGCCGACCAATACCTGCGGGAGCGGGATGTGCCCCTCTTGATCTTCCAGGATCGCCTCCATCTGCTCGATCGCGAACCCCAAGAGTCGGGCGTCTTGGAGTATTGTGCCGACCACGGCATCGGATTCATCGGCTTCTCGCCGCTGGCCCAAGGGTTGCTCAGCGACCGCTATCTGGCAGGTGTGCCCGAGGGATCTCGCATCACCCACAGCCGCCACCTGGGGCGCGAAGCCATCACCCCCGAATTGCTCCGCTACCTGAAGTCCTTGCAACGACGTGCAGCCGAGCGGGGCGAGAGTCTCTCGGAGGAGGCCCTGGCCTGGGTGTTGGCACAACGCGGTGTCACCTCGCTACTGGTGGGCGTAAGCTCCGTAGAGCAACTTCAGAGCAATCTGCAGAGCCTTCAGGCTACCCCCTTCAGCGAGGAGGAGCTCGCAGAGGCCGCACGAGAAGCGGGTTGGCGGTGATAAGATCCGCTGATTCCTCCATCAGACTTTTCCATCAGGCGGACATCTGTTTTGTCCGCTTTTTTACTACCTTTGCATCCGAAAAGAAAAATTAAGGACAAACAAACTTATGAACAACAAAACCTTCATCAGCGACGATATCCGCTATATCGGTGTGGATGACACCGATCTGGACCTCTTCGAGGGTCAGTATATCATTCCCAACGGCATCTCCTACAACTCCTACCTGATTTTGGATGAGCAGGTGGCCATTATGGATACGGCCGACTTCCGCAAGTGCGACGAGTGGCTTCAGAATCTGAAGGAGGCTCTGAATGGCCGCACCCCCGACTACCTAGTGGTGCAGCATATGGAGCCCGACCACGCCGGTAGCATCGCCGCCGTATTGGAGCACTATCCCGAATTGACGATTGTTGCCACCGCCAAGGCGATTCAGATGCTGCCCCAGTTCTTCGAGAGGGCCGACTTCCGCAAGACGCTCGCCGTGAAGGAGGGCGAAACGCTCTCGCTGGGTCGTCACACCTTGCAGTTCTTTATGGCCCCGATGGTTCACTGGCCCGAGGTGATGGTGACCTACGACCAACTGGAGCAGGTGGTCTTTGCTGCCGATGGCTTTGGTAAGTTCGGAGCCCTCTGCCACGAGGAGGATTGGGCCTGCGAGGCTCGCCGCTACTACTTCAACATCTGTGGTAAGTATGGCGGTCCGGTACAGACCCTGCTGAAGAAGCTCTCGACGCTCGAGGTGAAGACGATCTGCCCGCTCCACGGCCCCATCTTAAAGGAGAATCTGGGCTACTACATCGGTCTTTACGACACCTGGAGCAAGTATGAGGTGGAGACCGATGGGATTCTGGTGGCCTACGCCTCGATTCACGGAGGTACGGCTGTCGCTGCCCACAAGATGGCCGAAATTCTGCGTCGGAAGGGTGCTCCGAAGGTCTCGGTGACCGACCTCTGCCGCGACGATATGGCCGAGGCTGTGGAGGATGCCTTCCGAATGGGTAAGCTGGTGGTGGTTGCCGCCTCCTACGATGCGGATGTCTTCCCGCCGATGCACGACTTCCTGCACCACCTGAAGATCAAGAGCTACCAGAAGCGTCGAGTGGGCATCATCGAGAATGGCTCGTGGGCCCCGACGGCCGGTCGCGTGATGAAGGGGATGTTGCAGGAGATGAAGGAGATCGAGATCGTGGAGCCGATGGTGACAATCCTTTCGCGAATGAAACAGGCCGACGAGGCTAAGCTGGAAGCTTTGGCCGAGGCGATGCTAGCATAATTTCGGAGAAAAGCGATGCCCGCAGGGGCTAAATGGCTGCAAATTAACAGCTACGACAACCCGAAATCCAACAAAAAAGATCGAAATGTTTGGAGTTTGGGAAAAAAGCCGTATATTTGCAGCCCCGAATAGAGGGAAAAATAATTTAACCAATTAAAAAACATTATGAACAATTACGAAACCGTTTTCATTGTCACGCCGGTTCTGTCTGATGTTCAGGTACAGGAGGTAGCTGACAAATTCCAGGGTGTAATTACCGAGAACGGCGGTCAGATTGTGAACGTGGAGAACTGGGGCCTGAAGAAGCTGGCCTATCCCATTCAGAAGAAGACCACCGGTTTCTACTTCCTGGTAGAGTTTACCGGCGAGGGTAACATCATCAACACCCTCGAGACCCAGTATCGCCGCGATGAGCGCATCATCCGTTTCTTAACTTTCAAGCAGGACAAGTTCGCTGTGGAGTATGCAGCCAAGCGTCGTGCTAAACTTTCTAACAAGCAGGAGGAGTAAGCTATGGCAGAGAACAACGCACAGCAGTCGGAGATTCGCTATCTCAACCCCGTTTCGGTAGACGTCAAGAAGAAGAAGTACTGCCGTTTCAAGAAGCTGGGTATCAAGTATGTAGATTACAAGGACGGAGAGTTCCTGAAGAAGTTCCTCAACGAGCAGGGTAAGATTCTGCCCCGCCGTCTGACGGGTACCTCGCAGAAGTTCCAGAAGAAGGTTGCCCAGGCCGTTAAGCGTGCCCGCCACCTCGCTATTCTGCCCTTCGTAACCGATTGTATGAAATAATTAAAGAGGAGGAGAGTATTATGGAAGTTATTCTGATCAAGGACGTTGAGAATTTGGGCTACACCAACGACATCGTGAACGTTAAGCCCGGCTACGCCAACAACTACCTCATTCCTCAGGGTTTCGCCAAGGCCGCTACCGTTTCTGCCAAGAAGGTACTGGCTGAGAACCTGAAGCAGCGCGCCCACAAGGACGCCAAGATCCTGGCTGATGCTCAGGCCCTGGCCGAGAAGATTGAGAACCTGCCCCTGACCATCACCGTGAAGGCCGAGGAGGGCAAGATCTTCGGTTCGGTTACGTCGGCTGACCTCGCCGAGGCTCTGGCAGCCAAGGAGATCGAGCTCGATCGCAAGGTGATCACCGTTGAGCCGGTGAAGACCGTAGGTGAGTACGAGGCTGTTGCCAAGCTGCACCGCGAGGTAAAGGCTACCATCAAGTTCAGCGTGGTTGCCGAGACCGTAGAGGAGTAAGTTTTACAACTCAATAGGTAAGAGGGACAAGATTTGTCCCTCTTATTTTTTACTTTTCAACAAAAGAGAGAGCGAGGGAGATTTTTCTCCCTCGCTCTCTTTTTCTTACCTACGATTACTTTCCGTACTTCTCGCGGATTACCTTCAGCATATCGTCGGTCATCGCTGACAGATCCCACTCGGGTTTCCAACCCCACTCCTCACGAGCGCAGCTATCATCCAGCGAGTTGGGCCAACTCTCGGCAATCGCCTTCTTCACGGGATCTACGTTGTAGTCCATCGTAAAGTCGGGCAGACGCTTCTTGATCTCGGCATAGATGATCTCGGGGGTGAAACTCATCGAAGCAAGGTTGAAGCTGTTGCGGTGTACGAGTTTGGCGGGATCGGCCTCCATCAGCTCCACGCAGGCACGCAGGGCATCGGGCATATAGATCATATCCATATAGACATCGGCAGGAACCGGGCAGGTGAACTTACCCGACTTAATCGCCTCGTAGTAGATCTCCACAGCGTAGTCGGTGGTACCACCACCCGGGAGCGTCACGTTGGAGATGATACCCGGGAAACGTACCGAACGGGTATCAACACCATACTTGGTGTGGTAGTAGTTGCCGAGCAACTCACCCGAAACCTTGCAGACACCATAAATGGTGGTGGGCTGCATCACGGTATCCTGGGGGGTCTGATCCTTGGGCGAGGTGGGACCGAAGGCACCAATCGACGAGGGGGTAAAGAGGGCGCAATTGTACTGGCGGGCAACCTCCAGCGAGTTCATCAGAGCACCCATATTGATTGCCCAAGCCTTCTGGGGATCCTTCTCACCCACGGCCGACAGCAGGGCCACGAGGTTGAAAATGGCATCGCACTTGTGACGGGCCACGGCCGAAGCCATCGAGGTAGCATCCAATGCATTCAGCACCTCAAAAGGCCCACTATCGGCGAGCATCTTGCACTCGCGTACATCGGTGGCAATCACGTTGTTGGCACCATAGATGCCACGCAGATAGGTAGTAAGCTCGGAGCCAATCTGGCCACCGGCACCTACGATAAGAATCTTTTTCATAGAGTTATAAGGTTTTGTAGTTTTCTTCGGTTTGACACTTAAAGTCAAGTAAAGGTAGAAAAAATTTGACAAAGTGCGACGCAACAGGCCTCTTTTTTGCAAAATTTTCCACTTTGGAACTGAGATTGCAGCACACGGGGGCTGATCAAAACCAAAAAAGAGGATGAAAATCGAAACAATTCGTGCCCGCGAGATTCTCGACTCGCGCGGCAACCCGACCATCGAGGTCGATGTCATTACCGAAAGTGGTGCCCTCGGGCGAGCTGCAGTGCCGAGTGGTGCCTCAACGGGTGAGAATGAGGCCCTGGAGCTACGCGATGGCGGCAATCGCTACCTGGGACGCGGCGTACAGCGGGCCGTAGAGAGTGTCGAACAGCGGATTGCCCCACACCTTCGGGGCTGGCGGGCCGACAATCAGCAGGGAATTGACCGAAAGATGTGTGAATTGGATGGAACACTGAACAAGTCAAATTTAGGGGCAAATGCCATTCTGGGGGTCTCGTTGGCTACGGCCCACGCCGCCGCAGAAGAGCTTCGGCTCCCCCTCTACCGCTACTTGAGCGGCCCCTTTGCTCGGCGGCTGCCCCTTCCGATGATGAATCTGCTCAATGGCGGTGCCCATTCCGACGCCCCAATCGCCTTCCAGGAGTTTATGATCCGTCCCATTGCTGCACACGACATCCGGCAATCGGTACGAATGGGGGCCGAGGTCTTTCAGACCCTAAAGCAGCTCTTACGGGGGCGGGGGCTCACCTCTTCGGTAGGCGATGAAGGGGGATTTGCTCCTCACGTCGGATCCACGGAGGAGATGCTCGACCTGCTGGTGGAGGCGATTCGCACTGCCGGCTACAAGGCAGGGCGACGGGAAGATGGAGGTGAGATCTCGATCGCCCTCGACTGTGCGGCCTCGGAGTTCTTTGTCGATGGTCACTACGACTACAGCCGTTTTGAAGGGGCACAGGGGAGACGCCTGGGCCGCACACAGCAGGTGGAGTATCTCGCAAAGTTAGTAGAGAGCTACCCCATCGATTCGATCGAGGATGGAATGGCCGAAGGGGATTGGGAGGGTTGGCAACTCCTTACCCATACCCTCGGGAAGCGTTGCCAGCTGGTGGGCGACGACCTCTTTGTCACCAATACCCGCTTCCTGAAGCGCGGGATCCGCGAAGGGTGTGCCAATGCCATTTTGATCAAGGTAAACCAGATTGGAACCCTCTCCGAAACCTGGGAGGCAATTCGGATGGCCCGACGTGCGGGTTTTGCCACCATTATGTCACACCGCTCGGGCGAGACGGAGGATACGACGATTGCCGACCTGGCTGTTGCCTTCGACTGCGGCCAGATCAAGACGGGCTCCCTATCGCGCGGTGAGCGCACGGCGAAATACAACCGTCTGCTACGCATCGAGGAGGAGATAGGGCGCGGATAGGAGCTACAAAAAAGAGATAACCGAAATTCCAAAGAATTTCGGTTATCTCTTTTTTGGTCGTTAGCGAGACTACTTCTCCTTCGACACCATACGCTTCTCCTTGATGCGGGCCTTCTTACCCGTAAGCTCACGCAGGTAGTAGATACGAGCACGACGTACAACGCCGACCTTGTTAACCTCGATCTTGTCGATGTGAGGCGAGTAGAGGGGGAAGATACGCTCAACACCCACGCCATTCGAAATCTTGCGGATGGTGAACATCTTGGTCTTACCCGTACCCTTGATCTGAATAACCACACCACGGAAGCTCTGGAGACGCTCCTTGCTACCCTCAATGATGCGGTAGGTCACGGTGATGGTATCACCGGCCTTAAATGCGGGAACCTCAGCCTCAGGCTTGGTCCACAGCTGCTCGTTAACGAGTCTGATGATTTGATCCTTGTTCATTGAACAAATAAGTTTTAATAAATTTCGCACTCAACATTCCCGCTGTGTCCGGCCTACCATAAGCGATCCTTACCGCTTAATCCCGATCTGACCTGCCCAGATTCGACTCCTCAAAGCCCGGCCCCTAAAGGCCTGACTCCTCAAAATCCACCCTCGGCGGACCCGACCCTGTGACCCAACACCCAATGAAAGAGGTTGATATACGCCCGGTTGGGAGGGCAAAGGTAGAAAAAATTTCTTTCAGAAACCAAAAAGATGAGAAAAAAATGGCCTTTCGGTCTGAAAATCTGCACTTTTCACTCTCCAGGCACAAAAAAGAGGGCCCTTACTTTTAAGTAGGGCCCTCTTTGGGGAGGAAAAAACTCCTGCGATTACTCCGTTACGGACATTGCCTTGGCGGCAGCATAGGAGATCTTCAGTGCATTGGCACGACGAAGCTCCTGCTTGATGTCGGTAACCACACCCATCTTGGTGTTCTCGTCAGCCTTGAGGCAGACGGTCATCAGGGCGCGATCGCTCTCGTTCAGAGCATCACGCTCCGAAGCGATGAACTGACCGATGTCGCGAGGGGTCTTGTAGGAGTCGTTCAGCTGAATCTTAGGAGCCGTACCGAACTTGCTCTGCATCGAGAGAGCCGGAGGACCCACGTGGATAAAGCTGACAAGCGACTTGTTCTCCAGCTTCTGCACCTCGGTGGCGTTGGGGAGCTTGTAGCGAACCAAGAGCTCCTGGTCACGCATCTGAGTCGAAACCATAAAGAAGAACAGAATCATATAGATAACGTCAGGAAGCGACGCGGTCGAGATAGCGGGCAGCTCTTTGTTGCCCTTTTTCTTCATTACTGCCATATGATTACTTTGCTCCTACTTGACGGGGCTCAGCCTCCGAAATCTTGGTGGGCACAGCGGTCGAGATCACCTTGCGCTCATCATCATTCAGATCGGCGAACACCTTGTTAAACTTCTTCATCGATACCTCGTCACGGATCTCGTTGAATGCACGAGTCAGCTCGTTTTGTACCATAATATAGATCTGATAACCGGTATCACGGGTGGTCTGCAGCGACACAACGCCCTCGCTGACGGGATAAACCCACTTCGAGCCATCGGGCATATCGATCTCCTTGTCCTTCTTCTCGGGAAGGTTCTCGTCGTCCAGCGGGTTGAGTACAAACTCATTTACCATATCCTTCAACTCACGCAAGTCGACCGAGCGCTGCTGACCCGGAGTACCAGCCATAATCTGACCCGCACCGTTCACCAGGACGAGGAACATATTACGCTCCTTCACCTTGATATCCTCCTGCTGCTGGTCTTCGGGCGGCATCGGGGGCAGCATACGCGCCAGACCCGTATCCACGTTCATCGTGGTGGCCACCAGGAAGAAAATCAGCAACGAGAAGGCGATATCAGCCTGCGAACTACTGTTTACTTCGGGTACCTTTCTCTTATTGGATGGCATAGTTTGGTCTTTTTACTATTTCAATACGTTCGAAATCTCCGAGTAGAGAGTAGCCAGGAGAGCACCCACGAAAGCAATGTAGGTAACCAGGAGGCTGGCATCTGCAATCACCGTAACACCACGCTCGAAGAAACCACCATCACTCAGATTGATAATCTGATAATCGTGACCGTTGGCTACGAAATACGAAACAACAATTACTGCAACAACGAGTACAACTGCAGAGAGTGCACCCTTCAGACCCTTCGGGCTCTTCAGCATACCCCAAACGGCACAACCCACGGCTGCCAGAATAGCAGCGGCGAAGAGGATGTAGCACCAGATGAGGTTCAGGCTGATTGCTGCATTCAGGCCCTCCGGCGAGGAGGCCACTGCATATACCACCAACAGTGCAGTCACTGCCAGCAGTACAATCAGCAGAATATTACACAACTTTTTCATCTTTTAATCTTCGCGTTTTCAGGGTAATTACTTCTTGTAAGCGGTCAGGATATCGGTCAGCGTGATCGAAGCATCCTCCATCTGGTTAACCAGCGAATCGATCTTGGCAATCAGATAGTTGTAGAATACCTGCAGAATCACGGCAGCGATAAGACCCATCATCGTGGTCAACAGAGCCACCTTAATACCACCGGCAACGAGCGTGGGGCTGATATCACCGGCAGCCTGGATGGCGTCGAATGCACCGATCATACCTACTACCGTACCCATAAAGCCCAACATAGGAGCCAGAGCGATGAACAGACCAATCCACGACAGGTTAGCCTCCAGCTGACCGGTCTGAACCGAACCGTACGATACAACAGCCTTCTCAACAGCGTCGAGACCCTGCTCGTAGCGAGCCAGACCCTGATAGTAGATCGAAGCAACGGGACCACGCTTGTTGCGAGCAACCTCCTTGGCAGCCTCGATACCGCCGTTCTGCAGAGCAGCCTCGATCTCGGCAATGAACTTCTTGTTGTTGATGGTCGAAAGGGTCAGGAACAGAATACGCTCGATGGCGATGGCAAGACCGGCTACCAAACAGAAGAGCACGGGAAGCATCCAGCCCCAACCACCCTCGAGGAACTTCTGCATCAGCACCTGGTGCATAGCGAAACCACCCGAAAGCTCGGTCTCCGAAACCTCGGCTACCTCCTCAGCAACAGCCTCCTCAGCAGGAGCAGCTACCTCTTCCGTTGCGGGAGCGGCCTCAGCGGCGGGCTCCTGAGCAATTACATTTGCAGCGCCGAACGTGAAAGCGGCAACTGCGAGCATCAAAAACAGTTTTTTCATAGTTTTTTGTGAATTAAATTGATTAGTTTGTGTTTTAATTGTTTTAAGCCTTTATATTTCTTTAATTTTTCTCTTCCGACCGCTCTCCAAACATCTCTCTTTCGCCACCTTTTATCCAATTTCGGCAATGGGCAGAGGGTTTAGCACAAATGTCCACGCTCGTCAAACATCACCACACAAATCACTGTGTGGCAACAATTTACGACAAAACCCGACTCAATCTCGCCCTCAAAAGGGTTTGCTTAAGTCCGTTTTCAGTGCGAAATATAGGAAAAATTTTTGTCCCGTGCAACGAATTAGGCCGTAAATTCTCCTCGAATGGCTCGGCGGAAGAGGGCTTCAGTCTCTTTGGGGGGCAAATTTTTACCCAGCACATACATCATTTTCGTCACGGCGGCCTCCACCGTCATATCGTAGCCGCTCATCACGCCGATACGCTGCAGACGCATACCCGTCTCGTAGATATCCATCGAGACCTTGCCGCCACCACACTGGGTGACATTGAGGATGCAGACCCCGCGGCGAATCGCCTCCTCAAGCACTTCGAGGAACCACTCCGAGGTGGGCGCATTGCCCGCACCATAGGTCTCGAGCACCACGCCGCGCAACCCTTCGGTCGAGAGCATACGCTCCAGCATCCGGCGATCGAGTCCCGGGAAGAGTTTGATGACCATCACGTTGGTATCCATTCGGTCGGCAATGCGCAACTCCTCGTCACGCGAGGCCTCGGGCTGCAGAATCCCCTGGGTATTGTAGGTGATATTGACACCCACCTCGGCCAGCGGAAGGCAGTTGTAGGAGCGGAAAGCACTCAAAGCCTCGGCACTTCGTTTCGAGGTACGGTTGGCACGGAAGAGGCGATTCTGGAAATAGAGGGTCACCTCCGGAACCAACGGACGGCCCGCCTCATCCTTTGCTGCGGCGATCTCAAGGGCCGTGATGAGATTTTCGCGGCCATCGGTACGCAGCACGCCGATCGGAATCTGGCTGCCGGTAAAGACCACCGGCTTGGCCAGGTTCTCCAGCAGGAAACTCAGGGCCGAAGCGGTATAGGACATCGTATCGGTGCCGTGCAGCACCACGAAGCCATCGTAGCGGTGGTAGTTTTCACGAATCAACTCGGCCAACTCGATCCAGTCGCCAGGGACGACATTTGAGGAGTCGATCGGGCCCAGGGTCTTCACCTCCAGGTCAATGTGGAGACGGCGGATCGAGGGGAACTCCTCGTAGATGCCGCTGAAGTCAAAGGGAACCAGGGCACCGGTCTCGGCGTCGGTCTTCATACCGATCGTTCCGCCGGTATAGATAATCAAAATGGACGTTTTCATATCCTCAAGCTGTTAGAAAAGCATAACAAGCACATAGATCCAATGGGCGATAATGGCTGCCACCAAACCACCGATCGTGTGAGCACCGATTGCCTTCGAGGTGAGGTCGCGATAACCCATCGAATCGAGCATTGCGGTGTGGGTACTCAGGTAACCACTCCAGCACATACCGATTGCCGTAAAGACAGCGATGGCATTGCCATCGAGCCACCCCTCGGCAGCAAAGTTGGGAATCAGACTCAACGCAGCACCCACGGCACCCAGGGCGGTGATCGGGAAGGCGATCAAGTGGGGATCGTGGAAACCGAAGAGCCAGTCAAAGATGAAGTTCACCTTGGCAGCAAGCCAGGGAAGAAGCTCCACACCCTGGTAGGCTTCACCCGTATAGCCCTCGGCCGAAGGTCCGAAGGTGAGAATCATCACCAGCGACGAGATGATCAGCACTCCCGGAATGATGGCAATACCGACATCCACACCCGTCTTACCACCATCGAGCAGTGAATTCAGCACACGCAGGAAGATCGACTTCTCCTCCTTAAACTCCGAGTTATCGGAGCGGATCTCATTCTGCGGACGCTCATACTCCTCCTTGTAGTTGGGATAAACTTTCACCACAAAGTACTGCATCAGTCGGGTGGAGACGATACAGCCACAAAAGGCTCCCATCAGACCGACCAGCGGCTCCCAAAAGTAGCCCTGTCCCACCATAAAGACGATCACCAGCAGACCCATACCGAAGGCGGTACCGAAGTTGGTGAGCGAGATGAACTGATACTTCTTAAAATAGGAGGCAAAGCCCTTATCCTGCGAGAGGGAGATAATGGCCGGATTATCCGACAGGAAGGTCATCACGGCACCCAGCGAGGCAACACCCGGCAGGTTAAAGAGGGGCTTCATCAAGGGGCGCAGGAGACGCTCCAGCAGTTTGACAACGCCAAACTCCACAAAGAGGCGACCGATGGCTCCCGTGATTACGCAGATGGCCATCAGGTAGAAGACCGTGTTGAGCAACAGATCGTGCCCTGTCTTCATAATCGTATTGAGCATATTGGCCATACCCATCTTGCTTCCGATATACCAGAAGAGGGCGATGACAATCACCAGGCAGGGGATGCCGGTCGGAATATACTTCCAGATCGAAAATTTCTTGTTTTCGGTATTCATAGTGTTTTGAGGTTTCCGATTTTGGGACATTTTTCAGTCAGGTTCGTGGTTGTGGTCTCGAAAATTAGTTGGTATGCTTCTCCCGACGAATCAGGCTCTTGGCAATCTTCAGCACATCCAGACGCCAGGTGGCACCCACCGAGAGGAAGAGATTGTTGTCCAGAAGCGTACCGGCCGGGTTGGTATTGTGGCCCATCACATAGGAGCAGGCCAGGTGGAGGCGGATCGAGCGATCGCCCTTACCTCCCAGCGGGAAGTACTCCACACCACCTCCCACGCGCGTAAGTTCCGAACCGGGGAAGAGGGTCAGGTCGGCCAAAGGAAGAAAATCCTTCGAACTCTTATCGTAGGTCGCCTTGGCAAAGAGATTCACGCGATCATCCACCAAGTAGGAGAACTCGCCCATCAGCGAGTAGTTGGTCAAAAAGCCATAGCCATTGACGCTGCGATCCATCAGATCGACCTGCAGGCGGGCATCCCCCCAGGTAAACTGGTTACCCAGTGCCACATACCAGATATACTTGCCGTTGGCATACTCCGAGGCGTTGACCGAGTGAAGGGCCTTGTAGCACCCCTCGGTGAAGTTCCAGAAGAGGTTGAAGGCGTAGAGGTCGTTCTCCGCCGTATCAAAGGGACTCTGGCAGGCCTGGAAGGTGATGGCACTGTTCTTCTTGTTGGAGGTGTAGGTGACACTCGCACCAAACTGATAGCAGGCGATATTGTTCCAGAACTCCGAGCAGAAGTAGAGGTCGATGGGGCTACGGTCATACTCCCAACCACCAATCATCACCACCTGCTTACCGGCCGAGATCGCCCAATTCTCGGTGGGCTGATACTGAAGCCAGATCCAATCGGTGGCATCGAAGAAGCTCTCACTCTTATGGGCACGGTTCAGACGTTGGCGATAGGAGTAGGTGAATTTCGGGCTGATGCGGCCATCGAGCTGGACATTCAGGTACTTGCCCTTGAAGCCCGAGAGTGCATCGCGCGTGGTGCCATCCAGCTCATCGTACTGATAGTCGAAGCGCGTCTCGATCTGCAACTTGAAGAGATCGCTCTCCTGGGCCTCGGCCCGGGAGGCCCACCCCACCAACAGAAGCGGCAGGAGGAGCATTAAAAGGTCTTTTTTCATTCGTCAGGTTATGTAGTTTTCGGTTTTTTCATCGTTGGGTCTCTTCGTCGAGAGCGAAGAGCGCGCGAGCCGTGCAGGAGGTTTGTTCCGCCACCAACTCTGGCTCCACCCCCTTTAACTCGGCAACCTTTCGGCAAATATACAAAATATATCCCGATTCGTTTCGCTTTCCGCGAAATGGTGTCGGTGTCAGGTAGGGACAATCGGTCTCCAGGAGCAGATCTTCCATCTCCATCTCCTTGACCGTCTCGGCCAAAAGGCTCTTTTTGAAGGTTACCACGCCTCCGATTCCGAACTTGAAATCGGGAACCAGGGCCTTCAGGCGGCGATAGCAGGCTGCATCCTCCGCAAAGGCGTGAAAAACGCCATAAAAACGCAAGCCCTTCTCCTCGGCCTCCCGCTGCAGGCGGGCCACACTCGCCTCCATCTCGGGCCACGCAGCACGGGTGTGGATAGCGACCGGAAGGCTCAGGCGCATTGCCAGGCGGCATTGCCATTCAAAAGCCTCCAACTGCTCGGCGGCGTAGGCCTGATTCCAATAGAGATCCAGGCCGATCTCCCCCACGGCACAAAAACGGATTCCGTCGGGCGGTGAGAGTAGCAGCCTCTCCACCTCGGCCAGATCCTCCCGCCAGGCAGGGTTCTCATTGATTGAGGTGGGATGCAACCCCATCATCGGCAGACAGAAGTCACCATAACGGCGCACGGCATCCACCATTCGGCCGTTGCTTCGGGGGTCGATGGCCGGAAAGAGGAGTCGCTCCAGCCCCGCTTCGCGGGCTCGGGCCACCGCCTCATCGCGGTCCTCATCGAACTCCGGTTCGTAGAGGTGAGAGTGAGTATCAATTAGTTGCATTGCTTCCTACGATCGTTGTCCATTTTTACCGTTTAGTTCGCCTGTACCGACCAGAGAAATCACAGGTGTTGTAAATCTCCAAATAGTAATAGTGAGCATCCTCACTAATTACGATTACAGCTTTATCGTCGTGGATCTTCGCTCGGGTACCATTCAGTTCATAGTCATAGCGCATTTCAAGTCCGTGCGGATATTGGATTACCGCACCGAACCTGGAGAACTCAATATCCCACTCCTGTCCATCCACGGGGCTCCATCTTCCGACAATCAGGGTTGGATAACTCTCCTGATCCAGTCCGTTCATCGAAATCTTGCGGGGCTGGGAGAGCCTCTTGTATCGTCCCGAAAAGTCAGTCGTATTGTATAGGTCGAGATAGAGTTCGCCCTCCTCCTCCACCAACGCGAAACGCGCTCGGTCACAGTCAATCTTCATCGCCTCCCCCTGCGTCGAGTAATCATAGCGAATCGCCAGGCCGTGCGGATATTGGATCGCCGTGCCATAGCGAGTAAACTCCAACGGCCACTCGGCCCCCTCGATCGGTTCCCAATACCCAAAAAGATTCTCCTCAACCGATTCCGCCACAGGATCTTTCAGCGGTTTGGTCTCCTGCACCTTCTCTGCGACCTCTTGGGACAAAAGTTCAAAAATACTCTTATCCTTGTTCCCCGGTTGGCTTTGTTTTTTTAGCTCGGATTGTTCAACAAAATCCGCAACAAAATCTTCCGCCGATTGCTCTGCGGATTGCTGCTCAACTTGTGCATTCGACTCAAAGTAGGTATAGAACTTATAAAAACCAAACCAGAACAAGGAGGTTGCAACAAAGGTGAAAAAAACTTGTTTCATTGTGTTGGGTTTGTAAATTCTCTGTTTCGATTATCGTTTCAACTTTTCATAACGGTTGCCCGGCAGCAGTCGGATATGACCCGAAAGCTCCAGACTCATCAAAAGGGCCGTCAGGGTGGAGGTGTCGAGCGATGAAAGCTCCTGCAACTCGGCAAACGAGAGGGGATCATCGGTACGGAAACAGCCAAAGAGCCCCTCCTCATCACGGGTCAAAGGCACCTCCTCTGCCTGCTTGGGCGACTGCACCCCCTCGGGGCGCAGATCCCACATCACCTCGCGCACCACATCCTCAGCCGAGAGGATCATCTGCGCCTTCCTGTTTCGGATCCAGGTGTTGGGGCCCACGGCAGTACGATCACCCACACGCCCCGGAACGGCCATCACCACCCGATGATAATCGTCGGCGAACTGGGCCGTAAGGAGCGAGCCTCCCGAAGCGGGGGACTCCACCAGCACCAACCCCTCGCAGAGGCCGGCGATGATGCGGTTGCGAGCCACATAGTAACACCCCTTCTGTTTGGTCGAAGAGGGGAGCTCCGAGAGGATGGCTCCACCCCGCTCCACCATCTCCCGTGCCAGGCGGCTGTGTTGCGGCGGGGTGATCTCGGGCAACGGATTGGCCACCACCCCCACCGTGCGCAGGCCACACTCCAAGGCAAGGCGGTGGCAGGTGCTGTCGATACCAAAGGCCAGACCGCTCACAATCACCAGATCGGGCATTCGCTCGGCCAGTCCTTCAATGAGGTAGCGGCAGGCACGCTCGCCATAAGGGCTCTGTTCACGGGTCCCCACCATCGCCAGCATCGGGCTACGGAAGAGGTCGCGGTTGCCGACTCCATATAATATATGTGGGAAATCATCGATCTCGCGTAGCAGGGCGGGGTACTCCTCATCGGTAGAGGCAAGGGCCCAAACGCCGTTTCGCTCACAGTGGAGCAACTCCTGTTCGGCAGCCCGCCAACCCGCCCGCGAGAGAATTCCCTCCACGGCTCGTCGCTGCAGACGGGCATCGTTCAACTCCGCCTCCGAGGCTCGAAAAACGGCCTCGGCGGAGGTGAATCGCTCCAACAGATGAGCCACCCCCTTCACCCCCAAACCGGGAGTCATCACCAATGCCAGGTCCTCGATACGCATCGAAAAAGTTATTTCAATTTGTAAAGTTACGAAATTTATCCAAAAAACGAAAAAAGAGAGAAGAAATCTTGAGGCAAACAAAAAACCCGAACGAGCCACACTCGTTCGGGTCCGCAATCAGGAGTTTTACCCTCCCCTTTGCAAAAGAAATTAACGAAGCTTGAAGTCCTCGTCGGCGCGCATCGGCATCGGCTGGTTGTAGTAACCACTCTCCAGACGGCTCTTGATGGCACGGAAGGCGTTGAGCGTGTACTCCACATCCTCCATCGTGTGGGCAGCCGTAGGGATCACGCGCAGGATCATCTCACCCTTCGGGATCACGGGATAAACCACGATCGAGCAGAAGAGCTTGTGGTTCTCGCGCAGGTCAACCACCAGGTTGGTAGCCTCCTCCACCGAGCCCTTCATAAATACAGGGGTTACGGGGGTATTGGTAACTCCGATATCGAAACCGCTCTCCTTCAGACCGCTCTGCAGGGCATTGGTGATCTCCCAGAGCTTCTCCTGCAACTGGGGACGCTCACGAATGATCTCCAGACGCTTCAAGGCACCGATCACCATCGGCATCGGGAGCGACTTGGCGTAGAGCTGCGAACGCATATTGTAGCGGAAGAGGTTGATCAGCCAACGGGGACCGGCCACGAAGGCACCGATACCGGCCATCGACTTGGCGAAGGTATTGAAGAGGACATCCACCTGGTCGGTAACGCCGAAGTGGGCAGCCGTACCGCGACCACCGGGGCCCATCGTACCAAAGCCGTGGGCATCGTCCACCAGCAGACGGAAGTTGAACTCCTTCTTCAGGGCTACGATCTCATCGAGCTTACCCATATCACCCTTCATACCGAAGACACCCTCGGTGATGACCAGAACACCACCACGCTGCTGCTCGGCGAGCTCGGTAGCGTGCTTAAGTTGCAGACGCAACGAGTCGATGTCGTTGTGACCAAAGACGAAACGCTTGCCGTTGTGCATACGCAGACCGTCGATGATGCAGGCGTGAGCCTCGGCATCGTAAACCACTACGTCGCGATGGGTCAGCAGGCAGTCGATGATCGAGATCATACCCTGGAAACCGAAGTTCAGCAGGAAGGCATCGGGCTTGCCGACAAACTCGGCCAGCTCACGCTCCAGCTGCTCGTGATACTTGGTCTGACCACTCATCATACGGGCACCCATCGGGGCAGCCATACCAAACTCGGCAGCACCCTTGGCATCAGCCTCGCGTACCTCGGGCAGGTTAGCCAGGCCCAGGTAATTATTCAAACTCCAGTTGAGCACCTTCTGACCGCGGAAGGTCATATGGGGGCCAATCTCACCCTCCAACTTGGGGAATGCGAAATAGCCGTGGGCAAAAGCCATATACTGACCAATCGGGCCACCGGCATTCTTCTCTAATCTTTCAAAAATGTCTACCATCTCTATTTGGGTTTTTTAAGTTTTATGTTGTTTCAAACAAAGGAGATCAACCTGTTAGATCATACAAAGGTAGCGATTTTTCGGCAGATTATGCCAAAAGAGGAAAAATAATTGCTAAAATTAGGTATTTGTACCCATTTTTTTCTTACTTTTGTTCTATGACTTCACTCTACCACGACATCATTTTCGGCCCGGTACGCTCACGCCGACTGGGCCTCTCGTTGGGCGTCAATCTGTTGCCTACCGAGTCGAAACTCTGTTCGTTTGACTGCATCTATTGCGAGTGCGGCTGGAATCACGAACATCCGGGAGCCCGCCGTTTCAATCGCCGCGAGGATGTGAGCCGTCTGCTGGCCGAGACCCTCGAAAAGATGGTTGGCGAAGGGACTCCCCCCGATGTGATCACCTTTGCCGGAAACGGAGAGCCAACCCTTCACCCCGACTTCGAGGCGATCATCGAGGATACACTCGCCCTGCGCGACCGCCTCTGCCCCGAGGCCAAAGTGTCGGTCTTGAGCAACGCCACACAGCTCCACCGCGAGGGAGTTTGTCGCGCTCTGAAGCGGGTGGACAACAACATCCTGAAGCTCGATTCGGCCTTTGACGAAACCGTGCGGCTGATGAACCTCCCGCAGGGCAACTACTCCGTGGAGCGGGTGGTGGAGCAGCTCTGCTCGTTTGAGGGGGAGTTGATCGTACAGACGATGTTCCTGCGCGGCACCTATGAAGGGCAGCGCGTGGACAACACCACCGAGGAGGAGGTTTCGGCCTGGCTCGACCTCATTGCCCGCATTCGCCCCAAGAAGGTGATGGTCTACTCGCTCGACCGCGACACCCCCTGTCAGACCCTCGAAAAGGTCGAGCGGGAGGAGTTGCAGCGTATTGCTCTCCGTGTCGAGGCCCTCGGCATCCCTTGTCCGGTTGCCGGATAGGAGTTCGAGAAAAGAGATTTCAAACAAAAAGGCACCCCACGTGGGGTGCCTTTTTTACTCTTCGTTGCTCAAGATCAATTTGTCGGTATCGTACCCGCGTTGGCGAGCCAGGAGGAGAATCTGCTCCATCTCGGCCGGGGGTAGCGAGGGGGTACGCGAAAGGATCCAGAGATAGCGGGGCGAATGGCTCCCAACCAGCATCCAGCGACCCCGCAGATCACGCTCCAGAATGTTGTAATCGGAGTAGAATTTCCAAAAGAAGCTCACCCGAAGGCGGCCCGGATCATCGGTTGTCTTGGCCCGCCCCACCGCCACGCGGCGCACCCCCGAAGAGGCCTCATAACCGCTGTTCTCCACCCGGATAAGGCCCTCGTTATCGAGCGTATAGCGAGTTTCCACCTCACTCAACCCCCGCTCGAAAGGGTGGTCATAGCGGGCCAGCTCATACCAGGAACCCAGAATCTCGTTCACGTCGAGTTGTGCCACCGTATGGCGGTCGATGGTGCTGCCCGAGCAGCTCAGCAGGGCAACGCTGCCTGCCAGCAAAAGGAGTATTAACGCGATCATAGAGGGACAAAAATTTTTCTCCTCTGACGCACGAATCCTGCCAAAGGAGAAAAAAATCGATCGTCTCGGTCGCTTATCAGCGGCTCAACAGCAATTCACCCACCGCCTTGTAGATACTCTCGGCATCTATACCCACCTGTCGGTGCAGTTCAGCCGGAGTGCCGTGTTCGATAAATTGGTCGGGGATACCGAGTGAATGTACCTCCATCGGGTAGCCGTGGGCCGAGAACCAGGCACTCACCGCCTCCCCCACGCCTCCGCGCAGCGAACCATCCTCCACCGTCAGCACCTTTTTGTAGCAGGTGGCCACTTCGCCCAACAGCACCTCGTCGAGAGGCTTGGCAAAACGCAGGTCGTAGTGTCCTACCTTCACTCCGTTTTGGAGGTGACGATCCAACGCTCGCTCCACCGACTTGGCTACGGGGCCGATGCTCAACACTGCCACGCGATCCCCCTTGCGAAGGCGTTCTCCACGTCCGATGGCGAGCTCCTCGAAGGGTTCGTCGCGCCACTTCTCGCCCACACCGCCCCCTCGCGGATAGCGTATGGCAAAGGGTCGGTCGCTCTTCAATGCCGTATACATCAAATTTCGCAACTCCCGCTCGCTCTTGGGGGCCGAGACCACCATTTCTGGAATCGCCGACAGGTAGGCCAGATCATAGGATCCGTGGTGGGTGGCACCATCCTCACCCACCAGACCGCCTCGATCAAGACAGAGTGTAACGGGAAGGTGTTGCAAAGCCACGTCGTGGATCACATTGTCGTAAGCGCGCTGCATAAAGGTCGAGTAGATGTTGCAGAAGGGACGCAGACCACCGGCGGCAAGGCCCGCCGAGAAGGTGACGGCGTGCCCCTCGGCAATGCCGACATCAAAGCAACGTTCGGGCATCTCACGCATCAGAATATTCATCGAGCAACCTGAGGGCATTGCCGGCGTGATTCCCACCACGCGGCTGTCAAGACGGGCCAAATCGAGCAACGTCTGTCCGAAGACATCCTGGTAGCGGTCGATGGCCGTCGAGGAGGCGATGCGCTCGCCTGTGGCAGGGTTATAGCACCCCGGAGCGTGCCATACGGCAGGGTCGTGCTCGGCCACCTCCAGCCCCTTGCCCTTGGTAGTCATCACGTGGAGGAGTTTCGGCCCCTCGATACGCTTCAAGGCCTTCAAGATGCGTACCATCCCCTTCAGATCGTGGCCGTCGATGGGTCCGAAGTAGCGAAAATTGAGGCTCTCGAAGAGGTTGCTGTTCTTCAGCAATCCCTGCTTCACGCCATTGCCGGCCTTTTGGCAGAGGCGCAAAAGGGGCGGAACGTGCGAGAGGATATTCCACAATTCGCGCTTGAAGCGGTTGTAGAAGCGCGAAGTGGAGATCTTGACCAGGTAGTTTTTCAAGGCTCCCGTCGCCTGGTCGATGGCCATATTGTTGTCGTTGAGAATCACCAGCAGATCCTCCTGTTTGGAGGCTCCGGCGTTGTTCAACCCCTCGAAGGCAAGGCCTCCGGTCATCGAGCCGTCACCAATCACCGCCACCACGCGATGCTTCTCACCCCGCAAACGGGCCGCCTTGGCCAGGCCATAGGCCGCCGAGATCGAGACCGAGGCGTGGCCACCGCCAAAGGCATCGTAGGGGCTCTCGGCCATTCGCGGGAAACCGCTGATCCCACCCAGACGACGCTTGTCGCGGAAGGCCTCACGGCGACCGGTGATGATCTTATGCGGATAGGTTTGGTGGCCGACATCCCAGATCAGCTTGTCGGTCGGCGTGTCAAAGACATAATGGAGCGCAACGGCCAACTCCACGGCACCGAGGCTCGAAGCCAGGTGGCCCGGATTGTTTGCACATTGCTCGATAATATAGCGGCGCAGTTGGTCGCTATAGTGGCACAACTCCGACAAAGAGAGCCGTTTGAGCTCTTTCGGGGAGTCGATTTTTTCCAGCAGGGTGTAATTTTGTTGCTCCATCGCAGGACAAAATTAGAAAAAAAATGTGAAATGCGGAGAATTGTTATTATCTTTGTTGAGGTAAAATGAGATTTTAATAATGAATTACAAGAGAATTCTTTTGAAACTGAGCGGAGAATCGCTTCAGGGAGAGCAAAAATACGGCCTCTCGCCTGCCGTGTTGCAGTCGTATGCCGAGCAGATCAAGGCGGCAGCAGCTACGGGTGTTCAAATCGGTATCGTAATCGGTGGCGGCAACATCTTCCGCGGCCTGCAGGGTGCCAAAAAGGGATTTGATCGCGTAAAGGGCGACCAGATGGGTATGCTGGCCACCATCATCAACTCGCTGGCCCTCCACTCGGCCCTCGAGGATAACGGCGTGAAGGCCAAGGTACTCACCTCGATTCGTATGGAGCCCATCGGCGAGTACTACTCGAAGGCCAAGGCCCTCGAACTGCTCGAAGCCGGTTATGTGGTGATCATCGGCGGCGGCACCTCCAACCCCTACTTCTCGACCGATACCGCCTCGGCCCTGCGCGGCATCGAAATTGAGGCTGATGTAATGTTGAAGGGTACGCGCGTGGATGGCGTCTATACGGCTGACCCCGAGAAGGATCCCTCGGCCCAGAAGTTCTCCACCATCACCTTTGACGAGGTCTATGCCCGCAATCTGAAGGTAATGGATATGACCGCCTTCACTCTCTGCAAGGAGAATAAACTCAACATCATCGTCTTCGATATGGATACGCCGGGCAACCTGGAGAAGGTGCTCGCAGGCCAGGAGATCGGAACGCTGGTGAAGTTATAAACCCCCAAAGATTTGACAATTATGGCAATGTTTGAACGCAAGACAAAACAGCGCAACGGCCTGCTGTGGGTACTCATCGCCCTGCTGGCCATTGTGGTAGCCCTGATGCTCTTCCTGCCCGACGGTTCGACGGCCGCCGAACCGCAGGAGGCTCCCCTCACAGAGTCGGAGTATGACCACGTGCAGGTGGGTGATCCGGCCCCCGACTTCACCCTGCCGATGTATGGCGGTGGCGAGGTAACCCTCTCCGAGCTGCGTGGCAAGGTGGTATTGCTCAACTTCTGGGCTACCTGGTGTCCTCCCTGTATGCAGGAACTCTCGACCGTGCAGAAGGAGATCATCGATCGCTTTGCCGACGAGGAGTTCGCCTTCATCTTCGCCTCGCGCGGCGACTCGGAGGAGGAGATTCGTACCACCCGCGAGAAGCGCGGATTCGACTTCCCGATGGCAATGGACCAGGATGAGGCCGTATTCAACCGCTACGCCAAGAAGGGTATTCCGCACAACTACCTGATCGACCGCGAGGGTCGCATCGTGCACATCGAACTGGGCTACACCCCCGAGGATTTTGCCGAGTTCGTGCAACTGATCGAAAAGACAATTAATAATAAATAGCGATACTATGGAGAGCAAACAGATTTTGAATGATGCTTCGACCCGTATGGAGCGTACGGTTGAGCACTTGGAGGAGGAACTCCTCAATGTTCGTGCCGGCAAGGCGTCGCCCAACGTACTGAATGGCGTAATGGTGGACTACTACGGCTCGCAGACCCCCGTTTCGGGTGTGGCCAGCGTAACGGTACCCGATGCCAAGACTATTCTGATTCAGCCCTGGGACAAAAACCTGATCCGCGTGATCGAGAAGGCAATCATCGACTCGAACATCGGCCTCACCCCCTCGAATAACGGTGAGCAGATTCGTCTCTCGATTCCTCCCCTCACCGAGGAGCGTCGTAAGGATCTGGTGAAGCAGGTTCGCGCCGAGGCCGAGACGGCCCGCATCAGCCTGCGTAACGCCCGTCGTGATGCCGTGGAGGCCTTCAAGAAGGCAACCAAGGAGGGTATGCCCGAGGATGAGTCGAAAGATGGCGAGAACCAGGCACAGAAGCTGCTGGAGAAGTACTCGAAGCAGCTCGATGCCCTGCTCGATAAGAAGGAGAAGGAGATTATGACCGTCTAAATCTCGCTCACGGAGTCGCACGACTCCGATGAAGAACAAAAAAGCGACCTCAGATTGAGGTCGCTTTTTTGTTGGCTGTTACTCGTGAATCAGCGAGTCAGTCGGGATCTCCGGAGTCGCAAGGGTATCGGGACTCTCGACAACCTCCGGAGCTTCAGGAAGCTCCAAAACCGGCTCCTCAACAGCGGAGGGAAGAAGCGAGGTGTAGGTACCACGATTCACCACCACCAAGGCGATGGCGGCAAGGGTCAGCAGGGTGGCCAAAATGCCAATCAGATATCTCATCATAAGTTTTTCGTTTTTTTCGATTTTTTCTTTCTAAGGAGGGAAAGGAGTTAGAGCCCTTCGGATCTCTCCGGCGAGTCAGCCCGCAAGGAGATCTCCGTGCGGAGTACCTCTGCGGCCTTGAGCAGCGTGGTGTCGATGGGATAGATGTTGCGATAGAATCCGTTGTCCTCCAGCGGAGTATTGCGACCGATGTAGGCACGCAGCTGCGCCTCCACCAGGTGGCGCGATCGGGCAATCTCGCGGGCATTGGGGGTTACACCCCGCCGCTCGGCATAGCGCAAAAAGTCGTTCACCAGGTTTTTGTCACCATCCAGCAGCTGCTGCAAGGCATCGAGACTCTCCACCGCATTGAAGACCGTGCGGTGGCGGTCGGCATACTCCATCGTATAGCGATAGAGGATGTTGCGACCCGTCACCTGCATAAACCAGGGGGTTACGTCGGTGGTATCGGCCGGAATGAAGATGTCGGGCATAATGCCTCCTCCGCCATAGACCGTACGACCTCCCGGAGTGGTAAACTTGAGCGAATCGGCGAAGCGGATGCTGTCGGCCGAGAAGAACTCGTTGTGTTCGTAGCGGTGAACCAGATCAAGGGCATAGCTCTCCTCATCACCGATGGTGTAGGGTTTCTGGATCGAGCGACCCGTGGGGGTAAAATAGCGGGCCGTGGTCAGGCGCAGGGCCGAACCGTCCTCATAGGGAATTTGACGCTGCACCAACCCCTTACCGAAGGAGCGGCGGCCCAAAATCGTACCCCGGTCATTGTCCTGCACGGCTCCCGCCAGGATCTCCGACGAGGAGGCACTCCCCTCGTCAATCAGAATGGCCAGTCCCAGGTCGGTGGCGTGACCACGGCCATCACTATACTCGCGCACCTGGTGCTTGTGGCGATCCTCCGTATAGACGATCAGCCGCTTCTCGGGCAGGAATTCGTTGGTAACCAAAATCGCCTGATCGAGGTAACCGCCGGCATTGCCGCGCAGGTCGAAGATCAAAGCCTCCATCCCCTCCTTGCGTAACTCGACCAACGCCTTCATCAACTCGGCATAGGTCGTGCGCGAGAATTGCGAGAGTTTGATGAAGCCGATCTTCGGCTCCAGCATAAAGGCCGCTTCGATCGATTTGACGGGAATGGCATCGCGCGTAACGACCACCTCCACCGGCTCCTCGATGCCGAGACGCTCCAGAGTAAGCTTGACCTGCGTACCCCGCTTACCTCGCAACCGCTTGACAATCTGATCCTGCGGAATCTTTTGGCCCGCCACCAGAGAGTCGTTGATGCGTACGATGCGGTCTCCCGCCAGCACCCCCGCCTTGCGGCTGGGGCCCGAAGGAACAACATTGAGCACCACGACCGTATCGGTGGCCATATTGAAGACCACGCCGATTCCGTCAAACTCCCCCTCCAGGGGCTCGTTCACCGCCTGCATATCGGAGGCAGGGATATAGACCGAGTGGGGATCGAGCTCCTCGACCACCAGGGGGAGAGCCCGCTCGATGAGCGTGTCGATGGAGATGGGATCGACATACTCCCGCTCGATGAGCGCAAGGGTCTGCCCCAACTTGTTATCCATCACGGCCACCCGTCCCAACAGGGGGAGCAACCGATCGCGCACCTGGCGACGGGTCTGGTAGTAGCCCAGCAGGAAGCCGCCCAACACGCCGATACAGAGCACCAGCGTCAGCAGCAGGAGTGTTTGTCTTCGAGTTGTCATCCTCACTCAAAAAGGGGTTTCTACTTATTCTTGAAGGTGTAGGCCAGCCCGACGCTCAGGAAGCTCTTCAGTTGCACGTTATAGTTCTGGGCACGGTCGTAGAAGAGGGTGAAGTCGATCTTGGTGGAGATGTACTTCGTCGCCTTGATCTCGATGGTGTTATCCCAGCGTACGGTGGGGTGGATTGGCAGCACGGGTTTATCCTTGATCAGCTTGTTCTCCTGGGCCTCCCAGGCGGCCAGGGCCTCCTTGTACTCATCAAACTTGGGATAGTTGTTCTGACCGATGGAGGTGATCCAACCATAGAAGGAGATGAAGGTGGTACGATAGCGCAACCAGCCGTTCTTACCCCAGGTACGGTCGAAATTGACCTCCAGCGAAGAGCCTCCCTCCCACATCGAGTTAGCCTCGGGATCAACCAGACCATAGAGGTGCCCGTTGGCACGCACCTGCTCGGAACGAACAAAGGTGGCCTTGGTACCGATGGGCGAGAGGTAGACCTTGAAGGGCCACTTCTTGTCGGGGTGGGTATAGGTGAAACCGAACGAGAGGTTGAAATAGCCCGGCGACATAAAGCGGCTCTTGCGGTGGATGCTCGTCTGCTCCGTACGCGACTTGTAGCCGTTGGCAAACTGCGACTCAAAAGAGACGTTGGCTCCGAAATTCCAGCGGTCGGCAAACTTGTAGGCCGGAGCCGACGAGATCTTGAATCCATCGGTACCCTTGAACCAGAGACCCCGCTCCGTACCATCCTCCAGGGTGGCACTCATTCGGTCGAAGCCCAACTTTCCGGTGGCCTTCGACTCCACTGTAAAGAGATCCTTCGTGAAGGTGTGGTGCACATAGAAGTCGGCAATGGCCGCAATGGCATTGGCACCGCCCTGCGAATTGATCCAGGAGTCGTTGTAGGCCGTCATCGAGCCCATCAGTGAAGCAGTTACCTCCAGAAAGTTGCGCTCCTTGCGGATGGCGGCACGCTCCGCCTTGTGGCGGGCCTCACTGTAGTAGTCGGCATCGGCCGAGGCGACCTTCACCGAATCCCGAAACTCGGCCTTCTCGCCCGCCTTTACCTCGTCGATCGAGATCTGGGCGAAAGCACAATCGCTCCCCAGCCATACAAAAAGGGTGCAAAGCGCACCGACAAAAGCGTGAAAATATCTCTTCATCAGATTTTGGGTTTTGTTATTTGTTCTACTTTTTCCAATCCATCTGCAAATGTAACGAATAATTTTAGATTTTTTTCTATTTTTGTCCTTTAGAACGCAACCTACCGAAAAAATGAAATATTTTGGAGCACACGTGAGTGCATCGGGCGGCCTGGAGAATGCCATCCTGAATGCACAGGCCATCGGAGCCACCGCCCTGGCCCTCTTCACCAAGAACCAACGTCAATGGCACGCCCCGGCCCTCGGTCGAGGGCAGATCGAGGCCTTCCGTCACGCAATGGAGGCTGCCGGCTATGCTGCTTGTCAGATTCTGCCCCACGACAGCTACCTGATCAACCTCGGCCACCCCGAGCAGGAGGGTCTGGCCAAGTCGCGCGCCGCCTTCCTGGAGGAGATGGAGCGGTGTGAGCAGCTGGGGCTCGACCGCCTCAACTTCCACCCCGGAAGCCATCTCAAGCAGATCTCGGAGGAGGCCTCGCTCGACCGCATAGCCGAGTCAATCAACCTCGCCCTCGCCCGCACAAAGGGGGTAACGGCCGTTATCGAAAATACCGCCGGCCAGGGCTCCAACCTCGGATTCCGCTTCGAGCACCTGCGCTACATCATCGACCGCATCGAGGACAAAAGCCGCGTAGGTGTCTGCCTCGACACCTGCCACTCATTTGCGGCAGGATACGACCTCTCGTCGGAGCTGGCCTGCGAAATGACCTTTGCGGAGTTTGACCGCGTGGTGGGTTTCTCCTATTTGCGAGGAATGCACCTCAACGATGCCCTGAAGCCGCTGGGAAGCCGCGTCGATCGCCACGCACCGCTGGGTGAGGGCCACATCGGCTGGAACTGCTTCCGCTACATCGCCCGCGATCCCCGTTTCGAGCAGATCCCGTTGATTCTTGAGACCCCCGACGAGAGCCGCTGGGCCGAGGAGATCGCCACCCTGAAACGCTTTGCCGAGGAGTAACAGCCCTGCATCAAAATCAACGCAGAGGGAATAATTTTGGATGAAAATACCCATTGTTTGTTGCTCATTGCCCATTATTTCGTACCTTTGCAGGTCCGAAAGCCCCATAAAGGCTTCATAAACGAGAACAATAGATAAAAAAGAGTCATATGAATTTCAACGAACTCAGCGAACAGGAGCAGCTCAGACGCAAGTCGCTGCAGGCTCTTCGTGATTTGGGCATCGAGCCCTATCCCGCCGCTCGTTTCGAGGTGAATGCCTCGGCACGCGAGATTGCCGAAAACTTCGACCCCGAGAAGGGGAACTACCAGGAGGTACGCATCGCCGGCCGTATGATGTCGCGCCGCATTATGGGTAGTGCCTCTTTCTTTGAGTTGCAGGATCACTCGGGCCGTATTCAGGTCTACATCCGCCGCGATGACATCTGCCCCGAGGGCGATCCCACCCTCTACAACACCGTATTCAAGAAGCTCCTCGATATGGGTGACTTTATCGGCATCGAGGGCCACGCCTTCCACACCAATACGGGCGAACTGTCGGTACACTGCCACCGCTTCACCCTCCTCTCGAAGTCACTGCGTCCGCTACCCGTCGTCAAGGAGAAGGACGGACAGACCTTTGATGCCCTGACCGACCCCGAAGTGCGCTATCGCCAGCGTTATGTCGATCTGGTGGTCAATCCCCACGTTCGCGAGGTATTTGTGAAGCGTGCCAAGATTATGGCCACGATGCGAGACTTCTTCAACGAGCACGGCTGTCTGGAGGTCGAGACCCCCATTCTGCAGCCCATCCCCGGCGGAGCTTCGGCGCGTCCCTTCATCACGCACCACAACTCGCTCGACACCGATTTCTATATGCGAATCGCCACCGAGCTCTACCTCAAGAAGCTCATCGTAGGTGGTTTCAACGGCGTTTACGAGTTTGGCAAGAACTTCCGCAACGAGGGTATGGACCGCACCCACAACCCCGAGTTTACCTGTATGGAGATCTATGTTCCCTACAAGGATTACCTCTGGATGATGGAGTTCACCGAGCAGCTTTTGGAGCGTGTGGCCATCGCCACCAACGGCACTACCGAACTCACCGTCGATGGCAAGCAGATCTCCTTCAAGGCCCCCTTCCGTCGTCTGACGATGACCGATGCCATCAAGGAGAAGACCGGCTATGACATCACGGGCCAGACGGAGGAGCAGCTGCGCGAGGCCTGCAAGCGTTTGAATGTCGAGATCGATGACACGATGGGTAAGGGTAAGTTGATTGATGCCATCTTCGGCCAGTATTGCGAGGAGGAGCTCATCCAGCCCACCTTCATCTGCGACTACCCCATCGAGATGTCACCCCTCTGCAAGCGTCACCGCGACAACCAGGAGCTCACCGAGCGTTTCGAGCTCTTCGTAAACGGCAAGGAGCTCTGCAACGCCTACTCGGAGCTGAACGACCCCATCGACCAGCTGGAGCGTTTCCAGGAGCAGTTGCGTCTCTCGGAGAAGGGTGATGACGAGGCGATGTTCATCGATATGGACTTCGTTCGCGCCCTGGAGTACGGTATGCCCCAGTGCTCGGGTATGGGTATGGGTATCGACCGTCTGACGATGTTTATGACTAACCAGCCCTCAATTCAGGATGTGCTCTTCTTCCCGACGATGCGTCCCGAGAAGAAACCCACCGTGGACGGCCCCGAGAAGTATCTCGAGATCGGCGTGCCTGAGGAGTGGATTCCCGTGATTCAGAAGATGGGTTACATCACCGTCGATTCGATGAAGAAGCTCCCCGCCGGCAAGTTCTTCAACGACCTTTGCGGCTTCAACAAGAAGAACAAGCTGGGATTGAAGGCCCCCGCAATGGAGGATGTAAAGCGTTGGTGCGAGGAGTAGCAAGCAGAAAATCCAACCTCCCAAATCGAGAAGGGAGCAAAATAGAAAAACAGGGAATTGTAAAACACATAAATTTAGTTAGTACAATGAGAAAGAAGATTGTTGCAGGTAACTGGAAGATGAATACCCTGCCTGCAGAGGGTGTCGAGCTGGCCAAGCAGGTTGTGGCCGGCCGCAAGGAGGTTTGCGAGTGTGTAAACTTCATCGTTTGTGCCCCCTTTACCCACCTGGCCCCCGTGGCCGAGGCCCTGAAGGGTTCGGACGTGGAGCTGGGTGCCCAGAACTGTGCCGCCGAGGCCAAAGGTGCCTACACGGGTGAGGTAGCCGCCTCGATGATTGCCGCCCTGGGTTGCAAATATGTAATTCTTGGCCACTCGGAGCGTCGCCAGTACTACGGTGAGACCTCGGAGACCCTCAACAAGAAGATGGAGCAGGCCTATGCCAACGGACTGACCCCCATCTACTGCGTGGGTGAGAATCTGGAGGAGCGTGAGGCCGGCAACCACTTCGCTGTCTGCAAGCAGCAGATCGAGGAGGTGGTATTCAACCTCTCGGAGGAGCAGTTCAAGAACCTCGTGATTGCCTACGAGCCCGTATGGGCCATCGGTACGGGCAAGACCGCCACGGCTGACCAGGCACAGGAGATTCACGCCTACATCCGTGAGGTCCTCGCCTCGAAGTTCGGTGCTGCCGCCGAGGAATGCCCCATTCTCTACGGTGGTTCGTGCAAGCCCTCCAACGCCCAGGAGATCTTCGCCAAGGCCGACGTGGATGGCGGTCTGATTGGCGGTGCATCCCTCAAGGCCGATGATTTCCTCGGCATCGGTAAGGGTTTTTAATTACCGGGTGGAGAGTGTTGAGCCCAATCCTGAACAGGGGCTCCGCATCCCATAACAAAAAGGAGATACCTTTCGAGGTATCTCCTTTTTTATCTCCCTTGTCCCATCAAAAGACCTCTTGAAGAATCTGAACCGACTGCACGGCACGGATGGCATCGAGGTGGTAGCCGTAGTAGGTCAGAAGCGACTGCATAAAACTGACGCGCTGGGTACGGTTCATTCCGATCTCGGCCAGGCAGGTCACATCACACTCCGTAAAGTCGCGCAGAAAACAGCTGTTCTCGGGGGTAAAGTGGAGTGTGTGAAGGGGTTGGGTCGATGTATAGCAACCCTCACGGATGTCGAACCAGTCACCCGTATGGTAGTGGCCCTGGGGAAAGAAGCCCAAAAAGGCACTGAGATTGGAGAGAAACCAAAGGTGAAAATTGGCAACACCCTCCTGCAAGGCATCGAGGGCCCCGACCGAGTGCCAGACAAACTCGAAGAGATCGGGGTTGGGCTCGCTCTCGCGCACCAGGCGGTAGAGCACCTCGGCCATAAAGAGGGCGATGGTCGATTTTCGGACATCGAAGGGGATGGAGTGAAGCAACTGACCGCTATGCACCTCCTTGAAGCGGTGGAGCTCCATCTTCGACGACTGTAATCCCTCAAATTCGACAGCAAAGATAGGCTGAAAGAGGCCCGCCTTCGAGCCGTGGCCACGCGATGAACGCACCCCCTGCACCATAAAACTCTGGCGGCCACCTACATCGGTAAGCAAGTAGACGATCATCGACTTATCGCCATATTTGAGCGTGTGCAGCACAATGCCGCGCCCCTTGTAGCTCTTCAAGGTCGAGAGGGATTAGCAGATCGGTTTCTGACAATGTACAGCTGCCCAGCCATCGCGCAGACGGTGGGAGAGGAAGTTCAAGCCGGCCTGCTCCGCCGCCTGACGGATGATGGGGATATCGGCCTCCAGGAAGCCGCTCATCACCAGATCGGCTCCCGGGCGCATCGCCGACACATAGGCTGCTATATCGCCCGTGAGAATATTGCGGTTGATGTTGGCGGCAATGAAGTCGTAGGAGCGGCCGGCCAAAAGGCGTGCATCCCCCAGCAGCGGGGTAATCTGCTCGGCGACTCCGTTGGTGGCAATGTTCTCACGACAATTCTCATCGGCCCAGGTATCGATATCAATGGCGTCAATGTGACGAGCACCCCGCTTGGCCGCCACGATGGCCAGGACTCCCGTTCCACTACCCATATCCAACCCCTCTCGATCCGTAAGATCCAGATCCCAAAGATAACCCGAAACGAGGCAGGTGGTGGCGTGGTGGCCCGTACCGAAGGACATCTTGGGCATAATGATCACCTCCAGAGCCCCGGCGGGTGCCGGTGCGTGGAAAGGAGCACGAATGTAGATCTTACCCTCCACATCCACCGGGGTAAAGTTGCTCTCCCAGAGGGCATTCCAATTCTGGCTCTCGATCGAGATGTAGCGTACCCCCTCTTGGTGATAAGAGGCCAACAGCGCATCGATCTGCTCTTTGCAATCGACCAACTGCTCCTGCGGAATGTAGGCCTTGAGGGTGGGACCCTCCTGCTTGAAACTCTCAAAGGGGAAGTCGGCCAACTCGGCCGTCAAAATCTCGGCCATCTCTCCCTCCACGGGAATATTGAGCTCTACGTAGTCCATATCGTTGCAGATTATGTAAAATTTTCCTACTTTTGTCTTGCTTTATCGGCGTAAAATTAGGAAAAATATGGCAGAAAACAGCGAACGTTGGAAGAATATTTCGAAGCACTACCAAAGTTACATCCGGCTGGAGAAGCGGCTGTCGCAAAATACGGTGGAGTCTTATATGCGTGATTTGAGGCAATTTGCCCACTTCATCCTCCGCAACTGGGATGTCGCACCCAACAAGGTGGAGCCCGAGATGATCTCCCGCTATATGGCCTGGCTTTACGACCGTGGCAAGGAGCCCGCCTCGCAGGCCCGACAACTGAGTGGCATCAAGAGCTTCTACAACTTTCTGCTGCTGGAGAACCGCCTCGAAAATTCGCCGGCCGAATTCATCGAGCCCCCAAAATGCGGGCGGCACCTCCCCGAGGTACTCACCATCGAGGAGATTGATCTGCTGCTTGACTCGATCGACACCACCTCGTCGAAGGGACGGCGTGATAGCGCAATGCTGGAGGTGCTCTATTCCTGTGGACTGCGTGTGACGGAGCTGACAGAGCTGCGCCTGAGCGACCTCTTCTTCGGAGAGGGCTATATCCGCGTGGTGGGCAAGGGCAACAAGCAGCGACTGGTCCCCATCAGCGAGGTGGCCCGCGATCGGGTACAGCTCTACCTCGAAGATCGGCGCGAGCAGGAGCAACGGGCCCAGAAGCGGGGCAAGGGTGGGATCGCAAGCGACATCCTCTTTTTGAACAATCGCGGCGGGAAACTCACCCGCGTAATGATCTTTACCATCATCCGCCAGGCGGCCGAGCGGGCCGGCATCCACAAAAACATCAGCCCACACACCTTCCGCCACTCCTTTGCCACCCACCTCCTGCAGGGAGGAGCCTCCATCCGCCAGGTGCAGGAGATGCTGGGGCACGAGAGCATCACCACCACCGAGATCTATACCCATCTCGATGAGGGTCATCTGCGCGAAACCCTTGAGAGATATCTGATTCGATAACAAAAGCGGCCTCAATGCCGCTTTTTTATTTCAGGTCGGAATCTCTGCACCCCCGGAAAAACGACGATGGGCCGTACACAAGTACAGCCCATCGTTGCTCCTAGGATTTGTCGGTTTCAATCCGATTAATCCTCGTCGGTATCGGTGTAAGCCTTCAAGAGCTTATCCTGTACATCGGAGGGAACCTGCTCGTAGGAGGCGAACTTCATCGAGTAGGTAGCGGCACCCGAGGTAAGCGACGAGAGGGTGGTCGAGTAGCGATAGAGCTCGGCCAGAGGTACGCGGGCACTGAGGCGGTCGAAGCCCTTATCGGACTCCATACCCATAATCATTGCACGGCGATTCTGCAGGTCACTCATCACCGAACCCATATAGTCGCTGGGGGTCAGTACCTCCACATCATAGATAGGCTCCATAATCTTGGGACCGGCGTTGCGGAAGGCCTCCTTGAAGGCGTTACGGGCAGCCAGCTTGAAGGAGATCTCATTCGAATCTACCGGGTGCATCTTACCATCGTAGATCACTACGCGGATATCACGGGCGTAGGAACCGGTCAGCGGGCCCTCGTCCATCTTCTCCATAATACCCTTCAGGATGGCGGGCATAAAGCGTGCATCGATGGCACCACCCACGATTGAGTTGTAGTACTGGAGCTTACCACCCCACGGCAGATCATACTCCTCCTTACCCTTGACATTGACGGTGATCTCACCCTTACCTACCTTGTAGCTCTTGGGCTCATCCATACCCTCATAGTAGGGCTCGATGACCATATGTACCTCACCGAACTGGCCCGAACCACCCGACTGCTTCTTGTGGCGATAGTCGGCCTGGGCAACCTTCGTGATGGTCTCACGGTAGGGGATTCTGGGAGCAAAGAACTCCATCTCGAGCTTGTTCTCGTTCTGGATCTTCGACTTCAGGATATTGAGGTGGTGCTCACCCTGACCCTGGATAATGGTCTGCTTGAGCTCCTTGGAGTACTCTACCAGAATGGTGGGATCCTCATACTTGGCATCGTTCAGAATCTTACCCAACTTCTCCTCATCGTTCTGCTCCTTGGCCTTCACGGCAGCACGGTAGCGAGGCTCGGGGAAGGTGATGGGCTCAACCGTCACGGGGTTGGTGGCGGCAGCCAGCGTATCGTTGGTACGCGTACCCTTCAGTTTCACGGTGCAACCGATGTCACCGGCCGAAAGCTCGGTAACCTTGGTACGGTTCTTACCGGCCACGGCGAAGAGCTGCGAAAGCTTCTCTTTGTTACCCGTGCGGGTATTCACGAGTTCCATACCCTCGGTGATCTTACCGCGGATTACACGGATATAGCTGATCTCACCGATGTGCTGCTCGATCTGGCTCTTGAATACGAAAGCCACAGCAGGCTCGGCAGCCTCGGCGGCGAGCTCCTCGCCCTCGGTGGTGAGGAACTTGGGAGCCTTCATCGGGCCGGGGGCCACGTTGATGATGAACTCCATCAGACGCTTGGTACCGATATCACGCTTACCCGAACCACAGAATACGGGGATCACTTCACGGTTGGCCACACCAATCTTCAGACCCGAACGGATCTCGTCCTGGTGGAGGGTACCCTTCTCAAAATAGAGCTCCATCAGATTCTCGTCGTGTTCTGCAGCTGCCTCTACCAACTCACGGTTGAGTTCGGTGGCACGATCCAGCTCCTCAGCGGGAATATCCAGCTCCTCACGAGTACCGTTCTCATCCTTGAAACGGTACATCTTCATCAGCAGCACGTCGATAAAGGCGTTGAAACCGGGGCCCTGGTTGACGGGATACTGTACGATAACGGGCTTCACGCGCGAGTTGGCCTTGAGCATCTCAAAGGTATTCTCGAAGGAGGCCTTCTCGGAGTCGAGCTGGTTGATGAAAGCGATGATGGGCTTCTTCAGAGCGCGGGCATAGCGGGCCTGAATCTCGGCACCTACCTCCCAACCGTTCTGGGCGTTGAACACCATCACACCGACGTCACCCACCTTGAAGGCGGAAAAGAGGCTTCCGCAGAAGTCGTCCGAACCCGGGCAGTCGATGATGTTGAGCTTACGATCCATAAACTCGGTGAAGAGGATCGTAGAGTAGATCGAGCGTTTGTATTCGTGCTCGATATCGGTGTTGTCCGACAGGGTGTTGTTGTTCTCGATGGAACCGCGACGATCGATGACCTTACCTTCGTAGGCCATCGCCTCGGCCAGGGTGGTTTTACCCGTTCCAGGGGCACCGATCAGCACGATGTTCTTAATCTCTTTGGCTGAATAATTTTTCATTTGTCCGTATCTTTTTAGGTTTATTATAAATTCGCAACCATAAATATACAAATTTTTTCACAAACGCAACTCATTCCTCCGAAAAAATCAAGAAAAATCAACCAAAAAGTTAAAAAACGAGCGAAAAAGAGGGCAAAAAGTGCCGATTGTTGATAAAACGGCAACAACTTTGCCCCAATCGAGGTCACGCCGCCGAAGGGAATGAGCTACCTTTGTCTTCGAAGCGGAAAAACCGCTCGCAAAAAGAGAAAAGAACCGAATTGATACCTTAAATTAAAAGAGAGTTATGGCAGAGATGAAAAAGGCGGGGCTTGACATTGAACTTCCGGAGGAGGTTGCCCAGGGGAACTACTCCAACCTGGCCATTATCGCCCACTCCACCTCCGAGTTTATCATCGACTTCGCCACGATGCTTCCCGGATTGCAGAAGGCCAAGGTGAAGAGCCGCGTCATTCTGACCCCCGAGCACGCCAAGCGTCTGTTGATGTCGTTGCAGGACAACATCACCCGCTATGAGAGTGCCATCGGCAAGATCGAGATCCCCGCTCCCCACCAGCAGCAGGGAATGAAGATCGGCGAGGCATAGAGGTAACACCGAGAGTTTGTAAGAAAAGCGGCCCGAAAGGCCGCTTTTTATCGTTTGGATTTTGGCTTCAGAAGAGCTCCAGCTGTCCGCGATCGTGGTTGAACGTGAGGCGGTGGTAGGGCGAGAGGCCGTGCTCACGGATGGCCAGACGGTGGTCCCGCGTGGGGTAGCCCTTGTTTTTGCGCCAATTGTAGCAGGGAAACTCCTCATCGAGACGGTACATATACTCGTCGCGATGGGTCTTGGCCAACACCGAGGCGGCGGCAATGTCGGCATACTTGCCGTCGCCCTTCACCACACACTGGAAGGGGAGGCCGAAGAGGGAGTGGAAGCGGTTACCGTCAATGGCCAAGAATTGGGGGCGCGGATCGAGGCGGTTTGCCGCGAGGTTCATCCCCTCGATGGAGGCATTCAGAATATTGATCTCGTCGATACGAGCGGGGGAGAGGGCCTCCACGGCCCAGGCGACGGCCTCGCGCTCGATGATGGGACGCAGCAGGTCACGCTGCCGCTCGGTAAGCTGCTTTGAGTCGTTGAGCAGCGGGTGGTGAAAGTCGGGAGGCAGGATGACAGCCGCCGCAAAGACGGCTCCCGCAAGGCAACCACGGCCCGCCTCGTCGCAGCCCGCCTCCAAAAGTTCGGTCTGAAAGCAATTTTCCAACATAGCTTCTCGAAAAAGTTCGATTCCAAAGGCAAAGATAGGATTTTTTTTCGAGCCCGAGCGTGGAGATTTCTCTTTTCCGCCGTATCTTTGTCCTCGGATTTGCAAACCAACCCGGAAACCAATGAATCTGACCCGTCAACCCCTGCTGATTGCACTGCTGACTCTCCTCGCGGTGTTAGGTGCTGTGTGTGCCCGCAAGGTGGGGATGAGTTTCGGACCCGAGGTGATCGAGGCCCCGACTACGCTGCTTGGCGGCTGGGTCAATGCCCTTCAGACCGAGTGGCCACGCCTGGCGTGGGGGCTTTGGTTTCTCCTTCACACCGCCGCCGCCCTCACCCTGGGGCGCATCGGCATTCGCTACGGACTCTATGCCGGCAACTCTCTCCTGGCCATTCCGCTCTACGGCGTAGTGGCCTGCGGCATCTTCCTGGGAAACAGCTACCTGCTGGGGGCTATGGTGGGTCTGCTGATGGCCCGCATTGCCCGCAACTATGCCGCCGCCTGCCGCAACGGCTACGCCTTCAACGCCCTCTTTCGGGGCTCCCTCTACCTCGGTCTGCTTCCCCTGCTCTACGCCCCGGCCCTGCCGCTGGTGGTGCTGGTGCTGATCACCACCATCCTCTTTCAGCGCACGATGCGCGAGTGGATTGTGGCCCTCTGCGGACTCCTCTTTCCTGCGGCGGCCCTCTGCTACCTGAACTGGGCCTTCTCCAACGACTTCACGGCTCCCCTTCTCGAACTTTGGCAGGGGCTGCTCGCCGCCGAGCCACTACCCATCTTCCAGGGAGGATCGGTGGTGCTGGTACTGCAGTTGGTAGTTCTGCTGGCCGCCGTGCTGTGGGCCCTCTTCTACTACCTGAGCGACATCTACGCCGCCACCTCGAAGGCGCGGGCCATCCTCACCTCCGAGGTATGGCTTTTTCTGCTGGCCCTTGCCTCCCTCTTTCTGCCCGGAGCAAGCGTCACCTCCTTTCCGCTGTTGGCCACCCCCACGGTGCTCCTGCTCCCCTTCCTCTTTGTCCGGCTCGAACGACGACTTGCCAACATCCTCTATCTGTTGATGTTGCTGCTCACCCTGCTACGCCTCTTTTGGTAACCCCTTTATTTTCTGAAAAGGCAGGGGTTTTCTTCGGATTATTTTTTAATAATTTACAAAATCAAACAATTTATTGAGAAATTCTTACGAATCGTGATAAATTTTGCGTTTTTTACTAAAAATTGCAAAAATTTATTTGGAGAATCATAAAAAAGAGTTACCTTTGTGTTACAAAACGTGGGATTCTCCCACATCTCATTAACCTAACTAACCTAACCAAGAGGGGCTGAATGTTGTGAAACATACAGCCCCTTATCTCATTTCAAGAGCAACGTACATGAGCCTTTCGTTTGGAAGTTGTGGGAAAACGGTGGCGATTCGCAACAAAAAAGGAGTGCCGAAGCACTCCCGCTCGAATTTTATTTGGCGGTATAGACCACCTTTTTGGTCTCAAAAAACTCCTCCTCGAAGTGGTCAGAGATGTCGTAAAGGGTCCAGCGTTTGCGCGTAAGGGCCAACTCTTCGGCCAGGTCGCCCCCCTTGAGGTAGAGAATGCCGTTGGGCAGACTCCCCTTTTGTCCGCGATCAATCTTCTCCCAAATCCACTTCACGAACTGGGGCATCTCGGTCACAGCCCGCGAAATCACATAGTCGTAGCGGTGGGGAAGAGTCTCCACACGCCCCCAATGGGGGGTTACATTCTTCAGCTCCAAGGCCGAGACAACACCCTCCACCACCTTGACCTTCTTGCCGATGGAGTCGGCCGAGGTGAAGTGCACATCGGGAAAGAGGATAGCCAGCGGAATCGAAGGGAAACCGCCGCCACACCCCACATCAAGAATGCGGGCTCCCGCCTCAAAGCGGCAGACACGGGCAATGGCCAGCGAGTGAAGGACGTGGCGCTGGTAGAATTGATCCATATCCTTGCGCGAGATAACATTGATCTTGCTGTTCCAATCGGCATAGAGCTCGCCCAAGCGGGCAAAGCGGTCGCGTTGCTCCTCACTTAAGTCGGGGAAATATCTCAAAAGGGTCTCCATACGTTTTTTTCGGGTGGCAGGTTACGATTTCGGGCCGCTCTTCTCGGTAGAGAGGAGGCCGCAAGCGGCCTGGATGTCCTCACCGCGCGAAGCGCGGATGGTGGTCTGAATCCCCTTGGCCGTAAGGGTATCACGGAAGCGGATCATCGCCTCCGGATCGGGCGAGAAGTAGGGCGACGAGGGGATTTTGTGGAAACGGATCAGGTTGATGCGGCACTTGATGCCATCCAGCAGACGGCAGAGCTCCTTGATGTGACGCGGAGAGTCGTTCATCCCACTCAAGACGATATACTCGAAGGAGACGCGTCGCTGGTGGGTGAAGTCATAGGTACGCAGGATATCGCACACCTCGCGGATCGACCACCCCTTCTCGATGGGCATAATCTCGACGCGCTCCTCGGGGAAGGGGTTGTGGAGGCTGACCGCCAAGTGTACCTTCGACTCGTCGAGGAAGCGGCGCAGGGCCGAGGCAACACCCGCCGTGGAGAGGGTGATGCGCGTAGGCGACCAGCCGAAGCCCCACTCCGAGGTGAGGATCTCCAGGGCACGAAGCACATTCTCGAGGTTGTCGAGCGGCTCGCCCATTCCCATAAAGACCAGATTGGTGAGACTATCAAACTCGGGCAGCGAGACGATCTGATTCAGGATCTCGCCCGTCGAAAGGGAGTGTTGCAACCCCTGACGACCCGTGGCACAGAATTTACACCCCATACGGCAACCCGCCTGCGACGAGACACAGAGCGTGGCCCGCTCTCCGTCGGGAATGTAAGCCGACTCGATGAAGGCCCCCTGCGAGGTGCGAAAGAGGTACTTTTTGGTCCCATCCTGCGAGGTGGAGACCCCCTCGGGGGCACGACGACCCACCTCGAAGCGGCTCTTGAGCAACTCGCGGTTTTTGATCGAGATATCGGTCATCTCATCGATGGTTGCCACCCGTCTGACATAGAGCCAGCGGGCCAGCTGTCCGGCGGCAAAACGGGGCAGGGCAAGCTCGGTACAGAGCGCTTGAAGTTGGCTTAACGTAAGACCAAAAAGAGTTTCTCGGGGCAACATATCGACAAAAATCGGGTTTCCAAGTGCAAAAGTAGCCAAAAAATAAAGATTTTTCACTCCGAACGTATCATTTTTGAAAAATTCTCCCTATATTTGTGAGGGTGTAAGCGTCCATTGGGTCGCTTCATCTGTTGTGCAGTTGCAAAACAATTAAAATTAAGTATAGTAAATGGAACTGAAAAAGAACCCGAAAGCAGACCTACAGAACAAGCGTGGTCTGATGCTCGAAATCGGTGTAGTGATTTCGTTGCTGCTGGTAATTGCCGCCTTTGCCTATACTCCGAAGGAGCACCGCATTGAGCAGGTAGAGCAGGAGGTAGTTGTTGTGGAGGAGGAGCTGATGGAGGTAACCCGTCAGGACCAGAAGCCCCCTGAGGCCCCCAAGAAGACCGAGATGAAGGTGATTGCCGATATGCTCTCAATCGTGAAGAACGATACCAAGATTACGACCGAGGTGGAGTTCGCCGAGTTTGAGGAGGAGGTTGAGGTAATCCAGATGGTAGAGGTTGAGGAGGAGGAGATCCAGGACGATGAGCCCTTCCTCTCGGCTGAGACGATGCCCTCGTTCCAGGGTGGTACGCTGAACGACTTCCGCAACTGGGTACAGGGTAAGGTTCGCTATCCCCAGATCGCTCAGGAGAATGGTATCTCGGGTCGCGTGGTACTGCAGTTCGTGATCGAGCGTGATGGCCGTCTGACCAATATCGTGGTACTGCAGACGCCCGACCGTTCGCTCTCGGAGGAGGCTATCCGCGTGCTGAATCAGTCGCCGAAGTGGAGCCCCGGTAAGCAGCGTAACCAGCCTGTACGTGTGAAGTACACGCTGCCCGTTGACTTCCGTATCCAGAACTAAGCGGTGATTCCGACTTGATCAAGTTAAGGTATCCTCTTTGCGGGATACCTTTTTTTGAGCCCGCACTGCGGGTGCCGACTTTGAATTTGGAAACCCTTTTTTGATCCCCCTTATGAGCGAAAATACGCAAAACAAAACCGAGAAGGAGAAGGGATTCTCCACCATTGACGACCGCCCCGTGCGCGCCGTACTGGTGGCCGTCATCCGTGACGGACAGGAGCCCCGCCTGACGGACGAATATCTCGACGAGCTGGAATTTCTGGCCGAGACGGCACACATCGAGACGGTACGCCGCTTCACCCAGCGACTCCCGCAGCCCTCGTCGCGTATCTATGTGGGCCCCGGAAAGCTGGAGGAGATCTCGGTCTACTGCAAGGAGCAGGAGATCGATGTGGTGATTTTCGACGATGAACTCTCGCCCTCGCAGACCCGCAATATCGAACAGGCAATGCCCTGTCGCATTCTCGACCGCACGCGCCTGATTCTGGACATCTTCCTGCAGCGCGCCCAAACGGCCTATGCCAAGACCCAGGTACAGCTGGCCAATTATGAGTATATGCTGCCCCGCCTGGCGGGTATGTGGACCCACCTGGAGCGTCAGCGAGGCGGCACGGGAACGCGTGGTGGTGCCGGTGAGCGCGAGATCGAGACCGACCGCCGTATCGTACGCAACCGCATCTCGAAACTCAAGGAGGAGCTCAAGAAGATCGACCGCCAGATGGCTGTGCAGCGTTCGAACCGCGGATCGCTGGTGCGTGTGGCCCTGGTAGGTTATACCAATGTGGGCAAATCGACGCTGATGAACCTCATCTCGAAGAGCGAGGTCTTTGCCGAGAACAAACTCTTCGCCACCCTCGATACGACGGTGAGAAAGGTGGTCTTTGACAACCTCCCGTTCCTGCTCTCCGACACGGTAGGCTTCATCCGAAAGCTGCCCCACGAGTTGGTCGAGTCCTTCAAATCGACCCTCGACGAGGTGCGCGAGGCCGACCTGCTACTGCACGTCGTGGACATTTCACACCCCCAGTTTGAGGATCAGATTGCGGTGGTGAAGCAGACCCTGCAGGAGATCGGTGCGGGAGAGAAGCCCGTCTTTCTAGTCTTCAACAAGGTGGATGCCTACACCTACGTCCAGAAGGAGGAGGATGACCTGACGCCGGTGACGCGCGAGAATCTCTCGTTGGAGGATCTCAAGCAGAGTTGGATTGCCAAGGCCAACACCCCCTGCATCTTCCTCTCGGCCCTCGAAAAGACCAACATCGAGAAGTTCCGCTCGGACCTCTACGGAATGGTACGTGAGATTCACGCCGGCCGTTACCCCTTCAACAATTTCCTTTACTAAAACCCCACACCGCTATGCAAGTACATATCCTCAACGAGAAAAAAAGCGTCCTCAACAGCTTCCTGGCCGAGATTCGTGACCGTCGCATTCAAACCGACCCGATGCGGTTTCGCCGCAACCTGGAGCGAATCGGCGAGGTGATGGCCTACGAGATCTCGCAAGAGCTCCACTACACCCCGCAGACCGTCACCACCCCGCTGGGTGAGGCCGAGGTGGAGATGATCGACGACCAAGTGGTACTGGCCACGGTGCTCCGTGCCGGAGTCCCCTTCCATCAGGGTTTTCTGAACTACTTCGATCGCGCCAATAACGCCTTTGTGGCCGCCTACCGCAAGAATCACAAGGACAACACCTTTACCGTGCAGGTGGAGTACTGTTCGTGCGGCTCGCTGGAGGGAAAGACCCTGATCCTGGTCGATCCGATGCTCGCCACCGGCTCCTCACTGGTGCTCGCCTGGGAGGCCCTCTGTGCCCAGGGCGGTACCCCCGCCCATACCCACGTGGCAGCTGTCATCGCCTCGGAGCAGGGTGTCGATTATGTGAAGCGACATATGCCCTCGGAGACTACCACGATCTGGAGTGCTGCCCTCGATCAGGAGCTCACCTCGAAAAGCTATATCGTGCCGGGTATCGGCGATGCCGGCGATTTGGCCTACGGCGAGAAGCGATAAATTTTCCGTTTCGAGCGAATTGACCCCGAGAGATCTCTGTTTTTCTCTCGGGGTCTTCTGTTTTTTCTCGCGCAGATCCCAATAAACATAGGTAAGGGGTGTTTGCCCCCTTTTTTTTCAGATTTTTTCACTCTCTTTTTGAAAAATTACTACTATGTATTGCAAGGAATAAAAAAAAACACATATCTTTGCATTGTGAAATTGCAGAAAAAACCAAACAACAGAAAGAGCCGCAAAAAAAGAGACCAATCGTGTAATAAACCGCTACCCGACGACGTCTAATTGAGAGGCGATCTTTCCGAAACCTAAGAAAACGAGAAAACCAAAAACAGAAAGCGATATGAAACGAATTTTTCTCTTGTTGGGAGCCCTGCTCCTTGTGATTGAGTCGGCTTTTGCCGTGCGGCAGAGCTCGGCCCTGGAGGGTCGGGTGGTCGATGAGAGTGGTGCCCCGATCTCCTTTGCCACGGTAGTTCTGTTGCAGCGTGAGCAGCAGGTGGCCGGCCTGGCCACCGATGCCGAGGGGCGTTTTATGCTCTCGGCTCCCGCAGGCAGCTATCAGCTCAACGTACAATATGTGGGGTATGAGAGCGTAGAGCTCCCGGTAACGATCCCCTCCGAAAAGCCGCTGGGCGACATTGTGTTGCGAAGTTCGGCCACCGAGATTGAGTCGGTGGAGGTGATGGCTCCCCAGATTCGACGCGAGGCCGACCGTTTCATTGTCGATGTCGCCAACTCGACGGTGGCCATCGGCAAGGATGGCTCGGAGATTCTGGAGACGGCACCCGGTGTCTGGGTCTCCGACGACCAAATCTCGATCAACGGACAGTCGGGCTCGAAGGTCTATATCAACGAGCGGGAGCTGAAGATGGAGGGGGAGCAGCTGTTGCAGTATCTGCGCACGCTGCGGGCCGAGGATATCTCAAAGATCGAGGTCATTCCCCTCTCGGGGGCCGATTATGATGCCAACTCCTCGGGCGGTATCATCAAGATCACCCTCAAGCGTCGCCGCGATGACGGTCTGCAGGGGAGTGTGGCCTACGACATCACAGGTGGAAAATATGGTCTCTTCCAGTCGCCCAACTTCAACCTCGACTACAATACGGGGCGGGTGAATCTCTACGCATCGGGGTGGTTCAACGACCGCAACGACCTGGCAATCAACGACGAAAAGACCATCTATCTGACCAACAACTCCTCGCTCGAATCGCACGCCGAGGTGGAGGGTGATGCAACGGGCGGAGGCGGCCGCGTCGGAACGGTGATCGAGGTGAGCAAGGAGGATTCGGTGGGTGCCGAAGTGGAGTATTGGGCCCAGGGAGAGGAGAATATTAACAACTCCCAGACCCTCTTCCAACAGGAGGAGCTCCTCACACAGCAGAGCAGCTATCACCAAAAGCAGCAGATCCGCCACTTCTCGGTTGCCCTTAACTATATCCACAAACTCGACACGCTGGGTTCGCACCTCAAGGTGTTGGCCGACTACACCCGTCGCGGAAACGAGAATCGGAACAACAACAATTCGCACATTACGCTGGGGCCCCTGGAGCGCGATTCACTCTTCTACGATCAGAGCGACAACCGCTACGACATCCTAACTGCCTCGCTCGCCTGGGAGCAGCGACTGAGCCCCACCTGGCAACTCAAGGCCGGCCTCAAGTATACACGCAACGACAACCAAAATGCCGCCATCTATCGGTACCGGCAGGGGGAGGAGTGGGTACCCAGCACGATGCAGGATTTCGACATTCACTACAACGAGAACATCGGGGCTCTCTACGCCATTGTGGTGGGACGATTGGGACGTGTGAGCCTCTCGGCAGGCCTGCGTGGCGAGTACACCTACACCGCGGAGCGCGAAACCGACCTGCATCAAGAGTACTTCTCGCTCTTTCCCAATGCACACGTCGCCTGGTCGATGGATCAGGAGGGAAAACATACCCTGGTGGCAAGCTATGCCCGTACCATCAGCCGTCCCGGCTTCTGGTCGCTCTCCCCGAACCGTATGCAGATTTCGGACTACTCCTACAGCATCGGTAATCCCGAACTCGACCCCTCCTTCACCAACTCCTGGAGCCTCAACCTGGTGATGTGGTATCAATACTCCCTCTCGCTGGGTGTCTACCACAATACCAACTCGATCCAGCAGGTGGTCCGTCAGGATGCGATGGATCCCGATCAGCTCTTCCTTACCTGGATCAACTATCCCGACTACAACATCTACTATGCATCGCTCTCGCTCCCCATTCAGCTCACCAAGTGGTGGCGTTGGAACTCCAACTTGAGCTTTATGTATTCGGGGCAGCGCATCGCCCCCGAGGATCCGTTGGAGTACCACTCCCTGGGGCAGTGGTATACGGCAATGACCTTCCAGCTGCCCAAGAAGTTTATGATCGAGACCTCCTACTTTGGCCGTACCAAGGCCGTACAGGGCAATATGGAGATCGACGGCATCCATCTGCTCAACTTATCGGTCAAGAAACGCCTGCTGAAGGATCGCCTCACCCTCTCGCTCAGTGCCGAAAGCATCTTGAATATGGAGACGCGTCTCACGGCAATGCAACCCGAGTTTACCCGCTCGTTCCGGGTGAAGCAGTTCTGGCAGGGACGCACCTACAAGTTCGGTATCAGCTACAATTTCCAGGCGGGCAAGAGTTTCCAGAGACGTTCCGTGGAGTCGGGATCCTCCGACGAGAAGGGGCGTTTATAATCTGCAAAAGCCAAAGAAAAAGCGTTGTCGAAAATTCGACAACGCTTTTATTGTTTCTCTCCCTCGGAGATCAGGTGACACATCCGCTCTCGCATTCGGTGAATACCCGTCTTGACCGTGCCCAATGGAAGGTTCAGTTTCTCGGCAATCTCTTCGTAGGAGCACTCGTCGTAGAAGCGCAGCTCAAAGAGGCGGCGGTAATGGGGCGTGAGGCAGTTGAGGTACTCCTCGATCTGGTTGCGCTGCTGCAGGTTGATGACGCACTCCTCGGGGGTAGGAGCGGTCGAGATGGGGGGCGAGTAACTGTCGTCGATCAACATATCATCGGAGCGGCGGCGCGTGTAGTCGATGAAGGTATTGCGGGCAATGGTGTAGAGCCACTGACCGAAGGTGTAGCGGGGGGAGTAGCGGTGCAGATTGACATAGACCTTGACAAAGGTCTCCTGCAGGAGGTCGTCGGCCTCGGTGGCCGAGCAGCCGGCATTGCCGGTGGTGCCCAATCGCTGCACAAAGAGGCGCGAGATGGCATCACGGTAGCGGTTGAAGAGGTACTCAAAGGCGTGATTGTCACCCCCCAGCACCAACTCCACCAGGCGAGCATCGTCGGCAATGATATAGTCGGCTATCTCCACGCGCGGACATCTTTACGTTTCAGGCGGAGCCAAAGCCACCACGAAAGGAGGGGGCTGATCAGGTCATAGAGCCAGTAGAGGGGCCAGATGCCCTGCTCTCCCAGACGCTCGCCAATGCGACGCACCTCCAAAACCACCACCAGGTAGCGGACCAAAAGGAGCAACAGGGCGGCAAGCTTGAGCTCCAGTGGCAGGAAGAGGATTGCGGCTGCCACCGAGAGGAAGAGTAACACTCGGCTGCCCATCTCCCAGTTCAGGTAGTTGATCACACGACGCGGATAGCGACAACGGGTCGAACCGAAGTAACGCTGCTGATCGAGCCACCAGCCCAGACCTCCCCACACCTTCTCACGCAGCGTGGCGTTAGGCGACATCACCACCGCCACGTTGTCGGGCGTGATGATGCGTTGCAGGAAGAGGTCGTGCTCGCCGACATTCATATCGAGGTAGCCAAAGCCGTTCGAGACCTCAAAATAGGCTCGTTTGGTGAAACCGATGGCGTGGCGGATACCGCGGTAGGCATTACCCCGGACGGCGGCAGCCAGCCAATCGACCCCCTGCATCATACAGGAGGTACGCATCAGATAGCCCCCCAACTTCGAGGGGCGGAAAACCGGCTCATCCTCCTCCGAAGGGGTGACATCGAGGCCGGCATAACCCAGCACCACCTCACCGCGCGTGAAGCCCTTGGCCATCAGTGCCAACCAACGATCCGAAACCGGAGCGGCATCGGTAGTCGAGAGGATGATATGCTCATAGTGGGCCGATTTGATACCCACATTGAGGGCCATCTTGGGGGAGATGGGGTTGCGGGGGTTGAGCTCGATCTTGGTGACCACCACCTGGGGGAAGCTCTGGCGGATGCGCTGCAGATCCTCGAAGAAGTCGCCATCGGAGCCCACATAGACAATCACCACCTCAAAGGCGGAGTGCTCCTGGGCCAGCAGCAGGGGGAGACGACGCTCCACAAAGGCGTAGTCCTCGGCAAACATCGCCACCACCACCGAGATCGGGGGATCCTTCTCCAAGCGAGGCTGCTTGCGCGAGACCTTGTAGCCCGGGATGGCCCCATAGATCAGCAGGTAGTAGTAGAGCTGCACAAAGAACATCACCAACAGGGCCGCCATCAGTGCAAGGCCCTCCCAGTGGTAGCTCGAAAGGAGTGTATCGAAAAAGGTTGTCATACAAATTGCAGGTTTGAGCCACAAAGGTAGTGAAAAATTCAAGATTGGGGTCTAAAAGACCCCTTTTATTTTTGGTCGAGCATCTCACGCCCAAAAAAGAGGGGGGAGGCTTTGCCCTCCCCTCGATTTTTCTCCTTGAATTTCACCGTACCAAAGGTTTCGGTTTTCTGCTCTCAATTCTCGGTTCCCAATTTTGAATCTTGAATTGAAAAATCCCTATCCTTTGCGCTTGAAGCGCGAGGGGGAGGTGCCGGTGTGCTGCTTGAAGTACTTACCAAAGAAGGACTGCGTACTGAAGTTGAGGTGGTAGGCGATCTCCTGGATACTCATACCCGAATACTTCAGCAGCGACTTGGCCTCCAAAATCACCGACTCGTCGATCCAGCGGGCGGCCGTCTTGCCCGAGACCTCCTTGACGATCGAGGAGAGATATTTGGGAGTGATACCCAGCTTCTTGGCATAGAAACCCACATTACGCTCCTGCTTGTTATACTGTTGCAGAAGATTCGAAAACTCCTCGAAGATCACCTCGCCGCGGCCCTTGCCTCGATTGGCGTTGCGCTCGCGCTGATTGAGTTCGGTGATGATGTAGAACGCGGTGGTGAAGAGCGAACGGATGATCTCGTGGCGGAAACGCTCCTTGTCACTGATCAGCATCGTCTTGATCATACGGAAGAGCTGGCGGATCTCCTCCACATCCTCGGGACGCACCGAGAGGATGGGATCCTTGCCAAAACGCATATAGACCGGCAACGAAGTGGGAAGGTCGACCTGCACCTCATTGACGAAGGATTTGGAGAAGGCCAGCACATAGGCCATTGCATCTTCGCTGCACTCCTTCAGATCGACAATCGCCTCGGGATTGAAAAAGACGATGTCGTTGGGGCGGATGGTGTAGCTGTTGAGGTTGATGTGGATCTTCGCCTCTCCCGTCATCAGGATAATCACCACAAAGCCATCCACCGAGAGGGGATTCTGCTTCACGATGTGGTAGTTCTTCGAGTCAAGGGTCGTGATCACCAAGTCGTTGGAGAGGTAGCTCACCTGCTTCATCTCGTGCTTGATGCGCGAAATGGAGATCTTGTTGGGCGAACTGCCGGAGTGTGAATCTTTTTTGGTCGTCATCTTTTCTATTTTTTTGTTTTTCCTATTTTCTATATCTCCTCAATCTTTTTCTCCTTCGGTTCGGGAATTTTGGATTCTCTTCAACTTACAGCAGCTCCGGGATTAGGGGAGCAACGTGTGGTGGTGTGTCTCCTCCTCACGCGGGCAGAGGATGCGGAGAGCTCCCCGCAGGCACTCGATATGGAGCGGGAAGTGGGCTCCGGGCTGACCATCCACATCCGTCAGCGCATCCACCGACGAGTCGATGTCGAGCTCCCTTACCTTGAATTGGTGAACCAATCGGGATTTTCCACTCAAGAGGTAGCCCCAGACAGCAAAGCCCGAGTAGACCAGGTTGCGCTTCTCGAGCATCAGTACATCGAACATTCCATCCGTGAGACTCGTGCGCTTCACAAAACGGAATCCTCCTGCCGTGGCTCCGTTGAAGACCAACACCAGGCGCGAGTTGAGGTCGAAGGATTGGCCATCGGCTCGCACCTCCAGGGGCAGCGAGTTGAGTTCGGCAACCTCCTTCACTCCTTCGATCAGGTAGGCCAACTTGCCGATGCGGTGTTTCAGCTCATTGGGCGTGCGCTGCGAAGTGGTGGTAAAGACTCCAAAACTGAAGACATTGACAAAGTAGAGGTCGTTTACACGGCCCAGGTCAATATGGGTCTCCTCGCCCGTGGCCACCTGGTGGGCCGCCTTCAACAGGTGGTTTGAGAAGCCGAGTGAGCGGGCAAAGTCGTTGGCCGTACCTGCCGGAATGATACCCAGCAGCAGGTCGAGGCCTGCCGCCTTCATTCGATTGACTACGAAATTGACCGTTCCATCGCCTCCGGCCACCACCACCAGGGCGAGCGAGGCCGAATCGGCATCGAAGGGATCTGACTTGAAGTCGATCGCGCGCGGCTGCAACTCGTAGCCCGCATCCCGAAAGATGGTCACGATCGCCTCCACATTTCTGGCAATGCGACCTCGTCCCGACTCCGGATTATATAAGAACAGACCCCGTTTCATCCCATCTCTTTTATTCGGTCATCAATTGTTCCATTGCCGGACTGACAAGGCAGACAAACTCCTCACCCTCACGCTCGGGGGCCAGAATCAGCAGCGTGGCCAGCTCGGGTTGCGCCTCGACAAAGGCTTGGGCCCGATCGGCCCCCATTGCCATCAGCATTGTGGCCATTGCATCGGCCCGCGCACACTCCGCCGTAACCACCGTGGCCGACAAGAGACGCGAAAGTTGGCTTTGACCACTCTTGGGATCGATCGTGTGGCCGATCTTGCGGCCATCGGCGGCGGTAAAGTAGCGGCGATAGTTGCCCGAAGTGGCCATTGCCCCCTCGTGGAGGAGGATCACCGCCTCCGTCGCCTCACCGTAGAGGGCCCCGTCCACGGGTCGCTCCACGCCGATACGCCAAGGGCCGCCTTGACGATTCACGCCGCAACAGCGCACCTCACCCCCCACATCGACCAGGTAGTTCTCCACGCCTCGTGCCTCCAAAAGAGCCGCCAGGCAATCCACCGTATAACCCTTGGCAATGGAGTTGAAGTCGAGCTGTACCCGCGGATCCTCCTTTCGGAGGCGACCCTGCTCGTCGATCGAGAGGCGATCCATTCCGACAAAGGAGAGCAACGAGTCGATGTTGGGCTGCTCCTCACGCTCGGCGGCGGCAAAACCATAGGCATCGACCAGTGGCTTGACCGTCACATCGTAGGCTCCTTCACTCAACTCGTGGATCTCTCGGGCCAGGGTCAGGTTATAGCGGATGTGTCGATCCATCGAATCGGTCTCATTGCGATTCAGACGGCTCAAAAGAGACTCCTCGTCGAAGATCGACATCGAAGCCTTCATCTCCCGATCGAGCTGCATCGCCTCCCCGAAGAGGTCGGAAGAGGGGGCCTCGGCCTGGGCAATGATGTGAAGCGTGGTCCCCAACATCGCACCCTCCACCACGCGGTACTCGGACGACGAAGCGCACCCGACCAACAGGAGGGCGAAAAGCGGGATCATTCGTGGAGCAATCGATCTCATAGCCAAAAAAAGGAGTGTGGTTTCTTCTTCGTGGCAAAGATAATAAAAAGATCGGAAAAAAAGCACAAAATTTTTCATTTAGGCGGCCTTATCGTAACAAAAATGTCATACCAAAAGGGCCAATTTTCGGGAAAAGAGGTAAAAAGAGCAAGAAAAAAGAGAGCAAAGAGTTTGAAATCCAAAAAATTGTGTACCTTTGCGCCACGCTCTGGCGTGATTCGGTAAGGAGAATACGTCGTAGAGTGGAACTTCTAAAAAATTTTTAAGAAAATGGGTTACTTAACCGCAGAGAAAAAGCAGGAGCTTTTTGGCCAGTACGGCAAGTCTAACACGGATACGGGTTCGCCTGAGAGCCAGATCGCGTTGTTTTCGTACCGTATCAACCACCTTACGAACCACTTGAAGTCCAACAAGCACGACTTCGGCACCCAGCGTGCCCTGTTGCGCCTGGTAGGTAAGCGCCGCCAGTTGCTGGAGTACCTCAAGGTGGTAGACATTGAGCGCTATCGCGCCATCGTCAAGCAGCTGAACCTCCGTAAGTAATACTTGCGAAGGAGAGAAATGGGGCCCCTGTTTCGGGGGCCCTATTTTTCAAGAAAGCGACAACAACCTGGAACTAATTTTTGGATGCAACTTATAGACGAAAAGAAACACTATGGAAGAGAAGAAATTGTACAACGCTGTGCGTAAGTACATCACGCTGGCCGATGGTCGCGAGATTATGATCGAGACCGGCAAGCTGGCCAAGCAGGCCGACGGTTCGGTGGTGGTAAAGATGGGTGGCACGATGCTGCTCGCCACCGTGGTAGCAGCCAAGGAGGCAAAGCCCGACACCGACTTTATGCCCCTGCAGGTAGAGTACAAGGAGAAGTATGCGGCTGCCGGTCGCTATCCCGGCGGCTTTATGAAGCGTGAGGGCAAGGCCAACGATGCCGAGGTATTGGTGGCTCGTCTGGTAGACCGCGCCCTGCGCCCCCTGTTCCCCTCGGATTATCACGCCGAGGTCTATGTAACGGTAAACCTCATCTCGGCAGAGAAGGATATTCAGCCCGATGCTCTGGCCGGTCTGGCCGCTTCGTCGGCTCTGGCCGTATCGGACATTCCCTTCGAGGGTCCCATCTCGGAGGTGCGCGTAGTTCGCATCGGTGGCGAGTATAAGATTAACCCCAACTTCTCGGAGATGGCCGAGGCCGACCTCGACATTATGGTAGCCGGTACGATCGACAACATCCTGATGGTAGAGGGTGAGATGAAGGAGGTTTCGGAGGAGGTGATGCTTGGTGCCATCAAGTTCGCCCACGAGGAGATCAAGAAGCACTGTGCCGTACAGATCGAGCTGATGAAGGAGCTCGGCAAGGATGTAAAGCGCACCTATTGCCACGAGAACAACGACGAGGAGCTGCGTCAGCAGATCATCACCGAGCTCTACGACAAGGCCTACGCCATTGCCACGAGCGGCACGATGAAGCACGAGCGCGAGGAGCTCTTCAACAACCTGGAGGCCGAGTTCGCCGCCCGCTTTACGGAGGAGGAGCTCGAGGAGAAGGCCCCGCTGATTCACAAGTACTTCCACGATGATGTACAGAAGAAGGCTATGCGTAATATGATCCTGGACGAGGGCAAGCGTCTGGATGGTCGTAAGACCGACGAGATCCGCCCCATCTGGTGCGAGACCGACTACCTGCCCTGCGCTCACGGTTCGGCCATCTTTACGCGTGGCGAGACCCAGTCGCTGACCACCGTAACCCTCGGTACGAAGCTCGACGAGAAGGTGAAGGACGAGGTGCTGGTTCAGGGTAGCGAGCAGTTTGTGCTCCACTACAACTTCCCCCCCTTCTCCACGGGTGAGGCCAAGGCTTCGCGCGGCTTGAGCCGTCGTGAGATCGGTCACGGCCACCTGGCTTGGCGTGCTCTGAAGCCGATGGTTCCCGTTGGTGATGAGAATCCCTACGCTGTACGTGTTGTATCGGACATCCTGGAGTCGAACGGCTCGTCGTCGATGGCTACCGTATGTGCCGGAACGCTGGCTCTGATGGATGCCGGTGTGAAGCTCAAGAAGCCCGTTTCGGGTATCGCTATGGGTCTGATTTCGGACTCGGCTTCGGGTAAGTGGGCCGTGCTGTCGGATATCCTGGGCGATGAGGACCACCTGGGCGATATGGACTTCAAGGTGACCGGTACGAAGGATGGTATCACCGCTACGCAGATGGACATCAAGGTGGATGGTCTGTCGTACGAGGTGCTGGCTGCTGCGCTGGAGCAGGCTCGTCTGGGTCGTCTCCACATTCTGGACAAGATCACCGAGACCATTGCCGAGCCTCGTGAGGACTACCGTCCCTTCGTTCCCCGCATCGTACAGATTACCATCCCGCAGGATATGATTGGTGCCGTAATCGGCCCGGGCGGTAAGGTGATCCAGGACATCCAGAAGACCACCCAGACCACCATCACCATCACGGAGGTGGACGTGAAGTGTATCGTGGATATCTTCGGTGTAAACAAGGAGTCGCTGGACGGTGCTCTGGCTCGCATCAAGGCCATCGTAGCCATTCCCGAGGTGGGTGAGACCTACCACGGTAAGGTACGCTCGATTGTTGCCTTCGGTGCCTTCGTAGAGATTATGCCCGGCAAGGATGCCCTGTTGCACATCTCGGAGATCGACTACAAGCGCTTCGAGACGATGGAGGAGACCGGCCTGAAGGAG
>JAZSCB010000002.1:0-188600 GCA_045602705.1 Alistipes sp.
TAGCGGTGATGTCTGATATAATTAAAGTATTTGTCATAGTGTAAGATATTTTATTACAATTAATAATTTCTGCGATATTTAGCGGGGTTAAAATTCCATCCCATTAACTGATAAAGGCACTCAACGGCGTGGTAATGACTACGGCACGACATTACTTTATTGCCTTCTCTGCTCCAGATACCCCATCCTGACCCCGAACATCCGATATGATACTTTCTATCTGCCATATTTGTTTCTCTTTTGTTGATACAAAGATAATACAAAAATATTATATATACAATACTTTTATATTAATAAAACAATAAAATTTGATTATTTTTATCGAATTTTATGGATTTGTATAATATTTTAGTATTTTTACGGCAAAATTTGATAATATGAGTGTATTAGAAAAGACTTATTTGGAAGAACACGGGGACGATTTGCTGGTAGCAGCTGGTCTAAGCAAAGTTCAGTTTGCCGAGAAAGTTGGCATTGTTCCCCAAAATGTAAAGAAATTATTTGCGACCAAGAATATCTCTACCTTAGCTAAGGTGGCAGAGGTATTGAATGTTCCTTTGCAAATTCTCATTTACGGTCAGGAGCAGACAACGCTGGATGTGCACGGCTGTATCTTTGTCAATGGCAAACCGCATCTTATAGCCAAAAAAGAAGATATTGGGGAGCTACTGAAGTTATTATAGTAAGCTCACTTTTGAAACCACAATTTCCTAAGTAAAAAATTTTCGATACACTGTTTTTTCATAAATGGGGGTATAGTGTACGCAAAGTGCGAGAGGCGGATAACACTAAAAAAGCAGCCTATCCCCTCCCCATAGCCCCGCTACATACTATAAAAATCCCATATATTTACACATATCAATATCTACACAACAAGTTGTTAATAATTTAGTTAATTTATATAAGACCATTAAAAGATATTGATATAATTCAGTTATAATTCTTTGGAAATTATATGTAGATATATTGTAAGATTTTTTATTACAACTATGATGAATTATTTGGATTCTTTTAGGGTTTAATATTTGCATCATATTTCTTAGTATATCTTTTTATTTGTCAATTAGATAACTCTGAAATAGATGCAGTGTCAGGGGGCGTTGTTATCTATACCTAAGATTGCAATCAAATAACATTTGCCAATTGAGCTTCTTTCTCCCATCTGTAAACCTCAACATAGATTGCAATGCTTGGATATACAACGCATCAAGTCGCTCTTTATCGTATATAACATCCTCGGTAATCGCAATACCCAAACCGTCTGAAATTTTCCTAATATCTTGGTTGTTCAACCTCAACTCAAGTCTATAAAGTCGTTTGGGATTACCATAGTAGTCTAAGATGTACCGTTTCTCGGATTTACTGGTAATCTCATCCATCTTATCGTAGCTGTCTAATGTTATACCATCGTATTTATTTTTGATTGCTTTCGCCTGTTTGATGGTTAGGGATTTTGTTTTGTCCCTGTTCAGGCTCATTCGGCAAGTTCGGGTAATGCCTTTCAATGCTGCATCTCGGTCTTTGATTTGCTTGCCATTAACAATGGTCTTAAGTTCGGGATTTCTCATTAAAGACCTTATACGCTCACTTATGTTATAACTAAAATCTCGTGCTAAATCTAAATGTGTGATATTATTGAATGTTAGGTCTAAAAGTTGGGTTAATGATAACACCTCAACTAACAGTTTCATATCATATAGCACAAAATTCTCAATTCTAATCCAAATATAAGGCTCACCCGCAGCAGCTCCATATCTATCAAAATAAACACAAGCAACCTTTTTGCCTTTCAGCATAGCATCAAAATGCTGGTGATGTGTGCGCCCTATTGTTCGGTAGAGCGTAAACACATCAAATTCCGCTCGGTAGTTAATCTCTCTTAACTCATCGAGCACCTCACCCTCCGCTACATAGCAGAGGGTAAGTGCATCAATAATAGTCGTCCCAATCCTATCATTGCACATCCTCGGTTAAGGGTTTCACATCATTATTTTTGCTCTCAACGCTCAACCAATAATTTTTCATTGACTGTCGGATGCGTTCCTTCGTTAGGTTTGATTTTTTCTTACCCTTCATTGCTCGACTAATCTTTTCACGAGTTCGTGCGCTTAGTTCACGATACTTCCTTTTATATTCTTTCTTCATAACATACAATCTGGGTATTTATATTTCCCATCTATATATAAATAGTGTAGTTAGAGTAAAAAGTTAGATTTGAAGTATTTTTTATTTACTTTATTCACATCAGATACCATATTTTATAAAAAAGAATATGGAATTTTACGATTACAATAGAATTTGCGATGACGCAGTTATTAATACAATCACAGCAAGAGTAATTGACGCTGTGGAAAAGAAATTAAATAGATTAGCGGAGGAGCAAACCTCTCCTTACATCTGTGGGATAGATGGACTTGCTCGCTATATGGGTATTGGGGAAACTGTTGCTCAAGAGATTAAAAACAATAAAGAGATACCCTATTCTCAACGAGGAAGAAAGATTTGGTTTGAGAAAAAAGAGATAGAGAAATTTATGCGCAAAAATAGGGCGTAGGCTTGTAGAATGTTGTAATTTTTTCTATTTTAGAGGTCTGAAATGCGTATCACTTTGGGCGTAAATTTAGGCGTAAAAAATCAAAATCCCCTCCACACTATTGTGTAGAAGGGATTTTTGAGGTCTGAAGCGGATTCGAACCGCTGTACGAGGTTTTGCAGACCTCTGCCTAGCCACTCGGCCATCAGACCAATGTCGTTTTCGGAGTGCAAATATACAAACTTTTTGTGAACTTGCAAAACTTTTTGCGAAAATCAACCGAAATCAAAGAAACTTCCCTCCCCATCGCAACTCCCCACCACAAAAAACATCTCCGCAAGTACGGCAAGCTCACCATTTATTCTCATCTTCGGGGGTGTAACTCCCCATCTATTGCTGGGGCCTTTTGCAAAACTTTTCCTCGCAAGTATGGCAAACTCGCCGTTTATTACTATCTTTGGGAAGATAACCTAAATTTAGCCCTATGAAACGATTTCTGCTGTTACTTTCCCTGTCGGGCGTGATGATGACCGCCTGCGGAACGCAAAGTCCGACGGCCGCCGAGGCCGAGGAGAGCCTCCCTGCCACCTACACCATCTGCGAGAATCTCCCGGTGGAGCGTACCGAGGATCTGGAGTGGATTCGCCGCTACGAGGCAAGCGACCTGGTGCCTCTGCGCGAGCGGGCCGCCACCGAGGAGAAGGTTTGCGATGTTCTCTTCTTCGGCAGCTCGTCGATCCGCCTGTGGAGCACCCTTGAGGAGGATATGGCCCCGCTGCGGGTGGTGAATCGCGGCTATGGCGGAGCCACGGTGCGCGACATCCACTACAACTACCCCGCCATTATGGCCGACTACCAACCCCGCGCCTTTGTCATCTACTGCGACAACGACATCTGCGGTTCGGAGCGCGACCTCCACGTCGGTGAGATCTTCGACCACTTCCGCCTTCTCTTCCTGCGGTTGGAGCGCGACTACCCCGGCACACCCGTCTGGATGCTCTCCTTCAAGTACTCCGACCTGCGCGCCCCGCTGCGCGACCGTCAGGAGCTCTTCAACGCCCTGATGACCGACTACGCCGCCCACAACGAGCAACTCACCTTTGTTGATATCTGCGCACCGCTGCTGCACCCCGACGGCACGGTGAACAACGCCCTCTTCGAGGAGGATCACCTCCACGTCAACCGCGAGGGCTACCGCGCCTGGAGCGAGATCCTGCGCCCCCTGCTCCTGGAGCATCTGGGCGAGTAAGAATCACCCCTCAATCCGAAAAGAGGCCTTCGCAAAGGTCTCTTTTTTATATTCTCCCACTCCCCCAAACGCAGGAGACCCGAATGGGTGAATACTTTACGTATTTCCCATTCGGGTCTCCAAGAGGATGGGCTCTCGCCCGATAAAATCGGAGATTAGCTTCCGAAGTTATCGTAGAGAATATTCTCCGGCGGAACACCCAGCGAGTCAAGCATATTGACTACCGACGAGATCATCATCGGGGGGCCACACATCAGGTAGATACAATCCTCGGGAGCCTCGTGGTTCTTGAGATAGTTCTCGAAGAGCACGTTGTGCACGAAACCGGCAGTGTAGGCTACGCCCTTGGCATCGGCCTCGGGATCGGGACGGTCGAGGGCCAGATTCATCTTGAAGTTAGGGAACTCCTCCTCGATCTGGTGGAACTCATCCATATAGGGAGCCTCCTTCAGAGCACGGGCACCATACCAGAACGATACGGGACGCTTGGTCTTCTCGGTCTTGAAGAGGTGCATCAGGTGGCTACGCATAGGAGCCATACCGGCACCACCACCGATGAAGATCAGCTCCTGGGTGTCGGGCAGGTTCTCGTCGAGGAAGAACTCGCCGTAGGGTCCCGAGATGGTCACCTTGTCGCCGGGCTTGCGCGAGAAGACGTACGAGGAGCAGATACCGGGGTTCACCTTCATAAAGCCGCCGTTCACGCGATCAAAGGGAGGCGTGGCAATACGGATGTTGAGCATAATGATGTTGCCCTCGGCCGGGTGATTGGCCATCGAGTAGGCACGGAACGTATCCTCGGGGTTGGTGGTCACCAGATCCCACATCTTGAACTTGTCCCAATCCTCGCGGAACTTCTCGTCGATGTCCATATCCGAGAACTTGATCTCCTTGTAGGCGGGGATGTCGATCTGAATATAGCCACCCGAACGGAAGTTGAGGTTCTCACCCTCGGGAAGCTTCACAACAAACTCCTTAAGGAAGGTCGAGATCGAGCGGTTCGAAACCACCTCGCACTCCCACTTCTTCACGCCGAGTACAGCCTCGGGAACACGGATTTTCATATTCTCCTTCACCTTCACCTGGCAACCAAGACGCCAATGATCCTTCTGCATCTTGCGGTTGATGAAGCCGGTCTCGGTGGGCAGGATGTCACCACCGCCCTCCATCACCTGGCACTTGCACATACCGCAGGCACCACCGCCACCACAGGCCGAAGGGAGGAATACTTTGTTTTCGGAGAGGGTCGCAAGCAGCGTCGAGCCGCTCTCGGCCTCCAGCACCTTCTCGCCATCGTTGATGTCGATCGTAACAGCACCCGACGAGGTCAGCTTCGCCTTGGCAAAGAGAAGCAGACCCACCAGGACGAGCGTCACCACCAGGAAGGCGATAATGGCTACTACAATAATTTTAATATCCATCTTTCAATTCTCTTTTTAAGGTTACAACTGAATACCGCTGAAGATCATAAAGGCCATACCCATCAGACCCGTGATAATAAAGGCGATACCGGGGCCCTTCAGAGCTGCGGGGATGTGCGAATAGGTTGCCTTCTCACGAATGGCAGCCATCATCACAATCGCCAGCCACCAGCCCAGACCCGAACCCAGACCATAGACAATGGCATCCCAGATCGAGGTGAGCTCGGCGGCATCCACCTTCTGCTGCATAAAGAGCGAACCACCCATAATGGCACAGTTCACGGCAATCAGCGGCAGGAAGATACCCAGCTGATTGTAGAGTGCAGGCGAGAACTTCTCCACCACCATCTCCACCAGCTGCACAAAGGCAGCAATCGTAGCGATGAAGATGATGAAGGTCAAGAAGCTCAGATCAACACCCTCTACCAAGGCATCAGCCTTCAGCACATAGTTATACAAGAGGTAGTTCAAGGGTACGGTCATCAACTGCACAAAGGTTACTGCAGCACCCAGACCCAGGGCCGTCTTCACACTCTTCGATACGGCAATGTAGGAGCACATACCGAAGAAGAAGGCGAATACCATATTGTCGATAAAGATCGACTTGATAAAAAGATTCAATGTTTCCATACTTCACCTCCTATTTTTCCTGTAAATCCTTGTTACGCGAACGGTGTACCCAGATGATACAGCCTACGATGATCAGGGCCATCGGCGGGAAGAGCATCAGACCGCAGTTCTGGTAGAAACCGCCATTGGCCATATACCAGCTGTCGGGGATGATCTGGAAGCCAAAGAGGCTGCCCGAGCCCAACAATTCACGGAAGAAGGCCACGATGACCAGAATCAGACCATAACCCAGACCGTTGCCGATACCGTCGAGGAAGGCGGGCCAGGGCTTGTTACCCAGAGCAAAGGCCTCCACACGACCCATCACAATACAGTTGGTAATAATCAGACCCACATAGACCGAGAGCTGCTTGGCCACGTCGTAAACGAAGGCCTGAAGCACCTGGTCTACCAGGATTACGAGTGCAGCAATCACCACCAGCTGCACAATGATGCGGATACGCGAAGGAATACCGTTACGCAGCAGCGACATCACCAGGTTCGAAAAGCCGGTTACCACCGTCACCGAGAGGGCCATTACGATAGCCGGTTTGAGCTGTACGGTAACGGCCAGCGCGGAGCAGATACCCAGAATCTGCACGATGACAGGGTTGTTCGCACCGAACGGGCCCGTCAGATACTTCATATTTTTAGCCGAAAACAACGGCTCTTTCTCCTTACTCATTCTGTGCAGCGTTTAAATCGTTAGACACTTCAGCGGTCTCCTCGGCCACAGGCAGCTCCTCCGAGGGCTCGGAGGCAGCCATCCGCGACTTCAAGAAGCCGAGGTAGTTGTTCAAGCTGTTGTAGAGCATTGCCGACACACCGTCGCAGGTCTTCGTACCACCCGAGATGGCATCCACCTCGTGCTTGCTGTCGGGGGCTGCGCCACCCTTCTTCAGGGTGATGGCCACCAGCTCGTTCTCCTCGAAGATGCTCTTGCCCACATACTGAGCCCGGTGCTTGGCTGTAGCAATCTCGGCACCCAGACCCGGGGTCTCGCCCTGGTGATCCATTACCACACCCTTTACGGTGTTCATATCATCCTCCAAGGCCAGGTAGCCCCAAATCGGGCCCCACAGACCGACACCGGTCAGGGGCACAACCACACCGCCCTGCTTGTACTCAAAGATTGGGTAGGTACCCTGCTCGAAAGCTCCCTTCAGGTCGCCCAGCAGTTTAATGGCGTCTCCCTCGATTCGGTTACCCTCCTGATCTACAACAAAGGCATCGATGTTCTCATTATAATAGGTAGTAATGTCCACCTGCTCGATGTTCACGCCGAGCGAAGCCAGAATGGCTCCGCGCTTCTCGTTGAGCTTGTTGATGTTCTGACGCTCCCGAAGCGAGATGGAGGCCACTGCCAACAGCGTAGCGACAATCACCACCATAATCGTCGAATAGACGACAATATACAGGTTACTGTTCTTATTCATTGCCATAGCTGTTCTTATTTAGCGAGTTTCTGAACACGTTTCTTACGGCGCGAGATGTTGGTCTCTACCACGAAGTAGTCCACCAGCGGAGCCAGGGCGTTCATAAAGAGGATCGACAACATCATACCCTCGGGGTAGGCCGGGTTCACACCACGGATCAGGATGGCCAGCGCACCGGTCATAAAGCCCACGATGTACTTACCCGTGTTGGTCTGGGCCGAGGTAACGGGGTCGGTAGCCATAAAGACAGCACCGAAAGCGAAGCCACCCACGATCAGGTGGTGCCAAGCGGGAATCTCCATATAGGCATTGCCACCCACAGCGTTGAAGAGAAGACCCATTGCCAGACCACCGACAAATACCGAGATCATCGTACGCCACGAAGCCACGCCCGTGAAGAGCAGGATGGCGGCACCGATGAGGATGGCCAGCGTCGAGGTCTCACCAAACGAACCAGGGATGAAGCCCAGGAAGGCATCCATCACCGAGAAGTCCATTGCACCCTTGGTGGCGAACTGCTCCAGAGCGGTTGCACCCGTAATACCATCCACCTGGGCACCCATCATCTTCCAGTCGGAGTACCAAACGGTCTCACCCGAGATCGAGGGGGTGTAGGCGAAGAAGGCAAAGGCACGTGCCAGGAGGGCGGGGTTGAAGATATTCATACCCGTACCACCAAACACCTCCTTACCGAATACCACGGCAAAGGCGGTCGAGAGGGCCACCATCCAGAGGGGCATCGAGACGGGCATAATCATCGGGATCAGAAGACCCGATACGAGGAAGCCCTCATAGATCTCGTGGCCACGCACCTGGGCATAGGCAAACTCGATGGCAAGACCGGTGAGGTAGCTCACCACCACCATCGGAAGAATACGAACCAGACCATAGAAGAAGGCCGTAAAGCCCTCCAGGCCCACCTGAATACCGGTGTTGAAGCAGCCGAAGAGAAAGGCGGGGAGCAGAGCCAGTACCACACAGATCATCGTACGCTTCGAATCGTTGCAGTCACGGATGTGGGCACCCTTCGTAGTGGTCGTGTTGGGAACGAAGAGGAAGGTCTCAAAACCCTCGAACGTCGATTCCAGGAAGGCGAGCTTGCCTCCCTTCGAGAAGGTCGGTTTAACCTTGTCTACCAATTTACGCAAATCCATTGTTAAGCCTCCTTAATCATTAAGTTAATACCATCGCGAAGAATCTGCTGAATCTCCACCTTCGAGGGGCATACGAACTCGCACAGAGCCAGATCCTCGGGCAGCACCTCATAGATACCCAGATTCTCCATTTTGTCGATATCACCGGCCAGACAGGCCTTCAAGAGGTACATCGGATAGATATCCATCGGCAGATACTGCTCGTAGAGACCCGTTACGATGAAGGGACGCTCGCCACCATTGAGGTTGGTATCCAGACGATAAGCCTTCTTGGGGCAGAGCCACGAGAAGTAGGAGCGCGACACCGAGAACTTCTTGAAGCGGGGCATTGCCCAACCCAGAATCTCATACTTGTCACCCTCGGGAATCACGGTGAGCTGGTTGGCGTAGAAAGAGAGATAACCCTCCGCCTTGACACCGGTCAGCACGTTGCCGTTGATCACACGTACCGTATCGCCCTCCTTCTGGGCCTTCAGATTGCCCGAGAGGATCGAATCGATCGAAGCTCCGGCCACCACCTTGCAGTAGCGGGGCTGCTCCACCTCCGAACCCGTCACGGCAATCGTGCGGGTCATATCGACCTTACCCGTACGGAAGAAGCGACCGATGATGGCCAGATCCTGGAGGTTTACGCTCCATACCACCTCACCCTTGTTGATGGGGTCGATGTGGTGAATCTGCACACCTACGTTACCGGCGGGGTGCTTGCCCTTGAAGGTGTGGAGCTCCACGCCCTTCAACTCGGCAGCCTTACCCTCCTTACCGGCCAGCACCGAGAGGTGCACCTTGCCGGCGGTGAGCTTCTGCATCACCTCCACACCTCGCTGCAGGTTCTCCTGCTCCGAGGCCAACACATAGTTGTAGTCGGGGGCCAGAGGAGCCGAATCAAAGGCCGAAATGAAGATCGCCTTGGGGGCAGCCTCCGGATCGGCAATCACGCCATAAGGGCGCTGAATCAGCAGGGGCCACAGACCCGACTGAAGCAACAGCTCGACAATCTCCTCGCGCTTGGCACCCTTGAGTTCGGGAATCGTGAACTCCTGGTACTGCTGCTGGGCGTCGGGGGCAACGGTTACGTTCAACACGCGACGCTTCTCGCCACGGTTGACAGCCGTCACCTTACCGCTCACGGGCGACGTAAAGAGGATGCGGTCGTTGTACTTGTTGAAGAACAACGGCTGGCCCGCCTTTACCTCATCACCCACCTTAACCAGCAACTTCGGAGTCACACCCTCGAAATCCAGGGGCGAGAGGGCATAGTCAGCCGACTGCTTCGCCTCGTAGAGCGACTCAGCGGCCTTGCCCTGAAGATTGATGTCGAGACCTTTTCGTAAAGTAATGATTTTCGACATATTAAATGTTTGTTGTTTGGTTATTTTGTGAATTTATATTTTTGTTATTTCCGTAACAACATAATTCGCGGGCGAAGATACGACTTTTTTTGCAGAAAAAAGAACGAATCCGAAGTTATTTTCCCCACCCCAACAAGAATTTCTCCTTTTAGGAGGTCGTTTCTCGGAGGGCTTGCGCATTTCGGAGAAAATCGCTATCTTTGTCTAGCGATCCGATTATGGAGCACACGATTCAAAACATATGAAAAACTTTCGACTTTTGATGGCGGCCTTCGGGCTGCTTGTATGGCTCGGCAGCTGCTCGCAGGAGCCCTATGTCAGCTACACCGACACCTTTGATGCCGGCGACGTAAAGCTCTTCTATGCCGTCGAGGGTCGCGGGAAACCCGTCATCCTGATTCACGGCAACGGCGGCAGCCACAACGACGTGGAGACCACCACCCGCCAGTTAGCCCAGGCGGGCTATCGGGTCTATGCCCTCGATTCGCGCGGCCAGGGCTCTAATCCGCCTCTGGAGGAGTACCACTACCACGATATGGCGACCGACCTCCGGGAGTTCATCACGGCCAAAGAGCTGAAGCAGCCGGCCGTCTTTGGTTGGAGCGATGGCGGCATTGTGGCCTTGATGACGGAGGTAAACTATCCGGGCACGCTGGGTGTAATCACCACGGGTGGAGCCAACATCTTTGTTCGCGGTTCGCTCGACCCCGATTTTGAGCGCGAACTGCTCTCCCAGGAGAACCCCAACCCGCTGAATGTGATGATGATGAATGAGCCAACAATGAGCGTCGAGGATATGCAGACCATCGCCTGTCCCGCCCTGATTATGTCGGGGGACCGCGACCTGATCCTTCCCGCCCATACCCGACTGATTGCCGACCACATTCCGCAGGGAGAGGCCCTGATCGTGGAGGATGCCGACCACGGCTCCTACATCTGGCACACCACCCGCATCGGCGATATTCTGCTCGACTATTTCCACCGCATCGGTTACTGATTCGAGAGGCGATGGAGCCCTTTGTCAACATCCATACCCACCACCCGCAGAGAGAGGAGCTGACGCTCCGCTGCGAGGGCATCCACCCCTGGGAAGCCGCCCTTTGGGAGGGTGGCGAGCCCCCCGTCTCGGAGGCCGCCGAGGGTGTTGGCGAAATCGGGTTGGACTTTGCCCGCCCCATCAACCGAGTACGTCAGGAGGCTCTGCTGCGGACTCAACTACACGTAGCCGAAGTGCGACGGCTACCCGTCGTATTACACTGCGTCAGGGCTTTCGAGCCTCTGATGAGAATTCTCCCGGACTACAAGCTGCAATTCGTTGTTTTTCACGGATTTATAGGATCTATCGAGCAGGCTTCAAGAGCCCTCGCAAAGGGATACTTTCTCTCCTTTGGCGAGCGTAGTTTTCGCTCTCCCCGCACCGTAGAGGCGATGCGCCACACCCCGCTTGAGAGGCTCTTTTTGGAGAGCGACGAGAGCCCCACGCCCATTGCCGAGATCTACGGACGGGCGGCCCAACTGCTCGGATTGGATCTGACAATCCTACGAAAGGCCCTATTTCAAAACTACCAAAAAATAAAAGATCAACGATGACTGAACCCTGGTTGGAACGCACCGAGCTGCTGCTCGGCAACGAGAAACTCGAGATGCTTCGTCGGGCCCACGTCCTGGTGGTGGGTCTGGGGGGTGTCGGAGCCTATGCCGCCGAGATGATTGCCCGGGCCGGTGTGGGCCGAATGACCCTGGCCGATGCCGATGTGGTGAACCCCACCAATATCAACCGCCAACTGGTAGCCCTCCACTCCACGGTAGGACGCCCCAAGTCGGAGATTCTGGCCGAGCGACTGCGCGACATCAACCCCTCGATCGAACTGACCGTGGTAAACGAGTATATCAAGGATGAAAAGACCTACGAACTACTCGACCGCACCCGCTACGACTATGTGGTGGATGCCATCGACACCCTCTCCCCGAAGTTGGCCCTGATTGCTGCCTCGATGGAGCGAGGCTATCCCCTTGTGAGTTCAATGGGTGCCGGGGCCAAGACCGACCCTACACAACTCGAAATCAAGGACATCTCAAAGAGCCACCACTGTCCGCTGGCCCATATGCTCCGCAAGCGACTCCACAAGGTCGGCATCCGCAAAGGTTTCTGGGCCGTCTTCTCACCCGAACCCGTCCGCGAGGGGGCGATGATCCTCTGCGAGGAGCAGAACAAGAAATCGAATACAGGCACCATCTCCTACCTGCCCGCCCTCTTCGGCATTGGCTGTGCCTCGGTGGTAATTCGGGGGCTGATCGGCGAATTTCCGATCCGACAGCGTGACAACGAACCGCAATGATTCGTAACATCCAATCTCCGAGAGCCGCCAAAAAGGGAGAAGAAGAGAAAAAATAGAACAAACAAAAGATAGAAAAGATGAGAAAGATTGTATTTTTGGATGAGTACAGCTTGAGCGGTTGCGATTTGAGCCGCATCAAGGCTTTGGGTGACTACACGGGCTACGAAAAGAGTTTTACGACCGAGCAGGTGGTGGAGCGTTGCCGTGAGGCCGACATCATCATCTCGAACAAGGTGCTCGTAACACGCAAGGCCATCGAGCAGTTACCCAACCTGAAGTTGATCTGCGTGGCTGCCACGGGGGTAAACAACATCGACCTGGAGGCGGCTCGCGAGCGCGGCATTCCGGTCAAGAATGCCGTCGGCTACTCGACCCACGCCGTAGCCGAGACTACCCTGGGAGCCGTGTTGGCCCTCTATCGTCGCGTAGGCTACTACGATCGCTTTGTCAAGTCGGGCGACTATGCCCAATCGGATGTACCCTTCCACTTCGGAATGCCGACCCATCAGCTCTATGGCAAGCGTTGGGGCATCATCGGGCTGGGCAACATCGGCCGTGAGGTGGCCCGTCTGGCTTCGGCCTTCGGCTGCGAGGTGGCCTACACCTCCACCTCGGGGGCAGTACGCGAAGAGTCCTACCCCGCCCTACCGCTGGATGAACTGCTGAAGTGGGCTGATGTCGTAACGATCCACTGCCCGCTCAACGAGCGCACACGCAACCTGATTGGTCGTCGCGAGTTGGCTCTGATGAAACCCGAGGCCCTGTTAGTCAATGTCGCTCGTGGCGGCATCGTGGATGAGGAGGCCCTCGTGGAGGCTCTCGACAACGACCGCCTGGGCGGAGCCGCCATCGATGTCTATGAGAAGGAGCCTATGCGGGCCGATTCGCCCCTGTTGCGCGCCCAAAAATCCGATAAACTCCTCCTCTCACCCCACAATGCCTGGTCGCCCGTCGAGGCAATCGAGGTCTTGATCGGGTGCATCGAGGAGAATATCCAATCCCTCGACAAGTAACAAAAAGGCTGTCCGATAAAGGACAGCCTTTTTAATTTCCCTGTTCACCTACTCTTCGGTATAGGGAACAATCTCTCCGCTCCAACTTCCCGAGATGTAGTGCACCACCTTGGCATCATCCACCCAATCGACGGTGATGGTATAACGGCCATTCTGCTCCGCAACAACCACGCTGCCCGAGGCGGCAGGGCCGAAAAGGTTACCCAGATAGAGGTCGGGCCACTCAAAATTGCAATAGTAGCTGCCCACAGGTTGTCCGAGCTGTTCTCCACCCCGCACAAAGGTAAATTCGTTGTGGTAGCCCTTGTCCTCAGTAAAGGTACCGGTCGGCAGGGGTGCATTGTGCTCTGCCGCAGGAAGAATCAGATCCAGCACCAGGCCATAGAGGGATTCGGTATCCAGGATCTGCACCATCACGCTGCGTGTCCCATTGCCGAAGTAGTCTCCATAGTCGAGCAGCAGGGCCTCCGTTGCGCCATTCAGATCGAGGGTCATATCCTCGGTCAGGGTCGAAAAACCGCCCGTCGAGGGACTAAAACCAAAGGTGAGATCCACCAACTCCAATGGCTCGGGAAGACCACCCTTAATCTCCTCTCCCCCACTGGTCAACAGAGAGAAGCGTACCATTCCGTCGCGGTTCACCTCGATCGTTCCCGAGACAAACATCGAGAGGTTGAATCCGCCATCCGTGCGATCGCAGATATAGCTGCCCGTCGGAAGATTTACGCCATCATCAAAGCCGGCAGCAGCCACATAGGGAGCTCCCGGCCCTTCCCGCACCGTATAGATACCGGCCGGAATCCCCGTGAAGGTAGCCGAGGGAAGGTTGATATAGAGTTTGCACTTCACAAAACGCCCCAACACCTGTCCCGTCCCGGGGTTGGGCTCCACATCCCACAACTCGAGCGACACATAGCCACAGTCGGGATAGAACTCATCGGCTCCGTGATAGACCGCCTGACCACCCAGAAATTCGATACCCTCAAAGGTAAATTCGGGCTTCGGTTCGGGCTGGGGCTCCTCCTCAAACTCATCTTCGGGCAGAGGGGCCGGCGTTTCACAAGCAGTAAACCCCCACAACAAGGGGAGCAAAAGGAGATAAAGAAGGGACTTTTTCATCGTCGTTTCTCTTTAGGTTTTAATTTCAGTCTGTGCGAAAGCAAATTTACAAAAAACAAGAGAAAGAACAAAAACATAAAAGAGAAAAAAGCGAAGACCGACCTTTCGACCTCCGCTTTTTCTCGATTTCAGGGATTGACTGCAACCTACTTCAACTCCACGAGCGAGTGACCCGTCATCTCCCTGGGCTGCTCCAGTCCCATCAGGTTGAGCACCGTGGGGGCTACATCGGCCAGGATACCATTCTTCACGCTCTTCACGCGATCCGACACCACCACAATGGGCACGGGATTGAGCGAGTGAGCCGTATTGGCCGTACCATCGGGATTCAAGGCATTATCGGCGTTGCCGTGGTCGGCAATCTGCACCACCTCATAGCCGTTGCGCTTGGCGGCCTCAACCACCTTCTCCACGCACTCATCCACCGCCTTCACAGCCTTCTCGATCGCCTCATAAACGCCCGTGTGGCCCACCATATCGCCATTGGCGAAGTTCAGGCAGATGAAATCATACTGCTGCTCATCAAGGGCTGCAGCCAACTTGTCAGCCACCTCATAAGCCGACATCTCGGGCTGCAAGTCATAGGTTGCCACCTTGGGCGAAGCAACCAGAATACGGTTCTCCCCCTCAAACTCGGCCTCGCGACCACCATTGAGGAAGAAGGTTACGTGGGCATACTTCTCGGTCTCGGCAATGCGGAGCTGCTTCAGACCCAGCTTCGAGACATACTCACCGATCGTATTCTCCACATTCTCCTTATTAAATAAGATGTGCAACCCCTGGAACTTGGCATCATAAGGGGTCATACAGCAGTAGTAGAGCGGCATCGTGTGCATACCCTCCTGGGGCATATCCTCCTGCGTAAGAACGATGGTCAGCTCCTTGGCACGGTCGTTACGATAGTTGAAGAAGATCACCACATCGTTGGGCTGAATACGGCCAATAGCCTTACCCTCTGCATCCACACGCACCACAGGCTTCACGAACTCATCAGTCACCTCGTTGTCGTACGAACGCTGCATTGCGGCAGCCATATCGGTCGAAGCCTCACCCACACCGCTTACCAGCAGGTCATAGGCCACCTTCACGCGCTCCCAACGCTTATCACGGTCCATTGCATAGTAGCGACCGATGATCGAGGCCACCCGACCGGTCGAGCTCTCGTTCATATGCTTCTCCAAAGCCTCAATGAAACCCTTGCCGCTGCGGGGGTCGGTGTCACGACCATCCATAAAGCAGTGAACAAAGGTATTCTCCAGGCCATAGGCCTTGGCGATGTCGGTCAGTTTGAAGAGGTGGTCAAGCGACGAGTGCACACCACCATCCGAAACCAAACCCATCAGGTGGAGGTTTACCCCCTGCTCCTTGGCATAAGCGTAGGCAGCCTTCACCTCGGGATTCTCCATAATGGAGTTGTCGGCACAGGCACGATTGATCTTCACCAGATCCTGATAGACCACGCGTCCTGCACCAATATTGAGATGACCCACCTCCGAGTTACCCATCTGGCCCTCGGGCAGACCCACATTCTCACCATCGGTACGCAACTCGGCGTGCGGATACTTCTCGCTCATCGCCGTGATATAGGCAGGCTTCATCTGGTAGATCACGTCACCCTTACCGCGGTTGCCGTTGCCCCAGCCATCCAAAATCATCAACAAAACCTTGTTTGCCATCTTTTTCTATCTTTTTAATCCTAATTAATCCCAACTCTTTTCCTAAATTACTTCAGCTGCTCGCGTACCAGCTCCACCGCCTTGTCGATTGCAGCCTGCAATGCATTGGCATCCTTGCCACCGGCCGTTGCCAGGAAGGGCTGGCCTCCACCGCCGCCCTGCATCACCTTGGCAGCCTCACGGACAATCTGACCGGCATTCAGACCCTGCTTCACCATCTGGTCACCCAGGGCAACGGTCAACATCGGCTTCTCACCATTCTGCGAACCCAGGATCAGCACCAGCTTCTCGCAACGAGCACGCAAAACAAAGGCCAAATCCTTCACAAACTCGGGCAGACGCTCCACCTGGTGGGCGATCAGCACCATACCCTCCTGCTCGGGAGTCTGGGTCAGCAGTTTGTCGGCCATCGCAGCCACCTGCTCACGGCGCAGCGACTCCACCTCCTTCAAAAGGGAGTCGTTGCTCTCCATCAGCTTCTTCAGTGCCGGAAGCACCTGCGGATTGTGGAGATACTCCGAGACGTTGCGTACCATATCCTCGGCGGCATAGAGCATCTTCTCGGCACCCTCGGCCGTTACGGCCTCGATACGGCGCACACCGGCCGAGATAGCACTCTCGGTCACGATCTTGAAGACACCGATCGTACCCGTTGCCGAAGTGTGGGTACCACCACATAACTCCACCGAGGTACCAAACTTCACCATACGCACCTTATCACCATACTTCTCACCGAAGAGCATCATTGCACCGGCCGCCTCGGCCTCCTCCTTGGTCGCCTCACGATTCTCAATCAGAGGGTGGTTCGAACGCACGGCCTTGTTCACCAGACGCTCCACCTCACGCAGCTCCTCGGGGGTCACCTTCTGGAAGTGCGAGAAGTCAAAACGCAGGTAGTCGGGCGTTACAAGCGAGCCCTTCTGCTCGACGTGCGAGCCGAGCACCTTACGCAGGGCCTCGTGCATCAGGTGGGTAGCGGTGTGGTTGTTGGCAGCAGCCTGACGCTTCTCGCCATTCACCACAGCCATAAACTCGGCAGTGGGATTCTCGGGCAGCTGATTTACCACGTGGATAATCAAGCCATTCTCCTTCTCGGTAGCCACAACCTCCACCTTCTCGTTGGCCGAGGCGATGTAACCCGTATCACCGATCTGACCACCCGAGTTTCCGTAGAAGGGGGTCTGATCAAAGACGAGCTGATAGGAGCTCTTGTTCTTCGAGGTTACCTTGCGATAGCGGGCAATCTTGACGGGGGCCTCCAGCTGGTCATAACCCACAAACTCCGACTGCTTGAGGGGGAAGAGCTCCACCCAGTCATCGGTGTCGATCTGTGCGGCATTGCGCGAACGCTCCTTCTGGGCCTGCAACTCCTTCTCGAAGCCCTCCAGGTCGATCTCCAGCCCCTGCTCACGCGCAATAAGCTCCGTCAAGTCGATAGGGAAACCGAAGGTATCGTAGAGCACGAAGGCCTCCTTGCCGGCAATCTGCTTCTTGCCCGCCTCGCGGGTCTGGGCCATCACGCCATCCAGCAGGTTGATACCCGTGGCCAACGTACGCAGGAAAGCTGCCTCCTCCTCCTCAATCACACGCTCGATGAGTCCCTGCTGGGCCTTCAGTTCGGGGAACTGGCCACCCATCTGCTCCACCAGGCCGGCCACCAGGCGGCAGATAAAGGGCTCATTGAAGCCCAGGTAGGTGTAGCCGTAGCGCACGGCACGACGCAGAATACGACGAATCACATAACCCGCCTTCACGTTCGAGGGGAGCTGACCATCAGCAATCGAGAAGGAGATGGCACGCAGGTGGTCGGCGATCACACGCATCGCCACGTCGCACTTCTCATCCACGCCATAAGTCTTGCCCGACATCTGGGCAATGCGGCCGATGGTAGGCTGGAATACGTCGGTATCGTAGTTCGACTTCTTGTTCTGCAGAATCATACAGAGACGCTCGAAGCCCATACCCGTATCGATATTCTTGGCAGCCAGAGGCTCCAGCGAGCCGTTAGCCTTACGGTTGAACTGCATAAACACCAGGTTCCAGATCTCGATCACCAGGGGCGAGGACTGATTCACCATCTCGCGACCGGGGATCTTGGCAACCTCCTCCTCGTCACGCAGATCGTAGTGGATCTCCGAGCAGGGACCGCAGGGACCCGTCTCACCCATCTCCCAGAAGTTGTCGTGCTTGTTGCCGCGGATGATGTGATCCTCGGGCAGGTACTGCTTCCAGTAGTCGTAAGCCTCCTGGTCGAAGGGGACACCATCCTCCTCCGAGCCCTCAAACACGGTGGCATACATTCGGCTCTTATCGAGTTTGTAAACCTCGGTGAGCAACTCCCAGGCCCAGGCGATGGCCTCCTTCTTGAAGTAGTCGCCATAGGACCAGTTACCCAGCATCTCGAACATCGTGTGGTGATAGGTATCGTGACCTACCTCCTCCAGGTCGTTGTGCTTACCCGACACACGGAGACACTTCTGCGTATCGGCCGCGCGAGGATACTTGCGGGGGGCATTGCCCAGGAAGATATCCTTAAACTGGTTCATACCGGCATTGGTAAACATCAGGGTAGGATCGTTCTTTACGACCATCGGGGCCGAAGGAACAATGGCGTGGCCCTTCTCTTCAAAGAAGTCCAAAAAGGCCTGGCGGATTTTATTCGATTCCATATATACGATTTTTACTATTACTTCGTTTTTCAATTCGGGTTGCAAAATTACACAATTTACGCTAAATTTGCACCATAATAAGGTATATTTTTCCAAAATGGAGCAAAAAGAGGTCCGTCAAGAGAGCATTGAACAACAAAGCGAGGCAGCCAAGGCCCCGTTGCGGGTTCGTGTCGGACGCATTGTTCGCAAACTTCTGCTCGGCTTCATCTTCATTTCACTCATCAACGGGCTCTTCTCCTACTTCTTCTACACCCCCAAGATGTACCGCATCAACCGCGAAAACCGCGACCTGGTGATCCGTTATCACATCCTGCAGGACAAGATGCGGGGTCTGGAGCGAGACTTGCGAGAGATCAACCACCGCGACAACTACGTCTATCGCGCCCTCTTCTCGACCGATACGCTCCACATCGAGGGGATCAAGAGTCCCTACCCCGACTCGAAATATGCCCCGCTGGAGGCGGATATCCACGCCTCGCTGTTGATCAGCACTTGGAAACAGATGGATGCCCTGGCCCGCGAGCTCTATGCCCAGTCGGTTTCGCTCGACGAGCTGCAGCTCCTCTCCAAGAACAAGGAGGGGCTCTCGATGGCCGTGCCGGCCCTCTGGCCCATCGACCGCACCCTGCTCCGCAAGGGTATCGACCCCTTCGGTTGGCGCATCCACCCCATCTACCACCGCCGTATCTTCCACAAGGGAGTCGATCTGCCGGGCACCATCGGTGACCCCATCTACGCCACGGGCGATGCCACGGTGGAGAGCATCGACGAGCGCAACTCGCGACGCGGCTATGGCCGTCAGATTCTGCTGGATCACGAATTTGGCTACAAAACCCGCTACGCCCATCTCAACAAGGTCTATGTCAAACCGGGCGAAAAGGTGGTACGCGGCCAGCTGATCGGCGAGCTGGGGCGCACGGGTGGTGTGACAGGCCCCCACCTTCACTACGAGGTGATTCACCAGGGCGAGGTGGTCAATCCGATCAACTATTTCAACAAGAATATGACACCCGAGGAGTACGAGCGCATTATGGCCGAGGTGCGTGAGCAGAACCTCGAAAAATTCGACGAACAGAATGGCACGACGCAATACCAACCCTAAACCCCGACGCACTCTCCGCCAGAAGTTGATTCGCGGCGTGGTCTCGGCCTTTGGTTGGCTCGGGGCCATCACCCTCTACTATGTGGTCTATTCGCTCTTCTTCGACACCCCGACCGAGTATCTGATGAAACACTCGACCGACCGCCTGCGTAGCGAATACGAGCTGCTGGAACAGCGGTACGACAGTCTGAAGATGGTGGCCGACAACATTGCCGAACGCGACAAGAACATCTTCCGCATCCTCTTTGAATCAGACCCCTATGACCTGGATGCCGAGCGACTCAGTGAGCAGCACTCGCGTTACGAGGAGCTGCAGGCCCAATCCTCCTACCGCCTGCGCCGCGAATTGCGCGACCGTACCCGGGAGATGGAGGAGGAGTTGCGTCTGCTCGACGACTCTTACCTCGCCCTGGAGCAGCAGATCGAACTCCTGGGCGATGCCAGCAACCGCATCCCGGCCATTCAGCCCGTCATCAACGAGCAGTTGAGCCTGCTGACCGCCTCCTATGGTATGCGTATTCACCCCTTCTACAAGACCCTGAAGTCGCACCAAGGGGTGGATTACACCATTCCGGAAGGGTCGCGCGTCTTTGCCACGGCCGACGGCGTGGTAAAGAGCATTACCACCCGCAGCTCCACCTCGGGTCAGACGGTGGTAATCGACCACCAAAACGGTTTTGAAACCTCTTACAGCCACCTCGGCAAGATCAACGTCAAGCGCGGCGAGAAGGTGCAGCGTGGCGACATCATCGCCCTCTCGGGCAACACCGGGCTCTCGCTGGCCCCCCACCTCCACTACGAGGTGCGCCACAACGGAATGCGGGTCGACCCCATCCACTACTTCTTTATGGAGCTCTCGCCCGCCGAGTATCAACGCATCATCCGCATTGCCCAATCGGGTATGCAATCCTTCGACTGATATGCAACTGCGTCTTATTTTGGTCGATTTCGACGGTACGCTGGCCGACACCCGTCGTGCCAATGCGCGTGCCTATGTGGCGGCCCTGCGCGAGGAGGGCTTTGCGATGAGTGAGGAAGAGTATCTCTCCCGCCACTTCGGGGTGCGCTGCCCCGATTTCCTCCACTCACTGGGCTTCACCGATTCCGCCACCATCGACCGCATCCGCCGCCGCAAAATCGCCCTCTACCCCACCTTTTTTGACTCCGTGAAGCTCAACAAACCGCTTTGGGAGTTCTGCCAGCACTTCCGCCGCCAGGGCGGTCGTGTATGGATTGTATCAACAGGGCAACCCGACAATTTGAAGAATGCAATGCGCTACCTGGGGCTGGAACAGGGGGTGGACGGTATCCTCTCATCCGACGATGTAGAGCAGCACAAACCCCATCCCGACGCCTTTTTGAAGGCGATGGAGATCGAGGGTTGCAGCCCCGCAGAGACGCTCATTTTTGAGGATTCGGCCGTAGGATTGGAGGCGGCCCGCCGATCGGGTGCCGCCTGGATGAAGGTCAATTGGGATCGAGAATAGAGATTCCTCTACCCGAGAATTAATCGTTGAGTATCAAGATTTCGCTTGCTGCAGGATGGAAATCCGGCGAGAGCGACAGCACCATTGCGCGGTTGCGCGACTCTTCGCCCGTGCCGAAGTCGAAGTCGTCAGCCGTATGGAATGCCACGGGATAGTCTCCCGCAAAGCCAAAGCGAGCATAAAACTCGCGCAAACCCTCTCCGGCCGGAATAAGCACCAAGGCCTCAAAACCCTCCGTTCGAGCCTGCGCAATCGCCTCCCGCACCAAACGGGAGGCTAATCCCCGACCTCGTGCCTCGGGGGCAGTCGCCACCCCATAGAGGTAGGCCACGCGTTGTTCACCCACACGAAACGGGATCAGATGGAGCATCGCCACCAAGCGGCCCGACGCCTCCACACGAAGTATCTGTCGGGGGTGGTAGTGACGCATCAGGAAGGTATCGATAAAGGACTCCTCATCCCCAAACACCTCCTGCCAAAGCTCCTTACAGGCCCGCTCTTCAGGGGTCAGGAGGATGGCCGAGGTCTTGGGCCAAAGAATCACGGGATAGTAGGAGAGTTTCGAGCGACGCAACCCCTCCAACCCCATATCCTCTTCACGATTGACATAGGTAAATTGAGCCGGCAGACTCTCGACAAAGAGTTTGTTAATAGCCGCGAAGACCCCCTCAAACCGAGTATCGGCCTTCTCGATATGGCAGTCGAAAGTGTCATAGTTGATCGCCGATCCATAGGTAAAGGCGACCAGCTGTTCCTCTACATAGAGCACCCCACCCCGCAGATCGAGCTCCGCCCAATGGTCAAAAGCCTCCCGCAAGGCCCGCTCCTCGTGGCGCATCGCCTCGCTGTCGCCACTGCTCGTACGGGTTGCCCGCCACGCTGCCTCCAAGCGCAGGCACTCGGCGAAATGTTTGGGTGCAAGAGGCTCATAACGATAGTTATAGCGGGAGGTGAAGCGGTTGAGGTGGTTCCGTTTGGGCTGATATTTGCGGCCCGCCAGCGAGCGCAGATCCTCGGCCAGGTAGATGTAGTCGGAGAGCGAGCGATCGTCATCGAAGGCGAAATCGCCTGTACCCCGATCAGTGATGGTGCGGCGGCCCTCCCGGCAGAGGCCGTAGAGGCGAAGTCGCTGTCCGAAGTTGCGATGGGCATCCTCGGCCAAGAGGGGAAGAATCGGGAAGAAATCCCCCTCCCCGATGGGCTGCATATAGCCCACCCGCTCCCGACCATCGATCAAAAAGCGAATCACCAGAAAACCCTCCACTACAGCCCAGGCACTTTGATGAAAGTGTCGCCACGAGAAGATGTTGGCAAACGACATATCGCAGTTGCGACACTCGCTCTTCAGGGTATAGGCCTCAATGGCAGCCTTGTCGGCCAGCTCTACGGGTTTGAAGGGGATCATTCGACCAGATAACGTTGTTCCGAGATGTGTTGATAATATTGTTGCTCAAGGGCCTTGAGCCAGCGGCCCTCCTCCTCGTCGGGCAGGGCTCCTTCGGCAAAGTGACGGGCCCCTTCGGGGGTCACCAGTTGAAACCCATTCTCATAGCTCACGGCATAGGCCGGACGCTCCGGCTCACCGAAAATGTCCCGACCAAAGGCAAAATAGGGCTCCTGATTTCCCAAAAGGCCCAACAGCGTGGGCATCAGATCAATCTGCTGCACAGGCTCCTCACTGGATCCCTGCAGGCGGCTTCCCGGGGCATAGAGGAATCCGATGATGTGGTGATCTCCCGGCCAGCGGCGCGCCTCGGGGCTGTATCGCTCCGAAGAGACGTGGTCGGCCACGAAGAGAAAGATCGTACGCTCCATCCACTCCGCATCGCGGTAGCGTTCAAAGAAGCGACGGAAGGCCCAATCATCATAGGCCGCCGGACGATGGATCGGAATATGCCCGACCGGCAAGAGTTCCTCCAGCTCTTCGGGAACCACAAAGGGGTGGTGAGCCGTCAACGTGAACAAGGTTGCAAAAAAAGGCTCCTTGAAGTTAGAGATCTCCTCCCCCATAAAGGCGAGGAACTTCTCATCCCAGATTCCCCAATAGCCGTCGAAGTCGTTGGTACCATAACGAGCCTCATACTCCTCCCGGGCATAGAGCTCCTCGATACCGGCCGAACGGGCATAGGCACCGAAGCCCATCGATCCCGACTCCGAACCACAGAAGAAGGCGGTATGATACCCCTTGTCGCGCAGGATGCGGGGCAGCTGACGGCTCTTGCCCAGCGACTGAGGCATCAACACAAAGGGTGTTTTGAAGGAGGGGATGCTCCCCAGCACGGAGGGCATACCCTGAATCGAACGCATTCCGTTGGCATACATTCGTTTGAAGCAGTAGCCAGCACGCATCAGCGAGTCGAGGAAGGGGGTGAAACCGGTCTCTCCCTGCTCAGCGTAGAGGTCGGGGCGCAGATGGGCCGAGTGTTCGGCCGACATACTCTCGCAGATGAAAATCACCACGTTACGGCCCTGCAATCCCAGGGTGTCAGGACGCTCCTCCGGGTAGTGATCCGGGGTAAAATAACACTCCACCTCCTCCTTCGGGAAGTGATTGGGAACCAACACCTTGCTATTGCTTGATGCGGTACGCAGAATGCAGAAGGGGTTACTCAGGATCAAATTGGCCTGGATCGGCGAAGGGGTATAGAGGGTGGCATTGGAGAGGGTGATCGGGCGCGTCATACGGGTAAAACCACCACGAATACCTCCGATCGAGAGCCCCACGGCAAGCAGCAAAACTACCAAGGCTGTCGGATAGTAGGCCCAGGGGCGACGCAACGGAGAGCGAGGCATCTGCTTCGGAGCCGCCGCCCACACCAAAAGGGCGATCAGCGCCACTCCGCCCACCACCAGCCACCAATTTTCGGCAGCGAACTTGACGATCAGTTGCAGCGAATTGCTGTTGTCGGCAAAGAAGAGTTCATCGGCCGTCAATCGCTTCTGCGTATAGTTGAAATAGACGACATCCGAGAGATTGAGGATCACCATCACACCCCCCACCAGGGCATAAAGTCCGAAGAGGAGGTGCTGCCAAAGGCGACTTTCACGCAACGCGAGGGGGAGGGGCAGGAGCGAAAGCACCAGCCAGAGCCCCTCGGCATAGAGGATCGAGACGGTGTCAAACTGCAGGGCTCCCCGTAACAGGGGCCACCACGCCTCCACCTCGCCCAGCAGCTCTCGGTTGCCGATCCAGAAGATCAGACGACAAAGCATCAGCACGACGTAGAGCAGAGCCATACGTCGTACTGCAAGGCCGAAATGGCTGTTCCAGAGACTCTTCATCGAGAAAATCAGCACGCCTTAAGCGACATATCGAGCGAACGGATCTGGTGGGTCAGAGCACCCACCGAGATGAAATCAACACCGCAGGCGGCATAGTCGGTCAGGGTCTCCAGCGTGATGCCGCCACTCGACTCCGTCTCACAGCGACCGGCCACCTTCTCCACCGCCAGACGCGTCATCTCGGGGCTGAAATTATCGAACATAATGCGATCCACACCACCGGCGGCAAAGACCTTGTCGATATCCTCCAACGAGCGCACCTCGCACTCAATGGGAATCTGCTTGCCCTTCGCCTTAAGGTACTCCTTGGCACCCAGCACCGCCTTCTCCACACCACCGGCAAAGTCGATGTGGTTATCCTTCAGCAGGATCATATCGAAGAGACCGATGCGGTGATTCTCGCCACCACCGATCTTCACAGCCATCTTATCCAGCACACGCATACCGGGCGTGGTCTTACGCGTATCAAGCACCTTGGTCTTGTAGCCCTTCAGGCGATCGGCATAGACGGCCGTCTGGGTGGCAACACCGCTCATACGCTGCATAATGTTGAGCAGGATGCGCTCGGCGCGCAACAGCGACTGCAAACGGCCCTCCACATAGAAGGCCACATCGCCCGGCTTCACACGCGTACCATCGGCCAGCACCGGCTCAAAGCGCATCTCAGGATCGAGGCGGCGTAGCACCAACTCGGCCACCTCCACGCCGGCCAAAATACCCTCCTGCTTGCACAGAAGACGCATACGGCCCTGCTCCTCCGAGGGAATACAGCACAATGAGGTGTGATCGCCATCACCGATATCCTCCTTGATGGCCAACTCAATCAGTTCATCCACAAAAGGTTTGTACTCTACTTTCATTTTATCCTCTTTTTTTGATTTGACAACGAAATTAATCGATCAACTCCTCCATCGGGGTCGAGTTCGTCACCCACTTACCCACATAGTTCACGTGCATCGAGTAGCAGTCGAAATCGACCACCAGCTCTTTAGCAGCATACTTGTAATCACCCACCAGGTTAGAGATGGTGTACTTGCCATCACCCATTGGATCGTAGGGCTGGCCCATATAATAGGGGATCATCTCATCCACACCAAAGGTAAAGTCCCACTCCTGGTCGAGCAGTTGCAGTTCGGCCAGACCGGGCAACTCCAGCGCAATCCAGACAGGCATCTCCTTCACAAACTTGATCTGGGGCATCGACAGGTTGACATAGTTCAGATCCGAGTTCTGCTCCGAAGCGACATCCTCGGTAAGGATAAACTCGATCTCATCGGCATCAAAGGCCTCGAAACGGCTCCCCTCGTTGGGAGTCACGGTGAGTTTGCCCACAAAATTGACAGCCCCCGGCACACCGGGCGTCGGATCATCATTCGGCACATCATCATTGTTGCAGGCCACGAAAAAGAGCCCCAGGGCCATCATCAAAAACAACTTTTTCATATTTTTCAACGAGTTTCAAATAAATAAACTAAAATTTCAACATCAAAGCGATGCCCAGAGTCCGAGGATCTCCCATTTGGGCAAATTCGCGCCCCACCGACTTGAAGTAAAAGACGTCGTAGCGCGTATTGAGCAGGTTGTTTCCCCACAAATCGAGGGCATAGTGTGCCGTCTCAAAGCGGATCGTTGCCCCCAGGAGCGAGTAGAAGGGCTGGCAACGGCTGTTCTCCTCGTTCCACCAAATCTTGCCCGCCCCCTTGAGATTCACCATCGGCACGATCTGCTCCAACCAGCGATACCCCACCTTCACCTCATAACTCAAGCGGGCCGAGAGGGTGTGGGCCGGTGCATAGGGGACCCGCTTACCCCGGTAATCGTTGTTGCCACTCTGAAACTCACGGAAAGCGGCGTGGGTATAACCGTAGGCGAGGTTCAGCAGCAGATCGCGCGTGGGACGGATGGCAGCCGAGAGTTCGGCCCCATAACTGTGAGTACGCCCCGCATTGGTCATCATACGCCCCGTGGTGCGACCCGGAGGGAAGACCGTGAGCTGCTGGTTGCGGCAATCGATGAAGAAGAGCGACCAATCGAGTTTTACATCCCCCTGCAAAAGATGGAGGTGGCCACCCAGCTCATAGTTCCAACTGATCTCGGGGTCATACTGCACCACCTTTTCGATGTCGTAGTGGCGATCAAACGAGACCCCCATCTGCTGCATCAAAGCTGCCTGCAATACATCGGAGAACATCTGCGTATTGAAGCCTCCCGCCTTGAAACCCTTCGAGAGAGCCACATAGAGGGTCGAGAGACGGTGTCGACCCATTCGCATCAGAGCCGAAAATTTGGGCAGCAGCTCGGTGGAGGAGTGTTTCAGTCGCCCCTTCAGTTCAAAGGGGGCAATCACCGTTTCACGCATCGTTCCCACCATCCGACATCCATAGCGGGTATTACTCCGATAATCCATCCGCGCCTGCTCGTGGTCAAGACGCAAACCGAGGGTCAGAGACCAACGGCCCAGCGTAAAGTAGGATTCATGGTAGAGGGCTGCCCCCCAGGTTTGAATATCGAAATCGCTATCAAGCGGGAAAGGAATCTGATCAAAGAGGAGATCCTGTCCCGTATAGTGCTTCACATTGTCGATGATCAGCTCCTGCAACCCCTGCTCTTTGAAGTTTACCGGAGCCTCCATATCGCACCACTTGCCAAAGGCAAAGAGTCCGGTTGTCCAGCCATACCACTCGACAGCAGAGCGAACAGGTGTCAGCACCAACTCCTCGGTCAGGGCGTGTTCCCGACGATCTTGCTCCAGGGTAAAGTAGCTCTCGGGGCGGAAATCCTGATCCAGGTTCATACAGTCGTCGAGCAACTGGTAGGAGGTCATACTCTCCAACCGCAGACGTTCCCACTTGCGACTTACACGCAACCCCTCCAAGAGGCTCGCTCGCTCGTAGGAACAAGGGTCATTATAGGCAATATTCCCCTCATCGAGCGAACGATAGGGGTATCCGCCCTGTGTCACGATGGAGCCCGTAAGGGTATTTTCAATCTGCCAGCCCCGCCAATTTCGGTAACCCAGCTTGATGGCCAGACCACCCGAATTCTCCCAATCGCACCTCTCGTCCGTAAAGTCGTTGGTAAATAGACCGTCACTCATTCCGTAGCGCACCGAAAGGCCCATAGCCCACTCACCCTTTTCGTTGGTGTGCAGTCGAAAGTAACTCGAAAGTCGCCCGTCAAAACTGTTTCCGCTGCCATAACTCCAGCGAGCCCGGTAGCCATAATCGAAAGGCGAACGGGTCGAAATATTCATCACTCCGCCAATCGTATTGCGGCCATAGAGGGTGCTCTGCGGGCCGCGCAACACCTCCATCCGATCGATATCCATCAGGTCGAGGTCATAAGCATCCTTGTTCAGTACGGGGATGTTATCCACCGTAAGACCCATTGCCGGCTGATCGATACGGGCTCCCAGACCACGCACATAGATCGACGAGGTCATCCGCGAACCATACTCCGGCATCAGCAGATTGGGAACCAGCAACGAGAGATCCTTGGGGGCCTCAAGGCGCAGAAGTTCGCTCTGTTTGTTGTCAAAGATCGAGGCCGAAAGAGGGCTGATGGCCAAAGGTAACCGACCGGGTTTGAGTGAGCGACCGAGAATGGCTACCTCATCAACCCAAATGGTGGTATCGGCCTTGACCGGTGGGTCATTGGGGGTTACACCTCCCCGCGGGTGAGCCTGCAGCCCACCCCAAAGAAGCAACATCCAAAGGGTCGATACCAAACAACGCGCCATCGCTCTTCGCCGCTCGATTTCGGATTAGTTCTGAGGAATCGAAGCCGCCTTGACGCGGAAGTAGTTGTTGGTCCCATCCTCCAGGATGCGGTACTCGGCGTGGTTACCCCACCCGGCAGGCACATCGCGGATCTCCATATCCTCTCCCGTATCATTCAGGACATACTCTCCGATCATCTGGTGCCAACTGCGGATACGCGCCATACTGCTCTGCGGCTCCATCAGGTCGGCCGAGGTGCAGATCTCGCGCAGGGCGTTGAGATAGATGGCTCGCCAGTCGTCAAACTCCAGGATCTTCGAGATCAACTTACGGCTGCCGTCGCCCCAGTGCAGGGGGTTCTGTCGGCCCGCATCGATGATGCTCGAGGTTCCGAGCGTATTGTCGTAGTCGTAGGGGATGAAGAAGAATCGATAGTCGTACTTGTCCTGCGAATTGAAGTAGATGTAGTAATTGTTCTGGTTGCACCAATAGTCGTCCCACATTCCCACCGCCACATTCACGGCATAGGTCTTCAGCAGAAGTTCCACATCGGTCACCGTCGAGATCCAGCTTCTAAAACTCTCACCCGTCTTCCCTTCGAGCTTCAAAATGAAATCCTTGAGTTGCTCACGAGCGGCGTCAAACTGCTCGATCTCGGTCTTGAGGCAGTAAGCACGATTGATCGTGCCGGCATTGTCATCGTGCCAGAAGAGGCCGTCATCGGTAGAGTTCAGACCGGCCGGATAAGCGCACTTCCAGAGGAAGCCCTTATCATTGCCAAACTGCTCGACACGACGCTCCACATATTTGTCGTCAATCGCCTCCAACATAATGTAAACGCCATAATAGGCCTCTTTTGACTCCCCGACTGTGAGCCAGAGACGGCAATAGGAGGTATTAATGGAGGTCCAGATGCCGTAGCGACGGAAGAGGTCATAGCAAAAGATCTCACGGGCATAGCAGGCATCATCCTTGTGCCACTTGAGGTGGATTTTACGCACGCCGCCCAATTCGTGCTCATCATCCTTCTGGAATTTGCGAAGGTTGAGCATAAAGTGGACGTGCCGGTAGTCGGGATTCTGTGTGTCGTGCATCTGACCTGCGTGCCCCTCGGGACGACGACGCGAGGTGTTGCCCCTCAAGCGCAATCCGGCATCCGTAAAGCGGTGAAGAGTACCCTCTTTGGAGAAGGTGGCATCGCAGTGAATATACTCGTCGGTATTCTGATCCTGATCGTAGAGGCCGAGCAGTTCGTTCCACTGCTCCTCCGAAACCCGAATGCGAATCTCGGGCAGAGCCTCCATATCGAAGATGTAGGCCATTCCGTCCATCACCTCCGAAGAGCCATTTTCATCCTTATCCTCGTCCTTCCCCTCCTCGGCATCCTTTTCGGGTTGTTTCTCCTCCTCTTTGGAATCGGAGACCGGATAAAAATCGCCCTGCATATCACAGGCTGTCCAACAGAGCAACAGCCCCAAAAGCATACAAATTTTTCTCATCTTGATGCGGTTTCTATATTTCGCGCAAAGATAGGAAAAAGTGGTGAGCAATCCAAAAAAAGGGGGAGAACTCTGCACCCGAAACCTCTTTTATCCCTCCCTTCGGGAGAAAAGGAGTGCCATAGGGGTTGAAGCGAGGCAAAAAACGCAAAAGAGTCCCTTGGTTTCAAAATCTTTTACTATCTTTGTTCAAAGAAAAAAAATTCATCTATGAAGCAAAATCACACCCCCGACTCCCCGCGCCATACGGGCGAGCGTGTCTGGTGCGTCATTATGGCCGGTGGCGTAGGGACTCGTTTTTGGCCCCGCAGCCGCCAAGCGTGCCCCAAGCAGTTTCTCGACATTTTGGGGACCGGAAAATCCTTCATTCGCCACACCTTTGAGCGATTCCTGGCTTTGATTCCCGCCGAACGTTTTTTGGTGGTGACCCAGGAGCGTTATCGCGAACAGGTGTTGGCCCATCTGCCCGAGCTACAACCCGATCAGGTGCTCTGCGAGCCCATCGGCCGCAACACGGCTCCCTGCATTGCCTACGCCGCCTACAGCCTCCTGAAACGCGACCCCGAGGCTCGAATGGTGGTGACACCCTCCGACCATCTGATTCTCAACGAGGAGCCCTTCAGGGCCATCATCCGCGAGTCGCTCGACTTCATCGACCGCCACAACGCCCTGATGACGGTGGGCATCCGCCCCACCCGACCCGAGACGGGCTACGGCTATATCCAGATCTCCGACTCGAAGCCCATTTCAAAGGTTAAGAGCTTCACCGAAAAGCCCAACCTCGAGTTGGCACAGACCTTCGTACAGTGCGGCGAGTTTTTCTGGAATTCGGGCATTTTCATCTGGAAGGCCTGCGACATCGTCTCGGCCCTGGAGCGTCACCAGCCCGAGATTGCGGAGCTCTTCCACTCGATCCATAATGCCTACGGTACCCCCGAGGAGGCTGCGGCCATCGAGCGGGTCTATGGCGAATGCCGCGGCATCTCGATCGACTACGGAGTGATGGAGAAGGCAGACAACGCCTATGTGCGTTGCGGCGACTTCGGCTGGAGCGACATCGGCACCTGGGGCTCCCTCTACCAGCACGCCCGTAAGGATCGTTACGCCAACGCCAAACCCGAAGAGGGGTGCTACACCTACAACACCCGCTCCTCGATCATCTCGCTACCAAAGGGCAAGGTGGCCGTCATCGACGGACTGAAGGAGTATATCGTGGTCGATACCGACGACGTACTGCTCATCTGCCCCCGCTCTGACGAACAAAACATCAAGAAGTATATCGACGAAGTGAAGTATCACTCGGGCGACAAACACATCTAACTTTCCCGGGCGAAGAGCGATTCACCCACCACAAAAATATGCCACAGAATTTGACCGACACAGCCACGTTGTACCACCATTTCGAGAGCCATCGACGCATCTCGACCGACTCACGTCACATCGAACCCGACTCCCTCTTTTTTGCTCTGAAGGGGGCCTCGTTTGACGGCAACCGCTTTGCTGCCGACGCCCTCAAAAAGGGGGCTGCCCTGGCGGTGGTGGACAATCCGCAACTCGTTGAAGAGCACCCCACGCTCCACGATCGCCTGGTGGTCGTACCGGATGTCCTTGAGGCCCTGCAACTCCTGGCCCGCGAACATCGTCGCCGCCTCGGATTGCCGATTCTGGCCATCGCAGGATCCAACGGAAAAACAACAACCAAGGAGCTGACCGCCAGCGTCTTGAGTGAAAAATTCCACCTCTACGCCACACACGGCAACCTCAATAACCACATCGGCGTACCCCTCACCCTGCTGGCGATGGAGGCCACAACAGAGTTGGGCGTGGTGGAGATGGGTGCCAGCGGTTGTGGCGAGATTCGCCTTCTGTGCGAAATTGCCGAGCCCGACTTCGGAATTCTGACCAACATCGGCCGCTCCCATCTCGAGGGCTTCGGAGGCCCCGAAGGGATCCGCCGCGGCAAAGGCGAACTCTTCGACTTCCTGGCCGAGCGAGGCGGAAAAGCCTTTGTTCCCCGGGAGGATGCCGTATTGCAGGCGATGGCAGCCGAGCGACCCAACCTCGCCGTGGAGCACTACTCCACGACCATTGCCGAAGGGGTGGTGCATCAATTGGAGGGCGACTACAACCGACTGAACATCGCTGCTGCAATGGCCATCGGCCGTCACTTTGAGGTGAAGGAGGAGCAAATCCGCCACGCCATCGCCTCCTATGTACCACAAAACCACCGCTCGCAACGTGTGGTGCGAGGCAGCAACTGTCTGATTCTTGACTGCTACAACGCCAACCCTTCGAGTATGGCGGCCTCAATCGACCACTTCGCACGCGAGGGGGCCAAAGGACGACGCAAAATGATGATTCTGGGCGATATGCTTGAATTGGGCTGTTGGTCGGAGGAGGAGCACCGCCGAATTTTGGAGCGAGCCTGTGCCGTGACAGATGCCAAGGTGTGGCTCGTAGGGCCCCGTTTTACGGCTGCGGCCGAAGGGATCGAAGGAGTACGCTGCTTCGCCTCGCAGGAGGAGCTGGCCGAGGAGCTCAAGGAGCACCCCGTAAAGGAGTCGCTGGTGCTCATCAAGGGCTCTCACAGCATCGGCCTGGAGCGGTGTGAAGAACTCTTTTAGTACACGCCTTTATGAGAAAGATATTTCTGATTTTCTGGATATTGCTCCTTGCGAACAAGGGGTTTTCGGCCAATACGGAAGAGGTTGCCTTGGAGGCCTCGTGGGGCACGTTGCGCGGCACTCTCTGGCTTCCCGATACCCCTACGAAAACCGCCCTTCTGCTGATTGCCGGCTCGGGCCCCACCGACCGCTATGGCAACTCGACAGCTGGAATCCGGACCCAGGCCTACGCCCTCATCGCCGAGGGGTTGCAGGAGGCCGGCTATGCCGTCTTGAGCTACGACAAGCGGGGCATCGCCGCCAGTTACTACCACAACCCCGAAGAGTTAATGACCGACTGTCGCTTCAGCTACTTTGTGGAGGATGCGGCTCGCTGGGTCGAAGAGTTGCGTCGTCGCGGCTTTGAGCAGGTGATCCTTGCGGGCCACAGCGAGGGGTCGCTCATCGCCCTTCAGGTAGCAGAGCAGGATCCCGAAGTGGCCGGAGTGGTCTCTCTCTGCGGAGCTGCCTGGTCGCTGGATCAGGTGTTGAAAATGCAGCTCGGAGCCCAGCTGCTGATCCAAAATTACAGTCTCTACACCTCGGCCTGCCGCATCATCGACACGCTGAAACGGGGTGAGGAGCCGAGCGACATACCTGCAGCTCTGACCTCCCTCTTTCCCGCCTACCTCAACCCCTTCTATCAGGAGGTTTTTCAGCTCAATCCGCAACAAATCATCCGCCACCTCCGCTCTCCGATTCTGCTGATCGGTGGTGGCCACGACGGCCAGGTAACCCCCGATAATGCCCGCACACTCAAAGCCGCGGTTCCTTCTGCCAAATTGCTGATTATCGAGAAGATGTGTCACGTCCTGAAGGATTCCGACAAGCGGACTGCCACCGAGCAATTGGATGTCTACACCAACCCTTCGCTCCCCCTCTCCGAGGAGTTACTTCCCGCCCTGATTGATTTCGTCAGATCGCTTCGACAGACGGAATAACCAAGACTGAAACCAAAGAGGAAGGGGTGGATATTTCCACCCCTTCCTCTCCTCTTCTCCAATGTGTCCGATCTCAAGCAACTTCCGCAGACGAGCACAAAAAAAAGACGACCTTTTCAAGTCGTCTTTTCGCGGTGCGTAGGGGACTCGAACCCCTGACCCCGTGCGTGACAGGCACGTATTCTAACCAGCTGAACTAACGCACCGTTTGCTGATTGCGACTGCAAAGATAGTACATTTCTTTCAGTTCGCAAATTTTTTTTCTATTTTTTGAAGAAAGAAAATTGCACACTCCCGTAACTTCTTTGTTGCCAGAAGTTTGGATGTTCAGAAAAATCAACCCCCTTGGAGTGTTCAAAGACCAAAAAACCCTCTTCGCGCAACAAATCGCCCTGTAACACCAGGTCAATGACCTGCTCGGAGCCCTCCAGATCGTAAGGAGCATCGGAGAAGATCAGATCAAACTGTTTGGGGCATGACTTGAGATAGAGAAAGACATTGGCCTTGACCGCATAGAGGTTTCGGATGCCAAGCTGCGTGGCCGTCTGGCGGATGAAGTTGTGGTGCACAGAGTTGATCTCCACCGAGGTTACACTCTTCACGCCACGCGAGGCAAACTCATAGCTGATGGAACCAGTACCGGCAAAGAGGTCGAGAACCTCGCACTCCTCAAAATCGACCAGATTTCCCAAGACATTGAAGAGATTCTCCTTGGCAAAGTCGGTCGTGGGACGTGCTCGGAGGTTCTTGGGAGGATTGATGGCTCGTCCCTTATATTGTCCGCTGATGATACGCATAGGGCTATTTAAATTGAGATTTCAACAGACGCTTCAAGACGGCTGGATCCTCTCCGGCTGTCTGAAGGCGATATTTGCGCGTGGGGATCATCTCGCCCAGCGTCGCCACATAGTAGAGGATATCCTCTTCACTCTCAAGATGCAACACCTCGGCCAGACGCAGGGTCGGGTCATATACTTTTGTATATAAGAGGTTACCATACCCCGCCAACCAGACCGTAGGCTCGGTGGGAGCCACCGGGCCCTCAAGCAGTGGGGTTCGGTATGGAGTCCCTTTGGGGTATTGCTCCACCACAGAGCGGTCGGCAGCCATCACGGCCACCACCCCCTCCCGAGGCTCGCTCCAAACCACACACTCCGAAGCTTCGCAGCGCAGACCACAAAGTTCAAGGCAGAGAGTCGCCTCCTCCGGTCGGAAGATTTCGGCCGGCACAAGGGTCGTTTTATGCGTCAGAATCATCGTTAAAGAGGATAAAAAAGTTCTGCCGCCATAGGCCATCGGCAGGCGGCAGAACCAATTCACAAGTGAAACCAATGCACCGTTTCGGGGGGATTAGTCCTCCCAGTTACCGGCCTCGTTGTTGGCAGCGTAGATATCTCCGAACTTCACACCGGCATAACGGTTGAAGTTGTTCACCTCGTTGTCAATGAAGTTGATCACCTCCTGACGATACTTCACGGTGTCGAGGAAGAGTTTGTAGGGAGCACGGCACTCTACAACGGGAACCACCACGCCCGAACCGGTCGTGATCTGGGCTGCCTCGAGAATGAACTCACACTGATTGTCGGTACCGGGGATATAACGCAACTCCTGCACCTGCTCGGGGGTGAGCTTCTTGGCACCGAATACGGTATCGATCACGCGCATCGTAAACTTCTCCACATTCTTCAGACCCTGCTTCTTGAGCTGTGCCATAGCTACCGAGTCATCCTCATCCACGCGCTTACGCTCATACTCCAACTCCTCAGTAAGAACAAAGTTGATCAGGGTGTCGAAATCGCCGGTAAAACGCTGATACTTGAGTTTATAGGCGCGCTCGGCAGCACGTACGTCCTTGATACGGTCGATCACCTCGGCCTTCTTCTCGACAACCTCCTTATCAAAGTTGATCGGGGTCGAGATCTGATCATAAATTTTGTACACGAGGGCCACGATCACCAATGCGAGGACCACCTGAATAAGTTTTTTAACCATTGTTTTATTGTTTTTAAGTTTTTGTATTTCTATCTTTGTCTTCGAAAGCCGGCCAACCGGGAGTTTCGGATTTTTCATCCATATCAAAAATCCCTGCCTCTCGAATTGCAGGCCCGAACGATTCACAACCCTTTCAGGCCACAAAATATGCTTAACTCACATATTGCGACCCAAATTTACGCTAAAATTTGTTTTAAACCAACTCTTAGCCAAAAAAAAATTGTAGAAAAAGTCGCAAATTACCTTGCCGACGACGATTTTTCGAAAATTTTCATCCTCAACGGCTACGCAGGAACGGGTAAAACAACCCTTATTTCAGCCCTCGTTGCTGCACTTAAAGAGTTGAATATCAAAACAATTCTACTCGCACCCACAGGCCGTGCCGCCAAAGTACTGGGTCGCTATGCCCACGAAAAGGCCTTCACGATCCACAAACGCATCTATCGTGAGCGCACCAACGCCAACTATGAATCCAAATTTTCACTCGACCTGAATCGCGAGCACGATGCCCTCTTCATCGTTGATGAGGCCTCGATGCTCTCAAACGGTGGCAACGAGGGACAACTCTTCGGCTCGGGAGAGCTGTTGGAGGATCTGGTAAGTTACGTTCGCTCAGGCAAGCGGTGCCGTCTGATGCTGGTGGGCGACGATGCCCAGCTACCCCCCGTAGGACAGGAGCGCAGCCCCGCCCTCGACCCCGACTATATGCGTCGCTATGGCGAGGTGGAGTATGGCATGATGGATGAGGTGGTACGCCAGGAGGCCGAATCCGGCATCCTTTTCAATGCTACGCTGGTCCGCTGTATGCTGGAGCAGGGAATCTACGAGTTCCCCCGCTTCCGCACCTCTTTTGACGACATCGAATCGCTCTCGGGTGGAGAGTTTCTGGAGCGATTGCAGGATTGTTACGACCGCTACGGACGCGACGAGGTGATCGTCATCACCCGCTCAAACAAGCGGGCCAACCGCTACAACGAGGGAATCCGCCGCAACGTCCTGGGGGCCGAGGAGGAGATCGAGAGCGGAGATATGCTGATGGTGGTGAAGAACAACTACCACTACACCGAACGCATCGAGGAGTGCCCCATCCACTTTATGGCCAACGGCGACATCGTACGACTGCGCCGATTGCGCCGCTCCGAGGAGCTCTACGGCTTCCGCTTTGCCAATGCACAACTCGCCTTTCCGGACTACGACGATACGGAGATCGAGTGCAAAATTCTGCTCGACACCCTCCGTTCGGAGTCCCCGTCACTCACCGGCGAGGAGTCGAAACGTCTCTTCTCGGAGGTAGAGCAGGACTACCTCGATATCAAGAGTAAGATCAAGCGTTTCAAGGAGATCCGCGAAAATCCCCACTTCAATGCCGTACAGGTAAAATTTGCCTATGCCGTCACCTGCCACAAGGCACAGGGCGGTCAGTGGCGAGCGGTCTTCATCGATCGTTTCCTCTTTGGCGATGAGGGGATGACACGTGACTGGATGCGCTGGCTCTACACGGCCCTCACACGTGCCACCGACCGCCTCTATCTGGTCAACTTTGAGGATAAATTTTTCGAAGAGTAGCCCAAAAAGAGTGGGCCCGTCGCCTCAAAAGCGAATATTGAGGCCTTATTATTGGGATTTTTGAATTTATTGCTACCTTTGCACCCGATAACCCAACCTTATTTCAAAAGGAATGAAAACACTGAATACGGTCAGCGAGCTTCGCGCCGAGTTGGCCAAAGTTGATGCCCGGGGCATTGGCTTTGTACCCACGATGGGAGCTCTGCACGCCGGACACCGCTCGCTCGTGGAGCGTGCCCGCAAAGAGAATCAGACGGTGGTGGTCAGCGTCTTTGTCAACCCCACCCAGTTCAATGATAAGAACGACCTGCGAAACTACCCTCGCACGCCCGAAGCCGACGAGGCAATGCTGCGCGAGGCCGGCGTCGATTTCGTTCTGATGCCCTCGGTCGAGGAGATCTACCCCGAGCCCGACACGCGAGCGTTCGATTTCGGAATGATCGACAAGGTCATGGAGGGTGCTACGCGTCCGGGACACTTCAACGGTGTTGCCCAGGTGGTAAGCCGCCTGTTCGAAATCGTAAAGCCCGCCCGCGCCTACTTCGGAGAGAAGGATTTCCAGCAGATTGCCGTCATCCGCGCTATGGTCAAGCAGTTGGAGATTCCCGTGGAGTTGATCCCCTGCCCGATTGTTCGTGGCGAAGATGGTCTGGCCCTTTCGTCGCGCAACCAGCTGCTGACGCCCGACCACCGCGCTGCAGCTCCCCACATCTACGCCTCGCTCCGCAAGGGTGTAGAGCGTTCGCACGAGCTGTCGCCCGCCGAGCTGACGCGCTGGGTAACCGAAGAGGTGGAGCGCAATCCCCTCTTGAAGGTGATCTACTTCCAGGCTGTGGATGCCGAGACGATGCAGGAGGTGTCGTCGTGGGAGGAGAGTTCCTGGATTCAGGGTTGCATCGCCGTACAGGCCGGTGAGATTCGTCTAATTGATAACATTCGCATCCGATAATGAAATTCCAGATTGAAGTTGTAAAGTCGAAACTTCACCGCGTGACCGTCACGCAGGCGAATTTGAACTATGTGGGCAGCATCACCATCGACGAGGCGTTGATGGAGGCCGCCAATCTGATCGAGGGCGAGAAGGTACAGATCCTCGACATCAACAACGGCGAGCGTTTCGAAACCTATATCATCAAGGGGGAGCGTGACAGCGGTTGCATCTGCCTCAACGGGGCTGCAGCCCGCAAGGTACAGGTGGGTGACATCGTCATCATCTGCTCCTATGCTCTGATGGATTTCGAGGATGCCAAGACGTTCAAGCCTTGGATTGTCTTCCCTGACACCGCTACCAACAAGCTGGTGAAATAGGCACCCTGTTCAATAAAAAACGAGCGAAGCGAGTCTTTTCGGACTCGCTTCGCTCGTTTTGATCCCCTCCGTAGCGGTTACTCCTCAGGGAAGGCAGACAAGATCTCCTCGGGGATCTCGCTGACCTTGCGATAGACGCTCACCTCCGAAGGATCATCCACCGCAACCCAAATCATTCGGTTTGCGGTGAGTTCCCGAACGATATAGCGGTGGTTCCACTCGCCATTCTCGTAGTCGTAGTTACCACGAATCACCGATCCCAACTCGGGGTCGGTCAGAATGTTGTAACGACCCGTGATGCAACGAGCCGAGAAGCTGTCGGTGTTCTGGTAAAGAACGTAGGTACGATCCTTACGCTCGAAATCGATATAGACATAGCTCCCCTCGGCCAACTGCAGGCCATCCTGAAAACTCTCCAGCTCCCAGCTGCCGGCAATGTTGTTGGGGGTCACCTCCAACAAGGAAGGCTCCGGAGTCGACTTCTCCTCGCATCCCCAAAAGGCCATTGCCACCAACGACAAAGCCATCATTTTCAACCAATTTTTCATATTGCTCTTTGTTTGTTATTTTTCATTGTTTGCGGAGGCTCATCGGCTCCGGCAGGAAGAGCGACTGCGTCGGCTCCTCCTCGGTTTCGGGCCTGGGACCGATGCCCAGCACCACCATTCGACGACGGGGCGGCACCTCCAAACCCTCGAGGCAGAGGGGCAGACGACTGCCTGTGGCAAACTCCCCCTCAATGCGAATCACCAGATCCCCCTCCCTCCCCGGAGGCAGGATGGCGGGCTCGGTAGCTATCTTCACCCCACGGGGCGAGAGCATTGCATCGGCTCCGATCTCCAGCGGAGAAGTTCCGCCATTGAGGCAGGCAATCCGCACCTCACGGGCACCATCACTCCAACAGGTCGTCTGGCGCAGAAGAAGCGTACCCAGGGCGTGCGGATAACGGCCCCGTTTATCGGCTGCGGGGGTTACGTGTCCCGTCAGACGGATGATGGCCGTCGGCACCGAGGCCGAGAGGTTCGTATAGAGGAAGAGTCGCTGATCCACCGCCCCGGGGCGTCCCTGGGGGTTATAGGAGATTGTCAGCCACCCCTCACCTCCCTGCTTCACCGGTTGCGGATCAAACTCCGCCTTCAGACAGCCACAGGAGCTTTGTATGCCTGTAATTACCACGGGGCTCTTCTCCCCATTTTGCCAGGTGATGCGATAGCTCCATACCCCACCCTCCTCGGGGATTCTCCCCATCTCCAGGAGGCGGGGAAGGCGGATGGCAGCCTGCTCCACGGTAGCGGGATTGGCCACGCTGTCACGAAATTCGTGAGGAATGATGCGAATCTGGGCCTCCGCCGAAACAAAGCACCCAAGCATCAACCAGCCGATCCACCACCTCTTCATCCCGTCAGAGTTTCGTTTTTACAACCAGCCGTTGTCGGCCGACTGCTTGCGAACCGTAATATTGAAGGTGTGCTCCTCGCCATTCGAGGCCTTGATGCGGGCCTGGGTGGCACCGCTCTTCAGACCCGTAAAAAGAATCTTGGCCCCCTCCGTCTTCGACGAGGCGATCTCCGCGTTCTCGATCGTCACGCTGAAGGTGAGCTCCTCACCGCCGACAAAGTAGCGGGCAGGAGCCACCGAGAGGTTCTGACCCTCGGCCAGCGAGAGGTTGGGGAAGCGCATCTCCACACCGCTGTCGGCAATGGCTGCCAGGAAGGCGGCAGCATTCACCTGACCGGCGCCCATCATCCCGACATAATCACCCAAGACGATCTGCATCGGCTGAATGGGGCCTACATCGGCCACATAGCGACAATACTTCTTCGTTCCTACCATATAGGCGTCGATATCGACTGCCGTGGCATAGAGCAGGTCGCGCAGTTCATCGGCACGGAAGTGACGACGCAACTCCGCCGCATAGGAGATACCGAGAGCCAGCACACCCGAGACGTGGGGGCAAGCCATCGAGGTACCCTCCATATAGCCATAGCCACTCTCTGCCACGTGATAGGGAAGGAGCGAAAGGATACAACCCAACTCCCCATAGTTGTGCTCATCGTCCACATAGTCATAGTAGTAATCCTGATCGCCACCCGGTGCCGAGATCTTGGTGCCGGGACCGTAGTTGGTATAGACGGCCGGCGTAAAGTCGGCAGCCGTAGCCGCTACCGAAACATAAGGCTCGGCAGCTCCCGGATAGCCTGCCATCGGAGCATCCTCGTTACCGGCCGCATAGACCGCAATACCGCCCTCGATGGGGCCGTTGGGCGATCCGGCATTGTGACGGAAGTACTCCAGAGCCTCCTGCTCCAGGGGCGAACCGGCCTTCCACTCCTCCTCGGAGGCAAACCCCGGAGCTCCCCAATCGTAGGAGTTGGCTGCACCCGAGACATAGCCCCAGCTACACTGCAGCACCACGGCACCGTTATCGGCAGCATACTTCATTGCCCGCAGCACCTCAATCAGACCCGTCGAGATGTTGCCCGAGAAGATCTGGCACGACATCACACGGACACCCGATCCCTCGGAACCATCACCGCCTGCAATCGAGGCGATACCCTGGCCATTGTTATTTACGGCGGCAATCACACCCGCCACGTGGGAACCGTGCCCCGAGTCGGCAACATCGTTCCAGGTGATACGGCCCGTCTGGTGTACAAAATTGTAGCCGTTCACATCTCCCGTATAACCATTCCCGTCGTTATCCTCGGTCGAGCCGGCCACCTCATCCTCATTGACCCACATATTGGCCTTCAGGTCGGGGTGCTCAACATAGATACCCTCATCGAGCACAGCCACAATGATCGAGTTATCACCCGTAGAACGCTCCCAGGCCTTCTCGGCCTGGATATCGGCATCCTTAACCGACTTCACCACCTCGCCCGAGGTAAACATATCGCCTCGGTTGATGAGGTTCCACTGCTGATTGAGCAACGGATCCCCCATCGAGCGGGTTGCCTGGGGCATCTTATCCAGCGAAAGCGGAGTTGCCTTACCCGTATAAGCACGTTTGATGGTGCGGTTGTAGTCCACCTGCTGCACCTCGCCCAACGAGGTGAGCGAAGCGGCCACCTCGGCCACCGTGAATCGCTCGTCAAAACGCACCACATACCACTGGTGCATTCCCGCCTCACGAGTACGCTCCTCCACGCGGCGATCCACCGGATAGAGTCGTTCGATGCGGTAGTTCCCCAAAATCGAAAGCACCTCATCGAGGGTCGGAACACCGCTCAGGCTCTCGCCACTACGAGTCTCGGGCTGCGAGGCGATCAGGTCGGCCACCTCGGCCGAGAACTTCACCAGCAGCACTCCGTCGGCATAGGGCTTCTCAGGCGTTTCGATCTCATCCGTTCCGAGATCGGGCTGCGCCACGGGGTCGTTCACGCAGCTACCCATCGTCGCCATCAGGGCCATCATCAGGGCCCAAATCGAGATATGCGAAATAATCTTTTTCATCATCTTGCAGTCGTTAGGCTACTCCTCCTCGAGGCCCGAGGGCTTCTCTTTGGTGGTGTAGAGATCGTAGTAGTAGTTCATATTGGCAGGCTCGTTGCTGAAACCGGCCTGGATGCCGTTCTGGGCACGTCCCTCCTGCGGGAAGACCAGAATATCGGGATACCAGAGGTTGAGCCCGGGGTGGAAGAGCAACCACTCGGGAATCTCGCCCGAAAGGCGGTTGTGGTTGATCGAGAAACGCTTGGTGGTGGGCATCACCTTCTTCACGCGACCCACCAGGAACTGGGGCAGCGTATCGCGTGAGTTGTCCACATCCTCTTGGGTGTAGAAGGGCACCTCCTCATCGTCGAGGAAATCGGGCAGCGGGCCCTGGAGATAGTTCACCGAGAGGACCAGCGTATCGAGGTTCCACTTCAAGAGGTGGGCCGGGAACTCGGGCTCCTCGATGAAGCCACCCAGATCGGTGCGCGTGGTGTTACTTAAATCGTAGACCACACTGCGCTCGTTGGCGTTCAGAATCAGAGTACGCAGATTGGGCAGATTCTCCTTGGTCAGCACATCGGGGAGTCGCTGGAAGTTGTTCGACCCCAGATTGAGGTACTCCAGACTCTCCAGGCGCTTGAAGTCGGCCGGCAGCGAGGTCAAACCATAAGCACCCACCGTCAGACGCTTCAGCTGCTTGAGTTCAAGGATATCCTCGCCCAGATCGAGGCTGCGCATAAAGGTATTGGTATTACCGAAAAAGTAGAGTTCATCGGCCGCCGTCAAGAACTTTACGGCATAGGGCAGCGACTCCTCGATATTGAAGAGCATAAACTCGGCACGACGCACTCGACCCTTCTTGTCGGGGGTGTAGCCCGGCATTCCCTCATCCCAGAGCTGGACATTGTCCCAGGTGTGCATCGGGGCAGAGGTGTCGATCGGAGTGTACTGATTCAGGGCTCGTGAAATGGTCAAAACAGCCACCGAGTCACCCTCACGCGTATTCTCCACGATAGCCTCGGCGGGATTCTGGCGCACCAGAAGGGCATCCTGACGAGCCAGCGAAACCTCCTCCTTGGGACGGAAGGTGATCTCGGCCAGACGCTCCTCCGAGATGGTATTGATATCCCAATTGAAACGAACGGTCACCTCACGGGGACGGATACCTCGGTTGAACGAGACATCGTAGTCTTCGTTGTCGATCCAGCGGATCCCCTCGGGAATCTCCACCTCAAAATCAACATTGGTCTTCACCTTCACATCAAACCAGCGCTCGCCATAGGGGCCATAGTTCTCCACCTCAACCTCCGGCTCGGGGAGCTCGATGGAGTAGGGATAGCCCGCCTGGGTGATCGAGATCTCCTTCTCGGTGCGGGTCACCAGGTTTTGGATACGCACCACACCCGTACGGGGCTGGGCCGTGAGGGCCGAGTCGATCAAGAACTCACAGGTCACCGAACCCTTGCCGTTGGCGGGCGAGATGGTAATCCAGGGGTTATCGGTAGAGGCGATCCAGCTCTCGGAGGAGGAGATCTTCACCAGCTCGCGGGCTCCGGTGTATCCCACCTCCAGCGACGAGCGATCGAGGCCGAAGTCGAGCGTCGGCTCATCCTCCTTGCAGGCAACCAGGGCCATCAAGGCCGTTGCCATCAAAATATATCGCTTGATATTCATATTCTTCTCTCCTTAAAGGGTTACTCCAACATATAGTCGCAATTCAGAATCGTCTGCGTCTTGTCGTAGATCAGGATATAGGCACCTACACGCCAGGCATAGCAGATATCCGAGGCATCGAAGATGATGTTGGGATTATCGCTGATGTCGAGGTAGTAGATCAGGGTCGAGATCGTATCCTCAATCTCACGCAGGTCGTTCGAACCGAGGTAGAGGCCACGCAGACCGCGGTGCTGATAGACACCCGTGGGCCACTCGCGCATAATACGCTTGCCATTCTCATCGCGCTGCGAGCGGAGAGCAAAGACCGTCAGGCCCTGGCAATCGAAGGGCTCGTAAGGGAACTCCGAGAAGCGGTTGAACGAGAGGTCGATACCATAGAAATAGGGCATATTGCCGGCGTGGAACTCCCAGGGCAGGTCGCTCAAGTAATTCCACGAGAGGTCGAGCGAGGTGAGGTTCACTGCACGCTCGTAGTCAAACGAACCGGTGGGCACCTCCTCGATCTGACAAGCACGCAGCACCAGATAGGCCACCTGCGAGTTACTTTTGGCCAATGCCACGGGATAACGCTTCAGCGGGTTCTGCGAGAGGGTGAAAGTCTCGACATTGATACCCTTGTAGGTACCATCCTCCTCGCCCTCAAAGCCCGTAATCTCGTTGCCGGCAAAACTTACCGAGGTCATTCGGAAGTCATTCTGGGCCGAGAAGATGTTGGGCACCTTCTTCAGTTTATTGTAGTTTACCGAGAAGGTCTCCACATCGTCATAACCACAGAAGTAGCCCTTCTCGTCAACCGGCAGCGACTCCAACTTGTTGTAGTCGAGGTAGAGCTGTACGGGGGCCACCTCCTTGGTCAGAGGATAGATCTTCTCAATTTGGTTGTAGGCCAAATCCAAAAGACCGATCTTCTTGAGGTTGTGGAAGCTCTCGGGCAACTCCTTGAGGCTGTTCTGTCGCGCATAGAAGATTTGCAACTTCTCCTTCGAAGGGCCGTTGGCCAGGGCATCCAGCCCCTTGTAAATCTCCTCGGAGGGCCACTGACTGTTGTTGGAGATGTTGAGCGACACCAGCTCCGGCATCTCGGCCAGCACCATCGGGAAGGTGGTCATCTTGGAGCAGTTATAGAGCTCGAAGTCGGTCAGCGAGGTGAGCTCCTTGAGCGACGAGGGGAGCCCCTCCAACTCTCCGTTGGCGATGTAGAGATACTCCAGATTCTTCAGCCGGCCAATCTCCTCGGGCAGCGACTTCAGGCCGTTGCAGATCGTACCGTGGTTGGTATCCATCGGGCGCAGCGTGCGCTGCTTGCCCGAGTGCATATCGAAGATCTCCTGCTCGGTGTACTCCTCATAGAGGGCCGTCGAGGGGGTCGAGATGCCGTGCTCGGCCAGGGCGCGGGCACAGGGCTCCGAGAGTTGCTCGGCGGGGTGAATCATCTGCAGGAAGGCCTTGTGGTTCTCCATTCGGTTACGCGTACGCTCCGAGAGGCTCTGGTCAAAGGCCAGCGAAGGATCATAGGTAAAGAGATTCGCGTCGTTGTGAGTTCCGAGGTAGAGCTCCACCAGCTCGGTGAGCTGGCCAATGGCGGGCGAGAGGTGCCCACTGAAGGCGAACTCGCTCAAATCGAGACGAGCCACACGGCCGTTGGCGTGAAGGGCCACACCGGGCTGATCACCCCACAGATCGACATCCTTGTTGAAGTCCCAATTGCTGCCTCGCGGGAAGTTCTCGCCACCATAGTACCACTCTTCACCATTGAGACTCTCCCAGATCGCCTTCAGGGCATAGTAATCCTGAATATACTCGTCAGCCTCATAGAGCGATACCTTGAGATCGGCCTCCGTGGTAGCGTTGTCGGCAATCGAGAAGTCCGACTCCACGGGATTGCTCTTGGTCTCGAGCAGCGTCTTGGTAGCGTCGTAGGCCTGATAGGAGACAACGCGATAGTCGCCCGCCTTGAGCGAGAGGAGCGTATCACAGGCAATCGAAGAGGTCTGGCGGAAATCCTCCACATCATCCTTCTCGTTGAAGTGGAGCGAGAAGGTGGCAGGCAGACGCTCGAAGCTCACCTGCTCGTTCGAACGCTTGTTCTGAACGGTGATGGAGATCGTCTTGATCTCATCAAAGGTGTATTGGCGCGACACGGCGCGCGTCTCCTCCTTGAAGGTCGAAAAATCCTTCTGCAGGGTGAAGCGCACCCAACCGCGAGGCTCCACATCGACCGTCAGGTCATATGAGGTGAGGCCGCCGGCCGTTACGGTGAGCGAAACATTTCCCGAAGGAACACCATTATAGACCGGCTCGTCGTTGGCGTCGTAAAGCATAAAGGCCACCACCTGGTAGTCACCCGCCAGGAGCTTGAGTTTGTCGCTTCGCAGGCCATACTCGGCCATCGCTTCATCGGCTGCCGCAAGAGTCAGGGTCTGGGCAATGGTCGTCTCACCATAGCTGAGGGTCACCTTCACCTTGGCTGCCTCGGAGAGGTAGTCGAGCTGGCTCTTCAGGGCACGGGTAGCATCTGCCGCCTCGTACGAAGCCTCCTTATAGAGTTTGAACTGCACATAGCCGTAGTCCAACTCTCGATGATCCACCGCCTCATCGTTGTCGGCGCACCCCACAAAACCCAGTGTCGTCAGGGCGGCCCACATCATCAGGACGGCATATTTAAAACCTTTCTTCATAGTTGCAAAGTTGCTGTTTTGAGGTTGGTATCGGATGGTGCCCCTCCACCTCTTCGGCGGAGGGGATCACCCACTCCGATTTACTCGGCCTTATAGGTACAAGCCATAATAAAGAGATAGCGGTCGGTCGTATCCTCGGGATAGAAGAAGATCGCACCCGTTGTCGGCACCGAAGGCATCTTGCTCACATTCATCACCACGGTCGCATAGTCGCTACGGTCGAACGAGAGCCAGGCCTTGTCCTCCTCGGAGATCGTATAGTTGTAGTTGACACCCTGGATGATGGCCATATTGCGGGTACGCTCGCCGATGAAGGTAAGTTCGTAAACCGGCACGCCATACTCCTTGTACTTCTCGTAGGTGGCACCCGAGGTCACCTGCTCCAGGTAGGCATCCTGGGCATTGGCCTCCTCCACGCTGAAGAAGCGAGGATTGATCGTCGTCTGCGACTCGCCACCCGTAATCTGCTGGGTCAGCTCGCAAACCACATAACTCTGATAGGCCTCCTTCACCGAGAGGAAGTCGTTGGCCACAAGCTGGGCTGCCGAACGCACACCCGAAGCCACCGAGGCGGGCAGGGCCAGAATCAGCGCCTTGCGATCGGCCTCCGTATCGTTAGGGGTACAGAGCAGCTCGACACGACGACTGCGGAGACCCTCCAGACCCAGGCTCTCATCCCAGGCCTCCACGCTCAACTGCACCCACGAAGTCTGGGCCTCATCGCCCGAGAGGTAGGTGATGCCGTTGCGCTCAAAATAGGAGAGCACGAAGAGTTCGGCACCATAGGTGGAGGTCATCGTACCGTGAGCACCCAGCTCATTGGCCGTACCATCGTTCAGGTAGTTGCCGTCGATATCGAAGGTGAGCATCGAGGCGAGCTCCATCACCAGATAATCTTTCGATCCGGGGATCGTCACCTCCAACTCGGCCACCGTAACCGACTCCTCACCGCTCTGATCCTGGAAGAGAAGTTTGCAGGTGGTATCCTCGGCAGGATAGTAGGCACTGTTGCTATCGAAGCGGAAACTTACCGTCTCACCGGCCTCACCCGAAGTGACGGGAATCGACAACCAGGCGGGAATCTCGCCGCCAATGGTCCACTCGAAGTTGGCCTGTACCTGAATCCACTGCATATAACCAATGGTATTGGCGGGCCAGATCAGCTCAACGGCCGTGGCAGGGGTGGTGTCATAGACCACCGAGTAATCCTCCTCGTTCCGCACGAAGTCATTGTTCTCACCATCCACCAGGGCGGTGTAAAAGCTGATCTCATAAGCCTTCTTCTGACGCGTGAGGCGGGCGATGATCTTCGTCTCCTCCCCCATCGTCATCGAGACCTCACAGAGAGCCTCATTGTGGAAATCCTCGATGTTGGCACAGGCGATCACCACCTCGCAGCTGCCGGCCTTGCCCTCCAGCGAGTAGCGGGTATGCTCACCATCCTGAATCCAGAAGAGGTTGGCCGTAGCGGTCGGAACCGACACTTTCCAATCCGTGTTGGGATTCAGCTTGAGAGTGTAGGTGCCACCCGGCTCAATATCGGCCTCCACCAGGTTGGGGAACTCGGGCACCACGGGCTTTACATCCGGAGTCTTATCCTCGGGGTCCGAACAAGCCACCACGCCGGCAAGAGCCACCAGGCTCATCCACATACCGGCCATTTTCAAAAAACTCTTTTTCATATGCTTCTATTTTTTTCGTATTTTTCTTGTCGGTTTGTCTCTACATACTATCCTTTTTCAGCTCGGCAGCCTCCTCGTCGGAGATCCACTCCATCACGTTGTAGAAGTGGCCCACCGTACCGACCATCTCACCCAGGTTCTCCACATAGACCTGCAACCAGAGGACGGCAAATCGCTGGCAAGAGTTGAAATAGGAGAGGTTGGCCACACTCTCGCGGCCCAGGATGTGGTCATCGCCCAGCACCTGACCGAAGACCGTCTGCTCGTCGGAGAGCACCTGATCCTTCTCCATCAGGAAGAGGGGGTTCCCCGGATCGGAGCTGTCGAAGCCGAAAGTGATGTCGTAACCGTCGTAGAATGCGTCACGCATAATGATCTTATCGGACTCCGTGGGGTGCGGCTCGGTATAGACCAGTCGCTGATAGCTCGTATTCATACCTGGATAGCTGTAGAGGTAGAGCGAGGTGAGGACACACCAACCCGTGAAGTTGCTGCGGTCGAAGGGGCAACTCTTATACATCACCACCTTGGTCTCGTTGTTAGCGGCATAAAGATCCCACTTCAAGGCCTCGGGCACCACCAGGCGCAGACGGAAACCGAGCGAGTCGGTGGCCTCAAAATTCTCATAGAGGCCCTTGACACGCACCTCACCGGCCACCTCACCGGCCGGGATTGTTACGTGGTTCGAGAGCAGACGATAGTGTCGGCCCTCCACGGCATTACTCCCCTCATCGATCACCTCCACGGCGAAGGTGCGGTCGTAGTCTCGCTTCACGGTCGAGGAGAGGGGAACCGAAAAGTAGTCGGCATCGCTCAAGACCATATGGGTCGAGAGGGTGTCGGCAAAGATCACATACTCGGCATCGGAGTAGGTGGTATAGTGCTCCTCGCAAGCCGTCAAACCAGCCAAAAGCAAGGTAGCCATCCAATATAGCGTTATTCGTCTCATAAGCATCGGGGATTCCATTAGTTGTTACTCTCGTTGGGTTGTACCATCGAGCCGGGCGACTCCAGCTCGTGTTGCGGAATGGGCCATACAAAGAGGGGGTTGTCCGCCTTCACCGAGAGCGACGAGCCCTCATCAAGCGAATTGGACTGGGGGGTACGGGTAAAGCCCTCGCCACCCTTGTAGAGGTTGCCCCAACGCTTGTAGTCCTGCAGACGGAAGCCCTCCATAAAGAGTTCGCGCACACGCTCGTCGGCCAGCTGGTCGATCCAATTCTCGGCCGTGAGGGTGATGCCGCCACCCGACTGGAAGCGGGCCGTACGCAGCGTCTCCAGATCCTTCGAGGCGGCCGAATAGTTGGGCGTAGCCTGACGGCAGTAGGCCTCGGCACGAATCAGATACTGCTCTGCCAGACGGAACAACTTGGGCATCGAGACGTGGTAGAGAAGGCTCGACTCGATGAAGCTCACATTGCCGTAATACTTCACCAGCAAGGGCCAGGCCAGTGCGTGATCATAACCCGTCTGACCGGTATAGAAGTAACCACCGTAACGCAGGTCGGTATCGGCATAGAGGTTCAGGGCCCACTGTGCCGGCACATAGTCGGGATAGAAGTAGGTGTAATCGACGTTGTAGCCCAGGAAGACCTGACCCAGGGCCCCTCCATAGGAAGTGGTCGTAAAGCCGATGCGGAAGATCAGCTCGGGACCGGCATCGTAGAGCCACATATAGTCGAAGTCGCTGTACTGACTCAGCGATGCGTGGTTAACGCTCTGCAAGCTGAAAACCTTGTTGGGGTGGTCGATCAGACGGCTTGAGTAGTCAATGGCTGCCTCCCAATCCTCCATATAGAGGGCCACGCGGGCTCGCAGGGCGCAAACCGCAGCATTGGTGAAGAAGACCGGCGAGGCGTAGTCATCCTCCACATCCAGCCGCTCCTCGGCCTCGGCCAGATCGGCCAGCACAAACTGATAGCTGTCGTAGAGCGAGCTACGTGTCAGAGGCTCCGCCGTAGAGAACTTCGAACGAATCACCACACCCAACTCCTCCTTGGCCGTCTCGGGGTGGTAGGCCTTACAGAAGCACTTCAACAGCTCCGAGTAGCAGAGGGCACGGATGGCGTGGATCTCTCCCGTATAGGTATCGAGCGTAGCGATGGCATCGTCATCGATCAGAGAGTTTCGTACCTGCTGCACTCGCTCCAGGTAGAAGTTACAGTTCGAGATGATGGAGTAGAGGGCGGCATAGACCGACTCGATTTCGGAGTTGGTCGAGCGAATATCCCACTGCCAGATCGAACCGTAGGTGTTGGAGTAGCCGTCGATGGCATAGACCAGGTCACTTTGGATATCGGGCAACAACGTCAGGTAGCCGCTCCAGAGGGCACTGCTCTTCATCTGGGCATAGATACCCACCAGCGTCTGCTCTGCATCGCTGAAGGTGAGCATCGCCTCCTCTTGGGGAATGGCCGATCCGGGCTCCTTGTCCAGGCAGGAGGTGGTAAGGGTTACGACTGCCAGCAGGGTCGCAACCGGTTTCATATAGCGATTAAAAAACTTCTTCATAGGGCGTTAGAAAGTTAAGTCAAGACCAAAGGTGTACTGACGCGACATCGGGTACTGGGCCGCATAGATGTTGGCCGAACCCTCCGGATCAAGACCCGAGAAATTGGTGAAGGTCAGCAGATTCTGGGCCTGGACATAGATTCGCAGACCACTGAATACACGACTGCGCTTGATCCACTCCTGTGGTACCGAGTAGCTCAACATCACATTCTTCAGTCGTAGGAACGAAGCATCCTCCAGCAGGCGGTCGTCAAACTCGGTGTAGACGCCGTGACGCGGGATATCGGTCACATCACCCGGCTTCTTCCAACGCTCCAACAGACGGCGCGACTGGTTGTAGGAGGCAAAACGACCGTTCGACTCGTCGAAGTAGCGGTCGTTGTTCAGCATCCAACGATCGGCCACCCAGCTGAACTGGGCACTCAACGAGAGGCCGTGCCAGCTCAACGCCGTACCGAAACCGCCCGTCCAGGGGGCAATGTAGCTCTTGCCCACCAGCACCTTGTCCTCATCGCGGAGCTCGGTGGTCAGATTACCCTCCTTGTCATACCACAGGGCATCACCATTGGCAGGGTTCACACCGGCATAACGGTTGATGTAGAACTCACCCAGCGGGTGACCCACCACCAGCTTGGTATTCGTGCCCGAACGCTCGTACTCCTGCACCCCGTTGTAGAGCTCCGTGATGCGGTTATGGTTATAACCCACGTTGGCATTTACCGTCCAGAGGAACTTCTCGGTGGCGATGAGCGTGCCATTCAGGTTGAGTTCGATACCCTTATTGACCATCGTACCCACATTGTCCCAATAGTAGCCGTAGCCCTTGTCGGAGTAGGCCTGGGGCACCTGCATCAACATATCGGAAGTCTGCTTGTAGTAGAACTCCAGATCGACATTCAGTCGGTGCCAGAAACCGACGTGGAAGGCAAGATTCGAGGTCCAGGGCTTCTCCCAACCCAGCTCCTCATTACCGGGCTGCATCAAGCCCACACCGGCGTTGCCCACATAGTCGAGGCCACCGCCTACCAGAGCCAGGTGCTCGTAGTTGGGGATCGAGGAGTTACCCGAGGTACCGGTCGAGAGCGAAACCTGGGCATTGGTAAGCCAGCGGGCTGCCGACTCGGCAAAACGCTCATTACGCAGATTCCACATAAAGCCCAGCGACCAGAAACCGGCCCAACGGCGCGACGAGCCGAAGCGCGACGAACCATCGGCACGGGCTGCCACCTCGGCGAAGTAGCGGCCGTCATAGTTATACTCGGCACGCGAGAAGAAGGAGAGGAAACCATAATCCGAATCGGTGGTATCGTTCCACGAGGTGGCACGCGTACCGGTCGTGATGTTGGTCAGGCGGTCATTGGTCTGCCCCTTGGTCGTTATGGAGAAGGCCTCATAGTGGTACTCTACCCCCTCGTGACCGAGCAGGAAATTGAAGCTGTGCTTCTGGTCGTCGGTCGTAAAGGCGTAGTTGGCCGTATTGGTGCTCGTCAAGGTGTAGCTGTCGGTCGTACTGCGCGAAGCGGTACCCTGTCCCTGGTTGGGATAGTAGCTCGGATAGGAGAGGCCGTAACCGGTGGTGTGGGCGTAGTCGATACCCAGCTGGGCACGCAGCGTAAGGCCCTCCACGGGGGTTGCCTCGGCAAAGAGGGTCGAGAGCAACTTATACTTCTTGTAGGTCACAGGGTTATTCTCCAGCCACTCCAGGGGGTTCTGACCCGTACCCTGCCACGAGCCGTCGGCGAGCGAAGCGAGCGAGCCATCGGCCTTGTAGGGGCTCCAGTAGGGCATCATAAAGCGGGCTGCCGAGATGGGGGTTACCAACGTATAGGCACCCTCATCGGCCTGCTCGATATTCTGGAAGTTGAGCATCGTACTGGTACCCACCTTGAGCCACTTGGCCGCCTTTTGTTCCACGTTGGCACGCAGCGAATATCGCTCGAACATCGAGCCCACGGCCGTACCATCCTGGCTGTAAAAGCCACCCGAAAGGTAGTAGTTGGTATTCTCGTCGGCACCCGACACCGAGAGTTCATAGTTCTGCAGCAGAGCGGCCGAATTGAAGACCTCCTCCGACCAGTTGACATCGGTTTTGCTCAAGAGGTTGTAATCCTGACCCTCCGTGAGGCCGATCTCCTTCTCATACTGGATACGCTCGGCCGTATTCATCAGATCCCACTTATCGCTGTTGGCCATCTGCGAGAATCCGAGCTGCATACGATACTCGATGCGGGGACGCTCGGCCTTGCGACCGCGCTTGGTCTGGATCACGATCACACCGTTGGCAGCACGGGCTCCATAGATCGAGGTCGAGGCGGCATCCTTCAAGACCGTCAGCGACTCAATGTCGGCGGGATTGATGGTATTGAAGTCACCAGCCGAAATGGGCACACCATCCAGGATGTAGAGGGGAGCCGTACCCGAGTTGATGGAGTTGGTACCACGAATGGTCATCGTAGCCGAGGCACTGGGCTCTCCCGAGTTGGAGAGAACCGTAAGACCGGCCACCTGACCCTGCAGAGCCTGATCAAAGGCCGCCGTGGGGGTGGTCTCCAGTTTCTCGGACTTCACCGAAGCCACCGAACCGGCCACCGTGTTCTTCTTACGGACACCATAGGCGATGACCACCACATCCTCCACCAGCTCGGCCTCGGGATGCATCTCGAGGTCGTACTGCACCGACTTCTGACCCGAAGGGATCACCCACTCCACGGTCTGGAAGCCGAGATACTGGAACGACAGGGTGGATCCTGCCGGTGCCTGGATGGTGTAGGTACCGTCCCAGAGGGTACTCACACCGTTCATCGGATCGGCGATGACGGCCACACCGATAAGGGGCTCCTTATCCTCGGCCGAGATCACCGTACCACTCACGGTCACGCGCTCCTGTGCCTCCGCGAAGAGCGGGGCGAGGAGAAGCATCAAAACCGCAAGGAATCGAAAGGTTAGTGTTTTATGCATACTTTTTTAGACAAATATATTTTTTCTGTTCTTTAAGTCAGATACTTAGCACGCAAAGATAAGAAAAAATGGCCATTTTTCACCCTTTCGAGCAGAAAAAATCATCTTGCTTTTCGAGTTTTCGACAAAGTCGCTCTTTTAGCCGTTCGATTGATAAGAAAAAGTTATCTCGGCAAAGAAAAAAGAGAGAGGGGAGACGCTCAGTATGAGCATCTCCCCTCCCCCTTCGGATCCCTTTCGGGACTACTTCTCGGCGGGCTTGGGCTCAGCCTTGACCTTGATCTTTGAGAAACCCTTAACAAGGGTCTCCACGCTGGTCTTTTGGGGGTTATAAACCACGGTCACCTCCTTCGTCGGGAGATCAACGGTCACATCCTCCACACCGCGACCCAGCACGGGCACGTTGTTCATAATCTTGTCGGCGCAGTGCTGGCAGTCAATATCGGTCACAAAGACTACCTGCTCCAGGGGCTCGCCCTTCTTGCCCTTCAGGGGCTGCTGCTCGGCGGCATTGACCGCCAGAGCCACCACTGCCATCAGGCAGCAAAGAATCAGCTTTTTCATTTTTCTGTTTTCTATTTTTTTGGTTGTAATATATTCTGTTTCAGTTGCTGTTATACAACGTTATTCGATCGGAATTTATTGTCAAAAAAGAGCCTTTTTACTCTCGTTTCACGATCTCCACTTTTTGCCGCAAGCAAACTGTGCCGCGAAATTAATAGAGATTGAAGCGCATTCCGATATAGATCTTCCGACCCATCAACGGCCCCCAAACCACCGAAGAGTTGAAGGTGGGATCGTAGGGGTTGTCACCGGGTTGGAATTTGTGGCCATTGACGGTAATGGGATCGTCCTGCGTGTAGTCGAGGATATTCTCACAGCCGAGATAGATGTCAAACTTACCAATCTTGCGGCTCACCTGGGCAAAGAGCATCGGATAGGAGGGCGAGAGGTACGTATCAATCATATTGAAACTCGACGCCGGAGTGCGGGTAGCAGCCGAAACCGCATCGAAATCAGGCAGACGCGAGGGACCGTTGTACTGGAAGGTGGCATCGAAGGTCCAACGACGGAACTTGGTGGCATACTGCACGTTCAAGAGAGTCTTGTAGCGGCTGATCAGGGGACGCTCCACGCGCTGACGCGTACCATCGGGACGATCAAGCGTGATGGCGCTGTCGGTGTAGCGGAAGGTAGCAAAGATATCGAGACGCTCCACGGGCGTCCAGGTAAAGTCGAGCTGATAGGAGTCGGTGTAGGAGCGGCCATCGGTGTTGTAGATATAGACAATACCGGGCATATACTCCTGGTCGGCCACCACCTGGTTATAGAACTGCGAACGGAAATAGTCAAGGCTCAACGTGGCATCCTTCTCACGCACCAGGGTAAAGGTCTGCGTCAGCGAACCTCCGAGGGTGAGGGCCTGCTCCATTCGATTCATCTCCCGGAAGGGATCATCCACTCCGTGAGGATTGGCCAGCACCAGACGACGCCCCGTGGCAAGGATACCGATGTTGTCGGTGATGAGATTCGTCGAGCGGTAGCCCATACCGGCCGAGGCTCGGAAGACGGTGGTGGGGGTGATGTTCCACTTGACGTGGCCTCGCGGCGTGAAGTAGATCTTGTCGTAGAAGGTGTTGTAATCACCACGGGCACCAATCACCAGCGAGAACTTATCGCGAATCGAGTAGGTATACTCGGCATAGAGACCCACCTCGTGCTCGGCACGGTTGAAGATGTGCTTCTCAAGAGCATACGAAGGGCCGCCACTCAAATCCGGAGTGAGACCTACATCCAGATCCTCGTCATAGAAGCGAAGCTGGCCCGAAAGTCCGACAATCAGGGTGGACTTCGGCGTAAAGTAGTGATTATACATCACGTTGGCCGTCACGGCATCCTCCTGACCCCGATAATCGGTCAGACCGAAGTAGGCACGCTCATCAAAGAAGTCGTAGTCGATAATGGTGGCAATGTTGGAGCGCAACTCCTCCTCCACCTCCTCGTCATAGACCGAAGCCCCGACGGGAGCACCCAGCTTGAAGTAAGCATTGGCGTTGCGGTTATGAATGTGGGAGCCGTAGATTCGATCGTTCAAACGGGCCTCTCTCCAAATATGGCTGTCGGCTTTGCGTGCCTCGTGCATCTCGCGCGTGTAGGCATTCATACCACCCAGGCGGCTCTCATCGACATACTTGGCACCCCAACGCACCTGCAGACCATTGTCGGCCTGGTAGAGCCAGCGGTTGGCCACATTGATCTGGCTTCCCTTGGGCATATCGCGGAAGGTGTCGTGGTTGTGATCCATACCATCCTTGTCGGTATCCATTGAACCGTGGGCCAGGATGACGGTCGTCAGTTTGCCATCCTTCGAGACGGGGAGGGCCGAGGAGATATTGATCTCGGGCTTAAGTTCGTCGTCGAGGTAGGCATTGACGAAGAGTCGCTCGCTGTCGGTGGGCTTACGGTGCTCAAGATTGATCTGGCCCGTGATGGCCTCGTGACCCGCCGTAACGGAGGCCACGCCCTTCGAAACCTGGATCGAATTGAGCCACATACCGGGGGTATAACTCAAGCCGTAGGGGGCACTCAAGCCGCGCATAATGGGGCGGTTTTCATCGAGAATCTGGGTATAGGTGCCGGCCAGGCCGAGCATCTTGATCTGACGGGCTCCCGAGATGGCATCGCTATAGCCCACCGTGACCGAGGCAGAGTTCTCGAACGACTCAGCCAGGTTGCAGCAGGCCATCTTGCAGAGACCGGCAAAGGAGATCATCTCCCCCTTCAGAAGGCCGTCGCTCTTGACGAAGTTGCCACCGATGGTACTCTCCACCACCACCGACTCGATACCGATGCCCTCCTCGTGGAGAACAAACTCCACATTTTGGGTTTCGACATCAATTTGAATGCGCTCGATATTATAGCCCACATAGCTGGCAGCCAAGCTGTTATGACCCTTGACACGATGAAGGCGGAAGGAGCCGTCCGCATCGGTCATCGTACCGATCGTAGTCCCCTCCCAGAGGACGGTGGCACCAATCAGGGGCTGGTTGTTCTCATCGACCACCTTGCCACGCAGATCCTGCGCCGAGAGGGTGAACGAAGAGAGAAGAATCGCTAAAAAGAGGATAAGTTTTTTCATTGTTTTCGTATGTTGTAAGGGTTAAAATGGGGAATTTCACAATACACGCAAAGCATTGTGATTCGTCAAATTAAGCCAATACAGGAGGAGCTCGGAGCGATTGATTCTGCGGGCTGCCTTCCCGGCAGCCCTCCGCCACACGAAGGCGGATCCGTTCAAACGAAACAAGAGGTTGATCGAGGGGGATATCCTCGCCAATGAGTGCCTCGGGAAGCTCGATGACCACAACTCGCTGAGTGGGTCGCTCCTCGTCGCCCGAGGGGATGGTATAGAGCTCGACATCGGTCGAGTGGTTGTGACCACAGGTACAGAGGGCCTTGAAGTGAAGATCGTGCTCCGCGCAGGGGGCTACGCGGTGGCAACAAGAGCAACTCTTTTCGCTCGATTGATGAAGGCGGTTCAGGCAGGGACAGGTAATGGAAGAGAGGGCCGGTGCGGCGCAGAGCACCACATAGACCGTCAAAAGCCACATCGCCAGAAATCCTCTTCTACGCTGCATTACTCAATCAATTCACACGTTTTCAACTTCTCCACCCAATGGACTGCATCGCGCAGGGCCGTGGAGGCATCCACCTCGTAGCGGTCGGTCAGAAGCCGTGACACATCTTCCACCTCAAACTCACGCCCCTCAAGCGACTCCCAAAGATAGAGCGAAGTGGCATTCAACGAGATAACACGGGTCATATCAACTCCGTGGCGACCCTGCATAATCACCACGTGCTCTCCGGCCATCTCTCGAACCTTGCACTCTCTCTTTAGTCTCATTGTGCGCACAATTTGGGGCAAAGGTACGATATCTTTCCCGAATTTCCTATACCAAAAGCTCCGGAAAAGAAAATATTTTTCGGAAATTATCACTATCTTTGTCCTATGCAAGAGCTCTTCACATCGGACAAACTGCACGCCATTTTGAAACGTCATTGGGGATACGACCACTTCCGCCCGTTGCAGGAGGAGGTAATCGGAGAGGTCCTCGAGGGGCGTGATGCGTTGGTGCTGATGCCCACGGGAGGCGGCAAATCGCTTCTCTACCAGATTCCCACCCTCGCTCGTGAGGGGCTCACGCTGGTCATCACCCCCCTGATCGCCTTGATGAAGGATCAGGTGGATCGCCTGCGACAGCGCGGCATCGGAGCTGTCGCTCTCCACGCAGGGCTCACCCCTCGCCAGATCGACATCGCCCTGGACAACTGCGCCTACGACGACCACGTCAAATTCCTCTACATCGCTCCCGAACGCATTGATTCCGAGAGCCTTCGACTGCGCCTTCCGAAGATGGACGTACGGCTCATTGCGGTCGATGAGGCCCACTGTATCTCGCAGTGGGGCTACGACTTCCGCCCCGCCTATCGACGCATTGCAGCGTTGCGAGAGCGGTGTCCCGATACCTCGGTATTGGCCCTCACGGCCTCCGCAACCGACCTGGTGGCCAAGGATATTATGCAGAATCTCGGATTTCGGGAGGAGCGTATTCATCGTGGCGATTTTGCGCGCCCCAATTTGAGTTATGCCGTGCGCCACATAGAGGATAAGGCGGGGCAACTGCTACGCCTCTGTCGCAATGTGGAGGGGTCGGGGATCGTCTATGTACGACGACGTGAAGAGACCGACGAGGTGGCCGAACTGCTGAATCAGGAGGGGATCTCGGCAGCCTCCTACCACGGAGGATTGAGCCACACCGAGCGTTCGATCCGTCAGGAGGAGTGGATGGAGGGCAAAGTGCGGGTGATGGTGGCGACCAACGCCTTCGGAATGGGTATCGACAAGGCCGACGTGCGCTTTGTGGTGCACTACACCCTCTGCGACTCACTGGAGAGCTACTACCAGGAGGCGGGGCGTGCCGGACGTGACGGCCGACGCAGTTATGCCCTGTTGTTGGTGGGACCCGACGACCCCGAACGGGTCCGCAAGCGTTTTATGGCCGACTTCCCACCACTGGAGCAGGTAAAGGAGGTTTATGAAAAGATCGGTTCCTACCTCCAGGTGGCCATCGGCGAGGGGGCATTGAGCTCTTTCAGCTTCAACCTGCACGAATTTTGCGCCCGCGAGCGGCTCTACCACGGCCTGGTGAAGAGTGCCGTAGAGTTGCTGGAGCAGAACGGTTATATGACCCTGACCGACGAGATGGAGAATCCGGCCCGCATTCTCTTCTGCGTGAGCCGCGACGACCTCTACCGCATCCGCTGCGAGCGGGATGACCTGGACCCCTTCATTCGCACCATCCTGCGACTCTACAACGGAGTATTCACCGATTTCCGCAAGATCGACGAGATGGAGATTGCCCACTGCAGCGGCTACACCGTAGAGCGGGTTAAGGAGCTACTGAAACGGCTTTGGCAGCTGCGTATCATCCGCTACATCCCCTCCAACCGTTCGTCGCTGATCTTCTACCCTACCGAGCGCCTTCCGAAGGGGGATCTCTACATCGCTCCCCAGACCTACAAGATACGACGCGAGCTGACCCTGGAACGATTCGAGCATATGTTACGCTATGCCGAGAATAAGGCCCGCTGTCGATCGGCCCTGCTGGAGGAGTACTTCGGTACCACGGAGCCGAAGGAGTGCGGTTATTGCGACCTCTGCCTGGAGCGCAAACGCCTGAAAAAGAACCAGAGAGGGATCGAAGAACAGCTCCTTGACCTCCTGACACGTGAGCCACTGGCCGCCCACGAAGCCCTGAAGCAACTCGGCTGCAGTGGCGAGGTATTGGCCCAAGTCATCGATCATTTGGCCGAAAAGGGGCAAATCGAGGTGGCAGAAAGTGGCAAAATCACAAAAAAATAAGTACCTTTGTCCCCCGATATGGAGATACAAGCACCTTTTCAACCCACCATCTCGAACGATGACACCTCCCGATTGCCGGCTGCGCAGTTCGGGGGCGAGATCATCGTGATAGATCGTCCGGAGCAGGTGGCTGCCGCCTGCAAGGAGCTCTCCAAAGAGTCGGTGTTGGGCTTTGATACCGAGACCCGCCCCTCCTTCAAGGCGGGAGTTCACTACCGGGTCTCGTTGCTGCAACTCTCCACCGCCCGCCGCTGTTACCTCTTCCGCCTCTGCCGCATTCCGCTCGATCGGGCCATTCTGCGGCTGCTGGAGAGCCCCAAGATCCTCAAAATCGGAGCTGCCGTTCCGGGTGACATCGCCGCCTTGAACGAATTGCGCCACTTCCGTGCTGACGGTTTTGTCGATCTGCAGTCGATCATCGGAGAGTGGGGCGTGGAGGAGAAGAGCCTCCGCAAAATGTCGGCCCTGGTGCTGGGCGAACGGGTCTCAAAGGCTCAACGCCTCAGCAACTGGGAGGCCTCAACCCTCACCCCGCAACAGCAGATGTATGCTGCCACCGATGCCTGGGTATGCCACAAGATCTTCAAACGGTTGCTCCGCACCCCCAAGGCTTTGCAATTTGCCAATACACCCTTATAATATATGAGAGCCCAAGTCTATCTGAAACGCGGCAAAGAGGAGTCGCTGCTTCGTCGTCACCCCTGGATCTTCTCGGGGGCCGTGGAGTATATCAAAGCCGAGGAGGAGCCCGAAGAGGGCGCTCTGGTCGATGTCTTCACCAAACAGGGGGAGTTCATCGCCCGTGGCCACTACCAAATCGGCTCCATCGCCGTTCGCGTACTCACCTTCGAGGAGGAGGAGATCAATGCCGCCTGGTGGCAGCAGCGCATCGCCTCGGCCTATGACGTGCGTCGCACCCTGCAGCTCACCGAGAGCGAAGAGACCACCTGTTACCGCCTGATTCACGGCGAGGGCGACTCGTTGCCCGGTCTGGTGGTCGACATCTACGGTACGACGGCCGTGGTGCAGTGCCACTCGGTGGGTATGTACCGGGCCCGTCTGGAGATTGCCGAGGCGATCCGTGCGGTCTATGGGGATCGTATCACCGCCATCTACGACAAGAGTTCGCAGACCGTCCCCTACAAGGCGGGGCTCAATGCGGTGGACGGCTACCTCTACGGCCGTGCCGCACACCCCACGCAGGAGGTGTTGGAGAATGGTCACCGCTTCCGTGTCAATTGGGAGGAGGGACAGAAGACGGGCTTCTTCATCGACCAGCGACGCAACCGCGAGCTGGTAGGCCACTATGCCAAGGGGCGTACCGTGCTCAACACCTTCTGTTATACGGGCGGTTTCTCGGTCTATGCAATGGCCGGTGGAGCCAAGGAGGTGGTCTCGGTCGACGCTTCGGAACGAGCCGTGAAGCTCGCTGACGAAAATATGGTGCTGAACTTCGGTCCCGAGGTGAACCACTCCTCACTGGCGGTCGATGCGGTAGAGTACCTCAAGAATATCGGTCCCAAGTACGACCTGATCATCCTCGATCCTCCCGCCTTTGCCAAGCACCACAAAGTCCTGGGTAATGCAATGCAGGGCTACAAGCGTCTTAACGCCCGCGCCTTGAGTCAGATCAAGCCGGGAGGCATTCTCTTCACCTTCTCCTGCTCGCAGGCCGTCTCAAAGGAACTCTTCCGCACCACGGTCTTCTCGGCAGCAGCCATTGCAGGCCGCAAGGTGCGAATCCTCCACCAGCTGACCCAGCCCGCCGACCACCCCATCAACATCTATCACCCCGAGGGAGAGTATCTGAAAGGATTGGTATTGTATGTCGAGTAGTTTTACCGATTTAAGAAACGAGTCTATGGAGCGTATTGAACGTGTATTGCATTGGCTTGATGAGCAAGGACTTGCCTACGAGTGGTATGAGCACCCCGCCTCCCCCACCATCGAGGAGGCAAAGCAGCATTGGCGACAGGATGGGTCGAAGCACTGCAAGAACCTCTTCTTCCGCACCCACAAGGGCAACCGCCACTACCTGGTCTGCTTCGACTGCGACCAAGCATTGGCCATTCACGACCTGGAGCACCGACTCCGTCAGGGAAAACTCTCCTTCGCCTCGGAGCAGCGAATGGAACGCTACCTGGGATTGCAACCCGGCTCGGTATCACCCTTCGGCCTGATCAACGATGCGGAGCACCACGTTCATCTCTTTCTGGATGAAAACCTCCGCAAGGAGCACCACTTGAGTTTCCACCCCAACGACTGCCGCGCCACGGTGGTCATTGCCCGCGAGGAGTTCGAGCGTTACCTCTCTCTGGTAGGCAACAGCTACGAATACATCGAGCTCTACTAACGACAAGAAAGCGACAAAAAAACAGGAAAGCGACCTCAAAAAGGTCGCTTTCCTGTTTTACTTGTGGGCTGAATCCGTTAGATGTAGGTCTTGGGATCAATCTCACCCTTCAGCACCATCAGAGCATTCATCGAGAGAGCCGAGAGCTCATTCTCACCCGGATAGATGTGTACGGGAGCGATGAACTCACAAGCCTCCTTCACACGCACATTCACATAGTCGTTGTAGGCTACACCACCCGTAAGGATGATGGCATCCACCTTACCACAGAGGATGGTAGCCATACCACCGATATTCTTGGCAATGGCGAAGCACATCGCCTCCATCACCTGGCGGGCGTGATCGTCGTTGTCGCGCTCGATGCGTACCTCACACACCTCCTGTACGGAGCTGGTACCCAGGTGGGCCACCAGACCGCCCTTACCGGCAAACATACGCAACAGCTCGGCCTTGGTGTACTTGCCCGAGAAGCAGAGCTCCAATAGCTCATCGGCGGGCAGCGATCCGGCACGCTCCGGCGAGAAGGGGCCGTCACCCGTCAGAGCATTGTTGGTATCGATGACACGACCCTTACGGTGGGCACTCACCGAGATACCGCCACCCATATGGGCCACAATCAGGTTCAGATCCTCATAACGCTTGCCCACCTCCTTGGCGTAGATGCGGGCCGTAGCCTTCTGATTCAGGGCGTGGAAGATCGAAACGCGAGGGCACTCGGGCAGACCCGTGAAGCGGGCCTCGGGGATCAGTTCATCTACCACAACAGGGTCAGCAATATAGGCCTTGACACCAGCAACGCGGGCGATCTCGTCAGCAATCAGACCTCCCAGATTGGAGGCGTGCTGACGCTTGGCGTGGGTCAGGTCGTGACGCAACACGTCATTCACCTCATAGACACCACCCTCGATGGGCTTCACCAGACCACCACGACCGATCACGGCCGAGAGCTCCTCTACCTTGTAGCCCTTCTCCTTCAGAGCGTCGAGAATCAGATCACGTCGCCACTCCAGCTGCTCGATAATGCACGAGAAGCGGCCAATCTCCTCCACCGAATGGCGCAGGGTGAGCTCCAGCACGGCCTGGTCGTCCTCGTAGAGGGCCGCCTTGGTCGAGGTCGAGCCCGGATTGATTGCTAAAATCTTGTATGCCATAAAAAATTTGTTGTAGGTTGGTTGTTCGGTTGGTAAAAAAGCACCCGAGCGGAGCCTCTTTCGGGCTCCGACTCCAGTGCACATATCAGTTTTGAAGGTTCATCAGACGGCATACAGGACTACTTGGCCGACAGACAGGCCAGGGCAATCGAGTAGAGCTTCGTCTTGGTCGAGTCACCACGCGAAGTGAGGACGCAGGGAGCCGTAGGACCGGCCACCATAGCGGCCAGCTCGGCACCGCCGAACTTCGAGCAAGCCTTGAAGAATACGTTACCCGACTCGAGGTTGGGGAAGAGCAGACAGTCGGCATCACCGGCAACGGGACCCGTCAGCTTCTTGATCTTCACGCTCTCCTCGTCGATGGCTACGTCAAGAGCCAGAGGACCCTGGAAGAGGGCGTTACCCAGCTCGCCATTCTGACCCATCTCCGAGAGCTGGGCAGCCTCAACCGAGCTCACCACCTTGGGCAACAGCTGCTCACTGGGAGCCAGCAGAGCCACCTTCGGGCACTCGATACCGAGGTTGTTGGCCACCTCAATTAGGTACTTGGCAATCTGCTTTTTCTGATCCAGGGTAGGCAGGGGCAGCACAGCCACGTCGCTCACAACGAGCAGCTTGTGGTAGGCGGGAACCTCCAGTACCGTCACGTGGCTCAGCGTGGTACCTGCGGGCAGCAGACCCCACTCCTTGTTCAGGATGCCGCGCATATACTTGTCGGTGGGAACCACACCCTTCATCAGCACGTCATACTCACCGTTGTGAACAGCCTTCACGGCGATCTCCACAGCCTTTACATCCTCGGCCTCGGGGATGATGGTGTACTGGCTCATATCTACGCCCTCAGCCTCGCACGACTTGCGAATCTCCTCGGGGTCACCCACCAGCGTCACCTCTGCCAGACCGGCCTTGATAGCCATATCGGTTGCACCGATCGAGTGGGTATCCTGACCATAGGCCACAATCATCTTCTTCTTGCCACGAGCTACCGCCGCAGCAACAATCTCATCCAAATGCTTGATCATTTCTATTCTTTTTTAGGTTGTAATTTTTTCAGTTTTTGGTTGTGGGGCACATACGCTCCCTGCAATCCGCACAATCGCGCAATCCGCCCCTGCCGATCTCTATGCGCTCCTTACTTCACCAGATTGTAGGTGTCGGTAGCGATGACCAGCTCCTCGTTCGTGGCGATGATGGCTACCTTGACCTTCGACGAAGGCTTCGAGAGAATGGTATCCACACCACGCACGTTGTTGGCGTCGGGATTGAACTCCAGACCCATAAACTCCAGACCCTGGCATACCTCCTCACGCAGCTCCTTCGAGTTCTCGCCTACACCGCCCGTGAAGACGATCAGATCCACACCACCCATCTCGGCGGCATAGGAGCCCACGAACTTCTTGATGCGGTTGTAGTAGAGGTCACGAGCCAGGATGGCGCGCTCGTTGCCGGCTTCGTAGGCATCATCGATATCACGCATATCACTCGAAAGACCCGTGATACCCAGCACACCCGACTTCTTGTTCATCATCGTATCGAGCTCCTTGAGGCTCATACCCTCCTTCTCACCAATGTAGGTAATCGCACTGGCATCGACATTACCGCAACGGGTACCCATTGCCAGACCATCCAGGGGCGAGAAGCCCATCGAGGTATCGTACGATTTACCGTTCAGCACGGCCGTGATCGAACCACCGTTGCCGACGTGGCAGGTGATGATCTTCGAGGTATTGAAATCGAGGCCTGCAAACTCGGCACCGCGACGAGCAACGAACTTATGGCTCGTACCGTGGAAGCCGTACTTGCGGATACGATACTTCTCGTAGTACTCGTAAGGCAGGGCATACATATAGTTGATGGCGGGAATCGTCTGGTGGAACGAAGTGTCGAACACGGCCACCTGCTTCACGCCGGGCAGCACCGTCTCAATGGCCTCAATACCCTGCAGGCTGGCGGGGTTATGGAGAGGAGCGATCACGCAGAGCTCCTGAATCTTGGCCTTCACATCGTCGTTGATCAACACGCTCTCGGGGAAGTACTCGCCACCGTGGGCTACACGGTGACCTACGGCCTTCACCTCATCAAGCGAAGCGATCACACCGTGCTCGGGATGGGTCAGAGCCTCCATCACCAGGCTGATACCGGTGGTGTGGTTCTCAATGGGACGGTGAAGCTCAAACTTCTCCTTACCCACCGGCTTGTGGGTCAGATCGCCTTCGGGCAGACCAATACGATCTACCAGACCTTTGGCAAGCAGCTCGCTCTTGCCCTGCTCCATATCAATCACCTGATACTTGATCGAGGAGCTGCCGCAGTTCAAAACTAAAATTACCATAACGGATTGACTTTTATTGTATTATTGTTATTTAAGAATTTTATTTTCCAAAACATCTTCCAATCACGCAAATATAATAAAAAATCCGCAATCTGCGACACATAAATCAAATTATTTCAACCCTGCCATCGGTTTTTATAAAAAAGCGAGATTTTCCCCCTCCCCGTTTGCAAAAAATAATCCCTTTTTCTACCTTTGTCCAAGAGCCCGATTGCCATCGGGAAACCTCCCTGTTACAGAAAACACGAAACAAGGAATACCGATGAAAAAATTACTGCTGATTTTGCTGACTCTCCCAGTGTTATGGGGCTGCGAAAGAGAGCCTTTGGCCGACTGGGCCTTAATGAATAAAGAGCTTACCTCTCACCTGCATTACGACGTGGACAGGGCAACGGAACTTTTGTGCAAAAAACGCTGGAAGGAGGAGCTTGTCGCCCAATATTCGGAGGGATGGAAGATGCTGAAATGGATCTCCTCACCGGAGGAGTTAAATGGCCGGACTTCGCCCGTCTACCTCTTCTACTCCGACGGCACGATGGAGGTTTGGGGAATCCCCGACGGAATAGACAAAAACTCCTCCGAAAACATCTCGGCAGCGTGGAGCTTCAAGCCGGAGAGGCAATTCCTAACCATCACATTTTCATACGATCACAGAGAAACAGGAGAGGAAAAGACCCTCATCAGTCGATACCGACTAAAGGCTTTAAGCGAAGATTCAATGATATTGGACTCATACCACAATCCGGGAGAAGGTTGCTACCGAACATTGTGGAGGGCTGAATAGCCATCAGCTAAATACAACCTTGAACCATACAAATAAGCGGCGACCGTTTAGGCCGCCGCTTACTTTTTACTGCTCGTTAAACTTATAACCAAGCCCCTTGACCGTTTGGATTCGGTCGTCACCAATCTTCTGGCGAAGCTTGCGGATATGGACATCGATAGTACGATCACCCACCACCACCTCATCGCCCCAAACGGTGCGGTAGATCTCCTCACGAGTGAAAAGCCGCCCGGGCTCCGAGGCGAGCAAACGAAGGAGCGCAAACTCCTTGCGGGGCAGGGCAAGCGGCCGCCCCTCCAGGTAGGCTTCACACTGCTGAAGATCGATCTGCAAGGCACTCTTCTCGTGAGGAGTTATTCGTTTGAGAATCGCCGCAATACGACTCATCAACACCGCCATACGCACCGGCTTGGCGATATAATCGTCAGCTCCGGCCGCAAAGCCTTCGAGGTGCTGCTCATCCTCACCCAAAGCCGAGAGAAAGACCACCATCACATCGCGCAACGAGACCTCTTCGCGAATACGGCGACAGGTCTCCACCCCATCCATTACCGGCATCATTCGATCCAGAAGGATGAGATGAGGGCGCACTTCAAGGGCTTTGGCAAGCCCCTCTGCGCCATTGCGGGCGGTATGAACCTCATACCCCGCCTTTTGAAGATTGTAGCCCATAAACTCGAGGATATCATCCTCATCATCGACCAGGAGAATACGATGCGTTGCCATAGAAGGTGTTTCTGTTCGCTCTTTTCGGGTTATTTTCTGCGAAGGTACAAAAAAAGGGGCGAAAAGATTCCCAAAGAGGGAAAAATATCTTATCTTTGCAAGAATTCTATACTTTAGTATAGAGCAAACCCTAAAAAACAAGATGATGGCTACCAAAATTTCGAACCTTCCTGCTCCCGAGGAGCAGTTCGACCCCGCGGTCGAGGATGTGCAGTTAACTTCCGTAACCTCCCCCGAGGAGGCAACCCCTCTTACCCCCGCTGCCCAGCAGCCCGACTTCGCCGACGAGGAGGCCGCCCTGGCCGCCCATAGCGAGGAGCTCGATCTGGGCGAAGAGAGCCCCGAAGAGGAGGCCGCAGCAACCCCGCAGCAACGCGACGATGCGTTGGAGGGAAAGAGTCGGGAGGAGTTGATTGCCTGGTTCGAAAAGCTCCTGGAGGAGCGTCCTGTGCAGAGCCTGCGTCGTGAAGCCGAGGCTCTCAAGATTGCTTTCTACAAACAACACCGCGCCGATGTCGAGGCCGAGAAGCGCGCCTTCGTGGAGGCGGGCGGCAACGAGGAGGAGTTTACCCCCTCGGTTGATTCGTGCGAGAGCCGTCTCAAGGAGCTCTTCAAAGAGTATCGCACGCGTCGCGATGCCTTTATCGCAAACCTTGAGGAGGAGAAGCTGGCCAACCTGGCCACCAAGCTCCACATCATTGAGGAGCTCAAGGAGCTGGTCGGCTCGGAGGAGACCCTCAACAACACCTTCACCAAGTTCCGTGAACTGCAGCAGCGATGGAAGGAGACGGGCATCGTCCCCCAGCAGCATATGAAGGATGTCTGGGAGAACTACAACCTCCAGGTGGAGAACTTCTACAGCTTCATCAAGATCAACAAGGAGCTGCGCGATCTCGACCTGAAGAAGAATTACGAGCAGAAGATGGCCCTCTGTGAGGCTGCCGAGGCCCTGGTGGAGGAGCCTTCGGTGGTGGAGGCCTTTCATAAATTGCAGAAGTTGCACGACGAGTGGCGCGAGACGGGCCCCGTAGCGATGGAGTACAAGGAGTCGCTGTGGGAGCGTTTCAAGGAGGCTTCGAGCCGCATCAACAAGGCTCACCAGGAGCACTTCGAGACCTTGAAGCGTGAGCAGTTGAAGAACCTGGAGCTTAAGACGGGGCTCTGCGAGCAGACCGAGGCCCTGGTAAACCAGCCCCTCACCTCGCGCAAGGAGTGGACCCGTGCCAACGAGCGTCTGCTGGAGCTGCAGAAGGTATGGAAGAGCATCGGGTTCGCCCCCAAGAAGGAGAACACGCGCATCTATGAGCGTTTCCGTAACGCCTGCGACAAGTTCTTTGAGTCGAAGCGCAATTTCTATGCCTCGGTGAAGGATGAGATGGAGCACAACCTCCAGCTCAAGCAGGAGCTCTGCGAGGCGGCCGAGGCCCTGCAGCAGAGCGAGGATTGGAAGCAGGCTACCGACGAGTTGATCGCCCTGCAGGCCAAATGGAAGGAGGTCGGTGCCGTATCGCGCCGCCACTCCGATGCCGTCTGGAAGCGTTTCCGCAAGGCGTGCGACACCTTCTTTGAGCGCAAAGCAAAGCACTTCTCGGAGGTGGATGGTGCCTATGAGCAGAATCTGGAGAAGAAGCTGGCCCTGCTGGAGGAGATGGCCCAGGCCGATGTGAAGGCGGGTGGCTATGAGGTGATTCGTGAATTCCAGCGTCGCTGGAGCGAAATCGGCTTTGTCCCCATCAAGCGCAAGGAGGAGATCCAAAAGCGTTACAAGCAGTTGGCAGACCAGCTCTTTGCTGACCTGCGCTCGGGGGAGCGCGATCGCTCGATGGGTCGCTTCCGCGAGAAGGTCTCCTCGCTCAAGGAGGGTGGCCAAAAGCGTCTGCAGTCGGAGCGCGAGAAGCTCTACAACAAGGTGCGCCAGCTCGAGCAGGAGATTCAGCTTCTGGAGAACAACATCGGTTTCTTCGCTAACTCAAAGGGCGCCGAGTCACTGGTGGCCGGGGTTCGCGAAAAGATCGAGCGGGCCAAAGAGGAGATGACGGCAGCCATCGAGAAGGTGCGTCTGATTGACGCCGAGGCGGAGAAGTAACCCGACACACAACCCACGAAAACAAGAAACAAAAAAATAAAAAAAACGACTACAGTATGAAACTGACGAAACCCAAGTACATCTTTGTAACGGGCGGTGTAGCCTCGTCGCTTGGCAAAGGTATTATTTCGGCCTCGATTGCCCGCCTGTTGCAGGGCCGCGGCTATTCGGTCACGATCCAGAAGCTTGACCCCTACATCAATGTCGATCCGGGCACGCTGAACCCCTATGAGCACGGTGAGTGTTACGTAACAGAGGATGGTACGGAGACCGACCTCGACCTGGGACACTACGAGCGTTTCACCTCGATCCACACCTCGAAGAACAACAATGTAACGACGGGTAAGATCTACAAGACGGTGATCGAGAAGGAGCGCAAGGGCGAGTTCCTGGGCAAGACGGTGCAGGTAATTCCCCACATTACCGACGAGATCAAGCGTCGGATCCAGCTCTTGAGCCAGGAGAAGTGCTACGACATCATCATCACCGAGATCGGTGGTACGGTGGGCGATATCGAATCGCTCCCCTTCATCGAGTCGGTACGCCAGCTTCGCTACTCGCTCGGCTATAAGAACACGGCCCTGGTACACCTCACGCTGGTTCCCTATATGGCCGCTTCGGGTGAGATGAAGACCAAGCCCACGCAGCACTCGGTCAAGGCCCTCCTGGAGAATGGTCTGCAGCCCGACATTCTGGTGCTGCGTGCCGAGCACCCGCTGGAGCCCAACCTGAAGCGTAAGGTAGCCCTCTTCTGCAACGTGGATCCCGCCGCCGTGATGGAGTCGATTGACGTGCCCACGATCTATGAGGTACCTTTGAAGATGCACGAGCAGCACCTCGACGAGGTGGTTCTCGACAAGCTGGGTCTGCCCGTGGAGGGTGAGGAGCCCAACCTTGACACGCTGCGCGACTTCGTACAAAAGATCAAGAGCCCCTCGCACCGCATAGACATCGCCCTGGTGGGTAAGTACACCGAGCTGCCCGACGCCTACAAGTCGATCAGCGAGTCCTTCATCCACGCCGGTGCGGTGAACGACTGCAAAGTGAAACTCCACTATGTGAACTCGGAGAAGCTCGACGCCTCGACGGTTGCCGACAAGCTGGGCAAGATGGCCGGTATCCTGGTCGCTCCGGGCTTCGGCAATCGTGGCATCGAGGGTAAGATCGAGGCCGTGAAGTTCGCCCGCGAGCAGAAGATCCCCTTCCTGGGTATCTGTCTCGGTATGCAGTGCGCCGTCATTGAGTTCGCCCGCAACGTACTGGGCTTCAAGGATGCCAACTCGAGCGAGATGGAGCAGACCAAGCACCCTGTTATCGATTTGATGGAGGAGCAGAAGGGCATTACGGCCAAGGGTGGCACAATGCGTCTGGGAGCCTACCCCTGCCAGCTGAAGTCGGGCTCGAAGGTGGCCGAGGCTTACGGTGCAACCCAGATTATGGAGCGTCACCGCCACCGCTACGAGTTCAACAACTACTTCCTGAAGGCCTATGAGGAGGGCGGTATGGAGGCCGTAGGTACCAACCCCGAGACGGGTCTGGTGGAGGTTGTCGAGGTGAAGGATCACCCCTGGTTTGTCGGCACGCAGTACCACCCCGAGTACAAGAGTACGGTGGAGCACCCCCACCCCTTGTTCGTAGCTTTCGTGAAGGCAGCCCTTGCCAACAGCAAGTAGCCTGAAACAACCCGTTTATAACCTTTGTCTTGTGGGACGCAGGGCGAGCAGTCCCTGCGTGCCCCGAGAGAGGGGCCGAATGCAAAAGGACAGGAACCAAAATCTTCGGAGGCGGAGTGAGGAGTCCTTATGAGCCTCGAGAGAGGAACCGAATGCAAAAAGGAGAGGAACCGAAATCTTCGGAGGCATAGCAAGGAATCCTTGCGTGCCCCGAGAGACAGAAACTAAATGTAATAAGGATAGGAACTAGAAAATGGATAAGAAATCTATTATTGGAATTGTACTGATTGGCTTGATTTTCTTTGGCTTTACGATGTACAATTCGAAACAGCAGGAGAAGTGGCTGGCCGAGCAGGCCCTCTATGAGGCCGAGCAGGCGCGCCAGGACTCGATCTATCGTGCCGAGCACCCCGAGATGGCGGCGGCCGAGGAGCAGCTGGCTGCGGCTGCCGAGGTGAAGGAGGAGGCTCCGGAACTGGTAGACTCGCTGGGTCTGAGTGCTGCCGAGGTTACCTTCTATGGTGTGGAGTTGGCCAAGGCTCTGCACGCCGAGACCTCGACCTTAAGTCTGGAGAATGAGGTGTTGCGTGTCGATTTCTCCACGCTGGGAGCCCAGGTGGAGGAGGTGATACTCAAGGAGTATATGAAGTATGCCCCCGAGGAGCGCACCGAACAGGTACGAATGTTTGATCCCGAAATGTCGAACTTCAACCTTGAGCTCTACATCAAGAATGGGTATAAGAACGTGCCGATCAACACCTCGGAGTTTGTCTTTGAGGCAGAACCCGTGGTGAAGGATGGCGAGAAGCAGCAGGCCGGTTTCCGCCTCTACGTGGCCCCCGATGCCGCCCTGCGCTTTGTCTACACCCTCTACTCGACCACCAACCCCGAGCGTGACTACCTGCTGGACTTCAATGTGGAGTTTATGAATATGCGTCCGCTGATGGCCAACCAGACGGCCGTGGTGGTAGATTGGACAAGCCGCACCTTCCAGAACGAGAAGGGCTTCAAAAACGAGAATATGTACACCACGCTCGCCTACCGCTTCCCGGGCGAGAGCTCGATTGAGGAGCTGGGAATGAGCGAGGAGAGCAAGGATGAGCAGGAATCCACCGAGATCAACTGGGTAGCCTTCAAGCAGCAGTTCTTCTCTTCGGTGCTGATTGCCTACAATAACTTCTCGACCAGTGATATGGGCTTTGAGACCGCCGAGGCGGGTTCGGGCTACGTCAAGGATTTCCACTTGGAGGCTTCGGTACCCTACACGCCCCAGACCGAGGTGCTGAACTTCGGTCTCTATTTCGGCCCCAACAAGTACGCCATCCTGAAGAAGGTGGTGGACAACCAGGGCGAGGAGTTGCAGTTGGAGCGTATGATCCCCCTGGGTTGGGGCATCTTCGGCTGGGTAAACCGTTGGTTTGTAATTCCGGTCTTTGACCTGCTGCGTCAGTTCGACCTCAACTTCGGTCTGATCATCATCATTCTGGCAATTCTGGTGAAGCTCATCATCCTGCCGATGACCTACAAGAGCTACGTTTCGATGGCCAAGATGCGTATCATCAAGCCCGAGATGGATATCATCGCCCAGAAGTACCCCAAGCAGGAGGATGCAATGAAGCGTCAGCAGGCGACGATGGATCTCTACAAGAAGGCGGGCATCAACCCGATGGGTGGCTGTATCCCGATGCTGATCCAGATGCCGATTCTGATTGCAATGTTCCGCTTCTTCCCCGCTTCGATCGAGTTGCGTGGCGAGCACTTCTTGTGGGCCGACGACCTCTCGTCGTACGACAGCATCCTGGATCTCCCCTTCAAGATCCCCTTCTACGGTGACCACGTGAGCCTCTTCGCTCTGCTGATGACCGCCGCCCTCTTCATCTTCTCGTGGCTGAACTACCAGCAGAGTGCCTCGTCGCAGCCCCAGCAGATGCCGGGTATGAAGTTTATGATGGTCTATATGATGCCGTTGATGATGCTCTTCTGGTTCAACGACTACGCCAGCGGTTTGTGCTTCTACTACTTCTTTGCCAACCTGCTGACCATTGCCCAGACCTACCTGATTCGCTACTTCGTGGATGACACGAAGATTCAGGCCATTATGGCCTCGAATGCCGCCAAGCGCAAGAATCAGAAGAAGTCGAAGTTCCAGCAGCGTTACGAGGAGCTGATGCGCCAGCAGGAGCTGCTCCAGCAGCAACAGCAGAAGCGCAGATAAAGATCTCCGGACTACAAAAAAAGCGACCTCTTCGGGTCGCTTTTTTATTTATCAAAAGAGTTGGCTTATCGGATCAGCCCCTCGGCTCGGAAGCTGAAAGAGCCCGTATCGCTCAAGATCAGATGATCCACCACCCGAATATCGAAGAGAGCTGCAGCCTCGGCAATTCGGCGGGTCAGCAATTTGTCGGCCTCACTCGGTTGGGCCGTACCGGAGGGGTGGTTGTGTACCAGAATCAGTTGGGGAGCCAAGAGTTCCAGGGCCCGTTTCACCACCAAACGATGATCAACCACCGTTCCCTGCACTCCACCCTGGCTGACGCGCGTACGCTCAATAAGGCGATTGGAGTTGGTGAGATAGGCCACCCAGCACTCCTCGTGTTTCAACTCCTGCAGCAGGGGGCGAAAGAGACGTACCACCTCCTCGCTCGACGAGAGTGTAGGGATTGAGTCCTCCCCCTCACGGGCCATCACTCTTCGTCCCAGCTCGGCAGCCGCCGCTAGGCGGGCTGCACGCTTCAACCCCACTCCGGCGGTCATCCGCAAACGGGCCAATTCGGTGCGTCCCACCATTGCCAACGAACCACCGCAAGCCTCCAGAAGGGCCTCGGCCCGCTCGATGCTCCCCTCGGCTCCATCCTCCATCAGAAGAGCCAGCAGTTCGGCATCACGCAACGCCGAGGCTCCCTTCAGTTGTAAGATATCGTAGATCGAAGCCATTCCTTGCAAGATTTAGGCACCCAATTTATCGGCCTTATCCAAGACACGCAGGCAGGCCTCATCGTCGGCCGTCTGTGCCATCGTATAGGCAGCGTGCTGCTCGGCCTCCTTCTTGGAGGAGCCGTGACCGTGGCTCACCTCCATATCGTCGATATAGATTGTCGAGAGGAAGGTACCGTTCGTCGATCCGTGACGCGTAACAAACTTCACGGCGTGGTGATTCTTCTGACACCATTCAATCAAGCGGCTCTTGAAATCGGTCTCCTCCTCGGTGAGGGACTCCATATTGAGGTGGGCCGGATAGATGCGGTTGATCAGCAGGCGATTTACAAAGTTATAACCCTGATCGAGGTAGATGGCACCCATCATAGCCTCAAAGGCGTCGCCATAGAGGTGCTTCTGGGAACTTACCGCCCCCTGGTGGGCCACAATCAGCCGGTCGAGTCCCAACTCCACCGCCAACCGGTTGAGCGACTGGCGCGAAACGATCTTTGAGCGCAGCTGCGTGAGCTTGCCCTCGGGAGCATCGGGGTACTCGATGTAGAGGAAGTCGGAGGTTACCGCCTCGATGACGGCATCTCCCAGGTACTCCAGACGCTCGTTGTTGATGGCCGTACCATCAGCCATCGTATAGGAGGCCGACTTGTGAATCAAAGCCAGCTTGTAGAGTTCAATGTTGTTGGGTATGACTCCGAAGATATCATCCATCAGACGATAATACTCCTTGTCGGGGCCAAAATTGCGCCGTATGGGGCGCAGCAGGAAATCAATCATAAGTAGATTCTTAAAAAAGCAAAGTTTCGTGAATGTGCTTCACGAAACTTAAGCCCTTAAAACTCTTTAATAAGTGTTCAACCGATCCTACTCAACCTTCTTGAGGATGACCGTCGAGTTGTGACCACCAAAGCCGAAGGTGTTGCTCAAAGCCACCTTTACCTCGCGCTTCTGAGCCTCACCGAGGGTGAGGTTGAGCTTGGTGTCAATCTGGGGATCGAGCTCCTCGCAGTTGATGGTGGGGGGCACAACGCCACGCGTGATGGCCATAATGCAGGCCAAGGCCTCGATGGCACCCGTAGCACCCAGCAGGTGACCGTGCATCGACTTGGTCGAGGAGATGTTCATTGCGTAAGCGTGGTCGCCGAATACGCCCTGTACGGCCTTCAACTCGGCCACATCACCCAGCGGGGTCGAGGTACCGTGTACGTTCACATAGTCCACGGCCTCGGGCTGGAGACCTGCGTCACGCAACGCCTCACGCATCGCCAGAATGGCACCCTTGCCCTCGGGATGAGGGGCGGTGAAGTGGTGTGCATCAGCCGAGCAGCCGCCACCGGCAAACTCGCAATAGATCTTGGCACCACGCGCCTTGGCGTGCTCATACTCCTCGAGGATCAGGGCACCGGCACCCTCACCGATCACAAAACCGTCGCGCTTGACATCGAAAGGACGCGAAGCGTGCTGGGGGTCGTCATTGCGGGTCGAGATGGCCTGCATCGAACCGAAACCACCCACCGAAGGCTCATTCACGGCAGCCTCCGAACCACCGGCAATCATAATGTCGGCCTTACCATAGCGAATCTGGTTGAAGGCCTCCACCATACCGTGGTTGGACGAAGCACAGGCCGACACAGTACAGTAGTTGGGGCCCATAAAACCATACTTGATGGAGATATAGCCCGCAGCGATGTCGGCGATCATTCGGGGAATAAAGAAGGGGCTAAACCGAGGGGTGTTACCACCCTCGGCATAGCCCAGACACTCGTCAAAGAAGGACTTAAGTCCTCCGATACCCGAACACCAGATCACTCCGGCACGCTCCTTGTTTACCTGCTCCATATCGAAGCCGGCATCCACCACAGCCTGCTCGGCGGCGATCAATGCATACTGCGTATAGAGGTCGTATTTACGAACCTCTTTACGATCGAAATGCTGGCTCGGGTCGTAATTTTTAACCTCACAAGCGAACTTGGTCTTGAATTTTTCGGTATCAAAATGGGTAATCGGCGCTGCACCGCTAACACCCTTCTCGAGATTGGAGAAGTACTCTTCAATATTGTTACCGAGCGGGTTGATGGTACCGATGCCCGTCACGACTACTCTTCTTTCTGCCATAAATTAAGATTTAGTTCCTAAACTAATGAGATTAAAGTGTTTTTGAGTTGAAAGTACTACTACTTGTGCGACTCAATGTAGTTGATAGCATCGCCTACGGTAGCAATCTTCTCAGCGTCCTCGTCGGGAATCTGAATATCGAAGGCCTTCTCGAACTCCATAATGAGCTCAACGGTATCCAACGAATCGGCACCCAGGTGGTTGGTGAAGCTGGCCTCAGCCACTACCTCCGACTCCTTAACACCCAACTTGTCGACGATGATCTCGACAACTTTCGACTGTACTTCTGACATAACTGTAAAAATTTTAGTTAAACAAATGTTATTGTTAGTAAAAGTTTTCTACCTTTGTAAGAACCACGAAGAGCTCTCCGAAATTTTTTACCGTTTTTCGGATTTCTTCGTAATTTTTGGGCAAAAATAACACTTTTTTTATTACTTTTGGCATATCGAAGCAAAAAAATGACAACGATTTTTCGACAAGCCAAAGAAAAAAACTTATAAAAACCTAACAACCAACCCGTTATGAATTTACTTCTTATTTCCAACTCCACGAATGCCGGAGAGCCCTATCTCCAGTATCCGATGCCCGAAATCGCCAAAACCCTGCAGGGGGTCAAGGAGGTGGTTTTCGTCCCTTATGCCGCCGTCACCTTCTCCTATGCCGAGTATGAGCGTCGCGTGCAGGAGCGTTTTGCCGACCTGGGAATCAAGGTACGCTCGATTCACCGTTCGCCCAACCCCCGAATGATGATTCGCCACGCCGAGGCGATCTGCATCGGTGGCGGCAACACCTTCGCCTTGACCAAGAAGTTGCAGGAGCAGAAGTTGCTGAGTGCCATCCTGCGTCGCCTGCAGGCCGGTATTCCCTATGTGGGTTGGTCGGCCGGCAGCAATGTTTGCTGTCCTACCATCTGCACCACCAACGATATGCCCATCGTAGAGCCCCAGAGCTTCTCGGCCATCGGAGCCGTAAAGTTCCAGATCAATCCCCACTACCTGGATGCCAACCCCGAGGGTCACGCCGGAGAGACGCGCGAGCAGCGTATTCTGGAGTATATTCAGGCTAATCCGCGCCGCTATGTGGTAGGTCTGCGCGAGGGATGTATGCTCCGCTATCAGGATGGCAAGCTGGAGTTGATCGGCAAGAAGCCCATTCGCCTCTTCAAGAAGGGGGAGCCGATTCGCGAGTTGCAGCCCGGCGAGGATCTGCAGTTCCTGCTCTAAAGGCCCATATATAATTAAGGTGTGACAATGATCGAGCGGAGCGAAATTGGGCGATTGGGCGAGCAGGCTGCCGTCGATTGGCTGCGCAAACAGGGTTTTATGATCCTGGAGCGCAACTGGCGACATGGCCGCTATGAGATCGACATCATTGCCCAACGCTGGGATGAAATCCACTTTGTGGAGGTCAAGACTCGCAGTGTCGGCGGGTGGACCACCCCCGAGTCGGCCCTCACGCCCGAGAAGTTCCGAGCTTTGAAGCGAGCGGCCAACTTCTATCTCGCCTTGAAAAAAGTGCGCGAAGAGCCACTCTTCGACCTCTGTGCCGTAGAACACTTCGAGGGCAAAGAGCTGAAGATTGAATTTGTGGAGCGAGCAATGGAGTCACACTGGTAAGAAATTCAACCTTAAAGGCCTCTTCCAACCCTTTGGGAGAGGCCTTTTTGTGCCAATTTTTGCTTTTTCTTCCAAAAGATCGTATATTTGCCACATAAAGCGAATCAATATGATGTCATTATACACCCTGGGGGTGATGCTCTATGGGGCTCTGATTGCCCTCATCGCACCGTGGCACAAGAAAGCCGCCCTCTGGTACAACGGACGAAAAGGGCTCTTGAAGCGGATGGCCGAGGCCGTCACGCCGGGGGAGCGTATCATCTGGATTCACGCCTCGTCGCTGGGTGAGTTCGAGCAGGGCCGCCCCCTGATCGAGGAGTTGAAGGCCTCCCACCCCGAATACAAGGTGTTGCTCACCTTCTTCTCCCCCTCGGGCTACGAGATCCGTAAGAACTATGCCGGTGCCGACTATATCTTCTATCTGCCGCTTGATACCCCGCGCAAGGCCCGTCGCTTCCTCGACATCTTCCAACCCGAGATCGCCATCTTTGTCAAATACGAGTATTGGCTCAACCTGTTGGCCGAGTTGCGCCGCCGCAAGACGCGCACCTTCATCGTCTCCTCCATCTTCCGCCGCAAGTCGATCTTCTTCAAGTGGTATGGTGCAGCGTGGCGTCAGGCACTGGAGAGTTTCGAAATCCTCTTTGTGCAGAATGAAGAGTCGAAGAAGTTGTTGGCCGAATTGGGTTTCGACAACGCCATCGTAGCCGGAGACACACGCTTCGACCGCGTAGCGGCCATCGCTGCCGCTGCCAAGCGAATCGACCTCATCGAGCGTTTCAAGGGCGAAAAACGCCTTCTGGTGGCGGGCTCAACCTGGGGTCCCGACGAGGAGATTCTTCTGCCGCTGATGAATGCCAACCCCGAGATTCGTTTCGTCGTAGCTCCTCACGAGATGGAGGAGGAGCGCATCAACCGCCTGTTGCAGGAGTGTCGCGGAGGAGGCATCCGCTACACCCAGTGCAAGGAGGAAGAATCTTTTGAGAATCAGCAACTTTTAGTACTCGATACGGTAGGAATTCTCTCCTCGGTTTATGGCTATGCCGAGTGGGCCTACATCGGCGGCGGCTTTGGTGTCGGTATCCACAACACCCTGGAGGCTGCCACCTTCGGACTTCCCATCGCCTTCGGTCCCAACTACCAAAAGTTCAAGGAGGCCCGCGATATGATCTCGCTCGGAGCCGCCACCTCGGTTTGTTCGGCAGAAGAGCTTGCTGCCTGGTTTGCTCCCCTGCGCGACGAGGAGAGCAAGCGGGAACAGACGGCCTCCATCGCCCGCGACTATACCGAGCGTAACCAGGGTGCCACCCGCCTGATTTTGAAATCGATCTTCCTGACAAGGTAGCCTGCGAGTCGCTATTTTTCAGAATTTATCCCACAACGTTTTGCGTTGTGGGTTCTTTTTCTTACCTTTGGCAAGATATTTTAACCACTAACCTATGAGAAAAATTACTGTTTTTACCGCTATGACACTTCTGTCGGGTCTCTTTATGGCCTGTAACAAGGAGGCCGCAACGGCCGAGCAGCCCTGGATCGTTGATCGTTTTGACGACATCAAGGTGATTCGCTATGAGGTTCCCGGTTTCGAGAATCTGCCTTTGGAGGAGAAGGAGCTGATCTACTACCTCACGGAGGCTGCCAAGTGTGGTCGTGACATCCTCTTCGACCAGAATTTCAAGTACAACCTGGCTGTGCGCCGCACGCTGGAGTGCGCCTACAACCACTATACGGGTGACCGCGAGGCTGCCGAGTGGAAGGCTCTGGAGAAGTACCTCAAGAAGGTATGGTTTGCCAATGGTATCCACCACCACTACTCCAACGACAAGTTCAAGCCCGAGTTCACGGAGGCCTACTTCCGCGAGGTGATCGCTTCGCTCACGGCCGAGCAGTTGGGTGAGCTGGCCGCCCTCCAGGAGGAGGTCGTACGTTCGATCTTTGATGCCGCCTTCGCCCCCTCGCGCCTCAACCAGGCAGCTGGTGTGGATGTGGTGGCCGCTTCGGCAAACAACTACTACGGTGAGGGTGTAACCCAGGCCGAGGCCGAGGCTTTCTATGCCGCCCAGGTGGACAAGAATGACCCCCAGCCCATCTCCTATGGTCTGAACACCCGTCTGGTAAAGGACGAGAATGGCAACCTGAAGGAGTTGGTTTGGAAAGTGGGAGGTCTCTACTCGCCCGCCATTGAGCAGATCGTCTTTTGGCTGCGCAAGGCCGAGGCTGTGGCCAAGGAGCCCCAGAAGTCGACCATCGCCGCCTTGATCAACTACTACGAGACGGGTGACCTGCGCGAATTCGACCGCTACAACGTGATGTGGGTGAAGGATACGGAGTCGAATGTCGATTTCGTAAACGGTTTCATCGAGAACTACGGCGACCCCCTGGGCTTCAAGTCCTCGTGGGAGTCGGTCGTAAACTTCAAGGATGTGGAGGCCTGCCACCGCACGGAGGTGATCTCCGAGAACGCCCAGTGGTTTGAGGATAACGCTCCCATTGATCCCCGCTACAAGAAGAGCGAGGTAAAGGGTGTTTCGGCCAAGGTAATCACCGTGGCAATCCTGGGTGGTGACTGCTACCCCGCTACCCCCATCGGTATCAACCTGCCCAACGCCGACTGGATCCGCAAGGAGTATGGTTCGAAGTCGGTAACGATCGACAACATCACCTACGCTTATGACAAGGCAGCCCAGGGCAACGGCTTCCTGGAGGAGTTTATGCTCCGCGAGGAGGATCGTGAGCGCATCAACAAGTATGGTAAGCTCTCGGACGACCTCCACACCGATATCCACGAGTGTCTGGGTCACGGCTCGGGCCAGCTGGCCGAGGGTGTGACGGGCAGCGAGCTGCGTAGCTACGGCTCGACCCTGGAGGAGGCTCGCGCCGATCTCTTTGCCCTCTACTACCTGGGCGACGAGAAGCTCGTGGAGCTGGGTCTGATCCCCACGCTCGACGTAGCCTGGGCCCAGTATGCCGACTACATTATGAATGGTATGATGACCCAGTTCTCGCGCATCGAGTTGGGCAAGAATGTGGAGGAGTCGCATATGCGTAACCGCAAGCTGATTGCCGAGTGGTGCTACGAGAAGGGCAAGGCCGACAACGTAATCGAGTGGGTGAAGCAGGATGGCAAGAGCTATGTGGTGGTAAACGACTATCCGAAGCTTCGTGAGCTCTTTGGTGAGATGCTCTTCGAGATCCAGCGCATCAAGTCGGAGGGTGACTATGAGGCCGGCGCCGCCATCGTGGAGGCTTACGCCGTACAGATCGACCCCGAGCTCCACAAGGAGGTGCTGGAGCGTTACGGTGCCCTCAACATCGAGCCTTACGGTGGTTTTGTGAACCCCGAGTATGAGCTCGTTGAGCAGGATGGTCAGGTGGTGGATGTAAAGATCTCCTACCCCGCCAACTACACCGAGCAGATGCTCCACTACGCCAAGAACTACTCGTTCCTGCCCAACCTGAACTAATCCGAGAGCGGGGAGGGTCGAGAAGTTGCTCCCTCCCCGCTCCTCTTTCTTACTTACACACAAAAATCGAAACCTATGAAAAAGTTTGGAGGAGTGATTCTGATCCTGGTCATCCTGGTCCTCGGAGCCTTCATCTACGGCCGTTACTTCTTCGTCTTTGGCGAGGGCGTGAAGAGTGGTGAGCTGAACTATGTGGTCTATAAAGGAATGCTTTTCAAGACCTACGAGGGCAAGCTGATTCAGTCGGGCATCCGCTCGCAGGCCGGAGGTATCCAGTCCTACGAGTTCGAGTTCTCGGTGGTGGATGAGGAGCTGGCCCGTGAACTGATGATGCAGGGCGGTCAGACCGTCGAGTTGCACTACAAGGAGTACTTTGGTACGCTGCCCTGGCGCGGCTTCACGAAGTACATCGTGGACAGCATCGTACGCAGCGTTCCCACCAACCGCTCGGTAACCCCTACACCTGCCGAGGCCGCAGGAGCCGCAGCGGCCCTGGAGGGTGCAACCCCGATTCCGGCCGAAGCCATCTGACAAAAAAACGCTTACCTCTCAAAGGTAAGCGTTTTCTATTTCTACTCCTGCTCCTGCAACAGCCGTTGCAACTCCTCGACAAACCGGTCGGGCTCCGAGCAGCTCACAAAGAGCCGATCCTCATAAATATCGGTGATCTCCACCAGGTTGTTCCACTCCGAGGCATAGATCTTCACCCGCTCCACCTGCACCACATCGAGGTAGTTGCCGTAGTAGCCGAAAAAGCCCCAGGCCCCCAACAGAGGAATCAGCGCACGCTGCTCACTGCGCTCCACCCGTCTTACGGAGGCAATCTCCGAAAGCGGGAGTTCCACAATATCCAGCAGGCAGTCGATCCGAAGTCGCTCCCGATTCAGACGCAACTTACGCGGAACAGAGAGGGCGATCAAGAGCAACAAAGCCACAATCGATGAGGTAAACCAGGCCGAGAGATACTCTCCTTCGTAGAGGTAGTAGAGGCCGACAGCCAACACCCCCAGGAGCAGCAAATAGGCCATCGAGTAGATCCAAACCCGACGCGGCAGACGATATTTCCAAATTTTCTCCATCTACAACTCTTTTCCCGATTTTCGGCTCTCGGTTATCCCTTTTATTGTAAATCCTCCTCGGCCTCCAGCAGAGCACGGGCAATCACCAAATCCTCACGCGTGGTGATCTTCAAGTTACGCGGCTCTCCCTCACAGAGGGTGATGCGACCACCCAATCGCTCCACCACCGAGGCATCATCCGTGAAACCCGCCTCATAGGGCTGACGATAGGCTCGACGCAGCAACTCCGCCTCAAATACCTGCGGAGTCTGCACCCGTCGCAGCAGACGACGATCGACCACCTCGGAGCCCTCTTCCAGCAGACGACGATACGAGTCCACCGCCTCCACCACCGGCACAGCCGTACCGTGCAGGGCAGCACAATCGACCGCCCGATGGATCATCTCCACCGAGGCCAGTGGACGCACTCCGTCGTGGATGGCTACCAACTCTACCCCCTCCCCCAGCTGCCAGAGGGCTTCCAAGCCCCCCTTCACCGAGTCGTAACGCTCCTTGCCGCCGGCAGCCAACGTATGGCGGGCCACCTCGAAACGAGCCGAGAGATTTTGCCAATAGGTCATCTGATCCTCGGGCAGCACCACGACGATCGGAGCCTCAGGCAACGCCTCGCGAAAGCGGTTGATGGTGTGCACCAGGATTGGAGCTCCCCCCAAAAAGAGGAACTGTTTGGGGAGTTCACTCCCCATACGGTGGCCGCTACCACCCGCTACAATGAGCACTCCGGTTCTTATCTGTTCCATCGCAACTTCTTTCCAAAACCGAGCGTATTGTCGGTCAATTTCAACTCCTCGGGCTCCAACATCCAGAGGTGGAGGTCTGCTACCGCTGCATAGGGGAATCGTTTGAGATAACAACTGCGCCCCGTCTCATCGGCGGGCCGCACGCGACCTCGAATCTGCAACCCCTGCACACGCCCCACGACACGTGTTTCGAGCACAATGGAGGCTGCCACTTGCGGATTTCGAGCCATCTCTTCGCCGTGACGGGTCGTCGGATCGGAAGTGAAGTACCACACCCCGCGCCGCTTGTCGAAGGCGTAGAAGCAGTTGGCACACCAAGGCCCCTTATCGGAACAGGTGGCCAGGGTCAGCACGTGGTGCCTCCCCACAAAGCGTACCATTGCCTCGGGGATGGGATTTTCTGAACTATTCGTGGTTGCCATCATCGCTCGCCAAACGGGAGAAGTCGGGGACTATGGGTTTGTCGGCATCGAAGGCAACCGTATCACGCAACGAGAGACACTCTTCGTCACTCACCTCACCATTCAACTCGGCCATCACCCGCTGCTTCACATATTCGAAGGCCTCCTTGTTGGCCTCGGCAATCGGCTCGGTAGGCTCCACCGGAATCTTCAAGGGGTCGATCGGAGTACCGTTACGCCATACTCGGTAGTCGAGGTGAGGTCCCGTCGAAGTACCCGTTGATCCGACATAACCGATCAACTGCCCCTGCGATACGTGGGATCCCTGCTTGATCCCCTTGGCAAAGCCGTTGAGGTGGAGGTAACCGGTCATATAGCCTCCGGCGTGTTTGATCTTGAGGGTGTTGCCACCGCCGCCACCCCAGCCTTTGAAGGTCACCACGCCATCGGCCACTGCCACCACAGGAGTACCCTTCGGAGCGGCATAATCGACGCCCGTATGGGCACGATAGACCTTATGTACGGGATGCAGACGGCGATAGGTGAATTTGGAGCTGACACGGGTATACTTCAGTGGAGCCTTCAACATCTGCTTGCGAAGCGAAGCTCCATCCTCCTCCCAATACTCCACCTTCTTGTTCTGGCGGAAAGGAATCGCATAGTACGCTTTGTCATAGTGGGTGAACTTCACTCCCCAAATGCGGCCCACACCGACCGAAACCGTGTCGATGAACTTCTCGTCATAGATTACCGTGAAGTTGTCGCCCTTCTGAACATTGAAGAAGGAGATGGTCCACTGGTAGATATCCTCCACCTCGGCCGCCAAAGCATAGGGCATCTGGCCATCCACCATCGCCTGCCAGAGCGAGGACTCGATCACGGCACTTCGTTTCTGGCGACGCAGCTCATACTGCTTCTCACCCAGCTCGATACTCACCGAATCGCGCTCCGAAAGGTGGCTGTGGAAACCAAAGACCACATATTGGGAGGTATTGCGCTCATAGGCCAGGTAGTCGAGGTGAGGTTCGTGGAGTGAATCCTCGTGAATGAAGGCGGTGTAGGAGTGTCCGGCCCGAATGTTTCTCAACGGCCAGATGTCGGCAGCCAGGCGATCCAGGCGGTCGATTTCCACCGCCGAGACACCGTAACGGCTCAAAATCTTGCCCAGCGTCTCACCACTCTCCACCTTACCCTGCTCGAGGCGCAGGTCGGTGGCATCCACGCCATAGAGAATACGGCGGGGAGCCTCCTCAACAGCCCCCTCACCCTCCTTGTCGCCCCGCCCGCCACAAGAGGCAAGGAGCAACAGGGTGCCTAAAAGGCACAGCGAATGAAATATACGTTGTTTCATAGGACAAAAATAGCAAAAAAATTGCGATTTGAGGCTCGGTTGGAGAAGTTCCTCCCCATTTTCTTTTCACTTTTGGGCTATTCTATTCTGTCCCACCCGCTTAAAGAGCGCAAAAGGCGAGTTTCAAACGGAAAAGTTTGGCAAATTGAGCTTTTATCACTATCTTTGGAGAGATTATTGACTTTAACTCTCTTTTCAGGGAACAAATGCTACGCTTTTTGCTGGTCCCGGCTTCTTGGGTCTATGGATGGGTGGTTCGCTTGCGAAACTACCTCTTCGATGCGGGGTTGATTCGCAGCGAGAAGTTCTCTGTTCCCATTATCTGCGTGGGTAATATCACCGTGGGCGGCACCGGCAAGACCCCGATGGCCGAGATGATTGTGGACTATATGTCACGTCGTCACAAGGTGGCCCTCCTCTCGCGTGGCTATGGTCGCAAAACGAAGGGGTATATCGAGGTGAGTCCCACCTCTCACTACCGCGAGGTGGGCGATGAACCGTTGCAGATCAAACTCAAGTTCCCCGATACGTTGGTCGTGGTGTGCGAAAAGCGCGCATTGGCCATTCACCGCATCATCGACGAACACCCCGACATCGACCTCATCATTCTGGATGACGGATTCCAGCACCGCTACGTCAATCCCACGGTCAATGTGGTGATGGTGGATGCCACCCGTCCCCTCCACGAGGACAACTTCCTGCCCTATGGTACGCTACGCGACGACATCGGACAGTTGCACCGTGCCCACTACTTTGTGGTGGCCAAGTGCCCCGAGGATATGACCCCTATTGACCGGCGCATTATGCACAAAAATCTGGTCTGTGTAGCCTACCAAAAGGTCTATTTCACCCGCATCGAAAGTTTCAGCCCGCGCCCCGTCTTCCCCGACGTGGCCGGCGACCGCTCGCCCCAGCGCGGCAGTCGGGTGATCGCCCTCTCGGGCATCGGCAACCCCCTCCCCTTCCACAGCTCACTCGAAAAGGAGTTCGAAGTGGTGGAGCGCATCGTTTTGGAGGACCACCACGTCTACCGCGTGCGCGATGTGAAGTTGCTCGCCTCGCTGGTCGAGCAGTATCCCGATGCGGTGATTGTCACCACGCAGAAAGATGCCGTGAAGTTTGCCAATCGCAACCGTATTCCGATGGAGGTACAGCGCAAGCTCTACTTCCGCCCCATCAACATCTCCTTCGCCGAGGAGTCGGAGACCGACCTGCTCTCGCGTCTGGAGGAGGATATCTCCCGCAAGGATAACTACGATAAGGTATGATTCAGCAGATTAAAGAGAGCGCAGCCTACATCCGCGAGCGCATCGAGGGCTTTACCCCTCAGGTAGGTATCATTTTGGGCACAGGTCTGGGTGCCTTTGCCGAGACCATCGAGGCCGACTACATCATTGACTACCACGAGATTCCGGGGTTTCCCGTCTCGACGGTCGAGGGGCACAAGGGTCGTCTGATCTTTGGCCGCGTGGAGGGCCACAAGGTGGTGGCAATGCAGGGCCGCTTCCACTACTACGAGGGGTATACGATGCAGCAGGTTACCTTCCCGGTTCGCGTAATGAAGCTCCTGGGTATTGAGTACCTCTTCGTATCAAATGCCTCGGGCGGCATCAACACCTCCTTCTCGGTGGGTGACCTGATGCTTATCACCGACCATATCAACCTGATGCCCAATCCGCTGATTGGCAAAAATATGGAGGAGTTCGGTCCCCGTTTCCCCGATATGCACAACTGCTACGACAAGGAGCTACGCGACCGCGCCACGAAGATCGGCCAGAAGTTGGGTATCAAGCTCCAGTATGGCGTCTATGTAGGCGGCACGGGCCCCACCTTTGAGACGCAGGCCGAATACCGCTATTTCAAGGCCATTGGGGGTGATACGGCCGGTATGTCCACCGTTCCCGAGGTGATTGTGGCGCGTCATATGTCGATTCCCGTCTTTGGCGTTTCGGTGATCACCAACTGCGGTTTGAGCGACGAGGTGGGCGACCACGAGGATGTACAGCGTCAGGGAGCCAAGGCCGGTAAGAATATGGGGCTGCTCTTCCGCGAGATGATCAAAACACTCTAACAGCGAAACATTGAACAACTATGGTAAATAAGGTAATTCTGATTGGTAACGTGGGAATGGATCCCGAGGTACGCACCCTGGAGGGGGGTGCCAAGGTAGCCCGCGTACGTCTGGCAACGACCGAGCGTCTGTTCGATCGTGCCACCAACTCCACCAAGGAGCACACCGAGTGGCACACCATCACTCTGTGGCGTGGCCTGGCCGATGTGGTAGATCGCTATGTAAAGAAGGGCACGCAGCTCTACATTGAGGGTCGCCTCCGCACCCGTGAGTGGGAGAAGGATGGTATCAAACGCTATACGACCGAGATTCTGGCCGATGCAATGAATCTGTTGGGCCGTCGCCCCGAAGGTGGCGAGATGCAGCAGCCCTATGGAGCCCAGCCCCAGCAGCCCGCCTATGCACAACCGCAGCAGGCTGCATATCCCCAACAGCAACCTGCCTACGCCCAGCCGACTCCGGCTCCGGCCCCGGTAACGGTTCCTGCCGAGGATCCCGACGACCTCCCCTTCTAATTGGATAGAGAATAAAAAGAGCGATGCAGGCCCCATCCGGAGTCTGCATCGCTCTTTTCGATAGGTCGGGAATCTATACCAAACCCGAGAAGCCCATAAAGGCCATAGCCAAAATACCAGCCGTGATCAGGGCAATGGGAGTACCCTTCAGAGCAGCAGGAACATCCTCAAAATCAAGACGCTCGCGGATACCGGCAAAGAGAGTCAGAGCCAGAGCAAAGCCGATGGCAATGGAGACGGAGTAGGTAACACTCTGCAAGAGGTTAAACTCCTTCTGGATCATCAGGATGGCCACACCCAACACAGCACAGTTGGTCGTAATGAGCGGCAGGAAGATACCCAAGGCCTGATAGAGGGAGGGCGAGATCTTCTTCAGAATGATCTCCACCATCTGCACCAGGGCTGCAATCACCAAAATAAAGACGATGGTCTGCATATACTCCATCCCGAAGGGGACAAGAATATAGGTCTGAATCGACCAGGCCACCACAGCCGTCAAGGCCATAACGAAGGTTACGGCAGCACCCATACCAAGCGAAGTCTCCACCTTCGACGAAACACCGAGGAAGGGGCAGATACCGAGGAACTGGGCCAGCACCACATTATTAACAAAGATGGCACCGATGATAATGGCGAAATAAGAGAGCTGTTCCATAACTACTTCTTGAGATATTTGTTAAACAATACCATCAGGTAACCCAACACGAAGAAGGCTCCGGGGGCCAAGACGAAGATCAGGGGCATATAGTCGGCAATGCCGAGCGAATAGCCGAAGATCGAGCCACTGCCCAACACCTCACGCACCGCACCAATGGTGGTCAGCGAGAGGGTGAAGCCCAAACCGATACCCAGGCCATCGAGCATCGAATCGAAGGGGCCATTCTTCGAGGCAAAGGCCTCGGCACGTCCCAGGATGATGCAGTTCACCACAATCAGGGGAATAAAGACACCCAGCGTGGCGTAAAGGGCCGGCACATAGGCCTTCATCAGAAGTTCGATAATCGTCACAAACGAGGCGATGATAACGATAAAGGCGGGAATACGCACCTTATCGGGAATCAGGTTCTTCACCAACGAGATGACGAAATTCGACATAATCAATACGGCCATCGTGGCCACACCCATACCAAAGCCATTGGAGGCCGAGGTAGTGGTACCCAGCGTGGGGCACATACCCAGCACCAATACGAAGGTGGGGTTCTCCTTGATCAGACCCTTGAGGATCAGTTGCAGTTTATTCATTTTGACCTCCTTCCTGCACCGAATCGGTGCTCTCGGTTACCGTTGCGCCCGACATGGAGTCGGCAGTTTGGGTCGCCCCCGAGGTGCCATCAATGAGAGCTCCCTTACCGGAGACCTCGGCATAGGCGTTATAAGCACGGGCCACAGCATCCACATAGGCTCGCGACGAGATGGTGGCTGCCGTCAGGGCATCCACATCACCCCCATCCTTCTTTACCGACAACTTCATATCGGCGGGATTCTTGCCCTGCACGCTCTTCAAAAGAACATTCTCCGGCTCGGCCATCTTGGTTCCCAGACCCGGGGTCTCGGCCTGCGAGAGGACGTTTACGTTGAGAATCGTACCCTGGGGATCAAAGCCCACCATCATCGTAATAGCTCCACCGAAGCCGCTCTTGGTCATACTCTTCACCGCATAACCCACCACTTCGCCGGCCTGCTTGGCCGTATAAACCTCAATGGGCATCTCATCGAGCGAGAGCTCCTCCATCGTCGTCTCCTCAAACTCGGGCAACACCTGCTCCAGAGCCTCGGTCACGGCAGCGGCATTGGCTGCGGCAATCGGCTCGGCCGTCAGCTGATAAATACTGCCTACACCCGCCGAAGCGATAAGCGTAATGCAGAAGAGGACGGCCACCATATTAAAAAGTGTACTTTTCATAGCTCTCTCCTCCTATTTTTTCAAGCCGAATCGCTTGGGTTTCACATACTTGTTCAAGAGCGGGGTCACAGCATTCATCAGCAGGATGGCAAACGACATACCCTCGGGATAAGCACCCCACAGACGAATCAGCATCGTAATAACACCGATACCCACGGCATAGATCACCATACCCTTCACCGTCATCGGCGAAGTCGCATAGTCGGTAGCCATATAGACCGCACCGAGGATGGCACCACCGGCCAGAATATGGAAGAGGGGGAACTGCCAAAGGGCTGCACCCTCCATACCACGACCCAATGCCACAACCAATGCGAAAATTGCCATCGTAGCAAGCACCGTCACCGGAATATGCCAGGAGATCACCTTGCGCCAAAGGAGGTAGATGAAACCGACCAGCAGAGCCAGAGCGGCTACCTCACCCAGCGAACCGGGGATCTGACCAAAGAGCATCGACGAGAAGTCCACCGACTCCAGATTGCCTCCAAACTTGATGGCTGCCAGGGGAGTAGCTCCCGAGAAAGCATCCGTTGCGGCTGCCGTGGGGGCCGGGAACGAGGTCATCTGCACCGGATAGGCAATCAAAAGGAAGACTCGACCCACCAGGGCGGGATTGAAGGGGTTCTTGCCCAGGCCGCCGAACGACATCTTGGCGATGCCGATGGCAACCACCGAACCGATCACCACCATCCACCAGGGGATCGAAGCGGGGAGGTTGAACGAGAGCAACAGACCGGTCACCACGGCCGAAAGGTTGCCCAGCGTAGACTCACCTTTCATCAAAAACTTCTGGATGAGCCACTCTACCAGCACACAGCTCGCAATAGCGATGGCCATCACGCGCAGCACATCCCATCCGAAGACCATCACCGAGACCACCAGGGCAGGGAGCAGGGCCAGAATGACGTCACGCATAATCTTCTGCGTCGACTCCGGACCGTGCACGTGCGGTGAGGGTGCAACAATCAATTTATTAGCCATATTATGCTTCTGTTTTTGTTTTTCCTTGTTTCAAAATCTCATTGCCACCTCTTGCGAGGGGCCAACCGATTATCCCTGGCTCTTCTGGGCGCGAGCACGGATCAGACCCATCACGGTCTGCTTGCCGAGACGCACAAAATCCAACAGAGGCAGGTAGGCGGGACAGGTGAACTGGCAGCAACCGCACTCGATGCAGTTGGTAATGCCATTCTGCTCCAGAGCCTCCCAATTCTGACGGCGAGCCATCTTCGAGAGGAAGTAGGGCTCCAGACCCATCGGACAGGCCGAGACACACTTGGCGCACTTGATACAGGCACTCGCCTCCTGACGCTTTGCCTCACGCTCCGAGAAGATCGTAACACCCGAGCAACCCTTCGTTACAGGGGCCTCCAGGTTGACCATTGCACGACCCATCATCGGGCCACCATTGACCACCTTGGCCGTATCCTCGGGCAGGCCACCGGCCGCCTCGATAAGTGATGAGATGGGAGTGCCCATACGCGTCAGCAGGTTTTTGGGGCTCTTCACGCTCTTACCCGTCAAGGTCACCACGCGCTCGATGAGGGGCTTGTTCTTCTGCACCGCCTCATAGACCGCTACCGTGGTCGATGCATTGCACACCACAGCACCTACATCGATCGGCAAACCCGGAGGAGGAGGCACCTGGCGTCCCGTTACGGCGGCAATCAACTGTTTCTCACCACCCTGCGGGTACTGCACCTTCAGCGGCGTAACGTGAATTCCCGGATAGGCTTTGGCTAACTCCGAGAGATGGGCAATGGCATCGGGCTTGTTATTCTCGACACCGATATAGGCCTCCGTCACATTGAGGGCCTTCATCAGGATCGTCACACCCACCAGCAACTCCTCGCCGCGCTCCAACATCGTGCGGTGGTCGGAGGTAAGGTAGGGCTCACACTCCACACCATTGATGATCAGGTATTCAGCCTTCTTTCCGGGAGGAACCGAGAGCTTGACGTGAGTGGGAAAGGTTGCACCACCCATACCCACAATACCGGCCTCCTTGATCTTGTTGATGATCTCGGCACCCGAAAAATTGCACTCACGCTTGAGTTCCGACGTGCGGTCAATGCCCTCCATCCACTCATCGCCCTCGCGCTTGATGGTGATCATCATCTGACGCAGGCCCTGGCCATTCACCGCCATATCGACTGCCGTCACCGTACCCGAGATGGGCGAATGGATGTTGGCCGACATAAAGCTGGCGGCCTCGGCAATCAGCTGACCGGTAAGCACCTTATCACCCTTGGCCACTTTGGCCACGGCGGGTGCGCCGATATGCTGGGCCAACGGAAGGGTTACCTGCTCGGGCAGCGGAAGCTGCTCGATGGCCACCCCGCGGCTCAACTTGTTTTCCGACGGATGCACTCCGCCTATTGGAAATGTCTTCATATCTTCAGCTTAATCTTGGTTACTTACTTCTCTGCAGCCAGAGCGGGGGTGGCAACCGGAGCCTTGGGGGCCGGAGCCGGCTTGGGCTCCTTGGGCAGAGGATCCATCCCCACTAGGTGAATGGCACCCGTCGGACACTCGTTCACACACTTGCGGCACAACTTACACTTCTGCGAATCGATAAAGGCGACGTTGTTTTCGAGGGTGATGGCATCAAATGCACACACCTTCACGCACTTACCACAGCCGATGCAACCCGCCTTGCAGGCCTTCATCACCAGGGCACCCTTATCCTTCGATACGCACGAAACATAGACGGCACGATTCTTTGGCCACTTCTTACGCAGTTCAATGATGTGTCGGGGGCAGGTCTTGGCACAAGCACCGCACGCCGTACACTTATCGGGATCTACTTCGGGAAGACCCGTTGCCGGATTGATGTGAATGGCATCAAACTGACAGACAGCCTCGCAGTCACCATAGCCCAGGCAGCCGTGAACGCAGTTGGTCTCGCCAACATAGAGCGATACGGCCACCGAGCAGGAGTAAGCTCCATCATAGCGGCTGGTGCGGGGACGCTTCTCACACGTTCCGCCACAGCGCACCGTAGCCACCTGAGGCTGCTTCTCGGGAGCCGCCTTGCCCAGGTAAGCGGCGCACGCCTTCATCGTCTCGCCTCCGCCCACAGGACAGAAGAGTTCGGAGATGTCATCACGCTGCACCAACGCATCGGCCATACCTCGACAACCGGCGAAGCCGCAGCCACCACAGTTGGCACCAGGCAGCATCTTCTCCACCTCGTCAATACGAGGATCCTCCTCCACCTTGAACTTCTGGGCCACAAAGTAGAGAATCACTGCGGCCAGAACTCCCAACGTACACAACGTCAGGATGGTGATAAGTAGTAAATTTTCCATTAGTCTCTCTTTATTGTAAAATAAATTGTTCTCTCGATTCGATGGCGACAGAGGTAGATCCCCAGGTAGTAGAGCCCTACCCCCATTAGTGACAGGAGGGCAGCCCACCCCTCGCCGAGTCCCATCAACAGGGCTCCAACCAACAAAAGAATCAGGACTCCAAAGGCTCCGACATAGGCCAACAAGACAGCCCGGAGGGCCATTCGCTGCTCCTCGGTCACCACAACCGACTCTCCGATTCGGTAGTCAGGGGCATCGGGCGTAAAGACCTCGATAATCTTCTCGCTGCTCTCGCCCATTCCGCAGAGTTCGCGCGAACGACAACTGTGGCAGGCTCCACTGGCCACGATGGCGACACGCACCACCCCGGCTGCCACCTCCCGAACCTCTCCTCTATGTCCAATTTGTTTCAACCCTAACCAAATCCTAAAAGAGCGCCTCCTTATTTCCGCTCGCTCGGCCTAATTCAAGTCTCCGTATCGATTGGTAAGCGGCATCAACCGCTCGTGTCGGAAGGCACAACGCGAAAGGCGCAGAACGGGCGGGAACTGATAGCGTTTTTTCTCGTTGCGCATCACCATCGCGTGAATCTTCTCCACCACCTCGTAGTCGAAACCTGCATTGACAATCTCCTCACGATGCTGACCCTCCTCGATCATTCGATAGAGGATGGCATCGATCACCTCATAAGAGGGGAGGATATCGCTATCCTTCTGGTCGGGGCGCAGCTCTGACGAAGGCTCCTTGACGAGGGTATTCTCGGGAATGGGGTCGCCACAATAACGGTTGATATAGCGGGCCAGATCGAACATCTCGGTCTTGTAGAGGTCGCCCGTGGGGCTGAAGGCTCCGGCGGTATCACCATAGAGGGTACACCAGCCGAGGGCATTCTCACTCTTGTTCGAGGAGTTGAGCAGGACATAGCCCGTCTTGTTCTGGAGGGCCATCAGCATAATGGTACGAATACGGGTCTGGATATTCTCCTCGGTGAAGTCAAACTCCGTACCGCCAATTACAGGCTTGAGGGTGTCAATGACGCTGGTGTAGATCTCATTGATAGGGACTACGTTGTACTCAATGCCGAGATTCTCGGCCAGCATCTTGGCATCCTCCACCGAGTGGTCGGAGGAGAAGCGGGAGGGCATCATCAGACCGCGCACATTCTCCTTACCGAGGGCCGCAACGGCCAGACAAGCCACCACCGAGGAGTCAATACCGCCCGAGAGGCCCACAGCCGCCTTGGTGTAACCATTCTTGAGAAAGTAGTCACGCAGACCCAACACGGCCGCCTGATAGATCATCCGCGTACGATCGTTGGGGGTGTAAGGGATCTCACGGTAGGGGGTATACTCAGCCTCCGTATCGTAGATGGCGAAGTCCTCCTCGAAACTCTTGAGCATCAGCAGCAGTTCACCGCGGCTGTTGAGCACACCCGAGGTGCCGTCGTAGACGATCTCCGACGATCCGCCCACCTGATTGACGATCACGAGTTCCTTGCCCTCCATAAAGGCGAGCTTGCGCATCATATCGTAGCGATAGCTCATCAACCCCTTGCCATACTTGCGGGCATTGATGCTGATGATGGTCTCCACCGAGCCGTCCAGGTCGTGGAGGTGGCGCAGGTCGTCTCCCACCACAATGGCGCACTTGCGCCCCTTGATGGTGGCACACTCACACCCCTTGCCCGAATCGAGGAATCCCATCTCACGGCGAGCCGAGATGTGCTGCTTGCCGACATAGCGCAACACCTTGCGATCCTGCACCAGGGCGGCGGCACTCACCGTGCCGTGGTCGGTCAGAATCGGCATACCGATTAGGGCGGCAATGTTATCGCAGCAGGAGGCAATCTCGACCAGGGCATCCTCGCAGAGCTCGAGGAAGGTGGTCTTACGCAACAGGTCGAGAGCGGGAGTTCCGCTTACCGCCTGCTCGGCAAAGAGAACCAGATCGGCCCCCTCCTGCTTGGCACGCTGAATGGCATCAATAATCTTCGAGGTGTTGCCATCCACATCGCCAATGGTGTAGTTCAACTGAGCAATCGCTATCTTCATCGCTTTAGGTTTTAATCTTCTTTATGGCGGAATCCGGCCTCGCAACTCGCTAATATTCAAACTATCTCTTTATATTTCGAATCCAAGGTCGATTCCCGTGTCAAAAGTCCACTTTGACACGCGCCAAAGTTACACTTTTTTTATCGAACTGCGAAGGATTTTTATCCTTTTTTTCATCTTTTCAAAAAACAAGAGCCGCGAGGCAATTCGTTGGTGAGATCATTGACGGTACGATCTATTTGAAGCCTCTCTAAAACAGTGAAGAGATATGAAAAAATACGGAAAAAATTTGTTTTGTAAATTTTATTTCGTAAATTTGCACCAGCGAAAGCTGGTTAGCCCTGGAACGCATAAGGCGCCGTATGAGCGCCGCGTTCCGGGGCTAACTTTATAATAGCAGAAGGGAGCACACTTTTGTATGCTCCCTTCTACGCTCTTAACCGCCGAGAATACTCCTCGAAACGGCTTTAATCGCGGTTGAGGAAGAACTGCGGAATATTCGCCAGGAAAACATCCTTCCCGCGCAAAAGATCCCGACAAGCAATCAGATCGGAGAGTTTCACATCACCGATCAGATAGTTGCTCTCATCGCTGAAATACTGCTCATAGACCTTGGTGAAGGGGAGGATCTCCGGCACGGGGGTCGTGGTGTAGCGAGCGTAAATCCGCAACATAATATCGGTCGTATAGGTAGGGCGATCGATGAAGTGGCTCTTCTTATACTCGTAGCGATAGTCGTGCAGGCGGGCCATAATATCACTCAAGATTGAGGAGGCGGTAGGAAGACTACCGGCACCCTTGCCGAACATAAACTGACGGTCGTAGCACTCACCACGGATCACCACACCGTTGTACTCGTCATCCACCGAGTAGATATACTTCTTCTTGGTCACGAACTCGGGCATCACAAACATCGTGAAGTGCTCATCGGAGACCTTTACCACCTGGGCTACCAGCTTGATTTTCACACTCTTCTCACGGGCATAGCGAATATCGGAGTCGTGGATGGTGGAGATACCATAGGTGAAGATCTCTTTCGGCGGGACATACTCTCCCAGGGCGTGCACGGTGATGATCACGAGCTTGAAGAGCGAATCGAAACCCTCGATATCGAAAGAGGGATCACTCTCGGCAAATCCCAGCTCCTGGGCCTGTCGCAGGGCCTCCTCATAAGGACACTGGTGGTCAAAAACACGCGAAAGAATGTAGTTTGACGAGCCGTTCAAGATACCCTTCACCTCCAACAACAGGTCGTTGTCGTAGTACTCCTCCAGGTTACGAATCACAGGGATTGAGCCGCACGACGAGGCATCATAGAGGAGAGAGGCTCCCGTCTTTTTCTGCAACTCGATCAATTCGGGCAGGTGGTTGGCCAGCATCGCCTTATTGGCAGATACGACCGAAATTCCACGCTCCAGGGCCCGCTTCACAATGCGGTAGGAGGCCTCCGCATCGTCGATCACCTCAACAATCAGGTGAATCTCGGGGTTGTTCAATATCTCATTTTCGTCGTCCGTCATCAAGGCGGGATCGACATCGATGTTACGCTGTTTGGCGAGCGAACGCACGCACACCTTTACAATTTCGGCGTGGGCATTGCGGGTCTTGCGAAGCACCTCGAAGATGCCCTGTCCCACCACGCCGAAGCCGTAGAGTCCAATCTTAACTTTATTCATAGAACCTTGAAAATAATCTGTTTACTCTTTGATGCATCGCACCTGCATACCATTGGCTCGGGGCGATCGGAGGGCCGTATTGAGCTCCGAGCGGGCAGGATCCTCCGTGTCGAGGGTGAAGTACATCGCCTCCGACTCGTTGTTCGTGTCAGAGTGGGAAGTCCAATAGTAGCCGATCCAGGGCTTGGGGGTCTCCAGCGTATTGACGTTGGTGATCAGGCCCTCCAGCCAACTGCGGCGACCGGCTCCGAGGAAGAAACTCGTCACCCCGTCGCCAACCTCCATCGGCCAGCCAAACTGTGCCTCCAAGGTCGCCAGATCGGCAGAACCGCTGTCGGCGATGGTCAATCCCTCGAAACTGTCGGCCACACGCCACCCCTTGGGACAGGGGTCATAAACGCTCTTCTCGGTCGTGCTCCAGAGCGAGCCGTTGTGGTTGTAGTTCCAGTCGTAGTCGCTCTTCTCGGAGCCAAGCAGGAAGACCAAAGGATGGGCAATGGCATAATCGACCGTACCCTTCGAGCCCGAGGTCTCGGCATAGGTGAGATAGAGCATCTTACCGTTGCCCTCCGTGTACATATAGGCATCCATCGAAGCGGCACAATTATAGGCATAGGGGCCCACGAAGGGGGTCATACGTCCCCACTGGTAGTAGGTGCCGTAGGAGCGAAGAATCTCCACTCGATCGCTTGTGGGGTCGGCATAAGCGGCTCCCAGGTTACGATCCATATAGCGGCCACGCGTCTGCGGCTCGGAGTCAGTCACCCAAAGGTGCCAGGTCCAGAGAATCTCACCGGCAGCGTTGCGGGCAGCCACCAGGGCGTTGCCGGGGATCAGCTCTCCCTCGTTGCTCTTTACCTGGAACTGCAACTTGCCACCCGCATACTCCAGGCCATCAATCAGCGAACCGGGACTCTGCCACACCAGCGTCACCGAAGCGGGTGAGAGAGTACCTCCCCGCTCTCCCTGACGATCCACGGGAATAATGTAGGCGCGATCGGCCCGGGTGATGATGTAGCTGTTGGCCCGTTGATCCGAAAGGTCAATGGGGGCAATCATACTCACATAGAGGTACTCGGTGGTCGAGCTGCCCTCACTTGTGTAGGCCGAGATGGTGATGACACCCGAGAGGGCATTCGTTTCGCTCTCCTCGGCGGGCGAGGTAACCACAATGACGCGGCGATCCTGATCCAATTCGGCACTCCACCCCTCGGGGACAGCGTAGACCTTCACGCTCGAGGCGGCACGCACCGTATAGCCCATCTCGGCGGTGGTGCCATACGTTTCAATATAGAGCGACGGGCGGTCGAGTGCCAGGTAGAGCGAGGGATCATCCTCCTTACACGACACCAGCCCCACGGCCAACAGCAGCACGCAGAGGCCCCACGACTTCAGATGCGAAAAAAGAGTCTTCATAACAAAGCTGTTACACAAAAATTTCTGCAAATATACAAAAGCAAACCCAAACCTCCCAACTTGGGGCAAAAAAATTGGTCTGCCGCCCAAAAAGGGCTCTTTCAGGAACGCAAAAAGGGGGACTTTTCGTCTCCCCTCCTTAAAAAGAAGCGAGGAGAGAGCCTTAAAAACCCTCTCCTCGTCTCTTTGTTGTTTCGAATCGTATTAGTCGTAAAGCAACTCCACATCATCAATGTAGAGGACACTCTGCGTCGAACCACTGAAGTAGTCTCCGTAGCGCGATGCCGAACAGGTGATCACGATGTGGGTGGGACGAACTCCCGTCTCCACATAGTCGATCGGAATCGTCACCTGACGCCACTCCTCCACCGACTCACGCATCAGCAGCTCTCCATAACCCAGGACATCCTTGCCGTGGGGATCAAAGAAGGAGCTCTTATTGCGCGTATCGATACAGATGGGGCTTGAGTCATCACCATAGAGGCAGGGGCCATCCTTCTCTTCGGTATAGCCATACTCCTCCTTGGTCCAGGTACCCAGGGCGATATAGATGGCTCCGATATCGGGGTCACCCTCCTGCATCGTCTCACCCGCAGGCAGCGTCTGAATACGATCCACCGCACCACAGTTGTACTTGATCCAGAGACGCAGAGCCGTGGGACGCAGCGTGAAGGAACGGCCAAAGGTTACAATACCGTTGGTGCCGACATTCTTCACATAGGTACCCGTATAGAGGTTACCGGCAGCAAACTTACCGATACCGGCCATATTGGCAAACTGCGACTCAAGACGGGCAGCGTAGAGGCCGTTCGAGCCGGGACGGGGATCGGCCACCTTGTCGGTGAGCGTGGCTCCCACCAGAGCGGCACCCACATTACCCGTACCCCAGAAGGGCGAAGCCTGATCCTCCAGCAAGTAGGGATAGACCACATTATTGATCGTACACCACTCCTCCAGACCGGCGTTGGGGACTCCGGCAATGCCCTCGGTGGTTACCGTGCGTGCTGCCGTCTCATCCTCTCCACAATAGGCCTTCACCTCGTAGGAGCTCTCCTCAACGGCCTGCAGACGGGCCGTAAAGAGGCCTCCGTCCACCTTCACGTCGGGCACCTCCAGCCACTCCTCGCTTCCGACAGAACGATAGCGGAAGCCCATCTCGGCACCGCTCTGTCCCTGGCCCTTGAGCCAGATGACACGGCTCCAGGCATCGGCTGCCAGCAGCTCAACCGTCACATCGGTCGGGATGACATAGAGATACCAACGCTCCTCAATATCGCCGTGGTAGCAGATATCGACAAAACGTACACTCTCAAACTCGGTCAGCTCCTCGGCCTGAATACTCATCGTCGTAATCCCCTCGGGACCCAGTTTGAGCGAGGTAACCTTCACATTTGTCAGATCGAACCCCTTGTTGGGAACATAGACGCGGGCAATCTGGTTTTTCAGATCCCACTCGGTAGCACCAATCTGCCCCTCCACCGTAAAACTGCGGGGGATCTCCTGGGTTGCCTGCAGTTTCCACTCATAGATCTGGTAGAGTTCCAGATTGACAAAGACCGGAGCTCGCAGATCGAACTCACCCTTTAAGTCGATATCGGCCCGGGCAAGCTCGTGGTTCAAGGTCGCCGAGGTAATCTTCACCCGACGCATATCGGTCGTCTCGTCAAGACGCAGGGTTACGGTGCGGGTGGCGGGATCAATATCGTTGGCCCCCACCGTGAAGCCCTCACCCTCCAGCGCAACAATCTCCAACTCGATGAGCGGGTAGGGAATATCGTTCTCGATGCAGCCGACCATACCGACAGCCATCCCAAGAAGCCCCAAAGCGTATTTCAAAACTCTTTTCATCGCAGTTACTCCTTTTTCTTGTTCCACAAGTGGAAGGTGAAGCCGAGGTTGATATCGGCCAAATTGAGACGGAAGCGCATCTTCGATGCCTCTCGCATACCGGTAGCCTCTCCCGCCGCATCACACTGCTCCACGCGGGTGTAGTGAATACCTCCCAGCCCGAAGGATAACGTCGCACAGACGTTGGGGAAGACGTAAACCGCCACACCCGGATTAAACGTAAGTTCAGCCTTGAAATTGTTCGACACGGAACTCTTCTTCTCCTCACCCGTATTGTAATCGATAATCGATTTACCGGTCATCACACCCGCCTCCACATCGGCAAAAAGGCCGAAACGACCTCGCGGATCGAGGGCCACATAGTTGCGATGGAAGATGGCAAAGTTGTAATTATTGGAGAGATAGCCCATATTCTGAACCGAGAGAGCAATATCATTCTGCTCACCCAGATTGAGGCTCAAATTTCCCAGGTTGCCGGTGATGTGACGGTAGCCGAAGCGAACTCCAATCACACGGTTGTCACGGTAGGCGTATCCCACATAAGGTTTCACCGTGGCAATGGCGCCATCAGCGTTGATGTGCTCCAAGAAGAGCAACAGATCGGAGTTATCGCTCGTCAGTGTACCATAGGAGGCCGTAACGCCCATCAACACCTCACCCTTGTAGACAAACTGGTTTTTGTTCACCTGGCGGTCGATGCGTCGCTTCATCGGCAAAAAACGCCCTTTGGGCTCCGCCTGCACCCCGCTCTTCAGGGTATCGATCGCCACCTTGCCCTGTTGGGCCTCGGCGATGCTCGTGGCAAAGATTGCCAACATAAGAATCAGAATCTTTCTCATCATCAGCCGATTTTAGAGGTGAAACGATACGCCCAACCCAATGGCGAGCAGGTTGATTTTGAAGCTCAGGTCGCTGGTGGATCGACTCCCCTCATAGACCTGATTACGCACCTGGTCGAGGTGGGAATAGGAGAGTCCCAGCACACCCACCGTCACCTCCAGAGCCACGTTGTTGGTGGCAAAGGCGATCAGACCCGGAGTTACACCCAGGCCCAGCGAGTAGCCGCTCTCATAGGTACCTCGCACCGGATAGCCCTCCGCATACTTGCCCTGCAGGCCTCCGGCCGAGAGCTGCGTGTCGATCAGGATGCCAAAACGCTTATTCTGGCCCAACGGAATGTAGTTGCGCCACACGAGAGCACCCTCATAACTATGTCGCAGCACGTAGTAGTCCTCCACGGTGATACTCACACCGGTCTCCTCATCGCCCATACTGACACCCACGCCGTCCACCTTGAGCAGCGAACGCGAGTAGATGAAACGGGCTCCAATGGCCATATTGCGCGAAACAGCGTAGCCGATAAAGGGGGTCACCTTGAGGGTGTAACCGGTCGAATTGAAGTCCTCCACCACCAACACATCGTAATCACTGTTGTTGTGGGTGGAGTAGGAGGCCGATCCACCGAAGATCCACTGACCTTTGGGAACAAAGGTATTGGAGGTGGTGGTCAGACCGCGCAACTCACGCCGCTGATTGACCGTCAAGGAGTCGAGCGAGAGAGGTTTCTCCTCTCCGCCGTGTGCCCACAACGTGGTCGGCAACAGGAGTCCGATGAGCAGTAATTTGCGTAGTAGTTTACTCATAAAGAGTTATTAATGGTTCAAAAGAGCCAATCCGACGATGCACCCGAAGAGGAAGGTATACCCCACCCCGTCGGTGCATCGCCGAATTACTCTTCAAGGATTAGTAAACCCACTCGATGTCGTCCACGTAGAGGTAGTTCGTCGAACAACCCGTCATATAGTCGCCATAAGCATTGGCGGCGAACGAAATCAAGAGCTTGTACTGACCGTCGGGCTTGGTCAGCTTGTCGTAGTAGATCATCGGAAGCTCGATGGTCTTCATCTCGGTATCATTGACACCGCTCTCGATCCAGAGCGAAGCATAGGCAATGATCGGACCCTCATCGGTCGAGGTCTGCGTAGCGGGATCCCACATACCGGTAGGAGCCGAAAGACCCGAGGTTACCACGTGCTGCGTATCCCAATCCACGATGGCAGCGTAGAAGCGTGCACAGTCATCATCACCCTTTCTCAGCGGGTTACCGGCATTGCTCGTATTGGCCTCGTAATTCACCTTACCCACTTTGGCAGCATACTTGAAACGAATGGCCTTGGGACGAGCCTTCCAGTCGTAATCGATACCAAATTTCACCGTACCGGTGGTACCTGCCATCGAGTAGGTACCCGTGAAGAGGTTACCGGCAGCCAACTGAAGGCCCATAGCCACCTGCGAGGCGCACTTGGCACAAGCAGAACCGCCCATACCCGTAAGAGTCTGCTGCGTACAGAGCCAAATCTGATTACCCATTACCAAAGAGTTACCACTACCCCATACAGGAGCATTGGCATTTGCCATCGAGAAGCACGACAGCGTCGAATCCTCGAACGTGGCATAGGGAATCACCTGATCCACCGTGGTGGTAAACTTGGCTACGGCCGCCTGCTCCACACCATCGATAATGGCCATTGCTTCATAGTTGGTATTGGCGAAGATACCCTTGGTCGTATCGGGCGTATAGGCCGTATCACCTTTATCGTTGGTCGTCGTATTCCACTGGGGGTTGATGGCTGCAGCAAAGGTCTCGCTGTCCTGACGGGTTGCGGCGTAGGTAGCCCAATCACCACCCTCACGACGCAACTTCACGCTGACCGTCGAAACACTCGAGTCATACACCTTGACACGGATCGAGCCCGTATTGAGCCAGAGGTCGTAATCCGAGGCCTCCGCAGGAACGATACCCTGCGAAACAAAGACCATCGTCTTCTTACCCTCACCACCCTCGGAGTCGGTAGCCACGAAGTTCAGGTCGTGATTGCCACCTGCCATCGAGGCGAAGAAGGCCTCCGAAATGGTTACGTTCCAATTCTTGTCATCGCTCTTCTCAACCGTAACACCATCAACCGTCGAGTTGCCGAGATCAAAGGTCTGGCCATCCACCTCAACCGTGATACCGGTCAGGGCGTTGGGAGCCGAAACGGTGAAGGTACGGGTCGCACCATAGATCACCTGGGCCTCATCCAGATTGAACTCCGACGACTTGTACTGGGGCTCGGCACTGAAGATGATTACGTCGCCACCATTCTCCGGCGTGGGCTCCTCCACCGTGATGGTGAAGTCGAGGAAACCGGGGGCATCCTCCGAGTAGTTGAAGTTCAAGGTGTACTTCTTGCCGGTCTCGATGTCGAAGGTACCCTCCTGGGTAATCACACCCTTCTCGGGGTGCTCACCCTCGAAGTTCCAAACGATGGTCTTCTCCGTCTCGGAGGGGAGGAAATAACCTACCATCGACGAGCCGTACTCGAGCGAGTTCTTGCCCAGAGCCACGGTGGTTACGAAACCATCGTTGAAGTTGGCCACCACAGCATCGCTATAGTTCACCTCCACAGCTGCATTCAGCAGGGGGCAGACTACCTCAACCTCGGCCATCTGGCCGGCTACCACCGTAAAGGACTCCTCACCGTGGTAGCTCTTGCTGGTGAAGGAGGCGGGGGCCGAATTACCCACCACGACATCAATCGTATAGTTACCGCTCAAAAGCGACAGCGTCTCGGGCATTGCATCGAGCGAGTTGTACATACGAATCAGACCATTCTCGCTATAGATGCGGATCAGATAGTCGAGCGTCGTCTCGGCACGGGTTACATCAGCCGACTGGATGTGGAAAGCAACCTCACCCTTCTGGCGGCTGTTCGTGAGGATCATCTCCTCATCACTCTTACAAGAGGTGAAAACCAGGCCGAAGAGTACTGCACTGTATAACAATATCTTTTTCATAGTTGTCAGCCAATTTTAATTATTCCACCAAAAGTTGCAGGGTCTTCACCGTCTTCAGGCCGGCCTCATCCACTACCGTCAGCTGGAAGTTGGCATAACCGGTCTCTCCCAGCATCAAAATCATCGGCATAAAGTTGGTGATATTGAAGTCCTCACCCGAAATATAGGTCTGACCCTTCACCTGGTCTCTGGTCGGGAAATAGGTTGCAAGGAAGGTTTCATAGCTCTCTCCGGGATTGATCAGGTCGAGGTGCGAAGGCAGAGTCGACATACCCATCATATTGCCATTCTCATCCACCATAAAGTCAGAGATCACATCCACATAGAACTCGGCGATCTTGCCGGGAGCCGTAACCTCAATCTGAACCTGCAGATCAGCAGTTACCTTATAAACCTGATCAATGTCGTGATCAAGCCATACCACACGGGGCGAACCATCATCCGGAGCCTCACTGCTCTTGTCAACCAGAATGGTCAGCGAAGCCTGCTCCATATGACCCTCGGCATTGGTAACGGCCATCGTGAAGGTGTGCGTACCATTATACGAGTAGATGATGCTCATCAGGTTGGTCAGGGGCACCGAAATCGAGGGCTTACCCAGCACATTCGAGCCGGTGGGGATACCTACCATCATCAGGGCGGTGTTGAGGTTGGGGTTCGAAGCAGCCGTTACCTGACAGAGATCAAACTCCTCGAGGAAGTTCATCGAGGCGAGCGACTCCATAAAGGCCGAGCTGGTCGAAGCGATGTTCACCACGAACGACGAGAAGGTCGACTCGTTGGCATCCACGTCGATCACCACGGGGGTATTGCAGGTACCATCCTCGTTGAAGTGCGAAGCCATCAGCTGGAAGGTCTCGTTCAGATCGTGACCCTCCCACGAGATGATGGGAGCATAGGGGTTCGTGCCGGGGATGTCGGGAATAATCTCCTCCGACAGTACGGCGATCTTAGCTACGTCCACCGTGATCTCCTCATCGAGCGTCAGGGTCTCGATGGTGATGGTAAAGGTTACGTTACCCTCGTTGGCGTGAGGCATATTGATGGTGATCTTACGCCACTGACCGGCCTTTACGCCATCGATAGCCGTCGACATCGTGGTGCTCTTACCGGCATAGGTAAGCGACATATCGACCGTCATACGATTCTCCTCGGCAGGGGCATAGAAGTAGGCAGCGCGCTCCTCCGTGTAGACGAAGTTGGCCTTGTTCGAACCAATGGTTACATCGGTCTTCGAACCGGCCTGCAACAAGTCGTAGAGGTCGGCATCATAACCCACGGTAACCTTGATGTTGCGCAGCTTACACTTCACGTCGTTGAGCGTCGTGGTCTGCTTGGGCAGGATCGAGAACTCCTGCGTGGCACCATATACGGGAGTCTCCCACTCCAGCTGGGGAACCTCGCCCGAGGATACCTGAAGCTCATAAGCACCGACCGGCAGCTCGATGGGCATCGTAGGACGGTTGCCATAAGTAAAGGTGGTGATCACAGCCTGCGTCTCGGCATTGACGATCGTGCAGGTGAAATCATTGACATCGACGGCCGAAGCACGCATCACCTCGGCATCAGTAACCACCGTAAGGCCACCCTCGGCAAAAGCGACATAGCCATAACCTGCGCTATGATCGCTGTCGAAATCGCCGAAATCGACCTTCTCGCTGACGCAAGCCACCATACCAACGGCGGCAAACAGCAGCGCAAATGCAGATTGAATCAACTTTTTCATATCTTTTTCTGTTTATTTTCGTTCTACTCGGAATCGGGGTTGAGCTCCGTATCTACCGTGATACCGGCCAAGAGGGTCTCATCCAGTTTGATGGTCACCTGGGCCGTACCGGCGGTCGAAAGGTCGAAGGTAATGGTGTGGAGCGTGCGAGCCTCGGCCGTCTGGCTCTGCTCGGGAATGACAAACTCCGTGCCCGTCTGCTTGAGGGCGGTACCATTCAGGGTAAATTTACCGGGAGCGATGAATACGGGATCGGTCGAGGTCGAGTCGAACTCAAACTCGTTACCGGCAGCCGAGGTCAGCGTCACCAGCTCATCGTGGAAATAGCTCAGGAACTGCTCCGTGAACTTCACCATCACCATCGAGTTGGTGAAGTAGGCAGGAATGGTTACCTGAATGGTCTTCTGGGGGATAATGGTGAAGTCGGCCGTACCGGCGTAGCAGGGCATATTGACACCCTCCTGGGTCATATCACCCCAGGCTACGTCAGCGGTATAGTCGCCAACGACCATACGATTCTCGGCGGCATTGTAGTCGCCCAGCTTCTCCCACGACTGGTCGTAATCATCTCCGGTGATGTGGAGCGAGAACTCACTCTGATCCGGTTTGGTCACATCCAGCTCGGCACGCGTCTCTGCATTCTGCGACGTAGCACAGGCAAAGTTCACGTAACCGTACCCCTCTCCGACGGGCAGCTCGGCACGATCGGAGCGGCATCCGGTCAGCGCAACAAGCGCCAACGCACAGATGGTCAAAATTGATCTTTTCATAGGTTGTGAAATTAATTGTTTGTTTTTGTTTCGTTTTCTCTATCTTGATCTGCCAAAAGCAGTTTATTGGGCAATGGAGACTCGAATATTGTCGAGGTAGATCCAATGGCAGGCATTGTTAATTCCATTACCTCCCATTACCGACATGTGCCACGAGAGACGATAATTATTGGCGCAACCACTGATCGTATAGTGTTTCTCCTTCGTGATAGAATCCCAAGATCCGGTCTTCTCGATATCGGAAAATTCCGTGTGTTCACTGATATTGGAGAATTGGGGTTCATCCACGTATTGAGTCGCATATCCTTTGATTGTTCCCGAGGTTGTTGTATAACCAAACGCAGCGATCGAGGTGTAAGCTTTATCTTTATCATCGTCTCGGCAGCCTCCGTTATAATTAAAACGTACCGACACATTGACCTTTGCTCCCGCCTTCAATGCTCCCATTGCCGGAGAATCAAGACGTCCATACGCACGAGTTGCACCGCCGATGCCGAAAACTTTCACCTCGTCCACACGTCCGGCGACCAGAACCGCCTTTCCCGCCTCACCGGCCGTACGGGCTCCGGTCCAACCCGAAGGAATTCCATGTTGTGAAAGGTCATAACCCGTCGAAGAGGCTCCGTTAACCGATGTATGCGGACCTGCCGTGTAATCGTGTGCAAAGGTAGTCACCGTACTGAAATCCTCAAAAAAGAGATAAGGGATATCCTGAGCCGGCATCGTATTGCGGCTGTAAGCCTCAATGGTGGGCATCGCCTCCGAGGTATCCGACACAACGGCGTGCTCCGAGTCGAAGGTATAGGTAAGGGTCTTGCCCGAGAAGTTGTCGGTAAATTCGCCCTCGTAGCTCACCTCGTAGCGATTCTCGGCATTGACCGTAAAGCTCTTGGTGGTCGTACCATCGGGGAAGGTACCATTATTCACCGTGACGGTGAAGGTATTGGGATTCTCGCCCAAGAAGTTCTCTCCCAGCGAGAAATAGAGACGCGTGATCTTGCGCAGCTGGGGAATGGTCAGACGAATCGGCGTGGTGTGTCCGGGCTGGAAGTTCTTACCCGGAGTGGCAATCGACTCCGACTCACGCAGCTCGGAATAGCCACGGAAGGTAATCTCGCCCGACGAGGCATCCACCGGAGCGATAACGGCATAGACCACATCGCCCGCCTCCACAGGCTCGGCAAACTCAAGGTTGAGCACATTGCTCGCCTCCGAGAGGGTCACCGCCGCATCGACATTCGAGACATCGGTCGTCAGACGGCCCACCACGGGCACGGGGAAGGTGAGCTCAATGCGGTGAATCGATTCTCCGAGCAGGTTTTTGGTCTCGGGGATGGTGATCTTCAGGATGTGGAGCTTGTGGACAAAATCCATATGCAACTCCTCGGCCGCAGCACTCGTCAAAGCCGCACCTCGCTGGGAGCGACCCACCATCAGAGCATTTTTCAGCACCGTGGTCGAACCATCCTGCGTAGCAGGAAGGTCAAACTGTGCCTCCGTGCCATTGACAGCCACGGGAAGCGGATAGGCTCCATAGTAGGTGTAGTCACCCTCGGCCATCGGATTGATCACCGCCGTAAAGTAGGCCGTGGGATACTCCTCGGCAAAGTAATAGAGCGAGAAGGTCTGGGCCGAAAGGGCCATCGTCGAGCCATTGGTGGCCCAGAGAGCAATCTTATCCTCGGGGCTCCAGCGCGTTACCATACCATTCTCCTCAATCTCGGTGCGACTCGCCTCCGACGAGACGGCCACGCGCACCTCCACCATTCCCGCAGGGAGATCGGGGGTGGGCAACTCCTCGGAAGAGCTACACGAGACAAGGAAAAGAGTCAACGCAAGTGATTGAATCACTTGACAATATCGTTTGATTTTCAACATAATCTTCTAACAGGTCCTGTTTTACCGCCACAAAAATAGTAACTCTTTATGGGATGACAAAATAAAATCAACGAACTCGCAAAAGTTCACCACAAACGCCACACCTTATATATAATAGGACAAGGGATGAACAATCGGCGCAAAAAATCCAAAAACAAATCGGGGTGGATGGGAGATTATACATCTTCCATTCACCCCAAATCAGGTCGGACGGCAACCGTCCCTCCGGCTTGGTAATTACTCGTTCTCAGCTACCAGGATACGACCGCAGTACTCGCACACGATAATCTTCTTACCCATACGAATCTCGGCCTGACGCTGAGGAGGAATGTGGTTGAAGCAACCACCGCAGGCATCACGCTTCACGGTCACCACGGCCAGGCCGTTACGAACGCTGTGGCGAATGCGGTTGTAGGCAGCAAGCAGACGCTCGTCGATACGAGCCTTGGCCTTCTCGCCCTGAGCCTCCAGATCGGCCACCTGCGTGGCGGTCTCAGCCTCGATGCTCTCCAGCTCGGAACGCTTGGCATCGAGATCCTGCTGACGCTCGTTCATCACGGCCGAAGCCTCCTCGATCTGCAACTTCTTGGCCTTCGTGGCAGCACTGTACTCACGCAGACGCTTCTCGGCCAGCTCGATCTCAAGCTCCTGATACTCAATCTCCTTGGTCAGCGTGTCGAACTCACGGTTGTTGCGAACATTGTTCTGCTGGGCCTTGTAGTTGGCAATCTCAATCTTGGCCTTATCCACCTCACCACGACGCTGGTTCGTGAGGCTCTTCAGCTCATCCACCTCGGCATTGAAGTTCTCGATTCGGGTCTTCAGACCGGCCAACTCATCCTCCAGGTCCTGCACCTCCAAGGGAAGCTCACCCTTCACCTTGTTGATGTCATCGATTTGGGTATCAATCTTCTGCAGCTCATAGAGTGCAATGATCTTCTCCTGCATCGAGTAGTCAACCTCTGTTGTTTTCTTTGTAGCCATTTATCTCTTTTCTATAAGTTTAGACCAAATAATGGATCGGATTACAAGAGTACTCACTCTTGCGAACCGCAAAGGTAATCAAATTTTTCGAAATAACCTCAAATAAAATGTCAATTACGCAATATTCGCTCTCAAAATGACCGATATCGGCCACCGTGAAGGCCCCATCGGGGGTCATATAGTCGTTATATTTGAGGTCTGCGGTAAGATAGAGGTCGCACCCCGCCTTGCGGGCCTCGCCCATCAGCGATGCGCCGGCTCCGGTGCAGACTGCCACACGCCGCACCTGCTCCGTAGCGGGAAGGCTGTGGCGCACGGCTCCGATCGATAGTCGCTGTTTCACCTCTGCAAGATACTCCATCAAAGGACGAGGCTCGGGAAGATTGCCCACCACACCGAAACCCGTTGCGGGGTTGGACGGACGCGGCTCCAGCACCTCCAATTCACCAATTCCCAACTGTTTGGCCAGATACCAGCTCATCCCTTCGGGGGCACTGTCCAGGTTGGTGTGACAGGCATAGAGGGCGATGCCGTGGCGGATAGCCCGCTCGACACATCGCTGCACATACCCCTCGGAGTTGAACCGTTTCAGCGGATGGAAAACCAACGGATGGTGGGTGATGACCAGATCACACCCCTCGCGCTCGGCCTCATCGAGCACAGCCTCTGTAACATCGACGGCCAGAAGAGCCTTGTGTACCTCATCATCGGGCCGCCCCACAATAAGACCGGCATTGTCATACGACTCCTGCAGATCGAGCGGTGCCAAACGCTCGATCAGGTCGGTGATCTCCTTAATCTTCATTGCTGTTCGATTGGAAAAGCGACTGTTCGTAGAAGGCAAAGAGCTCCTTGTCGGCCGGCTGACGCTCCTTGCGGGGGCGGGGACGACGGCTGGGACGCTCGGTTGCAGGGGTCTCACCCCCCTCCACGGCCTCGGGCTGCGGCAGGGCGGTCGGTTTCGGGGTCCGCGACTTCCGTTTGGGGGCAGCCACAGCCTCCTCAACCAGCAGATCCTCTTCGCCGGCCTTCAGATCCTCACGCACCTCCACCAGCAGAGCCCGTACACGCTGCAGACGCTCCAGCAGCTCACTATCACGCGAAATCGCCCCCTTATTCTGCTTAAGGCTCTTCTTGGCCCCTTCGAGGGTCATCCCCCGCTCCTTGACCAGGTGGTAGATCACCTTCAGAGTCTCCACATCCTGGGGGGTAAAGAGGCGATTGCCCTTCTTGTTCTTCTTGGGCTTCAGGGCGTCAAACTGGCTCTCCCAATAGCGAATCAGCGAGGGATTGACATCGAACATCTCCGACACCTCGCCCATCGAGTAAAACATCTTTTTGATCTCCATATCTCTTCTTGTTGTATTTTTCATCCTTTTAGGGGGTGCAATCCACAGATCTCGTCCATCCTGCATCCCTCTACCCTACTTGTTCATTATCCGCAACGCATTGGGATAGAGATTATTTACACGATTCCCGATGCGTTTGGCAAACCCCAGGGAGAGTCTCCGACAGGTGACACGGTTCAAACCCTCCGCAAACCACTCGGGACGCAACTCCCCCTTTCGCAAATAGGTCAATGCAGCCTCTTCGGTCAGCTCGGCCGTCGGTAATGCCTCAGGACGCATCCCCACAAAGTGAGCCAGGGCCTGATCGGGTTTCAAACTCCCCTTGAAGATCTCGCCCATCGCCACACCGGCATAGACCACCGTGAGCTGCTCCGAGAGCCACTCAACGGCCTCGTAACTCTCTTTATTACAGGCATAGAGCACCTCTCCGGCCCGATAAAATCGCAAATGCTCCGGCTCCATCACCCAACGCTGCAACTCTCCCCGCTCGCGTGGATCCGCAGGCTGAATGACCGAGCGTCTTCGGCCCCCTTTCGAGCCTTTGCGCATAGATCGCGAAGTCGGTTCACCCCCTTTGCGTACCACTGCGGCAAAGAAACCCTCCCCCTTGGCACGGTGCGGAAAGAAACGATAGGTGCGGAAGGGACCCACCTCACCCGTAACAACACCCCACGCTTCGGCTTCGGCAATCGAAGGCATCGACACCAACTCCTCTCCCTCGGCCCAACAAAGGAAATCCTCCAGGGTTCCCTCATCCTCCATACGATTGAAGGTACAGGTGCTATAGATCAACACTCCGCCCGGCTTGAGTACTTGCCAGGCCGAGCGCAGAATTTCGCGCTGAATGGCCGAACATTGGGCGACACCCCCTTCACTCCACTCCTCGCGCGACTCCTTGAGACGACGAAACATCCCCTCTCCCGAACAAGGGGCATCCACGGCCACCACATCAAACCACTCTCCCAGCCGCTCGAAACGGGAGGCATCAGCCGTAGTGACCGCCACATTGCCCAGCCCCCACTTGCGGACATTATCCTGCAGGATTTGGAGGCGGCGACGATCCACCTCGTTGGCCACCACCAACCCCTCCGTTCCCACCAGCGAGGCGTAGAGGGTTGTTTTACCTCCGGGAGCGGCACAGAGATCGAGCAAACGTGCCCCCTCCATCTGCTCCCCGGCCAGCAACCGCTCCACGAATTGGGAGGAGGCCTCTTGTACATAGTAGGCCCCGGCGTGGAAGGCGGGATCGAGCGTAAAGGAGGGGCGTTCTTTCAAGTAACGTCCCCGCAGACTCCAAGGCACAGGCTCCGAATCGGGGAACTCTTCGCCCCGCAGGGGATGTAGGCGCACGGCCGTCGGTGACGGGGTATCTAGGGCTTCGAAGAGGGCTTCAGCCTCCTCGCTTCCCCACTCACGGCGCAGCGTCTCACAAAAGAGTTCGGGCAGTGGCATCAAACGATCGATTATTGGTTCAACGAAGCTTTCAGGGCATCCAACTCACCGCAGATGCGGTCAATGATGGCGGGATCGGCCACAAAATCCTCCGTATCCTTATCGATTACGAGCACCTTACCTTTATAGATATGGTTGATCCAGTGCTCATACTTCTCGTTCAGTCGCTGCAGGTAACCCTCGTCGATATTCATCTCATACTCACGGCCACGACGACGAATCTGCGAAATAAGGGTCGGCACACTCGCTTTGAGGTAGATCAGCAGGTCGGGCTGGGGTACCAGGTTGGTCACCAAACCGAAGATACGCATATAGGTCTCGGCATCGCGCGACGACATCAACCCCATCTGACGGAGGTTGTCGGCGAAGATGTGGGCATCCTCATAGATCGTGCGATCCTGGAAGATATCCCCCTCGGAGGCGGCCAGCATCTCCAACGTCTGTTGGATGCGGCTGCCGAGGAACGAGACCTGCAGATGAAACGACCACCGCTGCATATCCTCATAAAAATCCCCAATGTAGGGATTGTTCGGCTCCTCATAGTAGGCCTTTGCACCATACCGCTGGGAGAGAATCTCGGTCAGCGTCGTCTTTCCGCTACCGATGTTTCCTGCAATTGCAATATACATAATCTTCTATCTTTATTTCTCTATTTCTTCCGTTTTCTCGTCGCTTTCCGATTTCTAATCTTACCCCAACCGGCTCGGCCCATAAAACGCCCCGGCAGCAACTACTGCTCACCACCCATTGCGATCAGCTCCTCCAGCACACGCCTCTCATTCATCATTCGCGGCACCTTATTCTTGCGACGCTGTTGCAGCCACTTCAGAGCCGTGCCGCTCTGCAAGGGGAAGATTCGCAGCGGCTCCAGCGTCGTGCGACGTTTGGCATCATAATCGGAGTTCAAGCGGCGCAGGACCTCATCAAGCAGACGGGCAAACTCCGCCAAATCCTGCGGCTTGCAGCCAAACTCCACCGCCCACTCGTGGCCTCCGCGCTCCTCAAGGGTCATAAAACGGGGGGCCACCGTATACTCCTCAACGCGGGCTCCCGTGGCTCGGCACACCTCTACCAGAGCCTGCTCCACGTTCTCCACCACCAACTCCTCGCCAAAAACATTCAGGAATTGACGAGTACGCCCCGCAAAGCGGATGCGATAGGGGTCGGTCGAGGTGATGGTCACCGTATCGCCCATCTCGTAACGCCACAAACCGTTATCCGAGGTGATCAGCAGGGCATAGGTCTCCCCCACCTTCACCCCCTCCAGCGGTACCACCACATCGCCCTGGCGGAACTCATAGTAGGTGCCGTAGTCGAGCATCAGCAACATATCATCGCGCTCGGGGTCATCGGCAATGGCAAAGAATCCCTCCGAAGCGTTGTAGGTCTCCATATAATACATCCCCGCATCGGGTATCAACTCCTCAAAGGCCTCGCGGTAGGGAGCAAAAGAGACTCCGCCGTGGGCAAAAAACTCCAAATGGGGCCACACCTCTTTGAGGTTGCTCTTGCCGGTGTAGTCGAGCATTCGACGCATCAGTTCCAAGTTCCAGGAGGGGACTCCGGCAAAGCCACGCACATCCTGGCCGGCACAATGGCGGCAGATCGCGGCACACTTCTCATCAAAATCGGCGAGCAACGCCTCGCGGGCTGTCGGGGTACAGGTAAACCCGTTCCAGGGCTCGGTGCTCTTAAAGATCACGGCCGAGAGATCTCCCACCAGATTTTTCCCCTCGCGGCGACAACTGCCTCCCAGGGTTAGCATCCACCCGTCGAGCAACTTCGAGTCGGGTCGCACCGCCCCATAGAGGGCCGTCACATCGCGCATTCCGAGCGAATGGTTGTTAAAGACCGAGTGGCGCGTAACCGGAATATACTTGCTTCGGTCGGAGGTGGTTCCCGATGATTGGGCGAAACGGGTGACCCGTCCGGGGGCCGTCACATTGCGCTCTCCGGCCAACATCCGCTCCACATAGGGCTTGAAGCGGTCGTAGTCAAAGAGTTCCACCCCACAGGCAAACTGGGCCGCCGTCCAAGAGGAGCGAAGGCCGCGTTCCCGTCCGAAGCGGGTACGTTCACCCGCCTGCAACCGCTTATGCAGCTGCTGCTGTTGTACCTCCAACGGATGACGTCGGAAGTAGTCAATGCTCCTCAATCGTGGAGCAAAGAGGGCTCGGAATATGGTACTTTTCCATCCCACTTTTTTCTCTTTTTTCGGTTCTAATATCGTTCTCTACGCAGAATGCAGAGGGGGCTCGGGGCCGCCTCCGAATTTCGGCGAGGAGATCAGTTGAAGTAGTATCCCACCTTGCCGACCGAACCTCTCATCGCAAAGACCACCACGCGGTCATAGGCCTTGATCTCGGTGGCCCCGACAGCAATGAATGCCTTGTCTCCGCGCACGATGCCGCCAATGATGGCATCGACCGGAAATCCCAGGTCGCGGATGCGGCTCTTGGTAGCCGGAGAGTTGGGCTTGACGATAAACTCCATCACCTCGGCATCGGAGCCCGTAAGGCACTTGATGGCCTGGACGTCGGTGGACATCGTAAAGCGGAAGATGTTGGAGGCCGTCACCAGCTTCTTGTTGATGATCGTGTCGATACCGATGCTTTCGGCCAGGTTGATGTAGTTCATATTCTCCACCTCGGCAATCACCTTCTTCACTCCGAGACGCTTGGCCAGCATTGCCGCCAGGATGTTGGTCTCGGAGCGACCCGTCACCGCCACAAAAGCATCCATATTGGGGAGTCCCTCCTCCATCATCGCCTCGGTATTGCGGCCATCCTCATTGATGATCAGGGTGCGCTCCAGCACCTCGGCCAGGTGGTAGGCCTTGTCGGCATTGTAGTCCACCAGTTTGGTGTTGATCTCATCCTGCACGGCGTGGGCAATCTGCACACCGATGCGCGAGCCACCCAAAATCATCAGATTCTTGATCTCAAAGGAGCGTTGTCCCGAGAACTCCATCACCTCACTCACCGCATCGTGGCGCGAGATGACATAGATGGTATCCTCCTCCATAAATCGCTCCTCGGGGCGCGGGATGATGGTCTGTCCGTTGCGCGAGATGGCCACCGTGCGGTAGGAGAGCTGCACCTCCTCCTCACCAAAGCCCGAGAGCTCGCGTCCGATCAGGGGCGAGGAGGGCTCCAGACGGAAGACCACCAGCGAGAGTTTGCCGGCCGAAAAATCGACATACTCGGTCGTAGAGGTGTGTCCCAAGAGGTTAATCACCTCACGGGCGGCCACCTTCTCGGGATAGAAGAGATAGTCGATACCCATCTCGATAAAGATCTCCTTGTTGTTAGGCTCCAGATACTCGTCGTTGTCGATACGGGCAATCGACTTCTTGGCTCCCAGCTGTTTGGCCAACGTAGCCGAGAGGATATTGTCGTTCTCCTCGTGGTTGACGGCGATAAAGAGGTCACAGCGACGCATCGAAGCGCGTCGCAAGGTCCGGAAGGTGGTGGAGTCTCCCTCCACGGTAATCACATCGGCCAACGACCCCACATTATCCAACAACTTGGGATCTTTGTCCACGATGGTTATCTCGTGACCATTACCACTCAACATCTTGGCCAGGTGACTACCCATCTCCCCGGCTCCGGCGATTACAATCTTCATATCTACATCCTCTCTCTGTAACTCACAGAGCCTCCGACAATAGCGACGAGACCCTGACGGCCCTTGAAATTCAGCGACGACTTCCGCCCGCAAAATTTGGCCGCAAAATTGCAAATTTCCTCACAAATTTATACATTTGCATCGGAATATCAAAATTTTATAGCGTTTATTTCAAGTAAGAGCAATGGCTAACTATCTGATCGTAATTCTCTGCGCCATCGGGGCGGTCGCCTTCTTCGTGGTGGGTATGTCCCTTACGCTGATGATCAAGGGACATCATATCGACGGCGAGATCTCGACCAATAAGAATATGCAGAAATTGGGCATTCGCTGTGCCGTGCAGGAGACCCGCGAAGAGGACGGCACGGCCAACTGTCAGGATGTGGGCTGCACAGGCAACTGCGCCGCCTGCGACGTGGAACACGAAAAAGAAAAAGAGTAAGACTTAAAAAAGCGACCTGCGAGGTCGCTTTTTTTAATCTACGATTTCCGACTGTCGGCCGCAAAACTGCCGCTGAGACACTCAAACCAGGGGTTATGGAGATCCTCCTTGTTGTAGCGCAACTCCTCGGCCGTCTCGAGCGATCGGGTTGTACCGCCCGCCTCGTGAAGGATCAACTCTCCGGCCGCCGTATCCCACTCATAGGTGTGGGTGGTGCGGGGATAGTAGTCAACCGCCCCCTCAGCCAGGAGGCAGAACTTATAGGAGCTCCCCTGCTCCACCACCTCCAGGTCGGGATAGCGATCTCGCAGAGCCTCGATATGTGCCGCCGTTTCAGGGGTCTGATGGGAGCGCGACACCGCAACCCGAAGGGTGTGGCGACGAGGCTTTCTCAAGGGCAGCGACTCCATCTCGGCACCGATCTCATCATAGGAGCAATCCGAGGCCGCATCGGGTGCCACCTCCCGTTTGAGCCAGGCACCCCCTCCTCGTTCAGCCAGATACATCCGCCGCAGGTAGGGGACATAGACCACCGAAGCGACAGCCCGATTATTCTCCATCAGGGCGATATTGACCGTAAACTCATTGTTCCCCTTGATAAACTCCACCGTACCGTCAAGCGGATCGACCAGCCAGAAGAGCTCCCAGTTGCAACGCTCGGGGAAGCCCATCTCGCGCCCCTCTTCACTCAGAATCGGAATACGGGTATGACCCAGACTCTCCCGAATGGCCTTGTGGGCCGCACGATCTGCGGCCGTGATGGGGGTATGATCCCGCTTGAGTTCGACCTCATAATCATTGCGCCGTTCATAGATCTCCATAATAGCGGCTCCGGCCTTCACCGCCGCATTGAAGATATTGGAGAGCAAATATTTACGCACATCATCGTTCATCATCGGAATAGGAGTTAGGTTGGTGGAATAAAGATACGAAAAATTTACGATAATTCCTCTCTTTTTTGTACTATTTTTCACGTTTCGTCCCTTTTAACCTCAAAAAACGAAGCCGAAGCCTGTGCCTCCGCAACCGACGCTCGAGTTCGGGACCGAATCCTCCGGCCGCCACCACCGCATCCAGCGACACAACCCCAACACCATCACCACTGACCACCGCCTCCACATCATCGCGAGGCGACTGCTCCACGGCAGCCATCAAGGCTCCGACAGCCCCGGGCCGCAGAGGGCTCCTTCCTTCCAGGGGGAGCAACCACTCCCAGGTAGCCACAGCAGCGGCAGCCGTCCAGTCGTCGGCCGCCTCCGAAGAGGCTCGATCCAGGAGCAGCAACCTCCGAAACGGGCGACGCCCCGAACGATAGAGGGCCCGCACACCAAAGACCGAAGCCTCCTCCGCAGGACGATACTCCACCCGAAGGAGGGAATAGCGATCCATCAGACAAGCAAGCAAATCACCCTGCTCTGCGCCATCAATCACCACAATCACCTCATAGCAACTCCGCTCCTCGGCCAGCAGAGCCGCCAGCTCCTGCTCCGAGCGAAGGTGACGCACCAAGAGCGAACACCCCGCCCCATCTCCGGCATCACAGAGCCCCTGCTCTCGCTGCGGGTGGCGGGAGCTTCGTCCCCGTTCCCAAAGCCACCACGCTACGCCTCCCAGTAACAGTAGCACTCCCAACAAACTTCCTACGACCATAGTTCAGGAGATTTATATGTAGCGGCAAGCCGTTCAAAATCACATCGTTCCTCGCCACGCAAAAGACTCTCTACTCCCCGCAGGGTGTAGCCTGCATAGGCGGCTCGACGCAACAAAGCCCTGCGTTCCGCCTCGTTCAACCGAAGCGTACCGTCGCCGGCTGCAAGAGGCACCCCGAGATCACAGAGGGTCATCAGAGCCTCGCCTCCCACCCGAAGATCGCTTACCAGGGCCTGTACACGGGGTATCTCCCGAAGGAGGTTGAAGTGACGCACCATTCGCAGCCCCAGACGGCGGAGATTCTCCTCGTGAGCCCGCAGAAGTTCGCCACAGGGGAGTGTAAGGGCTCCCCGCACCACCAACGAGAGGAGGGTTCGCTGTTCGAAGGTCGTAAAGGGCTCTCCAAAGCGACGAAGCAGGGGCACCACCTCGTTCGGCGAGGCATTCATCCGAGCCAGGAGGCGGTAGAAACGCTCCATTCGACGATATGGCGGGCGCATCCGAGCCAAACGGGAGGCCGAAAGGGGCCCGATGGGGAGGGTGGCCAGCAGCCGCAAGCTCTCCTCCCGAGCCCAGGGGAGACGAAGGCGGCGCAACAGAAGCCGCTCAAGGTCATAGCAACGCACCACGCTTCGCAACATCCGAAGGTCGCAGTCGGCGACCGTACGACGCACCCCTGCCACGGCATCGGCCAGCGCAAGGCGAGCTCCCGGGCGATGAATCAAGGGCAAGGAGTAGCGGGTGCGACCGCAGCAGACCGCTAGAAGAGTTCGGAGGTAGACCACCCCCAGGCGACGACGCAGGGCACGACGACGCCCCAGCAGGCAGTGTACCACCCAAAAGAGCCCCAGCAGCACAAACGAACCCGGCAGGAGGAGTAAAAGGAGTGAAAAGATTCGATTCATAACGGCAAGGAGCGTTGCAGCAGATCGGCCACCTTTCGCCTCAGGCGCGAGATGGAGATCGGAAGTGTTAGACACTGATCGGCACCTTGTTCCAGCAGGGAGGCCGCCACCGAGGCCGTATGATGCCACGAGAGCAGGTAGAGCTTTGAACGACGAGGTCGTACCGAGGGGGTGGCCCCCTCGGCCGAGGCCAGGAGCTCTCCCGCACCAAGCATCACGACCAACACCACCTCCTCCTCTCGGCCAAGGCGTTCCAACTCCTCCCGAGAGGCGGCCACCTCCACCCCGAGGCCCAAACCTCCGAGGCCCAGCCCCACGATCTGCCCCTCGAAGGGGTCGGTCGCATAGACAACCACTTTCTGCATCTTTTTTGATTTTGGCGGATGAAGGGCTCCGAAAAATATGCCAAAAAACACGCGAAAAGAAAAAATTTTCACGGAAGTGTTGCAGGATGAAATATTTTGGCTATCTTTGCAGTCCGAAATATGTTCATACACATACAATTTTAAGTTAAATGTACGTAATCGTAGAGATTGCAGGTCAGCAGTTTAAGGCTGAAAAAGGTCGGAAGCTCTATGTTCACCGTCTTCAGGGCGAGGTTGACTCGTCGGTGAGCTTCGACAAAATCCTGCTTGCAGACAATGACGGTCAGGTTAAGGTGGGCGCACCTGTGGTAGAAGGCGCCTCGGTAAAGTGCAAGATTCTGAAGCACCTCAAGGACGACAAGGTTCTGGTGTTCAAGAAGAAGCGCAGAACGGGTTATCAGAAGTGCAACGGTCACCGTCAGTACTTGACCCAGATTCTGGTAGAAGAGATTGTTGCGTAACCTTTAAAATTAGTAGAAAATGGCACACAAAAAAGGTGTAGGTTCGTCGAAGAACGGCCGTGAGTCGGAGAGCAAGCGACTCGGCGTAAAACTTTTCGGTGGTCAGTTCGCTAAGGCTGGCAACATCATCGTTCGTCAGAGAGGTACTGTCCACAACCCCGGTGAGAACGTGGGTATGGGTAAGGATCACACCCTCTTCGCTCTGGTAGATGGAACGGTTTCGTTCTGCAAGAAGCGCGAGGGCAAGTCGTATGTCAGCGTAATGCCGCTGGCCGAGTAAGACTTGGGCGATTCAGAAAGAAGAGCATCCCTAAATGGATGCTCTTTTTTTTGCGCGCCCCCATAGAGGGACGACGGGCTTTAGATAAATAGTCCGTCAAAGGGAACTGGCGTAACGAAGCGGAGAGACAGATCAAAGGATAAAAAAAGAGCCGGATGCAAATGCATCCGGCTCTTTTGGCGACGGGCGGATTAGTTGGCAGGAGTCCAAACCACCTTGTAGATATCGGGCGAGGTGGCACCACCGGGCTTGGTGATAGCAACCATCGTCTTGGCCGTTACGTCGGTAATCTCGAACTCATAGGTAGCAGCACCATTGGTCGAGAGGCTCTTGTCGTAACCGGGGAGCTCAACCTGCTCACCCACCAGCGTACCGGCGGTATAACCACCCAGATCCTTGTGAGGACCACCTACATAGACACCCAACTTACAGTTCGAGTCATCGGCTACGGACTTGCCCTGAGCGGCTACTACGGTCAGCGTACCGGGTTTATCGACATTGATGAAGGCAAAGGCATCACCACCACCGAAGTTGAAGGCCGAAAGTTCGGTACCATCATCGGTCGTATAGTGGTTCACCTTGATCTTCTTACCGTTACCCATCAGATAGAGGGTCTCGGTAGCCGTAGCGTTCTCAACACCCACGTCGGTCTTTGAACCATCCTCATTGAGGACATATACGCTCTTCTCATCAGCTGCAACCAGCGGATCGAGCTTGGCCGTGAAGATGGTCGAGATATCCCAAACAGTCTCCTGCGGACCACCAGCCGAGATATAGGTGTACTCCAGCGAGTAGAAGCGCAGACCCTTCGAAGGATATACATAAACCGTCGTGGGAGCACTTACCTCGATGTCATAGCTCAATACAAGAGGTGCATTAGCAGGGCTACCTCCGGCCTGCTCCTGCAGCGTCGAGGCGTCATCACCCGTCTGTACGCATACCATACGAGCCATATCCTCCGAGCTACCCGTATTCGAAACCTTCACCTTCAGGGTACCCGAAGCGGGAGCCTCGAACTTGAAGACACGCGTCGTGGTAGAACCACCACCGTTGGGCTGGAAGTAACCAGACTCGTTGGCACGAATGTTCATACCACCGGCAACGATGTTCAAGCCATCAATCGTTACATCCAGGTCGGTCGAACCATCGCTACCCTTGGCAGCAACCTCCGAAACGATCGCAGCCCAGGCGTCCGATGCGAAGTCCCAGGTATTGGTAACCTCACCACCCAGGATCACCTCCTTAATCTTCAGTTTAGCCTCACCGGCCTCCGACTTCACATACTTCGACGAAGTCTCCACAGGCTTGGCTACTACCGAGATGACATACTCACCAACGGGCAGGGCAGCCACCGTAGCGGCATCGAGCGTGAAGCTCAACTCGCTCTGCTCAACGGTTACATTATTAAAGGTAACCTCATAGGTAGCGGCGTTCTCCACTGCCTTCCACGAAGCGGTAATCGCCTGCTCGGTACCCTCATCCACGCTCGAAACGTCGAAGAGTACCACGGGAGTAGCCAGCACCTCGGCGGTGGCATCGGGAGTCAGATCCTGCGTCCACTCTACCGAGAGGATCTGTACGGCCGAACCGGCCAGTACATAGATGTCGTTCACACCCTGCAGGTCACCAAAGAGTACCTTGTGGGGCACGCCATCGGCCTGAACCGTGTAGCGATCCTCACCGGCAATTACCTGTACCGAGCCGTTGTAACCGGCATCAGCCGTCGAGATAACCACAGCACCATAACCCTCGGCCTTGAAGTGGAGCGCACCCGACAGGGGCTTGGCATCCATTACACCGGCCTCGGTAAAGGTCAGGCCCTCGCTCATCACGAGCTCGGCGGGACCATAAATCTTGATGTTGTCGATGATGGTGTTACCCTCGATCGTCTCGGTCTGGAAGATGGTCTTCTCGGTGAAGTCCCAGATCTTGGGCTCCGTAACCACCTCCAGCTCGGTAGCGCGAACCACTACGGGCTCTACAGCGTCCCACCAACGGGGGTCACCGGCCTTGTTCTCGGCAATCACGGGATCAGCCAGATAGAGCTTACCGGCAGCCGAGTTCACGCAAGGATCATTCTCCAGCATCATACCATCGACCATACCGTCAGCCTCGGTGAAGGAGGTCTCAGTACCTACGAGGTAGGCCTTCGATACCCACCAGGCGGGACCTACGTTATAGTAGATGTTACCCGAGCAGGTAGGGGCATAGGAGTCGGTCGAGTTACGGGCGATGCGTACCCAGCCACCATCGGCGGGCTCGGCATCGTTGTACTCGTTCAGGAATACGTTCTTGGTCATAAAGAGACCCTGAGCCTCGGTTGCAACACGCACGTGGAAGATACCAGCGTTGTTCGACGACGTGAGGGTCGAGGTCACGTAGTTGAAGGTACAGTTCTGAATCGTAGCGGTACCCAGCTTGGCGTTATCCGAAGCTCGGAAGAAGGTACGAGCCGCGGCATAGAAGGTCGAGTTCTCGATCAGCACCTCGTCGGTCTTACCGGCACGCAGGTCGATGAAGTCACCACCGGCCGAACCCGTAGCATTCACATCGTGCACATAGACACCCGTGTAGTGAATCTTGCCCACATTCGAGGTGCCCGACGAAGCTACCGAGTAGATTGCCTTCTGGTAGTTGCAGATCTCGCAGTTTACAACCTCCATAGCAGTCAGCTGGGCAGCATCGTTCTGCATCAGCGTACCACACTTGTTGTTGCTGTCGAAGTAGAGATCCTCCAGGTGGATGTAGGTCGAACCGGCACCCATCGTGAACTGCAGGTTGTAGATCGCGGGCTTCTTACCATCCTCCGAGGTCTCACCCACCATCGTCAGGTTGCAATCCACCTTCAGACCCAGGTTCAGATCGAGGATCACGCTCGACATATCATAACCGGCCTCATTGTACTTCACATAGAGCTTCACATCACCCGTAGCACCATTCACGGCATTGTAGATACCCTCTACGGAGTTCACCTCGTTCAGGCCCTCAGTCGAAGGACGAGTCCAGGCGGTGGTCACACCACGCTTACCCGACTTACCAAACAGAAGCGTGAACTTGTAATTGGTGCAAGCCTCCAGGTCAGCCAGCTCGGCCGAAGCGGCCTCGAGCTCCTCTGCCGACAGGGTGTAGAGTGCAGGCACGTCACCCTCGGCGGGCTGAACCTTCTCGATCTGGATCGAGTTCAAGTCACCCTTATCATCGGCGTTATCCCAAGCGAGGGTCACGCTCGATACGGTACGGCTTACCACTACGGGATTCAGCGACTTGCGGACAGCCGAAGTCGAAACCGACTCCACGAGCTCAGCCCACTTCGAGTCACCAATCTTGCTGCTATAGGCCTGAACACGGGCCCAGAAGGTCTTATCCACCTCCAAGTTCGTAGCCACGAAGGGGATCTGGTCGGGAGCCACGTCGTACTCCTTCACAGGGGTAGCCAGGTCGTAGTCGGGGGCCAAACCCTCCTCACCTACGGCCTCAAAGAGCTGGAGGATATAGCCATCGGCGTTATCCATCGGGCTCCAGGAAAATTCGATATCGGTACCCACGCTGGCAACCACCTCCGCCTCAAAGTTCAGCGGGGTAAGCACGCGATCGTAGGGAATCGTATCCATTGCGGCATCGGGATCATCCGAGCACGAGGTGGCAACCACGCCCGTACACAGCAGCAACAGACCGAACATCAAGTTTCTAACAATCTTTTTCATAATGTTTTCTCATTTTATCTGTTAGTACTGGGCGTAACCATAGTCGTTCACCAGTGCACCCTGCATCGCGCTCATCGTGAGCGAGAACATAGGCCATACCGAACGCTGCCAGGGATCATTCAGGTCGTTGCGGTAGATACTGGTCCAACGCATAGCCTGCTCATCGCCCCACGACACGTTCTTGCTGCTGAAGAAGGCGCGCTCCGAAATGTAACCCTCCTGCTCCCAGCCATTGGGCTCGGTCTCGGTCCAGTCAGCCGGCGTCCTACCGATCTCATCCTTTTCCAAACCGAAGATCTCAACACCGTAGTCGAGTTTACGCCAGAAGATCGAGTACTCCTTCGTGGTACCCAGCGTCTCCTTGTTATCGTCAGTCTTGATCTCCACCTCCTCGGCATAGGGCAGATAGGCGGCATAGTCACCCGTCATCTGGGCCAGAGCCTTCAGATCGGCAGCAGCCTCATCCAACTTGGTCTTCAAGAGGCCCCAGCGGATCAGATCCTGCTTACGGTGCATCTCACCGGCCAACTCCAGAGCACGCTCGTCGATGATGGCCTTCATAATGGTACCCTCCGTGTTGTAGTCCTGGATGGCGGCATCATCGTTGCCGGCAGCCGAACCGATCGAGAGGCTGTTTACATAGGCCTGAGCCATCGCCTCATTACCCTTGTAGGCACGCTCGCGTACGGGCAACAGGTAAGCACGGGCGGCATCGATATCGCCGGCGTAGGCAGCCAACTCCGCAGCCATCAGATAGACATCCGACAGACGCATCACGATCGGCTTCACACCGCAGTCGTTACCACCATTGTAGGGAGCATCAATCTGCCACTCAAAGCGATACTTGCCCCAATACCAGTAGTTCACGCGGCCACGAAGCTCATAACCCGTACCATTGTTGCTCTTCTCTACATTGTACCACCAGGGGATACAGGTCATATCACGACGAACGTCCTGCTTCTCATACTTCCACCACAGCGTGGGGTTGGGCCCCGTACTGCCACCCCTCTTCACACCATTGGTGTACTCCGAGTCGGCCGAATGGGCATAGGCGTGGGTGTAGTTCCAACGACCACGGCTGTTGGAGAAGGGGATTACCCACATCACCTCCGACGAACCGGTCAGGTGCTCCGAGTTATTGAACTTGCGCCACAGCGTCTCGTAGTCAGGCTCCAGCGCGAGGCAACCCTTCTCGAAGATATCCTTCAAGTGCTGCAGAGCCTTGGGATAGAGCACATCCTTCGAGAGCTCGGCATCGGTAGTCAGACGCAACGAACCGATGTTACCGGTACCGGTCTGACCGGCATCGGGACGCCAGGCATAGCCGGAAGCCATCATCGCTACGCGAGCGTAGAGACCCTTGGCAAAGGCCTTGTTCATACGATCCATCGACATCGTCTGCTTTGCCTCGTAGGGCCAGTAGAGGTAGTCAATAGCCTCCTCGAGGTCGGCCAGGATCTGCTTGTAGATCACATCACGATCGGTCTTGTTGATGTAGATGGTCTCGGCACCTACGGGATCCACGCGCAAGGGCACCTCACCCCACATCTTGATCAGCTCCGAGTAGAAGAAGGCACGATAGGTCAGCGCCTCACCCAGCAGGTAGGCCATATCCTTGTCATTTGCCGTGTTACCATACTCGCGCAGGCCCTGAATGGCGATGTTGGCACGCTCGATACCGGCCACGATCTCATTGTAACCGTTCGTGGCGGTATTCATATTCTTGTTATTGGGGTCGGTGTTGTACTCTGCCAACGAGATATTGGCATCCGTCTCCCAGCCTTTCGTACCGTTCGAGCTCGACGAATAGAACTCGATATCGGTATTGAAACCATACCACAGGTGCAGACGGCCACGATAGGAGTTGGTGTGGCCGCACACCTCACCGATCGAGAAGATCGTGTATTCGGCCAACGTATACTCCGAGTAAACCACCGAGGCATCGTATGCCGATTGCGACTCAACCTCCAGGGCATCATCCAGACACGAGGTCGCGAAACCGGCCATCAGGAGGAGCGCAAAAACTTTATACATTAACTTTTTCATAATATACTGTCTCTTTTTGATTCTTGGAGATTAGAACGAAAGGTTGATACCGAATACCCAACCACGGCTCTTCGGATAGGCCGAGTAGTCCACGTTGGGGGTCAGCGGCGTCGAACGACGCGTATCCACCTCGGGATCGTAACCCGTGTAGGGGGTCAGACAGAAGAGGTTGGTACCCGTGGCGTAAACGCGTACGCGCTCCAGACGAATCTTCTTGGTCAGGTGCTGCGGCACGGTGTAACCAATGGTCAGCGAAGCCAGACGCAGGAACGAAGCATCCTCGATGGCCCAGCTCTGAGCCAGACGGCGGGTCGAATAGGGAGTCCACATCGTCTTGCCGGCATTCATTGCTTCCAGCGTGGCGGCATCGTTCACCACCTCACCGGTCGTCCAGTCGATGTTGGTCCAACGGTTGTCGGGCGACATCGACTCCAGTACGTTGGCACGCTTCTGACCGCGGATAGTCGAGAAGTCGATCTTGTTGGCGTTGTAAACCTCGTTGCCATACGAATAGGTGAAGTTGGCGGCGAAGTCAAAGCCGTAAGCGTAGGCCGAGAGCGAGAAACCGCCCAGGAAGAGGGCCTGCGTGTTACCGATGCGCGTGATATCGTCGACCGTGATCTGACCGTCACCCGAAACATCCTTGAACTTGGGCGAACCGGGACGCAACTCGGCACCCGTGGTACCCGAGCTGTCGGGCACACCCTCCTTCAGTACCCACTTGCCATCCTGGAAGTCGAAGTCGGAGGTGGTATACATACCGTCGTTGGTATAACCGTAGATGTCACCCAGAGGACGACCTTCGGTCACCTTATAATCATAGGTAATCTCGGTCGAGAACATCGCAGCGTTGGCCGTAATCTCCGACAGATCGCCCAGATCCACTACCTCATTTTCGTTGAACGAGATATTGGCAGCGAAGTCGATACCCCACTTAGCCTTGCGCACCAGCGAAGCATTCAACGTGGCCTCGATACCGCGATTCTCCACCTCACCCAGGTTGCGATACTGGTTGTTGTAACCCGAACCGTTCACCGGGAAGAGAATCAACAGATCCTTCGTGTTGGCCTTATAGACCTCGACGCTACCCGACAGACGGCTCTGCCAGAAGCTGAAGTCCAAACCGAGGTTGTGCGAATAGGTCGTCTCCCACTTCAGATCGGGGTTGGTCATATCCGAGCCAGCCGACCAGAAGACGTTACCCATACTGATCCACGACGAGGTCGAAGCACCAAACTGCACCTTGGTCTGACCCGAGGGAATGCTGTTGTTACCGGCCGTACCGAACGAGTAACGGATCTTCAGGTTGTCGAGCCAATCCTCGGCACCCTTCATCCACTCCTCGCCCGAGATACGCCACGAAGCGGCAGCCGAGGGGAAGTAACCCCACTTGTTACCCTTAGCGAACTTCGACGAACCATCGGCACGCATCGTAGCCGAAATCAGGTACTTGTCCTTGAAGGTATAGTTCACACGACCGAAGAAGGAGAGGATGCGATCCTCATCCGAGTAGACCAGATTGGTCGACTTGGGATTCTCACCCGAACCCATAAAGTTCCAAGCCATCTCGGCATCGAAGAAGTCGGGCAGACCCTCCACCATAGCGGTCATCGTGTTGTTGCGACCCACCAGGTACTCCTGACCCACCAGGATGTTCAGGCTGTGGTTATCGTTGAGCACCTTGCCAAAGTCATACTGCAGGGTGTTGGTGTTGCGAATCTTCTCGCGGGTCTGCGATCTGTACTGCGTGGCAGGCATCGTATTGTAACCGGCCGACGTGTTGTTCTGTACATAGTAGGTCGAGAGGCCATAGAAGCGGTTGTCCACCTGACGGTAGTCATCCAAACCGGCCTCAACGCGCAGACGCAGGTTGTCTACGATCTCCCACTGGAAGGCGGCGTTGGCGTTCCAGTTCGTACGACTGCGCTTCGTATCGTTATCGGCAATCGCCTGGAGGGGAGGAATCGTATTCTTGTAATCCTCGATATCGTCCACATCCGAGGTGGCCGAATCGTTGGGAATGGGCGAATAGACGATGGCATTCTTCATACGCGAGTTACCCGAGGTGGTACCGGCATCGTTCAGGGCGTTGGCACCTGCACCGCGAATCTCGGTATCCGAGTAACGAACGTTGACGTCAATCTGGGTACGCTTCGAAGTCTGGAACTGACCCTTGAAGTTCAAGTTGTTACGCTTGTAGTTCGAACCGGCCATAATCGCCTTCTCGTCGTGGTGGGTGTAACCGGCGGTCCACTTATACTTCTCACCACCACCCGAAACCGAGATGTTGTGGTTGAAGACCTCACCCTGACGACCAAATACCTGGTCTACCCAGTCGTTACCGGGCATACCGTCGTAGAGGTCGATATCCTCAAACTTACCATAGTTGGGCTCGTAGAAGCTCTCCACATTGTTGTTGATGGCGGCATACTCATACTGCGTACGAACGAAGTCGTAGACATTCTGCACCTTCAGGGCATCCTGATTGGCCATATTCTTCAGACCGTAGTAGAGGTTGTAGTTCACCGTTACCTTACCCGACTTACCACTCTTGGTCGTCACGATGATTACACCGTTTGCACCGCGCGAACCGTAGATGGCGGTCGAGAAGGCATCCTTCAGTACATCGATCGACTGGATATCCGAAGCCGGAATATCGGAGATGCTCTCTACGGGGAAGCCGTCCACGATGTAGAGGGGCGACGAGTCCTGGGTAATCGAGCCCGAACCACGTACGCGGATCTTCACCTCGGCATCGGGATCACCCTCGGTGGTGGTCACCTGCACACCGGCCATACGACCCGACATTGCCTCGGTAACCGAAGCCACGGGCATCTGGGTCAGGGCCTCGCTCGATACCGACGATACCGAACCCACCACGTCACGACGCTTTACCGTGCCGTAACCCACGACAACCACCTCGTCCATCTGGGTCGAGGCCTCCACCAGGAGAATCTCGTAGGCCGTCTGTGAGGGCTGAAGCGTTACAACGGCGTCGTTGTAACCCACATAGCTCACTTTAATCTGCTTTGCCGAAGCGGGGACCTCCAAGCGGAAGGTACCGTCCATTGCGGTACTTGCTCCCACGGTGGTTCCTTCAACCACGACCGAAGCTGCCATTACAGGCCCCATCGAATCCTTAACAACACCGGTGATGACACGGCTCTGGGCCATTGCCTCTCCTGCTGCCAAAGAAACGAACGCCAAAACGAGTGCCATACGAAGCACCAACGCTTTGGTGAAAGAGTAAAATTTCTCTGTCATAGTTTAAAGATTTTAGTTAGGTTTATAATATTTTTTCAAAAATTTCAAAAATAGTATCTTCTATGCACTATTCTACAATAGCAAAATTAACCATTTCATCGTGCTCCGACTTGGAAATTTTGACTGATATTTGGTAAATTTTATCACCTCAAAAATGGCTTTGGGGCTGTTATGTGCTATTTTTCAGCAACATAACAGCCCCAAAAGCCCAGGAGCTAAATAATAAATTATTTTATTATTTATTTTTCCCTTCTATTCGCTCCACAAACCCTTCCATCGCTCATACTCCAGCGAGGCCCAGATGAAGGGACCCACACCCTTGCAATCGTTCTCGATGATGGGCTCCGAAAGGTAGTACTCAAACGAGCCGTCGCGCATCTGTTTGCCACCCAGACCGCCCACAGCACAGCAGTCGATCATCTTGATCGAGCCATCCTCGTTCTCGCGCATAAAACGCTCCACGAAACGCTCATAGTTGGCCACGCCCTTATCAAATTCAGCCTCGGGCAGATAGCCCAGACGGGCCCCCTTGAGCTGGGCATAGGTAAACATAATCGAACAAGTAGCCTCCTGATAGTTCCCCTCACGCTCGGGGCAGTCAAGCACCTGATACCACATCCCCGTCTCGGGATCGGCATAGCGGGGCAGCGTCTCAAAGATGCCGTTCAGGATGCGGATCATCTCCTCGCGGCCCTCCACATCCTCATCCAGCAGCTCCAGCGTCTCAACCAGGGCTACGGTGTACCAACCCAGGCCTCGACCCCACGAGTGGGCCGACTGACCGGTCGTCTTATCGCACCAGAACATCTCCTTCGAGGAGTCCCAGGCGTGGCGATAGAGTCCCGTGGCGGGGTCGTAGGTATACTGTGCTACCAACGTAAACTGGCGAGCAATCTCGGCCTGCAACTCCTTCGAGAGAGCCAGGTCGCGCGTGGCGACAAAACGCTTCACAAATTCGGCGTGGAAGGGCTCGGCCATATAAAGGCCGTCGAGCCACATCTGGTTGGGATAGGCCAACTTGTGCCAATAGCCGCCCTCGGGGGTACGGGGCTGCTCCTTGAGCTGGCGATAGAGGGTATCCATTGCCATCATATAGCGAGCCTCGCCCGTGCGCTCGTAGATCTCAAAGAGGGGACGGCCCGGACAGATATGGTCGAGGTTGTATTTCGCCTTTGAGTAGGTCTGCACCGATCCGTCGGGCAGTACCATCGTATCGTAGTAGCGGGCGGCATAGTCATAGAACGAGGGCTCACCATAGACCTCGCCGGCATCCATAATGGCCAGCAACTCCAGACCCGTGGTATAGTTCCACTTCACCTTTCCCTCGGGGATCCCGTCCAGGCGCACGGCCTCGGGATTGCGTTGCATCTCGCTGCGAGCCATTCGCAGCGAAAGGGGCTCACCGCCCTCGGCCAGGAGGCCCTTCTGCGAAGTACAGCTATTCAGGCCAAGGAGCAGGGCACCCCCCAGCAGCAAAATCAAAAGTCGAAAATTGTTTCTCATAGTCACCTGTTTTTTATACGCTCTTTGTTTGATTTCATTCTCATCTCATCTCATCGACGGCGCAATCCAACGCTACCCCTCTTGGGAGGGGACGACAAGTTGATCAATATCAACCCCTTCGCGCAACTTTTTCAGCAACTCGGCCGGAGCGATGTGATAACGCTCCTTGAAGCAGCGGCTGAAGTAACCCGGATCGGAAAATCCCACCTTATAGGCCACCTCCGAAACCGACATCTGACCCGTCTTGAGAAGCAGGAAGGAGCGATTCAGACGATAATGCTTGATCAACTCGACGGGCGATTGTCCCGTGAGTCCCTTGAGTTTGTTGTAGAGGGTCGTACGGCTCAACCCGAGGTGGGTTGCCAGCTGATCAATCGTCAGTTCGGAGTTGTCGCTATTGGTACGCAACCACTCCATCACACTCGACATAAAGGCCTCATCCTTATCGGTCACCACCACATCCTCGGGTGCAACGTGAACCACTCGGCTGGAGGCGGAATGCGACGCCGAGTACTTCTCGAAAAGGGCACGGCGGCGCGTGAGCAGATTGTCGATGCGGGCCTGCAAAAGTTCGATCGAGAAGGGCTTGGTGATGTAGCCATCGGCACCAAACTCCATCGCCTTGATACGCTCGTCGGGCGAGTGCTTGGCCGTCAGCATAATAATCGGGATATGACTGATGGAGAAGTCGTTACGAACCCGGTTCACCAACTCGATACCATCCATATTGGGCATCATCAGATCGGTCACCACCAAATCGGGCTCCTCGCGGCGAATGGTAGCCAGAGCCTCCACGCCATCTTCGGCCTCAAAGATTTGGAAGTGCTCCACCAGGTTGTTATACATAAAGAGTCGCAGCTCCCGATTATCGTCCACCAAGAGAATTTTTGGAGAATTCTGGGGGGGGGAAATGTCAGTTCTCCGGTCGCTCTCCGTGGCCGTATAGTCGCTCACAAGATAGGCCGTCTGCTTCTCTTCACCCGCTTCTCCGGCCGCCAACTGCTCCACGCCGAAGTGGTCGTTACCCATTCGGAGTCTCACGGTGAAGGCCGAGCCCTCGCCGACACGGCTCTCAACCCCGATTTCGCCGTGGTGCAGGGAGACAATCTCACGGCAGAGCGAGAGTCCGATACCCGAGCCACGCTGTCCCGCCACCGAGTGAGAGGCCTGGTGGAATCGTTCAAAGATCGCATTGTGCTGGTCGCGGGCGATACCCACGCCGTTATCTCGCACCGTCATCACGACCTCTTCATTCGGCTCGTCTGCCGTCAGAATCACCTCCACACGTCCTCCGTTACGGGTGAATTTGAAGGCGTTGGAGAGCAGGTTGTAGATCACACTCTCGATGCGCTCGATATCGACCCAAACCAAAATCGAACGATGGGAAACCGTAAAGAGGAGCTGAATATGCCGTTCAGCGGCCATCTTGCGGAAATCCTCAATCACATCCTCCACCAGCGACACCAGGTTGATGCGCGAAATCTTCAACTCCATCTTCTCCTTGACAATCTTACGGAAATCGAGCAGCTGATTGATCATCGTGAGCATCCGTCGGGCATTCTTATGGGCCAGATTGAGGCTGATATCCCCCTTCGGGGTGAGCGTATCGTTCTTCTTTACATCCTCGATTCCGCCCAGAATCAGCGTCAACGGGGTACGCAGCTCGTGGGAGATATTGGTGAAGAACTGAAGTTTCATATCGGTCATCTCCTGCTCCACGCGGGCCTCACGGCGGATGCGCTGCATCGAATCAACGATGCGGAGAGCTGCCACCACTCCTCCGATCAAAAGAAGCAGATAGCCACACTTGGCCCACCACGAGAGCCAGAGGGGAGGATGAATCACCACCTCGATCGAACGCTCCTCACCCACATCGGCCACACTCCCCTTGTAGGCCTTTACCCGGAGGGTGTAGTGTCCCTCCGGCACATTGGAGTAGGAGGCCGAATTGAGACGGCCCACCACATTCCAGTCGGAATCGTACCCCTCCAGAAGATACATATAGCCAATCTCATCCTGGCAGGAGAAGTTCAAGGCGGCGAAATCGATGCGGAAGTTGGAGTAGTTATGTTTCAGATCGATACGCTCGGCGGTGGTGATTGATTGCAACAGAGGCTGATCTTCACCTATTCGAGCCGGCTGATTATTCACCATCAGCCCCGTGAAACAGAGGCGGAAATCACCCTGTACCTCCACCGGCATATCGGGGCGGAAAGCAAAGAGGTGGTTACCCGCACCGAAGAGGACCCGACCGTCTGGCGAGGTGAGGGCTGTTGCTTCGCTGAACGAGGCACTGGTATGATTATCATAAAGGATATGGTTCGAGAAGGTCTCTCGCTCCTCATCATAACACGAGATTGCATTCTGGGTAGCCACCCAGATATTTCCCGCACCATCCTGCGCCACCGAGAGACAGATGTTGCTCGGCAATCCGGCCGTGGTATCAAAGGTGCGGAACGAGGGAATTCCCTCATCGTTATACTCTTCAATGCGGTTCAGACCACCGCCATAAGTGGCCAAATAGATACAACCGTGGTCGTCACGCATCATATGAATGATGTCGTTGTTGCCCAGCGATGAGGCGTCGCCCGGGATCTTCTGCACCAGGCGGAAATTGATGCGGCGCAACTGCTCCTCGGGACGGAAGATTACCAATCCGTCCACCGTGGCCGCCAACATACGGCCCTCGCCATCGTTCAGGAGCCAGCGCACACGATCAGCCTCCTCCAGCGGATAGTTGCCGAGCTGATTCTCTGCGTGATAAAAGGTCTCATTCGAGGGATCAAAGAGATTCAGTCCCCCTCCATAGGTGGCCACCCAGATTCGTCCCAGGTCATCCTCCTCGATCGAATAAATATGGTTGGAACTCAACGAGGTAATCTCCCCCTCGCGGTGAGCATAGTGGGCTGCCACCCGATAGTTTTCACCATCGGGAGCCAACACGAAGAGTCCCCGATTGCGGGTGCCGACCCAGATGCGCCCCTCGGAGTCCTCCTTTAGGGCATAGATCATCCCCAGCTCCTCCTGTTGCTCGGGATAGTGGTGGAGCAACTCGCCCTCGACCGAGTAGCAGAGCAACTCACCAGTCTTGGTGCCGACCCAGATACGTCCCTTCCGATCACTCATCAGGGCTCGCACCTCATTGGCCAACTCCTCGTCGAAACGGGTATCGACGGTGGTCACCTCGGCAGGCTGCTTGAGCAATACGGCACGGCGCAAACCTCGCTCGTAGTAGGTCGAAAGCCAAAGTACATTCTCTTGTGCTTCAAACTGCACCACAGCATTGGTCATCAGACACTCCGAGCGCGAAGGGTCGTTATAGAAGGGTTCCACACGATCATTCTCGCGATCGTAGTAACCGAATCCATAGTGATTCATCTTGATCCAAAGACGCTCTCCCGACTCCACCACACCGGCCAGCGTGTCAATGTTGTAAGAGACAGTATAGGGTGTCTGGTAGAAGTGCTTACAGTCGTCGGCTTGAGGATTATAACGGGTGATACCCGCCTCGGAGGTGGTAATCCAGAGAGTACTGTGGGAGTCGCTCTTCAAGGCTCGAATACGGGCCAAACGGTCATTCCGAGCCACCTGTTGCCAACGCGGTTCCCCACCACTTCGCAGCACAAAGAGTTCACCGCGACGGTTGCCGACATAGAGCTCCTCCCGTCGGGAATCATAGGTCATCGTCGTAAAGCCCTCACCCTCGGCCAGGAGGCGACTCTCACCTGCCGAGGTGCAAGCCCAAAGGCTGCTCTCACTCAACAGATAGCAACTGCTGCCCACCTCCACCATCTCGCAAAGGGGCTCCCCTACCGAGCCCAAAAAACGGGGCTCCCCGCCATCGGAAGCAATACATCCGTAATCGCCACCCTCACAGCAGAACCAAAAGTTCTCCTCGGCATCAAGCCGACAATCGGTAATCTGCCGCAGCCGCTCATCCTCCCGAAGCCAGAGTCCCAGACGAAGCGGCTCCGCATCGCGAGTCCCGTCAAAACGGGCCAAGCCCACACCCGGAATCACCACCCAGGTACGTCCTCGGGAGTCGTGAAGGCGTTGTGCAGCCCGATAGTGCTTCGAATCAACCCCTTCAAGGAGCAGGATGGGATCCTCAAACTGCTCGGTATAACGGTTGAAGCGGTAGATATGGTGGTTGTAGACCTTGAACCAAAGATGGGTGTTGCAATCCTCCGACACCGAGAGGAATCGGTTGTGCGAGAGGGGAGATTCATCCCCCGGCGTAGTCGAGTAATTCTTGAAGGTGTAGCCATCAAAACGGCTCACACCATACCAGGTACAGATCCAGAGGAAGCCCTCGGAGTCAGTATAGATATCCGAGACTCGGTTATGGGGCATTCCGTTCAGGGTGGTATAGGTCTCAAAGAGACACTGCGGAGCAGCTCCTCGTACCGCGTGCGGGAGAAGCGTAAACAACAAAAGTGTTGCAAGCATCCGACAAAAGAGTCTCTTCATCGTTTTGGGCATTGACTACACAAATATAGCAAAAATTTACAACCTGCACACTATCGTCGTCCCTTTTTGGCAGGTTTGGCCACGGCCCACTTCACACGCGAGGCGTTGTCGGCACCAGGGCCCTTGGAGCCATACTCCTCGTAGCGGGCACGCTTCTCGGCCTTGGGTTTCGACCAGTTATGCCACCCTTCGGGGCGGATGTGATCTCCCAGCCAGCACTCCTCGAAGCTCGTCTGGGCATAATCGCGCCAGGGGCGACCCAGGTAGCACTCCGTTACCCCCTCGGCTGCTGTCAGGCGGCACTCCACAAAGCAGAGTCCCTCTTTCTGCCCCCTGCAGGTGGAAGCGGCGGTGATATAGCTGTTGCTCTTGGAGTGGATTTCGCAGCGATGGAAGGTGGCGGCTGCCGAGCCGAAGATGAAATCGGTTGAGCCCTCCACGTAGCACTCCGTGAAGGTGTAGTGGCCATTGTGCGACACCCGCTCGCCATCGCGATTACCCACACCGTGGAGATAGAGCGTATCCTGCCAACCCAGGAAGCGGCACTTCAAGAAGTGGATGGCATCACCCAGGCACTGCACCGCCACAGCTTGCCCCACAGGGCCTGCCGAATTCTCGAAGGTGATCCCCTCCACCTGCCACTCGTCACCCCCGAAATAGAGGGTCGAGGAGCCCGAGGTACCCATTTCGCGGCCATAGCGATCCAACCGCTTGGCATAGCCATCATAGGTGATGCGAGTACGATCCGCCCCTTCGCCCGTCATCCGCACAAAGCGTTTCGAGGCGGGAATGGACACCTTTTCGTGGTAGGTGCCCGCACGCACCAACAACCAGGTGATCTGACGGGCAAAGTCGGGCAGAGCCAGGACTGCCTCCTGGAGGGTAAAGAAGTCTCCCGAGCCATCCTGCGCCACCACCAGGTCGGGGAATTGGATATGCGGGCCCAACTCGGGAAGGAGCGTCTGCACCTCACGGGCCACCATTCGGGCCACCTCGTGGGCTCCCCGCACATTCAGATGGGTATCATCCTGACGACCATCGGGATAGAGCGGACAAGCACCCGGAGCCACCCACATAAAGTAGCTTTTCGAGGCCTCATCGCCCAACGAGCACACCCATTCGCGGGTGATCGCCTCCATATCGATCCAGGGCACTCCCTCCTCGTGAGCAATGCGGCGCACAACCGCAGGATAATCACCGTGAGAGTCCACCAGACGACCCTCCTCCCAGTGGCGGCGGACAATCGGAGTAAGGAGCACGGGGCGGCCCCCCTTTTGGCGCACCTCACGCACAAAGTTCCGCAGATTTTCGCCATACTGCTCGGGCGAGGAGTAGCGATTGGGGTCGTTGATCTTCTGATCGTTATGTCCGAACTCGATAAAAACGTAGTCCCCCTCCGAGAGGCGATCCATCACCGTCTGCCAGCGGCCCTCATCACGGAACGATTTGGTCGAACGGCCATTGACTGCGTGGTTTTCGATCTTCAGGGTCTCATCCACCAAAGCGGGGAAGAGCTGTCCCCAGCCACGCTCGGGATTCTCCTTATCGAGTTTTTTGTTGGCACAGGTCGAGTCCCCCACCAGAAAGATAGTAGTGGGTTGCGCCGCCAGCGGGAACAGAGCTCCCAACAGCAGCAGAGTGAGCAAAAGTCGTCTCATCAGCCTCTATTTTTTGACACAAAGGGGCAGAAAATCATCGATCTTCTACCCCTTTTCTATTGTTTGTTTACTCCATTTTCATATACTCTCCGCCACTCACCTGCGATGCCACGACATCCTTGACCAGGTAGTGGAGATAGACCTCCAGATTGGAGTAGAGACCCTGCGGGTCGAGCCCCTTCTCCAAGGCATCGCTGCTCTTCGAGGCATCGAGCCCCAGCAGACTCTCGTAGTAGTCGGGAATACCATCCCCGTCGCTGTCCACCGAGGCACGAATCTGCTCCTCATCGGTCGCCGAGAGGGTGGGCCAGCCACCGACCGCCGACTGGGTATCGATGATTCCATTCTTCGAGCCGTTACCACCATTGGTGTAGGTAGCCACACCGCCGCGGGCATCATAGACCAGACGCTCATCCACCGCATCGCGCTTGAGCGAGGCACCCACATAACCCATCACACGGTCGAAGGCATCCTCCGCCTCGTGGGTCGTGGTATAGCAGTAGGTCTGATCATCCTTCAAAATGGGGTGCGGGGCGGCCAGGTAGTAGCCGAAGTTGGCATAGCTGCTACCATCGGTCCAGCTCACGCCGCGCTCGTTGTTCTGCGTCAGATCATCGTGCTTGGTGTGCACATTTCCCTCGAGATAGAGCTCGGGGTAGGCATCCGACCACACCACGCCGCTCTTCTCGTAATAGGCATCTGCCGCCACAAAGTATTTGCGATCGGCCGAGGCGGGACCGGGCTTGTAGTAGTTGCCCACCAGATTGAACCAGCCACTCTCACCGCCATAGGTGACGTTGCTGCCCCAGTTGTAGATCACGTTGTTGCGGACATCCACCGCACCACGATGGGTCTCGACATAGTTGTCATAGACCTGCGGGTGGTCGAGGCGGCAGTTGCGGCTGTCGTGGCAGGTGAGTAGGTTGTGGTGGAACGAGGCATTCTTTCCGCCCCAGATACCGCCATAACCGTGGCTACCCTTCGTGTGAACCGACGTGCGGAGTGACTCACCAAGCAGGCACCACTGCATCGTAAAGTTCTTGTTGGCATAGAACGAGGCGGTCTCATCCGTGGACCACGACATCGAGCAGTGGTCGAGGATGATGTTTTCGTGATAACGACCCCAAATGGCGTCGTTCTCCTGCTTCGCCTCATCGCCCATACGGAAACGCAGGAAGCGGATGATGATGTTGTCGGCACTCACCTGCACCCCATAGTCACGCAGGCAGATGCCATCCCCCGGAGCCGTCTGACCCGCAATGGTAAGGTTGCCATACTTGATATTGAGCGTGCTTCGAAGCTGAATCGTGCCGGCCACATCGAAGACGATGATGCGGGTCCCTGACTGGTTGATCGCCCAACGCAATGAGCCCTCCTTGCCATCATCCGAGAGGTTGGTGACGTGGTAAACCTTGCCACCACGGCCTCCCGTGGTATACATACCGCCACCCTCGGCACCCGGGAAGGCACGCAACTGACCATCCATCTCATTGGCGAGAGGAAGTCCCACATCCACGCCCGACGAGGAGCGGGTGGTAAAGCTCACCGGGGTCGAAAAATCGGAGTCGGTGAGGTAGGGATCACTTCCGTCGGCCAAAGCCCGAACACGGAAGGAGTAGGAGCGCATCTCCTGCAGGTTATCAAAAAGTACTTGCAGCTCCTCGGTCTCCCCCGAGGCGGCCACAACTCCATTTTCGCTGTCGTCCACCAGCTCGTAAGCATAGGCCACAGCCTCCTCCACTGCCGCCCAGCGGATCGTGGCTCCCGTCACGGCCAGCCCGGCGATATAGGCAACCGGAGCTTCCAGACGGGCAATCGAACGGGTCGCGAAGTAGATCGGCACAGACCACGAGGAGTCGGTGTACTCCTCCGAAACGGCCAGAGCCATCAGGCGGAAATTATAGGAGGTGCCCTCCTCCAGATTCTCGAAGAGGAGCTCCGTCTCGGCACACTCCCCCTTCTCGACCACCTCCTTGTCGGAGCCGATCGTCAGTTCATAGCGGTAGCTGCCGGCTCCCTCTACGGCCTCCCAACGAATCGAGGCGGCCGAAGCAGTCACGCTTCCATCCACCAAAATCGGCTTCGGAGCCGGAAGCATATTGCTCGAGGCGGTCACATAGTCCGACCACTCGGAGTCACGGTTATTCGAGTTTTCACGAGCCAAGGCCCTCACACGCAGACGGTAGGTAGCCCCTTCTGTCAGCGCGAAGGTGTAGGAGGTAGCACGCTGGCGGCCCGTCTTGGGGGTCAGCTGATCCTGCTGCAACTCCCACTCATATTGTCCCACATTCTCCACAGAACTCCAGCGGGCCGTCGCCTCGGTCACCCCCACCGTGATCGATATCTCGGGAGTAGGGAGCGGGGTTGCGGGGATGGGATCGCCCTCCCCGTCGCCATCGGGCGAGCAGGCAACAAAACCGGCAACCACCAGGCCCCAAAGAGCTCTCTTGATCCAATATTTCATCATTTTCAACGCTTGTTGAGTTATCAAATCACGGCAATTCAAGCCTTACAAAATCTCCACGGCCGGCTGTGCCCCCTTCGTAAGGCGGCTGTTTTCGGCCGAGATCTGGGGCGACTGCACCTTCACCTCACGGTTGCGACTGCCCGTTACGGTCATCGCCTCCGTCATTCCCTCGGGGCAGGTGAAGTTCTCGATCTTCACCTCCTTCACGTTGTTCATCATCAGGGCAGGGCCCTCCTCGGGATAGACCTTCACATTGGTCAGGCGCACACCGGTCGACTCATTGAGCTGGGCACCCACCTTGGCATAGATGGCCACATCGTCGAGTGTCACATTCTCCACATTCATCTCCGGCAGACCGTTGAAGAGCATTGCTCGGCGGGCACCGTTGCACCATACGTTGCGGATGTAGATGTCGCGGAACTGGGGCGTAGTCTCATCCACAGGCTTCAGGGCCAGATCGGTAGCCTCGGCCTCGTCGCCATCGGCCAGAGCCTCCGAGGCCGACTTACCCCCATAGAAGAGGTCGAACAAGAGAGGCTCGGTTGCGATGTTGTTCATCGCGATATTCTCGATGTAAATGTTGCCGACCACACCACCACGACCACGGGTCGACTTGAAGCGTAAGCCCACATCCGTACCCGAGAATTTGCAGTTGGTCACCTTCACATTTTTCACACCGCCCGACATCTCACTGCCAACCACAAAGCCGCCGTGGCCGTGGAAGACGGCACAATTGTCCACGATGATATTCTCGCAGGGGATACCGCGTTTGCGGCCCGCCTCATCCTTACCGCTTTTGATGCAGATGCCGTCATCGCCCACATCGAAGACCGAGTTGGTGATGATCACATTCTTACACGACTCCACATCGATACCATCGCCATTCTGGGCATACCAGGGGCAACGCACGAAGATATCGTTCACCGTAAGGTTGGTACACATTGCGGGATGGATGTTCCAAGCAGGCGAGTTCTGGAAGGTAACCCCCTCCAGCAGCACATTCTCGCAATAGTGAATCGAGATCATCACCGGACGCAGGAAGTCGTGCATCTTCTCGAAATCCTCCTTGGTCTTGGCCCAGGTCGAGACATTCTGGTCGGCACCCGTCGTTGCGCCGAACATATAGCTCTCCGAAGGGTACCAGTTGTCACCATTCTCCGAGACAATGCCGCCGCTCTTGACCAGCTTTTTCCACTCGTCGGGAGCCATCTTACCACGCTTCACGGCTCGCCAAGCATCGCCATTGCCATCGATGATACCCTTGCCGGTGATGGCCACATTCTTCAGGTGGTGTGCCATAATGGGCGACTGGCAACGCCAGGTATTGAGACCCTCGAAGGTCACCTCCTGCAACGGATAGTCGGCCGTATTGTTGCTGAAGAGCAGGATCGCATTCTCGTCAAGGTGGAGTTCGATGTTATCCTTGAAGGTAATGGGGCCCGTAAACCAGACACCCTGGGGAACCACCACGCGACCACCCCCCTGCTCTGCCAAATGATCGATCACACGGGCAAAGGCTTCGGTGTTGGAGGTGATGCCGTCACCCACACCGCCAAAATCGACCACCGAGGCCTCACGAGCAGGAATCTCGGGACGGGCCACCCGCTCCATCTCGAAGGGGAGGTTCTCATAGAGCGCATCGACAGATGCCACATCGGTTGCAGGGGCCTGACAGCCCATCGCCAGGGCGGCCACGGCCACCCACAGAGTTTGTTTCAGCTTCATCTCTTCTATTTTTTATGTTTTTCAGTAATTCGGTTGGCATGCAGTCCCAATCCAGGACATAGCAAAGATACAAACAGAATCGGCAAGGGGGTATGGAATTTTTATCACCAAATCGGGATTTTTTATTCACCTACCCCCTTGCCGACCTCTCCGGACTCTTCAAGGGTCACTTTCTTCGCTTCACCTCGGGTTTCAACAGCCAATACTTCCAATCCCCCATTCGGGCCAACCCCTGCTCGGAATAGAAATCTTCGGGATGGAGCCACTCACTCTTCTGCCACCACATCCAGAGACGACAATCGATGCGGCCCAGCTCATCGGCCTCCAGCTGTACCAGGTGGCTCAAGTTGTCATCCGTACGCGAGAGAATCTGACGACCGGGAACCGCCACCGCTAGGGCGACACGCTCCCGCTGCCAGCGCACCGTGTCGTTTTCGGGAAAATCCTCACCTACCGAGAGGAGCACCGAGTCCTGCAGAGTCGTGGTAAAGCCATCGCGGATCTTCATCACGCCCGTCGTAAAGGTAAGCCCATTCAGATCTCCCGTAAGGTAGTTCTCCACCTGCACATCCTCGTGGCCGGCATAGAGGATATAACGCGAGGTCATATCGATCTCTCGCCCCTCGTAACGCCACCCCTCGACCCGCATATCGACCACCGTACGCACGGGACCGGCCGCCCGAATCTTCGCCTCGCGGCGACGCATCTCGGTAATGTGGGCCATTCGCTGCTTCTTCTTATCCCACCCCTTCAGCACACCGACACTGATCGACCCGAAAACACGGATGTTGTCGTGGCCGAAACCCGCGGCGAGTTGCTCGTCCGTGGTATACCAGTTGGTCGTCCGAAGCTCCAATCCGAGGTGTTTCTTGCCGTAAGTATCGATGCTCTGCTTCTTGTCGAAATAGACACGATAGGCCGCCAGCTCCGACTCAAAGGCGGGGCCGTGATGGTGGAGTTTTCGATACATATCATCCTTGAAGGAGGCCGCCTCCGTCACCTCCGTAATGCTCTTATTCTCATTCTTGATCCACATTTGGGCATTGACCCGCACGGGATAGCTCTTCTCGAGCGGTTTGGAGGTATAGCGCACCACAAAGTCACGCACCAGGGCCTCACCCCCCTCCACCGCGCCGCGATAATCGTTCGGCAAACCCTCATAAACAAAGGCCAACTCATCGTAGCGGCCATCCTCGTTCAGATCATCGAGCTGCGAGGGAATCTCCTTCCCCCGGTACCAGACCGAAGCACCCTTTACCCATTCAGGCAGATCGCTGATTACCACTGCATTGTCGCGCGAAGGGAAACTCACGCGATAGATGGCTCGACGGCTCTTGGCCTCAGCCGAAAAGGCGGTCAGCAAGAGCACCGCCACCCAGAAAATTCGCTTCATACCCATATATAATTATTCATTCTCTTCAAGCAACAACATCTCCAACTCGGCCACCAGCTCCAAGGCTTCGGAGGATTGAAGGGTCACCTTCGTCTCGTCGATTTGCGCAGCATCGAGCCCCAGTCGGCGGGCAAAAAAGCGATAGACCGCCTGTCGTTTGTTCACCCCGTAATCGTGCCGCTCTTCCGCCAGGTGGCAGTTCTCCACCGCCTCGGGAGCTCCACAGAGGCTCCAGATTCGTTGCAGATAGGGAAACTCCAGCGTGGGATAGGTGGAGGTCCAGTCGCCACCATCGCTCACCACCAACACCGGATTGGGGGCCATCACGGCCGCCAGCAGTTCGGTCATACAACTGCCGCCCGCCGCTCGGGCCACCTCTACCCCACTCTCACAGGGACAGCCGCCATCGAAGTGCGAGACGAGATGCACCACCGGAGCCAGGACCCAAAAGCGCGGATCCTGCAGCGCAAGCAGGAGGGTGTGGGTGGCACCACCCGAGCCACCCGTGGCCGCCATCCGCGTCGTGTCGATATCGCGGCGTGTGGCAACCACCCAATCGGTCACCGCCTTCGACCAGAGGGCCTGGAGCCTCATAGCCCGCCGATCCTCGTGAGCAAAGGGAACCGTTGAAGCCGTGCAACCCCACCCCACGATGTCGAGATCGACCGCAACAGCCCCCATTCGGGCGAAGGTGGCCATCCGATACTGCTGATCCTCGCGCAGACGCCCTCCGGGCCAGTGGCCTGCCGGAGAGAGGATCAGGGGATGACGACCGCGCGTCAGCGGGGCGTAGATCGTGCCACCGACAAAGATGCCGGGGAGGGTCTCCAGCAGATAATTCCGGGTCGTATAACCAGCAAAGCGCATCTTGCGGCCGAGCACCACACGCGGATTCTCGACCAGCGAGTCGTAGAGTGGCTCCATCGCCAACATCCGCCGCGCATCGCGCAGCAGGGAGTCACGACGCACCTCCCAGGCAGCCCGATCCGTCAGGTAGTGCTCCGTCAGCCAGCGCAAGAGCTCCTCTCCCTCGGCGGGGGTACGACGGTAGTATTCGTAGGGCTCAAGGCGGTATTTGTTGCCGCCACGGCAGGAGAATTTGAGGTCGAGGGGGCGGCAGATCTGCTCCAGCGATGCCTCCGCTGAATAGGGGCGGATACGCGAAGCGGCGTGGGACACCCAAAGGGTATCTGGCGAGAATTTGCGGCACTCCACCCGCACATCAAAGCGGCTCTCCACCTCCTTAATCAGCTCGGAGAGAGGTTGTTGTGCCCACATTACCAGGGGCGAGAAGAGGAGTGTCAGCAGGAGAAGGAGTTTCTGTTTCATAGCCGTTTATCGACCGTTTTCAGGTGCGGTCGGGTAACAAAGATAGAAAATTTTGTCGGATAATTTTGTATTTCGCCAAAAAGATTCTATATTTGCACACCCAATTGGCCGAAAGCCGAAAAAAGGGGCACGGAGAGGTGGGTGAGTGGCTGAAACCACCGGTTTGCTAAACCGACGTACCTGATTAGGGTACCACGAGTTCGAATCTCGTCCTCTCCGCAAAAACGGATGGCAGCGACTGAAAATCAGTCGCTGTCTCTTTTTTTTGCAGGGGGGCTTGAAAAAATTTTTCGCCCCTCCGCAAAAAAAAGACCGGCAAGCCGACTGCCATCCGACTCTTTGGAAGGGACGATATATGGGAGAGGAGTTGCGGGGATAGAGTGTGTTGATGGCTCGCCTGACGGCTCCGCATAAAGGAATCCCCGCGAGGGCTAAAGCCCTTCGAATCTCGTCCTCTCCGCAAAAACGGATGGCAGCGACTGAAAATCAGTCGCTGTCTCTTTTTTTTTGCAGGGAGGGGCTTGAAAAAAATTTTTCGCCCCTCCCAACAAACAAAAAACCTCTCCCGAGTAACTCGGGAGAGGTTTTTTGTTTCGCTTCAGCGAATTAGGCCTTGTTATCCGAGCCCAGCACCTCCTTGATCTTGTGGATGTAGAGCTTCTTCATATTGTCGCGAGCGGGACCCAGGTACTTGCGGGGGTCGAACTCGGCGGGCTTGTTGGCGAAGACCTCACGCACGGCAGCGGTCATAGCCAGACGCGAGTCGGAGTCGATGTTGATCTTGCAAACGGCACTCTTGGCAGCCTTGCGGAGCTGCTCCTCGGGAATACCTACGCCAGCCTTGAGGGCACCGCCATACTTGTTGATGGTATCCACCTCATCCTGGGGTACCGACGACGAGCCGTGGAGCACGATGGGGAAGCCGGGGAGCTGCTCCTCGATAGCGGCGAGCACATCAAAGGCGAGGGGAGGAGGCACGAGACGACCCGTCTGGGGATCGAGGGTGCACTGCTCGGGGGTGAACTTGTAGGCACCGTGCGAGGTACCGATCGAGATGGCGAGCGAGTCGCAACCGGTCTTGGTCACGAAGTCAACCACCTCCTCGGGCTTGGTGTAGTGGCTCTCCTCGGCGCAAACCTCATCCTCCACGCCGGCCAGTACGCCGAGCTCACCCTCAACGGTTACATCAAACTGGTGAGCATACTCCACCACCTTCTTGGTGAGGGCCACGTTCTCCTCGTAGGGGAGGTGCGAGCCGTCGATCATCACCGACGAGAAGCCCATATCAATACAGCTCTTGCAGGTCTCGAAGCTGTCACCGTGGTCGAGGTGCAGCACGATCTGGGGATTCTCCCAGCCGAGCTCCTTGGCATACTCCACGGCACCCTCGGCCATAAAGCGGAGGAGGGTCTGGTTGGCATACTGACGAGCACCCTTCGACACCTGGAGGATCACAGGCGACTTGGTCTCGGCAGCGGCCATAATGATGGCCTGGAGCTGCTCCATATTGTTAAAATTGAAAGCGGGAATTGCATAACCGCCATCCACGGCCTTCTTGAACATCTCACGGGTGTTCACCAGGCCCAGTTCCTTGTAAGAGATCATAATTTGTTGTTTTTATTTGAGTTATATATTCGATTAACCTATCCCGAAACGGTTTGACCGTCCAAATCTTGTGCAAAGTTAATAAATATTTTGAAGAACTCCGCAAATTATGATTTTTTTATTCTCCCCACCCCCGATTTTGCATCCTGCATCCTCCATTTTGAGTTAAAAAAAGCGTTGCCCGCACGGACAACGCTTTTTCGGATTAGTTCTCGGCATCGTACTTTACACATCGTACGGGAGCTCCCTGATAACGACGCATTGCGTAGTTCGTCGTCTTTTGGTTAGAGGGCCACAAGAGTCGAGACATTGCTCGTCCGTTGGTCGGATCCGTCTCTTTCGGCATATCGATCGAAGATCCCGGTGCCGGTTCATTGGTAGCTTCAGCCGGCCAAGCAGGAGTAGCAGTCCACATATAGTTGAAACCACTCAACTGCAGATACCAGGCATCCGTATTTCCATCGGATGCGAGTTCACAACCCACAATTCCCTGCGGAATAAAGTAGGAATCAGCAAGGATCGTAAGCTCAACACCTGCTCCCAACTGCCTACGAGAGATATTACGGATAGGCAAATAGTCGTAGTACGAAGCGACTCGGTAGCCATAGGGGCAGGGATCAAATGCGGTCTTTTCGTAGTCGTTGGTATCGGTTGTTCCCTGCAGGCCCCACATATGGAGATAGGGGTCGGTATCGACATTCTTCTCATCATTGGCCATCAAATAGGCGGGAGCCTTGGGCTGCATCACCGAGGTTGCCAAAGTCGCCGAGGGGATTACCAGACGCGTCTCCGTAAGAGTCGCCTCGGTGGTACCATTATAGTAATAGATATTATTCAGGTTCTTACCAGAATACACGCCTTGGCCTACACCATTGATCGCCGTAACTTTGGCAGGGCCGGGGAAAGGCACATTAAAGCCCCAGCAGTAGTAAAGGGCGTAGAGATCAAGAGCTAACGTACTCTCCGCCGTTGTTACCTTCAGCGCTCCCAGGTTACGATCCAACATATGGACATCTTCGGCCACCTGAACCGAGGTCGGCGTATCCTCCATCGACCAGACGTGCCAGCTCCAGAGCACCGTACCACCGAAGTAGAGCGAAAGGACACCGTTACCCGTCGTGGTGGTCTTGAAGTAGCAATACTCATCGGTCAGCGTGGGGGTAAGGGTACCGTCGGCCGTGATGGCGTAGTCGCCCACCAGGTCGTCGCTCGTAATGCCCATCGCCTCCACACCGGCCTGACCGCGGCCGCGCACATTGGCCTTGAACTTATACCACTTGTTGGGCTGCACCATAAAGCAGTTGGCAGGCTTCAACTCCGTGGCACTGGCCATCTCGGAGGTCGGCGTGGTACCCAGGTAGATGTGCTCGCAGTTGGAGCCAAAGAAGGTACTGCCCTCGGTCCACAAGGGGTAGATCTTGGGGGTTACCTTCGGCGAACGGATGGTGGCGGGCAGCACATAGACCATATTGGGCTGCAGCTGACCGTTGTTGCTCTTGATCGTACGGGTGGTGTGGAAGGTACCCATATCGGTAATGATCTCGGCCACCAGCTTCACACCGTTCAGATTCACGGGATTGACCACCATCCAGACATCCAGGGCCTGATCGTTGGTCGAGCCCTTCACCTCGTTATCTCCTCGCACCACGCAGTCGATGATCCAGCTGTAGGAGCCGGTCTTCATCGTCGTGGTCTGGGTATTGAGGTTGAAGGTGTAGCTACCGGCCAGGTTATAGGTGCTCGAGTAGAGAGGCATCGAGGTCGCATCCTCGGCCGCTGCATAGACACGCACGTTCGAAACCTTCACGCCCTTGAAATTAACGGTCTCGTCATTGACACCCAGCGCACGATACTTGATCTTGAAATTCAGAATCGAGAACTGATTCTCAAAGTGAAGGTCTACATCGGTACCGCTGTTGTCGGGGCCCTCGACAGGGGCCGCAATCTCCAACATATAGTCGCCGATGTGGGTGCCCTGCGTATCGGTCTGAATCTGCGTGGCACTCAACGTACCCGTAAGAGCCGTGGGATCCACTCCGGCATTGGCATTATAGGGCGAGTAGGCCGAGTAGGTGTGTCGGCTGTTGCTGGCTGCCGAGGCAAACCGGGCCTTGAAGGAGGCCTTCGAGGCACCCTTTCCGCTCGTCGAAACACACTGGGTATTGATCTCGCTGGTCGCACCGCTCACAAATACGCCAATGGCATCCCCCTCGTCCCATACCAGCGAATAGGAGCCATTGGGATTGTCGGCCGTGGCCGTCTGCTCTCCCACATAGGCACGCGTCTCGGACTGACCCGCCGAGAGAATCACATCTCGATATGTAGGGCAATCGGGATACTCCAGATCCATCGGATCGGAGACGCAACCGGTAAAAAGCGCGGCTGCGAGGCATACCAAAAAAGTCATTCTTTTCATAGTCACACTGTTTAACCGATTAATAATCTTCATCCTCCCACGAAGAGTCTCCACCCTCGTGGTCTCCATCCAGCGAACCGCTGGTCTCAAAGCCTGCCTCAACCAGCACAAGCACCTGCTCGATGCCGGGGGCCTCATAGTTCCTTTTGGCTTTTTCGTTCTTCTTCATTCCTCTGTTGTATAAAAATTTCAAATCTTTTGTTCGTGCAAAAAATACAAACTTCTGTTTGTCAATCTATTACACCTATTACACCCGGCAATCCTCGGAGGATGCAGGGATAAAAAAGTTCTAGGCGAGAGGAAACATCCTCCTGCTTCGAACAACTCAGCGGGCCCCTGAATGGTTCCGGGAGCCTACACTCTTCATATATCCATCTGTTTCAGTGACAAATATAGCAATAAATTGTAAAACAGATCACATTTTTCAACTTTTTTTGCGCTAAACCTGCCATTTTCTTTGACGAAGTGCACGGTCGGGGCGACGAAATGCAAATCGGGGCTCAAAAATCGAAGGGGAACACTCCCTCCTCTTTTCTTGCGGGAGGCGACCACCGCCAACAACGAAAAAGAGTGGAAAAATTTGAATTTTGAACCCCAAGTTTTGAATTATATTTGTATCTTTGTCGATTGGAACAAACAAACACAAAAAAAACATACAACAGACTATGGCAGATTTCATCTATCAGGAGCCCTATCCCATTCAGGAGGATAAGACCGAGTATCGTCTCTTGACGAAGGATTATGTGAAGGTGGTCGAGTGTGACGGCCGAAAGATTTTGAAGGTGGACCCCAAGGGTCTCGAGTTGCTCTCGAAAGCCGCTTACAGCGATGTGTCGTTCTATCTCCGCGCCTCGCACCTCCAGAAACTCCGCAACATCCTTGAGGATCCCGAAGCCACCGACAACGACAAGTTTGTGGCCTACACGATGCTCCTGAACCAGTGTGTAGCCGCCGAGGGCGAGCTCCCCACCTGCCAGGATACCGGTACGGCCATCTGCATCGGCCACAAGGGCGAGGATGTTTGGACCGGTGCCAACGATGCCGAGCACATCTCGCGCGGTGTCTATGAGACCTACCAGGAGCGCAACCTCCGCTACTCGCAGGTAGTCCCCTTCACGATGACCGACGAGAAGAACTCCGCAACCAACCTCCCCGCACAGATCGACATCTATGCCGGTCACCCCGGAATGGAGTATGAGTTCCTCTTCATCACCAAGGGCGGCGGATCGGCCAACAAGACCTTCCTCTATCAGCAGACCAAGGCCCTTTTGAACGAGGAGTCGCTCACCAAATTCATCACCGAGCACATCAAGGATCTCGGCACCTCGGCCTGTCCTCCCTATCACCTCGCCATCTGCATCGGCGGCACCTCGGCCGAGATGTGTCTCTCGACCGTGAAGAAGGCCTCGGCCGGCTACCTCGACGAGCTCCCTACCTCGGGTAACGAGGGCGGACGCTGCTTCCGCGACCTGGAGTGGGAGCAGAAGGTACTCGAGATCTGCCAGAAGAGCGGTGTCGGTGCCCAGTTCGGCGGCAAGTACCTGATTCACGATGTACGTGTGATTCGTGCTCCCCGCCACGCCGCATCCTGCCCCGTAGCCATCGGCGTAAGCTGCTCGGCCGACCGAAACATCAAGGCCAAGATCACCCCCGAGGGTATCTTCCTCGAGCAGCTCGAGAAGAACCCCGCCCGCTTCCTCCCCGCCGAGGCACCCGCTATGTCTCCCGCCGTGGATATCGACCTCGACGAGGGTATGGACAAGGTGCGTGAGATTCTGACCCAATACCCCATCAAGACCCGCCTGAATCTGAAGGGCACCCTCATCGTAGCCCGCGACATCGCCCACGCCCGCATCAAGCAGATGCTCGATGAAGGCAAGCCGATGCCCGACTACTTCAAGAAGCACCCCGTATATTATGCCGGTCCCGCCAAGACCCCGCAGGGTATGGCCTCCGGTTCGTTCGGCCCCACCACAGCCGGTCGTATGGATCCCTATGTGGATCTCTTCCAGAAGCACGGCGGTTCGATGGTGATGGTGGCCAAGGGTAACCGTTCGCAGGAGGTTACCGACGCCTGCCAGGCCAACGGCGGATTCTACCTCGGCTCGATCGGCGGCCCTGCTGCCATCCTGGCCAAGAACTCGATCAAGTCGGTCGAGGTAGTGGACTTCCCCGAGCTCGGTATGGAGGCCGTGCGTAAGATCTATGTGGAGAACTTCCCCGCCTTTATCATCGTCGATGACAAGGGCAACGACTTCTTCGCCGATTTTAAGCACTAATCACCCCTTTGATCCCTCTTGTCCCGGCTCCTCCTCCGATGCGAGGAGGGGCCGGGCACAATAAAAGCAGATAACTTCGCGTTATCTGTTTTGCACTTTGATAAACTCTCTATGCAGCTGTTTCTAAAACGATTTTTTCTCCTGGTGATGGCACTTTGGGGAGCTGTCGGCACCCTCTTTGCCGCCTCCGACAAGGTGACCTTCACGGCTGAACTTCCCGCTCTGGTAGCCCTGGGAGAGCCTTTCCGCGTGGAGTTCCGCCTCAACGCCAAACCCGACGACGACACCTTCAAGGCTCCCGATTTCGAGGGCTTCGATGTCATCGCCGGCCCTTCGGTCTATCGGGGTTCGAGCGTACAGTTCATCAACGGCTCGGTAACCCAGACCTACGAATACACCTACACCTATGTACTGCTCCCCACCGCCGAGGGCAACTTCTCGATCGGTGCTGCCGAGGTGGAGGTTGACAAGAAGAGCTACCTCACCTCACCTACCCTGGTGGAGGTAGTCAAGGAGCAGGAGAGTCCTGCCGGCACTCCGGCTGCCGAGAGCGGGCAGAATCGGGTGGCCGAGAATCGAAACCCCCAGAATCAGGTGGCTCCCGATGATATCGTACTGCGCGTAACCGCCTCACGCAACGAGGTTTACAAAGGCGAGCCTGTACGCGTGGCCGTCAAGCTCTACTACCGCGTCTCGATTGCCGGCCTCAACAACGCCCGCTTCCCCTCCTTTAACGGCTTCTGGTCGCAGGAGATGGATGTCGAGAATCGTCCCTCGCACCGCGAAACCCTCAACGGAAAGATCTACGAGTGCTCCGTCCTGCGCGAGTTTCTGCTCTACCCCCAGCAATCGGGCCTGCTGACCATCGACCCCGCCGAGGTGGAGGCCGTGGCCCAGGTGGTGGTACAGAATAATCGCCACCGCGATCCCTTCTTCGGAAGCACCCCCGACATCTATAACGTAAACCGCACGGTACGCTCCCCAAAACTCCAGATTACGGTAAAAGAGCTTCCAGCCGGAGCCCCCGCCAGCTTCTCGGGTGCCGTAGGCCGCTTCTCGCTCAGCGAAACAGCCCCTGCCAACCAGTTGCAGGTCAACTCGGCAGCCACCTTTACCCTCCGAATCGCCGGATCGGGAAACCTGCGCTTCATCCAGGCCCCGAAGCTCAATCTGCCGGGAAGTTTCGAGCAGTATGACATCAAGACCACCGAGCAGCTCAAGACCACACCGAATGGCATCTCGGGTTACCGCCAGTTCGAGTACCCCTTCATCGCCCGTGCCGAGGGTGAATATGAGCTTCCTCCGGTGGAGTTCTCCTATTTCGACCCCGAGAAGCGACAATATGTGACCCTCTCGTCACAACCCCACCCGATGGTAATCTCGCCCGACGGCAGTGGAGCCCAAAGCGAGGCCCGCATCGTCAAGGGGGTCACCAAGGAGGAGGTGAAGCTCCTGGGCGAGGACATCCGCTTCATCAAATCGGGCAGTGCCCACCTCAAGGCGGCACGTACCCCCTTCCTCTTCAGCGGCAGCTACTTCCTGGTCGTAGGCGTGTTGTTTCTGCTCTTTCTTCTCCTCTTCCTGTTGCTCCGCAAGCAGATCCGCGAGAGCCGCAACACGGTATTGGTAAAGGGCAAGCGCGCCAACAAAGTGGCCATACAGCGGTTCCGCGCCGCCAAGCGGGCGATGAGTGAGGAGAATCGCTACGCCTTCTATGAGGAGATGTCGCAGGCTCTGTGGGGCTATATGAGCGACAAGTTGAATATCCCCGTCTCGAACCTTACGAAGGAGAATGTCCGCGAGGAGCTCTCCAAACGAGGTATTCCGGGCGAGGCATCGCAACGCTTCTCCACCATCATTACCCAGTGCGAAGAGGCACAATATGCCCCCTCGGCATCGGCCCGAATGGGAGATATCTACACGGAGGGTGTGGAGCTGATTTCACACCTGGAGTCTCTGATTAAAAAGCGTTAAACCAATGAAATCAATGCGTATATACGGGCTTCTGTGGCTGCTCTTCAGCCTCGTCCTTCCTCTGGGATCCGCCGCACAAAGCGACTCGCTCCGAATGGCCAACCCGGAACAGCATCCCGCCGCCGTGCTCGATGCCGACCAACTGTGGGATGTTGCCAATACGGCCTACCTACGTTCCGACTACCGCGAGGCGATCCGCACCTACGAGGAGATTCTCAACCAGGGAGTTGTTTCGGCCAAACTCTACTACAACCTGGCCAACGCCTACTTCAAGGATAACCGCCTCGGTGAGGCGATCCTCTACTACCACCGGGCCCTGCGTCTGAAGCCCGGTGACGAGGATACGCGCCACAACCTCTCGGTCGCTGAACGCCAGACAGTGGATCGCATCGACGAGATCCCTGAATTTTTCCTCAAGGGATGGCTCCGCAGCCTGCGCTCTACTCTGAGCGGTACTGCCTGGACGGTGCTCTCACTCTTGATCCTGGCCCTCAGCCTGACCTCGCTGATCTTCTATCTCCTCTCGCAGCGACTTACCCTCCGCAAGGTTGGCTTCTTCGGCACGTTGATCGGCGTGTTGCTCTTTGTGGCCACGACCAGCTTCGCCTCGGCCGCACGTCGCGAAATGGTGGCTCACGATCGGGCCGTGGTACTCTCTACGGCCGTCTCGGTAAAGAGCTCGCCCGACCGAGCTGCCACCGACCTCTTCGTCATCCACGAGGGCACAACCCTCCGCCTGGGCGAACAGCTCGGCGAGTGGCAGGAGGTGACCTTGAGCGACGGCAAGAAGGGATGGCTGGAGAGACGACACATCGAAGCAATCTAATCTATGTCAAGGCTTTTACAGGATGTGGTGGGTGAGCTCTCGAAGCTCCCCGGTATCGGCCGCCGAACGGCTCTGCGCCTGGCAATGCACCTATTGAAGATGGAGCAGGAGTCGGTGAGCGATATGACCCGCTCGATTGACCGCTTCCGGGGGGAGATTCGCTACTGCGCCACCTGCAACAACCTCTCCGACGAGGAGCACTGCCCCATCTGCCAGGATGGGACCCGGGATCGCTCGACCATCTGCGTCGTGGAGCAGGTGGGCGACCTCCTTTCGATTGAGAATACGCGTCAATACCGCGGCCTCTACCACGTGTTGGGAGGTGTCATCTCCCCGATGCAGGGAATTGCCCCCTCCGACCTGAAGATCGACCTTCTGATGCAGCGTATCGCCACTGGAGAGGTACGGGAGGTGATTTTAGCCATCTCCACCTCGGTCGAGGGGGAGACCACCCTCTTCTACCTGATGAATCGACTGCGCCAATACCCCCAGGTAAAGCTGACCACCATTGCCCGCGGCATCGGCTTCGGGGACGAGTTGGAGTATGTCGATGAGCTGACGATCACCCACGCGCTGATGAACCGCCGCGAGATCGAATAGCGACTACTCCTGATACCCAATAAAAAAGGGGGGGGCTTTTCAGCCCCCTTTCGTTTTACTCCTCCTTGGCCTCTCGGGCCTCCATCACGCCAACCAGCGATCCGTCGGAGAGAAGCATCATCATCGGCCCATCCATCTCGTAGTGGGTCACCCGATCGAGCATAATCATAAACTCCATCTCCCGTTCGTCGTAACACATCATACGGGTTGCCGCCAAAGGTCCGATCTTCAGTGCCCGATCCTCGGTGGTGGTATAGCCCCCCATCAGGCGGTTGCAGGCAGCCATTCCCGAGACATCGCCCGAGGCGGCAAAGTGCAGGGTGAACTGCTCCCCCTCGGCCTCCACGGCCTGACCATTGAGCTGTACCAGCTGCCAGCGGGTCTCCACCAGCGGACGTACCTGTTTTTGATAAGTGCGACAGGGGCCACAGCACCCCGTCACCGTCAGGGCCGCCATCATCACACCCGAAAGAAATCTCAAATGCATACGCGTTTCCTTTTAATATATAGGTAAAACGGAGAACACCCCCGCTTTCGTGTCAAAGGTAAACTTTTTTTGCGTGCGGTGCAAAAAAGGGCAAGAAAACTGCGCTCGAATATGACGTAAAATCGCAGTTTATTATTACCTTTGTGAAGTTAAACCGACTATTCACAACCAAAAACGAAGAATAAGATGAAAAAGATTATCGCATCGCCGCTGGCCCCCAAGGCCGTAGGTCCCTACTCGCAGGCCGTGGAGAACGGCGCACTTTACATCTCGGGCCAGCTGCCCATCGACGGTGCCACCGGCCAAATGGCCGAGGGTATTGAGGCACAGACCCACCAGTCGCTCAAGAATCTGGGCCACATCCTCCAGGAGGCCGGCTACACCTACGACAACGTAGTGAAGACTACCGTGCTGCTCGATTCGATTGCCGACTTCGGTGCCATGAACGCCATCTATGCCGAGTACTTCCAGGGTGACAAACCTGCCCGCATCTGCTACGAGGTAGCTAAGTTGCCGATGGGTGCTCTGGTAGAGATCGACGCCATTGCCGTGAAGTAATTTTCCGAGCACAAAAAGCAAAAACCGCGTTGCAATAATCTGCAACGCGGTTTTCTTTTTTTTGTAAATAACCTGTCAATAACTCCCCCTTGCAGAGGGTTGCTTTTCGCAACAGAAGCGGCTAACTTTGTGGAACTCAATGCGCCCAAAAAGCGCGACAAAGCGGACTAAAGAGATAAAACACAATACATTATGGCTGACAATAAAAACAAACCCCAAGAGGTGGCTTTCGCAGATGCCGTAGCCGAATCGAAGGTCTATTTCGGAGGCGATGAGCTCGCTGCCCAGGTCTGGGTGACGAAGTATGCCCTGAAGGATTCGTTCGGACACATCTACGAAAAGTCGCCTGCCGAGATGCACAACCGCATCGCAGCGGAACTCGCCCGCATTGAAAACAACTACCCCAACCCGCTCTCCCACCAGGAGCTCTTCGAGCTGTTGGACCACTTCCGCTATGTCATTCCGCAGGGTGGCCCGATGACCGGTATCGGAAACAACTTCCAGGTGGCCTCGCTCTCCAACTGCTTCGTAATCGGCCACAAACACCCGGCCGACTCCTATGGCGGCATCTTCCGTATGGACGAGGAGCAGGTGCAGCTGATGAAGCGGCGCGGCGGCGTGGGTCACGACCTCTCGCACATCCGCCCCACGGGAAGTCCCGTCTTAAACTCGGCCCTCACCTCGACGGGTATTGTCCCCTTTATGGAACGTTACTCCAACTCGACACGTGAGGTAGCACAGGATGGTCGTCGCGGAGCCTTGATGCTCTCGCTCTCGATCAAGCACCCCGATGCTGAGCGTTTTATTGATGCCAAGATGGATACGGGCAAGGTGACCGGTGCCAACGTCTCGATCAAGATCGACGACGAGTTTATGCGCGCCGCAATGGCCGGCAAGCCCTACCACCAGCAGTTCCCGGTCAAGGGCGAGGAGCCCCTCTACTCACAGGAGATCGATGCCAAGAAACTCTGGGACAAGATCATCCACAACGCTTGGAAATCGGCCGAGCCCGGTGTCCTCTTCTGGGATACGATCATCCGCGAGAGTGTGCCCGACTGCTACGCCTCGGAGGGTTTCACCACCGTTTCGACCAACCCCTGCGGTGAGATTCCCCTCTGCCCCTACGACTCGTGTCGTCTGTTGGCCCTCAACCTGTTGAGCTATGTGGAGAAGCCCTTCACGAAGGAGGCCTCGTTCAACTTCGACCTCTTCAAGAAGCACATCTACAAGGCGATGCATATGATGGATGACATCATCGACCTGGAGTTGGAAAAGGTGGAGTTGATCATCAACAAGATTGGAGCTGACCCCGAGGATGACGACATCCGTTCGGTGGAGCTCAACCTCTGGAAGAAGATCAAGGAGATGGCCCTCAAGGGTCGTCGTACGGGCCTCGGCATCACTGCCGAGGGCGATATGTTGGCCGCCCTGGGCCTGCGCTATGGCACCGATGAGGCAATTGAGTTCGCCGTAAAGGTACAGAAGACCCTCGCCGTAGAGGCCTACCGTTCGTCGGTGAAGATGGCTGCCGAGCGTGGTGCCTTCCCCCTCTACGATAGCAAGAAGGAGGAGAAAAATCCGATGATCAACCGTCTGCGCGAGGCCGACTCGTCGCTCTACGAGGAGATGATCAAGCACGGCCGCCGCAACATTGCAATGCTCACCATCGCCCCCACGGGTACCACCTCGCTGATGTCGCAGACTACCTCGGGCATCGAGCCGGTATTCCGCACCGTCTACAAGCGTCGTCGCAAGATCAATCCTTCGGACCAGGCTGCCCGTGTGGATTATGTGGATGAGACGGGCGAGAAGTTCCAGGAGTACAACGTTTACCACCACAACTTCGTCAAGTGGCTCGAAATCAACGGTTACGACATCTCGCGTCTGGATTCCGTATCGGATGAGGAGTTGGAGAAGTGGGTAGAGGCTTCGCCCTATCACAAGGCCACGGCCAACGATATCGACTGGGTGGCCAAGGTGAAGATGCAGGGTGCCATCCAGAAGTGGGTGGACCACTCGATCTCGGTAACGGTAAACCTCCCGAACAGCGTAACGGAGGCTCTGGTAGCCGATGTCTATCGCACCGCCTGGGAGTGCGGCTGCAAGGGCGTAACGGTCTATCGTGACGGTTGCCGCTCGGGAGTGCTGATTGAGAAGAAGAAGGAGAAGGCTCCCACGGAGACGCGTAGCGCCAAGCGTCCGCTCTCGATTCCGGCCGACATCATCCGCTTTAAGAACGGCAAGGAGGATTGGATCGCCTTCGTGGGTCTGCAGGAGGGTCACCCCTACGAGATCTTCACCGGTAAGCTGGAGGAGGATGCTATGTACATCCCGCCCAAGATCACCTCGGGCAACATCATCAAGGTTCGCGAGGAAGATGGGTCAAAACGCTATGATTTCCAGTACAAAGACCGTTACGGATACACCAATACCATCGGTGGTATCTCGCGTCTGTTCGACGAGGAGTTCTGGAACTATGCCAAGCTCATCTCGGGAGTGCTGCGCCAGGGTATGCCCATCGAGAATGTGGTTTCGCTTATCGAGTCGTTGCACCTCGACAGTGCCTCGATCAATACCTGGAAGACGGGTGTGGAGCGAGCCCTGAAACGTTACATCACCGACGGCACGAAGCACAAGGGCAAGTGTCCCAACTGCGGCCAGGAGACGATGGCCTACCAGAATGGTTGTCTGACCTGTATGTCGTGCGGCTACTCGAAGTGCGGTTGATGCCGTTGCCAGGTGGCTGAAAACAAAGTGGAGGAGGTTGCTGTAAATTCGGTAACCTCCTCTTTTTCAGTTCAAAAGTTCATTATTGCCGAAAAAATTGCACCAAACAACCAATTTCTCCTCTTTTTGAATATTTTTTCGATAAATTGATCACTTTTTATTGAAAAAATATTACCTTTGTTGCGATTACTATACACCAATAGGAGATTGAAGTAGGAAATTAATAACGATTGAGTGATTATGAAGAAATTTTTCCTTTTGACCCTCTGTTCGATCTTTGCCGTGGCTGCCTTTGCACAGCAGACGGAGGAGAGCGAAAAAACCGAGAAGGTGACGGTAGATCCGAAGCCCAGTCACCAGGGTATCGTGACCAACAAATTCCGGGATAATTGGGAGATTTCGTTCGGTGTCGGTCCCGCCACCGAGGATATCTCGCAGCGTCCCAATTTCCGTGAGCACGGTTCGTTCTGGCACCGTCTGGCTTGGGAGACCAACGTATCGGTAACCAAGTGGCTCCACCCCGTTTGGGGTCTTCGTGCCCAGTTGTCGGGTGGTCAGACCTATGGCTATCGTTCGGCAGCTGCCGAGAAGGCGGAGGAGACCGCTTTCATCTACGGCCACGCCGACCTGTTAGTCAACCTCTCGAACTGGATCGGTGGTTACCGTGAGGATCGCGTCTACTACGCTGTACCCTTCGCCGGTTTCGGTTACCAGGCCCAGGACTTCACCAAGTCGGGTAAGGAGCACCATGGTCTGAATCAAGAGTTCGCCTTCAACGCTGGTTTACTCAACAAGTTCCGCGTATGCGAGCGCATCGACCTGAACCTGGAGTTCAAGTGGTGGATCTATCCCGAGGATGAGCACGCCCTCCGCAAGGATCCTTCGCCCTACTCGGAGTTGGGTATCTACGCTCACGCCTACAGTTTGACGGCCGGTATGTCCTACCGCTTCCTCAAGCGTGACTGGCACCGTGAGGTAATCTACACCGGCCCCGACGCTGCAGATTACGCCGCAATGGTGGCCGAGCGTGATGCCGCCCTGGCCGCAGCTAATGCCCAGCCCAAGGTTATCGAGGTAGAGCGCATCGTAGAGAAGACCAACAACGTCTATGTAGGCGGCAAGATGGTGGTATTCTTCGCACTGAATAAGTCCTATCTGACCCTGAAGGAGAAGATCCGTCTCGACCTGAAGGCCGACCAGATCAAGAAGGGTCCCGAGGATAAGATCTATCACATCGAGGGTCACGCCGATCCCCAGACCGGTAACGCCAAGATCAACCAGCGTCTGTCGGATGCCCGTGCCAAGGCCGTATACGACTACCTCGTATCGCAGGGTGTGAAGCCCGAGCAGCTGACCTACGAGGGTAAGGGTGATAAGGTGGAGCCCTTCTCGACGATGGAGACCAACCGTGTGGCAATCATCGACTAATTTGAGGATCGCCAACTCACCACAACATCAGGGCCCGAATGGAGAGCACTCCGTTCGGGCTCTCTCTTTTCCCTGCGTCACCAACACCATTTGGAAAAAACTCCTCCTGGATGAGGCTAAATCTCATCCTTTATTCCTATCTTTGTAGGGTATAAAACGAATCAATTATGCAGCTGAAGAAGTTGACCCTGGTGAATTTTAAGAACATCGCCCACGAGGAGATCTCGCTGGGTGAGGGAATCAACTGCTTTGTGGGCGACAATGGTGCCGGCAAGACCAACATCATCGATGCCGTCTACTACCTCTCGATGTGCAAATCGTCACTCGCCACGACCGATGGACAGAATATCCTCCACGGCACCGACTTCTTTATGATCGAGGGCAACTACCGTACGGAGTCCGAAAAGGGGGAACAGGTGGTCTGCAGCTTCTCGCGCAAGGGAGGTAAGCTCCTCAAACGCAACGGCAAGGAGTATGAGCGATTGGCCGACCACGTGGGATTGGTTCCCGTCGTGATCGTCTCGCCTGCCGACTCAGCCCTGATCAGCGATGCAGCGGAGGAGCGTCGTCGCTACTTGAACGCTTTTATCTCGCAGCTCGACCGACCCTATCTGCAGGCTGTAATGCGTTACAACGCCGTTCTGCACGAGCGCAATCGCTTCCTCAAGATCTCGATTGATGAGGATATGCTCTCGATCTACGACCGTCAGTTGAGCGACCACGCCACTCTGATTCATCAGGCCCGCCGCGCCTACACCGAGAAGTTGCGCCCCCTGGTGGCCGACTTCTACCGCCTCCTCTCCGACGACCGTGAACAGGTGGAGCTCACCTATCGCTCGGTGCTCGATGAGGCTCCACTGGAGGAGATTCTGAAGCGGGATCGGGAGCGCGACATCGCCAACCAATACACCACTTCGGGTATCCATCGCGACGACCTAACACTCAAAATCGGGGGCTATCCGTTGCGAAAATATGGCTCACAGGGTCAGCAGAAGTCCTTCCTAATCGCCTTAAAACTGGCCCAATACGTTATCGTAGCCCGCGAGCAGGGCGAGAAACCCATTCTGCTGCTCGACGACCTCTTCGACAAGCTCGATGCAGGTCGTGTGACGCAGTTGCTACGCCTGGTGAGCGAAGATCACTTCGGCCAGATTATCATCAGCGACTGCAACCCCACGCGTTTGCAGACAACGCTCGATCGGGCGGGCGTTCCCTACACACTCTTTCAGGTCGAGGGAGGGGCCGTCAAGCAATGAGACGCACCCAAACCCTTCTGATGGGCGAGCTGCTTGAGGAGTTCTTCAAGCGGCCCTATGTGGCGGCGAAGGTGGCCGAAGGTCGGCTTCCCGACACCTGGCGGGCCATTGTCGGCGATCGGGTAGCAGAGGATACGATTGATCTCTCGCTCCAAAACCGGGTACTCTACGTCAAGATGCGCTCCTCGATTTTGCGCTCGGAACTTTTCTATCGCCGCGATGCCCTTTGCCGCGAAATCAACGAACGCTCGGGGGTAAAGCTGGTTAATGTGGTGATTATTCGCTAATCTCCCCGCTTTCCGCTCGTTTTTTAGCCTTCATTACTTCTTTTTACGAAAAAAAACGCTAACTTTGTACGTTGGTGCGGACTCTAACATCCTTTCGGAGTGCAGGAACGCTTCGAAAAGAGGATGAAGGCAGTTCGACCCCATTGGAAGGAGAAAAATTTATAACGAAAACTAAAAAATAGAGAACTATGGCAAAAGAGAAAATTTTGAAGCCCGAAGAGGAGACTTTGGGCGCCGCAATGAGCAAGACGGAGAGTTTCTTCGAGGAGAATTCGAAGAAGGTAACCTGGTGTCTGGTTGCTCTGCTGATCCTGGCCGGCTGCGTATTCGGCTATAAGAAGCTCGTTTCGGAGCCTCGCATTGCAAAGGCTGCCGAGCTGATGGTAGAGGCCGAGAACCGCTTTGCCGAGGAGACCCCCGACTTTCAGTTGGCCCTCGATGGCGATGCCAACGGTGCCGGTTTCCTGGCCGTGATCGACCAGTATGGTTCGACCCCCTCGGGTAACCTGGCCAAGCACTGCGCCGGTATCTGCTACTACAAGCTGGGTGACCTGGAGAACGCAGCCGCCTACCTGAAGCAGTACAAGGCCGTGAAGGGCATCCCCGGAGCCATCATCAACGCCCAGAACCTGGGTCTGCAGGGTGACATCGCCTTCGATCAGGGTGATCTGGCTGCTGCTGTGAAGCTCTACAACCAGGCAGTTGCCGCTGCCGACAACAACTACACGGCTCCCCTCTACCTCCGCAAGGCCGGCCTGGCCGAGCAGGCTCTGGGCAATGTAGCTGCTGCCGAGGCCCTCTTCCAGCGCATTCTCACCGACTACCCCGCCTCGCAGGAGGCTCGTGAGGCTGAGAAGCTGATGGGTTCGAACAAATAATTCGGCACCGTAGATGATTCACACATCTTCGCCCCGCCACACGTTGCCTTCGGCCGAGGAGATGGCCTTTGGTATCGTGGTTGCGGAGCCCCACGAAGAGATCGCCGGCCTCCTCCTTGAGGGGGCCGCGCGTACTTTAAGGGAGACCGGTTGTCTGGAGCATAACCTCCAGATCCGCTATGTTCCGAGCCTCCTCGACCTACCGATGGCCACACAGTTCCTGGCCGAGTATACCGATGTCGATGCGGTGATCCTGGTGGGCTGCACGCTGCGTGACGAGCCCGCTGCCGCCCTCCTCCCTACCCTCCTCCAACAATGCCTTTCGGTGCAGATGCACTGGAATATGCCCTGCATATGGAGCGTATTGGAGGGAGAGACACCCAAGGAGCTCTTCGAACAGCACGACCGCGCCATTACCGCTGCTACGGAGGCCGTTCGGATGGTGCGTATGCAGATCGATATGGAGGCCCACTCCCCCAATGCAGCCCCTGCGGATCGCAGTCTCAATTAACCCCCAAAAAGGGCCGAGAAAACCCCGGAAATTGAACAAAACAAGAGAGGTCAGGTGAATCCACCTGACCTTTTTTATGCCCTTGAAAGAGGCCGCTTCACGCCCTGCCTCACCAATGGGAAAGCCTCCCCTCACCTACTCCTTTCGGGCCTTTCCTCCCCACCCCTCGCCTACTCCTTTCAGACCTTCCAACAACCTCCCAAGCCCCTCGATATCCCTCTCCGAATAGCCGACATAGCGAACGAAAGCCTCCCGCGCCACAGGCCTACGAGGGAGAGTCCCTGCGGTTGTAGAACTTTGCAGAAAGGGATCGAAGCAGGGATCGACCTGAGGAGAGGGTGCAAAAAAAAGAGGTGCGTATTACTACGCACCTCTTTGGGTTATCTGGGGCTCGGCAGAGCGAACTCTGCCGGGCCTTTGATGATTAGCTTACTCAAGAGCAACCACCTTGGGAGCGAAGGTTACAACAACCTCCATCGGGTAGGTACCCCAAGCCGAGTAAACGTTCATATTAACCTTAACGGGAACGGGCTTGGTCAGCTCAACCTGGCCGCTGTTATCGAAGGTCAGAACGCCATTCTCGAACGAGAAGTACTTGCGGATCTCAACATCAAGGTTGTCGATGTTGTCAGCCCACTCAACACCCAGACCGTAGAGCTCGGCGGTGTTAACACCAGCAGCGAAGCCATTCTCGTCATCACCCACTACGAAGCCGTCAGCGTCAACCAGGTCGTACTCACGAACATCCTGCAGCTCAACGATATCGAAGATCGAAACGGGGTACTCACGAGCGTTGTCTACCTCTACAGGATAGGTGTAGTTGGCAACGGGCTTGAGGATAGGATCGAACTTCTTCACGATGTAGTTGTCATAGATACCGCCGTCGAAGTTGGTAGCCACCTTCATACGAGCACCGTTATCGAACTCAACGTAGAGAGCACCGTAAACATCTACATACTCATCCTCGTCGTAGTACGAGATAGCGTTGTTATTGATGGTGATACCCTCGCCATAGGTAGGCTCGAGCTCGAACTCGGCAACGAAGTTCAGGTTGTTAACCTCGTCGGTGGTGGTACCATTCTCGGTGTCGAGGATCAGAACCTCGCCGTCGCTGTTCTTCACGTTGAAGGCGGTGTTCATATTCACGGTCTTCACGTCGAATACCTCCAGAGCGGTGGTGGGCAGGTCGGGCAGGTAGTAGGGCTGTACCTCCGAGTAGTAACCCTCAGCGTCGCTACCATATACATAGATGGGCGAGTGCTTGAAGTCGTAAACGGCGGGCAGAACGAATACTACATCCTGTACCAGACGAACCTCCTGACCATACCACAGGGTGATCTCCTTGGTGTAACGGAGAGCCTCGGGGATGAAGTCGAACGACTTGTACGAGTAACCGGTCGAAGCCTCAACACCAGCGTCGGTAACCTCAATCTGGTGGTTGGTGGTCCAGGCATCCTCGATGTTCTTCACAACGGGCTCAACATCCTCATTACCCTCTACGAGCGACTCGTAAGCGGCAACGGTGTTGGCGTCAACCGTCCAAGCGCGACCGAAGTTGTCGGTGATCCACTTAGCAGGAGTGTTGTAGGTACCCAGATCGTAGGTAATCTGGTTGTAAACCTCATCCATCGAGATGTTGGCAACGGGCGAAGCCTCCTCGAAGCAGGTCCAACCGATGTTGTTGTAAAGAACAACCTCCGTGGTGTGGAGAACCTCGATAACCTCACGCGAACGGTCAACGGTGGTCAGGTTGAGGTAAGCCTCTACCAGGACATTCTTCAGCTCGAAGAGGGCCTTGATCTCATACTCCTCATCCCACTCGAAGCCCGAGATAGCCATATAAGCGACAGCCTCCTCAGCGTTGAAGCCAACCATAATATCCTCGTTTACAACACCGTTGATCAGAACGCTCTTCAGCTCACCCGAAAGAACATCAGCAATCGTGGTGCCAGCAGGCAACTCATCACCGGCCATTACGGGGTTCAGCGATACAGCGTCACGGCTGTAGAAGCTGGTCGTACCCTCGAGGAGGTCAGCGTCGATAGCGGCATCGTTGTCATAGCACCAGGTAATCTGAGCAACACCCAGGTCAAGCTTAGCAGTCTCCTTGGTAATCTCGAGCGTCTCGGCAACCGTCAGACCATTGCTATACTTATAGGTAACAGTACCGGCGGTACCGATCATCTTCTGAAGCTTGGCATTGTCAGTGGGCAGCGTCATCTTACCATAGATGGCACCAGCTGCATCAACCTCAGCAACCTTAGCTACATAATTCCCGCCGCTATACACAGAAAGCCAAGAGGCGAAAGCACTCGAAGGATTCGTGGAAATGCTCTGCGAACAGTTGTACTTGGGAACATCGTAACCGGCAGCAGCCAGCTCGTCAGCGGTGTAGTTAGCCTCACCTACCTCAAATACGAAGTAGTGATTCTTAACAGGATTCCAAACATAGCCAGCCTCCGTGTAAGCAACGCTGATCGTACCAACGTTCTTGTTCGTAACGTCCTTACCATCGCGGTAGATCTTCACAACAGCCTCAACGGGCTCCGAAGTGGGAGCCAGCTGGGTAAAGCAGGTCGACAGGTTGCTGCCGTCCTCCTTGTCAAGAACCAGCGACAGAGCGTAGCCCTCTTCAGCCTGCTTAGGACCAGCGTAGAAGAAGTCATCAGCCAGACCCTTCAGAGCGGCCTTAACAACCAGGCGACCACCCTCGATGGCACCAACCTCGAGGATCTCAGCGGTCTCATCGTGGAGAGCGCGGGTCGTCTTCAGGCACTCGAGCTGGAACGACAGGGGGCTAACAACCTCGGCATCAGCCTCAGCCGAAGCGATAGCGTAAGCAATGGCAGCAGCAGCCTCCTCAGGATAAACCTGATAGGTCATCGTGGTGGTAGCACCCAGGATGGTGTTATCCAGGATTACCCACTCAGCGGTAGCCTTACCATCAACGTGATCGGGAACATAAACGATGCTCTGAACACGGTTCATCAGCTCCTCGATGTCACCCTCAACACCCTCAAAGCGGTCGTTAACGTCATCAAGCTTCGAGTAGATATCCTCGATCTGACCGTTAACCGAAGCAGCCCACTGCTCAACAGTAGCGTTGTGCAGCGAGAAGGCATCCTTCAGAGCCTGAACGTCATCGGCAACTACGTCGATCTGAACCTGGAGACCATCAACGGTCTGCTCAAGACCGATCAGCAGAGCCTGGAAGTCACCCTCCAGCGTGCTGAGACGCTCGTCGAGATCAGCAGCCTGCTCCTGGAGAGCCTCCAGATCGCCCTGCAGCGTCTCAACATTCATCAGAAGACCGGCAACAACACCGTCCAGAGCCGACAGCTGGCCGTAGATGGTGTCAACATCGTTCGACAGAGCAGCGATATCCTCAACAGCACCGTTCAGCGTCGAGGTCAGGTTGGCCAGAGCGTAGTTTACCTGCTGGTAGAACTCCTGGTACGACAGCTCGTGAGCAGCAAACTTCTCCTTCAGAGCGTCAATCTCCTCCTTGTTGGCCTCAATAGCCGTCTGGTGGTTCTGGATGGCGTTTACAACGTCGGCGTAGAACTGCTGATACTCCTTGATGTGAGCATCGTAATCGCTACGCAGATCCTCAACGTCGCCCTGCAGCTTCTGGATATCCATACCGTGCTGGAGCAACGTGTTGTTAACCAGCTGCGAGAACTCCTCGAAAGCGAGCTGCAACTCAGCGCGGTAAGCAGCCTCCTGGGCCAGGTCAGCACGTACGTTGAGGATAGCCTCAGCGTTCAGAGCAACCTGCTCCTGAACGGCCTCAATCAGAATGGCCTGATCCTCCAGGACGCGGTTCTGACGAACGTTCTCAATATCCAGAGCAATGATCTGCTCACCAATCTCACCGAACTTCTCGGTCAGACCCTTCTCAACAGCATCCTGGTACTCCTGGAACTCAGCGTAGTTGTCCTGAACCAGGTTGTTCAGCATCGTGAAGGACTGCTCCAGCAGACCCAGACGCTCGGTAGCCATAACGCGCAAATCCTCAATGTCCTGAGCGTTCTTGCCAATCTGCTCCTCCAGACCGGGGATGATGGTCTCCTTCAGATCCTCCTGGTAGGCCGACAGAGTCTCAACGGCAACCTGCAGGTTCTGAATAGCGTAGGTTGCCTGCGAAGCGAACTCCGTCAGGCTCTGAACGGTACCCTCCAGGCTAGCAACACGGCTGGTCAGACCGGCGAGGTCATCCGTCAGCTTCGAAATAGCAGCCTCGTGGTTCGTTACAGCGTAGTTAACCTGCTGTGCGAACTGCTGATAGTCGATCAAGTGGTTCTTGTACTGCTCGTTCAGACCATCGAGTTCCTCGGTCAGCGAAGCGATAGCAACCTCGTGGTTCTGGATAGCCTGGGTAGCACCCTGAGCAAACGAAATCAGCGAAGCAATGTTCTCCTCGGCAGCAGCGATCTTGGCAGCGTTGTCGGCGATCGAAGCCTTCAGCTCCTCGTCTACGCCCTCCAGACCATCGATAGCCTCGTTAACGAGCTCGATTCGCTCGTAAGCCTCGTCGAACTCAGCGCTAACCTCCTCAACCATCTCGCTCAGCGTGTCGGTCAGGTCCTTAACAGCCTGCTCGCGAGCAACAACCTCAGCGGCGATAGCAGCAGCGTTGGTCTCGTCAGCGGCCTTCAGAGCCTCGTCAGCGGCCTTCAGAGCCTCAACCTCCGTCTCCAGAGCGTCGATCAAACCCTCGGCAACCGTCAGGTCAGCAGCAACAGCTGCAATCTCCTCGCCCAGAGCCTTGTCACCAGCCTTCAGAGCTGCATCCAGAGCAGCTACGTCAGCCTCGTGATCGGCGATGAGCTCGTTCAACTTGCCCGAAACCTCGGTGAGGTCCTCGGCCAGGCCCTTTACATCGACACCAGCAGGGTCGATCTCGCCGGAAATAATGTCCTCAACTGCGCCCTGAACATTCTTGATGTCCTCGTCGTAGTCGGTACAAGCAACCGGCACGAACAATGCTACCATCAGCAGCATTGCCATCAACTTAGAAAATACTTTCATCGTTTTTTTGGTTAATAAAAAAGTTAATAATTGTGAAATTTGGAATTTATTTTAGCTCAATTTAGTGCTCAAATTTACTCCAGCGTGCAGATTACTACACGGTTCTTGGCGTTCTCAGCGAAGGGCTGAACGGTATCACCCTTGTGAGCGGCCTCGATGCGATCCTCAGCAACACCAGCCTTCACCAGAGCCTTCTTTACGTTCTCGGCACGACGCTCCGACAGATTCAGGTTGCCAGGGGCGCTACCCGTCTCCTTATCGGCATAACCAACGATGGCTACGCTGTAGTCGGGGTTAGCCTCCATCCAAGCAGCCAGCTTCTCGATCTTGGCGAGCTCAGCCTTGCGGATGTAAGCCGAACCGATGGTGAAGTAAACGTTATCCGAGTTCTCAGCGATAGCTGCGTTGCGGGCAGCCAGGGCGCGAGCCTGCAGCTCGGCAGCAGCCTTCTCGGCAGCGGCCTTCTCGGCAGCAGCCTTCTCGGCAGCAGCCTTCTCAGCGGCGGCCTTCTCGGCAGCAGCCTTGGCAGCAGCCTCAGCCTCAGCAGCAGCACGCTCGGCAGCGGCGATAGCAGCCTGCTCAGCCTCCCATACCTTCGAGGTCTGGTAGGGCTTGCCCAGGTTTACCGAAATACCAGCCAGCAGGTTGAGCTGCCAGTCGCAGTTGTCGGCACGCTTCGAGTTGAAGTGATCCGAGGTGGGGTTGGCGTTGGCCTCCAGGTTCAACAGCACACGGTCGCTGCAACGGAAGTCAAGACCCAGACCGAAGCGACCCAGGAAGAAAGGCTTCGAACCCTCCCACAGGTACTCCAGCTCGTTAGCCCAAATGGGACGACCATTCGAGATGGCTACAGCCTCGTCGTTGTTGAACGCGTAGTACATACCGATACCGCCGAATACATACACCGAGCAAACACGACGGTGGTTGTAACCAGCGAACAGGCTGTTCAGGTCAACCTTCAGGTCACCGTTCAGCTGGGCGAAGTTGTACTTATAACCAGCATCCGAAGTAACCATCATACCCTTGGCCTGCCAGCCACCCACGCCTACGCGAACACCCAAGGCGGGGATGAACTTGTAGTTAGCCGACAGGAAAGCAGCGGGCGAGAGAAGATCACCGATCTTCGACGACTCACCAACGGTGTAACCTACACCACCCTGCAGCTGCAGATTCCAATGCGGACGGAACTCAACGCTGGGATCCGTCTTGCTCTGCTGGGCAAATACGCCAGCGCAGAGGCACATTGCAAGAATTGAAAGAGTAAATTTTTTCAGATTCATACACTTATTATTATATAGTTAATAAATTAAATTTCTCAGCAATCGTATTTACGTCCGCTGTGACTTCTCGTTTTTTGCCTTATTTTTTTCTATTTTCTGTTCAAAATCGCGGGTTAAACGCCTTCCCGGCCCCCTCAATTTTCGAGCTTATACCTATACACTCATGGTGCAAATATAGATAAAATCTTTTGCCTGGGCAACTTTTTTTTATTTTTTTTGAGGTTTTCGCACAAAAAAAACGGGATTATTTGCACAAATCCCTCGATTTTACCCTTTTAGGGCATTTTTCAGTGAAAATTTGGGCTTTTTTCCGAAAAATTGCGCGGCAAAGCTACATCTTTTTTCGGAAAACCAAGGCTTTTTTCGGCGATTTTTTCCAAAAAACACGGGGAAAAGAGGGGAAAATTGACCCATTATTGGCGGAAATCGCCCTCAAAAACAGTAGTTCATACCTATATAAATATATAGCCCCAAAAAAAAGAGGTTGTTTTAATATCCGAAAGAGGAAATAAAAAACCTGTTTCGTTTACAAAAACCAGCCCCTGCAAAGGTGAATTATTCAAGAGGGCAATAAGGCGAACACCTCTCAAGAAAAGCGATGTTCCGATCCTGTTTTTTCGCATTTCAACGGGCTCTCTCGGCTCCTTAAAGCACCCTCCTCTGCATCGGCAGAGAAGCAAAAAAAAAGCGGGAGGAAAACTCCTCCCGCTGCTATCGTCCTTCGACAGAAGAACTATTTAACTGCGTTAACGATTGCTTCGAATGCCTTCGGCTCGTTCATAGCGAGGTCAGCCAGCACCTTACGGTTGAGCTGGATGCCCTTCACGTTGAGCTTACCGATAAACTGCGAGTAGGTCATACCGTAAGCGCGAACACCGGCGTTAATACGGGTGATCCACAGCGAACGATACGTTCTCTTCTTGAGTTGACGGTGTGCATAAGCATACTGCAGACCCTTCTCGACCGTGTTTTTCGCAACGGTCCATACATTTCCCCTTGAACCAAAGTTACCCTTGGCAAGTTTCAAAACCTTCTTTCTTCTTGCGCGAGACGCAACTGCGTTTACTGAACGTGGCATAGTGTTAAAGTTTTTGACGAGCTGTCAGCGACAGGCTTCTCTCCTGTTCTTTGGGGCTGTTTCGCTCTTTGGTTAATAAACTCCCTTCGGCTAATTACTTAACCAGCAGGTTCTTGATTTTTGCCTCATCGGCAGGCGCAACCGTGCTTGAGTAGCAAAGATTACGCTTCTGTTTCTTAGTCTTTTTGGTCAGGATGTGACTGTGATAAGCGTGCTTGCGCTTGATCTTACCTGTGCCGGTGAAAGTGAATCTCTTCTTTGCAGCGGCATTCGTTTTCATTTTAGGCATTGTCGTAAAAGTTAAATTAGTTAAACATAGCCCGCAAAGATAGTAATTTTTTTGCAAAACAAACCCTCCACCCCATTTTTTTTCCTTTTTGAGGGTAAAAAACAAAAAAAGAGGCTGCACAACCAAGTTGTACAGCCTAAAATCGAGGTCTACCTATTATATATATTAGAGCGTGTGCGTCGTACCGTTGTAGATGACGGTGGTAGTAACCCGCGTAACCTCCTTGTCCGAAGAGCGTTTTACCTCTACCTCGGGGGAGGGGTAGGAGTCAACCGAGTAGTCGGACGATGAGGTCAGGCGTGCATACTCGATGCCGCTCGTAATCATCGTAGAGCCCGTCTTGGAGGGGATGCGCGCCACCGGATCCGAAGGGTCGATACGGAACTCAAAGTTGGTCGGAGTCTTGCCATTGAAAGCAAAGAAACTCTGTCCCGAAGCGTGGCCCCAAAGCGAATAGGTCGCCTCAAAATGCTTTGTAAAGGCAAAATTATCCGCCTTAAGAGAACTTCGAAGGGTCATATCGGCACTCCAATCGGAGATGAACTGGCTACTGCCGACAAAGCTGGCAACCACCTGATCAGCCTGAAGGGAGAAGGTGCCCTCGGGGGTAACGAAGAGGGTCGAGGAGGCCGACTCCAGACGAATCGACTGGGAGGAGACACCATTTCCATAGGTAAGAATCATCTCACCCTCGGGCTCCACACGCCAAGGTTGCGTCTCCGAAGTTCCCAGCAGCGGGAGGTTGGCCGTTGTGACGCGGTAGGTACCCTTGCGCAGGAAACTGTCAAAGGGGCCTTGCTGGGTACCGGAGAAGCGGATCAGGTAGTCACCCGTCGCATCGTCACGCGTAATGGCCGTGTCGGGGCCGAAGAGGAGAGGCTGCAGGTAGTACTTCTTACCAAAGACCTCGACCACCTCCTTCTCGAAGCGGGCGACATTACCATCGCACTGGTCGATCAGCATCGCCAGCTTGAGGGCAGCATCCACACCATCAAGGGCTATGCTATTCTGGACGTTGGTCGAGTTGTAGATTACGATACCGGGATAGACCTTGCTATATTCGGAAGGGGTGTAGTTGTCATCGGGATCGACACAAGCCGAGAGAAGCAGAGCAAAGAGTACCACCCAAAGGTGCGAGGCCGCCGACAAAAGGCTATTTTTCAGTCGTTTCATCTTTTTCATTCGTTTGAATCATAAAATTTTGGACAAAGATAGTTTTTTTTGGATGAGTAGTGACTAAAAACGCAAAATTTTCACTATATTTGTAGAAATGAACTAAAACAAAGCGAAGTTATGACAAACATATCGTCTGCACAGCTTGCTGAACTTGGGTATCGAACCGATACCCTCACCACCCGCGATGGTCGGGAGTTTCGCATCCTCTTCTTTAAGCACGCCTCGCTGGCGTTGGAGATTGACGGACATTGGATCTATCTCGATCCCGTGAACGATTTTGCCGACTATGAGCGTCTGCCGAAGGCCGACCTGATTCTGGTAAGCCACCACCACTACGATCACTTTGAGCTGGAGGCTGTCTATAAATTGATGCAGCCCTCCACCCAACTTGTCAGCGACAAGAGCACCTCGGAGATCCTCTCCGACCACGGCGTCTCCTCAACCACCGTACGTGCACGTCAGCGCATTACCCCTTGGGAGGGGCTGGAGATTGAGATTCTGCCCGCTTACAACTACTCGGAGGGCCGAACGCAGTTCCACCCGAAGGAGCGTGACGATGTAGGGTATATCCTCTCGTTTGGTGGCACGCGCCTCTATCTCTCGGGCGATGGAGAAGATACCCCCGAGATGAAGAGCATAAAAGATATCGACATTGCGTTCCTCTCTGTAAATCAGCCTTATACGATGACCGTAGATCAGGCGGTAAGTGCAATTCGCGCCATCCGTCCCAAGATTTTCTATCCCTATCACTACGGACAGACCGAGGAGACGACCAACCTGGAGCGTCTGCAGAGCGAGATCGGCGACCTCTGTGAGGTACGCATCCGCGGAATGGAGTAATTTCCGCCAATAATAAAAGATAGCGAGACCGCCCCAAAGGTGGTCTCGCTCTTTTTTCGAGGGTACACTACCCTACTCGTGATGATAGGGCTCATTATTTAGGATGGTAAAGGCGCGATAGATCTGCTCGGCGAAGATAGCTCGCACGATCTGATGCGAAAAGGTCATCCGAGAGAGGGAGAGTTTTCCGTTGGCACGCGCATAGAGCTCCTCCGAAAAGCCGTAGGGACCACCGATGACAAGCACCAGGCGACGCATTCCGCTGTTCATCCGCTTCTGCAACCAGTAGGCAAACTCCACCGATCGCATCTCCTCCCCCTTCTCATCTAGCAGTACCACATAGTCGCCCTCGCCCAACTGACGCAGAATAGCCTCTCCTTCGAGGGTACGCTGCTGCTTGACAGAGAGCGACTTGGTATTTTTCACGTCGGGGAGCGTGGTGATGGCAAAGCGGCAGTAGTGATTCACCCGCTTGAGATACATCTCCACCAGGGCGTTCACCTCCTTTGAATCGGTCTTGCCGACCACGATCAGTTCGATGCTCATCGTTGCAAAAGTAGGGTTTAGTCCGAGTTCCACTCGCCACGGGCATCCTCATAGAAGACAGGACGATCCTGCTCTTCCGATTTCAGCCACTCATAGGCCTTGTACATTGCATATCCGTTGCCCGAGGGGTTTCCAATCGAGAAACCAATTACCGAGGTGTGGTTACGCGAACGGTAGTACATACGTTTCACGCGCGCAATAAACTCCTCCACCAGGGCGGGGTCGTTGGCCGGAGTCCCCCCCACGGTGCGGTCATCGCGACCATCGGGCGCAGAGATGGCGGCTCGATCAATGATGTAAAGGCCCAACTCATCGGCCAGTTCATAATACCAGTGAGGCTGCGGATAGCTCGGTCGCAAGGTATTGATTCCCTGCTTCTTAAACTCATTCATCCGGCTTTTGGTCGTCGCCTTGTCGGCGGCCGCATCGCAGACCGCCTCACGGAGCGTAAAGGGCTCACCGAAACGATACCACACCCCGTCACGATAGGTGATGTCGCTGAAGCCGACCCGAATCGGGAGATAACCCCACATCTTGCCATCACGCTTCGTGAAGAGCATCACGCGATAGAGAGGAGCCTTGCCTGCCCCCCACTTCTGCTCGTTGGTGTGGTAGATGAAAGGAGTGAGGCGTACCGTATCCAGCGAACGGCCTGCAATGCGGATCGGTCGGTCGGTATAATCCATCAACTTACCCGTGGGGGCATAGATGTCGTAGGCGGGATTCACCTCCTCCTCATAGTTGAAGGCGTTGCGGGCGATGATGTCGAGTTCCAGCACGCCGAAACGACGCAACGAGTCGGGAACTAGGCGAATGGTGTAGTCGGCAATCGAGCGACGCTGCAACGAGAGGAGATAGCTACCCGTAAAACGCTCGGCCGAGAGCTTCAGACCCTGCTGCGTATGCCCCAACTCGCCGGCCAGCAGATCGACCCGAAAGTGGTTCTCCCCCTGACGAATGGCCGAGGTGATATCGTACTCGGTCGGCGAAAAGCCATCCTCATTGCGAGCAATCTCCTCGTCATTAACCACCAAACGATAGGCCTGTCCGACATTCTCAAGGTGAATCACCACCAGACCATCGGTCCAGGCATAGGGAATTTCGGAGCGTTGCCCCATTGCAATTCCCTCGGCCGTAAGTCCCTCCACCTCGGGGGCAAAACAGATATAACGGCTGCTCTTGGCGTAGTCGCCACCCACCACGGCATCGTGGCGATTGTCGAAGGGAACCCCTTCGGCACGGAATATTTCACGATTTTGAGCCCCGATCGCCGTCGTCAAGGCGAGCAAAAGGGCACTTGCGATCCATTTTTTCATTCGTCAAAGCTCTTTCCAAGTTGTGCAAAGGTACTTTTTTATTTGAATTATCGCAAATTATTCGCTACCTTTGTGGGCTAAACCAAGATACAACCGAGAAACAAAAAACCAAACGATAATGAAAAAGTTGCGTATTGTAGAGTTGCTCGCCTCGCAGGAGGTGGATTGCGACGTGGTAGTGAAGGGTTGGGTCCGCACCAAACGCGGAAACAAGAATGTCGCCTTCATCGCACTGAACGACGGTTCGTGCGTGCAGAACATCCAGGTAGTGGTTGACCTGCAAAAGATTGACGCTGAGGAGTTAAAGCCCATCACAACGGGTGCCTGCATCCGGGTGGACGGTAAATTGGTAGCCTCGCAGGGTGCCGGTCAGGGTGTAGAGGTTCAGGCCGAGAAGATCGAGATCTACGGCACGGCCAATCCCGAGAGCTACCCCTTGCAGAAGAAGGGCCACTCGCTGGAGTTCCTGCGTGAAATCGCCTACCTGCGCCCCCGCACCAACACCTTTGGTGCCGTGCTGCGTATCCGCCACGCAATGGCCTTCGCCATCCACGAGTATTTCCACAACCACGGCTTCTACTACTTCCACACCCCCATCATCACGGGTTCGGACTGTGAGGGTGCCGGTGCAATGTTCACCGTCACGACGATGGATTTGAACAACGTACCCAAGAACGAGGAGGGTCAGGTGGACTACACCCAGGACTTCTTCGGCAAGCCCTGCAATCTCACCGTATCGGGTCAGCTGGAGGGTGAGCTGGGTGCTCTCTCGCTCGGTCGCATCTACACCTTCGGCCCCACTTTCCGCGCTGAGAACTCCAACACCGTGCGTCACGCTTCGGAGTTCTGGATGATTGAGCCCGAGGCTGCCTTCTATGAGTTAGAGGACAATATGGATCTGGCCGAGGACTTCATCAAGTACCTGGTACGCTATGCACTGGAGCACTGCAAGGAGGATCTAGAGTTTATGAACAAGATGTGGGATCCCGAGTTGCTGGACCGCCTCAACTTTGTGGTTAACAACGACTTCAAGCGTCTGGACTACACCGAGGGCATTGAGATCCTGAAGGCTTCGGGCCGCAAGGTCGAGTTCCCCTGCAACTGGGGTGACGACCTGCAATCGGAGCACGAGCGTTACCTGGTGGAGGAGCACTTCAAGCGTCCCGTCATCCTGATCAACTATCCCAAGCAGATCAAGGCCTTCTATATGAAGCAGAATGAAGATGGCAAGACCGTACGCGCTATGGATGTTCTCTTCCCGAAAATCGGCGAGATTATCGGCGGTTCGGAGCGCGAGAACGACTATGGCAAACTTCGTGCACGTGTGCAGGAGTTGGGTATGAACGAGAAGGACGTATGGTGGTACCTTGACACCCGTCGCTGGGGTTCGGCTCCCCACTCGGGCTTCGGCCTGGGCTTTGACCGTCTGCTGATGTTTGTGACGGGTCTCTCGAACATCCGCGACGTGCAGCCCTTCCCCCGTACCCCCAAGAACGCCGAGTTCTAATCGGGACGGATCCAAGAGCCACAACCCAAAAATCGAAAACGCCTCCTGAACAATAAACCGTGGTCGGGAGGCGTTTTATGATAGAAGAAATAAGAGAAGAGGCCTGTTTTGAGATTTTGTGCAAACTTGTCGAAAAATTGGCAACCCTATGGCAATAAATCAAATACAATCGCTCACGCTTCAGCAGAAGCTCTCTCCGCAGCAAATTCAGATGATCAAGCTGCTGGAGCTCCCCACTATGCAACTCGAACAACGCATCAAGCAGGAGATCGAGGAGAATATCGTCTTGGAAGAGGAGCGACAGCAGGATGAGCTGGAGGAGCCGCAGCAGATCTCGGTGGAGGAGTACCTCAAAGAGGATGACACCCCCGCCTACAAGAGCCGCGCCAACAACTTCTCAAAGGATGACAAACCGCGCCCGATCTATCTCTCGGGGGGGCGGACCCTGCAGGAGTATCTGATCGAGCAGCTGGGCTACCGCGACCTTACGGAGCGTGAGATGCGCCTGGCTACCTACCTGGTGGGGTCGATTGACGAAGATGGCTATCTGCGTCGCGATATGAACTCCGTCGCGGATGATATCGCCTTCACGATGGGGCTAGAAACCACACCCGAAGAGTTGGAGCGGATATTGGAGGTGATCCACACACTGGAGCCTGCCGGCATCGGAGCTCGCGACCTGAAAGAGTGTCTATTGTTGCAGATCAAGCAGTTGCCGATGACCACTCCGGCTCGCCGACTGGCCAAGAAGATGCTGCAGAGCCACTTTGACGAATTTGCCAAGAAGCACTACGAGAAGCTCCTACAACGATTGCAGGTGAACGAGGAGGAGTTTCGAGAGGCTCTGGCCGAGATTCGCCACCTCTCCCCCAAACCGGGGAATCTCTACTCCGAAGGGGGCAGCGAGGCTGCGCCCTACATCATTCCCGATTTCATCCTCGACATCCACGAGGGTCGCTTTGACCTCTCGCTCAACTCCTCGGGAGTTCCCGACGTGAAGATCAATCGCCGCTATGTGGAGATGATGCGCGAAATGGTGAATCCCGACGGTACGGTGAAGAGTGAGAATCGGGAGGCCGTGCAGTTTGTAAAGTCGAAAATCGACTCGGCCAAGTGGTTTATTTCAGCCATTCGACAGCGACACGACACGCTGATGCGAACGATGCAGGAGATCCTGGAGTACCAGGAGGAGTACTTCAAGGATGGCGACAAGTCAAAGTTGAAGCCTATGATCCTGAAGGATATAGCCGATCGCACGCAACTTGATGTCTCAACCATTTCGCGTGTAGTGAACAGCAAATATGTGCAGACCCACTTTGGAATCATCCTCCTTAAATCGCTCTTCTCGGAGGCAATGCAGACCCGCGATGGCGAGGAGGTATCGAGCTACGAGATCAAGACCCTGCTGCAACGCTGCATCGACCAGGAGGACAAACGCCATCCCCTGACCGACGAGACGCTGATGGAGATGCTCAACGAGAAGGGCTATTGCATTGCCCGTCGTACGGTAGCCAAATACCGCGAGATGCTCAATATCCCCGTAGCACGCCTCCGCAAGCAGATCTAATCTCCCCAAAGAAAGAGAGCACCTGCCTTGAAAGGGGTATTCGCCCCTCTCAAAGCAGGTGTTTTCGTATCTGAACCGAAAGTTCATAGAGAGCTCTGTTATAGGTGTAGTCGCGTAGCTCGGCCCGTGAGGTGGATCGACAACCCAACCCCGCCAGGGGAATCTTCTCGCCCATCCGAAACTCCCGCAGATTCTCCGAGGCACTCTCCAGTGTAATACACCCCTCCGCCTCCTCAATCTCAAAGACCTCGCCCCAAAAAGTGTGTGGAGCAGAGCCATCGCCTGCAGCCATCCAAAAGAGGTAGAGTTCTCCCTCCTCCAGTTCGATCCCCGAGGTCTCGAAATCGCGCCATTTGTCCTGTCGGACATTTCCACTTCCGAAGCCTCTCTTTTCTTTCAATTCATCCATAGGTTTTCTTGTTGTGTTTATGCAATATTTTATTGTTTAATTCGAAAATGTATTGTAAAATTACCCAAATAATTTGAATTGACAAAATTTTCACCTTTTTTTCCGGATTCTCGCCTGTAAAAGAAAAAAGGCCGCAAAAGATGCGACCTTTTCAATTATCGGGCTCCAAGGGCAAAGGAGCCGATCGAACGAGGTTAGAATTGGGCTCCGATGCGAATTTCGGGATAGTTGGCAATCACCGTCTCGGCAATCTTCAGGTAACCATTTTCGGCCAGGCTCGGAACCGCCTGCTTCATCGTCTGAAGTACCCGCTCGGCCGGGAAGAGAAGGGTCAGTTTCCCCTCCTTATAGCGAGTTTGGCCCCGTAACGAGGCCGACTTATCCCCAATGGTCACCGAAAGGGTAATCTCGCCCGTCGAGGCGTTGTAGCGGTAGCTACCCGTACCACTCTTATCCCCAATCTGAACGCGGGCCGTGCCATTGCGTTGCAGGGTAAGCTTCTCGCGCCCCGAGACGATGCCCACCTTCAGGGCATAGTGCTCGATCTGATCCGAAAGAGCACTCACGGCCATTGCTGCCAGCGGATCCTCCCCGCCATACTCCACCACGGCACGAGTGTAGGTCCAGGTTCGAGCCAACTGTCTGACTGTAATATACTTTTCGGGAGTTGCAGCGGGTGCGGCAGTCATTGTGCCACTTCCCAGCAGTCCCTTCAACAGGTCGTTCAATGACTGTGCCTCAATCGGCAGACAAAGCCCTCCCAAAAGGGCCAGCAGCAGAAACAATCTTTTCATTCTCTCTTCTTGTTTAGAAATAGAACGGCTCTACGGCAGGAAAATTGTCCGCAGCAGCCAAAATCAGCTACTCCGCCTGCTCCAGAGCCTCCACCTCGGCCATCCAAAGGGCAGACGAGGCATCCGAGGGCATCTGCCAGTCTCCGCGCGGCGAGAGACCCACCGAGCCCACCTTGGGACCGTCGGGCAGGGCCGAACGCTTGAACTGTTGGGAGAAGAAGCGACGATAGAAGATCTTCATCCACTTTAGAATCACCTCCCGCGAGTAGCTCTCTCGGAAAGCCTGCTCGGCCAGGAAAAGGAGCTTGCGCGGCATCACACCGCGACGCAACGTATGGTAGAGGAAGAAGTCGTGTAGCTCATAGGGGCCCACCAGATCCTCGGTCTTTTGGGCAATCTCTCCCCGCTCATTGGCCGGCAGCAGTTCGGGACTCACCGGCGTATCGACGATATCCAGGAGCGTCGCCCCCACATCACCGCCCTCCTGTTCGGCCACATAGCGCACCAGGTGGCGGACCAGCGTCTTGGGTACCGAGCCATTGACTCCATACATCGACATCTGGTCTCCGTTGTAGGTGGCCCAGCCGAGAGCCAATTCGCTCAAGTCACCCGTACCGACCACCAGACCTCCCACCTTGTTGGCGTAGTCCATCAGAATCTGCGTACGCTCGCGGGCCTGGGAGTTCTCATAAGTCGCGGAACGATCCGATGGATCGAGACCTATATCCGAAAAGTGTTGATTCACCGCCGGAACGATCGAGATCTCGGACTGCGTGATTCCAAGCTGCGTCATCAGGTCAAGGGCATTGCGATAGGTGCGATCGGTCGTACCGAATCCCGGCATCGTGATTCCGTGGATGCCCCGACGATCCAGCCCCAGCAGGTCGAAGGTCTTTGCTGCCACCAACAGAGCCAGTGTCGAGTCCAGCCCGCCCGAGATGCCGATCACGGCACATTTAGAGCGCGTATGGCGCATTCTCTTGGCCAGGCCCGAGGCTTGTATCCAGAAGATCTCCTCACAGCGCGTAGCGCGATCGGAGGCCTCCTGCGGCACAAAGGGCAGCGGATCGACAGCCCGTTGCAGAGCCCTCTCACGAGGGGTAAAATCGACCTCTGCCAGGGCATAATCCGCCTGCGACACACCCATCGGGAAGGTCGCCACACGACGACGCTCAAAGGCGATCTGCTCCACGTCAATCTCGGCCGTAAGGAGTTGTGGCTCCATCCTAAAACGCTCCCCGCGAGCCAGCCACTCCCCCTGGTCGGCAATCAGCACGTTACCTCCAAAGACAAAGTCGGTGGTCGATTCGCCAAAACCGGCCGCCACTGTCACATAACCGCAGCGCAGACGAGCCGACTGCTGGGCCACCAGCGAGGTAAGGTATTCGTAGCGACTCACCTGCTCGGAGGCGGCCGTCGGGTTGAGAATCACCTGACAACCGGCCAAAGCCAGGTCGGTAGAGGGGGGAAGAGGCATCCAGAGCTCTTCGCCCAACTCAATACCGCACGCCACGCCATTGATCTTCAGCACCAGATCGCTCCCAAAGGGGACCTCCTCGCCACAAAGGCGGATGGCAGAACTCTTCACCTCATCCCCCGAACGGAACCAACGTCCCTCGCAGCTCTCCCCGCGATTGGGAATCGTGCGCTTGGGCACCACTGCCAGAATCTCACCTCCGAAAAGGGCTACAGCGCAGTTATAGAGCCCCTCCGCCGTTGAGATCGGCATACCGACCACCACCACGACAGGGCAGTCGGCCGTCGAGGCCACCAGCTCACCGAGTGCCTTCTCGGCCCCCGCCACCAGGGTTGGTTGCAGGAAGAGGTCGCCACAGGTATAGCCCGTCAGCGACAACTCGGGAAAGAGCACCAACTCGGCCCCTTCATCGGCTGCACGGCGGACCAGCTCCCCAATGCGGGCAGCATTGGTGCGGCAGTCGGCCACCTCGACCACGGGGACAGCTCCTGCCACCTTGAAATAACCGTATCGATTCATATTTCTTTCGGTTACAAAGCCCGAGACCTCAACCTCGCAAGAGGCGGGGTCTCGGGCCGAATCATCAACTTTTAATCACTATTTTGCCCAGAGCTGTGCCAGGTTCAGAATCACCTGCAACGCCTTCTGCATCGTCGTCAGGGAGCAGTACTCAAACTTACCGTGGAAGTTCATACCGCCTGTGAAGAGATTGGGGCAAGGAAGACCCATAAAGGAGAGACGAGCACCATCCGTACCTCCTCGAATCGGCTTTACGATGGGCTCCACACCCACCATACGCATCGCCTCCTTGGCCTTATCGATTACCTGGGGATGCGGCTCCACCATCTTTCGCATATTGAAGTACTGATCCTTGATCTGGAGCGAAACAATACCCGAGGAGTATTTGTGATTCAGGTGCTCCACGCAGGCAATCATAAAGTTCTTCTTTCGCTCGAAGAGCTCCATATCGTGATCACGGATGATATACTGCAGATCAGCCTCCTCGACCGTACCCTTGAAGCCCACACAGTGGAAGAAGCCCTCGTAGCCCTCCGTTGCCTGGGGACGCTGCGTAGCAGGCAGAAGCTGATTCAACTCGCAGGCAATGTCGATGGCATTGAGCATCTTGTTCTTCGCCACACCCGGGTGCACATTGCGGCCCTGGATATGGATCTTGGCACCGGCAGCATTGAAGTTCTCATACTCCAACTCTCCCTCAAAGCCGCCATCCATCGTATAGGCAAAGTCGGCACCAAAGGCGGCGACGTCGAAGTAATCGACACCGCGGCCAATCTCCTCGTCGGGGGTAAAGCCGATGCGGATCTTGCCGTGCTCCACCTCGGGGTGAGCCATCAGGTACTCAGCAGCGGTCATGATCTCCGCCACACCCGCCTTGTCATCGGCACCCAGCAGGGTGGTACCGTCGGTGTGAATCAGCGTATGGCCCTTGAAGAAGGAGAGTTCGGGAAAATCCTCCACCTTCATCGAGAGTTGGCCGTTGAGGACGATGTCGCCTCCGTCATACTCCTCCACGATACGGGGTTTCACATCCTTGCCGCTCATATCGGGGGCCGTATCGACGTGGGCAATAAAACCAATCACGGGAGCCGTTTCAAAGCCCTTCGTAGCGGGAATGGTGCCCATCACATAGCCATACTTGTCCATCGTAACCTCCACAAGGCCCAGGCCCTCCATCTCCTCCTTGAGGTAGTTCAGAAGCACCTTCTGCTTCTCGGTCGAGGGGAAGGTATCGCTATTCTCGTCCGACTGCGTGTCAAACGAAACATATTTCAAAAAACGATCCAGCAATTTCATTTCAACTAGTTTTTTGGTTCCACTTACAAAAAATTCTTACTCCTCCTTCTTGGCCTTCAACGTGTGCCAGATGAAGTAGGCAATCAGGCCGAGGTAGGCACCTACACCACACCACTCGGCAGCATTCGACGAAGCCCACTCGGTCAGACGCCAATCGGCACCGGCAAACTTCAGCACAGCACTGACCACACCCATCAGAGCACCACCGGCGATGAAGCCCGAGGCAATCAGCGTACCACGGTCGGTGCGAGCCTTATTCAGAGCCTCATCCTTCGAACGGCTCGACACGAACCACGAAACCAGACCACCCACTACGAGGGGAGCATTCAGGTTCATCGGGATAAACATACCCAGAGCAAAAGGCAGGGCAGGGATACCGATCACGGTGAGCACCAGGGCCAAACCGGCACCAATGAAGTAGAGGGCCCAGGGGGTCTGACCACCCGTCATCAACGGCTGAATCACAGCCGCCATTGCATTGGCCTGGGGAGCCACCAGGGCATCGGGATTATTGGCCGTATCGAAGCCATAAGCGGCATTCAGCACCAGGATGACACCCGCCACGGTAGCTGCCGAGATGGCCGTACCGAGGAACTTCCAACCCTCCTGCTTGCGAGGCGAGGTACCGAGCCAATAACCGATCTTGAGGTCGGTAATGAAGCCTCCGGCCATCGAGAGAGCCGTGCAGACCACACCACCAATAATCAGGGCAGCCGTCATACCCTCCTTACCATTCAGACCCACACTTACCAGCACCAGCGACGAGAGGATCAGCGTCATCAGGGTCATACCCGAAACGGGGTTCGAGCCCACGATGGCGATGGCGTTGGCCGCCACGGTGGTGAAGAGGAAAGCGATGACAAAGACAATCAGGATCGCCACAATCGACTGCCCCCAGTTGTGAAGCACGCCAAACTGGAAGAAGATGAAGGTGGTGAGCAGGGCTGCGCAGAGGATCGTCAGGATAAGTTTCATCGAGAGATCACGCTGCGTACGCTCCTCCGTAGCGGTCGAAGAGCCCTTCTTTCCACCCAACTCGCTCACGGCCAGCCCCAGAGCCGACTTGATGATACCGGCCTGGCGCACGATGCCGATCAGGCCGGCCATTGCGATACCACCGATACCGATCGGACGACCGATATACTGGTAGAGATTCTCGGGAGTGAAGATCTGGGCAGGATTCTCCAAGATATGGTTGGAGGTAACACCCAGCAGGGATACCAACTGCGAGGGGTCGATCGAATCGGCCAGCGAGCCTACCAGCGGCACAAAGACAAACCATACGAGGCACGAACCGGCCGTGATGATGATGGCATACTTCAGACCAATGATGTAGCCCAGACCCAACACGGCGGCCGAGGTATTCAGGCCAAAGAGCACCTTGTGCTTCTCGGCCAGAGCCACACCCCACTGCGAGATACGGGTCGAGATCGACTCGGTCCAGAGACCGAAGGTACCCACCACAAAGTCATAGAGACCGCCGACCAGACCGGCCACGGCCAGCAACTTGGCCTGGTTACCACCCTTCTCGCCCGAAACGAGTACCTCGGTGGTTGCCGTAGCCTCGGGGAAGGGATACTTGCCGTGCATCTCCTTGACGAAATATTTACGGAAGGGAATCATCAGCACGATACCCAGCACACCTCCCAGCAGCGAGGAGAGAAACACTTGATAGAACTGCGCCTCCAGGCCCAGGATATAGAGGGCAGGCAGGGTGAAGATGGCTCCGGCCACAATCACGCCCGACGAGGCGCCGATCGACTGAATGATCACATTCTGACCCAGCATATTCTTCTTGCCGAGCAGCGAACCCACACCCACAGCGATGATGGCGATGGGGATGGCGGCCTCAAATACCTGACCCACCTTGAGGCCCAGGAAGGCAGCGGCGGCCGAGAAGATGACGGCCATCAATACGCCCATACCCACCGAATAGGGGGTAACCTCGGCCGGAGTCGAGGAGGCAGGCATCATCGGTTTGTACTCCTCCCCGGGTTTCAACTCACGGTAAGCATTCTCGGGCAGGGAGTTTTGCATCTTTTGATTTTCCATTGTTTGGTTCTGTTTTATGTTAGTAATTCATTCTTTGCGTTTATCCAATCTACAAAGATAGCAATTTTTCTTAAAAAGCGAACATTTCCCTGCACGAAGTGCAGAATTTCTCTTCCGACGAACAAAAAAGAGGGAGGCGGGCCCTCGAAAGGGTCCGCCTCCGTTCAAAAATGGTCTCTACCCTATCGGCAACGCAGGGCGTGGCGTGCCAACGAGTGTGCGTGGTCGTGGTCCTCATCCCCCGTCTCGGGGCCCATATCGTCGCGTACGTCGAAACACTCCATCGGACCGCTCCACTCGCCCGTAATCTTGTTACCACCGTCATCCACCATATCGAAGACAAATTTATAGTTCTCACCCTCCTGCGAGATGGTCACCTGACCTGAAACGATCGGAGCAAGAGCCGTCGAGTAACCCTCGGCATCGAGCGTAGCATCGGCATAGTTGGTGAAGAGGATGGTCTGGCTAAAGTCGCGGTAACCGGGCAGCATCACGTGGTCGGCCAACTCCCAGCTCACCTCGAAGGTTCCCGTGGGGAGTACATAGCCGTTGGAGTCATCCACCAGCAACTCGGTGGTGAAGTAGTCTCCACAAACCTCACCGGCCTCATCCGTAGCCTGAATCATAATCATCCAGTTATCCAGTCCCTTCTTGATGTAGTCTCCCATCAGCAGGGCGTAGCCCGTGGTATTCTCGAGGAAGTTATAGGTATGGTCGGCCTCCAGCGTGGTCCAGGGGCGGTTGTTCCAGTAGACATTCTGGTCGTTGTCGCAGTAGTTGTAGAGATTCAGATCGCCATTAAACTCGGCCGTGATGGCAACGCCCTCCTCGGTCTTGAAGTCGAAGATCAGGGTATAATTGTCACCGCTGCCACTCACCGTCACGGTACCCTCGCGAACGAATCCCACTTTGCTGATGTTGTTCTCGCGATCGACATAGGTGAGGTAAGTACCCATAAATACCGTCTGCTCGAAGATATCGCGTGACTCGCCGTAGTCGAAGGTATAGGGCAGAGCGAAAGAGGTCTGATAGACATCACCCGGCTGGGTCACGTGGTAAACGCCCTCGGCCAGAGGTACATCCGCAGCATTATAGTTGGCATACTTGGGCATATAGAGGGGAGAGAGGTGGAGGTAATACCCCTTCACCAGCGTATTGTTCTCGTCGAACTCACCCTGGAAGAACTCCAGACCCAGATCATCGGCAAAGGGATAGAACCAACCGCCCCAATAGCGGCCCTGCGAATAGTCGAAGGTGACATTCTGCGCCTTATCGAAACGTTCATACTCGGCCGTACCGCGCTGCGTAAAGGCGATGGGGCCCGTATAGCGAACATTGAACTCCGCATCACCGAGCATCATCAGCGTACCCTCCACCGTAATCGTATAGGTGGGGCCCTGGCGCTCGACCTTAATCTCTCCGAAGATGGGCGAGATCTCCGTCGTACCATCAGCCATCATCAGTTCAACATAGGTCGTCTGCACGCCATAGCTGAAGGGCGAGCAGTCGCTATTCGGCAGGTAGGTACCCGTGGGGAGGACGGCATTCAACGGATCGGCGTCGGCCTCGTTATAGAAGTCGAGGACTACCATCACATCCCCCTCCCACATCAGCGAAGAGGCATTTCCGATCACTACCTCATAGTTACCGGCGCCCACCTCATTGTCGGTACGATAGCCGGCATCAAGCAACATCTTGAGTTCCACCCCGTCAAACTCCTCCTCTACGGGCGGTTTTGGGCCGTCGGGGGTCGGTGCGGGCTCTTCGCCACCACAGGCGGTCAATCCGCCCACCATCATCCAAAGGGCAGCAAAGGCTGCCAATCGCGAAAATAACTGCTTCTTCATCTCTCTGTTCTTTTTATTGTTGTTCTTCAGTTTCACTTTTTTTCAGTATTGAATGCAAATCAGCGAATCACACAAAGTTTACTCCTCGCCAAACATCTTGGAGATCTTGCCCGTATAGTCCATTCGAATGATTCGATCCTTGCCCGACGAAGCGTAGGAATCACGTCCCTCGGCCTCCATCACCACGTGGTAGATCTCACCCTCCACCGTCACGACCACCGCGCAGGTCGAGAAGTAACAGCTCCAATAGGGGCCATAGCAGTCACAACCCGAGTGACTGCCCAGCGTACCATCGGCCAACGTATAGGTACCGGCCGGCAGGGCAGCATTGCCATTATCGCAAAGGGCAGGGTCGGCAAGGATATCGAGCGTCACCACATTGTCGCCATCGTAGAACTTAAGATAGTACTCTCCCGGCACCTCATTCGAGGCATCAAGATCGTAACGCATTGCCGACGAGGCATTGAACTCGAACTCCACCACCTCGGGCTCCGGCTCGGGCTCCGGTTTGGGGAGCGTGATACCCCCAATCGGGCCCTCATAGATCACCGTCACGAGGCCGCCCTCCTCCAGCTCAAACTCACCCTCGATGAAGTACTCCAGCGTGCCAGCCGTCTCGTCGGGAATCGCCTCCAGCATCAACGACCCCGAGGTGAACTTGCGAGCCTTGGTATCGACATCCTCGATCAAGAACGAGGTGTAAGCCTTCGAGGTGAAACCCTCCACCATCTCGCCCAGCGGATACTCACCCGAAGGGGGATAGGGGGCGTCGGCCGCCACAAAGAGGTCGGCCTTGAAGGTGTAGTTGGTCTCGGTATCATAGATAGCAAAATAGACCTCCTTGGGATCCTCCGTACCCAGGATAATGAGCGACGCTTGGGTACCCTGCACCAGATAGTTCACCACGGGAGGTGCCGCCTTGAGGGTCGTCATCTCCAACGGCTCGGAGAGGAGCTTATGGTCAGCATTACGGGCCGCTGCATAGATTTGGTAGGTTGTATCGTCGAGCAGAGCCTCGGCCGTCAGCTCTACCGCAGCATTGGCCTCCACCGAGGAGCCGTTCTTGAGCACCTGATCCACCGTCAATTCACGCGAGCCCTTCTCGATGCAGACCCACTTCACCTCATCAGCACCCGTACTCTCCACGGTGAAGGTCAGGGTGTACTCGGTCGCCACCCCGGCCGTCAGCTGAAGCGTCGGAGGATCCACGGGAGGCACCTCCGCCTTCAGCGTCGTAAAGGAGATGCGGTCACTCACCTGTGTTTCGCCATCCGTAGCCACAGCTACCACCACATAGTCTGTCGCCTCTTTCAGCCCCTCTGCCTTGAGAGCGAGTCGCTTACCGGGTTCCGCCACCTGGCCCTCCACCAGCACCGTAGGGGCCGTGGGGGTGTAGGCCGATTCAGCACAGAGCCAACGCACCTCGGTGGCGCTCTTCGACTCAAGGGTAAACTCGGCAAAGTCGAGACCCACCTCTCCGATTGTCAGACGCAAGCCCAGCTGATCGGCCGGCAGCGGAGGTTCCGGTTTATCATCGGGAAGCGGAGCTGGATCGTCACCACAGGCAACAAGAGCAAAGCCCATCAGGAGGGTCATCAGCCATCCGGCCAGACTTCGGAGTGTTTGAGTCATCTTCATAGCGGGTTTTCTTTTTAAATTATTATATATAATAGGTATTTTTCAATTATTGCCCATTCCGGGCTTTTTCTCCGTTTTGCTTTTGCAAGATATCAATAATTTTTCTTATTTGCAATAATCTCCAGAAAAATTTAACGTTTCGTTAACACACAGCCTATTTATACGATTATCAGCTTTTTGCAAAAAATATGACAGGCTATTGCAAAAACAAAAAATAATTGCTAAATTTGTAATTGGGAAACTGCGAAAAAGATAAATTTATAAACCATAAAACCAGAAAAAGATGAGAAAGATACTTCACCTGCTGTGGATGCTCCCGCTGCTCTGTAGCGTGGGCTGCAACGACGACCAACAGCCCCCTACCCCCGACACGCCGATCGGCTATGCCGAGGATCACGTGATGATTCTCTATATGCAGGGCGACAACGGCCTGGAGACCTTTATGGACACCAACCTCCAGAAGGCACTCACGGCCTACTATGAGGTGGCTGACAAGGGTCGCATCGTTATCTTCTACGACCGCGGCAACTACACCCGCCTCACGGAGCTCTACCTCGACGACGGGATGGCCAAACAGCGACTCATCAAGGAGTACAGCACCTCCGTATCATCGGTCGATGCCGACTTTATGCGCCAGACCTTCGAACTGATCTACAGCGAGATCCCGGCCAAGAGCTACGGCCTGATCCTCTCCTCGCACGGTGGCGGCTGGGTCCCCTCCGATATTTACAGCAACTATCTGAACTACGATTGGTACGAATCGGGCGAGCCGCTGGAGCGTCGTCCCCTCTTCTATGGACAAGATGGCAGCGACTGTATGGAGCTTCCCGAACTGGTGGAGGTGTTGAGTACCCGCAAGTTCGACTACATCATCTTCGACGCCTGCTTTATGGCCTCGGTGGAGGGACTTTACGACCTGCGCCACACGACCGACTACATCATCGCCTCCTCGGCCGAGGTGCGCGGAGAGGGCTTTCCCTACCAGAACATCGTTCCCCTGCTCTTCCGTGCCGACCACGGACTGAAGGAGTCGTGCGAAGCTTTTATGGAGTTTTATGAGGGAGGTTCGGGCACCATCTCGCTGATCGACTGCTCGCAACTTGAGTCGCTAGCAGCTGCAATGAAGCGGGTGGTAAATGCCGCTGACGAGACAATCGACTACGCCCAGATTCAGGGCTATGAGTGCTTCCCCATCCACCTCTACTACGACCTGGAGCAGTATGTCGAGCAGCTCACCGATGATGAGACGCTACGCTCGGAGTTCCGTACAGCCCTTCGCAAGGCGGTGCCCTTCACCGACCACACGCCCACCTTCATCTCCTCGGCCTGGCGCGTGGAGACCATCGACCTGCCGCGCAGCTGCGGCCTGACCTGCCACGTGGAGCGTGCCGAGTTCCCCGACACCCACACCGCCTGGCTCCAGACCGCCTGGGCCCGCGCCATCGGGATGTAATCACTACCATTTTTTAATTAAATCGGGGCTGACGCAATCTGTGTCAGCCCCGATCAATTTACGATTAGTTGATAAGTTCTATCATATCAACATTTAGATTGATATTGTAGAGTTTATCCCACTTGTCGACAAGCAATGCCTTTGTCCATAGCTCCGGAGCATCGGTCATCGTTATCACGACATCAATATTTAGGGCATACTCTGTATCCGAGGATTGCTGCAAGCTCTCTACCTTTACGTCAAAGATGCCCTGAGGAGCACCTCCGTGCGCTATTATCATCGTATATCTTTCAAAGTCGACGGCCGGATAACCCTCTTCAGAGTCAGATGCAACATAGCGAGCAAGCTCCTCGTCGCTATTGACCACAATAACATTGTTATCGACCCTGGGCAATTGCCACTCGCAGCGCGTTCCCCACAGAGAATACTCCATATATGGGATATTTATCGATTCAGAGGTTGTACCCTCGGAGTGCTTGGTCACGACAACGGTGGTCTTGCATAGCGGATCACCATCATCGCCATCGTAGACCTCGATCGCAAAGGTATTATAGGGATTATCGAGATATTCCCACTCCGGAGCAAAAGTAAACTCGAAAGGCATCTTCTCACCGGCGATGGTTAGTTCGTGATTGTTGTGTACGATAAAGTTGTCGTGCAACACCCGGATATAGCAGGCTCCATTAAAGCCACTAATGGATCCGCGGCATAAATATGTATGCTTGGTAAAAGGCTTATTCCCGCTTGTATTATTGGTGATCATTGTCTCATTGATGCACTCAATCGCAAGATCCGAGAGTTCCACCTCGTTGCGGTTCACATCAACATCCAACTCGCACGCGACAAGCGCAAGAGCCATAAGAGCATAAAATAGTTGTTTCATAGCTTCTATCAAGTTTTTGTCCCGCCTCTTAGAAGTTTACGGCTACGCCTATCGACAAGGCGTGCGTTTTGAGATGGGCAATCGTGTTCAGATTCAGATCGAGCTCGGGAATGCTGATATCGACAGACATAGGGAAGAGATTAAATCCATAGCGGACAAATAGCGACAGACGACCGAGATCGACACCTGCCGCAGGCGAGAGATAGAATCCCGTTTCGAGGTTGTCCGTGACACTAAGACCAGTACGAAGTGAAACAAACGGCGATCGGCCTCCCTTTATTGGCGAATATTTTGTCTCCAAGAAGATGGGAACATTGACGGCATAATATAGGCTGTTAATATCCACATACATACCAACGCCAAGACCCATAGCGACACCGTGACCTATGCGACCGCCGTGTACGGTGCTAAGACCGATATTGCTACCGCCTCCACCACCACTAAGGAGAACACCCCCGACAACCTCCACATTTCCCCAATACCCCGTATCGTAATAGTTGTACTTTCTCTTCTGGGCATCAGCACTATATACGGAGGCAAATAGCGCAATAATGAGGATCACTAAACTCTTTTTCATACGATTTTCTTTTTTAGTCTGTTTTGCTTCTGTTTTAGGCTTTTTTAAGTTTCGTATCACAAATTTACCCCCCCCCACGAAATTTCCAAATTTTTGTGGCTAAAAATATTGTATAGAGGCAATTTTATTACTCTTCGCCACCCAGAGCAAGATCCTTCGCAGCCCCTCCTCGAGCACGAGAAAGAGGAAAGATTGGCTGTGGCAGAGAGATGATCCGCCTATGATGATCCGATTGCGGCAAGTGAAATCCGCCACACGAGACAGTACAAACAGCAAAGAGAACCCCTTTCAGAGTTCTCTTTGCTGTGGTGCCACCAGAAAACGAGTCTCATTTCTAAATGGCTCTATATCTTCACGTTAAAGAATCGCAATAAACGTAAATTCCCGCTATTGCTCCACCTGATTTCTGCACCATTTTGCAGTGTCTCGCAGAGTCGAGTTCCTACTTTGATGCAAAGTTACTGCTTTATTTTGAAATACAAGCGGATGCACTAAAATTTTGCTCCACCTCAGTTCGGAATCCCTATTCTTACCTTCGGTTAAGATTGTTAAAGGCATCAATTAGCAAAGATATACTATCTATGACGGTCATTGTTCCGTGCTTGGCTATCTGCTGATAGCACTCTTCAATTTGCCGTTGACATTCAACAGCAAGATTATATTCTTCTAGTGTATAAGAGCCTATAATCTGAGCTTTGGATACAATGTAATTGCATATTTGAGACAGCTCTACAATCATTAAACGAAAACGAGCAATTTGAGCTACATTATATACTAATGATGCTCCACCAACAATCATTCTTGCCTTTTCATCCTTTATTGCGGCTACCTTTGCTGCAATAAAAGCAACATCTATTACGGAATTATTCATCTCTAACCGTATTACTAAAATGGTTTATAATCATAACCTATCATAAAATATAGAAAAAGTGTGGTTTTTGCATATTATATGATAGGTTGAGTAAGTGTGTTCTTAATAATAAATATTATTTAGGTTCTCGTTGTGACACAAAATCGTGGTCATATCCAGGAGGTGTATTCTTAAACTCCTCCTTATTTTGAAACAATGTAGACTGTCGTTGAAAATCACGTAATGATTTTATATCAACGGTAAATGTAATTATAGTATCATTGTCACCGCCTTTGATTTTTACAGGAGTCATTTCAACAGAGCGCTTTGGCATAGATAGTCTTGAATCACCATAATCGGATGTGTTTGCTTGAATAAAATAGCAATGCAAGTCTCTACAAGTCGATTCAACAATATTGCTATAATAATATGTATCCTTATTATATTCTATAGCAAACATAATGTC
>JAZSCB010000003.1:0-153000 GCA_045602705.1 Alistipes sp.
TGTGTACTCCGAAGAACCGAATCGCTCGAAGTTGGGGTCCGAGGGAATGTCGGCCATCTCCTTCATAATGATAACCGAGTCGTTCCAGAATGTGAGCGTACCTTCAAGGTTGTTAATCTTGTAGTTCACATCCTCCTTCAAGCCCCAATCCTTCAAGATGGTTTTGATGGTATTCCAAGTGGACTCTTTGAGTGATTTGAGTGTCTTACGAGCAACGACAGCACGGATATTCTCAAAGCGCATACACGACGAGACGAGCCATACGCTACCGACGAATGATTTTCCACCGCCGGCGGCTCCGCCTCCCAAGATTAGCTGGGGAAGATTCTGCGACTTACAGTGCTTACACTGCGGTTTGTATTGAGGATTTCTCTGCTGGTCATAGCCAACAAGAACCTGCTCGATCTCGGCCCCACAATGTGGACAGTAGTTGGGTTGCAGAAGTTTCCACAACTCATACTGCCGAGGGGAGGGGCTGAAGTCGATATGGATATTGCGCGGTGCTTTGAGTTTATTGACCGCCATTGCTTAGTAGATTTCGATGGTGATATCCTTCTCCTTTTCGAGCAAGGCATAGAGCTTTTTGAAGGTCGCACGAGAGTTGATGACCTTGCCCTTGACAGAGTTCTCACCAACGATGATGCAACCGCCCGAATCATCCTCGGTGTTGCCCCAGTGAATCAGAATACCCAAGAAGTGAGGGACACCGTGCAGATACGGCATCTTGCGCTTGAACTTCGGACTATACTCCAAAGTAATCTTGTATGTACCGGTTGGAATTGCGGTGCGAGCATAGACCTTCTCCTTGCACTTGCACGGAATCCAGCGCGAGGTGTTAGGACAACTATCGGGTAGTTCTCGAATAACATCCTCGATAGTGTTACAGAAAAATGTGCCGTCAATACTGAGGTCGCCGATAGTATATTTCGACCCCTTGAATTTGCGTCTTAACGATAATTTCATACTCTAATCTTTTTATTGAAAGAGTAGAGAAAAGACGCGATTGAAGTTTATATAATAAAAAAAGAGCATCGATTGATGCCCTTAATCTTGTACTTTGTATAGTGCTTTGAGTTCTCCGTTCTCCGACTCAAATAGGAATCGTCCGTTCTTTAAGATGCACTCGTGAGTCTTCTCATCATTTGTGTCCGTCTTAAGCATCTGGTCTGCTTGGTCTGCTGAGATAATCTGCATCTCGACACCCTGAATGGTAGCGGTAGTGGCATCCGCTGGAATAGCCATCAACTCATCAATCAATCTTGTCTCCATATCAATTTCTTATGCCCACAGTCCCATAGAGCACGATATTTACCAAAACGAAGAGCGTGGGACATAACCCGCTGTCTTCTTGGCTCTGGTAAACCATTCTGCAATCAGGTTAGCCCACGCAAATCGTGAGCGAAACCTTTTGTTTGCAGAAAAACATGAATTGTACCAGAATTCAGAAGACAAACAAAAGCTAACGCTTTCTTGTGTTAAATATGTATGTGTAGCAACGCTACACGGCTGAGGGAGAGATTAGTTCTTGCCGGCCTCGACAGAAACCTTGCGAAACTCCTTCATCAGCTTCTCAAGTTCCAATGAAGCCTTACGGGCGCGAGTTCCTGCAGCCTTGTTACCTTTCTCTACCTGCAACGCAGCATCCTTTGAGAATGCCTCGAATGCCTCATTGATTTTTGCTACCAATTCCTTCATAGTGTCTATTGTTTTAGAATTCAACTGCAAAGATAACACAAAATCAGAAAATAGATTCCATTTCGCGCTTGATTTCCTCTCTTCGAGTATTCTTATAGTAGTGTTTGTAGATAGTAAGAGGACTGTTACCGGCCATTTCCGCAACTACATAAGGGTTGTTGCCAGCATCCACCATCTTCGAGATAAACGAACCACGAGCCGAGTACCAAGTAACATTCTCCTTTATGCGAAGCATCTTGCAAGCCTTGGTTAGGGTGTTTGACAATCTGGTAGAGAGTTGTCGAACACGAATCATTTTTTTACTCGTTGTCGTGTGCTTATGTGTAAACACAGGGAACACATAATTTTGATACCCCTTACCTTTATATTTATATATTATATCCTTTGCCTTTTGAAGTAAAATTGGCTTTGCCTTCTTAGGGAATTTCATTCTTTCGTAAACAATTCTATCTTCTTCAATCATATCCCATGTAAGGTTGCAGACATCAACATTAGCCATACCTCCAGTGTAATAACTAAAAAGGAATAAGTCGATGCAGAAATTTTCTTTCTCTGTGAATAGTGTTCGGTCAATGCTTGCCAATTTGTTTATTACCTTTTCAGGAACAGCCTTTGAAGTCGTTTCTGGCCACTTAATATCATCACCTAAGCACTCAAAAGCATCAAGCCGTACACCATACATACCTTCCTTGTGTGCATAGTTGCAAACAGCTCTTAGCCGTCTAAGTTTAGTAGCCAGACCTCCTTTGTTTCCGTTCTTTATACCATTCTCTTTAATCCAGAATGCAAAGTCAAGAAGGAATTGTTCGTTAATATCAGGGAAAAAGAATGTTGAGAATGCCTTTCCATACTTCTCTTTAGTAAACTCCGTTAACCTTCTGCGTAGGCGTGCATAAACCTTAGCATTTGGTGAACTATCTACTAATTGCCCGTTCTTTATTCTTTGTCTTTCCTTGAATCGAGCCTCCAATGATTCTATCATTTGCAGTACAGACTTTACACGAACCTCTGATTTTACTTGTTCAATCTCGTCAAAAGCGTGCGAAAGTTGAACGGGGGACCAAGAGCGACCCTCAATTTCCCAATCATCTGCTTTGTGGTAGTACTTTGTTTTGAGATCAAATAGAATCTTGTTCTTCGTGGTGGCTTCTGCGCTACCTACTCGAAAACTTTGCGCCTTAGAGTCCCAGTCTGACATTAGACCTGTGACATTTACAACCTTTGTTACTCGTGGATAGTTGGACTTGAAGAAAATCATTTCCAACTTAACCATTGATGGGTCTTTGGGGTTTGCGTGCCCCTTGATGTTAATAGTGTACATAAAAAGACAAGGTGTTAAGTTGTTACTTTAATTTTGTTTAAGTAGCCCTAATTGGTCTTAATTAGACTACATAGAAGACTATATGAGAAGAGTCGTATCTTCGAAAAATTAAAGTTTAGACGAGTTTTTTACGGATAATCCGTACTTGTCTAACAACTTAACACCTTGTCAATCAATAGTTTTTGGAATACCTATTTATATATTCCGTAAAAAGGGCTACCCCTCGCGGAACACTCCTCTTTTCGTAAGCTCTGTAGGAGATTACTCCTCCATCAGCAGCTCCAGCATCTTGATCGACGACTTGGCGATCGGGGTACCGGGGCCGAAGATAGCAGCAGCACCATCCTTGTAGAGCTGATCGTAGTCCTGAGCGGGGATTACACCACCCACTACCACGATGATATCCTCACGACCCAGCTTCTTGAGCTCGGCAATGATCTGGGGAACCAGCGTCAGGTGACCGGCGGCCAGCGACGATACGCCCACGATGTGAACGTCGTTCTCTACAGCCTGCTTGGCGGCCTCCTCGGGCGTCTGGAACAAGGGACCCATATCCACGTCGAAACCAACGTCGGCATAACCCGTTGCTACCACCTTGGCACCACGGTCGTGACCGTCCTGACCCAGCTTGGCAATCATAATACGGGGCTGACGGCCCTCCTTCTTGGCAAACTCGGCGCACATCGCCTTGGCCTTGTCGAAATCTGAATCCTGCTTCATACCTGAACTGTAAACACCCGAAATGGAACGAATTACGGCCTTATAGCGACCTACAACAACCTCGCAAGCATCCGAGATCTCACCCAGCGTAGCGCGAACCTTGGCAGCCTCTACGGCCAGCTCCAGCAGGTTGCCCTTCTCGGTCTTGACGCACTCGGTGATGGCGGCCAGAGCCTTCTGAACGGCAGCCTCGTCGCGGTTGGCGCGCAGCTCCTTCAGACGCTTCACCTGGCTCTCGCGTACGGCGGTGTTGTCCACAGCCAGAATATCGATCGGATCCTCCTTCTCGAGACGGTACTCGTTCAGACCGATGATCTTCTGCTCACCCGAGTCGATACGAGCCTGGGTGCGAGCGGCAGCCTCCTCGATACGCATCTTGGGAATACCGGTTTCGATAGCCTTGGCCATACCGCCCAGCTTCTCCACCTCCTGGATGTGCTCCCAAGCCTTGTGAGCAATCTCGTTGGTGAGGCTCTCCACATAGTAGGAACCAGCCCAGGGATCCACCTCGCGGCATACGTTGGTCTCCTCCTGGATGTAGATCTGGGTATTACGGGCAATACGAGCCGAGAAGTCGGTAGGCAGGGCGATGGCCTCGTCCAGAGCGTTGGTGTGCAGCGACTGGGTGTGACCCAGAGCAGCACCCATAGCCTCGATGGCGGTACGGGCCACATTGTTGAAGGGATCCTGCTCGGTGAGCGACCAACCCGAGGTCTGCGAGTGGGTACGCAGGGCCAGCGACTTGGGATTCTTGGGGTTGAACTGCTTTACGATCTTGGCCCACAGCATACGGGCGGCACGCATCTTGGCGATCTCCATAAAGTGATTCATACCGATAGCCCAGAAGAACGACAGACGGGGTGCGAAGGCGTCGATCGACATACCGGCGTTGATACCGGCACGCAGATACTCCAGACCGTCGGCCAGCGTGTAGGCCAGCTCGATGTCAGCCGTAGCACCGGCCTCCTGCATATGGTAACCCGAAATCGAAATCGAGTTGAACTTGGGCATATTCTTCGAGGTGTACTCAAAGATATCGGCGATGATCTTCATCGAGAACTTGGGAGGATAGATATAGGTGTTACGCACCATAAACTCCTTCAAGATATCGTTCTGGATCGTACCGGCCAGCTGATCCAGGGTGCAACCCTGCTCCAGACCCGTTACGATGTAGAAGGCCAAAACGGGCAGTACAGCACCGTTCATCGTCATCGACACCGACATCTTGTCCAAAGGAATACCATCGAAGAGTACCTTCATATCCTCTACCGAGCAGATCGACACACCGGCCTTACCTACGTCACCCACTACGCGGGGGTGATCGGCATCATAACCGCGGTGCGTTGCCAGGTCAAAGGCCACCGAAAGACCCTTCTGACCGGCTGCCAGGTTGCGGCGGTAGAAGGCGTTCGACTCCTCGGCGGTCGAGAAGCCGGCATACTGACGGATGGTCCAGGGACGCATCACATACATCGTGGAGTAGGGACCACGCAAGAAGGGGGCCATACCTGCTGCATAGTTCAGGTGCTCCATACCCTCCAGGTCCTCCTTCGAGTAACCGCCCTTAACGGCGATCTGCTCGGCCGTGATCCAGGGCTCAGCCTGGCCACACTTCGAGGTGCTGCAGCTCTCCGGCTGTGCACCTGCATATTTCAGTTCCGAAAATTTCGCTCTCATAGCTGTTCTGAATTAGATGCCAAGCTCCTTGAGGTAGAACTTGAGCGTTTCGAGCACGTTGCTCTTCACGTTGATAAAGTTGGTGATACCCTGAGCCTCCAACTCGGCGGCGCAGGCGGGGGCACCGGCTACCACGAGGATGGCCTGGCCGTTCAGCAGCTCCTTCACCTTGGGGGCCAGCTCGGCGTAATCGTCATCCGAAGCGCAGATTACCACGATCTCGGCCTTCGACTCAAGGGCGGCCTTCACGCCATCCTCTACCGACTTGAAGAAGTTGTTGTCCTGTACCTTGATACCGGCGCAAGCGAAGAAGTTGCACGAGAACTGGGCACGGGCACGAGCCATAGCGAGGCTGCCGCAGGTGAGCATAAAGGCCTTGGGAGCCTTGCCGCTGCGGTCGGTCTTCAGACGCATCTCCTCAAATGCCATAGCACCACGGTAGGGGGTCAGTACGTTACCCTCGGCCTCCTGGCGCGTTACAGCGCAAGCGCAGAGCTCCTCCGAGGCACTCTCGGTGAAGTTGGGGTACTGGTTGGCACCCAGCAGGATCTGACGGCGGGTAGCGATGTTCTTATCCTTGGCAGCAGCCGAAGCCTTCACCTTCTCTACGATGAAACCGGCCTCAAAAGCGGCGCAGTAGCCACCCTTCTCCTCTACCTCGAGGAAGAGCTTCCAGGCCTCACGAGCGATGCTCTGGGTGAGGGTCTCGATGTAGTACGAGCCACCGGCAGGGTCTACCACCTGGTCGAAGTGCGACTCGTGCTTCAGCAACAGCTCTACGTTGCGGGCGATGCGCTGCGAGAACTCGGTGGGAGCCTCGTAAGCGGCGTTGAAGGGGAGAACCTCCAGCGTGTTCACACCGGCGATGGTGGCCGACATAGCCTCCGTCGTGCCGCGCAGCATATTTACATAGGGATCGTAAGCGGTCTGATTCCAGGCCGAGGTTACGGCGTGGGTATACATCTTGCACGAGCAGTCGCACTCGGGGGCGTAGCCCTTCACGATGTTGGCCCACAGCATACGGGCGGCACGGAATTTGGCCATCTCCATAAAGTAGTTGGCCGTAACACCCATCGAGAAGCGCACCTTGCGGGCAGCCTCGTCGATCGAGAGACCACACTCCATCAGACGTACCAGGTAGTCGTGACCGGCAGCCAGCGTAAAGGCCAGCTCCTCCACGATGGTCGAACCGGCGTTCGAGAAGTTCTCGCCGCTAACGGTTACGATGCGTACGCGCTTGTAGTCGGCGGTGCGCTTTACCAGACCTGCGATCTTCTCGAAGCAGCTCTTACCGTTCTCCGAGCAGAACTGACCCTTGAGCGAGAGGCTCTTGATGATGGGGTCGATCACGAAGTTCAGGCGCAGGGCCTCCTTGTCCAGACCGGCCTTCTCCACCTTGTCCAGAACCAGCTCAGCCACCTTGCCCATCTTGCAACCCGAGAAGGTCAGCTCGATGGCGGTCAGCTCGATGCCGGAGAGCAGGGTGTCGATAAACTCGGCGGTGAACTCCTCACCCGACAGACGGAACTCCAGCGAGTCCACACCGGCGTTGAGGATCTTCAGGGCCTCGGCGTTGGCCTTGGCGGGGCACTCTACCTTCAGGGTCTGGTGTACACCCCAGCAGTTGCAGTTGCGCGTACCACGCACATAGGGGAACTGACCGGCTTCGGTCGCAAGGTGCTCAATACCCTCCAGGTTCTCGGCGCGGTAGTAGGGACGAACGTTGAACCCCTCGGGGGTACGCCATACCAGTTTGCGCTCATAGTCTGCACCCTTCAGGTCAGCTGTGATAACCTCCTCCCACTGCTCCGTCGTCACGGGCGGGAACTCGGTAAACAGCTTTTCACGATTGGTTGTTGCCATAACTGTTTTTGTAGTTTTTGAATTAGTATATACCTTATAGTTGTTTGTTGCTCTTTCGACCCGTAAAATTACAAATTATTATTCAATCGGCAAACGGATTGTTCAAAAAATAACACAACGACCGCTTTTTTTGTGGTCGTTGTGTCAAAAACAGCCTTTTTGAGGCTCGTTATGCCTTCTGAACCGAGTGTTTGTATTTGAATACAAAGGCGAAGAGCAGGGCTACCACCAGGGCGTAGCCGGCGAAGATGAGCCACGTCGTGCTCCAGCCTACCACCTGGGCGGCGGGCTCCGTCTGCGAATAGACGAAGTGGTTGACCACCTGCTGGGCGCTCAACGTGCCGATCGTGGCACCGATGCCGTTGGTCATCAGCACGAAGAGACCCTGTGCCGAGGAGCGGATCGAGGGGTCGGTCTCGGTATTGACGAAGAGCGATCCCGAGATGTTGAAGAAGTCGAAGGCGACACCATAGACAATCATCGAGAGGATGAACATCCAGACTCCGCCGCCCGGGTTACCTACACCGAAGAGTCCAAAGCGCAGTACCCAGCCGAACATTGCAATCAGCATCACCTTTTTGATGCCGAAACGCTTCAGGAAGAAGGGGATCAGCAGGATGCAGAGGGTCTCGGACATCTGCGAAAGAGAGATCAGTGCGTTGGCGTGGTTGGCTCCGAAGGTGTTGGCGTATTCGGGGATCTCCTTGAAGCTGGTAATGAAGGGATTGGCAAATCCGTTGGTGATCTGCAACGAGACACCCAGCAGCATCGAGAAGATGAAGAAGATGGCCATCTTCTTCTCCTTGAAGAGGGCAAAGGCCTTCAGTCCGAGGGCCTCGACCAGCCCCTTCTTCTCGCGGGAGGTATTTACGGGGCAGTGGGGGAGGGTGAAGGCGTAGAGGCCGAGCAGAATCCCCAGGGTCGCGCACTGATAGAACTGCATATAGCTCTTTTGGAATCCGGCAAAGTCACAGAAAAGCATTGCACAGATGAAGCCGACGGTGCCCCATACGCGGATGGGAGGGAAGGCCTTCACGGTGTCGAGCCCGGCCTGGTCAAGGGCGGTGTAGGCCACCGAGTTGGAGAGGGCGAGGGTCGGCATATAGAAGGCTACGCTGAACGAATAGAGCGTGAAGAGGGTAAGGTAATCAACCTCGGGCTGTGCGCCGGCGATGTAGAGGGCTGCACCTCCCATAAAGAGGGCGGCGAGCAGGTGGCAGATGCCGAGCATTCGCTGGGCGGGGATCCAGCGGTCGGCAATGATGCCGATCAGAGCCGGCATAAAGAGCGACACGATACCCTGCATTGCATAGAAAAGACCGATTTTTTCGGCCAATCCGATTCCGACCAGCTGCGTACCCATCGAGGTCAGGTAGGAGCCCCAGATGGCGAACTGGAGGAAGTTCATTAGGATCAAACGTAGCTTCACATTCATAACTCTATGGTTTTTAATGTTTTGTTGTTTTTGGTGAAAAATATTTTCAGCAAAAGTAAAATTTTTTTTCGAATTTTCTTTGCAAATGAAAAAATAAGTCCTACATTTGCACCGTCAAACAACGACAACGTTCTTATTGAGCTATGGTGTAATGGTAACACAACAGATTCTGGTCCTGTTATTCTAGGTTCGAATCCTGGTAGCTCAACAATCGCCGCAGCCGAGAGGCACACGAAGGCGAGGCACAAGGTGCCGACGAAAGAGGAAGAGGCTCACGATGCTTGCATCGGATGAGCCTCTTCCTCTTTCGTCGTGTGTACACGTTCGCTCAAAAAAATTCCCCCCCCCTCGCAAGGGGGATTTAGGGGGATGTAGGATATTGGATTTTCGGGTTTCGGCAACCTCCCTGTAATCCAAGTGTTCCTATTTCTGTCGGAAGTAGATTTGCACGGGAACACCCGTTTAAAAAAAGTCCCCCTTTTGCAAGGGGGATTTAGGGGGATGTAGGATATTGGATTTTCGGGTTTTGGCAACCTCCCTGTAATCCAAGTGTTTCTATTTCTGTCGGAAGTAGATTTGCACGGGAACACCCGAAAAATCCCAGGTTTCGCGGAGCTTGTTCTCCAGGAAGCGGCGGTAGGGCTCGCGGATGTACTGGGGCAGGTTCACGAAGAAAGCGAACTGCGGCGTAGGGGTCGGCAGCTGGGTTACATACTTGATTTTGATGTATTTGCCCTTCGTGGCGGGGGGCGGGTAGTTCTCGATCAGCGGCAGGAAGAAGTCGTTGAGTTCGGAGGTCGAGATACGACGCTTGCGCGATTGGTGAACACGGATGGCGGTCTGCAACACTTCGAGGATTCGCTGCTTGTTGAGGACCGAGGTGAAGATGATCGGAATGTCGCTGAAGGGGGCCAGACGCTTCTCGAGGAACTCGCGCCACTCCTTCATTGTGTTGCTCTCCTTTTCGATCAGATCCCACTTGTTGACCACGATGACGCATCCCTTGCGGTTTTTGACGATCAGGTTGTGGATGTTGAGATCCTGCGACTCAAGACCCTGCTGGGCGTCGAGCATCAGTACGCAGACGTCGGACTCCTCGATGGCGCGGATGGAGCGCATCACGGAGTAGAACTCGAGATCCTCCATCTCCTTACCCTTCTTACGCATACCGGCGGTGTCTACCAAGTAGAAGTCCATTCCGAATTTGTTGTAGCGGGTGTGGATGGAGTCGCGGGTGGTACCGGCAATGGGGGTCACGATGTTGCGCTCCTCACCCAACAGGGCGTTGGTCATCGACGACTTGCCCACATTGGGGCGACCCACGATGGTGATGCGGGGCAGATCCTCATCCTCCTCCGAATGGGTGTCGGCAGGGAGCTTCTCGAGGATGGCATCCATCAGGTCGCCCGTGCCGCTTCCCGACATCGAGGAGATGCAGTAGGGCTCACCGAGGCCCAGGGCATAGAACTCGTGCGAGGAGTAGATCAGATCGTAGTTGTCCACCTTGTTGCAGACCAGCAGCACCGGCTTGTTGGTGCGACGCAGTACCGAGGCCATCATCTCGTCAAGATCGGTAATGCCCGTGGCCACCTCCACCAGGAAGAGGATCACGTCGGCCTCCTCGATGGCCAGGAGCACCTGGCGGCGGATATCATCCTCGAAGATGTCGTCGGTGTTCACGGCAAAGCCGCCCGTGTCGATGATCGAAAATTCGCGTCCGTTCCAGTCGGTCTTGCCGTAGTGGCGGTCGCGGGTGGTACCTGCGGTATCATCCACGATGGCCTTGCGGTGGCCCACCAGGCGGTTGAAGAGGGTCGATTTGCCCACGTTCGGGCGACCTACGATTGCTACCAGTGACATATCTCTAATCGGTTTTTACGTTGTCCATCCAAAATTGCGCGACAAAGATACGAAAAAAAGCCGAGCAGACAAAATTCGGCCCCAAATCCCTATTTTTATCCCGAAAAAGTGGCGGATTCGAAAAAAAAGAGTAATTTTGTTTGATTATTCGGCCCGAGCCGCAACAAGAGCTCTTCGGGCCCCGTTTGTAAACTGAAAAGACGAAACAATGAAACGATTTTTGACCCTTTGTGCCCTTCTGTTCGCTCTCTCGCAGGCCGCTTCGGCACAATCGTATGACTACTACGGCTACCCCTCCGAGCAGCCCTCGATGCGTGTGGAGTGGGGTGCGCAGACCGGTGTCGGTTTCTGGAACTACCGTGTCAACAGCAATAAGGTGGATGGCCGCCTGGGTTGGCAGATCGGTGCCTCGTGTGCTCTGAATTGGGGCCTGGTGGCCCTTCAGCCCGAGATGCACTACGTCTATCACACCGTGCCCCTGGCTCCGTCGCCCACCGATCCCAAGGAGGATATCCTTTTGAAGTCCAACTCGTTGGAGGTTCCCATTCTGATTTCGCTGCGTCCCATCGGCCCGCTGCGAATCAATGTGGGCCCCGTTATCACGGCTCTCAACAAGTGTAAATTCAAGGGGGCGGAGAGCGACATCGACTTCGGACGCGTACGCTCGACGATTGGCTATACGGCGGGTGCTGCCATCACCCTTGGTGAGGGTTTTCTGCTCGATCTGCGATACAACGGCACCTTCAAACGTCAGACCATTGTCGGCCCGCTGGGCAACGAGTTCCGCGCCCAGGGTCACGCTGTTTGGCTCAGTTTCGGATATATCTTCAAGTAGCCTATGACCCAGGAGACCGGCAAGGAGATTTTGATCGAGGAGGTCGATTATCGCGAGCTTTATGGCCCGCAGAACTGTTATCTAGAGCAGATTCGAGCCCTCCACCCTGCACTGAAGATTGTGGGGCGCGGCTCCACCCTCAAGGTGCTCGGCTCGAAGGCCGAACAGGAACGTTTTGAGCGGCGACTGGAGGGGTTGGTGGCCTACTATTTGAAGTATGGACACATCTCGAAGGAGGTGGTGGCACAGGCCTTTGCGGGAGGAATTTCGCAGGAGGACAGCCCGGCAGACAAGGAGGTGATCGTCTATGGCAACAATGGAGCGGTGATCCGTGCCCGCACGGTGAATCAGCAACGATTGGTGAAGCTCTACGACAGTTGCGATCTGCTCTTTGCCGTAGGCCCTGCCGGATCGGGTAAGACCTATACGGCCATAGCTCTGGCCGTGAAGGCGTTGCGCGAGAAGCAGGTGCGCCGCATCATCCTTACTCGTCCCGCGGTTGAGGCGGGTGAGAAACTGGGTTTTCTGCCCGGCGATATGAAGGAGAAACTTGATCCCTATCTGCAGCCCCTTTATGATGCGCTGAACGATATGATTCCGGCCGCCAAGTTGCAGAAGTTTATGGAGGAGGGTACGGTGCAGATTGCGCCGCTGGCCTATATGCGAGGTCGTACGCTCGACAACGCCTTTGTGATTTTGGATGAGGCGCAGAATACGACCCTCTCGCAGATTAAGATGTTCCTGACGCGTATGGGCCGCTCGGCCAAATTTATCGTAACGGGCGATGTGACGCAGATCGACCTGCCGCGCCGCAGCGACAGCGGCCTGACGCGGGCGATGCGGATCCTGGAGCCGGTGAAGGAGATCGGAATGGTGGAGTTTGACCAGCGCGACATCGTGCGTCACCCGCTGGTGAAGCGCATTGTGGAGGCCTTCGATCAGATGAATAACGATTCGGAACGAGGTGAGCGCAGCGACGAGGCGACCGCGTTGAAGAGCGAACCGACCTCGGAGAACAAAAACAGAGAAACGACAAGACGATAAACAGAATAACAACAAAAAACGAAAAAACTTATGGACAGAAACTTACAGGGTTTGAAGCCCGCATTGGTTTGGAAGCACTTTGCTGCCATTTGTCAGATTCCTCACCCCTCGCATTCGGAGGAGAAGATCCGTGCCTACGTGAAGGCTGAGTTGGAGCGTATGGGGTATGAGTGCCTGGAGGATGAGGCTCACAACCTCTATGCCCGCAAGGCTGCCACGCCCGGTATGGAGGATCGCAAGGGTATCGTGCTGCAGGCTCACCTCGATATGGTGCCCCAGAAGAACAACGACAAGGTCTTTGACTTTGAGACCGATCCCATTGATGCCTACATTGATGGCGAGTGGGTAACGGCTGACGGTACGACCCTGGGTGCCGACAACGGTATCGGTGCGGCCGCCATTCTGGCCGTGATGGAGGACAATACGCTGGTACACGGTCCCGTGGAGGCCCTCTTTACGGCCACCGAGGAGACCGGTATGGATGGTGCTTTTGGTCTGAAGGGTGGTCTGTTGCAGGGTGATATCCTGCTCAACCTCGACTCGGAGACCGAGGGTGAGCTCTATGTGGGTTGCGCCGGCGGTATGGATGCCAACATCACCTACACCTACGCCGAGGAGGCTCCCGCAGCCGGTCTGAAGGCTGTCGAGCTGACGGTGAAGGGTCTGAAGGGTGGTCACTCGGGTATCCAGATTGTTGCCCAGCGTGCCAACGCCAACAAGACCCTCTTCCGCTTGCTGAACCGTACGGAGATTCCCGTGCAGGTGGCTTCGGTTGATGGTGGCGGCTTGCGTAATGCCATCCCGCGTGAGGCGGTGGCCACGGTGCTGATGCCCCAGGAGTGCGTAGCCCGCTTCCTCGAGGAGGTGAAGGCTTATGAGCAGCTGATCATCAAGGAGTACGCCGGCATTGAGGATGAGGTGCAGATCTTTGCCACGGAGTGTGATGTACCTGCCAAGGCAATGCCCAAGGAGGTGTCGGATCGCCTGATTCTGGGTGTTGTGGCCTGCCCCGATGGTGCCCAGAAGATGTCGCTGGCAATGCCCGGTCTGGTGCAGACCTCCACGAACCTGGCCCGCGTGGTGTCGGATGGTGAGACCATCAAGCTCCAGTGTCTGCTCCGCAGCTCGGTACGCTCGGAGAAAGAGGCCCTGGGAGAGCAGATCACGGCCGCCTTTAAGCTGGCCGGAGCCGAGACCGAGCTCTCGGGTTCGTACGATGGTTGGAATCCCAATATGCAGTCGCCCATCCTGAAGGCAATGCGCGAGTCGTACCAGGCCCTCTATGGTCAGGAGCCCGCCGTGACGGCCATCCACGCCGGTCTGGAGTGCGGTATCATCGGCTCGAACTATCCCAACCTCGATATGATCTCGTTCGGCCCGACGATCTGCTATCCTCACTCGCCCGACGAGAAGGTGGAGATCGCCTCGGTGGAGAAGTTCTACGACTTCCTGATCCACACCCTGAAGAATGCTCCGCTGAAGTAGCCTCCTATGAGCGAGTCTGCTTCGCACAAGTGGTTTGTCATCGTCAATCCCGTGGCCGGCAACGGCCACGGGCTGGATGACTTTCCCGAGATTTCGCGTCTCCTGCGCGAGCAGGGTATCCGCTACGAGCCCCTCTTTACCGAGCATAAGCACCACGCCACCGAACTTACGGTCTCGGCCGTAAAGCAGGGTTACCGCCATATTATCGTGGTGGGTGGTGATGGTACGCTGCACGAAGTGGTCAATGGCCTCTTTATCCAACAAGAGGTAGCTCCCCGTGAGGTGCTGTTGGCCGTCATAGCCGTCGGTACGGGCAACGACTGGGTGCGTACGGTGGGGATCCCCCATCGCCACGCCGATGCTGTCCGAGCCATTGCCGAAGGGTGCGACTTCCTGCAGGATGTGGGGGTGGTGCGCTATGAGGAGTCCCACTACAGCCAGGTGCGCTATATGGCCAACGTGGCCGGTACCGGATTCGATGCCGCCGTGGTGAAGCGTGTGGCCCGCCTGCGCCAGAAGCGTCGGCTGAATCATTGGAGCTATATCTTCAGTCTGATCAGGACCTACTTCGGCTACAAATCGACAGGAGTCAAGGTGTGGGTGGACGATGAGTTGGTTCACAACAACCTCCTGATGAGTGCTGCGGTGGGTATCTGCAAATACAACGGAGGCGGTGTGCAGCAACTTCCTGAGGCGGTGGCCGACGATGGCCTGCTCGACCTCTCGTTGATTCGCCCCATTCACTTCTGGCACATCATCTTCCGCTTCCACTACCTCTTCAACGGAGGTATCTACCGCATCGGTCACGTCAAAAAGGCCCGAGGCAGCCGCATCCGCATCGAGTCGATTCCCGAGGTGCCGCTGGAGATCGACGGCGAAGTGATCGGAGGAACTCCGGTTGAGTTCTCGGTGCTGCACCGAGCCATTCGTTTTGTGGTCTCCCGAAAATTTTTGGAGGAGAACAGCATAAACAAACAATAAATGGAGAGAATGAGCAGTTGTGACCCCGTCGGGCCTGCTCATTTCTCGTTAAAATGAGACCTGCTTTGAAACCTTTGTCGATGAATCGGGAGATTCTGCGAATCGCCATCCCGAATATCATATCCAATATCACGGTGCCTCTGATGGGTATCGCCTCCACGGCCATTGCCGGCCATTGGGACTCCGAAAATACGGCGGCCACAATTGGTGCCCTGGCCATCGGAGTCTCGATCTTCAACTTCATCTACTGGAACTGCGGCTTTGTGCGAATGGGAACCAGCGGCCTTACGGCCCAGGCCTTCGGTGCCAAGAATTGGGCCGAATGTACCCGTATGCTGGTGCGAGCCCTCTCGGTGGCCCTGGCAATGGGCCTGCTGGTACTTCTGTTGCAGGTGCCGTTGGGGGAACTCTCGCTCTGGATGATGAATGGCAATGAGACGGTGGAACGGTACTACTATGCCCGCATCTGGGCTGTGCCGGCAGGTATCCTGCTCTTCGCCCTGAACGGCTGGTATACGGGTATGCAGAATGCCGTGATTCCGATGGTGATTGCTGTCATTGTCAATATTGTGCACATCCTTTGCAGCCTCTGGTTTGTCTTTGGGTACGACCTGGGTATTGTCGGGATTGCCTACGCTTCGGTGGTGGGGCAGCTGACCGGTGTCGCCCTCTCGCTGGGGGCCCTGGTGCTCTTCTATCGTCGCTTGCTGACCCGCATTGATTGGGGTAAGGTCTTCGATTGGGAGCCGATGAAACACTTCTTCCTGATCAATCGCGACATTATGCTGCGTACGCTCTGCATTGTGGCAGTCTATACCTTCTTTACGGCCATCTCGGCCCGTATGGAGGAGGGCCTTCTGGCGGTCAATACGCTCCTGTTGCAGCTCTTTACCTTATATTCATATATGAACGATGGTTTTGCCTATGCCGCCGAAGCCCTCACGGGCCGCTTCATCGGAGCCCGCGACGAGGCCTCGCTGCGCCGCTGCCTGAGTCGTTGCCTGGGGTGGGGTATGCTGATTGCCGTAATCTTCGTGGGGGTCTATGTCGGTTGGTGGCGGGAACTGCTGGGGATGTTCGTGGCCAAGGATTCGGCCGATGCCGGAGAGATTATTGCCCTGGCGGGTCGTTACATCGGTTGGATCATTGCCATTCCGCTGGCTGCCACGATGCCTTTCATTATGGATGGCATTATGGTGGGGGCCACCGAGACGCGCGTGATGCGTAACTCGATGTTCTGGTCCACGGTGGTCTACTTTGCCATCTTCTTCTCGCTGGAGCCGCTGATCGGAAACAATGCCCTCTGGATGGCCTTTACGCTCTATATGTTCCTGCGAGGCGTGTTGCAGTTCTTTATGACCCGTCGTCTGAAAAGAATCTACGAAAAGGCCAATTAGTACGCTTTTGTTCTAAAATACTTGAAAATTGGTGCGAAAATACGGGTTATTTGTTGCAGAATCAAAAAAAAGCGTTATCTTTGCCCCCGATAAGCCGATAAAACAGGCCGAAAAGTATTGAGCATATGATGCAAGAGAACCTGATTCAGATATACGAGCAGAGCTTTCGCGAGAACCGTGAAATGTCGGCCCTGACCGACTATTTCAAGAAGGAGACCTTCTCTTATTATGAGATGGCCAAGGAGATCGCAAAACTCCACCTCCTCTTCAAGAAGGCCGGCATCAAGAAGGGTCAGAAGATCGCCCTGGTAGGTCGTAATAACCCCCGTTGGTGTATGACCTACATCGCCACCATTACCTATGGTGCCGTGATTGTTCCCATTTTGCAGGACTTTACCCCCAACGATATCATCCACATCATCAACCACTCGGAGAGCCGTCTGTTGTTCCTGGGTGATAATTTCTGGGATGGCATCGAGGAGGATCAGATTCCTGAAATTGAGGCTGTCTTCTCGCTTACCGACTTCTCGGTGATCTACGAGCGTAGTGGCAAGAGCCTCTCCGATTTCCAAAAGAATATTCTGAAGCACTATCGTGCCAAGTATCCCAACGGCTTTACTTCGAAGGATATCAAGTATGCCGATGTGAGCAACGACGATGTCTGCCTTCTGAACTATACCTCCGGTACGACCGGCTACTCGAAGGGTGTGATGCTCACCATCAACAACCTGACCGGTAATGTGGTCTTTGCAATGCAGGTGGTGAATACCAGAACGGGCCAGCTCTACTTCCGTCAGGGTGGCCGTACCCTCTCCTTCCTGCCGCTGGCTCACGCCTATGGTTGCGCCTTCGACTTCCTGGCTCCGCTGGCTGTCGGTCACCACATCACCCTGCTGGGTCGAATCCCCACGCCCAAGATCCTGATGGAGGCGATGCAGGTGGTGAAGCCCACGATTATCTGCTGTGTGCCGATGATCTTGGAGAAGATCTATCGTAAGCAGGTACTCCCGATGTTGGAGAAGGGTCCTGCAAGCATCGTGGCCAAGATTCCTCTGCTGTCGAATGTCCTCTATTCGGTGATTCGCCAGAAGTTGATTGATGCCTTCGGTGGTAATGTCGGCCTCTTCATCGTGGGTGGAGCTCCGCTTAACCAGGAGACCGAGGCCTTCCTGATGAAGATCAACTTCCCCATTACGGTGGGTTATGGTATGACTGAGTGCGCCCCGCTCATCAGCTTTGCTCCCGATAACGAGTTCAAGGCGACCTCGTGTGGTAGCTACAAGTCGATCAAGTCGGCCGGCAATGGTCTGCACCTTGAGGTGAAGATCGATTCGCCCAATCCCCAGGAGGTGGCCGGCGAGATTCTGGTCAAGGGTTCGCACGTGATGAAGGGTTACTACAAGAATGACCGCGACACCCAGAGTGTATTGCCGGGTGATGGCTGGCTCCATACGGGCGATATGGGTACGATGGATGCCGATGGTACGATCTATATCCGCGGTCGCTCGAAGACGATGATTCTCACCTCCAACGGTCAGAATATCTATCCCGAGGAGCTGGAGGATAAGCTCAACAATATGTATCTGGTAATGGAGTCGCTCATTATCGAGAGCAACGGTCGCCTCCATGCTTTGGTGGTGCCCGACTACGACCAGTTGCAGAAGGAGGGTGTTGATAAGCGCGATCTGCAGAAGATTATGGATCAGAATATCGAGGAACTGAATAAGGTGGTAGCCGCCTATGAGCGCGTCAGCAGCGTAACGATCTTCCCCACGGAGTTCGAGAAGACGCCCAAGCGCAGTATCAAGCGTTACCTCTACGATACGCAGCTTCTGGATCGACTGAATAAGAACTAATAACAAACAGACGATACGGGTAAGGGGGTTTCTTTCACACTTTAGGGGGCATATCACTCTTCATTCATCTTTTTTAGCTCCCAGGAACAATGAGGCGTCACTTTCTTTTTTCCTCCTTACCCTTTTTTTATTGAGCCGCACTTTTAGTGCGGCTCGACTCTTTTTTATGTCGCTCTCTTCCTGCAATTTTCGCTCCGTTGTAAAAAAAATGTCGTGAATAGTTGCAAAAAAGTAAAATAAACTTTACATTTGCGGTAGCAAACGGGATGAATGGCCACATCCGACAGTTTGCCAAGAATTAAAAACAAAGAAGAGTATGCACAAGGAGTTTTTGTTGCCCTACGGCTTTAAGCGAGTCGGATGGGTGTTGCTGGCAACCTCGTTGCTGGTAGCTATCTGGGCGGTGAGCCTCGATTTCAATTACGAGAAGTCGGAACTACTGCGCTCTCTGCAGATGGAGGGCACGCTGATCACCAACTACATTGTCTTCGGCCTCTGGCTGGGAGTGATCTTCGTGGGCTGTTCGCGTGAGAGGATCGAGGATGAGATGATCAGTCGCATTCGGCTCAATGCGCTTTTGGTGGGATTCTACATCCAGGCTCTCTTTATTCTGGTGGCGACCTTCGTCTTCAACAGCCTCGACTACCTGGATGTTATGATCTACAACCTGGTGAGCTTTCCGCTGATTTTTCTGGTTGCCTACCGATGGTTGTTATGGAGAAGTCGTAAGGAGGTGTGCGATGGAGAATAGAATTCGTGTTGCCCGAGCCGAGGTGCGTATGACCCAGCAGCAGCTGGCCGAAGCGATTGGCGTGAGTCGCCAGACGATTCACGCCATCGAGAATGGTCGTTTTGTCCCCTCTACCGTGCTGGCCTTGAAGATGGCCCGCCTCTTTCAGCGGCCGGTAGAGGAGCTCTTCAGGCTTGAAGAGAGCGATGAGTAGAGCTCGTAAGGATGAAGAAACGGCAGGTTTTCAGCCTGCCGTTTCTCTTTTTGTGGGGGTCGGATTAGATACCGAACTCCTTCTTAATCTGATCTATGCAATCGACCTTCTCCCAGGAGAAGAACTCGATTTCGCGCTCTACGGGTTTTCCATTCTCCCAGATCTGCTCTACCTTGGTGTAGGGACGCTGGCCGAAGTGACCGTAGGAGGCGGTGGGTTCGAAGATGGGGTTCTTCAAACCGTAACGCTTTACGATGGCTGCGGGACGCAGGTCAAAGAGTTTTCCGATCTTGGTGGCAATCTCCGCATCCGAGATCGAAAGGTGACCCGTACCGAAGGTGTCGACAAAGATCGAGAGGGGCTCGGCAATGCCGATGGCGTAGGAGAGCTGTACCAGGATGTTCTCCGATACGCCGGCAGCCACGAGGTTTTTGGCGATGTGGCGGGCGGCATAGGCGGCCGAACGATCCACCTTCGAGGAGTCCTTGCCCGAGAAGGCTCCGCCTCCGTGGGCACCGCGACCTCCGTAGGTATCTACAATGATCTTGCGACCCGTGAGACCCGTGTCGCCGTGAGGGCCGCCGATCACGAACTTGCCCGTGGGGTTGACGTGGAGGATGTAATCCTCGCCAATCAGCTCGGCGAGCTGGTCGTTGGCACGCTCCAGACGGGCCTTTACGCGAGGGATGAGGATCGTGCGCACATCCTCCTTGATCTGCTCCTGCATCTGACGCTCGGCCTCCTTCTCCGAGAGCGATTCCGAGGGGAGGATGAATTCGTCGTGCTGGGTCGATACCACGATGGTGTGAACGCGCAGCGGCTTGCTGGTCTGGTCGTCATACTCGATGGTTACCTGCGACTTCGAGTCGGGACGCAGATAGCGCATTACCTCGCCCTCACGACGAATGACGGCCAGCTCCTTCAGGATGACGTGCGAGAGCATCAGCGTGGCCGGCATATACTCGCGGGTCTCGCGGCAGGCGTAGCCAAACATAATACCCTGGTCACCGGCACCCTGAGCCTCCTCCTCTTCGCGTACGACACCCTGGTTGATGTCGGCCGACTGCTCGTGGATGGCCGAGAGAATACCGCACGAGGCGGCATCGAACTGATACTCGCTCTTGTTGTAACCGATGCGATCGATCACGCGGCGGGCAATGCCCTGCACATCGACGTAGGCCTCTGCGCATACCTCGCCCGAGACGACCACCAGACCCGTCGTGCAGAGGGTCTCGCAGGCCACCTTCGAGTTGCCGTCACGACGCAGAAACTCGTCGAGGATGGCATCCGAGATTTGATCGGCTACTTTGTCGGGGTGCCCTTCCGACACCGACTCCGACGTAAAAAGAAATTTTCCCATTCTTCTAACTCTTTAAGGTTAAGTTAATCAAGTGGGAAAAGAATTGGCTGTTGAATAAAAAAGAGCTGTTTTAGCGATTTTTTATTGTGGTTTGCAATCAGTCAAATCTTTCCACATTTCCCAAACCTACCGTTTGGGGCTGCAAAGATAAGCATTCAAAATTCAAAATGCAAAATTCAAAATTGTTTTTTTCTTTTGTTGGATTGACTTAATTTTATACTTTTGTTTGGCCAAGCATAAAACAATAGAACAAACATTGTTTGAGAAAACTTCAGCACTTGCCCCATAATGGAAATACAAAATTCTATTTCTGCTTGGATATTATTTTGAGAATGAAACTAAACACTTGAAACTATGTATAATGATTATACGCCTATTTTGAATTCTGAATTTTGAATCTTGAATTTATAACCATCAGGGGGTGGCAATTTTGCCACCCCCTGATGATTATTTGCGCTCCTCTTCGTTGTCCTTCTCCTCCACGTCGTCGCCCTCCCAGTCGAACCAGGGGAATTGGGTGCGCCCGCCGAGCGAGAATTGGGTATAGGTGATCGGAAGACCCCGATCTAGGAACATCGTCTCGTAGGCGGTCTTGACCGAGAGACGCTCGTCGGCATAGCCCGTGCCGTAGATGTCGTTGTTGGCCACCTTACGCTCCAGTCCGAAATGGCCGATTACGGCCTGCGTGTAGTGGTAGAGGTGCTGCGAGTCGGTCTTGAGGTGGATAACACCTTCGGGGCGCAGCATCGTGGCGTAGTGCTCCAAGAACATTGGGGCTGTCAGACGCTTCTTGGCGCGGCGGGTCTTGAGCTGCGGGTCAGGGAAGGTGATCCAAATCTCCGAGATCTCGCCTGCGGCAAAGAAGGAGCGGATAAACTCGATGCGCGTACGCAGGAAGCCGGCATTCTTCATTCCCGTCTCCGTTACGGTCTTGGCTCCACGCCACATACGGGCTCCCTTGATGTCGATGCCGATAAAGTTCTTCTCGGGATAACGTTCTGCCAGAGCCACCGTGTATTCGCCCTTCCCGCAACCCAACTCCAATACGATGGGGTTGTCGTTGTGGAAGAAGTCACTGTTCCAATGCCCCTTCAGGGGGTGCTCCTTCTGAAAAATATCCTCGAAATCGGGCTGTACGAAACACTCGAATGTCAAGTTCTCGGCAAACCTTCTCAGCTTATCTTTTCCCATAGTTATAACTCCTCTTTGATCTCCGATTTAACAATGTTGATCCCCACGGCTTCAACTCCCTCGACCTCTTTGAGGGGGCGGATTACCAACCGATAGCTCCCCATTCGATTCAGTACCACGGAGCGGCGGTAGGGGATCTCGTCGGTCATTCGCAGGGCTGCCGGCATTCGTCGGTGCTGCATTGCCAGGCTCACCTCTTCGGCATAGTAGGCCGAGTCGGGGTTGATCAGGGAGAGCTCCAGATGGAGCGAGTCGGCACGAAAGTCGCGGTTGGCCCGAATCACCAAATTCAGATCGCGCAGCGTGGCGGTGTCGCCATTCTCGATCTCCACGGCGGCCATCTCCTCCCAGCCATAGGGGTTCACATCCTCCATCACGGCCTGCGTGGGGCGGATGCACCCCGTCAAAAGGGGCAGCAGCAACCAAACCAACCGCCTCATTCTACTCCGTCTTGGGCTTCTCGCCACCATTGCCGTGCTCCGGACGCTCTCCCCGCTGCGAATTGGGACGGCGACGGTTGTTGCGACCGTTGCGGTGGTTGTTCGTACGCTCACGCTTCTCTCCCTGGGAGCGAGCCTCCTCGGCACCCTCCTTGGCAGGTTGCGGTTTGGCCGAAGGCTGCGGCTTTCTGGGCTGCTCCTCCTTCGGCTTCGGCGCACTCTCACCCTTGGCGGGCTGCTGTTTGGTCGTTTCGGCAACCTCGCCCTTGTTTGAGCGATTTTTATTCTTCTTGTTGCGCTTCTTGCGCTTGTTGTCGAAACGGGTGATGCTATCCTCCTCCGAACGATAGGTGGGCTCTTCGACCTGCTCGACCTCGATCGAGGCATCGCGCAGCTGATCCACCTTCTTGCCCGCCTTGTTGAGGGCCATAATCTCCTTCACACGCTCCACGGGCAGCTCCACCAGATTCGAGAGCGAATCCTTGCTGCTCGAGAAGGTCATCGTACCGGCCAGAATATCATTCTTGATGAAGTAGTAGTCGCCATCCATTGCCTGCAACTCCTTCACGCGCGGGAAGGCCTTGCGGGCATCGCTGTAGACGTCAAACTCATACATCAGACAGCACTTGAGCTTCGAGCACTGACCTGCCAGCTTCAGGGGGTTGAGCGAGAGTTCCTGTACACGGGCTGCCGTGGTGGTGACACTCGTGAAATTTGAGATCCACGAGGCGCAGCAGAGCTCGCGGCCGCAGGCTCCGATGCCACCGATGCGACCCGCCTCCTGGCGAGCACCGATCTGCTTCATCTCGATACGGATGTGGAATCGCTCGGCAAAGACCTTGATCAACTCGCGGAAATCGACGCGCTCGTCGGCGATGTAGTAGAAGATCGCCTTGATCTTGTCGCCTTGATACTCCACGTCGCCAATCTTCATATTGAGCCCCATATCGGCGGCAATCTGACGCGAGGCGATCATCGTCTCGTGCTCCAGGGCGATGGCCTCCTGCCAACGCTCCAGGTCGTAAGGCTTGGCCTTGCGGTAGATCTTCTTGAACTCGCCATTCTGGGGGTTGAAGCCCACACGACGCATCTGCTTGGCCACCAGATCGCCCGTGAGCGAGATGGTGCCGATGTCGTGACCGGGCGAAGCCTCCACCGCCACGATATCGCCGCGCTTAAGCTCCAGGTTGTTGACGTTCTGGTAGTAGCCGCGACGTGTATTCTTGAATCGCACTTCGAAGATGTCGGTCGGGATGTTGTCGGGGTAGCCCTCGGTCCACTGGGTTTCGTGGAGTTTGTAGCACCCCTCCTTGGCCTCGGCTGTGAGCTCGCTTTGGCAGTCACAGAAGGAGCACCCGCGACCGATATCGGGGGTGTGATGACACTTTTTATCTTGAGTTATGGAATCCATTGCAAAAAATTTTGCGTAAAGATACGATTTTTTTTTGATTTTCAGCCCTTCAGACGAAGCTTTTCTGCAATTCCCTCATTCGGCGCACAATCCGCCAAATCATCAGAATGCCGGCAGAGGTCAGACCGAAGGTATAGCCCAGAATCAGCCCCTCGGGGCCCATTCCGAGGGTGAAGCCGAAGAGGTAACCCACGGGGAGATTCAGCACGATGTAGGCCAGGAAGGCGATGGGCATAATCACCTTTACATCCTGCAGGCCGCGCAATACGCCCACCGAGACATTCTGAATGCCATCCGAGAGCTGGAAGAGAGCGATAAAGGGCATCATTCGGGCCGTGAGTTCAATCACCTCGGGATTCTCGGTAAAGAGGTGGGCAATGGGGTAGCGCAGAAGGATGAAGGCCGTGGCTGCCAGCGCATTCCAAAGGATGGCCAGGTGGTAGGAACTCTTGGCGGCGAGGGCGATCTCGGGGAGATTGCGTCGTCCGTAGTTGTGGGAGACGCGAATGGTTACGGCAGCACCCACAGCCATCACGATGTTGAAGGCGGCGTTGGCCATCGTGGTGGTGATCTGGTTGGCCGAGATGGCGGCGGTGCTGAACCACCCCATCATAATACCCGTAATGACGAAGGCTGACGACTCCAAAAAGACCTGGGCCGAGATCGGGAAGCCGATCTTCAACAGCGTAGCAACATTCTTTCGATTCCAGCTGAAGAGACGGAAGTTGTTGAAATAGATGCGGTAGCAGGGTTTGTAAAGCATATAGCCCAACACCATCACGGGCAGCAGGGCACGTGAAAGGAAGGTAGCCAAACCGGCACCCTCGGCACCCATCTCGGGGGCTCCGCAACGGCCGTAGATGAAGATCCAGTTGAGGAGAATGTTGAGCAGGTTGCAAATCAAGGTGGTGACCATCTGCACCTTGGTGTTGCCCACCCCTTCGAGGAACTGCTTGAGGCTGAAGAAGAGCATCGTGAAGGGCATACCATACATCAGGTAACGGTAGTAGGGGATGGCCGCATCGACCACTTCGACAGGTTGCCCCATATAGTAGAGCAACGGAATGGCAGCTGCCAGCAGCCCCATCGAGATAAAACCGATCAGCAGATAGAGGCGGATACCCGATTGGAAGAGTTCGGCAGAGCGTTTGATCCGCCCTTGAGGGAAGAGCTCTCCGATCAGGGGGGTGAGGCCGAAACTGATGCCGATGGCGGCGATGAAGACGAGGAAGAATACCGAGCTGCCAAACGAGACGGCGGCCAGCGGCAGGGCATCCTCCCCGCCATAACGGCCCACCATCACATTGTCGGCAAACTGCACCAGGATCTGCCCCAACTGGGTCAGCACCACGGGCAGAGCCAGTTGCAGGGTGGCTCGGTACTGCTCTTTGTATGTCGAAAAACGGTAGGTCATACGCTTTGATGCTCTTTTTTGGTGCGCAAAGGTAGTAAAAATTTGGGAAACCCCGCTCCCCGAAGGGGAGAATCACCCCCTGCAACCTCCCGAACGCACCTCCAACCGCACTCCGCCCGAGCGATTCGACGCTATGACCACTTCGCATCCCGTTTTGACGCCTCCCTCCACCAAGAGCAGCGAGAGGGGCTCCTCGATCTCCTCCTTCAGGGTGCGCTTCAGGGCTCGAGCTCCATAGCGGGCCTCATAACCCCGCTCGGCCAGGCGGAGGCGGGCTCGTCGGGTGATGCGGATTCGCAGCCCGAGGGCCTCGGCCCGCCGATTCAGCAACTCCAATTCCCGCAGAATGATGCGCTCAATCTCCCGGGGCTCCAGCGAGCGAAAGAGGAGCAGATCATCGATCCGATTCAGGAACTCGGGCGAAAAGTGCCGCTCCAGGGTTTGTCGGAGCGGTTTCTCGCCTTGTCGGCTCTCTTCGTGCCGCCTTGTGGAGGAGGTGTAGCCCACCCGTCGTCGCACGGAGAGCTCCGAAGTGGCGGCATTGGAGGTCATAACGACGATCGTCTGGCGAAAATCGACCCGCCGGCCCGTTCCGTCGGTGAGTTGCCCTTCGTCGAAGAGTTGCAGCAGTGCGTTGTGTACCTCGGAGTGGGCCTTCTCGATCTCGTCGAAGAGAAGTACGGCGTAGGGTCTGCGGCGCACCGCCTCGGTGAGTTGTCCCCCCTCTCCATAGCCCACATAGCCCGGCGGAGAGCCGATCAGACGGGCCAGGGAGTGGGGCTCGCGGTACTCCGACATATCGAAACGGATCAGCCCTCGGCGGTCGCCGAAGAGCCACTCACTCAACTCCTTGGCCAGGAGACTCTTGCCAACTCCCGTGGGGCCGACAAAGAGAAAGATGGCGCGGGGTCGCCCCTCGTCTCGGAGACCCGCCTGGGAGCGAATCATCGCCTTTGAGAGACGTTCGATGACCTCCTCCTGCCCGATTACCCGTGCCGAAAGGTGCTCTCGCAGCCCCAGCAGTCGTTTTGACTCTCCGCGGAGCCGCTCGCTCGGAATCCCTGTCATTCGGGTAATGAGCTCCTCCATCACCCGGCGCGTAACCACTACCTTGCCCGCAGCGTGGATCAGAGCCCCCGCCTCATCGAGCAGGTCGATCGCCTTGTCGGGTTGGTGGCGGTGGGGGAGATAGCGATCCGTGAGTTCCACGCATCCCTGCAACGCCTCCACTTCGTAGCGTACGGCGTGATGCTCCTCATAGTGGGGGGCGATGCGCTGCAGAATTGCCAGAGTCTCTTCCGAGGTGGCGGGCTCCACCTTCACGGGTGAGAATCGACGCTCCAGTGCAGCATCCTGCTCGATGTGCAGGCGGTACTCGTCGTGGGTCGTGGCCCCCACCAGACGCAATTCTCCCCGTGCCAGAGCCGGTTTGAGGAGATTGGCCAGGTCGAGGCTTCCCTGCGTGGAGCCCGTGCCGGTAATGGTGTGCAGCTCATCAATGAAGAGAATCACATTCCCGGCCTCCCGTACACGCTCTACCAACTGCTGCATCCGCTCCTCGAATTCACCCCGAAATTTGGTGCCGGCGACCAGCGAGGCTGTGTCGAGGCTGATGATTCGACACTCTCGCAGACGCGGCGGCACCTCGCCTGCCGCCATCCGCAAGGCAAGCCCCTCCACGATCGCACTCTTGCCGACCCCCGCTTCACCCACCAGTACGGGGTTGTTCTTGCGTCGCCGCGAGAGGATCTGAATCACCCGCTCGATCTCCTTCTCGCGCCCAATTACGGGGTCCAATCGCCCCTCGCGAGCCTCCTCGGTCAGATCCCTCCCATTAGGGAAAGATCCCTTTTGAGACGAGGGACTCTTTTCGGTTGGAAGGGGGAGGGACAACCTCTTTTCGGACTCCCCCTCGCTCGGAGCAGCAAAGAGCCTGCGATCCGGAAGGGTGGGGGAGGGGCGCAACCCCTCACCACCCCGAATCAGGCGGTTGAGCTCCTCCTCAAGCTCCTTCGATGTGATGCGATAACGCTCCAGCAGACGTTGTGTAAGGCTCTCCTCCTGCTCGGCAATCCATACCAATACGTGGCCCGTACCGATGCGCGACTCGTTCGGGAAGCGTTGTTCCAACACTTCAATCAGCTCCTGAAAGTGCTCTTCGATACTTCTCTGTTCTCGATTTTCGGTACGACGGAGTTGCTCTTCGAATTCTCGCTCAAAGATTGACAACTCCCACCAAATCATTCGGTTGGATAGGATCTGTCGGGCCATCCCGCCCTCCTCCTTCATCACTTCAAGGGCCAACAGGTCGTTGAGATTCTCCCTTCGTGCCTCCTTGATGGCCCGAAATGTCGTACGGGCCAAAATCGCCTTCAGGGTCTTTGAAATAGATCTCTCTCGCTTCGATTTCATCACTTACGGTTTCAATTTTTTTTCGGCTGAATAACGGATATTTCTTTCATTATATTATCTAAAAATGATATTAATAAGATAAAATAAAAAACAGCAGTCGTTGACTGCTGTTTTCATCTTTTTCATTTTCTGTGTTGTCCTCTATTTCGGCCACTCACCGATCTCCATATCTCGAATTTCAGTACCGTCGATCACGAAACGTACGGCGGTGCGGAGTTTGTGAAAGCCGCTTCGTCCGGCAGCTCCCGGGTTGATGTGCAGAAGTTCGTAGATCGGGTCATAGATGATCTTCAGGATGTGGCTGTGGCCCGCGATGAAGAGCTTGGGACGGCACCCCACAATGCGCTCCACCACGTGGGGAGCATAGTGGCGGGGATAGCCGCCGATGTGGGTCATCAATACCCCCACCTCTTCGCATTTGAACCACTCCCAACCCTCATAGACACGTCGCATCGTACCACCGTCGATGTTGCCAAAAACGGCCCGAAGGGGTTTGAAGGCGGCAATCTCATCGGCCAACTCCAGCGACCCGATGTCGCCGGCGTGCCAGATCTCGTCCACATCCCACAGGAACTCCTTCAACGGCTCGTCAAAGCAGCCGTGGGTGTCCGATATGACTCCGATGCGACGCATAAACGGGCTTGTCGGGGTTACAGAATGGTTACCTGCAGGGGGTCGGTTACCGAGGCGCGACCCTCCTCCAGCAGACCGATCCACTCCACCATATCGTCGATACCGCCCTGGCTCCAGCCCGAACCGGCCAGATAGATCATCGGCACCTCGGGCTCCACGTCGACCACCGCCACGGCGTGGCCGGCAGCCTCGCTGTAGAACTGGGCACCGGGCAGAATCACACCGAAGTAGAGATCTCCATCCTGCTCGGGGTCTTTCGAATCGGAGGCAGCCTCCACAAAGCCGAGCCAGTCGTTCTCCATCGCTACGGCCTTCACCTCGTGGCGCACGAAACCGGCAGCCACGGGCAGCAACTCAAATTCACCGGCATAGATGTTCTCGATGCGGTTAAAGTGCGAACCGGCATCGAGGGTGATGATCTTGGTGAGCGAGACCTCCTTCTCACCGGCGCGGAAGGGGGTATAGGTGAGCTTTACGGCCGTGCGGATGGGGCCCTGCTCAAGGGTCTCGTAGGAGGTGTAGTTGCGGCTCAGGTAGAGCGTATCGTTCAGATAGGGGGCCGAGGCTCCACCACCCAGCGTGCGTCCCACCTTGTAGCAGTCCATTCCATCGCCATAGTTGTGGTGGTAGTTGCCACGCTTGTAGCGGGCATCCACCACGAGCGTGTCCACCGACTTCACCCATACGTCGAAGCCCGGCGTGGCGAGCATCTCGCCCGGAGCCGTCTCCAGGGCGGGTCCATAAGCGCGGTAGGCTCCCTTGTCATTCTCCCAGGCATAGTCATCCAGACGCTCGGGGACCTGACGGCCGAAGCACTTCCGGGCATAGGCGGCACGCTCCCCCTTCTTAATAATATAGGTCTTGCTCTCACCACCCTTTACTTCGCACTGGAAGAGGAGGCCGCAGGGGGTCTCTCCGCCATTGAAGAGCACCTGCGAGGGGATCTCTTCGCCGGCCAGCTCCACCACCACATTTTCGGGCGTGAGGCCGCGCAGGCCGATCTCCTCCCAGCTGATCTCGACGCTCTCCTGCGAGCGATCAATCTCCGAAGGGTTCGTCACCTCCACCTCGCGCTGCGGGGCGGAGCAGGCTGTCAGCAGCAGGGCAGCCATCGCGTAAAGAAGTCGTTTCATATTATTTTTCAATTTAAGGTTTCGGTTTGGGTTTTCCCTCTGCAAATGTAATAAAACTGCGTGAAACGCCGCCCCTTTTGGAGTCAAAACTTTTTATTCGGGCAATTATTCCCCCTTTTCGGGCAAATTTTCGTATTGTCACCCCCGAATTTTTTTGTAATTTTACCTACTCAAAAAAAGGAACAAAACAATAACTCAAAAAATACGGAAACGATGAAACAGTTTAACGACGAAAATTTCCTCTTGCAAAGCAAGGCGGCCGAGCGTCTCTATCACGACCACGCTGCCAAGATGCCCATCATCGACTACCATTGCCACCTGATTCCCGAGTATGTGGCTTCGAACCATCGCTTCGACAACCTCTCGAAGATTTGGCTGGAGGGTGACCACTACAAGTGGCGTGCAATGCGTACCAACGGTGTGGACGAGCGTTACTGCACCGGTAAGGATACCACCGATTGGGAGAAGTTCGAGAAGTGGGCCGAGACGGTTCCCTATACGATGCGAAATCCCCTCTACCACTGGACTCATCTGGAGCTCAAGACCGCTTTTGGCGTAGAGAAACTCCTGAATCCCACCACAGCCCGTGAGATCTATGACCACTGTACCGAGCTCCTGCAAAAGCCCGAGTTCCACGCCCGCGGCCTGATGCAGCACTACAATGTGGAGGTGGTCTGCACGACCGATGACCCCGTGGATTCCCTCGAGCACCACATCAAAGTGCGGGAGGATAACTTCGGTGTCCGTATGCTCCCCACCTGGCGTCCCGACAAGGCGATGGCCGTGGAAGTGCCGGCCAACTTCAAGGCCTACATCGATCGTCTGGCCGAGGTTTCGGGTGTCGAGATCAAGAAGTTTGAGGATGTGATCGCCGCTTTGCGTGTACGCCATAAGTTCTTCGAGGAGGTGGGCTGCCGCCTCTCGGACCACGGTATCGAGGAGTTCTATGCCGAGGAGTACACCCAGAAGGAGATCGATCAGATCTTCCTGAAGGTTTATGGAGGTCAGGAGCTCACCCGTGAGGAGATTCTCAAGTACAAGACTGCGATGATGGTCGAGTTTGCCGTGATGGATTGGGAGACGGGTTGGACCCAGCAGTTCCACTACGGAGCCATTCGTGACAACAACAGCCGTATGTTCCGTCAGCTGGGCCCCGACACGGGCTTCGACTCGATCGGTGACTTTACGGTGGCCAAGAAGATGTCCAAGTTCTTCGATATGCTCGATGGGCAGGACAAACTCACCAAGACCATCATCTACAACCTCAATCCCCGCGACAACGAACTGGTGGCTACGATGCTGGGTAACTTCCAGGATGGTCGCTACGGTGCCGGTAAGATTCAGTTCGGCTCGGGCTGGTGGTTCCTCGATCAGAAGGATGGTATGGAGAAGCAGATGAATGCCCTCTCGACGCTGGGTCTTTTGAGCCGCTTTGTGGGTATGCTTACCGACTCGCGTTCCTTCCTCTCCTATCCTCGTCACGAGTATTTCCGTCGTACTCTCTGCAACCTGCTGGGTAACGATATCGAGCAGGGCCTCTTGCCCGCCTCGGAGATCGAATTCATCGGCAAGGAGATCGTTGAGGGTATTTGCTACAACAACGCCAAAAACTACTTCAAGTTCTAATACGAAAAAGAGAAAAATATGAAGATCGTAACTTTGGGCGAGATTATGCTCCGCCTTTCGACCCCCGGAAATACTCGTTTTGTTCAGTCGGACTCGTTTGATGTCGTTTATGGCGGTGGTGAGGCCAACGTGGCCGTCAGCTGCGCCAATTACGGCCACGAGGCCTACTTCGTGACCAAACTCCCCACCCACGAGATCGGTCAGTCGGCTGTCAATGCCCTGCGTAAGTATGGCGTGAAGACCGACTACATCGCCCGTGGTGGAGACCGTGTGGGTATCTATTACCTCGAGACCGGTGCCTCGATGCGCCCCTCGAAGGTGATCTACGACCGTGCTCACTCGGCAATCGCCGAGGCCGATCCGCAGGATTTCGACTTCGATGCCATTATGGAGGGTGCCGACTGGTTCCACTGGTCGGGTATCACGCCCGCCATCTCGGACAAGGCTGCCGAGCTCACCCGCCTGGCCTGTGAGGCTGCCAAGCGTCACGGCGTGACGGTTTCGGTCGATCTGAACTTCCGTAAGAAGCTCTGGACCAAGGAGAAGGCCCAGTCGATTATGCGCCCCCTGATGCAGTATGTCGATGTCTGCATCGGCAATGAGGAGGATGCCGAGTTGTGTCTCGGTTTCAAACCTGATGCCGACGTGGAGGGGGGTAATACCGATGCCGAGGGCTACAAGGGCATCTTCGAGCAGATGGCCAAGACCTTCGACTTCAAGTATGTGATCTCGACCCTGCGCGAGAGCTTCTCGGCCACCCACAATGGCTGGAAGGCGATGATCTACAACGGCAAGGAGTTTTACACCTCGAAGCGTTACGACATCAATCCCATCATCGACCGTGTGGGTGGTGGCGACAGCTTCTCGGGTGGTATCATCCACGGTCTGCTGACCAAGTCGAACCAGGGCGAGGCCCTCGAGTTTGCCGTGGCAGCTTCGGCCCTCAAGCACACCATCAACGGCGACTTCAACCTGGTGTCGGCCGAGGAGGTGGAGTCCCTGGCCGGTGGTAATGCTTCGGGTCGTGTTCAGCGATAGTTTCGGGTCGATCGTGGCAACAAAACCGCAAACTGGATATCAAAAAGTTGAAAATTTTGAATAAGACTTGGCTTTATGGCAAGATTTGATAAAGTAGCCGTCTTGAAGAAGATTGGCGAGACCGGAATGGTGCCGGTCTTTTACCACAAGGATGTGGAGGTGGCCAAGCAGGTGGTCAAGGCCTGCTATGAGGGAGGCGTGCGCGCCTTCGAGTTCACCAATCGTGGCGACTTTGCCCACGAGATTTTCGGCCAGCTGGTGAAGTGGGCCGCCAAGGAGTGTCCCGAGTTGGCTCTCGGTATCGGCTCGGTGGTCGATGCCCCCACGGCAGCCCTCTATCTGCAGCTGGGAGCCTGCTTCGTGGTGGGTCCCCTCTTCAATCCCGAGATAGCTCCCGTCTGCAACCGTCGTTTGGTTCCCTACTGTCCGGGCTGTGGTACGGTCTCGGAGATCGGCAAGGCTCAGGAGTTGGGTTGTGACCTGACGAAGCTCTTCCCGGGAGATGTCTACGGCCCCAATATGGTGAAGGGCCTGATGGCTCCCTGTCCCTGGTCGAAGATTATGGTGACGGGAGGCGTATCGCCCGAGAAGGAGAACCTCGAGAAGTGGTTTAAGGCGGGTGTTTACTGCGTGGGTATGGGCTCGAAGCTCTTCCCCAAGGAGCGCGTGGAGACCGAGGATTGGGCCTATGTGACCGAGAAGTGTCGCGAGTGCCTGGAGATCATCGCTGCCTGCCGCAAATAGTGAAGAAATCGAAAAAATAAAATAAAAAAGCTATGACGAAAAACAACTCTCCGATGACGAATTGGCGCTGGTGGATGTGCCTGCTCCTCTTCGTTGCCACCACGGTCAATTATATGGACCGTCAGGTGCTCTCGCTCACCTGGAAAGATTTTATCGCCCCTGAGTTCCATTGGACTGACTCCGATTACGGTACCATCACGGGCTTCTTCTCCATCTTCTACGCCATTGCTTGTCTGTTTGCTGGCAAGTTTGTCGATTGGATGGGTACCAAGAAGGGCTTCCTCTGGGCCATTGGCGTCTGGTCGCTGGGTGCCTGTATGCACGCCGGTTGCGGCTGGGTGACGATGCAGATCGAGGGCTATGAGTCGGTTGCTGCCCTGAAGGCCCTGGAGACGGGCTCGACGGCTGCGCTGGCGGTCGCTTCGGTCAGTGTCTGGTTGTTCCTCTCCTGCCGTGCCATCCTGGCTCTCGGTGAAGCGGGTAACTTCCCTGCTGCCATCAAGGTAACGGCCGAGTACTTCCCCAAGAAGGATCGCGCCCTGGCGACTTCGCTCTTCAATGCCGGTGCCTCGGTTGGTGCGTTGGCAGCTCCGCTGACGGTGCCCGTATTGGCACAGGCCTGGGGCTGGGAGATGGCCTTCATCATCATCGGTGCCCTGGGCTTCGTCTGGATGTTCTTCTGGGTATTTATGTATGAGAAGCCCGAGAAGTCGAAGTTTGTCAATGAGGCCGAGTTGGCCTATATTCTTCAGGATGACAAGACCGAGGAGAAGCCCGTACAGGTGGAGGAGCAGAAGACGATTCCCTTCCTGCAGTGCTTCCGCTACAAGCAGACCTGGTCCTTCATCGCCGGCAAGTTCTTCACCGACGGTGTTTGGTGGTTCTACCTCTTCTGGGCTCCCGCCTACTTCTCGGAGTGTGGTTACGGTATGGATACCACGACGGGTAAGATGCTTGTCTTTGTCCTCTATCTGATCGTTACCGTGATTTCGATCGGTGGTGGCTACCTCCCGAAACTCTTTGTCGAGAAGAGGGGTATGGAGCCCTATTCGGGTCGTATGCTGGCGATGCTGATCTTCGCCTTCTTCCCGCTGTTTGCCCTCTTCGCACAGCCGCTGCAGGGAATTTCGGTATGGTTCCCGGCTCTGATCATCGGTATTGCCGGTGCGGGTCACCAGGCTTGGTCGGCCAACCTCTTCTCGACCATTGGTGATATGTTCCCCAAGTCGACCATTGCTACCATCACGGGTATCGGTGCAATGGCCGGAGGTTGCGGCTCGTTCCTGATCAACAAGGGTGCCGGTATGCTCTTCGACTACTCGGCAGCCCAGGGTGAGGCCTTTGCCTTTGCCGGCTTTACGGGGAAGCCCGCCGGTTATATGATCATCTTCTGCATCTGCGCCGTGGCCTATCTGATCGCTTGGTCGATTATGAAGTCGCTCGTGCCGAAGCACAAGCCCATCGTTATTGAATAAAGTACCATAACAAAAAAGGAAAAACAATGTTGAAACAACTCAATAAGACGACCGTTGAGAAGGTCGAGCGTCCCGTAAAGATTCTTCAGTTTGGTGAGGGTAACTTCCTGCGTGCCTTCGTGGATTGGCAGATCGACATTGCCAACGAGCAGGGGGTGATGAACTCGGGTGTAGCCATCTGCCAGCCCATCCTGGATCCCGAGCACAAGGTGCTGGGTATGATTGACCTGTTGAACAAGCAGGACAACCTCTACCACGTCTATCTGGAGGGTATCGAGCAGAAGCAGCCCAAGAAGGATGTCCGCCTGGTAAAGAGCGTGATGGATTCGTTCAATCCCTACGTGGAGTATGAGAAGTATGAGCGTTACTTCCTCTCGCCCGAGTTGAAGATCACCATCTCGAACACCACCGAGGCGGGTATTCGCTATGAGGAGGGTGATGACCTGACGGCCTGCCCCCCGAAGTCCTATCCTGCCAAGATGACGGCTCTTTTGTACAAGCGTTTCAAACACTTTGGTGGCGATCCCGAGAAGGGCCTCTGCATCATCTGCTGCGAGTTGATCGAGAACAACGGCTCGACGCTGCACGAGTATGTCATCAAGCACGCCCAGTACCACAATCTGGGTCAGGATTTCATCGACTGGGTGGAGAACTCCTGCCACTTCTGCGATACGCTGGTGGACCGCATCGTGCCGGGCTTCCCCCGCGAGAATATCAACGAGATTCAGGCCGAGTTGGGCTTTGAGGATAACCTGGTGGTAAAGGCCGAACTGTACCACCTGTGGGCCATCGGAGGCCCGGGATATAAGGAGGTGATGAAGGAGCTTCCGCTGGATAAGGCGGGCCTGCACGTGATCTTTATGCCTTCGATCAAGCAGTTCCGCGACAAGAAGGTGCGTATTCTGAATGGCTCGCATACCGGTATGGTGCCCATTGGTCTGCAGATGGGTTGCGAGACGGTGATGGACGCCTTCAATACTCCCGCCATCGAGAAGTTTGTGAACGATATGGTGGCCGAGGAGGTGATTCCGATGATTGAGGAGGATCAGGCCGAACTGAAGGAGTTTGCAGCCGGCATCCTGGAGCGTTTCTACAACCCCTACATCAAGCATCTGTTGAAGACCATCTCGCTCAACTCGCTCTCGAAGTGGGAGGCCCGCAACTATCCCACCGTCAAGGACAACTGGTTCAAGGGGGGCAAGCTGGCCCGGCACGAACTCTTCACCTTTGCTGCCCTTTTGACCCTTTACAGCGGCAAGACGGGCTTCCAGCCTGACGATACGGCCGAGTTCGTGGAGTTCATCCAGAAGAACTGGGATTCGTCGAATCGTGCAGCAACGGTTGAGAAGATCGTCAAGAGCAACATCTTCACGGTGGACTTCTCCGAGGTGGAGGGCTTCGTGGAGGGCGTTGCCGCCTATGTGAAGGATATCGAGGAGCTGGGTATGAAGGCTGCCTTGGATAAGTTCTTGGCTTAATTTGAAGTAATGTTCGCACAACGGGTGGGGTGGCAGCGGCCGCTCCGCCCGCGTGCTGTAAATAGAGCGAAATATGAAACGATTTCTGAAGATCAACGCCGCCGACAATGTCTGCATCGCCTTGAGTGAGGATCTGAAGGCCGGCGAGGTGATCGAGGTGGAGGGTACGGAGGTGCTCCTGAAGGAGGATATCGCCCGTGGCCACAAGATCGCTTTGAAGGATATTGCTGCCGGTGAAAATGTCATCAAGTATGGCTATCCGATCGGCCACGCCACCGAACCCATCGGTGCCGGCTGTTGGATCCACTCCCATAACCTGAAGACCAATCTGCACGATAACCTGGAGTATACCTACGACCACAAAACATACGAGGTGAATTACCCGAAGCGCGAGGTAAAGGTGGAGGGTTATCTCCGCAAAAATGGTCGAATGGGTATCCGCAACGAGTTGTGGATCGTTCCCTCGGTGGGATGTGTGAATGGTCAGGCACAGGCCATCGCCGAGCGCGTGAAGCGTGAGTGCGACTGCTCGCACCTGGATGATGTGCGGGTCTATGCCCACAACTACGGCTGTTCGCAGCTGGGTGACGACCACCAGAATACCCAGAAGGCTCTGGCGGCTCTGGTGAAGCACCCCAACGCCGGTGGCGTATTGGTGCTGGGTCTGGGCTGCGAGAATAATCAGATAGCCTCCTTCAAGGAGGTGATTGGCGAGTGGGACGAGGAGCGCGTGAAGTTCCTCATTGCCCAGGAGGTGGAGGATGAGATTGAGACCGGCTTTGAGATCTGCCGTGAACTGGTGGAACTCACCCGTCGGGACAAGCGTCAGCCCCTCCCGCTGAGCTATCTGAACGTGGGCCTCAAGTGTGGCGGCTCGGATGGCTTCTCGGGTATTACGGCCAACCCGCTGGTGGGTCTCTTCTCCGACTGGCTCATTGCCCAGGGGGGTACCACCATCCTGACGGAGGTGCCCGAAATGTTCGGTGCCGAGACCATCCTGATGGATCGTGCCGAGAATCGCCAAATCTTCGACTCGACGGTGTCGCTTATCAACGACTTCAAGGGTTACTTCCGTAAGTATGACCAGCCGATCTATGAGAATCCCTCGCCCGGTAACAAGAAGGGTGGCATCACGACCCTCGAGGAGAAGTCGTTGGGTTGCGTACAGAAGGGCGGAGCCCAGCCTGTGGTCGATGTCTTGAACTATGCCCAGCCGCTGAAACGCCAGGGATTGAACTTGTTGCAGGCTCCGGGCAACGACCTGGTGGCTGCTTCGGCCTTGGCGATGTCGGGCTGCCAGATTGTTCTCTTCACCACGGGGCGCGGTACCCCCTTCGGGGCCTTTGTTCCCACGATGAAGATCTCGACCAACTCGCAGCTGGCCCGCTTTAAGTCGGGATGGATCGACTTCAATGCCGGCACAATGGTCGAGGATGAGGAGCCCGAGGTGGTGCTCGAGCGATTCATCGAGAAGGTGCTGGCCACGGTCAATGGTCAGAAACTCAAGCACGAAGAGGTGGGCTTCAAGGAGATCTCCATCTTTAAGACGGGTGTAACGCTTTAGAAATCGACTCGAATGAAACGGATTTTTCTCTTCCTGTTACCCCTTCTGTTGGGGGTAGGGTGCAATCCCCAACCCAAGGATCATTATGTGGTTGATTGCCACGGTGGAGGTGATTTTACCTCGGTGCAGGCCTGCTTCGATGCCCTTCCATCCAAGTCAGAGGTGTGGCGCACGGTAGAGATTCGTCCGGGTACCTACCGAGAGAAGCTTACCCTTGATGTCTATAAAAATAAGGTACGCATCGTCGGAGCAGGCGGAGCTCCTGAGGAGGTGCGTCTGGTGTGGGATGACCACACGGGGCGCGTGGTGGAGGCCGACGGACACGTGATGACCACCTATGACACCTGGACCCTCTCGATTCAGGCCGATGAGGTCTATCTGGAGAATCTGACCATCGACAACGACGCTCCGTTGGGGGCGGGTCAGGCGGTGGCTCTGGAGACGCGCGGCGATCAGATCCACATCCACTCCTGCCGTCTGGTGGGTAACCAGGATACCTTCTTCACGAAGGGACACGTCTCGCGTGTGCGCGTAACCGACAGCTATATCGAGGGTACCACCGACTTCATCTTCGGCCCCTCGATAGTCCTCTTCGATCGCTGCACGCTCCACGCCAAGTCCGAGAGTTACCTCACGGCGGCCTCCACGACCGAGCGCAACCGGTATGGCTATGTCTTCCGTGACTGCGCCGTCACTACGGCACCCGGAGTGAAGAGCCTCTATCTGGGGCGTCCCTGGAAGACCACGGCCCGCACGGTGTGGATTCGTTGTGAACTTCCCGAGGCCATCGTGCCGGCGGGCTGGGGTGATTGGCACAACACGGCGGCCCGCGGAATGAGCTTCTATGCCGAGTGGGGGTGTACCGGTAAGGGTGCCGACCGCTCGGGACGTGTGAATTGGTCGCACGAACTTACCGAGGAGCAGTTGGCCGACTATACTCCCGAAAAGATTTTTGCCCTTAAGACCGGCTCGGAGGCCTTCTACGACGACTGGTCGGGCGACTTTTTTCAACAATCGTTTTAACTTATGAGACAGCTTCGATTTTTCCTCTTTTGGGCAGCAGCCCTTTTGGGCGGAACCTTTGAGGGACGTTCCCAGGCGGTTTGGACCTCCGATCTGGGCAATGGTACCTATAAGAATCCGGTCCTCTATGCCGACTACTCCGATCCTGATCTGGTGCGGGTGGGCGACACCTATTGGATGACCGCCTCGTCGTTCAACTGTGCTCCGGGACTGCCGATCCTGCGCTCCACCGACCTGGTGAATTGGGAGATCGTAAACCACGTATTCCTCCACCAGGAGCCGCGTGACCACTTCGATCGAACGGCCCACGGCGATGGTGTCTGGGCCCCCTCGATTCGTCACCACAACGGCTGGTTTTATATCTATTGGGGAGATCCCGATTATGGCATCTATATGACCAAGACGCAGGATCCGATGGGTGAGTGGACAAAACCCCATCTGGTGAAGGCGGGCAAGGGTATGATTGATACCTGCCCTCTCTGGGATGAGGATGGCCGCGCCTACCTGGTACACGGCTGGGCCGGCTCGCGTGCCGGTTTCAAGAGCATCCTCTCGGTGGTTGAGATGTCGCCCGATGGCGAACGTCTGATCGGCCGCGAGGTGATGGTCTTTGACGGACACAAGGAGCACCCCACCATCGAGGGTCCCAAGTTCTACAAGCGCAACGGCTGGTACTATATCTTTGCGCCGGCGGGTGGCGTGAAGCCCGGCTGGCAGGTGGTGTTGCGTTCGCGCTCGCCCTATGGCCCCTATGAGTGCCGCAAGGTACTTCATCAGGGCAATACCGATATTCCGGGACCCCACCAGGGCGGTTGGGTTGAGGATACGGCCGGCGATGCCTGGTTTATCCACTTTGTCGATATGTACGCCTATGGGCGCGTGGTACATCTGCAGCCAATGGAGTGGCTGGCCGATGATTGGTGTACGATGGGTGTTGATCAGAATGGTGACGGCATTGGTGAGCCGGTTCATACCTTCCGCAAGCCTGCGGGCGAGAGCCGCGTGATGACCCCTGCCAACGACGACGACTTCTCGTCGCGCGAGTTGGGTCTGCAGTGGCAATGGCACGCCAATCCGGGATGGGCCTGGGCCTTTACCAACCCCACCGATGGCGAGTTGCGCCTCTACTGCCAGCCGCTGGCGGGTGATCACAACCTTTGGGAGGCCGACAACCTGCTGCTTCAGAAGGTGGATGCTCCGACCTATACCGCCACGACCAAGGTGCGCTTCAACCCCTCCTACGAGGGCGATCGTGCCGGGTTGGTGATGATGGGTATGGATTATGCAACGATCGGCTTTGAGTTCCGCGACGGGAAGGTGTGGCTGCGACAGATGACCTGCTACGGTGCAGACCGCCTTCGGGGCGGAGAGTTGCTGGCCGGTGAGGTGGAGCTTACGACCTGTGAGGCGTGGTTGCGCTGCCGCATCGAGAAACAGCAGAACGAGGATGGTACTCCCAAAATGGTTTGCCGCTTCTCGTACAGCCTTAATGGCAAGAAGTTCCACCCGCTGGGTGTGGAGTTTGTCGCCAAGGAGGGGAAGTGGATCGGTGCCAAGCTGGGCTACTATGCCACCTCCGAGATCAAGAAGAATGATGGCGGCTGGATGGATGTAGATTGGTTCAAAACCTCAAAATAGAGCACGATGAGACGTTCTCTGATCCTCCTGGCGGTATTGTTCGTGGGGTGGGGGTGTGCCTCCACGGTCTCGACCAAACCCCAGCAGATTCCCCAGCAGGAGGAGCGACTTTCGATCTTGGGCGACTCCTACTCCACCTTCGAGGGGTATGTACAACCTGCCAGCAACAACTGTTGGTATGGGCTGAGGCTGCGGCCCACTATGGCATCATCAACCTGCCACTCCGCAACATCGACAAGCAATGGGGGCACCCCTCGGTGAAGGGAATGCGGGCCATCTGTGATCAGTTAAAGCGGGTGATGGCCGAAAACAACCACTAAAAAGGAGACGACTGAAAAAGTCGCCTCTTTTTTATGGGTGTTCGATCCAATCGGCCTCGCTGCGGGGTTTGATGACAAAGCCCTTGTGTTCGCCCTGCGAAACATATTGCAGGATGCCGCAGAGGGTGACCTCCTTCCGGGGAATGGGGTCGGCGGCAAAGCGGGCGTAGGTGCCGGTGTGACTATGGATGGCCCGACCTTTGGAGTCGGTGAAACGACGATAGCCCGCCCAAAGGGGCTCCTCTTCCTCCAGCGGGGTATAGCGCAACCCCTCAATGGCGATCAGCGTGCCGCAATACTCCTCCCGAAGCTCCCCGATGTGGTAATGGGCCGGGGTCGGGGTGTCGCCCTTCTCTCCGCGAAAGAGGTGTTGGTCGATCAGGGCCTGCGCCCCGAGATAGCCCACCTCGGGATAGTCATAGGCCTCGGCAAGCAGACCGGCTTGCAGCACTCCCAACGAGCGTTCGAGGGCCAATCCCTTGAGATTGATCGTCAGTTGGCAGCCGATCGGGTAGCGGTTGTGGAGGTGGTAGCTTCCCACGCGAACCTCCAATGCTGCTCCCGAATCCTCGATCAGCAGTGTGCGGTAGAAGTTGCCCGCCTCATCGCTGGTCGTGACACGCCCCGCTACCACCAGCGGCTCCTCGATCAATAGTACCCCGTCCTGGTAGTAGTCGGTGAGGTCGCTCAGTCGCAGGTTGCTGGTTGGCGGAGTGGGGGTGGACGACGGCTCGGGGTGGTAGCCTTGGCTACACCCCGCGAAAAAAAGCAGGGCGAGAGAGCCCTGCAAGAGATATCTTCCTACTCGATCCACGAGTCTTTCAATCCCAGGAAATAGAGAATACCATCCAGACCGATGGTCGAGAGCGACTGCTCGGCCGTCGCCTTCACCTTGGGCTTGGCGTGGAAAGCAATGCCGAGACCCGCCTGGCTCAACATCGGCAGATCGTTGGCTCCGTCACCCACGGCGATGGCCTGGGCGGTGTTGATCCCCTCAAATTGACAGAGCAGACGCAGCAGCTCGGCTTTGCGGCGGCCATCGACCACCTCACCCACATAGCGACCCGTCAGCTTGCCATTCTCGACCTCCAGCTCGTTGGCATAGACAAAATCGAAACCGTAACGCTGGCGCAGGTAGTTACCGAAGTAGGTGAAACCTCCCGAGAGAATGGCTGTCTTGTAGCCTACGCGCTTCAGCACGGTCATCAGACGCTCCAGCCCCTCGGTGATGGGGAGGTTGCGGGCGATATCCTCCATTACCGAGACATCGAGTCCCTTCAGCAACTCGCAGCGGCGGGTGAAGCTCTCGATGAAGTCGATCTCGCCCCGCATTGCCGACTCGGTGATGGCTCTCACCTCGGGACCTACACCGGCTCGGTCGGCCAGCTCGTCAATTACCTCGGTCTCGATGAGCGTGGAGTCCATATCGAAGCAGATCAGACGACGGCTGCGGCGGTAGATGTCATCTCGCTGGAAGGAGACATCGGCCCCCAGATCCGAGAGGGCCATAAAGCGGGCCTGCAACTCCTGCTTCGACTGCGGGGTACCTCGCAGCGAGAACTCAATACAGGCCTTCGGGGCGCGTTCATCCTCCTGGAGAGGTATACGACCCGTCAGACGCTTGATGGCGTCGATGTTGAGCCCCTGCTCGGTGATGGCTCGGGTAGCCTCGGCGATATGCTCGGCCGTCAGTTTGCGACCCAGCAGGGTGAGGATATAGCGGTTTTTTCCCTGACGGCCCACCCACTCGGTGTACTCGTTGGCGGGAATGGGGGTAAAGCGGATGTTCACATTCATCTCCGAGGCCTTGAAGAGGAGATCCTTCATAATTTGGCCCGACTTGTCGGAGGTGGTCTTGATCAGAATACCCAACGTAAGCGACTGGTGAATATTGGCCTGGCCGATGTCGAGAATAAAGGCATCATAGCGGGCCAAAATCTCGGTCAGCGAGGCGGTCATACCGGGTTGGTCGGTTCCGGCGATATTGATTTGGATGATTTCTACCTGATCTTTCATCGGTTTCGTTGGCTTTTTGGGTTATTTTTCTACAAAGTTACACAAATTAATCGAAAAAATGGTTATTTTTGTCCTCCCTTTGAAGATGTTTTAATGAAATATTAATAAGAACGATGAAGAATTTTCACTTTTTGATGGCTCAAACCGAGCCGACCGAGCCGCTTGTGCTCCCCGACAGCCTGCAGAAGGCCCAGTGGGCCGAGAAGATTGAGAGTGTCCGCACCCTCGACTGGAACGAGCTGCTCAACAACCTCGCATCGGAGGCAATGTGGGTGCTCTTGAAGATCGTGGTGGCTCTGGTAATCTATTTTATCGGACGTGCCCTGGTGCGCTGGGTGCTGCGTCTGGTGGAGGGTGTTTTCGAGCGCAAACAGGTCGATACCTCGCTGCGTAAGTTCCTCAAGAATATGATCTCGGTGGTCTTTTACCTGCTGCTGGCTCTGGCCGTGGTGCAGACCCTCGGTATCAACGTAACCTCTATCATCGCCATCTTCTCGGCTGCCACCCTCGCCATCGGTATGGCGTTGAGCGGCACGATGCAGAACTTTGCCGGAGGTGTGATGCTCCTCTTGTTGCGTCCCTACCGCGTGGGTGACTACATCGAGGCCCAGGGCCAGGGGGGTACCGTAGAGGAGATTATGCTCTTCAATACCAAGATCCTGACGGTCGATCGTCAGACCATCTACATCCCCAACAGTGCCATCTCGAATACGATCATCGACAACTACTCCCACTCGGCCCTGCGTCGTGTCGATATCAACGTCTCGATCAGCTATGGCGATGATGTGGAGCTGGCTCGCAAGGAACTTCTGGCTCTGGCTGCTGCCGATGAGCGCATCTTGAAGGATCCCGAGACCGTTGTGGTACTTGCCTCGCTTGCCGAGAGCAGAGTAAACCTCTCGCTGCGTATGTGGGTGGAGAATGCCAACTATTGGGGCGTTTTGTTCGATATGAACGAGCGCATCTACAAGATCCTACCCCAGAAGGGACTCCACTTCCCCTATCCCCACCTGGATGTCAATATCCGCAAGGAGAATTAACCATTTTTAACCCTATATCAAGCAAAACGTATGGAACTGAAAGATATTTTGGCCATCTCGGGTATGCCCGGCCTCTATAAATATGTAGCCCGCTCGCAGCGTGGTGTGATCGTCGAGTCGCTCGCCGACGGCAAACGTCTCAATGCTGCAATGGCCTCGAAGATGAGTGCCCTGACCGAGATCTCTATGTTTACCGAGGATGAGGATATCGCCCTGGCTGACGTGCTGACCAACATCTACAACTACACCGAGGGAAAGACTGCCATCAGCCACAAGGAGTCCCCCGAGAAAATCAAGGCCTATATGGCCGAGGTACTCCCTACCTACGACCGTGAGCGCGTACACGTTTCGGATATGAAGAAGCTCTTCCAGTGGTATAACATCCTCGTTGAGGCGGGAATGACGAAGTTTGAGTTGCCCGAGGAGGAGGAATTTTAATCCAAAATCCGAGCGATAAGATTGGGGACGGTTCAAAGACCGTCTCCTTTTTTTGGGGGTGTTTGGAATTGTGGACGGAGAGGAGCTCTTTTCTCCTGATTTGCCAATCAGACAAGGGTCGAATCGGAGAGGGTTATATTCTTGGTAATGAGGTGATTCGATTCAAACGACTGAATGAGATTCTTGTCAGGGAGTCCGGCTGTAGGCCCGTCAGGTTCTTCCTGCCGATATTTATCGCAGAGATGATTGCTAAACGAATGGAGAAGCAGGCTGCCAAAACGGGAGAGATACCGATGATGACCACTTTTTCGGTCTACAACCTCAAGCGAAACAATCAATTTGATTGCAGCAAGGCAGAACAGGAACTCGGCTACAAGACTCGACCGATTGAGGTAACGTTACGGGATCAGATTGCCTGGCTTAAGGAGTGCGGGAAGATCTGATACGGAGCATTAAGGAGGGTTTCCCAATAAAAAGGGCGGTCTTTGAACCGCCCTTTTTTGAATCCTGCATTTTTTTTACCCCTTCTTACATTCTTTCGGGCACATCGATACCCAGCAGACGCATTGCGCTCTTCAGGGTACGAGCCACCTCGCAGGCGATTTGCAGACGCATTGCGCGTACCTCGCTCTGCTCCTCCTTGAGGATCGAGTGGTCGTGGTAGTAACCGTTGAACTGCTTCGAGAGATCGTAGGCGTAGGCCGCAATGAACGAGGGGGCGAAGTCCTCGCCGGCGGCAGCCACCACGGCGGGATACTCCGTCAGGGTCTTGATCAGCTCCACCTCCTCGGCCAGCAGAGCGCACTTCACCGCGGGGCGGTAGTTGATACCGGCCTCCTCGGCCTTACGCAGCACCGAGCGGATGCGGGCGTGGGTGTACTGGATGAAGGGGCCCGTGTTGCCGTTGAAGTCGATCGACTCCTTGGGATCGAAGAGCATTGTCTTTTTGGGGTCCACCTTGAGGATGAAGTACTTCAGGGCACCCAGACCCACCATCGTCGAGACGGCCGAGGCCTCCTCCTCCGAGCAACCGTCGAGCTTGCCCAGTTCGTCCGACATCTCGCGGGCGGTCTGCACCATCTTCTCGATCAAGTCGTCGGCATCCACCACCGTACCCTCACGCGACTTCATCTTGCCCTCGGGCAGCTCCACCATACCATAGGAGAGATGGGTGATGTGGTCGCTCCAGTCGGCATAGCCCAACTTCTTCAGCACGAGCTTCAGCACTTGGAAGTGGTAGTTCTGCTCGTTGCCCACCACATAGATCATATCGTCGAGCTTGTTATCCTCGAAACGGCGGTAGGCCGTACCCAGATCCTGAGTCATATAGACCGAGGTGCCATCACCACGCAGCAACAACTTCTGGTCGAGGCCGTCGGCCTCCAGGTCGATCCATACCGAGTTGTCCTCCTTGCGGAAGAAGACACCCTTCTTCAGACCCTCCTCCACGAGCTCCTTGCCCAGCAGGTAGGTCTGCGACTCATAATATACCTTGTCGAAATCGACACCCAGGGCCTTGTAGGTGACATCGAAGCCCTCGTACACCCAGCCGTTCATCTGCTCCCAGAGACCATATACCTCGGGATCCTTGGCCTCCCACTTGCGGAGCCACTCCTGGGCCTGGAGCATAATGGGAGCCTGCTTCTTGGCCTCCTCCTCCGTCTTGCCGGCCTCGATGAGCTCCTTGATCTGGGCCTTGTAGTGCTTGTCGAACTCTACATAATACTTACCCACCAGGTGGTCACCCTTCATTCCCGACGACTGGGGCGTCTCGCCATTGCCGTAGAGTTTCCAGGCCAACATCGACTTACAGATGTGAATACCACGGTCATTGACCAGGTTGGCCTTGATGACGTGGTGGCCGTTGGCCTTCAGAATCTGGGCCACCGAGTAACCCAGCAGGTTGTTGCGGATGTGACCCAGGTGGAGGGGCTTGTTCGTATTGGGCGATGAGTACTCGATCATAATCGTGCGACCCGTGTCGGGAGCCTGACCGTAGTTCTCCTCGTGGCGGAGCTCCTCAAAGCGTGCAGCCCAAAACTCCTCGCCAATCGAGAGGTTCAAAAAGCCCTTGATCACGTTGTAGGCCTTGATCTCGGGGGTGTTGGCCACGATGTGCTCACCGATCTCCTGGGCCGTCATCTCGGGCGACTTGCGGCTGCGCTTCAGCAGGGGGAATACCACCAGCGTAAAGTCACCCTCAAACTCCTTGCGGGTCTTCTGAATCTGCAACTGCTCGCCCTCGAGCTTGCCGTAGAGGGCCTCCACCGAGCGGGTGGCCGCCTCCAGAATAAAGTGTTCGATCTTCATTTTCTATCTTGTTTTTCTCTCTTGTTTCGTTGTCGGTTGGCCTCTTCCGTCTCTTGCGGGGCCAATCAAACTGCAAAGGTAGTAAAAAAATCAGGATGGGGGCTAAAAGCCCCCGTCTATTTTTGGATCGGGCGGTAGAAAGCCCGTGGTCGGCTAAATATCGTGTGAAAGGGGTTGGGGTACCACCTCGCCCATATCGAAGTCGCCCCACCGTTCGGCCACATAGTCGAGTGTCGAGCGGATCTCGTCCGGATCGTAGGAGGTGACGAGCTTCAGACGGGTCTGCTTGAAGTCGGGCAGCCCCTTGAAGTAGTTGGTCAGATGGCGGCGCAATTCGAGGATGCCGACCCGATCACCCTTCACCTCGAGCGACTTCTGCAGATGCTCCTTGGCAATGGCCACACGCTCCACCACCGAAGGCTGGGGGAGTAGTTCGCCTGTTTGGAGGTAGTGCTTCACTTCGTGGAAGATCCAGGGGCGACCGTAGGTGGCGCGACCGATCATAATGCCGTCCACGCCGTAGCGATCGAACATCTCCTTCGCCTTTTGGGCCGAGTCGATGTCGCCGTTGCCGACGATGGGAATCCGGATGCGGGGATCGTTCTTGATCTTGCCGATCAGACTCCAGTCGGCCTCTCCGCGGTACATCTGGGAGCGGGTGCGGCCGTGAATGGTGAGGGCAGCAATCCCCACATCCTGCAGGCGGAGGGCGATCTCCTCGATATTTTTCGACTCCTCATCCCATCCCAGACGGGTCTTGACCGTTACGGGGAGCTTCACCGCCTCAACAATCCGGCGTGTCATCTCCACCATCAGCGGCACATCGCGCATCATTCCCGATCCGGCTCCGCGGCCTGCAATCTTCTTCATCGGGCAGCCGAAGTTGATGTCGATGAAGTCGGGACGAGCCGTCTCGGCAATGCGGGCCGCCTCGACCATCGGCTCGATGAGGTGGCCATAAATCTGGATTCCCACGGGGCGCTCGGCCTCGTCGATGTTGAGCTTGGCCCGCGATTTCCAGGCATCACGAATCAGTCCGTCGGAGGAGATGAACTCGGTGGTCACGACATCGGCCCCGAATCGCTTGCACATATAGCGAAACGAGGGGTCGGTGACATCCTCCATCGGAGCCAGAAAGAGGGGCTGGTTGCCCAAATCGATATCGGCAATCTTCATAACATACCTTATTTCTCGCGCAAAGATAGTGAAAAAAAGTGTTGAAGCAAAAGCAGACAGCCGCTCCTCTTCGCCACAAATCCTGAATCTTGGTCTGCCTTTGGTTTGGTTGTTGCTTGACCCTCGGGTGAAAGTTAAACACCAAAACTATTTTTGCCGTGAAAACAAGATCTCTCTTTTTTGCAGGACTCCTCGCACTCTGGGGAGGAGTTGCTGCTGCCGAGGCACAGCCTCAACACCCCGACTCTCTGTTGCTGGATGAACGGCAGGAGGGTGACTATCGGGTACGCCGCTATCGGGTTGAACACCCCGACGAGGCCGATTACACCCTCCGCTATCGCATCAACCTCACAACCCTCAATCCCCGTCTGGGGGACAATGCCGCCGAGTTGCAGGCGATGGAGAGTTTCTTCCGCTCGCTGACGGGCGATACACTGCGGAGTGTGAAGTTGGTTTCGATTACGGGTTACGCTTCACCCGACGGCCCGCAACCCCTCAACGAACGCCTATCAAAGGGGCGTACGGCCGATTTCAAGGCCTATGGCGACAAGCACTACCACTTCTCCACACACTATTCGCTGGAGAGCCACTCGGTGGCCGAGGATTGGGAGGGGCTGCGTCGGGCTGTGATGCAATCCCCCGTACCCGATCGGGAGGCGGTGCTGAAGATTCTTGACGGTCCCTTGTCCCATCACGAGAAGGAGCTGCAACTCAAGGCTCTGCCTGCTGCCTGGGAGTACCTCAAGGAGCAACTGTTGCCACCGTTGCGTCGTGTGGAGGTGGTGGTCAACTATGCCCGCGGCTCGATTGTCGAGCACCGAACGCTGGTTCAAAAACCTCGTCCGGCACCTCGTGAAATTGCTAAGGCTGACCCTTGTGATCCCTGCGCCTGTCCTGTGGTGGATGAGGAGATTACGGGCATCATCATCGAGTATCCCGAGGAGTTGCAAACGGCTCACCATAATCGTCACGCCCATTCGCGTCGTCACCGCCGATAGGGTGTATGCATAAAAAATGGCAAAGAAATCGCCTCGGGAACTTTGATTTTCGGAAAGAATTTTCTATCTTTGTCTATTGGAATAACCAAAAACAAAAGACAATATGGCAAATTTAAGAGATTTGAAGAAGGCGATTGACTACTGCCTGGAGGAGCTTGTGTTTGATTGCGATATGGCCATCTGCTTCCAGCCCTCGAAGCAGGAGCCTATTTTCGAGCTGATGAAGCAGGGTGTGGAGCTCCGCAACCAGCTGATGACCAAGGTGAACAACCCCGCCGAGCCCCACAACCGCTCGCTCGTTCGCAAGCACTACGCTGCGCTGCGCGTTGAGATCGTGGAGGAGTTTGAGAAGTTGTTCGAGAAGCTCTCGGAGCTCAACAACCAGTAGGCGATCCGCACGATAAAAGGGGGCATCCGGCAACGGATGCCTCTTTTTTTTTTGAAGACGAAGGGGAGCAGGTTTGCCTGCTCCCCTTCGTGCATTTTCGGGATGTTTTACTACTCCAGCACCTTCAGTTGCAGCGCAAAGCCGCCACCAGGGGCCATTCGTACATTGAGTTTGTCGGCGGAGGTTACCTCCTGCTTCTCGATGACATAGTCGGTGGGGTAGGTGTTCCAGCCCGCCTTGTCGCCATCGCGGTAGAGGGTTGCCTCGTACTTACGGTCGCCATCCAAGAAGTCAAGCGATACCTCCACAGTGCGCTCCTCTCCATCGGTGATACCGCCCACATACCAATCCTCCGAGTGCTTATCTTTGCGGGCCGTTACGACATAGTCGCCAATCTCGGCATCCAGACAGCGAGTGTCGGCCCAATCAACGGGCACATCGACAATAAACTGCAAGGCATCGGGACGCTGGCGATAGTTGTCGGGCAGGTCGGCAGCCATCTGAATCGGGCTGTAGAAGACCACATATTGGGCCAGCTGGTGAGCCAGGGTCGAATTGACAAAGTAGGTGTATTCGTACTCGGGATTCACCTGGCCGTCAGCTGTGGCAGCGGCTTTATTGATGGTGTTGTGGTAGCGAAGGTCGAAGATACCGGGCGTAAAGTCCATAGGGCCTGCCACATTGCGCGTAAAGGGCAGGGTGGGGTTGTGGTCTATGCAGTTGCCCGAGTTCCAGGCCTGCCACTCCTGACCACGCATACCCTCGGCACTCATCAGGTTGGGGTAGGTGCGCGAGATACCGGTCGAGTGGATCGGCTCGTGGATGTCGGTGCAGAGCTTGTGGGCGGCACCCTCCACCACGGTACGGTTGTAGTGGTCCACCATCCAGCGGTCGTAGTGCTTGTGGCCCGCAATGCGTCCCACATAGCCCGTCTTGACGTTGTTCACACCGTGTTGGGCATAGTACTCGTAGGCATCGGTCATCTGCTCCTCGTAGTTAGCTACGTTGGCGTAGGTCTCGTGGTGACCGATCAGCTCCACGCCACGCTCCTCGGCATAGCGGGCCAGCTCCTCCATATCGAAGTCGGGATAGGGTTGCGAGTAGTCGAAACGCTCACCGCGGCCCCAGCCAACGTTCCAGCCCTCCACCAATACACCGCCAAAGCCATTCTCGGCAGCAAAGTCGATGTAACGCTTTACGTTCTCGGTCGTGGCACAGTGGGGATATTGACCATCGCGATCCCAGATCGAAACCTTGAGGTGCATCTCCCACCAGACACCCACATACTTCATCGGCTTGATCCACGATGTATCCTCCAACTTACAGGGATCGTTGAGGTTAAGCACCATATTTGATTCTACCAACACACCTGCTCGATCGCCCACGATAATGGTGCGCCAAGGGGTCGAGAAGGGGAGCTCCACCTCGCTCTTTACGGCCTCATCGCCGGCCAGCACCGAGGTAAAGCAGCGATTCTCGTTCTCCCAGGCCAGGGCCATTCCGGGGTAGTGCCACAGAGCCGCTTCGTGGATCGCCAGGTGGTTGCCCGTAGCGGGGCTCTTCATCGCAATGGGAGTCGATACACCACACTCCAGAAGACCGCGTACACGGCCTGCCGACAGTTGCATCGTCTCGGGCGTAATCTCGCTCAACAGGGTGTGCGCATAGTCAAACTCGGCATCATCGTCGCTGCCGGCAATCCAGTGCGACTCATAGTCGCCGCCCATACGGAACTCGGTACGCTCGCCGGTGATGGCTGCTGTACCCTCACCCGGCAGGATGTAGCGCAGACCCATACCATCGTTGAAGAGGCGGATCTCGATCTGCAACTCCTCACCGGCAGGGGTCTTCAGCGTGGCCGTCAGGCTGTTGTAGTGGTTGCGAATCTCGGCAAACTGACCCCAGACGGGCTCCCAACTCTCGTCAAAAGAGACCTTCTCAACATCTACCAGGGTCAGCCCCTCGGTAAAGTTGGTCTCGGTGGTCGTAAGGCCCAAACGCGAGAGGGGAACCAACTCCTCATCGTTGAAGGTAAGCGAGTAGGCAGGCTCTCCCGCCTCGGTCATCGTGAAACGGAGCGTGGTGCGTCCGTCGGGCGAAGAGATCTCGCTCTTCGCACCATTGCAGCCCACCAATAACATCAGGGCGGCAAAAAGGCTGATTACTTTATCCATATGCGATATTCATAAGCACCCAAAGTGATCGCTTCGGGCAGGTTTTCACTCTTTTTCGTCAGGGCGTCGGTCATTGACTTGCCGACCAGGGTGGCCGGGATGGTTGCCTGTTGCTCCTTGTTGCGAACATTGACGGCCACCAGGGCCTCGGCAGAGTCGTTGAAGCGTCGGAAGAGCACCACGTTGCTGCCGGAGAAGTCCTCGGTGCCCCCTTGTGCAAAGAGTTTGTTCTCCTTGCGGATCGCCATTAGGCGTCTGACCTCGGCGGTGTAGGGAATGTCACGGTACCAATCGTAGGTGAAGTAGGCCATAAAGTCCAGAGCCGAAGCCTGGGCACACTCCTGGCTACTGTAGAGCATCGGGGCTCCCCCCATCAGGGTCGTGATGGCCAATGCGGCGAGCGAACCCTCTTTGCCACCATAGATCTGAATCGGCGTGCCGTTGTAGGCCGTCTTGTCGTGGTTGGTTGTGAAGCGCAACTTGACAGCCCCCTCGGGGATAGCGGCATACTCCCGCTCGTGGGTCTTGAAGATCTTGTCGGCCGACTCACCGCCAAATACCGACTCCAGCGTGTCGTAATAGTTCCAGGCATAGTTCATATCGAAACCGGCCGTGAAGTTGCTCTGCTCGGCACCCTCGGCCAGCATCAGAATCTCCTTCTCGGGGAAGGAGCCTCGCAGCTCCGAGATGGCCTCCTGCCAGAAGTCGGCAGGCACCCAGTCGGCCGCATCGCAACGGTAGCCGTCGATATCGGCCTCCTCGATCCAAAACTTCATTGCATCGATCATCGCCTGACGCATTGCGCGGTTGTCGAAATTCAGGTCGGCCACATCGTTCCAACCGGTACCGGCAGGCGAGATGATGTTGCCGGCACCATCCTGCGTGTACCAATCCTTGTTCGAGATCCAGGTGTTATCCCACGAGGTGTGGTTGGCTACCCAGTCGATGATGACGACGATCCCCATCTGGTGGGCCCGCTTGACCAGCGACCGCAGATCCTCCAGCGAGCCATATTTCGGCTCCACCTTTGTATAATCCTTGATGCAGTAGGGCGATCCGATGCTGTTCTTGATGCCATATTCGCAAATCGGCATCAGCCATAGCACATTCGTGCCCAGATTTTTGATGTCGCCCAGATGCTGCTCAACCCCCTTCAGGCAGCGGCTGGTTCCGAAGAGGCGGGGGTTGGCCTCGTACATAATCACCTCCTCGGGGGCGGGGAGTTTCAGTTCGGGTTGCGGGGTGGGCGTATTTCCCCCTTTTTCATCGTTGTTCGAACAACTTGTGCATCCCGCGACAAGCATTCCGGCCACGATAAGAGCCGGTAGTACGGATGGAAAAAACTTCATTTGACAAAGATAGTGATTTTGAGCAAAAAAAATTACGATTTCAGGAGTGAAAACGAATTATTTTTCCGCAACTTCTAAAATTTTAGTAGAAAAATTTTGTTATCTAAATTTTTAGTAGTAAATTTGCATCAAGGAAAGAGGGTAGAGAGGTATCTGCCATTTATTCCATATTAATATGAGATAAAACGAACGAGAAGATGGAAAAGAGATTTGAGAAGGCCCTTCCGGAGTTGACCCGGGGTGAAGAGGAGGTGATGCAGATTCTCTGGGAGATCGAGCAGGGTAGTGTGAATGATATCATTGCACGAATGGAGGAACCGAAACCCAAATATACGACCGTGGCCACCTTTATCAAGATTTTGGAAGGGAAGGATTATGTGGCCCACGAGGTTCGGGGAAAGAGTTTTGTCTACTATCCCCGGGTGGAGCGGGCCCACTATGCCGGTCGTCGCCTTCACTCGGTGCTTACCTCCTATTTTGGGGGATCACTTTCGCAGTTGGTCTCCTTCTTTTCGCGCCAAGAGCAGATCTCGACCGATGAAATGGCAGAGATTCTCGATATAATGGAACAGGTGAAACAGAAAAACAAAAAATAGGGCAGGATGTGGTTGTTTGATTGGGAAATCGTGTGGGAGATGCTGGCCGCAAGCGGAGTGCTGATGGGGGGCTATGTGTGGTTGTTGGAGCGTCGTACATCGCTCTTGGGTTGCCGCCTTTATCTCTTATCTCTGCCTCTGCTTTCGGCTTTAATCCCCCTGTTGCGGATTCCGTTATGGCCCTCCCGAGAGGTCGCTGTGCTCCCGTTGGACTTGGAGGAGACGGGATTGCAGGTGATCTCCTCATCTGCTGCGGCCCCCTTTTCGTGGGAACTCCTTTTTCTGCTGTTTTATCTCCTGGGGGTACTCTTTTTGGGGGGGATAATGGCATTTCAGTGTCGAAATATTCGAGCCTTGGAGCGAGGAGCCAAGATTACGGAGTGGGAGGGAGTGCGCCTTGTTACTACCGACCGTCCCATTGCCTCCTTCTCGTTTTTCCGCACCATCTATCTGCCGTCGCAATTGACTCCTAAAGAGAAGGGCATTATTCTGTGTCACGAGTCGAGCCATATTCGTCACCACCACTCGTGGGAGCGGTTGGCGATGGAGTTTCAGAAGGCTTTTTTCTGGTGGAATCCCTTCGTGTGGTTGGCCGTTCGTCGTCTGACCGAGGTGGAGGAGTTTGAGGCTGACCGGGATGTGTTGGAGAGCGGCGAGGATGCATCCCTTTATATAAATACCATTTTCAAGCAACTCTTCGGCTATAGTCCGGAAATAGCCAACGGTTTGCGCGATTCATTAACCAAAAAACGATTCAAAATGATGAAAAACAGAGAAAAAAGCCCTTATGCAGGGCTCCGAATGGTAGCCTCTCTGCTGCTGGTACCCCTTTGTGTACTCCTCTTCGGAACAACGGCACGTGCTACACAACAACCTGCAATGGAAGAACTTGTGGTGAAGTCAGACGTGTCGGATGAGCTGAAGGATTCGAAACCTGCCTTTCAGGGAGGAACGGAGATTGACTTCCTTCGTTGGGTGATGGGGCAGGTACACTATCCGGCTGATGCTGCCGAGAAGAAGATCTCGGGTCGAGTGCTTGTTCAGTTTACGGTGAAGGCGGATGGCTCGGTGGATCAGGTGAAGATCCTCTCCGCCCCTCACGACCTCCTGGCACAAGAGGTACAACGAGTGGTTGAGTCATCTCCCCGTTGGGAACCCGCTCTCCAAGATGGGAGTTGCGTGGATGTGCAGTTTGTTCTGCCCTTTGACTTTGTACTCTAACCAAAAGATGGCCGAAGCCATCTTTTTTTTGCCTTCCCCAACCCTCTGGAAGGGGGAATAAAGGGTCGCGGGCGGAACCCCTTAAAAAGAAAAAAGAGATAGCCGTGCTACCTCTCTTTTGAGCGGGAAACGGGGTTCGAACTCACGGCTTCGCCGCGAGAGGTTTCGCGAGTTGAGATTGACACCCCCTCAACCCCCTGGAAGGGGGAATAAAGGGTCGCGGGCGGAACCCCTTAAAAAAGAAAAAAGAGATAGCCGTGCTACCTCTTTTTTGAGCGGGAAACGGGGTTCGAACCCGCGACCCTTGGCTTGGGAAGCCAATGCTCTACCACTGAGCTACTCCCGCAATGTGTTGAATTTGTGTTGGTTACAAAATTGGTCAAAAGACCTGTTTGCAACTTGCGACTGCAAAGATACAAAAAATATCGAATATCGGGTGAATTTTTGAAGGCAAATTTTGCTTTTGCCCTTTTAGGACGATCTTTGACTCGTTTTGGAACGCTTGTCGTGGTTGTAGATTTCGGTGCCGGATGGCTTTGCGGCCCTAACAAAATCCATTTTTACAACCAAAAGTAATGAAAAATATATTATCTTTGCTCTATGAGAGATCGTATTGCGCCATTTTTGGAGCTCGGAAAGAGGCTCAAGGAGCTCGATGAAAAGAGTCGGGTGGTGGCGGAGGCTGTGGCAGCCAACCCCTGGTTTATGGAAGGGGAGGTGGTGGCAGCCGCTCGCATCATTGCGCGCACGATGTTGGAGCAAGAGCCCCTCGAGAAGTGGCTTGAGGGGTACCCTTCGCTGCCGGTGCGGGAGCCTCGGCGGGTGCTGATCGTAATGGCGGGAAACATTCCGCTGGTAGGCTTCTTTGATCTGCTCTGTACCCTTTTGGCGGGCCATCGGGCGGTGGTGAAGCCCTCTAGGAAGGATGAGGTGCTGATGCACTGGGTGGTGGAGCAACTCCTGGATATCGCCCCCTCGCTCCCCGTGGAGTGGTATACCGACCAACCGATGGATGCGCTGATTGCCACGGGCGGTGACGAGGCAGTGAAACATTTTCGGCGACACTTTGGTGCGGTGCCGAAGTTGTTGCGCGGAAATCGTCACTCGGTGGCTGTTTTGACGGGTGAGGAGAGACGGGAGGAGCTTGCAGCCCTGGCCGAAGACCTCTTTGCCTATTCGGGCCTGGGGTGTCGCAACGTTTCGCTGATTTTGGCTCCCGAGGGGGTGATCCCCGAGGTGCCGATGCCCACGATGAACCCTCTCCATCGGGAGAATTATCGCCACCGACGAGCCCTGCTTACGATGTTGAGTCGCCCCTTTGTCGATTGGGGTGGAGCCCTCTTGGTTGAGGGGGAGGAGTTCTCGGAGGCCCTCTCGGAGGTGACCCTCAAACATTATGTGACCCCCGAGGAGGCGACTGTCTGGTTGGAGCAGCACCGCGATCGGATTCAGTGTGTGGTGGGGCGCGATTACATCCCCTTCGGGCAGGCCCAGCATCCCGTGCTGACCGACTATGCCGATGGGGTGGATACGATGGATTTTTTGGCTTCGATTTAATACAACAAAAGAGAGAAATATATGATTATCTTCAAATTCAGAATGTTGAGCGATGAGAACGACCACTTCGTGCGCGACTATGAGGTGCCGGCTGATCTGACACTGCTCGATTTTCACAACTTTCTGCGCGACTCGCTCGAGTATGAGGAGGGGATGGTTTCGTTCCACTCGGCAGACGAGCGATGGGAGAAGTTGCAGGAGTTTACGCTGGTGGATATGGGCCTCGATGAGGTGGAGGGTGCTCCGCGTGCTATGGAGAAGGTGACCCTGAAGGAGGTGATGCGCCGTATTGGCGACCGCCTGGTCTATCAGTTCGACCTCTTCGGCAACCGCGCCTACTACCTCGAGCTGATGGATGTGGTGGCTGCCGAGCCTCACTTCACCTATCCCCGCGAGGCTTTTGCCCACGGAGCCACTCCCGATCAGTATGAGGCGGGTCTGGCCGAGGACGAAGGTTCGATCTTCGATGAGATGATGGGCAGTTTCAACGATTTCGAGGGCGATGACTCGGTGGATGATGAATATCGCTACTAATACCCTGTTGTGTTGAGACGTCTGATTGTTATCGTAGGCCCTACTGGGTCGGGAAAGACCGATTTGAGCATTCGTGTGGCGCAACACCTCCGCGCCCCGATTCTCTCAACCGACTCGCGGCAGTTCTACCGCGGGATTCCCATCGGTACGGCCCAGCCCGATGCCGAGCAGCTGGCTGCGGTGGAGCACCATCTGATCGCCTCGCACGAATTGGAGGATTGCCTCAACTGCGGCAGTTACGAGGTGCTCGCCCTGGAGATCCTCGAAAGGCTCTTTGCCGACCACGAGACGGTGGTTGCCGTGGGGGGATCGGGTCTCTATGTGCAGGCCCTGTGCGAGGGTATGGATGACCTGCCGCAGGCCGATGAGCGGCTGCGTGAGGAGTTAGCGGCCACCCTGGAGCGCGAGGGGTTGGAGGCCTTGACCGAGGAGCTGAAGCGTCTCGATCCCCGCTATTGGGAGCAGGTCGATCGGCAAAATCCGGCCCGTGTCTTGCGGGCTTTGGAGGTGTGTCGCCAGACGGGCCGTCCCTATTCGGAGCAGCGTACGGGACAAAAGCGTGAGCGCAACTTCGAGGTGGTGAAGGTGGGGGTTGATATGCCGCGAGAGGAGCTCTACGCCCGCATCAATCGGCGTGTGGATGGGATGATGGCGGCCGGCTTGGAGGCGGAGGCCCGCAAGGTCTATCCGCTGCGTCACCTCAACTCATTGCAGACGGTGGGCTACAAGGAGCTCTTCAGCTACTTCGATGGAGAGATCACGCGTGATGAGGCGGTGGAACTTATTAAGCGCAACTCCCGCCGCTATGCCAAGCGACAACTCACCTGGTTTCGCCGCGATGAGGCGATTCGTTGGTTCCACCCCTCGCAGGTGGAGGAGGTTATCGCCTGGATCGGGTAGCCAATCCATAACAACAGAGAGGGAGCCTCCGAAAAGGCTCCCTCTCTGTTGTTATGTGTGTTTTTTTGCTATGCAAAGCGGTCGGTGACGGCAGCACAGGCGGCATCGCCCGTGATGTTGAGCGTCGTGCGAACCATATCAAAGACTCGGTCGAGGGCATAGAGCAGGGGCAAACCCTCGATGGGAATGCCGGCACCCACCAGCACGGCCACCACCATCAGCGTAGGGCCGGGGACACCCGCCTGACCGATCGAACCGAGGGTCGAGACGATGGCGATGGTGACATATTGTGCCATTGAGAGTTCGATACCGTAGAGTTGGGCGAAGAAGAGGGCCACCAGCGTATAGTAGATGGCATTACCCGACATATTGATCGTCGCACCCAGAGGGAGGACAAAACCCGTGGTCTGCTTTGAGAGCTTCAGTTCGTTCTCGCACACCTCCATATTGACAGGCAGTGTGGCCATCGAAGAGGCGGTGGAGAAGGCGATGATCTGGGGTTTGAGCATTGCGCGGAAGAAGTCGCGTACCTTGACCCGCGAGAAGAGGATCAGTGTCAGGGGGTAGATGCAGAGTCCCATCACCAATACGACCAGCAGATCAACCCACAGCAGGTTGGCAATCTGCAACAGAATATCGAAACCGAAGGTGCCCGTGGCATCGGCCATCAGACCAAAGACGCCCAGCGGAGCAACATACATCACCTTCTCGATGCACCAGATCAGGGCTTCGAGGATGTAGTTCAGGCCATTGACCACCTTCAGGCGTTTCTCCCCCTGGAGGGTCGAGATACCAAAGCCGAGGAAGAGTCCAAAGACGATGATCTGGAGAATGTTACCCTCGGCAAAGGCTTGGATGGGATTGGCCGGAATCATTCCGATGATGGTCTCCCAGAAGGAGAGGGTAGGAGCCGTGCCGGCGTCTCCGGGGTTGGCAATCAGCCCTGCCAACTGCTGGGCATCGAGTCCGTCGCCCGGACGGAGGATCTCGCCGGCAGCAATGGCCAGAATGACGGCGATCAGGGTCGTCAGCAGAATGTAACCTATGCTGATCAGACCGATGCGGCCCGCCGATTTCGAGTCACCGAGCGTGGCGGCACCCGAGATGATGGAGATGGCCACCAGCGGTACTACCAACATCTTGATCAGCTGAATGAAGAGCTCCCCGAGCGGAGCGAGGCAGTGGGCCGAGGGTCCCATTACCATACCGACCAGAATACCGACCAGCATTGCAATCAGGATCCAGACACCCAGATTTTTGAGCAGTTTTTTCATCGTTTTTTCAGTTATTCGACTTAAAAGCGGTTTGTGAAGTCAAAGATAACAATAAACAATGATATGGCACTACAAAAACGGCATAAAAAAGGGGCTGCCGACCGAAAAGTCGTACAACCCCCTCTTTTTATCCATTTTACCCGCGGGATCAGGGCTGCTTACCGATGTAAGCCAGAATACCGCCATCCACATAGAGAATGTGGCCGTTCACGGCATCCGAAGCCTTCGAGGCGAGGAATACGGCGGGGCCGCCCAACTCCTCGGGATTGAGCCAGCGACCGGCAGGGGTTTTGGCGCAGATGAACGAATCGAACGGGTGGCGCGAACCGTCGGCCTGTTTTTCGCGCAACGGAGCCGTTTGGGGGGTAGCGATGTAGCCCGGGCCGATGCCGTTGCACTGGATGTTGTATTCGCCATACTCCGAGCAGATGTTGCGCGTGAGCATCTTCAAACCGCCCTTGGCAGCGGCGTAGGCCGATACGGTCTCACGACCCAGCTCCGACATCATCGAGCAGATGTTGATGATCTTGCCCTCGCGACGCTCCATCATCTCGGGAAGAACGGCACTGGCACAGATAAACGGACCTACAAGGTCGATATCAATTACCTGTTGGAACTCCGAACGCTTCATTTCGTGCATCGGGATGCGTTTGATGATGCCGGCGTTGTTGACCAGAATATCGATCTGACCCACTTCGGCGTGAGCCTTTTCGACCATCTCTCTGACCTGATTCTCGTCCGTTACGTCGCATACATAGCCGTGTACGTTTTCGATTCCGGCCTCCTTGTAGTTGGTCAGTCCTCTCTCCAGAGCGGCCTCATTGATGTCATTGAAAATAATGTTTTTGATGCCGGCGGCCACGAAAGCCTTGGCGATGTTGAACCCGATGCCGTACGATGCACCCGTGATCCAAGCATTTTTACCTGCTAATGAAAACATAGTGTTTTTTAATTTTGTGGTACCTCCTCCCGAATCTCTTCGCCTAAACCGAGAAAGAGCAGGCAGGTCGATTCGTTTGGTCAATCTCGAAATGTTACTCTCTTACTTCAAGTCGGTGATTAACGAAAAATCCTGGTCGCCGTAGTCGAGGTTCTCGCCCCCCATACCCCAGATGAAGGTGTAGTTGTGGGTGGCAGCGGCACTGTGGATCGACCACTCGGGCGAGAGCACGGCCTGGTCGCCCTTCATCCAGAGGTGGCGCGTCTCGTCGATTTCACCCATAAAGTGGCAGACGGCGTGATCCTCGGGCACCTCAAAGTAGAAGTAGGCCTCCATACGGCGCGAGTGGGTGTGGGCCGGCATCGTGTTCCATACGCTACCCGGAGCCAACTCGGTCATACCCATCTGCAGCTGGCAGGTGGGGAGCACCTGGTTGACAATCATCTTGTTGATCCGGCGGTCGTTCGAACCCTCCAGCGAACCGAGGTGAGCCACTACGGCATCAGCCTTCGTGATCTTCTTGTCGGGGTAGTTGCGATGGGCCGTGCAGGAGTTGAAATAGAACTTGGCGGGGTGCTCCTTGTCAAGGCTCTCGAAGATCACCTCACGCTCACCGGCACCCAGGTAGAGGGCCTCCTTGTAGTCGAGCTCATAGACGGCATCTCCGGCCTTTACACGACCTTTGCCGCCTACGTTGAAGATACCCAGCTCGCGGCGGGTGAGGAAGTAGGGGGCCTTCAGCGGGTCGATGGCCTCCAACTTGAGGGCTTCGGCCACGGGCTTGGCACCGCCCACCACCATACGATCGTACATCGAATAGACCATATTCACCTCGTCTTCGGCGAAGAGGGTCTCGATCAAGAAGTCGCGGCGAATACGCTTGGTGTCGTAGTGCTTGGCATCCTCGGGATGCGCTGCATAGCGAATTTCGTAGTTGGTTTTCATATTCCTGTCTGTTTTAATCTGTTGTCGTCTCTGTTTTCTTCGAAGGGGGCGATTTCCGCCCTTTAGAGTATGCTCTTCAGAAGATGGGGAGGGCATACATTCCCGCAAATTTAATAAAATAATTTCAAAAAATCAAAAAATAATTCTCCTTTCCCGCCTTGAGAGGGGGTGTAGGGGCTCATTTTTCTCCCTCGGACTTGGTGCCGCTCAATTTTAACACCATTGTAACACCCTTTTTTACCCGATGTGTGGGAATCGCACTATTTTTGTGACAAATTATAACAACCAATAGAACGTTATGGATGCTTTCTACGTAGGAATTATCGGATTCCTTTTTCTGCTGGCCATCTTCGATCTGATGGTGGGCGTAAGCAACGATGCGGTGAACTTTCTGGCTTCGGCCGTGGGTGCCAAAGTGGCAAAATTCCGCACCATTATTCTGGTGGCAGCGGTGGGCGTTTTGTGCGGAGCCCTCTTCTCCAACGGAATGATGGAGATTGCCCGCAACGGTATTTACCAGCCCGAACACTTCGGATTTATTGATGTGCTGACCATCTGCCTGGCGGTGATGGTGACCGATGTGGTCTTGCTCGACATCTTCAACTCGCTGGGACTGCCCACTTCGACCACCGTTTCGATGGTCTTTGAACTTTTGGGTGGAGCCTTTGCCATCGCCCTGGTCAAGGTGTTGGGGGACGACTCGCTCAACCTGGGAGAGTTGCTCAATACGGGCAAGGCACTTACCGTCATTATGGCGATTTTTGTCTCGGTGGCCATTGCCTTTACCTTTGGTACGTTGGTGCAGTGGATCACCCGTCTGATCTTTACCTTTAATTATAAGCTCCGCCTGAAGTGGCTGATCGGTATCTTTGGTGGTATTGCTGCCACCTCCATCGTCTATTTTATCCTCATCAAGGGGTTGAAGGACTCCGCCTTTATGACCCCTGAAAACAAGATGTGGGTCGAGGAGAATACTCTGGCCATCGTGGGCTACTGCCTGGTGGGTTTCTCTATTCTGATGCAGCTGCTTCACTGGTGCCGGGTTAATGTCTTCAAGGTGATTGTCCTGCTGGGTACCTTCGCGCTGGCAATGGCCTTTGCGGGGAATGACCTGGTGAACTTTGTAGGTGTACCCCTGGCCGGTTATGCTGCCTACCAGGAGTATGCCACGGCCGGTGCAGGAGATCCCAACTTCCTGATGGGAGCCCTCAATACGCCCGCTAAGACCCCCTTTATCTTCCTCTTCCTCTCGGGTGTCATTATGATTGTGGCGTTGGTGACCTCGAAGAAGGCCCACAACGTAATCAAGACCTCGGTGGATCTTTCACGACAGGATGAGGGCGATGAGATCTTCGGATCGTCGCTGGTGGCCCGCAGCATCGTGCGCTCGTCGCGTAACGTGGCCAATGCGGTTACGCGCTTCGTGCCCAAGCGAGTGGGCGAGTGGATCGATTCGCGTTTCCGGAAAGATGATGTGATTCTGGAGAATGGTGCCGCCTTCGACCAGGTGCGAGCCTCGGTAAACCTCCTGCTGGCCAGCCTGCTCATTGCGCTGGGTACTTCGCTCAAACTCCCCCTCTCGACCACCTATGTGACCTTTATGGTGGCGATGGGTACTTCGCTGGCCGACCGTGCCTGGAGCCGGGAGAGTGCCGTATTCCGCATTACGGGCGTGATGTCGGTGGTGGGCGGATGGCTTGTTACGGCGGGAGCCGCCTTTATTCTCTGCTTCCTGGTGGCGATGGTGATGCACTTTGCCGGAGCGGTGGGTATGGTGCTGATGATCGCCCTGGCGGTCTATCTGCTGATCCAGTCCAATCGTCGTTTCCGAGCCAAGCAGAAGGTGGAGCACGAGGATGATCTCTTCCAGCGCATCATCCGCTCCGAGGATAAGGAGGAGGTGTGGGCCCTGCTGCGCGAGCACTGCGTGAAGTCGATTGCCGCCTCGCTGAGTTATGCCTCTGAGGCCTATATGAAGCTCACCAACGGCTTTGTCAACGATGACTTGAAGTCTGTGCGTCGTGTCATCGCACTCAATATGGGACAGAAGGAGCATCTGAAGCGTATTCGTCGAAAGGAGTTGGTTGCACTGCGTCGTGTCGATCTCTCGCTGGCAATGGAGAAGAATACCTGGTTTCACGTGCAGAGCAACTGCTGCGAGCAGTTCTACTATACCCTCAAGCGTGCCGCCGAGCCGACCCTTGAGCACGTGGAGAACAACTTTAATCCGTTGGCCAAGGAGTATGTCGAGGAGTTTGTGCCGGTTCGCAATCAACTCGACCACCTGATCAATCGGGTGCGCCGTGTGATCGAGAGTGGAGATTACTCTGCCGTTGAGGCCCTCACGGAGAGTGGAGAGAACCTCCGCAGTCGTATCCAGACGATGCGTACCACGCAGCAGTTCCGCATCCACGATGCCAAGGAGAGCCTCAATGTCTCGCTGGTCTATCTGAATCTCCTCTCCGAGTCGCAGGAGCTTTTGGCCTCGGTGATGAAGTTGATGCGTGCCTCGAATCGTTTCCAAAATTGATTTTGTCACACCGGGCGGTGAGTTGGCACCGCCTTTTCTGCCCCGAATGGAAGAAAACTCCATTCGGGGCACTCTGTTTGGATGAAAAACTCCTCCCAAAATCGGGAATGGAGCAAGCCGCTCCGCTATTTATTTGGAAAAAAGAAAAAAAAGCAATAATTTTGTTAGTTAGAGCGTTTTGAAGTGCATAACGCTCGGAAAACAGACAAAAATAGAACAAGAAACAGAATATTATGAGTGAAGTAATCAACATCAAGGAGCTCAACGAGCGCATTGAGCGTGAATCGGTATTTGTCGATACCCTGCGTCAGGAGATGGGCAAGGTGATTGTGGGTCAGAGCCATCTGATCGACACCCTGCTGATCGGCCTTCTCTCCAACGGTCACATCCTGCTGGAAGGTGTGCCGGGCCTGGCCAAGACGCTGGCTATCACTACGCTGGCCAAGGCTGTGGATGCCGACTTTTCGCGCATTCAGTTTACCCCCGACCTGCTGCCGGCAGATCTGCTCGGTACGCTGATCTACTCGCAGAAGAGCGAGGAGTTTATGGTCAAGAAGGGCCCCATCTTTGCCAACTTCGTGCTGGCCGATGAGATCAACCGTTCGCCCGCCAAGGTGCAGTCGGCTCTGTTGGAGGCGATGCAGGAGCGTCAGGTGACCATCGGCGACGAGACCTATCCTCTGCCGCAGCCCTTCCTGGTGCTGGCTACGCAGAATCCCCTGGAGCAGGAGGGTACCTATCCGCTCCCCGAGGCCCAGGTGGATCGTTTTATGCTGAAGGCCAAAATCTCCTATCCCAAGAAGCAGGAGGAGCGCGATATCGTGCGTATGAACCTCTCGGGTGCCGGTATGCCGCAGGTGAACAAGGTGATCTCGCCCGAGGATATCGTCAAGGCCCGCAAGGTGGTGGAGGATGTCTATATGGACGAGAAGATCGAGAAGTATATCATCGACATCATCTTTGCTACGCGTGAGCCCGCCGAGTATAACCTCCAGAAGTTGCACTCGCTGATTGCCTATGGCGGTTCGCCCCGAGCCTCCATCTCGCTGGCCAAGGCGGCCCGTGCCTACGCCTTCATCCGCCGTCGCGGTTATGTGATTCCCGAGGATGTGCGTGCCGTATGCCACGATGTGCTGCGTCACCGCATCGGCCTGACCTATGAGGCCGAGGCCGAGAACATTACCTCCGAGGAGATTATCACCGATATCTTGAACAACGTCATTGTTCCCTAATGATGCAGGAGAACGAAAACGATATCTTGAGGCGAGTCCGCAAGATCGAGATCAAGAGTCGCGGTCTGTCGAACGAGATCTTCGCCGGCAAGTACCACACCGCCTTCCGAGGACGCGGTATGTCCTTCTCGGAGGTGCGTGAGTATCGGGCCGGAGATGATGTGCGCGATATCGACTGGAACGTGACGGCTCGCTCGCGTACGCCCCACATCAAGGTCTATGAGGAGGAGCGTGAGCTGACGATGATGCTCCTGGTGGATGTCTCGGGGTCGCGTATGTTCGGTACCACGGAGCGACTGAAGAAGAATCTGACGACCGAGATCGCCGCTGTGCTGGCCTTTTCGGCAGCCCAGAACAACGACAAGGTGGGCTGCATCTTCTTCTCGGATCGCGTGGAGAAGTTCATTCCTCCGAAGAAGGGGAAGAGCCATATTCTGATGATCATTCGTGAGTTGATCGGTTTTCAGCCCGAGCAGCGAACCACCCGTCTCTCGGAGGCGGTGCGCTGTCTGCAGAATGTCATCAAGAAGCGTTGCACGGCCTTTATCCTCTCCGACTTCCTCACGCCGAAGGAGGATTGTGAAGAGTTGGCCGATGCCCTGAAGGTGGCCCGTGGTCGCCACGATCTGGTGGGTATCCGCGTGATCGATCCACGTGAGGAGGAGTTGCCCGATGTCGGTATCGTGGAGCTGATGGATGCCGAGACGGGCGAGAAGGTGTGGGTCGATACCGCCTCGCGAGCCGTGCGTGAAGCCTATGCCGATGGTTGGAGAGAGCGTACGGAACAAATTGAAACTCTCTTGAAACAGAACAGAATAGACACTGCAACCGTGACGACCGACGGGGACTATGTAGTGGAATTGATCAAACTCTTCAAACAGCGATGAAGTGCTCAATTGGCTGTCGAGCCCTTTGGGTGGGGCTCTTTGTGGCGGGTTGCCTCTCGTGGAAGGCCGCGGCGCAGAATACGCCGCCGATCGTCACTTCGCAGGTCGAGCCCGACACGGTTCGTATTGGTGATATCTTTACCTATACCATCGAGGTGGAGCGAGATATGGCCCAGGTGGCCGAGTTCCCACACTATGCCACCACCTCCGAACAGGGGGAGGGTGTTGCCGATGTGGAGCTGGTGGAGGATCTGCCGGTCGATACCCTCAAACGGGAGGGGCGACGTCTGCACCTCCGCAAACGTTACCGGATGCAGGTCTTTGATGAGGGCCCCATCGGGTTGGGACGCGGTGCAGTGCTCTATGCCGACAAAAATATCGTCGATACCCTCTATGGCGGGGATTCGGTCTACCTCTTTGTGGCCCCTATCGAGATTGACTCGCTGGCGGCTGCCCAGGGCCTCAAGCCCATCAAACCGCAGCGGGATCTCCCCTTTAAGTTGGGTGAAATCGGAGGCTATCTGCTCTGGGGACTGCTTGCTCTGTTGCTGCTTGCCCTGTTGGTATATCTCCTTTTGCGCCTTTTGGCCCGAATGGGCAAGCCTGTGGGGGCACTCTTCAAACCGACACCGCCCCTGCCTCCTCACGTGGTGGCCATCCGGGCTCTGGAAGCCCTGCACCACCGTAAGTTGTGGCAGAATGGCAACTTCAAGCTCTACTACTCGGAGCTGACCGACATCCTGCGCACCTATCTGGTGGGCCGCTATGCCATCGGTGCAATGGAGATGACCTCCGATGAGATTCTGGCCTCGTTGCGCCCCCTGACCGAAGAGGAGCTCCCCAAAAAGGCGGCGATGGATCTGACGACCATCCTTCGGGAGGCCGACCTGGTGAAGTTTGCCAAGGCCGAGCCCTCGGCCGAGGAGAACGAGACGGCCTATACCAAGGCCTACTACTTTGTGGAGGAGACCAAACTTCAGGAGAATGAGCCCTCGCAGGGTGAGGGGATAGAAAATGGTTGAAACAATGAGAATTTATAACCAATATGTTTTTGGCAGACTCCTGCTGTTGGTCGGAGTACTTCTCCTGACCCTACCTGCCGCTGCCCAGAAGTATCCCGAGCGTCGGGAGGTGCGTCGTGGCAACCGCTCCTTCGAGCGGGAGCAGTACGATGGCTCCATAGAACGCTATCGCCGCGCTCTGACGTTGGCCGACAGCTGCTGGGAGGCGACTTACAACCTCGGAAATGCCCTCTATAAGCGTGAGATGCGACTCCTGGAGCGTGAAGCCTCCGCTGCACAACCTTCGCCGATGTTGCCGCAGCAACCCGGAATGGGGATGTCGGGCGAGGAGGCCCAAAAGGAGGTGGCGGCCCGCTTTGATGAGGCGGTGCAACTCCTCTCGCTGGCAGCTGCCGATACGCTTCGTACCCGTGAGGAGCGGGCCGAGGCCTACTACAACCTGGGTGGTGTGCAGTTTGCCCAACAGAAACTTCAGGAGTCCCTCCAGAGTCTGCGCCAGTCGCTTAAGCTCAACCCCGGGGATGAGGATGCCAAGTTCAACTATACCTTTGTGAAGCGACTGTTGGAGAACCAGCAGGATCAGCAACAGCAGGGTGGGGGCGAGCAGAATCAACAGCAAAACCAGCAGGATCAGCAACAACAAAACCAGGATCAGCAACAGCAGGATCAACCGCAGAATCCTGAAGAGCAGAACTCCGAGCCGCAGCCCGAGAATCAGGAGCCGCAGGAGCAACCGCAACAACCCCAGCCTGGCGAGATCTCGCCCCAGGAGCAGGCTCAGATGCTTGATGCCATCCAGGCCCAGGAGGATGAGACCCAGGAGAAGCTCAAGGAGCGTCGTGGCGTGGTGGTTCGAAGTACCAAGAACTGGTAGTGTCAAAAAAGAGAGACAATGCATACGGAATTTCATTCACCTCAATGGCTTTGGGCCCTCCTGGTGCTGGTGCCGATGATCGGATTCTACGTCTACCGCATCCGTAAGGGGGGAGCCACCATCCGCATATCGACCACCGAGGGACTCAAACGGCTTCCCCGCACCTGGCGTTACTACCTGCGCCACCTCCCTTTTGTGTTGCGCTGTGCCGCTGTGGCCCTGATGATTGTGGCCCTGGCACGTCCCCGCACGGTGGAGATTGATACCCACACCTCGTCGGAGGGTATCGATATTGTGCTGGCCCTCGATATCTCGGGCTCGATGTTGGCCCGCGATTTCAAACCCGACCGTCTGGAGGCGGCCAAGCAGATGGCCGGAGAGTTTGTGGCCGACCGCCACGGCGACCGCATCGGTCTGGTGGTCTTCGCCGGTGAGAGCTTTACGCAGAGCCCCTTGACTACGGACTATGCCACCTTGCAGACCTCGCTGGCCCGCCTCGAGAGCGGTATCATTGAGGATGGTACGGCCATCGGAAACGGTTTGGCGACGGCGATCAATCGTTTGCGTGAGAGCGAGGCGAAGTCGAAGGTGATCATTCTGCTGACGGATGGTGTGAACAATCGTGGACAGATTGCCCCCCTGATGGCGGCGCAGATTGCCCGTGAGCAGGGGATTCGGGTCTATACCATCGGCGTGGGCCGACGGGGTGAGGCTCCCTATCCCGCCTATGACCCCTTCGGTAATCTGACCTTCGTGCGTCAGCAGGTCGAGATCGACGAGGAGAGCCTTACGGAGATGGCCCAAATGACCGACGGTCGCTATTTCCGAGCCACCGACAACGAGGCCCTGCGTGCCATCTATAAAGAGATTAACCAATTGGAGAAGAGTAGGGTAGAGGTTTTTGAGCACACCCGCTACACGGAGGAGTTTCTTCCGTTTTTGCTCCTGGCCCTCGCCTTGTTGGGGCTGGAGTTCCTCCTCTCAACCCTCCTCTTTAACCGACTTCCTTAATACCTTATGTTTCGATTTGCTCATCCTGCCCTTTTGTGGCTTCTGCTGCTGATACCCCTGATGGGGCTCCTCTATCTGGGGGCTCTGCTGGCCCGTCGTCGCCGTCTGGCTCGCTTTGGTAACCCGCAGACTCTTAAAGAGTTGATGCCCGATCGCTCGCAGGGACGTATGCACCTTAAATTTATCCTCTTTGTGCTGGCCTGTACCTTTGCAATTTTTGCAGCGGCCCGCCCCCAGTTTGGTTCCAAACTCAAGGAGGAGCTCTCGGAAGGAATCGAGATGATGCTGGTGGTCGATGTCTCCAACTCAATGTTGGCCGAGGATTTCGAGCCCAATCGCCTGGAGCGTACCAAGTATGCCATCGGTAAACTCTTCGAGGGGATGCATCAGGATCGTGTCGGTCTGGTGGTCTTTGCCGGGGAGGCCAAGGTGCAACTTCCGATCACCTCCGACTACCGAATGGCCCGCGCTTTTACCCGTCGTATCGACCCCTCGCTGGTGGAGGTGCAGGGTACCGACATTGCTCGTGCCCTCTCGCTGGCGACGATCTCTTTCTCCAACCGTACGGAGGAGAATCGCAGTCGGGCCATCATCCTCATTACCGATGGTGAGAGCCACGAGGGGGATGTGTTGGCCGCCGCCGAGCGGGCCCGTGAACAGGGGATTCGCATCTATACCATCGGTATCGGAACTCCCGAGGGTGCTCCCATCGAGATTGGTGGAGAGTTTATCAAGGATGAGAAGGGTGATATGGTGGTCTCGAAGCTCGATGAGGAGTTGCTGGAGCAGGTCGCCTCGGTAACCGAGGGCCTCTATGTGCGTGCTTCGAAGCAGGATCTGGGCCTTGATGAGGTGCTCCGCGAGATCAATGCAATGGAGAAGAGCGAGATGGAGACCCTGCGCTATGAGGAGTACAACGAGCAATACGGCTGGTTGCTGGCTGTGGCTCTGGTGCTCCTGTTGATGGAGTATCTGTTGCTCGATCGCCGCAATCCGCTCCTCTCACACCTCAATATTTTCCGCCGATAGCCTATGTATACCTCACTTGCCGCCTATGTCGAACGCCTGGAGCAGGCCGGGGAGTTGAAACGAATTCAGACCCCTGTCTCCACCCGCTTTGAAATTGCCGAGCTGACCGACCGCCTCTCGAAGAGCGAGGGGGGAGGCCCGGCCCTGCTCTTTGAGAATACAGGTACGGAGTTTCCCGTGCTGACCAATATGATGGGCTCCGACCGTAGAATGGCTTTGGCCTTGGGACTGGAGCGTCTGGAGGAACTTACCGAGCGTATTGATGCTCTCTTGAAGCAGGTTACCACCCCGCCGGGCGATTTGTGGGGCAAGTTGCGGATGTTGCCCCTGTTGGGAGAAGTCTCGCAGTGGATGCCCCGTCGGAAATCGGGTCGCGGGGTCTGTCAGGAGGTGGTGTGGCAAGGCGATGAGGTGGATCTCTCGCGCCTTCCGATCATCACTTCGTGGGGGTGCGATGGTGGCCCCTTTATCACCCTTCCGATGGTTCATACCCTCGATCCCGAGACGGGGGTACGCAACGTGGGAATGTATCGAATGCAGCAGTTTGACCGCTCGACAACGGGTATGCACTGGCACCTTCACAAAACGGGAGCCCGCCACTATGAGGGCTACCGCCAGCAGGGCCGTCGTATGCCCGTTACCGTAACGCTGGGCGGAGACCCGGCCTGCACCTATGCTGCCACGGCTCCGATGCCCGATAATATGGACGAGTACCTGCTGGCCGGCTTCTTGCGTCGCAAACCGGTGACGCTGGTCAAGTCGCTGACCAACGAGATCTGGATTCCGGCCGATTGCGACTTTGTATTGGAGGGGTATGTCGATCCGATGGAGGAGAAGGCGGTGGAGGGGCCCTTTGGAGATCATACGGGCTTCTACTCCCTGACAGATCGCTATCCTCGCTTTCATATTACGACGATTACCCATCGTCGCAAGGCCATCTGGCCCGCCACGGTGGTTGGCGTGCCGCCCCAGGAGGATGCCTATATTGCCAAGGCTACTGAGCGTATCTTCTTGGCTCCCATTCGTTTGGCAATTCAGCCCGAGATTCGTGATATGTGGATGCCGACCCCGGGTACGGCCCACAACCTGGCCATCGTCTCGATGGCAAGCCGCTATGAGGGACAAGCCCGCAAGGTGGCACAGGGACTTTGGAGTGCAGGGCAGATGATGTTCAACAAGTATCTGATGCTCACAGCCTCTACGGTCGATGTCCGCTCGCTGGAGCAGCTCTCGGCGCTGATTCGACGGATCGATGTGGAGCGCGATGTGATCTTCAGCGAGGGAATCCTCGATGTACTGGATCACGCCACGGCCACTCCGGGTTATGGCGGAAAGGCCCTGTTGGATGCCACCCGCATCGACCTGGCGGCCCCTGCCCCCGAGGTGACGATTCCCCGCACCTTTGAGCCGGTGGGGGGTGTGCAACTGGTCAATACCTCCCTGGTGAAGTCGTGGCATACGTTGATTCTCTATGCTGATCGCTCGCGTCCCGAGGAGGTGGACGTTGAGGCCTACCTGACCCGCAATGGGGTGCAGGGGGTGAAATTTGTCCTCCTCTTCGACTACCAGGCGGCGGGGGTGATGCGTCCCGATGACCTCTTGTGGCTCGCTGCGGCCAATACCGATCCGCGACGCGATGTGGTGCGTCGTGGAGGATGCCTTTGGGTCGATGCACGCAGCAAGCGTCCCGGTCGCAACGGCTATCCCGCCCGCTTCCCCAATGTTGTCACCTCGCTCCCCGAGACCATTCATCTGGTGGATGAGCGGTGGCTCGCCTATGGGGTGGGGGAGTTTGTCGAATCACCCTCGCGCCGCTACCGCAAGTTGTGGCTCTCGGACGAGGCGCAATGGTAGCAACGGATGGCCTGGTTTGATATGCGCGAGAGGAGGGCGTTGCTCCTCTTTCTGCCTCTGATGCTCTTGTTGGCCCTCGGCTCCCTGTTGCTGGAGCGTCGTCACACGGTGCAGCAGGTGCAGCGGTTACAGTGTGAGGAGCAGCCCCTGGCTGCCGACTCCCTGCAACTCTTTCCCTTTGATCCCAACACTGTTACTTACGATTCGCTCTTGTTGCTCGGCTTTGAGAAGTCGCAGGCTTTGAGCCTTTTGAAGTACCGCGAGGCGGGCAAGATCTATCGTCTGCCCGAGGAGTTGGATGCCCTCTATGGGATGACCGATTCGCTCTTTGCGCGGATTCGCCCCTACATCCGCATCGGCAAGGCCTTTGCCTACCACCCGGAGATGCGTCGCCGGGAGAGTTATCCCGCTCCGCAGCCCCGTCGTTTTACCCCCGAAGGCCCCTTCCGCATCGATACTGTCTCGGCCGCCTACCTGCATCGTCTGGGGTTTTCGGTGCGCTGGTCCGAGGCCTTTGTCGATTGCTATCGCCGTCGGGAGATGCGCTCGCTTGATGAGTTGCGCGAGATCAACTTCATCGGTGACTCGATTACCCGTCTGTTGGCTCCTTATCTCCTCTTTCCCGAACGATCGGCCGACCCCTTTGACGAGCCGATAGAGCTCAACGGAGCCGACACCACCGCTCTGAAAACGATCTATGGCATTGGCTCGAAGAGTGCTCGTGCCATCGTGCAATACCGCGAAAGGCTCGGCGGATTCCACTCGGTGGAGCAATTAAGCGAGGTAAAAGGGGTTACGGAGGCCAATTATGAGAAAATTTTGCAACAAATTTGGTGCGATTCCTTTCAAATTCGAAAAATTGATATTAACTTTGCGCCCGCTGAACGCATTAGGGAGCATCCCTATATGACGTCGGTAATGGTAAGAAAGTTAATCAGTAAGCGACAACAGCGCAAATCGAAAGGAGGTTGGAGTACCGTAGAAGAGATGGTTGAAGAGAACATATTGACCGAGGAGGAGGCCGAGAGGCTGCGTCCCTATCTTCGTTTTGGTACAACCCCGAGAGAGTAGCGCGATACCATAATTCCAAGCCCCTGCAAGGTGGGGGACTTTTGAGAGCCGGAAGGTTTTTTGAGAGTCGAACCTTGCACCAAACCAAGAATTTAAGAACAATAAAAAATATTACTACTATGATTATTATGCCGGTTAAGGAGGGCGAGAACATCGAGCGCGCCCTGAAGAAGTTTAAGCGTAAGTACGAGCGTACGGGTGTTCTGAAGGAGCTGCGTCGTCGTCAGTACTTCACCAAGCCCTCGATCGCCAAGCGCGAGGCTATGCAGCACGCTATCTATGTGCAGCACACCTACCGTCTTGAGGAGTAATTGAATGTGACAGGTTGCATTGGCAACCATTCGCACAAAATCGACAAAGGGTTGTACTTCAAGTACAGCCCTTTGTTATCTATGGTCCAATCAAAAAAGCACCCCGGTTTAGGGTGCTTTTTTGATTACTCGTTCTCGGATGCGTTGAGATCCTGGCTCATCGGAGCCTGGTAGATGCGAAGCCCGAATTTGGGGGCGAGGGCTACAGCGTGGGAGATTACCTCGCTCTGTAAGCCCTCGTAGGGGATCCAGTTGACATCGGCCGAGAAGCAGTAGAACTCCACCGGAAGACCCCACTGTAGCGGTTGTAGCTGGCGTACCAGAATGATCATCTGCTGATTGACGCGGGCGTGCTGCTTGAGGTAGAGAATCATATAGCGAATGTAGAGATCCATATTCGTAAGGGGAGTCCCCTCCGGACTTTGGCTCTCCACCGCCTCCATCAGCGGCTGCAGAAGCTGATCGCTGCGGAGCGAAGTCACCAACGCCTCCGAGGCGAAGGTTACACTCGACATATCGAAGTTGAGCGAACGTTTGATGCGGCGGCCCCCCGAGTCGCGCATCGCCTGCCAGTTGTCGAACGACTCGCTGATCAGCAGATAGGGGGGCAGCATCTGGAGCGTGTTGTCCCAGCCGCGCACCTTGACGGTGGTGAGAGCAACCTCCTCCACGACACCATCTACACCACGTGCTGGCATCGAGATCCAATCGCCTACCTTGAGCATATTGTTGGCTGAGAGTTGCACGCCGGCCACCAGGCCCAGGATACTGTCCTTGAAGATGAGTGAGAGAATCGCGGCACCGGCACCCAAACCGGTAAGGAGAATGACGGGCGATTTGTTGATCAAAATCGAGATGATCAGGATGACTGCGATACAGAAGGTAATCACCTGGCCTGTCTGCATCAATCCCTTGATGGGGCGACCGTGCCACGAGGGTTTTTGCTCGGCCAACTCGAAGGTGGCCTTGAGGAAGGCATTGACAAAGCGAACGAAGGCGAGTACCAGATAGATCTCCACACCTCGCGCCAGGAAGATATGCATCCGATCGCCCGAGCCGTCGTGCGACGAGAAGGCGATGGGGAGCATTACATAGATCAGAATCGGGGTGATGATATTCGAGAGACGCTTCAGTACGTTGGAGTCGAAGATGATGTCGTCCCAGGTAGCGCGCGTGCGGGCCACAATCTGTTTCACCAGGCGCAGCAGCAACTGGCGAATCAGAAAATCGACGGCTGCTGCGACCAATACGATGATAATCAGGATAATCCAGCGGTCAAAAGCGTTGGCCGTATTGACCGAAAGGCCAAAACTCGTAAGGAGTTTGTCGATCCACTCCTGCAAAATAATATCCACTCCTCGCATTGTTATCGCTCTTTAATAATCTCCGACATCGCCTTGCGGGGGCGTACCTGGTGCTCCTCGGCAGGGTAGCCGATAGGAAGAATCGCTACGGGGCGAAGCTCTGCAGAGAGATCGAGGGCTTCACAGCAGCGAATGGGATCGAAGGCGCAGATCCAGCAGCTGCCCAATCCCTGTTCGGCGGCGGCCAATACGAGGTGTTCGGTCAGAATAGCTCCATCCACATCGCTGTGGTTATGGCCGTCGGCCGAACGGGTCCAGGCCTCCGAATCATTGACGCAGACCACCAGCAACAGGGGTGCCTCCTTCAACCAACCGAATCGGGCTGCGGCCTCTGCTACCGCTTCACGACGCTCGGGGGTAAGAACCACCTGCACCTGCCAGGGTTGACGGTTGCAGGCCGAGGGGGCCAGACGCCCGCACTCCAGGATATAGGCCAACTTCTCGGGCTCTACGGCTCGGTCGGCGTAGTGGCGTACCGAGCAGCGACTCTTGACAAGTTCCAGAAAATTCATAACGCAAAATATTTGGTATAAAGATAACGCAAAAAGCGGAAAAAATCAATTTTTTCCGCTTTGCTTGGTTACTTTGCCGCATTTCAGACCTCCTGTCGCATCATCCGCAGCCAACGGCGGTATCCCACCACGGCCAGACAGGTGTAGAGGCCGTAGAGGGCGGCCGTGAGGGGAATCCCCTTATAGAGATAGAGCCCTACGGTGACGGCATCGACCACCAGCCACACCAACCATTGCTCCACATATTTGCGCGAGAGCATCCAGTAGGCCACAATGCAGAGAGCCGTAGTGAAGCTGTCCAGCACCGGAACCGTGGAGTCGGTGAAGGTGGTCAGGAAGACATAGATGGCTGCGTGGATGGCCACATAGAGAACCAGAATCTGCATCCACTCCTCGAGAGGGGTATGACGGATGGAGAGTTCTTTCGCTCCCGACTGCTTCCCCTTGCCGCGTTGCCAGGCCCAGAGTCCGTAGAGGCCTGCCAGGATGTAGTAGAGCTGCATCGAGCAGTCGGCATAGAGACCCGAACGGAAGTAGAGAGTTCCGTGCACCAGGGGCATAATGATTCCCACGACCCAGAGCCAGATGTTGGCCCGATACTCAAGGTAGAGGTAGAGAAGGCCCAATACGACCCCCACGATTTGAAGGATGAGTTTCCATTCCATAGGTTTATCTTTCCCCAGTTAGAATTTTACCGTTACATTGGCCAGCACGTGGAGCGGAGCCTGCGGGAAGTAGAAGGCCTCGTCGTACTGCACACCGTCGTACATATAGGAGTAGCCGTAGCCGTTGCTCTCGTAGGTCTGGTTGTAGAGGTTGTAGATCGTCACGCCAAGTCGTACCGAGCGAAGTCCCCGCACCGAAAGCGTATAGGCCAGGTCGAGGTTGGTTACGTTGTAGGCATCGAGCATCAGGTTGCGATTCTCGGTGTTGGTGAAGTACTGCTCGCCCACATAGGTGGTGCGCAACACCGCCTCGAAGCCCTTGATGTGGAGATCCAGAAAACCTCCGGCAATCACCTCGGGTGAGTAGGAGATTCGCTTGTCGCCCAGATTCTCGCCATAGGTGGGACTCTCCGAGAGTAGATCCACATAGTCGATGATCTTGTTGCGGCTGAAGGTGGCGTTGGCTCCCAGGGTGAGCCAACGGGTTGCCTGCCAGGCCCCCTGCAACTCGATGCCGGCACGGTAGCTCTTCGGAACATTCACATTTAGCGCATCGGAGCTGTCGTTCACCATACCGGTATGGATCAGCTGGTCGCGGTAGAACATATAGTAGAGGTTTGCGCCCAACTGCAGTCGCGGTGCCGTATAGCGATAGCCCAACTCATAGTCGAAGAGTTTTTCGGGGGTGGGGCTCTTCTCCCGATCCGCCGAGAAGAGGTAGCGATCGGTGAAGTCGGAGCGGGTGGGCTCCTTCTGTGCGAGGGCAAACGAGGCGTAGAGCGTGTGTCGCTTGGCAAAGGAGTAGTTCAGACCGATGTGAGGATTGAGGAAGTGGTACTGCTCATCCACATTAATGGGCTGCATCTCATAGGTCGTCCAGTCGTAGTTGTCGTTCGTACCCCAGGCGCGGTAGTCCACCAGACGATATTGCAGATCGGCGAAGAGACGAAGGTTGCGGGCCAACTGCCAGTTGATCTTGGCAAAGAGGTTGGCATCGTGCTTCTCCACATCGTTGTCGTACCAGCGACCGGTGTGTTCTGTGGGAGATAATCCATCCACCCAGTCGAGCGTTCCCCAATGGGGCGAGGTGTAGTAGCTGTAGGAGCCACCCAGGAGGAGTTCCACCCGCTCGGAGGTGTAGCGGAAGGTGGCATTCAATCCGCCAAAGTGGTTCTCCATCTTCTTTTGACGAATCAGGTCGGCCTGCTCGATCTCGGTCGGAAGGTTGTTGTACCCCATCAGCCAGGCATCATCCTTATACTGCTTGTAGAAGCCGTAGCCATAGGTGTAGAAGCCGGCAAGATTCATCGACCACTTTCCGTTAAACTGATGGCTCAGAATCAGTTGGTTGTTCAGCTGGAGGTAGTTGTCGGTCTCGTCATCGTGGTAATCGACCCGCGTGCCGTCGGCCAGTACATAGGGGCCGTACTCGGTGGTGTATTGTCCGGCCGTGTGGTAGCGACGACCATAGAGCTCCATCTCCTCCTTTGTGACACCGTTGTAGGTGAGGTAGGTCTTGGCCTTACCACCAAACGAGACAAACTTCACCATCGTACGTCCTCCGTAGTAGCCTCCCTGCAGGAAGTAGGACTTCAGGTCGGTGGCTCCGCGATCTACATAGCCGTCGGATCCGATGTGGGTGAGGCGGGCATCGACCATCCAGTGGCCACCCAACAATCCCGAGGAGAGATGCAGGGCCTGCTTCGAGGTGTTATAGGATCCGTAACTCATTGACACATCGCCTCCAAACTCCGTTTCGAGCGAAGAAGTGGTCATACTGATGGCTCCTCCAAAGGCCCCCGTGCCGTGGGTCGAGGTACCGGCTCCGCGCTGCACCTGCATATCGCCCACCGCCGAAGCGAGGTCGGGGGTGTCGTACCAATACATTGCGTGGGAGTCGGGATTGTTCATCGCCACGCCGTTGATCGTGACATTCAGACGCGTGGCATCGGTGCCGCGCAGACGCATCGAGGTGCCACCGATGCCGATTCCCGTCTCGTTGGTAGCCACCATCGAGGGGGTGAGGGCCAGCAACGAGGGGATGTCGAGCCCATAATTTTGTCGCTCGATCTCTTCGGAGGAGAGGGTAGAGAAGGCCACAGGGGTCGCCTCGGAGGCGCGGGTGGCGGTAACTTCGATGGATTGCAGTTCGTAGAGACGCAGCGAGTCCTGTGTAGGCTCCTCGCCGCAGGGCAGGGTAGAGGCCGCAGTTGCGGTGTTGCCGCCCGACAAGAGGGTCGTGAGCAGCAGAGTCAAAAATGAAAAATTCCTTTTCATAAAGCTAATTTTAATAAATTAAGTTTAACGAAAAGGGGGTAACGAAATGTTACAGTGTTGATTACGCATCCCGGTTTCGGCATTATCCGTATCCGGTACAATGGGTATAATCTCAGCCTGATAGTAAGGCACCCCTTCGAGGTTTGCAAAAGTAGCTACTCGTTTGCGAAGACAAAGGTAAGAAAAAAAGGGCAATGAACAACATTGGAAGGAAATTTTTTCCTCCCAATGCTATTTTTTACTCGAATGTTCGTCGTGGCAGTGGCAATCTCCGTCGCCGTGGTGCCCCAATACGGTATGAGGGATATGGCCGTGGGAGATGATTTGGATGGGGCAGCCATAGTTCTGGAGTTGCTCTTCGGTGATCTGGTTCGAGTGGTGGCGGTGAACGGTGCGATTGACACAGACAATCTCCTTCACGACGCTGGTGATGGTGCCCAGGTCGTGCGAGACCATCACGACAGCCATCTTCTCGTTGAGCTGTTGCAACAGGTGGTAGAGCTCATTCTCGAAGCGGTTGTCCACGAAGTTGGTTGGTTCGTCGAGCACCAACAGCCGCGGCTCGGCAATGATGGCACGGCAGAGGAGGGCTCGCTGCATCTGACCACCCGAAATCTCGCCCACGGGACGTTTCGCCAGTTGGGGGATGCCGGCCAGCTCGAGTAACTCGCCAACCTTGTGGCGATCCCGGGCCGTGTAGCGGTGGGTGAAGCCGCGCAGGGATTGCAATCCCGAGAGAACGACCTCCTCAACCGAGATAGGGAAGGTGCGGTCGAACTGACTCTGCTGGGGGAGGTAGCCGATCAGCGGTTGGGGGGTGTGGGCCGAGAGTTCGGGGGCGTAGTGGATGGTGCCCGAATAGGGTAGAGTACCCAACATCGCCTTCACGAGGGTTGTCTTGCCACCTCCATTGGGGCCGATGATCCCCAAAAAGTCGTGGCTGTCGATGGTGAGGTTTACTCTCTCCAACGCCACCAGCCCCTCGTAGGCTACCGATACATTCTCCAACCGAATCAGCTCCATACCTTATAATATATAAAGATTCGTTACTCCTGATTTTGCTGACAAAGTTGTGTGGTGAAACGCCCGATCTCACCGATGATATCCTCCTTCAAAGGGTCGAAAGCGACCGCCTCTCCCCCCAGGTCACGGGCCAGCACCTCCACCGACGAGGCGGGGAACTGACTCTGATAGAAGATGTGGCGTACCCCCTGGTTACGACCCTGCTCGATCAACTCGGCCAGACGCTTGGCCGAGGGCTCCTTTCCTTCGTGCTCGATGGACACCTGCTCAATGCCGTAGGCACGGGCATAGTAGCTCATTGCGGGGTGGTAGATCATAAAACTCTCCACCTCGGCCTCCTGGAGGGCTTGGGCCGTGGCGCGGTCGAGTGAGTCGAGACGCAGAATGAGCTCCTCGCAGCGCGTACGGATGGCCGTAGAGTCGGGCCAAGTGGCTTGTAGAGCCTCAAAAAGATTGGCTGTGAGTATCTTAAGTTCGCGGGGGGAGGTCCAGATATGAGGGTCGATTCCGTGGGCGTGGGTGTGTCCATTGTGGCAGTGGGAGCAACTCCCCGCCATTACGGTAACTCCTTCAGCGAGGTGTACCACAGGTCGCTCCTCCTGCAATTTGCGGAGCAGGCTCTGCTCGAAGTCGATCAATCCGACTCCGATGACCAACTTTGCCTCGGCCAGCTCCACCAGTTGGCGCGGTGTGGGTTCGAAGGTCTCGGGAGAGGCTCCGGCGGGGACCAAAACCTTCACTTCGGCCATCGGGCCGACAATCGCCTCCACCAAACCCTTCAACGGAAGAATGGTGACGTAAATCGTCTGATTTTCATTGTTTTGCTTGCTGCTAATGCGACCTCCGCAAGCGGAGAGCAGGGTAGCTGTGAGCAGCAGAAAGAGTATTCGTTTCATTGTAAGTCGTTTTTCAAGCGGTAAAAGTACGAATTTTTATTCAAAGAGAAAATCGTGGTTGGCAATGCGGAGCTGAATTTTATGGTTGAACCAATCCAGAATGCCACGCAATGTTCCTTCCCCTTCGGGCAACGGCTCGGTGGCGTAGTGGCAGGAGGCTGCGGTGTAGAGTTGGAGCGTGTCATTTCGTGGATCGACAAAGTGGCGAATGGTGGTTGTGGGGAGTAGGGTAAGGGGGTCGGTGTCACACCAGGAGAGACCCTTCTCCTCCCGAATGGGACGCATTTGCCGAAACTCCACATAGCATCCGGCCCATCGGCGGTCGGCCGTTGCCACTGTAAGGGGTTGTGGCGGTACCATCGTCTGGCCCGGTTCGAGCAGAGTCAGAAAGCGGTCGAGCTCTGCTGCGGGGATGTCATCGACCACAAAACTGCCTGTGGGTGCAGCTCCCAGCAATACTTTGCCCCCGTAGTCGCCCAACGAGAGCCCTTCGCAACTGACCCGCACCCGAGCTCCGAGCGGATAACGGATGTAGAGGTCTCGGTGGTCGATGCGTAACTCGATGCCGCCTGTCGAATCCTGCAAGATCAACGTTCGGTCAAACTCCCCGAAGAGGTCATTGGCCGTTACCTGCCCCTCAATGGTCAGCGGCTCACGAATTGCGACACACTTTTCCGTAGCCAGCGACCGCAACCACGCAATTGAAACACGGCTCTCGGGCTCCGCATAGTGCCACTCCGAGCTGCGATTGCATCCCGCCAAAGCCAACAGGATGGCAACTCCTGCCCAAACCCTCCGTCGGAGGTTTTGGCGACCTTTTATAAGTAGATATGGATGCTTCATTTTTAGGTTGCTTGCGAGGATTCCGATTTTCTTTTCTACGGCTGATCCATCTTCGCAAAGGTACCAATTTTTCGCCGTTTCCGAAATATGGTTATAGCAAAATCACACAACCTTTAAAACCAAACGATAACTCCGATTACCTTCAAATATCACAAGAGTCTCTCTCTTCGACAGAAATTCTTAAATATCTCTTCCTGGCTACCCTTCCCTATATATCTATTTTACATAATGTAAATATTAATTCAAATTTCAAAAGAGGGTAGAGCAGCTACCCTATGGAGCGAATTTGGGCAGCGGTACCATCATATATAGGTGTAGAAAGCGTGCGAACAGGTCGGATGCGGAAAAATAAGTCGCCGAGAATCGCGTGAAAAAAAATGCACGGACTCTCGGCGGTTTTGTTGCGCTCTCAAAGAGATTCAAAAATGGAGGCGATTACTCCCGAGGTTCGAAACTCTCGAAACTATGGTCGGAGTAAAAGACGACAACTCGCTCGATCTTCTGGCCCGAGGTCGAACGGGGAACTCCGCCTATCGAGGGAAGAGTTGTCGAACTTCCGGGAGTCGGTGATGAGTTCGAGGTGGCGGGCGAAGGCTCTGTAAAGAGCGATGCCAAGTCGGGAGCCGGTCGCTCGTTGGAGGCGGGCTCGGTGGCAGGAAGATCGACTGCGCTCACCTCGTCACGGTACATCGGTCCCTTGTCCAGGAGGAGCCAATCGGGGTTGAGCCGGGGGAATCGCTGGAAGAGTTTCTGCAACAACTCGAAGCCGGGCTTGCTGCGACCCGACAAAATGTGGGAGATATTTCCCGGTTGCGTTTCGAGTATTTCGGCGAGCTTACTCTGCGTTAAATGCTCCGCATCTTTGAAAAGTAGCAATTTTTCCTTCATTTCCCCTAATTTTTTACAAATGTAGGCATTTTTATTTTATTAAACAAGAAATTCTTTCATTTGTAATCTGTTCACAACTTTACGAGATGTTTACAATTGTTAATTATTCGATAAAGTTAAATTCCACCTCTATAACTTAATTCACCTTATTTTGCGGTAATCTTCGTAAAATACCGAATATTCAGCATATTACACTTGATATACACCCTGTATCACACTATTTAACCTCAATCTTCCTCTAAGAACTCTAAAATATTGAATTAAATTTTCGTTGAATTCTGTAACTATACGATTATTCTGTACTTTACAACGTATAGTTAAATAGATTTACTCGGGGAATTTTGGTCAAATTCTTAGGTTGTTGCCCATTGGGGTTATGATTTACAAATGTGTATTACTAACATTACTTCACAGTCTGTTATGATTTACAAAAGTGAATAATCATCCGAACATTCTTTCTGCTTGCGGTTTACAAATGTAAATAACCCTACCCTTTCAAAGAAAATTTTAACAATTTCTGAAAATTCTGAAATAGCACCCGTATGAATTTATTAACAGCTGGATTTTGGGTTGTATTATGTTAAAATCTAGCTATAAAAATAGCCGCATAAAGCGGCTATCTATTTGATTATTTGTGTGGTTATAATTTTGTGAACTACTCCCCTACCGATTCAATTTTTCGGCGATCTTTTGGAAGGCTTCCGGCGTCAATTTGAGCTTTTCGCGGTGGAAATCGACATCATTTTCACTCTCAATGGGGATCAAATGGATGTGTGCGTGGGGTACTTCGAGGCCTAAAACCACCACGGCTACCCTATTACAAGGAATTTCTTGCTTAATTTTCGCAGCAACCTCCTTGGCGAAGATCATCATCTCGCCCAGTTGCTCGTCATCAAGGTCGAAAATGTAGTCGGTCTCCTGCTTGGGAACGACCAGCGTGTGCCCCTCCTTCAGAGGGTTGATGTCCAGGAATGCAAAGAATCGCTCGTTTTCGGCGACCTTGTAGCAGGGAATCTCCCCTGCAATGATGCGTGAAAAGATAGTTGCCATATTTCGTTGTTTTTTGGTTTGTCCTTGCTGAGGTATTGTTATTTCTCTACCCTCTTTTCGGCGATAGTTGGTATCTGTCTGTTTCCCCGGAGAAGAGTATTGTGTGTTACTCCTCCTCGAATTTAGGCTTCATAATCTCGGCCCAAATGACCGCTTTGCGGGCGTCAAAATCGGCCGTAAGGGGGTGTTGTGGGCCCTCTTCTTCGATGGGGAGGGAGGGTTTTGTCGGTTGGCCCGACTTGATGTGGGCCTGAATTCGCTGTTTGGGTGCGCGAGGGGCGTGGAGTTCCGAAGTAATCGTCTCCTGGCTGTCCGGGTGCATTGCACTACCCTGCCGCTTGGCTCGTTTTAGGGCTGTTTTCCGAGGTTTCGAGGGTTCAGGTGCGGATTGGGGTGTTGTGGGCCACATCTCGGGAATTTGCGGCTCGATTTCGGTTTCTTCGGCCTCGGCGCGCTGCTGCTGGCGTCGCTTATTCGAGACGACCGATACAGCGAAGAATCCTACCATCAGGAGTATATAAAGCAGATCTTCCATATTAGTTGCTGATTACGCGTTTTACGCTCTCTATGCCTTTGATTTTTAATATCTTTTCCATTACCTGATTCAAGCTCTCTGCATCCTTGACGTAGAGGCTGATGCTTCCCTCAAAGACTCCGTCGTGGCTCTGGATGGCAACTTCTCGGATGTTGATGTTGAAGTTGCCGCTGATGATGCCGGCCAGGTCGAGCAGGATGCCCATTCGGTCGATACCGCGCAGGGAGAGGGTTGAAAGGTAGTGTACGGCCTTGTGCTGTGACCATTTGATCTCCTCTTTGACGATGCGATCGCCGTGTTGGGTCGCCAGGCGGGTCAGTTCGTCGCAATTTGACTTGTGGACGATGATTTTGCCGCTTTTTGGCTCGCGGATGCCTACCACCGGGTCGCCCGGAATGGGTTTGCAGCACTCGGCGATGGCAAATTCGGGTTCCTCTCCATTGGGGTCGTTTTGAGGCAGATTGCCCTCATTATCCCCCTCTTCAAGCTCTTCGTCTGTCTGTTTGTCGTTGTTGATGAACAGAGTCCAGAATTTAAGTAATTTTTTACTTGAATTGGATTTTAGAATCTTCTCTAAACCAACCAAATTGATTATTCCGGCACCCACTTTGCTGTAAAATTCCTCCTTGTTGTTGCATTCGTAGGCGGGAATCACCTTGCGGAGTACGCGGCCGCTGAGGTTGATGTCGAGCTGCTGCATTCGCTCCTCGAAGAGGCGTATTCCGCGCTCTACGTTGTCTTGCTGTTCGCGTTTGAGGAAGTTTTTGATCGCCTGCTTTGCCTTGGTGGTTGTGACGCTCTGCAGCCACTCTGTTTTGGGACGAGCATTCTCGGCGGTGATGATTTCGATCTGGTCACCGCTGTTGAGTTGTTTGGTCAGAGGCTCGATTTTGTGGTTGATCTTGGCTCCGATGGCGTTGTTGCCGATCTTGGAGTGGATCTCGTAGGCGAAGTCGAGGGCTGTGGCACCAAAGGGGAGTTTTCGGCTCTCTCCTTTTGGAGTAAATACTACAATTTCAGATGTATATAGCGATAACTTAAAGTTATCCAGGAAGTCAATAGCACTCTCCGTCGGGGAGTTCAAAGCCGTACGGATCTTCTTCAGCCAGCGGTCAAACTCATCCTCGTTCTGTGAGATGGTCGCCTTTTTGTACTTCCAGTGGGCGGCGAAGCCTCGTTCGGCGATATCCTCCATTCGCTGGGTGCGAATCTGCACCTCGACCCATACCCCATCGGGACCCATTACCGTAGAGTGCAGAGCTTCGTAGCCGTTATCTTTGGGCATCGAGATCCAGTCGCGCAGACGGTCGGGTTTGGGGGTGTAGAGGTCGGTGATCGAGGAGTAAATCTGCCAGCACTGGGTCTTTTCGGAGGGGAAAGGAAGGGGTTGGAAGACAATACGGATGGCGAAGAGGTCGTAGATCTCCTCAAACGGGATCTGTTTGCGCTGCATCTTTGTCCAGATGGAGTAGATGCTCTTCACGCGCCCCGAGATCTCGTAGTTGATGCCATCGCGGTTAAGAGCCTCGATGATGGGGGCGTTAAACTTCTCGATGAACTCCTTACGCGAGGCCTCCGTTTCGTTGAGTTTGCGCGAAATCTCGGCATACTGCTCCGGGAAGCGGTACTTCATACAGAGATCCTCGAGTTCCGATTTGATGGCGTGGAGTCCCAAGCGGTAGGCCAGCGGGGCGAAGAGGTAGATCGTCTCGCTGGTGATCTTGATCTGCTTATTGAGCGGCATCGCCCCCAGGGTGCGCATATTGTGCAGGCGGTCGGCGATCTTGATCAGAATCACCCGCACATCATCCGAGAGGGTGAGCAGCACTTTGCGGAAATATTCGGCCTGCTCGGAGGTATCGGCATTGAATACGCCCGACATCTTGGTCAAGCCCTCGACCATTGAGGCGATCTTGGGGCCGAAGATGTGTTCGATATCCTCTACCGTGTAGTCGGTGTCCTCCACCACGTCGTGTAACAGGGCGGCCACCACCGATTTGACGCCCAGACCAATCTCTTCGACGCAGATTTGAGCTACGGCAATGGGGTGCAGGAGGTAGGGCTCGCCTGAGCGACGCCTTATCCCGGCGTGTGCCTCCTTGGCCAGGAAGAAGGCACGCTTGATGAGATTCCACCCCTCCTCGTTCTTGCATATGTTGATGCAGGCGTGGAGCAGTTCTTCCCATCTCTGTTGGATGAGTTTTTCATCCTCTGCCGAATAGCTCATAATTCTATTTTTTAATAGTGCAACTTTTGTTCGATCAACGTATTATGGTTGATACTTGAAAAATTGCTTTATCCCCACAGAGGGCCTTTCGAACTCCTCTGTGGGGCATAAAGATTCCCTTTTCAGGCTCGTTTTGCGCCTACTCGCGGGGCTGCTTCAGGGCTTCGCGTACCTTGGCCTCAACCTCCTCACGCATCGCCTCATCGTTCATAATGCGCTCCTTTACGGCATCGCGGCCCTGGCCGATCTTTTGGTCGCCGTAGGAGAACCACGAGCCCGACTTCTTGATAATGCCGAAATCGACGCCCAGGTCGATGATCTCACCCGTCTTCGAGATGCCCTCGCCGAACATAATGTCGAACTCGGCCTTCTTGAACGGAGGAGCTACCTTGTTCTTTACCACCTTGACGCGGGTGCGGGTACCGAGCTGCTCTTCACCATCCTTGATCACCGAGACGCGGCGGATGTCAAGACGTACCGAGGAGTAGAACTTCAGAGCATTACCTCCCGTGGTGGTCTCGGGATTACCATAAACCACGCCAATCTTGTCGCGCAGCTGGTTGATGAAGATGCAGACCGTCTTGGTCTTCGAGATGCTGGAGGTGAGTTTACGCAGGGCCTGCGACATCAGACGGGCCTGCAGGCCCATCTTCGAGTCTCCCATCTCGCCCTCGATCTCGGCCTTGGGGGTCAAGGCGGCCACCGAGTCGATGATGATGATGTCGATGGCACTCGAGCGAATCAGCGAGTCGGCAATCTCAAGAGCCTGCTCGCCGTTATCGGGCTGCGAGATGAGCAGATTGTCTACATCGACCCCCAACTTCTGGGCATAAAAACTGTCAAAGGCGTGCTCGGCGTCGATGAAGGCGGCGATACCACCCTGCTTCTGGGCCTCGGCGATGGCGTGGATGGCCAACGTGGTCTTACCCGACGACTCGGGGCCGTAGATCTCGATGACACGCCCCTTCGGATAACCTCCGACACCCAGGGCTGCATCCAGGGTGATCGAACCGGTCGAAATTACCGGAACATCCACCACCTCGTTGCTGTTCATACGCATAATCGACCCCTTGCCGAAGTCCTTCTCAATCTTCTCCATTACTGCATTCAAGACCTTCAGCTTGTCTGCATTTACCTGTACTTTCTCTGCCATAGTGTTCTATTTTTTTTTGTTTTTCTTGTTTTTCTTGTTTTCTGTTAGGGTTGCTACCCGGCTTTTTTTTCCGCTTTGCAATCAAAATTTGGGTTGCGGCATCGGGTAGCGGATCACCCGCGCATCGAGGGCCCGATCGGGATAGGGGCTCCAGTTGCTGATGGTGTTGCCCGACCGGATTCTCACCTCTACCTTGAGGGCCTGTTTGGGCTGCTTGAAGTGCTCCTTTACGGGCTTCAGCGTCTTGCGGGCCAGCTCGTCGCGTTTTACCTCCTGTTGTTGCTTCTGTTGCAACTCCCAGAGAATCCACGATCCCGAGGGGTTGAAATGGTGCAACGTCAGCGGCATCAGCTCCAGCTGCAAGGGGGCGTTGAGCGACTGCTCTACCCTGCCGCGCAACCACAAGGGCAACTCCTGGGCCGATGTGATTGTCGGAACCAAAAGCCCCCACAAAAGGGCTGCGAGGAGGTGAATTTTGCTCTTTTTTACCATCGAGTCGGGTTTTGTGCCCTAATGGGCAAAATGCCACTCAAAGATAAGAAAAAGTAGCCTTATTTGCAAATTTTTGCCCGCTACCCCACCAACTGGGCCCGAAAGAGCTCGGCCGAGAGGTTGAGACGCATCAAACAATGGGGGCAACGAATCGGAATCTCAGTCTCGATGTGTGCAGGACGGCTCTTTTCCCCAAATTTACCGTATCCTCCGTGGAGTCGCAACAGGGTCTCCTGACCACATCGGCGACAGCGAATCTTCTGATTTTCATTCATAGCGCATCATTTTTTAGGTGTTACCTCTTGTTTACGATGCAAAGGTATGGGAGCAGAGTGTCAATTTGTGACACAAATTAAAAAGTTGCCAAAAAGAGGCCTTCTTGCTCAATTTTGCCCCTTTTTTCTGGCACGTTCGTTGCAGCAGGAGGGCAAAACCTTACAAAAATCGTAGACGATGAGAAAACTTTTATTTGTAACCACTTTTTTGGCGGCTCTGGTGTCGCTTACTTGCTGCAAACAGCAGCCCAAGCGATGGAGCCACGCTGAGCGACAGGCGGTAAGGCAGGCGCTGAACGAGTATCGCCAGATGATCTATCTGGAGGATCTGACCGAGGCTGAGTTTGGCCTCTTTGCCGATGGGGTGGCCCTCGATCTGGAGAGCTCCTACCCTGTCTATGCCGAGTTTGTTGAGATTCCCGGCCTGGATGATACGGTGGAGATGGTGGTCGTCACCTCGATTGTCGAGCAGCTCGATACCGACGCTCGCAATATGCGCCACCTCTATCCTTATGACTATTTGGTGGCTCGCGGCACTCTTCCGGCCGGGCTTACACGCGATCAGCAGCGAGCCTTCTATACCTGTTTCTCGCAGGCAGTGAATAGTCAGTTTGTCTCGATGTCCAACTTCTTCAATGCGCTCCTGAATGACACGAGCAACCATTCGCAAATTGCTCAAATTCAGTCGCAATGCGCCAATCAGCTCTTTGGCTGGGAGGTGGTCATCACAGAGATTGTCGAGATGCCCGACAGCCTGTAAATTCCTGTTTTTAATCGAAAAGCCCGACCTTTTAGGTCGGGCTTTTCTTGTGTTTGGACTTCGGTCTACTTCAGGCGCAGGAAGCCGATGCCGAAACGCTCTACGGCGGCTCGCTCCAACATCTCGCGGGCCGACGGGTCGGCAATCGAGATAAGAAGCTTGGCTCGCTCGGCGAGGTTCTTGTTTCTCAGATAAACGATACCGTGCTCGGTGGCGATGTACTGCGCCTGGAAGCGCGTTGTCACCACACCGGCACCCTGCGTGAGGGTGGGCACAATCTTCGAGATACCCTTCGTGGTAATCGAGGGCAGGGCAATAAAGCACTTACCACCCTCGCTCAAGGCACCACCATACATAAAGTCGTGCTGGCCACCCACGCCCGAGAAGATGGTCGTACCGATCGAGTCGGCGCAGATCTGGCCCGTCAGGTCGATCTCAAGAGCCGAGTTGATGGCCATCACCTTCTGGTTCTGGCGGATGTTGGCGGGGTCGTTGGTCCAGGCCACGTCGCGGAATACCACATCGCGGTTGTCGTGCAGGTAGTCGTACAGACGACGGCTTCCGAGGGCCAGACAGGCCACCGACTGACCGGGATAGAGCTTCTTGAGCGAGTTGTCGATGATACCCTTCTGAATCAGGGGTACCACGCCGTCGGTCATCGCCTCGGTGTGCAGACCCAGGTGTTTGTGGTCGTAGAGGGCATCCAGCACAGCGTTGGGAATACCGCCCACACCAATCTGCAGCGTGGCACCATCGGGCACCTCGGCAGCGATGTAGTTACCGATCTTGCGCTCCATCTCGTTGGGTACGGCGATGGGCAGCTCCACCAGCTCCTCGTCACCGCGCACCAGGGCATCGATCTTCGAGATGTGGATCACGGGATCACCAAAGGTGCGAGGCATAAACTTATTCACCTGGGCGATGATCACCTTTGAGCACTCGGCAGCCGAGAAGGCAAGGTCAGCCGAGATACCGTAGGATACATAACCCTCCTCATCGGGCTCCGAAACATTCAGAAGCGTTACATCAAGGGGTACCTGTCCGCTGCGGAAGAGGAAGGGAATCTCGCCCAAGAAGGCGGGAATGGCCTGACCTACGCCCTCCTTGATCGCCTTGCGTACGCAGTTGGCAACAAAGAAGCTGTTGGTCTCGAACGAGTCGAGCAATTCACGCTTGGCGTAGGGGGCATCCTCCTTGCCGATGGCAAAGGCCGAATAGACCTTCACCCCGCGCAACTCCGGAGCGCGCTCCGTCATAGCGCGTACCAACACCTCGGGAATCGAGGTCGAACCCTGGATGAAGACCGAGTCGCCCGATTTGATCAATTTGACCGCTTCGGCGGCACTAACATATTTTACTTCAGTCATTTGCTTGTTTTGTTAAGTGGTTACGTCGCAACCCCTCTCTCGCTCTGTCGGAGAGGGGTTGCAACAATCTTACCCAAAGATTAATAATCCTGGCTGAAGAGTCGGAGTCGGTTATCCAACTCGTCGTACTGGTAGTCCGAGATCATCGACACGCAGCCGCGCAGACCCTGGCGGGTACTGCCTGTCGGGGCGAGGGTGATGGCCGAGATACCGTAGTAGATCAGCTTGTTGATCAACTGCTCACCGGTCATATCCTTGTAACCGAAGGTGAAGAAGAAACCATCACTTACCTCCTGGTCGCAATCCTTATCGTAGACGATGTGGAAGCCGTTCTTGATCATAATCTCCTTTACGCGGGCGGCACGGCGAGCATACTCGCGGGTGTGGCCCACGAAGTCCAGACGGCCATCCGAGGCGGCGCGGAACATCGCTGCCAGGGCATACTGTGCCGAGTGAGGAACACCCGACGAGAGGACGTAGAGGATGTTGAAGATGAAGTTGCGGCGGAACTGACCATCGTTGCCATAACGCTTGGCGAAGCCCTCGTAGCAACGGTCGGCCAGGGCGGGGTTCATTGCCACCACGGCGATACGCTGACCGGCATAGGAGAACATCTTCGAGCCCGACAGCAGGTGCATACAGTTGTTGGTGTAGCGGGCTACCGAGGGCTGATAGGGAGGCTCAAAGGGCTTCGAGCGATCCTCGCGGAAGTCCATATTCAGGTAGGCCAGGTCCTCGATCACGATCACGTCATACTTCGTGGCCATACGACCGATGATCTCCAACTCCTCCTCGTTCAGACACATCCAGGTGGGGTTGTTGGGGTTCGAGTAGATCATACCGCTGATGCGACCCGACGAGAGGATCTCCTCGAGCTTCTCCTCGAGCTTCTTGCCGCGGTAGTCGATCACGTCGAAGGACTCAAAGCGTACGCCCTGCACGCGGCACTGCGCCTTCTGCACAGGGAATCCGGGGTCGATGAAGAGAATCGTATCGCGATCCTCACGCATCTGCGTCAGGGCCATAAAGGAGGCAAAGGCACCCTGCATCGAACCCACTGTGGGAACGAAGCAGGTGGGAGGAATATCCAGGTTGATGAAGGCCTTCACGAAACGCGAAGCCTCCTTCGTCAGGGGCTCGATACCGGTGATGAGGGGGTACTTCGAGCCGACACCGGCCAGCAGGGCCTCGTGCTCGGCCTCGATACCGATCTGCTCGGCGGGAAGACCGGGCTCACCGATCTCCATACGGATATACTCCACGCCCATCTTGGCCTCGATATCCTTCACCACGCTTACGAACTGACGAATCGACGCAGCACCCAACTCTTTGGCGTTGCGAAGACCGTTGGCGATGCAGATGGCATCGACCATCTCTTTATTCAGAGGTGCATTCATAGTGGCTCCTTACCTTATTTGATACTGTTGTCCAAACCGGCCTTCATTGCGGCGAGGTTCTTGTTCACAACCTCCTCGCCCTTGCGGCCGAAGATGCGCTTCACACCGGCCTCGAACTTCTCGGCACCCATACCCAGCATCGGGATGGCGGCACCCAGCAGCACCATATTGGCAGCCTGCAAGGGGGCACCGGCCTCCTTGGCCAACGACTCCACGTCGAGCATCACTACCTGGGGCAGGGCTTGCAGACGAGCGTGAAGGGCCTCCAGCTCGGGGTAATCGGGAATGTTTACAAAGGGTACGGAGTTGGTCACGATCCAGCCATCCTGCTTCAGATAGGGCAGGTAGCGCAGAGCCTCCATCGGCTCCAGCGAGATGATCAGATCGGCACCACCCTTCGGAATCAGGTCGCTAGCGATGGGATCCGACGAGAGACGGAGGTTCGACTGCACGTCGCCACCGCGCTGGCTCATACCGTGTACTTCAGCCTGCTTGATATAGAGGTTGTCGGCGATGGCCGCTTCACCGATAATGGTGGCAATCGAGAGGATACCCTGACCACCCACACCGGCCAAAATAATATCTTTTTTCATTGTTCTGTCTTGTTTTTGGGTTGATAAACGGTTTGTTCGCCTTACTTCTTCTGCTGCTTGGCGTGACGCTTCAGGGTCTGGATACACTCGCGGCGGGGAATCACTACCGATACGCCGTTGTAGGCAATCTCATCGCGCAGTACCTGCTTGATCTCCTCCATATTCTTGGGCAGGGGCACCACGACGCGGATGTGCTCGGGCTCTACGCCGATACCCTGGCAGATGGCCTCCAGGCGGCCCGTACCGGCCGAATCCTGACCACCGGTCATACCCGTGGTGAGGTTATCCGAGATGATGATCACCACGTTGGCCTTCGAGTTGACGCAATCGAGCAGACCCGTGATACCCGAGTGGGTGAAGGTCGAGTCGCCAATCACGGCGAAGGCGGGGTGCTGACCGGCCTCCGAGGCACCACGAGCCATCGTGATCGAAGCACCCATCTCTACGCAGGTGTTGATGGCCTGGAACGGGGGCATAGCACCCAGCGTGTAGCAGCCGATGTCGGCAAATACGCGGGGATCGGGATACTCGCGAGCCACCTCATTCAGGGCGGTGTACATATCGCGGTGACCACAACCCTGGCAGAGGGCGGGAGGACGCGGAGCTACCAGCGGCTCGGCATCGTAGGTGGCCAGAGCCTCCATACCGAGGGCCTTGCGTACCGAGTCGGGCGTCAGCTCACCTACGCGGGGCAGCGCACCCGTCAGACGACCCGTTACGGGGATCGACGAGGGAACCAAGCCGCGCATCTGCTCCTCCACAACGGGCTGACCCTCCTCCATCACCATAATCTCCTCAACACCCTCCTGAACGAGGCGGTCAATGAGCTGGGTGGGGATGGGATACTGCGAGAGCTTCACCACGGGGTGGGGGCAACCCTCGGGATAGTTCTCCATCAGGTAGTTGTAGGCGATACCGCAGGCTACGATCCCCAGCTTCTTGTCCTGGCCGGGCAGGTAGGCGTTGAACTTCGACTCCAGGGCGTTCTGTTCAAAAGCCTTCTGATCCTCCAGCAGGGTGTTGTAGCGCACACGCGATCTGGCGGGCAGCAGAATCCACTGGCGGGGGTTCTTGGGGGTCGAACAGCTGTTCTGGGCGCGCTGCTCACCGAGCTCCACAACGGCACGCGAGTGGGCCATACGGGTCGTTACGCGCATCAGCACGGGAATCTGGAAGTGCTCCGAGTAGTCGAAGGCGGCACGAATCATATCGTAGGCCTCCTGCTGCGACGAGGGCTCGAATACGGGAATCAGAGCGAACTTGCCGTAGAAACGCGAGTCCTGCTCGTTCTGCGAGGAGTGCATCGAGGGGTCGTCGGCGGCAACCACCACCAGACCGCCGTTGGCACCCGTCATCGCCGAGTTCACAAAGGCGTCGGCGGCCACGTTCATACCCACGTGCTTCATACATACCAGGGCACGCTTGCCCATATAGGACATACCCAACGCACCCTCCATAGCGGTCTTCTCGTTGGTAGCCCAGCGGCACTTCACCTCGGGCTCACCCTCTTTGCGGGTAGCCTGCTGATACTGGATAAACTCGGTAATTTCGGTCGAGGGGGTACCCGGGTAGGCGTACACACCCGACAATCCTGCGTGAAGGGCGCCCAATGCAATCGCCTCATCACCCAAAAGAAGTCTTTTCATAAGGTTTTAGGTTTTCGGTTTTTTTGGTTTTACTTATTTTTTCAATTCCTGGTTTTCTCTCTGCTTTTTGATGATGGAGACCTTCTCTTTTCGGAGGGGCACATCTATCTTGTCAAAGATACGACTTTTTTTCGGGATTTCCAACTTTTTGGAGCCTTAATCATAAAAAGAGCGGCAAAAGGGGGCGACCCCTCGCTGCAGTCGGCAAGAGTTCTTCTACTTGGAAGGCTTTGTAAAACAGAAAAATCGGCAGCCACAATTAAGTGACTGCCGTTTGGTTTTGGGAAAACGAACGAAGGGTTGAACACTACTCCCTAAAGCCCTTTACGCGTTCGTACATTTCGCAATAGCCGTCTTCATCTTCGGTGTAGTAGCGGTAGAGTTTACCACCTTTGATCTGCATATAGCCGGCCTCGGCCAGACCGTCAAAATAGGCTTTGTCGCCGCGAACCTCAAACGTGGTGCTGATGATATATTCAAAGTTCTCCTCCGAACAGAAATAGTAGCCACCCTCGAAGAAACAATTATCCCAATCGATGGCTTCGTAGATGGCAATCTGATTTCCGGAGATCTCGATGTAGGTGTCGGATTCGTTGTAGTAATAGTCCCAGCCATAGTCGTTGTCATAATCGGCGACAAAGGCCCATCGGCCGTTAAATTCTTTCGAACCGCCGTTGCCATCTTTTTCGCAACCGACAAAAACAAGAGCCGTTAAAGCGAGTAAACCAAATAATATTCTTTTCATAGCATTAATTTTAATTCTCCCTAAAGCCCTTTATGCGTTCGTACATTTCGCAATAGCCGTCTTCATCTTCGGTGTAGTAGCGGTAGAGTTTACCACCTTTGATCTGCATATAGCCGGCCTCGGCCAGACCGTCAAAATAGGCTTTGTCGCCGCGAACCTCAAACGTGCCATTGCTCTCATACCTATACAAGAAATGAGTGCTGTTCGTTGTCCTACTGTCTTGAAAACTTCCACATTTTCTTGTAAGGACTGCGAAAACACTTTCAATATGTCGGTAATCGGATTGATCACCACGACAAAGATAGAAAATTTTTCGCAAACGAACAACACTCTTGGGCGGACATTGTATGAAAAACGGCACGATGGAATATCCCAACAGCTCTTCTTTCGAGGGCAGATCGAGCCTTTGCAAGGCGGAATTTTCAATAGCTGAAAAACAAAAAAAGGATAACCGGTGATGGTTATCCTTTTTTGAGCTGTTGACGAGGCTTGAACTCGTGACCTCTTCCTTACCAAGGAAGTGCTCTACCACTGAGCTACAACAGCAACATTGCTCCTTGAAAGCGGTGCAAAAGTAGGGAAGAATTTTGAATCTGCCAAACTTTTCGACAACTTTTTTTGCTTTTTTTCGCCCTAAGCGGAGATTGTCGGGGCTAACTACCCTACTTTCAGCTACTTTTAGGGAAGAGGTCTGTTGACCTCTTCCCTATCGGCAGACTATTCGTTGCTCGGTGCGGAGCCCGTTTCTCCCTTTTTGTGGTGGCGGCGACCTCCGCGATGGCGGCGACGACGCTTTCCTTCGGCGGGGCCTCCCTCGTGGCGGGGACTCTCCTGGTGATCCCCCGTGGCGGGAGTCTGCATCTCGGGAGTCGTCACGGCCTCACCGGTACCGGTTCCCCTGTTTCGACGGCGACGACGGTCGCGTGAGCCGCGATTCCCCTCGCCTCGATTTTCACTGTGGCCCGAGGCCTCGCGGGGGCTGCTCCCCTCCTTGTGGCCCCCTTTGCCGCCTCCTCGGCCGCTCTTGCCGCGACGGTGACCGCCGCGACCACCCGCTTCGGGTTGGTAGGCCGGACCCTCGCCCAGTCGTTCGGGGAGCGGATTTTTGGCCACCTCACGCTCGATGAACTCCTCGATCTGGTGGAACTTGCCCTGCTCCTTCTCGCTGACAAAGGTGATGGCGCGCCCCGAGGCACTGGCACGAGCCGTACGGCCGATGCGGTGGATGTAATCCTCGGGATCGTGGGGCACGTCGTAATTGATTACCGTACCGATATCCTGGATGTCGATGCCTCGGGCCACCACGTCGGTAGCCACCAGCAGGTCGATCTTGCCATTTTTGAAGTCGAGCATCACCTCCTCGCGCTGGCTCTGCTCCAGGTCGGAGTGCATTGCCGCCGCGCGGAACTTCATTCGCTTCAGTGCGTGGGCCAACTCCTTGACTTTCTGCTTCGAAGAGCTAAAAATGATCGTCTTGGTCTCCACGGGTTTGCCCTCGAACAGTTCGCGGATGATCTCCATCTTCTGGGCCTCGTAGCAGACATAGGCCGACTGGTCGATCGCCTCGTTGGGTTTCGAGATGGCGATGCTGATCTCGGCGGGATCGCGCAGGATCTGTTTGGCCAGCTGACGAATCTTGGGCGGCAGGGTTGCCGAGAAGAGAAGTGTCTGTCGCTCCTTGGGCATCGTCGAGACGATCTTCATAATGTCGTCGAAGAAACCCATATCGAGCATACGGTCGGCCTCGTCGAGGATCAGATACTTGACGTGCGAGAGATCCACACCGCTGTTCTGCAGGTGCGAGATCATACGACCCGGGGTGGCAATCACCACGTCGGAACCCATCAGCATACCGCGCTTTTGGACATCCCATCCCTTGCCGTCACCACCGCCGTAAACGACCGTCGTGGAGATGGGGGCATAGTAGGAGAAGCCCTGGAACTGCTGGTCGATCTGCTGTGCCAACTCACGCGTGGGGACAATGATGACCGAGAGTACCTTGTTCTCGGGGTTGCCCTCCTCCATAATGCGGTTCAGCAGGGGCAGCGTATAGGCCGCCGTCTTGCCTGTACCGGTCTGGGCGCAACCGATCACATCCCTGCCCTCCAGAATGACGGGGATGGTGGCCTCCTGCACGGGGGTCATCTCCTCGAAGTTCATATCCCAAAGGGCATCTAAAATATCGTCGTGTAGATCTACTTCGTCAAATCGCATACAATCAATTGATTAGGTTTCCTGCTCGGCAAGGGTTAAATTCGTTCGCCCAGCAGCGTGGCGGGGGTACAGTCGGTAACCCTCACGCGAACATAGTCTCCTGCGGCAATTCCCTCGGCGCGGTCGAAGACCACCACCTTGTTTTGGGAGGTGCGGCCGAAGAGCTGATCCTCGCGGCGGCGGGAGGTGCCCTCCACCAGGATGGTAAACTCCTTGCCCACATCGCGGCGGTTGCTCTCCAGCGAGAGCTCGTTCTGCAACTCGATGATCTCCTGCAGACGGGCCGTCTTGAGCTCCTCCGAGATGTTGTCGGGCAGGTGCTTCGAGGCGAAGGTGCCGGGACGCTCCGAGTACTTGAACATATAGGCAAACTCGTAGCCTACCTCGCGCATCAGCGAGAGGGTCTCGCGGTGCTCCTCCTCGGTTTCGCTCGAAAAGCCGGCAATCAGGTCGGTGGTGATGGCACAGTCGGGCATATAACGGCGGATGGCTGCCACACGCTCCAGGTACCACTCGCGCGTATACTTGCGATTCATACGCTTCAGCATTGCCGACGAACCCGATTGGGCGGGGAGATGGATGGCGCGGGCGATATTCTCGTGGGAGGCCATCACCTCCAGCAGCTCATCGCTGATATCCTTGGGGTGCGAGGTGGCGAAACGAACACGCAACAGCGGGTCGATGGCGGCCACGCGACGCATCAGCTCGGGGAAGTTGACCTCTCCGAAGCGGTAGGAGTTGACATTCTGTCCCAAAAGGGTCACCTCCTTGTAGCCGTTGGCGAAGAGTTCGCGGGCCTCGCGGACGATGGTCTCGGGGTCGCGGCTGCGCTCGATGCCGCGCGTATAGGGCACCACGCAGTAGGAGCAGTAGTTGTTGCAGCCACGCATAATGGCGATGAAGGCGCTCACGCCGTTCTTGTCGAGACGCACGGGGGCAATCTCGGCGTAGGTCTCCTCCTGCGAGAGGAGCGTATTGACGCCGTGTCCGCCCTGCTCAACCTCCCGCAACAGACGCGGCAGGTCGCGGTAGGTGTCGGGCCCCGCCACGATATCCACCGCATCGCGTCCCTCGGTCAGCCGCTCCTTCAGTCGCTCGGCCATACAGCCGATGATGCCGATCTTGAGCGCTGGTTTTGCTTTGCGCAGACGGCGCATCTCCGACAGACGACCCCAAATACGCTGCTCGGCGTTGTCGCGGATCGAGCAGGTGTTGATCAGGATTACGTCGGCCTCCTCGATCTTCTCGGTGTAGCGGTAGCCCTCCTGCTGGAGGATCGAGACCACAATCTCCGTGTCGCCGACATTCATCTGGCAACCGTAGGTCTCGATGAAGAGTTTTCTACCCTCTCCGGTCAGCGGACGAAGGGTATTTTTCAATGCAGCATCCAAAGTATAGAAATTTCTGTTTTTTCAATCCAATTACTCGGCCTTGATCTCGTCGGGCGAAGGTAGCGGCTTGAAGCCCTCACCGAAGGTGTCGTAGGCATCGGTTACCACCACAAAGGCTCCGGGATCGATCTCGCGGATCTTGTGCTGCACCTGGCGTACCTCCTTGCGGCTGATCACCAGGAAGATGAGCTCACGCTCATTGCCGGTGTACATACCGCGGGCCTTGATGTAGGTAGCCGAGCGGTCGAGATCCTCGATGATGAAGCGACGCAGCTCCTCGTGATGATCTTTGCTGTTGATATAGAGCATCTTATCGTAGGATGCACCATCCAGCACACGCGCCACGACACGCGAGGCAACGAAGATGTTGATCAGCGAATAGAGGGTCAACACCCAGCCACCCTGGGCCTCGCCATCCAGACCTACACCGAAGCCGATGACCACCAGACCCGAGAGCACCACGGCACCGTCAGCCAGCAGAATGCCGGTCGAGAACTTGATACCCAGGAACTTCTGCATCAGCATTGCGATGATGTCCGTACCACCCGTAGTAGCCTGCTGACGTACCACGATACCCTGGCCGATACCGATGATCGTGGCACCGATGATGGCCGTGAAGAGCAGGTCGCCCGAGAGGTCGAGGTTACCACCCAGCAGCAGCGCAGGGTCCAGCGACTCCACGGCGGCCTGATCGGGATAGACCAGACGCGTGAGGATGTTCATAAAGCCCGGCGTAAAGAGAGCTGCGGCCACGGTGCGGGCACCGAACTGGCCTCCGAAGATTAGTACGGCGGTGATCATCAGCGGGATATCGAACATATAGCCGAAGGTACCCACCTGGACCGAGGGGAAGATGTTGTGCAATACGATACCCAGACCATAAACGCCTCCGGGGACGAAGTTGTAGGGGTTTACGAAGAATACGAAGCCCGTACCCATAATGGCGCAGCCGACAAAGATCAGCAACCACGAACGCCACCACTCCCACGAGAAGGCGGGCTCCAGAAGTTTGTAAATTTTCTCTTTCATACGAAAAAAGGTTGTTTTGTGTTTTAGGTGGCACAAAGGTACGAAAAAAAGCAGAATGCGCCAACATCCTGCTCCATAAAAAAAAGACCTCCGAAGAGGTCTTTTGGTGTGTCGGGATCCCCTATTCGCGCGGAGTGCGTTTGCGGGGCCGCCAAATATAGATCTTCGACTCGGTACCCTCCCGCAGACGCTGGATGTTCTTGCGATGGGTATAGAGCAAAAGGAGGGCGCAGAAGAAGGAGAAGATGACGAAGGGCATTGATGCGGGCATAGCCTGCATCACCTTGGGCGAGATGAGCGTAAAGAGGGGGAAGAAGCAGCCGGCGATCATCGAGGAGAGCGAGACGTAGTGGCTCACCATCAGCACCAGCACCCAAACACCCAGACAGAGGAGCACGAGCGGAGCGTTGATGCCCATCACAGCACCCACGAGCGTCGCCACGCCCTTGCCGCCGCGAAAACCGGCGAAGATGGGGAAGATGTGACCCAGGACGGCAGCCAGCACACCACCGATACGCAACATATAGAACCAGAACTCGTTGGCTCCATCGGCGAAGAAACTGTCATACTTCATCAAGTCGAGGATCGTGACGGCCACAAAGCCCTTCAGAACGTCGAGGGCAAAGACCGGAAGAGCCGCACGCTTACCCAATACGCGCAACATGTTGGTCGTGCCGGCATTCTTCGATCCGTGTTCGCGGATGTCGATGCCGTAATACTTCTTTCCGATCCATACGGCACTCGGAATGGAGCCCAGCAAATAGCCGATAATCAGCAGTGTGACAATGCAATAGTAGGTAATATACATCTCTCCCATAACGCTCATTTTTTAGTTTGTTCTTGATCGTGTGGCTCGAAAATCCTGCCTCAGAAAGAGGGTCGAGTCGTATTAACCAATTACAAAGATAGGAAAAAAATCTCAAACCGACAAATTTGGCCCGGAAGTATTGAAATCTCACGACATTTTGTTACCTTTGCTTCTATGAAAACGAATTGGAAACCCGGAACCCTGATCTACCCCTTGCCGGCGGTTTTGGTCAGCGTGGGCGACAGCCCCGAAAACTTCAATCTCCTGACCATTGCCTGGACGGGTACGGTCTGCACTAACCCTCCGATGTGTTACATCTCGGTACGTCCCGAGCGACACTCTTACGAGTTGTTGCGCCGTACGGGGGAGTTTGTCATCAACCTCACGACCGAGGAGTTGGCTCGCGCCACCGATTGGTGTGGTGTGCGTTCGGGCCGCGACTACGACAAGTTTCGCGAAATGGGGCTTACCCCCTTGCCGGGGGCAGAGGTGAAGGCTCCCGTGCTGGCCGAGTCGCCCCTCTCGATCGAGTGTCGGGTGAAGCAGATCATCCCGTTAGGGTCTCACGATATGTTCCTGGCCGAGGTGGTCAACATTCAGGCCGATGAGCGCTATATCGACCCCGAAACGGGGAAGTTTTCGCTCGACAAGGCACGCCCGATTGTCTACTCCCACGGCGAATATTTCCGTCTTGGGGAGCTGATCGGACACTTCGGGTGGAGCGTAAAAAAACGAAAAAAGAGGTAGTTTTACCTCCTTTTTTATAACCTAAAGTGTTGCTTTAGGTAATTGCGCAAATAATCCTCCAATTCGGGGGATTCTTTTGTCTCGATATCATCCAAGAGTCCCGCTACGAAACGTCCGGCACCGGCGTAGCCGGCCACTTCGGTCTCCAGCCGCCACCGCTCCCCTTCCAGCGGGGTCAGGTATTGCTCGGCCAGGGGGTACTCCTCCACCAGCAGGTTGTAGGCCCGCAGACCCAGCGTGAGGCGCAGTGGTTTGCGTTCGTTGCTGTTCATACGGAAGATGTCGGTGAAGCCCGTGGAGTGTTTTTCGCGGTGCTGCCACCCCTCGTTCAGGATCTCCACCTCGCCGATACGGGCCGTCTTGAAGGATTTGCAACTCCCGCTCTCGGCCTCATAGCACCAGATCTGCACATAGTTGGTGGTGAAGGCGAAGGGCTCCACCCATCGGTCGCTCACCTTGCCGCCGTGGGCCGAGCGGTAGCCGTGCAACACCACTTGTCGCTCCTCTTCGATCGCCTCGATGAGGTTGTGGACAATGCCCGCCACGGGACCTTTGACCACCGTATCGGCCAGCGTGCGGTTGTCGTAGATCGAGTAGAGCTTACGCTTGAGATTCTGTTTCAGAATATTGGTGTCGTCCACGCTCTCAATGGCCCGCTTCAGGATCACCGCCTCCTCCTCGGTGAAGTGAACCAGCTGCGAAATATCCTTGAAGTGGGGCGAAGCCTTGTCCAGGCGGATGCAGTCGCCCGTCTTTTTGATCACGAAGCCCGCCTCGCGGAAGGTGTCGATGTAGCGATAGATGGTGCGGCGCGACATCTGGAGTCGTTCGGCCAGTTCGTCCACCGTGTAGGTGGTATTGGCCGTCAGGAGCTTCATCAGGCGCAGCAGACGTTCGATTTTGGGCTGATCCATATGCGTTGGGAGTTTTCGATCTTGACAAAGATAGCAATAAATGGAGAGATATCATCCTTTGTGGGGGTGGAAAATTTTTTATACATGGGTTTTCCCGGTGTCGAATCTTTTTCCGTAAATCAGAAAAGGGCTCTTCGGACGAAAGTGCTCTCTATCCTCCCCTCCCCTCTTCTCTCCTTTCATAAAAAAGAAAAGGCTCGCAACTTATTGGGTTGCGAGCCTTGTGCGTTTTCTTATGCCAGAACCATCTTTTCGATCTCCTCCACCTGGTGGCGGAACTGCTTGTCGGTCTCCAGCAGGTTGGTCACGGCCTTGCAGGAGTGGAGCACCGTGGCGTGGTTGCGACCTCCGATGGCGGCTCCGATGGCGGTCAGCGGGGCTTTGGTGTGCTGCTTGGCCAAATACATCGCAATCTGACGGGCCTGGGCAATCTCGCGTGTGCGCTCCGTGGAGTTGAAGCGGTCGTGGTCGAGGTTCAGCTCACGGCATACCACGTCGATGATATGGTCGATCGTGATCTCCTTCTGCGTCAGACGGACATAGACCTTCAAAATCTCCTTGGCCAGCGAGGTGGTGATGCGACGACCCATAAAGGAGGCATTGGCCACCAGCGAGGAGAGGGCACCCTCGATCTCGCGCACGTTGGCCGAGATGTTTTCGGCCAGGAAGCTCACCACCTCATCCGAGATGGGAACATTCAGACGCTCCATCTTGGCGCGGATGATCTTCACCTTGGTCTGATAGTCGGGAGTCTGAATCTGGGTCGTGAGGCCCCACTTGAAGCGGGTCAGCAGACGCTCCTCGATATCCTTCAGCTCCACGGGGGGCTTATCCGAGGTGAGGATGAGCTGCTTGCCCGAGAGGTGGAGGTGGTTGAAAATATTGAAAAATACGTTCTGGGTACCGGGCTTTCCGGTCAGCTCCTGAATGTCGTCGATGATCAGCACATCCACCATCTGGTAGAAGTGGATGAAGTCGTTCAGTTCGCCCTTCTTGTCGCTCAGGTAGGCGCGCTGGAACTGGGCCTGGAACTTGTTCATCGAGACATAGAGCACCTGCAGCTCGGGATGACGCTCCCGGATCTCGTGGCCGATGGCCTGCACGACGTGGGTCTTGCCCAGTCCCGAGTCTCCATAAATATAGAGCGGGTTGAAGGGATTATTGCCCGGATTGACGGCCACTGCCATACCGGCCGAGCGGGCCAGACGGTTGCAATCACCCTCGATAAAGGAGGCGAATTTGAGGTTGGGATTCAAATTCGGATCAATAATCGGACGGCGGATGCCCGGAATAAGGAGCGGATTTTGTATATTTGCCGTGTCGGTCTGCCCCACAATGCGGCGAATCTCGGTGGTATCCACCTCGTGTTGCGGCTGAGGCTGGGGTTTGGGTACGGCATAGAAGAGCTTGGTCTGCTGACCATAGAGCTCCGAGATGATCGGACGAAGATACTTCAGGTAGTTCTTCTCGATCTGATAGACGTAGCTGGCATTGGGTACACGCAGGCGCAACGTCACGCCATCGAACTCCAGCGGTTCGATGGGCTGAAACCACTTGACGAACTCCTCCTCGGTGGTCTGGGTTCGCAAATGGGCGAGGCATTCCTGCCACATATCATTATATGTCTGCGTGTTAGTGGTCATTTTTTAAAATGTGTCGTGGGTTTTTGTCCTTTGACACGGCAAAGTTGTAAATAATTTTGTAAAAATATCCTCCGATTTTAGTTGCATATTAACTTTTTTTGTATATAGTGCAGCAACGCTTTTTTTGATGCGTTTTTTTAACCGCTTGATAGTGAATAATTGAAAAAAAAAGTTTATATTTGCGTATAAAATTTTTGCGTAGCGAACCCTGACAATCATAAATAAAACTTATAACATATGGCAAACGAATTGGAACAGCAGGTACTGGTGAAAGCCCAGCAGTGGCTCGACGGAAATTACGACGAGGCAACCAAAGAGCGCGTTAAGTGGCTGATGGAGAATGATATGAAGGAGCTTGTTGAGAGTTTCTACAAGGATTTGGAGTTTGGTACGGGTGGTCTGCGCGGCATTATGGGCGTGGGATGTAACCGTATGAATATCTACACGGTAGGTGCTGCTACGCAGGGCCTGGCCAACTACCTGAAGCGCAACTTTGCGGGCGAGAAGATCCGCGTGGCGATTGCCCATGACAGCCGCAACAACTCGCGCCTCTTTGCCGAGCGTGTGGCCGACATCTTCGCCTCCAACGACTTCCAGGTCTATCTCTTCGATGCTTTGCGCCCTACTCCCGAGTTGAGCTTTGCCATTCGTGAGCTCAAGTGCCACTCGGGAGTGGTGGTGACGGCCTCCCACAACCCCAAGGAGTACAACGGCTACAAGGCCTATTGGACTGACGGTTCGCAGGTAACGGCTCCCCACGACAAGAACATCATCGAGGAGGTGCTGAAGATTACCGAGGTGGATCAGGTGCTGACGGGCAAGAATCCCGAGAATATCACGATCCTGGGCGAGGAGTTCGACAAGATCTATCTCGACACGATTCAGCGCGAGGTATCGCTCTCGCCCGAGTGCGTGAAGAAGTATGCCGATATGAAGATTGTCTATACGCCTCTCCACGGTTCGGGCGTGAAGCTCGTACCCGCTTCGCTGAAGAATTTCGGCTTCAAGAACGTGGAGCTCGTGGAGGCGCAGTCGGTGGTGGATGGTAACTTCCCGACGGTGGAGTCGCCCAACCCCGAGGAGCGCAAGACGATGGCGATGGCCATTGACCTGGCTGCCGAGCGTGGTGCCGACCTGGTGCTGGCCACCGATCCCGACAGCGACCGTCTGGGTGTGGCTCTGCGTAACCAGCAGGGCGAGTATGTCCTCTTGAACGGTAACCAGACCCTGGTGCTCCTGATGAGCTACCAGCTCACGCGCTGGGCCGAGCTGGGCAAGCTCGACGGTAAGCAGTATGTCGTAAAGACCATCGTAACCTCGCAGATGGCCAATGCCGTGGCCGAGCACTTTGGCGTGAAGTGTTACGACTGTCTGACGGGCTTCAAGTACATTGCTCGCATCATCCGCGACAACGAGGGCAAGACCAAGTATATCGGTGGTGGAGAGGAGTCCTTCGGCTACCTGCCCGGCGACTTCGTGCGCGACAAGGATGCCGTGGCTGCCTGTGCGCTGGCTGCCGAGGCTGCCGCCTGGGCCAAGGATACGATGGGCCTGACCCTCTACGAGTGGCTGCAGGAGCTCTATGTGAAGTATGGTTTCTATCGTGAGGGTCTCGTTTCGGTAGTCCGCAAGGGCAAGGAGGGTGCCGAGCTGATCCAGAAGATGATGGTGGAGTTCCGCAACAATCCTCCCAAGTCGATTCTCGGCTCGCCCGTGGTGCGTATCAACGACTTCAAGACGCTGGAGACCACCGATCTACGTACCGGTGAGAAGAGTCCCATCGAGGAGGACTCGAGCAACGTGCTGCAGTGGTTCACGGAGGATGGCACCAAGGTTTCGGTGCGTCCCTCGGGTACCGAGCCCAAGATCAAGTTCTACTTCGGCGTGAAGGCCGATCTCCCCTCGGTGGCCGACTACGATCGCGTATTGGCCGAGCTGGATGGCAAGATCGATGCGATCAAGAAGGAGCTCAATCTGGTATAATCAGACAATGACCGAGAGGCAGGGCTTTACTCCTGCCTCTCTTTTTTCGTGAAGGATGGAGATCAAGGAGTTACAGCAGCGGGTGGATGAGTGGATCCGCACGGTGGGGGTTCGCTACTTCAGCGAGCTGACCAATATGGCGGTTTTGACCGAGGAGGTGGGTGAACTGGCCCGCGTGATGGCTCGCAAGTATGGCGACCAGAGCTTCAAGGCGGGGGAGCAGGAGAACCTCTCCGAGGAGATGGCCGATGTGTTGTGGGTGTTGGTCTGCCTGGCCAACCAGACGGGCGTCGATCTGGAGGAGGCCATCGAGGCGAGTTTTCGGAAGAAGACGGAGCGCGACCGCCTGCGCCACCGGCAGAACGAGAAGTTGCGCGGGTAGTTGCTTACCTATTTTATAAAAAGAGGGCTGTGCCAACGATGCACAGCCCTCTCTTTTGGGATCCTCCTCCCCTACTTTTTGCGGCTCTTGCTCTCCGAGATGATGTAGGCATACTCATAGCCAAACCAATCCTGGATGGTGGCATCCACCTTGGCGTTGATCTCGGGGGTGATCTTCTCCTTTACCTTCTGATAGACGTAGATCACGGCAGCACCCTCGTCCAGGATGCCCAGCAACTTGAAGATACGCTGCGGAAGGGCACTCACGGGGAGTACCGTATAGAGAATGGCGGCGTAGAGGATTGCCTTCTCGGAGGTTGAGGTCTCGCCGTCGGTCAATACATAGTAGAACTGCAATACGGGTTTGGCCGCCACACGGCCGGCGCGGTTGGCCCACACCTTGATCTCACTCTTCAGACGGGCAAACTTACGGCCCCAATTCACGCCCGAGAGCTTCTCGAGCTGCTCGTTGATGTCCTTACCCAAAATCAGGTAGGCCAGTACGGTAAAACAGATGATCGTAAACATTTTGTGGTCGGTTTTTCAAAGAAAGAAACGAGAATTTCGGCTTTTTTGTTGTATTGTGTCTCAAACTTTTTTTACGCGAATCAGATTCAACCCGTCGCGCAGAGGGAGGATGACGCTCTCCACGCGCGGGTCCTCCAGAATCATCCGGTTGAACTCCTGCAATGCCTCGGTGTGGTGGTCGCCGTGGCGGGCAGGCTCGGTCACCTTCCCATACCACAGAATATTGTCGGCAATGATGAGACTGCCGGGGCGTACCAGCGGCGTGTGGCCCCCCTCGCCCATCAGCATCCGGAAGTAGTCGGGATATTCGCGCTTGTCGCCGTCGATAAAGACCAGATCGTAGCACGCACCCAGTAGCGGAGCCTTTTCGAGGGCCGAGCCGATGTGGAGCGAGATCTTGTGGCCGTGGGGCGAGCGGTCGAAGAAATGCTGGATGAACTCCTGTTGCTCGTCATCCACCTCGAAGGTGTCGAGGTGGGCCCCCTCCTCCAGTCCGGCAGCCATCGAGAGGGCCGAGTAGCCGGTGAAGGTGCCGATCTCCAGGATGCGGCGAGGACGCAGTGCAGCCGTCAGCAACTCCAGAAATTTCCCCTGAATATGCCCCGAAATCATCCGCGGAGCCACCATTCGATGGTGGGTGGCGCGGTCGAGCTCCTCCAAAAGAGGATCTTCGGGCGAGGAGAAGAGGTGAATGTATCGTTCCAGGGCATCCATAGGCTTAACGATAGATAAGACGTGACGGGTTGGCGAGTACCTCCTCGGCCGCTTCGCGCAGATCGGCCGCCGTCAAGGCCTCCACCTTGCGATAGACAGCCTCCATCGTATCCACTTCGCGGTGGCAGAGAAGGCTCTTGCCGATCCCGAGCATATACCCCTCGCTGTTGTCCATCGAGATGGCCAGCTGGGCAATGAACTGCTTCTTGGCCATCGAGAGCTGGCGGGGGGTGAGTGTTGTGGTGCGCAGCTTGTGCAACTCCTGGTGGATCAGCTCGCAGCAACGCTCGGCATTGTCGTGGTCGGAACTGAAGTAGATGGCCACCATTCCGCAATCACCATAGGGGGTGTAGTTGGCCTCGATGGTGTAGGAGAGACCATACTTTTCGCGCACCAGCATATTGAGACGCGAGTTGGCACAGGGGCCTCCCAGGATGTTGATTGCCAGCGAGAGGGGAAGTCGCCGCTCCTCGTTGATGCTGTAGGCGCGGCAGCCGATGATGCAGTGGCTCTGGTGGGTATGCTTGGTAATCTCCCGATCGAACGGGGTGCAGGCCGAGGGGGCCTTGCGCTCAAACTCCCGCACCGTGGCCGCAGCCTCGCCGAAGTAACGGGTAGCCACCCCCTCCACCATCCTGGGGGAGAGGTTGCCGATGGTCGAAAAGACCAGTTGGTCGGCCGTGTGGGTGCGCTCCACAAAGCGGCGACACGCCTTGCTGTCGTATCGCTTCAGTGCCTGCTTGCTTCCCAGGATGTTGTGGCCCAGCTCCGACCCCTCGAAGAGCATATCCTCGAAGGTGTCGTAGATCATATCGACGGGCGAATCCTTGTAGGTGTTAATCTCGTCGAAGATCACCTCGCGCTCCTTCTCCATCTCGTTGTCGGGGAAGGTGGAGTGGAGGGCGATGTCGGCGATCAGCTCGGCAGCCTTCGAGAAGTCGCTGCGGAGTGTGGTGGCGTGGATCGTTGTATCCTCTTTGGTCGTGAAGGCGTTGAGCTCTCCTCCGAGGTTCTCCAGACGGCAGTTTACCTGCCACGCCTTGCGGCGGTGAGTCCCCTTGAAGAATCCGTGCTCGGTGAAGTGGGCCAGGCCGTGCTCCGTGGGGAGCTCGTCGCGCGTGCCTGCATTGATGCAGAGGGCTGCGCGCACCACGCCCCCCTTCACCTGGCGGTGAATGCCTCGGATGCCGTTGGGGAGACGGTAGATATGAAATTCGGGTGTGGCCATTGGTTATCTCTTTTCGTGGCGGGCCTTCAGGAAGCGGCCCGTATGACTCTCAGAGCACGCTTCGAGTTGGTCGGGGGTGCCGGCAAATACGATGTTGCCTCCCCGGTCACCTGCCTCGGGACCGAGGTCGATGACCCAGTCGGCCGAGCCGATGACTTCGATGTTGTGCTCCACAATAACAATCGTGTGACCCTTGCGGATCAGAGCCTTGAAGGCCTCCATCAACTTCAGGATGTCGTGGAAATGAAGCCCCGTGGTGGGCTCGTCGAAGAGGAAGAGGATCCCTCCGCCCGAGGCCTCCTTGCCGAGGAACGAGGCCAGCTTCACACGCTGACTCTCACCGCCCGAGAGGGTCGAGGAGGGCTGTCCCAGACGAATGTAGCCCAGCCCTACATCGCTCAGGGGTTGCAGACGCTCCACGATGCGCTGGCAGGTGGCACACTTCTTATCCTCACCAAAGAAGGCGATGGCATCATCCACGCTCATATCCAACACCTCACTGATGCTCTTTTCGCGGTAGCGAACCTCCAGAATCTCATCCTTGAAACGCTTGCCGTGGCAGGCGTCGCAGAGAAGCGTTACGTCGGCCATAAACTGCATCCCGACCTTGATGGTACCCTCGCCCTGGCACTCCTCGCAGCGGCCACCCGCCACATTGAAGGAGAAGGCGGCGGCACCAATGCCCGAGTGGCGGGCATAGGGTTGCTCGGCGTAGAGCTTGCGGATCTCGTCGTAGGCCTTCAGGTAGGTGACGGGGTTTGAGCGCGATGACTTGCCGATGGGATTTTGATCGACCATCTCCACCGACTTCAAGAGCGAGAGGTCGCCCTTCAGTCCGTCGAAATCTCCCGGCTTGGAGCCCGTATCGTTCAGGTGGCGGCGCAGTGCGGGATAGAGGATTCCCTTGATGAGGGTCGATTTGCCCGAGCCGCTGACTCCCGTGATGCAGGTCATCACCCCCAGCGGAATCTTCACGTCGATATTCTTGAGGTTGTTTTCGCGGGCCCCGCAGAGGGTGATCGAACGGCTCCATCCGCCGCGAACGTCGGGATGGGGAATCGTGCGTCTCCCCCGCAGGTAGTCGGCCGTGAGCCCCTCGCCCGATTCGAGCAGTTGGGGCAGAGAGCCGCTGAATACCACCTCACCGCCGTGCTCTCCGGCCCGGGGTCCGATGTCGATCAGGTGGTCGGCGGCGCGAATCACCTCCTCCTCGTGCTCCACCACAATCACCGTATTGCCCACGTCACGCAGCTGCTTCAAGACTCCCACCAGGCGGTTCGTGTCGCGCGGATGGAGGCCGATCGAGGGCTCGTCGAGGATGTAGAGCGACCCCACGAGCGAGCTGCCCAGCGAGGTGGCGAGGTTGATGCGCTGGCTCTCGCCACCCGAGAGGGTCGAGGCCAGGCGATCGAGGGTCAGGTAGCCCAGACCCACCTCCAGGAGGTAGCCCAGGCGGTTGCGAATCTCAAGCAGGATGCGGTCGGCACGCTTCCGGTCGAAGCTGTCGAGTTGCAGCTCCTCGAAGAAGCGGATAAGTTGCTCCACGGGCATTGTCACCAACTCGGCGATGTTCTTGCCGCCGATTCGGACATAGAGGGCCTCTTTGCGGAGGCGTTTGCCCTCGCACTCGGGGCAGAGGGTCTTACCCGTATAGCGGGCCTTCATCACGCGGAACTGAATCTTGTGTCGCTCCTTGTCGATGTATTGGAAGAAGTCGTTCAACCCCTTGAAGTGGGCATTGCCGCGCCAGAGCAGGAGCTTCTGTTCGCTGCTCAACTCGTAGTAGGGGGTGTGAATCGGGAAGTCGAAGTGGTGGGCCGAGGCGACCAGCGCATCCTTCCAGCGGCGCATTGTCTCACCGCGCCAGCAGGCGATGGCATCCTCGTAGATACTCTTCGATTTGTCGGGAATGACCAGATCTTCGTCAATACCCGTCACCTTGCCATAACCCTCACACAGCGGGCAGGCTCCGAGCGGATTGTTGAAGCTGAAGAGGTGCTCGGTGGGTCGCTCAAAGGCGATGCCGTCCCGCTCGAAGCGGGAAGAGAAGGTGTGCAGTTCGTCGCCGATCAGCACGGCGCACTCGCCATCGCCCAACTCCATCGAACGGGTGATCGAGCCTCTCAAACGGCTCATCTGCTCCTCATCCTCCTGCAACTTCATACGGTCGATGACCACATAGAGATCGTCGCTCTCGGAGCCCTTTTCGCGGATGAAATCCTCGATCAGCATCACCCCCTGCGAGGAGTAGATGCGGAGGATTCCGTCGCTCAGCATCAGGGTCAGCCGCTCGATGAGGGACTCCCCTGAGCGGATCTTCAGCGGGGCCATCAGGTGAAGTCGCTCCCCGAGGGCGCGCTCCATCAAAAAGAGCACCACATCGTCGGTGTCAAAGCAACGCACCTCCTCTCCCGAGAGGGGTGAAAAGGTGTGTCCCGCGCGGGCGAAGAGCAACTTCAGGTAGTCGTATATTTCGGTGGTGGTACCCACTGTCGAGCGGGGATTGCGGGTCGAGACCTTCTGCTCGATGGCGATGGCGGGGGCGATCCCCTCGATCAGATCGACATCGGGCTTGGTGACGCGCCCCAGGAACTGACGGGCATAGGCCGACAGACTCTCCACATAACGACGCTGCCCCTCGGCAAAGATGGTGTCAAAGGCCAGGGTCGATTTTCCCGAGCCGGAAAGGCCCGTGATGACCGTCAGTGTGTTGTGGGGGATGTGCACCTCGATATTCTTGAGGTTGTGCACTCTGGCCCCTTTGATGGTTATCTCGCTCATCTTATAACTGCTCAATTTCCAGGTCGGCCCCCTCCACCTTGCTCAACTTGCCGCTCAGACGCTCCGAGAGGGAGCGACGAATCCTCAACCGCATCGTGCAACGGTTGTCGAAGAGTTGCTCCTCGATGCGGGGCTGTTCCTCCTTGACGGCCTTCATCACGTCGTTCATCACTACATAGGGGAAGTGGATGGTGATGCGGTCGTCCACCGTGCGCTCCACGATCTCGCTGGCGGCCAACACCTCCTGCGTCGCCTCCTTGTAGGCGGCAATAAGGCCCGGAACTCCCAGCTTCGTGCCACCGAAGTAGCGGACCACCACCACCAGGCAGTTGGTCACCTCGGCCGAGAGCAGCTGCCCCAGGATGGGGCGGCCGGCGGTACCCGAGGGCTCCCCGTCGTCGTTGGCGCGGAAGTGCTCGCCCTGGGGTCCGAGTCGCCAGGCGTAGCAGTGGTGCGTGGCGTCGAAGTAGCGTTTGCGTAACGCCTCCAACGCCTCGCGAATCTCCTCCTCCGTCTCCACCGGGTAGGCGTAGGAGAGAAATTTGCTGCTGCGCTCGCGGTTATAGGCCTCGGCAGGAGCCGCAATGGTGCGGTAGATGTCCTTCTCCAACTCCATCCTCTACCCTACTTTACCCAGGTGAACAATCGATCCCAGCGGATGTTGCCCTCCTCCTTGTCGATCGAGAGCCATACCAGCGCGGCGCGACCCACGATGTGATCCTCGGGGACGAAACCCCAATAGCGGGAGTCGGCCGAGTTGTGGCGGTTGTCGCCCATCATCCAGTAGTAGTCCATTTGGAAGGTGTAGCGGTCGGTTACCTCGCCATTGATGCGGAGGCTACCATCCTCCGCTACCTCCAGCGAGTTGCCCTCGTAGAGTGAGATCACCCGCTCGTAGAGGGGCAGATTCTCGGCCGTGAGGGTAATCGTCTCTCCGCGTTTGGGAATCCAGATGGGGCCGTAGTTGTCGGCATTCCACCCCTCGCGACCATCGTGGGGGAAGACGGCAGTCGAGGTGCCCTGCTCGGCATATCGCTCCACGCGCGTTACGTTCGCCATCTTGCGCAATTCGGCAGCCGTCTCGTCGGTGAGTGCCATATAGTAGAGCCCGCCTGCGGGGTTGTATTGGTATTCGGTGATGTGGAGTCTCTTCAGGGCATACTCCGAGAGGGACTGCGTCACCTCCACGCGGTAGAAGTACTGGCGACCTGCCGGAGCCTCCTGGTGTTCGCCGTTGAGGTAGAGTTCGCCGTCGATGAGTTGCAGCGTATCACCCGGCAGGGCCACACATCGCTTGATGTAGTGCTCACGCTTGTCCACCGGACGGCTGATGACTGTGTAATCGTTGAAGAGGCGACGGCGACCCTCGGCCTCACCCCACTGCTGCTCGTAGTCGCGCAGGATGTCGTAGTAGGTGACATTCTGCCGCTCCAGCAGTACCGTATCGCCGGCCGGGAAGTTAAAGACCACGGCATCGCCCCGCTTGACCTCACCCAATCCCTTCAGGCGGCGGTAAGGCCATCGGATTGCCTCCGAGTAGGACTTCTTGTCGATCGAGCCGGGCATTGTGTGGTGTACCAGCGGGAAGGAGAGGGGGGTGTTGGGCATCTTGGGACCGTAGGCCACCTTGCTCACATAGAGGTAGTCACCCACCAGGAGCGACTTCTCCATCGAGGAGGTGGGGATGGTGTACATCTGGAAGATGAAGATGTGAACCAGCGAGGCGACCACGATGGCAAAGAGGATGGCATTGACCCACTCGTAGATAAACTTGTAGGTCGCACTCTTGCGGCACCACTCCTCGTTGCGGCTTCCGATCCAGCGATGGAGAAAACGGGTGATGTAGAGATCGAAGATGATCACCTCACCCAGCAGGAACCAGGGATTTCCCGTCCAGACGACAAACCAAAGGATATAACAGATCGAGGCCAGCGTAAAGCCGACCCACTTATTTTTGAAAAAAGCCTTAATCTTTCCCATTTCTCTTTTTGGTTGTTACTTCAGCAGATCCTCCATCGTATAGACCCCCTGCTTGCCGCAGAGGAACTCGGCAGCCACCACGGCACCCTCGGCCAGCGTGCGGCGGTGCTTGATCTCGTGGCGCAGCTCCAGCGTATCGTCCTGCGAGGTGTAGGTGATGGTGTGGATGCCGGGAATCATCCCCTCACGAACGGAGCGGATGGCGATTTTATTGCTTTCGGTCGTGGGCTCGTTCACCCATCCCGTCTTGCGCTCCACCTCGGCCAGAATCCCCTCGGCCAGCGTGATGGCCGTGCCGCTCGGGGCATCCTTCTTCTGGGTGTGGTGTACCTCCTCGATCGAGATCTCATACTGCCCGAAGCGATTCATCAGGCGGGCCAGCTGGCGGTTGAGGCGGAAGAGCAGATTGACCCCCAGCGAGAAGTTGGAGGCGTAGAAGAGGGCACTACCCTCTTTGCGGCAGAGCTCCTCCAGCTCCCCCAGACGCTCGGTCCATCCCGTGGTGCCGCTCACCACCGGCACGTGGCAGGTGATGCACCGTTTCAGGTTTTCGTAGGCGGTTGCAGGGGTGGTAAACTCCAGGGCGACATCAACCCCCCGCAGGTGGTCGGCGTCCAACTCGTGTTGGTTCTCCTGGTCGATGATGAGTGCCACTTCGTGGCCTCGCTCCAAAAGTATCTTCTCAATCTCACGGCCCATTTTGCCGTATCCGATAATGGCTGTCTTCATAGGTTGAATGATTATCGGACAAAGATACGAATAAACAATTATTTTTTTCTATTCCCAAACGGAGATTTTTATAAAAATCTCTTGTGAAGAGGAGGGTGCATCTCTCTAAAGTCGGGAGAGCAGTTGTTTTTTATGCAGACCGTTGTGATGAGAGGGGCTAAATGGTGCTCATCTTCTGTGCGAAAACAGAAGAGAGAAGATGCCCCCCTCTTCTAAAATTCCGCTAACCGATTTTCTCCTCTTCATCCCGCGGGATGATCTCCTCTGTGGGGAAGTTGCCAAATTCACGCTCCACAGCCACCTGGAATTTTATGGGTGTTTGATATTTCACTCTCGAGGAGGAAAAATCGATAATTTTTTCTATCTTTGCTTCCATAAAGCAGAACCATTGTGCGCTATTTTGTCGAATTGAGCTATTTGGGCAGTGCCTACTGCGGCTGGCAACGTCAGCCCGATGCCCCCACCGTGCAACAGACCCTCGAGGAGGGGCTCTCTACCCTGTTGCGCCAAAAGGTGGAGGTGGTGGGTGCCGGTCGCACCGACACGGGAGTCAATGCCTCCTGCTATGTGGCTCACTTCGATGCGGAGGAGGTGATCGAAAAGTTGGATCAACTGACCTATAAGTTGAATCGCACCCTTCCTCACGATATTGCCATCCACCGCATTCGTCCCGTCAAGCCCGAGGCTCACGCCCGCTTTGATGCCCGAATGCGCGAGTATCGCTACTATCTTTCGCCCCACAAATCCCCCTTTACGAGCCATTTGGTGTGGCAATACTATGTCGAGCTCGATCCGGAGAAGATGAATCGGGCGGCGGAGCACTTGCTCAAAACCGAAGATTTTACTACCTTTGCCAAGTTGGGCTCCAATAACCACACCAACATCTGCCATCTGCAGCGGGCTCGTTGGGAGGTGATGGAGGGGGGCGTACTCTGCTTCACGATTCAGGCCGACCGCTTCCTGCGAAATATGGTGCGCTCGATTGTCGGTACGTTGGTCGATGTGGGGCGTGGCCGCTACTCCGTGGAGGAGTTCTGCGCCATCGTCGATTCGCGCGATCTTTCGCGGGCCAGTGCCGGAGCTCCTGCCCGGGGTCTTTACTTGAGCCGGGTGGAGTATGACGATGACATCTATTTGGAATAGAACATATTAACCAAATTGTTTAACTTAAATATTTTTGACTATGGGAACCATTATCTATCTCGCCGGTCTTATTTGCGCCATCTGGTGTGTACTCGACATCTTCAAGAAGCCCATTACCCTCGTAGGTAAGGTGGTAACTGCCGTGATCGTACTCTGCACCAGCTGGATTGGTCTGGCAGTCTATTACTTCTGGGCTCGTCACCACGTGACCGAGTGGTTCAAGTAATCAGATAAAAAGCGGCCCTTTCGACCGCTTTTTTTTGATTGCTGCAAAAATCCCCGCCGAATTTCGGCGGGGATTTTTTTAGAGGTGGATTGCACATCCCAGAGCATTCTCGGAGGCCTCCATCAACCCTTCGTGCATCGTGGGGTGCGAGTGGATGGTGCGGGCAATCTGGTGAGCCGTAGCTCCCAACTGCTTGGCCAGCGTAGGCTCGCCGAGCATCTCCGTCACGCTGGCTCCTACCATATGGGCACCGATCAGCTGCTCCTGCTCGTCGAAGATGAGTTTCACGAAGCCGTCGCGGTCGCCGGCAGCCGTTGCCTTACCCGAAGCGGTGAAGGGGAAGCGGCCCACCTTGATCTCGATACCCTTGTCGCGGGCCTGCTGCTCGGTCATACCCACCGAGGCAACCTCGGGCGAGGTGAAGATACACGACGGAATGGTCGAGTAGTCCACCGGCTTGGGCTCCAGACCGCAGATTGCCTCGACGCAGCAGATTGCCTCCGTCGAGGCGACGTGTGCCAAAGCGGGCGTGGGGATGATATCGCCAATGGCGTAGATGCCGGGGACGTTGGTGCGGTAGTAGGCATCGACGAGCACCTTACCGCGCTCGGTCTGCACACCGACCTCCTCCAGGCCGATACCCTCGATGTTGGCGGCGATACCCACGGCCGAGAGTACCATCTCAGCGTCGATCACCTGCTCACCCTTCTTGCCCTCAACGGTCACGGCGCAGCGACCCTCTTCGGTGATGGCTACCCCCTTGACGGTGGTGGAGGTCATCACTGTGGCGCGCAGCTTGCGGAACGAACGCTCCATAGCCTTCGAGACCTCCTCGTCCTCGAGGGGCATTAGGCGATCCACATACTCCACGATGGTCACCTTCGAGCCGAGCGAGGCGTAGAGGAAGGCGAACTCGCTACCGATGGCTCCCGAACCCACCACCACGATCGACTCGGGGATGCGATCCAGTACCAGGGCCTCCTTCGAGGAGATGACCCGCTTGCCGTCGATGGGCATAAAGGGCATCTCGCGGGGGCGGGCACCCGTGGCGAGGATGATGTGGTCGGCCTCATAGAGGGTACCCTCCACCTCCACCTTGCCTTCGCCCTTCAGAACTCCGAAGCCCTGAATCAGCTCGATGTTGTTCTTCTTCAGAAGGAACTGAATACCCTTCGACATCGTCTCGGCCACGCCGCGCGAACGCTGCACGATGGCTGCCATATCGGGTTTCACCTCCCCCTCGAGCGTTACGCCATAGTGGGCGGCATTCTTGCAATAGGTATAGACCTGGGCACACTTCAAGAGGGCCTTGGTGGGGATACAGCCCCAATTCAGGCAGACACCGCCTGCCTCGGCCTTCTCCACGAGGGCCACCTTTCGGCCCAGCTGGGCGGCACGGATGGCAGCCACATAACCACCGGGACCCGAGCCGATTACAATGATATCGTATTTCATAGTGTCAGAGTTTTATTTTACAACCTTCAAAATCTCACCGTTATCCTCGGCCACCATACGCTTCCAGGCCTCGCTGTAACCGGGCTGCTGGATCTGGGCGGGGATATCCTTGCCGTTGCCGTTTTCGATGAAGCCCTGCTCGTTCTCGCTCTTCACGTTGCCGTCGATGTACTTCACCATCAGGTACTCGTCGAGCGATACCCAGCAATCGAACAAGGTCTGTGCCGCGTTGAGCGAGAAGTCGGTGGCCACCTTGGCCGCCTTCTTGGGCTTGTGCGATACGTTGGCGATGCGGATGTCGGCCTCCTTGACCTCCTCCAGCATCTGATTCTCCCAGGTGTCGATCACCTCGCGCACACGTTTGCCGATCAGGTCGTAGCGCAGGTAGGCAAACTGGGCGATGCGGTTCGTGATCCAGAACATCGACTCGTCGGAGTAGCGGAGCATCGAGCCATTCTCCTCGGCGAAGCACCAGGGGATCTCGGTCGAATTGGCGTAGATCGGCGTCAGGGGCGAGGTGGCGGCATCGTCGGTGCCGAACCAGAGGATACCCTCCTTCTCGGGGCGCGACTGGGCGACAAACCAGAAGCCGGTCTGCTGGGTGGCGGTTGCACGCTCGTTGCAGTACTCCACGCCATCTACCTCGAAGTACATCGGACGCCAGCGATAGGGGCAGGCGTGGCCACCGGCACCCAGATCCTTCGTCATATCCATCTTCGTACCCTCGTAGTGGTCGCGCATTGCGTCGAATACCACCTTGGGCGATACCTTCTGTGCGGGTTTTACCCAGAGCGGCATTCGGTTGGCCTTGTTGTGGCCCAGGGCGTAGTCCTCGTACTGATCCATATCCTCGGCAATGGTGCGGAAGAAGGCCCAGACACGCGCCTCGCAGCCGCGCATACCGCCGAAGTCGATCGGGGCGTAGGCGTCGCAGAAGGAGAACTCCTCATCCTTGCCCGAGAAGTAACCCTGCTCGCGGGCGAAGGTGATCACGTCGGGGGCGTAGAGACAGTTCTCGGGGTCGTTCAGCGGGAAGGTGGTGATGCGGGCCTGGTTGGCGTGGGCCGAAACGCAACCGTCGGGGATGCGGCGTGCCACCCAGACAATACCCTTGTTTTGGGGACCCTTGCCGATGAGCTCCATAATCCAGGCCTCCTCCTGATCCACGATCGAGAAGCTCTCGCCGCTCGACATATAGCCGTGGGTGTTGGCCAGCTCCACGATGCAGGCGATTGCCTCGCGGGCGGTCTTGGCGCGCTGCAGCGTGATGTAGATCAGCGAGCCGTAGTCGATCTTGCCGTTGGGATCCTCCAACTCGGGACGACCGCCATAGGTGGTCTCGGCGATGATGAGCGAGTGCTCGTTCATATTGCCGATGGTGGTGTAGGTGAAGGGCACCTGGGGGATCATCCCGAGGTACTTGCCGCTGTCCCACTCCTCGACGCGGAGCATCGATCCGGGCTTGAATTTGCCACCCGGCGTGAAGTAGAGGGCACCGTAGAGCTGGTGTGAGTCGGCGGCGTAGCTTACCATTGCCGAGCCGTCGGTCGAGGCCCCTTTGGTTACGATAAAGTTGGTGCAGGCTTCTGCCCCACCCCACGCCGTTGCCACGGCAATCAGCGCGATCATCAATCGAAAGAGTTGTTTCATTCTGTTCAGGTTGTTTTTATTGTTTTTGATTTTTTAGTTGCATAATCCTTACAAAGGTACGAAAACGGAATAAAAATTCCAATATTTCGGGTGTGGGATTTTGAAGAAAAATCCCTCTTGCAACTTCATTTGAGCGGCGCAGCCGATTTTGCCCTTTTTTTGGACAAGGCGGCGTGCAAAAAAAGATCCGGACAATCCTTGTTTGAATCGCCCGGATTGAATACCACCTGAATCGATACGTATTATTCCTGCAGGATCGGCATATTGCCTACCGTGGTTAAAAGATGTAAATAAATGACGGAAAAGCGCAATCCACACCTCCTTCACGAAACAATGATAGAAAAAATTTCTACCTTTGTCCTCACAAACATCATCTTTTCAAAAAGGGAAAATATGTCGATTCAGGAGAATTTGCAGGTTGTGCGGGCCCTGCTGCCCGAGGGGGTTACGCTGGTTGCCGTCTCGAAGACCCATCCGAAGGAGGCAATCGAGGAGGCCTATGCGGCCGGACAGCGCATCTTTGGCGAGAGCCGCCCCCAGGAGTTGAAAGCCAAAGCCGAGGCCCTGCCGCGCGATATCGAGTGGCATATGATCGGCCATCTGCAGACCAACAAGGTGCGAATGTTGATGCCCTGCGTTACGTTGATTCACTCGGTGGACAGCGAGCGTCTGGTACGCGAAATCGAGAAAGAGGCGGCCCGCATCGACCGCACGGTGGATATCCTGTTGGAGATTCACGTCGCCCGCGAGGAGACCAAGACGGGCTGGAGCGGCGAAGAGTTGCAGGCGTGGCTCGAGAGCGAGGCGTGGCGCACCCTCTCCCACATCCGCTTCCGCGGGGTGATGGGCATCGCCTCCAACACCGACGACGAGCAGGTGGTAAAGGGCGACTTCGAGGCCCTGCGTGGCTGGTTTGAGCGGCTGAAGCCCCTCTTCGGCCCCCAATTCGATACCCTCTCGATGGGAATGTCGGACGACTATCCGCTGGCTGTTGCGTGTGGCTCGACGATGGTGCGTGTCGGCTCCCGAATCTTCGGTCTGCGCGACTACCAGAGATAACCTCCCGCTTCGGTTGCGGCAGCCCGGTTCCGCCGATGTAAAACAAAACAGCCTCCGATGAGTGGAGGCTGTTTTTTTATGCTTGCTCTTTATGCGGCACTATCTCACGCGGAGGGTGCGGCCGATGCGGAGCGTGGTGGTCGATTTGATGCCGTTCAGGCGGCAGATGTTGGTCACCGTGGTACCGTACTTGCGGGCGATGGCACCCAGTGTGTCACCCGAACGGATGGTGTGGTACCTCATTGCGGCCTTGGCCTCGGCGGCCTTGCGGTCGGCATCATCGGCTGCAAACTCGGCCTCGAAATCCTGCTCGGCATTGGAGTGGATGTCGAAGTAACTGCGCTTGAGGATGATGGTCTCGCGGCGCAGATCACCCGTCTCGAAGTCGATCAGACGCTCGGGGTCGAAGGTCTGGCCGTAGAAGCGGGTCTCGAAGTGGAGGTGGGGGCCCGTGGAGCGACCCGTGGAGCCGCCAAGACCGATGATCTGGCCCGCCTCAACCCACTGGTTGGGCACCACATAACGCTCCGAGAGGTGGCCGTAGTAGGTCTCCAGACCGTTGTCGTGGCGGATGACCACCAGGTGGCCGTAGCCGCCCGTGTTGTAGGTCGAGATGCGCACGCGGCCGTTGAAGGTGGCGTAGATCGGATCACCCGTCTTGAGCGGAAGGTCGATGCCGCGGTGGGCACGACGGCGACGGGGCCCGAACTTGCCGTTGGGGTGGATCTTGCCCTTGTAGGGATAGTGGTAGCCGCTCAAGCTGTCCACCAGGTCGATGGCCATCGTCTCAGGGAACTTCGTGAGGGTCACCTCGTCGCGGTAGGGCTGCACCTTGGTCGTATCCCAGAAACGGGTATAGATCTCGTTGTCCTTCGACATTGCGCGGTTGCGCTCGTAACGCCAGGTGTTGTCGTTGTAGAGGATCAGCTTCACGCGCTCGCTGCCCGTATCGACCGTGTCGATGGGCTCCACCTTCTTGGGTACGGCCTGCGTCGTCACGGGACGCGCCTGCTGCTCCTTGAGTTCGGCGATGTGCTGCTTGTTTACCGCCTGGTCGGGGAAGATGTCGTAGTTGGCCGTGTCGATCTTCTCAACGGCGGAGGAGATCTCCTTGCCCTCCAGGCGTGTAACCTCGGCCTGCAGCTCGGCAATCAGCTGCTTGACGCGGGTAAGTTCCGGGTTCTGGGCCTGCGAAGCAAAGGGAATCAGCGCAAACGAGAGCGCGAGAATCAGAGGTTTCAATCGATGGATCATATTGCTTTTGTTGTTCTTCGGTTGATAAACGTGTTTTTGGGAAGTTATAGTGCCTTGGCCGCCTCCTCCAGTTGGTGATAAAACTCCTCACCGAAGCGGCGGATGATGGGCTCACGCAGAGCTTTGTAGACCGGAAGCCCGATCTTTTTGCCGCACTCCACAGCCGAGCGGCAGACCTCCCAGCGGTGGTAGTTCAGACCAATGGTGCCGTTGCGGAATTGGGCCAGGCGGATGGGATAGAGGTGGCACGAGATGGGCTTGGGGAAGCTGCATCGGCCCTCGCGCCAGGCGCGCTCGATGGCACAGAAGGTGGTGCCGTTCTCCTCGAACGAGAAGGCACACTCGGCATCATTGACCAGCGGCGTGGTGTAGTCGCCCTCCTCGTCAATGACCATAAATCCCTGCTCCTCAACGGCCTCGATGCCCGCCTCGGTCATATAGGGCTTATAGTTCTCGTACTCCTCCTCGAGGATGTCCACCTCCTCCATCTCCAGCGGGGCTCCGGCATTGCCCTCCACGCAGCAGATACCCTTGCACTGTGCCAGATCGCAGGCGAAGCACTCCTTCAAAAGGTCGGTCGAGACGATCTTGTCGTCGATTTCGATCATCGGCAGAAAGTGGTCCATCGTTATTCGGTTTTGGAGGTATCCTCAATCACTTTGTCGAAGAGCTCGCCGAGCGAGATGCCCGCAGCCCGAGCCTGCTTGGGGACGATGCTGCCGCTGCTCATTCCGGGGATGGCGTTGATCTCGATCAGGTAGGGAACGCCCTCGGGGGTGACGATGAAATCGACACGCACCAGGCCGCGACAACGGCAGGCGTGGTAGGCCTTCAGGGTCGCCTCGTTGAGTTTCAGACGCACCTCCTCGCTGATCTCGGCCGGGGTGATCTCGTCCGACATTCCCGCCTCATATTTGGCCTCGTAGTCGAAAAAGTCGTTCTTCGAAACGATCTCGGTGATGGGAAGCAGCAGCACCTCGCGGTCGGTGAGCAGGATGCCGCAGGCCATCTCGCGGCCCGTGATGCACTCCTCGATCAAGACCTCGTCGCTCTCGCTGCGTGCCTTTTCGATGGCTGCCCGGAGCTCCTCCTTGTGGTAGACCTTCGTCACGCCAAACGACGAGCCGCTGGCATTGGGCTTCACGATCAAGGGGAGTCCCAGCTCGGCTACCACCTCCTCGGGATCGACCACACAGGCTCCCTGGAGGAACTTCTCGCGGGCCAGCGCAATGCCCGTACCCTGCAGGGCTCGTTTCGTGGAGATCTTGTCGAAGGTGATCACCGACGAAACCATCGAGCAGGAGGAGTGGGGAATCCCCATCATCTCCAGATAGCCCTGCAACATACCATTCTCGCCCGGAGTGCCGTGGATAATCACCAGGGCATAGTCAAAGGGGCGTTTTTCGCCGTTGAGGGTGATCGAAAAGTCGTTCTTGTCCACCTGTTGGCGGCTCCCGTCGGGGGCCGTATAGATCCAGTCGCGGTGGTGGAGGTCGATGAGTTTTACATCGTACTTGGCCGGGTCGAGCACCTCGGCAATCTGGGCCGCACTCTGGAGGGCGATCTCACGCTCCGAGGAGTTGCCGCCGGCCATCAGGGCAATATGCAGTCGTTTCATTCTCTCGTTGTTTTACATCAGGGGTTGTAGATATCGGTGTAACGATAGGCCAGGATCTCCTGCACCATATCGGTCAGTTGGCGGGCCTGCTCGTTTTGGGGGTCGAGCTCTAGACAGCGACGGAAGTCGTTGAGGGCCTCGCCCCAGTGGTTGGAGCGGTAGTGGCACATCCCGCGCTCCAGGTAGAGCGGTGCGGCGGCCTCGGGCCGCTCCTCGATCATCGCGGTCAGCGTGACGATGCGGGTGGCGGTGGTATAGAGCCCCTTCTCGCGGATGTAGGTTGCCACCTCGGGCAGCAACATCCGGTCGGTGTTCTCGCCCCGCTCAACGGACGAGCGTACCTCCGTCGAGGAGAAGTCGCAGTAGGGAGCCCCCTCCAGGAGGGTGATTCGGTCGCCAAACTTCTCCACCTGGTGGCCGCGGCGCGGATAGACCAGGATGGGATAGTCGGCCAGAATGGCCTCACTCTCGCGCCAACGATCCAGGGTGTTGATCAGATCGCTGCCCATCAGGATCGAGAAACGCATTTCGCCGCCGAAGTTCTCCTTTAGATAGCGGAGCGTATTAATTGTGTATGAGGGCCTTTCGAGCATAAACTCAATGACCGAAGGCTTGATCTTTTCGGGATATTTCGAGGCTCCGCAGGCCAGCTCGGCCATCTCGAAACGGTACATTTCGGGGGCCAGGTGGGCCGACTGTTTGTGGGGATTCCGGGGCGAAACCACCAGCACCACTTCGTCGCACAATCCCTGCTCCACGGCATACTCGGCCAGGGCGATGTGGCCACGGTGAATGGGGTTGAAGGAGCCGAAATAGAGGAGTACGTTCTTCATAGGATTAACGCTTCAAAAAACGGTCGATGTGATCCGAGGTCTCGGCAATGGCGGTCTGCAGGTCGTCGTTCACCACCGTAACGTCAAATTCGGGAGCCTTCGAGAGCTCAAATTCGGCCTTGCCGATGCGCTTTTCGATCACCTCGGGCGAGTCGGTGCCGCGACCCTCCAGGCGACGGCGCAGCTCCTCCACCGAAGGGGGCATCACAAAGAGCGAGAGGGCCTGTTCGCCGAAGATGCGCTTGAGGTTGATGCCGCCCATCACATCCACATCGAAGAGGATGATGTGGCCCTTGGCCCAGATGCGCTCCATCTCGCTCTTCAGCGTGCCGTAGGAGGTGCCGGGATAGACCTCCTCCCACTCCACAAAGGCCTCCTCCTCCACCTTTTGGCGGAAGGCCTCCGGCGTGAGGAAGTAGTAATCGACCCCGTCCTGCTCCTGGCCGCGCGGGTGGCGGCTGGTGGCCGAGATCGAGAACTCGAAGTTGTCGTAACGCTGCAGCAGGGCTCTGACGATGGTCGTCTTGCCCGAGCCGCTGGGGGCTGAAAATATGATGATCTTCTTCATCTTACAAGATATTGAGTACCTGCTCCTTGATCTTCTCCAATTCGTCCTTCATCTTTACCACCAGGATCTGCATCTCGGCCTCGTTGGACTTCGAGCCCAGGGTGTTGATCTCGCGGCCCATCTCCTGGGCGATGAAGCCCAGCTTGCGGCCCGGCTCCTCTTCGGTGGCCGCCACCGAGCGGAAGTAGTCGCAGTGCTGCTTCAGGCGCACCTTCTCCTCGGTGATGTCGAGCTTCTCGACGTAGAAGATCATCTCCTGCTCCAGACGGTTGGAATCGACGGGGATTCCCACCTTGAGGATGTGTTCGCGGATGCGGTTTTTGATCGCCTCCACACGCCCCTTTTCGTAGGGCTCGACGGCCTCCTTGTACCCCTCGATCAGATCTACGCGGCGGAGCAGATCTTCGATCAGGGCCCTACCCTCCTGCTCGCGGAAGGCGTTGAGCTTCGAGGCAGCCTCGGCGGTGGCGGCAACGATCGCCTCGATCTCCTCGGGGCTGACGCTCTGCTCCTCGGTCGAGATCACCTCGGGCATTCGCAGGATGGCGTGCAGGAGCTGGCCCTCCCAGCCGGCACTCTCGGTGTTGAGACCACTTTGGCGGGCCGCCTCGGTGAGCTGCTCGGCATAGGCCTTGAAGAGGGGCTGGTTGATGTGCGAAGAGCCCTCCGTGACGCCACTCTCCACCGAGACAAAGCACTCGGTCTTGCCGCGCTTGATCTCGCGGGTCAGGATGGCGCGAATATCCGCCTCGGCGGCACGGTAACGCCCCGACATCTTGATCGAGAGATCCATCTGCTTGGAGTTCACCGAACGGAGCTCCACCGTGAATCGCTTCTCCCCTACGCGGGCCTCGCCCTTGCCGAAGCCGGTCATTGATTTTATCATAGTGTTCGTTTTTGTCATAATTGAATCTAATCCCACAAAGGTAGTGAATAAAATTCAAAATTCAAGACTCAAAGGGCAAAAATATCGCTCTTTTCTCCCTTGCGTCGGGGGATTTTTGGCTTTTGGGGAGGCTTTCGAGGGGAAGGGGAAAATCTGTGAAAAAATGAACGGAAAAGGGTTGCGGATTCAAAAAAAATGACTATATTTGTCTTTGCAAACAAGCAAGCACATATTTTTACCTTAAAACCAAATAAACTACTATGCAAAAGCACAATTTCAACGCAGGACCCTGCGTACTGCCCAAGCAGGCAATCGAGGCTGCCATCGAGGCAATCCGTGACTTCGACAACACCGGTATCGGTATTCTGGAGATCTCGCACCGTACTCCCGGTTGGGAGCGCGTAATGGCCGAGACCGAGCAGCTGTGGCGTGACCTGTTGAACATCCCCGACAACTACGCAGTATTCTTCGTAGGTGGTGGTGCTTCGACCCAGTTCTTCCAGGTTCCTGCCAACCTGCTGAAGAAGAAGGCTGCCTACCTGCAGACGGGCGTTTGGGCCAAGAAGGCTGCCAAGGAGGCTAAGTACTATGGTGAGGTGGAGATCGTTGCCTCGTCGGAGGACAAGACCTACTCCTACATTCCGAAGGGCTACACCATTCCCGCTGATGCCGACTACTTTCACATCACGACCAACAATACGATCTACGGTACCGAGATCAAGGAGGATATCGACTGCCCCGTTACGCTGGTAGCCGATATGTCGTCGGATATTATGTCGCGTCCCATCGACGTTACGAAGTATGGTATGATCTATGGTGGTGCCCAGAAGAACGTAGGCCCCGCCGGTGTTACCTTCGTGATCGTTCGCAAGGATCTGATCGGTTCGTCGGAGCGCAAGTTGCAGACGATGGTGGATTACGCTACCCACTTCCCCGAGGAGCAGCGCAACCACTCGATGTTCAATACGCCTCCCGTATTCCCCATCTATGTAATGTACCAGACCCTGAAGTGGGTGAAGGAGCTTGGTGGTGTTGAGGTTATGCAGAAGCGCAACCAGGAGAAGGCTGACCTGCTCTACAACGAGATCGACCGCAACTCGATGTTCCGTGGTACCGCTGCCAAGGAGGATCGTTCGCTGATGAACGTTTGCTTCGTGATGGCCGAGGGTAAGGAGCAGTACGAGGCCGAGTTTATGGAGTTCGCCAAGTCGAAGGGTATGGTCGGCATCAAGGGTCACCGTTCGGTAGGCGGTTTCCGCGCTTCGATCTACAACGCCTGCCCCAAGGAGTCGGTAGAGGCTCTGGTGGCTTGTATGCAGGAGTTTGAGGCTGCTCACAAGTAGTATTGCCCCAAATGGCTTGATTTGACGACTTCCCGCAGGGATCTCTGTTTGACGATGGAGCCTCCCTGTGGGATTCGTCTGAAGAGAACAAAAACTGAAAACCTTAAAAACTGAAACAGAAAAGATGAAAGTATTGGTTGCTACCGAGAAGCCTTTTGCCAAGAAGGCCGTAGATGGTATCAAGGAGATTATTGAGGCTGCCGGCATCGAGCTGGTACTGCTGGAGAAGTATACGGACAAGGCTCAGCTGCTGGAGGCCGTGGCCGACGTGGAGGGTATCATCATCCGCTCGGACAAGATTACGGCCGAGGTGATTGCTGCTGCCAAGAACCTGAAGATCGTGGTTCGTGCTGGTGCCGGTTATGACAACGTGGATCTCGCCGCTGCCACCGAGCGTGGTGTTGTGGTGATGAACACCCCGGGTCAGAACTCGAATGCCGTAGCCGAGCTGGCTCTGGGTATGATGGTTTATATGGCTCGTAATCAGTTCAACCCCGGTACCGGTTCGGAGCTCCAGGGCAAGACGCTGGCCATCCACGCTTACGGTAACGTGGGCCGCCTGGTGGGTCTGAAGGGTAAGGCTCTGGGTATGAACGTGATCGCTTACGATCCCTTCATCACCGACGAGACGGTCTTCGAGCGTGACGGCGTGAAGAAGATGAACTCGATCGCCGAGCTCTACGCTGCTGCCGACTATCTCTCGCTGCACATCCCTGCCACGGCCGAGACGAAGGGTTCGATCGGCTATGAGCTCGCTATGTCGATGCCGAAGGGTGCTACCCTCGTGAATACCGCCCGTAAGGAGGTGATCAACGAGGAGGGCCTGATGAAGGCTATGGAGGAGCGCGAGGATCTGAAGTACATCACCGACGTGGCTCCCGAGCTGAAGGATGTATATGCCGAGAAGTTTGGTAAGCGTTACTTCGGTACCCCCAAGAAGATGGGTGCCGAGACCGCCGAGGCCAACATCAACGCCGGTCTTGCCGCTGCTCGCCAGACGGTAGGCTACCTCAAGGAGGGCATCACCAAGTTCCAGGTGAACAAGTAGTAAAAACCTAAAACATACCTATATATATTATGGTACGTATTAAACCGTTCAAAGGTATTCGCCCCCCGAAGGAGTATGCATCGGAGGTGGCTTCGCGTCCCTATGACGTGCTGAATTCGGTGGAGGCCAAGCAGGAGGCTACCGAGCGTTCGCTCCTCCACATCATCAAGCCCGAGATCGACTTCGATCCCATCGCCGACGAGCACTCGCAGGAGGTCTATGAGAAGGCTATGGAGAACTTCCGCCTGTGGCGCGAGAAGGGCTGGTTGCAGCAGGATCAGGAGGAGTACTACTACGTCTATGCCCAGACGATGGAGGGTCGTACGCAGTATGGTCTGGCTATGTGCTGCCACTATGAGGATTACCTCTCGGGTGCCATCAAGAAGCACGAGCTGACCCGCCCCGATAAGGAGGAGGATCGTATGATTCACGTCCGCAATCAGAAGGCCAACATCGAGCCCGTATTCTTCGCTTATCCCGACAACGCCGAGGTGGATGCCATCGTGGAGAGCGTGGTGAAGAACAATCCTGCCGACTATGATTTCGTCGCCGAGGATGGCTTCGGTCACCATATGTGGGTGATCCGTGAGAAGGCCCTGAACGACCGTCTGACGGAGATCTTCGCCGGTATTCCTGCGCTCTATGTAGCTGATGGTCACCACCGTACGGCTGCTGCTGCCCGCGTGGGTGCCGAGTGTCAGTCGAAGAACCCCAACCACACCGGCAACGAGGAGTACTGCTTCTTCCTGGCCGTTACCTTCCCCGCCAGCCAGCTCCGCATCATCGACTACAACCGCGTAGTGAAGGATCTGAATGGTCTGACCCCCGAGCAGCTGATCGAGGCCCTTAAGAAGGACTTCGAGGTGGAGAAGAAGGGTGCCGAGATCTACAACCCCGCCGGTCTGCACAACTTCGCAATGTACCTGGAGGGTGCCTGGTATTCGCTCACGGCCAAGCCCGGTACCTACGACGACAACGACCCGATCGGTGTGCTCGACGTAACGGTACTCTCGAACCTCGTGCTCGATAAGATTCTCGATATCAAGGATCTGCGTACCTCGAAGCGTATCGACTTCGTAGGTGGTATTCGCGGTCTGGGCGAGCTCTCGAAGCGCGTGGACAGCGGTGAGATGAAGGTGGCTTTCGCCCTCTATCCCGTATCGATGCAGCAGCTCATCAACATCGCCGACACGGGCAACATTATGCCTCCCAAGACGACGTGGTTTGAGCCGAAACTGCGTTCGGGCGTGGTGATCCACTCGTTTGAGGAGTAGTCATCGGATGTGAGGTGGCCCGCAGGCCACTGATCTTGAAAAGCAATGGTGGGTCGTATGAAAATACGGCTCACTGTTGTTTTTTTTGTGAGCCGAACTCCCCTGCCCCACCCCGGATAAGGGAGCAGAAATGCTTCGACCCCCAAAAATGAGGAGTTTCCGAAACGCTCCAACCCAAAATAGAGGAGGGCTTTTAGCCCTCGGTGAAAAAAAAAGTGATGATTTGGGTTCTAATGGGGAAAAATTTTGTATATTTGTAAGGTATGTTTCGCTTAAAGTGTCCGTAGTGCGGCCGAGGCTGTGGCGGAGATGGATGGGCGGGGTGTACCAACCGATTGTGCTTCAATTTTTTGGGGTGCGTTCGGGACAATGAAACCGAAAGAACTAATTCACTTAAACTACAAACTAATAACTTCAACTATGGCGAAAATCAAAGGTAAGATCCTCGTCGACAGAGAGCGTTGTAAGGGTTGTGGTGTCTGCGTAGCAGCCTGCCCCCTGAACGTTCTGGCCCTGTCGGTAGAGGTAAACAGCAAGGGTTATCCTGTGGCTCATATGGCCAATCCGGATGCCTGTACGGGTTGTGCGTCGTGCGGTATTTCGTGCCCCGATGCCTGTATAACGGTTTACAGACAAAAATTTGAATAGCAATATGGCAGAGAAAGAGGTAAAACTGATGAAAGGCAACGAGGTGATTGCCCACGCGGCAATTCGCTACGGTTGCGACGGATACTTCGGCTACCCCATTACCCCGCAGTCGGAGGTGATGGAGACCCTGATGGAGGAGAAGCCCTGGGAGACGACCGGTATGGTGGTTCTGCAGGCCGAGAGTGAGGTATCTTCGATTAATATGGTTTATGGTGGTGCTTCGACCGGTAAGCGCGTGATGACCTCGTCGTCGAGCCCCGGTTTGTCGCTGATGGCCGAGGGTTTGAGCTACCTGGCCGGTGCCGAGCTTCCCTGTCTGGTGCTGAACTGCCAGCGTGGCGGCCCGGGTCTGGGTACGATTCAGCCTTCGCAGGCCGACTACTTCCAGGCTTGTAAGGGCGGTGGCCACGGTGACTACCACCTGATCGTGCTGGCTCCCGCTTCGGTGCAGGAGATGAACGACCACGTGGCTCTGGGCTTCGACCTGGCCTTCAAGTATCGTAACCCCGCGATGATTCTGGCGGATGGTACGATCGGTCAGATGATGGAGAAGGTGGAGCTGGCTCCCCAGCGTCCCCGCAAGACCGACGAGGAGATTGCTGCCGAGTGTGGTGCCTGGGCTGCTCACGGTAAGGGTAACCGCGGCAAGTACAACATCATCACCTCGCTGGAGCTGAAGTCGGAGGTGATGGAGCAGAACAACATCCGTCTGCAGGCCAAGTATCGCGCCATCGAGGAGAACGAGGTACGCTACGAGGAGATTATGTGCGAGGATGCCGAGTACATAATCGTAGCCTTCGGTTCGTCGGCCCGTATCTGCTCGGCCACCGTGGAGATGGCCCGCGAGCAGGGTCTGAAGGTGGGTCTGCTGCGTCCCATTACCCTCTATCCCTTCCCCACCAAGGCGATCCAGGCACTGGCCGATCGCGGTGTGAAGGGCTTCCTCTCGGCCGAGCTCAACGCCGGTCAGATGGTGGAGGATGTACGTCTGGCCGTAAACGGCAAGGCTCCCGTAGAGCACTACGGCCGTCAGGGCGGTATGATCTTCTCGCCCGATGAGGTTCTGAAAGTATTGAAAGAGAAACTGATTAAATAAGAAATGGCTATGGCAGAAGTTGAAATCAAACAGGAGAACTTGGTCTATGCAAGACCTGAGCTGCTGACCGATAACGTGATGCACTATTGCCCGGGCTGTAGCCACGGTACGGTGCACAATCTGGTGGCCGAGGTAATCGCCGAGCTGGGCCTGGAGGGTAAGACCGTAGGTATCTCGCCGGTAGGTTGTTCGGTATTCGCCTACAACTATATCAATGTGGACTGGGTACAGGCTGCCCACGGTCGTGCCCTCGCAGTGGCTACGGCCATCAAGCGTCTCCACCCCAACAATATGGTATTCACCTATCAGGGCGACGGTGATATGTCGGCTATCGGTACCGCCGAGACGATTCACGCCGCAGCTCGTGGTGAGAACGTGGTGACCATCTACATCAACAACGCAATCTACGGTATGACCGGTGGCCAGATGGCTCCCACTACCCTGCTGGGTATGAAGACCGCCACCACCCCCTATGGTCGTGATCCCCGTCTGAACGGTTATCCCTACAAGATCGCCGAGATGATGGCTCACCTCGAGGGTGCCACCTACATCACGCGTCAGAGCGTACACACCCCCGCCAACATCCGCAAGGCAAAGAAGGCCATCCGCACCGCCTTTGAGAACGCAATGGCCGGTAAGGGCTTCAATCTGGTGGAGATCGTTTCGACCTGTAACAGCGGTTGGAAGATGTCGCCCGTTGCGGCCAACAAGTGGCTGGAGGAGAATCTGTTGCCCTTCTACCCGCTGGGTGACATCAAGAATGAGAACAAATAATTTAGGAGAGTAAGACCTTATGAAAGAGACTTTGATTATTGCAGGCTTCGGAGGACAGGGTGTCCTCTCGATGGGTAAGATTCTCGCTTACTCGGGTATGATGCAGGATTATGAGGTAACGTGGATGCCCTCCTATGGTCCCGAGATGCGTGGTGGTACGGCCAACGTAACGGTGATCTTGAGCGACAAGCGTATCTCGTCGCCCATCTCGCACGAGTACGATACCGCCATCATCCTCAACCAGCAGTCGCTTGACAGCTTTGAGCAGCGTGTGAAGCCCGGTGGTGTGCTGATCTACGACACCAACGGTATCACCCGTCACCCCGTACGTACCGATATTTCGGTTTACACCATTGACGCTACGGCCGAGTGTGCCCGTCTGGGTCAGGCCAAGCTCTTCAACACGATGATTCTGGGCGGTTACCTCAAGGTGCGCCCCATCGTCGAGCTGGAGAAGGTGATGATCGGCTTGAAGAAGTCGCTCCCCGAGCGTGCCTGGAAGATGCTCCCCGCCAACGAGGAGGCTATTAAGCACGGTATGGAGATTATCAAGCAGACCCGATAATTCTCTTGTGATAGCACCGCATTAGCGGCCTATCCCTCGCAAGCCCCGAATGGGAAATACGTTCAGTATGTCCCATCCGGGGCTTTCTTCATAATACCCCCCCTACTACGGCACTCTGACAAGAGAATGGGGTGCGGAGCTCCTGGGCGAAAAAGATAAAAGCGGTCTTTTAGACCGCTTTTATTGTGTGGGTAGGAGCCGTTTAGAGGTTCTTCAGCAGATTGACCATCTCGATGGCGGTGTTCATCGTGTCGAAGCCCTTGTTGCCGCTCTTGGTACCGGCGCGCTCCACGGCCTGCTCGATCGAGTCGGTGGTCAGGATACCGAAGATCACGGGAATACCCGTCTGCAGGGAGGCGTGAGCCACACCCTTCGTAGCCTCGTTGGCCACCATATCGAAGTGGGGCGTGGCACCGCGAATCACGGCACCCAGGCACAATACGGCGTCGTACTTGCCGCTCTCGGCCATCTTCTTGGCCACCAGAGGAATCTCAAAGGCTCCGGGGACATAGGCCACGTCGAGGTTGTTGCCGTCGCCACCGTGGCGCACAAAGGCATCCACGGCACCCTCAAGCAACTTGTTGGTGATGAAATCGTTGAAACGGGCCGCTACGATACCGATCTTCTGGCCCTCGGCTAACAGTTTACCTTCAATTACATTCATAATCGTTTGCTATTTGTTGTTTGACTTTTCGTTGTCGGGTTACTCCTTGTCGAGGTGGAGCAGGTGGCCCATCTTCTTGCACTTGGTCTGCATATAGAAGGCGTTCTCCGCCTGGCAGGCGATCTCGAGGGGCTGGCGATCGACGATCTCGAGGCCATAGCCGTCCAGGCCGCGGATCTTCATCGGGTTGTTGGTCATCAGCACCAGTTTCCGAAGTCCCAGGTCGGCCAGGATCTCGGCTCCCGTGCCATACTCGCGCAGGTCGGCCTCGAAGCCCAGGGCGAGGTTGGCCTCCACGGTATCCATCCCCTCATCCTGCAGGTGGTAGGCCTTGAGTTTGTTGATCAGACCGATGCCACGGCCCTCCTGGCGGAGGTAGAGCACGACGCCGCGACCCGCCTTCTCGATACGGCGCAGGGCCTCGGCCAGCTGCTCGCCGCAGTCGCAGCGCAGCGATCCGAAGGCGTCGCCCGTCAGGCACTCCGAGTGGACACGGCACAGAACGGGCTCCTCGCCGCACACCTCACCCTTCACCAGAGCGATGTGGTGCTCACCCGTGATTTTGTTCACATAGCCGTAGGCGCGGAAGTGGCCATACTTGGTGGGCATATCGGCCTCGCTGACACGCTCCACCAGCTTCTCGGTACGGCGGCGGTAGGCGATCAGGTCGGCAACCGTCGTGATGCAGAGTTTGTGCTCTTTGGCAAACTCGATCAGCTCCGTGGTACGCATCATCGTGCCATCCTCGCGCATAATCTCACAGCAGAGACCGCACTCCTTCAGGCCGGCAATACGCATCAGATCGACCGTCGCCTCGGTGTGACCCGTACGCACCAGCACACCCCCCTCGCGGGCCTGCAGCGGGAACATATGGCCCGGGCGGCGGAAGTCGCGGGGCTTGGCTCCCTCCTCCACACACTTCATCGCCGTGATCGAACGCTCCACGGCCGAGATACCCGTCGTGGTCTCCACGTGGTCGATCGAGACGGTGAAGGCCGTCGAGTGGTTGTCGGTATTCTCCGTCACCATCTGCTTCAGGTCGAGCTTCTCGCACAGGGCACGGCTCATCGGCATACAGATCAGACCCTTGGCGTGGCAGGCCATAAAGTTCACATTCTCCGTGGTGGCAAACTCCGCAGCGCAGACCAGGTCGCCCTCGTTCTCGCGGTCGGGATCGTCGATCACCACAATGTTCTCACCGCGACGCAACGCCTCGGCAGCCTCCTCAATCGTATTAAACTGAAATTTTTCCATTTTCTATTTTTTGTCGTATTCCTTATTATCCTTGTTGCGGGTTTTTCTATTTTTTGTCGTATTCCTTATTATCCTTGTTGCGGTTTCTGTCTTGCCACTTATCCTTGTGCGGATTCGTTGGGTTGCAGGGCTAAAATCCGTGCTGTCGGAGGAAGTCGAGGGTGAGGTTGCCCTCCGAGGGGCTCTTGCCCATCAGACGCTCCACATACTTGACAATCATATCGTTCTCGAGGTTTACCTCCTCGCCGATGCGGCGGCTGTGGAGGGTGGTGGCACCCTGCGTATGGGGGATGAGCGAGACGCTGAACGACCGCTGATCGAGGCGGGCCACCGTGAGGCTCACCCCGTCAATGGCAATCGACCCCTTCTCCACCACATAGCGCAGCACCGAACTCGGAGCCTCGATCTTGAGCCACAGGGCGGTCTCATCCTCCCGTCGCTCCACGATGCGGCCCGTGGCATCGACGTGACCCGCCACCAGGTGGCCACCCAGGCGGGTGGAGAGGGTCAGGGCACGCTCCAGATTGACTCCGTCGCCCACCTTCAGCCCGCCCAGGGCGGTGCGCTCCACCGTCTCGGGCATCACATCGGCCTCAAAGCTCCGCTCATCCATTGCCGTCACCGTCAGGCAGACACCGTTGGTGGCGATGCTGTCGCCGATCTGGGTTCCCTCCAGCACCTTGCGGGCCTTCACCCGAAGGGTAAAACTGCGGGCTCCGCGCTTGAGCGAGAGCAACTCGCCCACCTCTTCAACTATTCCGGTAAACATCCTCTATCGTTTGATTATTCCGTTGATCAACAGATCGTTGCCGATCCTCTCGGTGGTTATTTCATCCAACTCTACGGCCTGCGACATCCGCTCGAAGCCGACCCCCTCGACGGGGCTTTTGGCCCGCTGTCCGCCGATGAGTTTCGGGGCGACAAAGAGGGCGACCTCGTCGATCAGACCCTCGCGCAGCAGCGAGTCGTTGAGCATACCGCCCCCTTCGACCAGCAGCGAGTCCACCCCCTCGTTGCCGAGGCGGGCCATCGCATCCTTCAGGTCGAGGTGACCCTCCTTTTCGGCGCAGCACCAACACTCGACCCCCTCCCGAGTGAGGGCTTGGAGTCGCTCTTCGGGGGCCTGGGCCGTGTGGAGAACGACGGTACGCAGCTGGCGGGCCGTTCGTACCAGTTGGCTCTTCGGGGAGATGCGGGCCGTGGTGTCGGCCACCAGGCGCAGCGGTTGGCGGGGTGACCCCTCCAGGCGGCAGTTGAGCATCGGATCGTCGGCCTCCACCGTGCCGATACCGACCAGGATGGCCATCAGATTGCGGCGCATCGTGTGTACGCGGTGGCGGGCCTCCTCGCCCGTGACCCAGCGCGAGTCACCCGTCGAGGTGCAGATCTTGCCGTCGAGGGTCATTGCCGACTTCATCACCACCCAGGGCTCGCGTCGGGTGATATACTTCAGGAAGGCGCGATTCTGGTGGCGCAGCTCCTCCTCCAACACACCGCTCTCGACCTCGATACCCGCCTCACGCAGTCGGGCGATGCCCCGACCGCTCACCAGCGGGTTGGGGTCGGTGAGACCCACGACGACCCGTTTGATGCCGGCGGCGATCACTGCATCGGTGCAGGGAGGGGTCTTGCCGTGGTGGCAGCAGGGCTCCAGCGTGACATACATCGTAGCCCCCGCAGCGGGCTCGGAGCAGCGATTCAGGGCGTTGCGCTCGGCGTGAAGGCCACCCCACCGTTCGTGCCAACCGGCACCGATGATGCGGCCGTTGCGGACGATGACACACCCCACCAGCGGGTTGGGATTGACGGCACCCAGCCCTCGGTCGGCCAGCTCCATTGCGCGGCGCATAAAGCGAATATCTTCGGTCATAAGCTAAAAGGTTTTCTCTCTCCGTCGGACAAAAAAGCCCCGAGGGATCTCTCCCCGGGGCGTAGTCTGAATACTCATCCGAAAGCCGACTCTGCCCCTGCAAAGCCTGCCCCGAACGGCCTGCTCTTCTCACATCCGGACTGTTACCGTCGGCATCGGAATTTCACCGATTCAACCTCGTCGCTCCATAGGGAGTCGGGAGGGTCGCGGGCTTTCACCGCCGGTGGGGAGTTGCACCCCGCCCCGAAGAGTAGGACAAAGATACAAAAAAAAGTTCAGCGCGCAAATAAAAATGGGGCTCGGAGGATAAAAAAACGAAAAGAGAATACCCTTTGGGCGGGTATTCTCCTTTTTGGGCGGGCTTCAGGGTTGGAGCAACTCCTTCAGACAGCAGTCCAGAAAGAGCAGCTCGGCATCGCCCTGAATCACCTCGTGGAGCCAGAGCTCCTCCTCCGTGAGGTGGTGGTTTAGGCGTGTGTCCAAATCCTCCATAGGCATTTTAGGTGTTTGATTCTACCCCATAAACGGCCTCGGAGGGGGGATTATTGCCTGGGCTGCACGATTTTTTCAGCAGAGGCTCAAATTCTTCTCCTTGATCATTCGGCGGAGGTTGATCAGCGCATAGCGCATACGCCCCAGGGCGGTGTTGATGCTCACCTCGGTCTGCTCGGCGATCTCGCGGAAGCTCAGGTTGTCGTAGTAGCGGAGCTTCACCACCTCGCGCTGCTCGGCGGGCAGCAACTCGATCAGCTGGCGCACCTCGCTTGCTGCCTGGCGGCTCTCGATCTGCTGTTCGGGACTCCCCTCCTCGAGGCGCAGCGTGCCAAAGAGGTCGTAGCCCGCCTCGCGCTCGTTCAGCTCACGCGACTGCTTCTTCGAGCGGAAGTGGTCGATCACCTGGTTGTGGGCAATGCGCAGCACCCACGACAGAAAACGGCCGTTCTCGGTATAGCGACCCTCGTCGATGTGGCGTACCACCTTGATAAATGTATCCTGGAAGATATCCTCAGCGATTTCATCCTCCTTCACCATCATCCGGATGTAATCCTTCACCCGGCGGCTGTGGCGCTCGATAAGCTGGGACATAGCACTCCGATTCCCCGAAAGATAACGGTTCAGCAACACTTGGTCGCTCATCACCTGTACGTTCATACTCTTCTCCTTTTAATGGTTTGTGAAGGCCCTCGCGGCCCCCTTAAAGAGTAGAAATTGTTTCGATAGGCAATCGGTTTTTAGGGTTAAAATTCGTTTTTCGTTCTATTTCTTGGTGCAAGATAGCCACAATTTTTCAATTCTGCAAATCGTTTGTTTCGACTTGCGGGGGCTCTCCGACCCGATTTTGGCCCCCTTCGGGAGAGCGAAAACCGCTACCCTGCTTTGCAAAATCCTTGCCAAAGGGCCCTGTGGGGCCGATTTTTTTCTTCTCCCCATCCGCCGCCCTCCCCCCTTCGAGGGCAATCCGCCCGACGACCCTCTGCCGACGAATTGACAAAATTAGCCGACGAATTTTTCGGTTTTTGGGTTGTGGGGTGTAGGGAGGTTGTGGGACGGCAAGATCCATTACACCCATTACACCGATTACAGGGGGAGGGTGGCCCTTGTAATGGGTGTAATGGTGTAATAAATGTAATAAATAATTGTACCAAACTCTTGACAACGCCTCTTCTTGGTTGTATATTTGCAGCGACAAATCCCATCAACGGCCTCTGTGGCCCACAATCCCTCGATTCGTACAGATTCTCTCTGAAGTTCAATCCTTGATTAAGGATTCGGATCAGAATCCCCCGTATCACGCCCGAAATAAATATCATATTTATATATATATTTATTTGTTTAATACTTTATTAACCTAATCTAACCGTATGACGTACAAAGAGTTTAGAGAGGCTGATCCTGTGATGCAGCAGGTCAGCCAGACCATTCGCGAGTCTCGCGAATGGCAGGAGGAGCAGCGCAGACGCGAGGACTTTCACTCCTACCAGGTGGACATCACCTCCCAATTCAGCCCTTCGGTGGCGATTCTCTCCATCGAGGGGGTGGCCCTCGGCACCGAGGGGAACATCTCGACCGTCGTGGGAGAGGCCAAGTCGAAGAAGACCTTCTTCTCCACGGGGCTGGTGGGCGGATTGCTCAACCGCAACCAGCAACGCGTGTTGGGCTCCGACCCCCGTCCCGAGACGACGGTCTTGTGGGTCGATACCGAGCAGTCGCAGACCCACGTACAGCTCACGGCCCGCCGTATTCACTTCTTGGCAGGCCTCTCGGCCGAGGCCAACGACGACCATTTCAGGATGTTGGCCCTGCGCGAGATCGAGCCCAAGTTGCGTACCAAGATGCTCTTCGATGCCATCGCGGAGTGGAAGCCGCGTCTGGTGGTGATCGACGGCATCAGCGACCTGCTCTACAACACCAACGACCTGGAGGAGAGCGAAGCCCTCGTGACGACCCTGATGCGTACCTCCTCGCGCTTGAAGAATCATATTCTGGTGGTGTTGCATACCAACCCCAACTCCGACAAGGCGCGCGGCCACATCGGCTCGGCCCTGCAACGCAAGTCGGAGAGTGTGATCTATGTGCGTAAGGTGGGTGAGTGCTCGATTGTCGAGCCGCAGTTCTGCCGCAACGAGCCCTTCGACCGCTTCGCCTTCCGCATCACCAGCCAGGGGCTGCCCGAGTGCTGCCCGATCCCCAGGGAGCTGGCGGGGGGGCAGAATCCCTACGAGGATGTGGTGCGCGTGGTGGAGTCTGCCGGGGAGGTGATGGTCAATCGCAAGGTGGTGGTCACGAAGCTCTGCGAGATGTCGGGTTACTCGGAGAATCGTGCCCGCGTGCGCCTCTCGCGTGCCATCCGATCGGGAGCCCTTGTCGAATCCTCCGACGGCCTGCTCTCCGTCCCGCCCATCCACTGATTCTACGCATTACACCATTACACCCATTACAGGGGTACCCCCCCCTTTGTAATCGTGTAATGGCTGTAATGGGTGTGGCCCGAAACCAAAAAAGGGTTGTCCTAAAATGGACAACCCTTTTTTTCAGGCGTATCGCTACCTCGCCCCCTTTTCAGGCGTATCGCTACCCCGCCCCCTTTTTAGATGTATCGCTTCACATCCTCCACGTGTTTGCGCTTCTTGCGGTGGAACTCGCGCCAACACATCAGCACCGCCGCAATCACGAAGAGTACGGGCAGAATCAACTCCTTGCCCACGATGTAGCCGGCAAAGTACCACACCACCTCGAAGGCGAGCCACAAAACGGTGACAAAGAGAAAGATCACCGCTACGGTAAAGGTCTTTTTATTCATAAGAATTTTATTTTTTTGTTGCGTGTCGATAGACTCCGTAAAGAGAGGTGTTAGTTGCCCTGCTCGCAGATGAACTTGATGCGCACCAGGCGAATCTCCTCCTCGGTGTAGTCGCCACCCAGCTCCTCCACCGCCTCGTCGAGCGAGTCGCTCTCGGCATCCTCCTTGAAGTAGAGGTAGATCTCCTCGGCCTTCTCCTCGTCCATCACCTGATTGATGTAGTAGGAGATGTCGAGGCGTGTGCCGGCATTGACGATGCTCTCGATCTCGTTCAGCAGCTCGTCAAACTCCAGGTTCTTCCCCTTGGCAATATCCTCAAAGTCCATCTTGCGGTCGATGGCCTGGATGATGAAGATCTTGTTGCCCTGCTTGTTGCCCACGGCCTTGACCACCATATCCTGCGGACGGATGATCTCCTTCTCCTCAACGTAGGCCTTGATCAGTCGGATGAACTCCTCGCCGAACTTGCGGGCCTTGCCGGCACCCACACCGGCGATGTTCTGCATCTCCTCGATCGTGATCGGGTACTGAATCGACATATCCTCCAACGAGGGGTCCTGGAAGACCACAAAGGGGGGCAGATCGTGCTTGCGGGCCACCTTGCGGCGCAGATCCTTCAGCATTGCGAAGAGCTCCTCGTCGGCCACTCCGCCCCGCCCGCCACTCGGCATTGCCGCATCGGCCTGCTCCTCGGAGTCGTAGTCGTGGTCGAGGGTGATGGTCACGGCTCTCGGATGGTCGAGGAACTCCTCGCCCTGCTTGTTGATTGCCAGCAGACCATAGTTCTCGATGTTCTTGTCGATGAGCCCCATAATGAGCCCCTGGCGGATCACCGCACCCCAATAGTTGGCGTCGTGCTCCGCACCCGCCCCGAACCACGTGAGTTTGTGGTGGCCGTAGCTCTTGATCATCGCATTGTTGCGCCCGATGAGGATCCCCACCAGGTGGTCGGCCTTGAACTTGTCGCCGATCTTGCTCAACGCCTCCAGCACCATCACCATCGACTTCTTGGCGTCGATCTTGGGTCGCGGGTGGCGGCAGTTGTCGCAGTTGCCGCAGTTCTCCTCGGTGTACTCCTCGCCGAAGTAGTGGAGCAGCGTCTTGCGACGACACATCGAACTCTCGGCATAGGAGACCGTCTCCTGCAACAGCAACTTGCCGATCTCCTGTTCGGAGACGGGCTTGCCCTGCATAAACTTTTCGAGCTTCTGAATATCCTTGTAACTATAAAAGGTGAGGCAGTAGCCCTCGCCTCCGTCACGTCCCGCACGTCCCGTCTCCTGGTAGTAGCCCTCGAGCGACTTGGGGATGTCGTAGTGAATCACATAGCGCACGTCGGGCTTGTCGATGCCCATACCGAAGGCGATCGTCGCCACGATCACATCCACCCGCTCCATCAGGAAGTCGTCCTGGTGGGTGGCACGCGTCGCCGCATCCATACCGGCGTGGTAGGCCCGGGCCTTGATGTCGTTGGCTATCAGCAACTCGGTCAGCTCCTCCACCTTCTTGCGGCTCAGGCAGTAGATGATGCCGCTCTTCCCCTCGTTCTGCTTGATGAAGCGGATGATGTCACGATCCACGTCGTGCTTGGGGCGGAGTTCGTAGTAGAGGTTGGGGCGGTTGAACGACGACTTGAAGACCGAGGCGTCGCTCATTCCGAGGTTCTTCTGGATGTCGAGTTGCACCTTGGGCGTGGCCGTGGCCGTGAGGGCAATCAGCGGAGCCTGCCCGATCTCGTTGATGATGGGGCGGATGCGGCGATACTCGGGTCGGAAGTCGTGACCCCACTCCGAGATGCAGTGGGCCTCGTCGATGGCGTAGAACGAGATCTTGATCTTTCTAAGGAAGGCCACGTTGTCCTCCTTGGTGAGCGATTCGGGGGCGAAGTAGAGGAGTTTGGTCTTGCCGTCGAGCACATCCTGGCGCACCTGATTGACGGCCGTCTTGTTGAGCGACGAGTTCAGAAAGTGGGCAATGCCCGACTCGGTGGAGAAGGTACGCATCGCATCGACCTGATTCTTCATCAGGGCAATCAGCGGCGAGATGATGATCGCTACACCCTCCATCAGCATCGCGGGGAGCTGGTAGCAGAGCGATTTGCCGCCGCCTGTGGGCATCAGGACAAAGGTGTCCTTACCGGCCAACACATTGCGAATCACGGCCTCCTGATTCCCCTTGAACGAGGTGAAGCCGAAATACTCCTTCAGTTTGTCGTGCAACAAATTTTCCATCGATTCTTCGCTTTTCCGCGGACAAAGTGCGTTGTTTGCCCGAAATTTATCTCAAAGATAAAAAAATATTTCGGAAAATATCCTAACTTTGTGAAAAATTTTCAGCAAAAAATGCGTCTGTACACCAAAGACCTTGTCAAGAAATACAAAGCCCGTACCGTGGTCAACCACGTCTCAATCGATGTGAATCAGGGCGAAATCGTCGGCCTCCTGGGCCCCAACGGAGCCGGTAAAACCACCAGCTTCTATATGATCGTGGGGCTGATCAAACCCAACAACGGCCGCATCTTCCTCGAAAACGACCAGGGCACGGTCTCCGAGCTGACCGACCTGCCGGTCTATCGCCGTGCCCAGATGGGCGTGGGCTACCTGGCCCAGGAGGCCTCGGTCTTCCGCCACCTCTCGGTCGAGGACAACATCAAGGCGGTGCTCGAGATGACCAACTTCTCGAAGGCCTACCAGAAGGAGCGTCTGGAGTCGCTCATCGAGGAGTTCCACCTCCAGAAGGTGCGCAAGAGCTACGGTAACCAGCTCTCGGGTGGCGAGCGTCGCCGTACCGAGATTGCCCGTGCCGTCGCCATCAACCCCGCCTTCATCCTCCTGGATGAGCCCTTTGCGGGTGTGGACCCCATCGCCGTGGAGGATATTCAGGCCATCGTTGCTACCCTCAAGGAGAAGAATATCGGCGTGATCATCACCGACCACAACGTCGATGAGACCCTCGCCATCACCGACCGTGCCTACCTCCTCTACGAGGGCAAGGTACTGATGACCGGCACCCCCGAGGAGCTGGCCGCCAATCCCGAGGTGCGCAAACGCTACCTGGGTGAGCACTTCGAGCTGCGCCGTTCGCCCAAGATCGACCAGCTGCGCCGTGAGGCGGCCGAGCGACAGCGTCGCCGCGAGGCCGAAGCCGAGGCCGAGGCTCAACCCCAACCCCAATCCGAAACCGAAACCCAATCCGCCGAGCAGTAATGGACGAACAGCTGAAATCGGAACGCCTCTCGGGCACCCTGCAGCCCCCCTGCTCGAAGAGTTATGCCCAGCGGGCCCTGGCCGCTGCGCTGCTTACGCGCGGCACCTCCCGCCTCCACAACATCGAGTTCTGCGACGACACCTGTTCGGCGATCCGTTGCATCGAGGCCCTGGGAGCCGTGGTTCGACGCATTGGTGACTCCTCGCTGGAGATCGAGGGCGGCCTGGCCCCCCGTACCGACCTGCTGCTGGTGGGCGAATCGGGACTCTCGGCCCGCCTCTTCACCCCCATTGCGGCCCTCTGCGATACCCCCATCACCATCCAGGGTGAGGGTACGCTGCTGCGCCGCCCCCTCTCGATGATGTTCGAGCCCCTGAAGGCCCTCGGTGTCGAGTTGCTCGATGGCGGAGGCTACCTTCCGATTCGTGTCACGGGCCCGATGCGCGGCTCGGAGGTGCGGGTCGATGGCTCCATCTCGTCGCAGTTTATCACGGGCCTCCTGCTGGCCCTCGCCTCCCGTCGGGAGGAGATGACCCTTCGGGTCGAGCACCCCGTCTCGATACCTTACATTGATATGACCATCGACACGATCCGCCGCTTCGGCCGCGAGATCGACCACAACGACGACTACACCGAATTCTACATCCCCGAAGGGGAGGGCTACCAACCCGTGGAGTTCTCCATCGAGGGTGATTGGAGCTCTGCCTCGGCCTGGCTGGTGGGCGGAGCCCTGGCGGGTGAGGTTTGTGTGGAGAATCTTTCGACCCTCTCGAAGCAGGCCGATACGGCCATCTGTCGGGCCCTGGAGCGTGCCGGAGCCTCGATTACCTGCGAGCAGGATCGCCTGACGGTGGCCCATCGCCCCCTGCGGGCCTTCCACTTCGATGCCACCCACTGTCCCGATCTCTTTCCCGTGCTGGTGGCCCTGGCCGCCTCGGCCGAGGGGGTCACGGAGCTGCGGGGAACATCGCGCCTGGAGTTCAAGGAGTCGAATCGTGCCGAGGTGTTGCAGGAGGAGTACCGCCGCCTGGGCATCGAGATCGACCTCTCGGAGTATGATGTGATGCGGGTGCGGGGAGGTCATATCCGGGGAGGCCGCTGCTCGGCCCACGGTGACCACCGAATTGCGATGTCGCTCGCCCTGGCTGCTCTGCGAAGCGAGGCCCCCATCACCATCGAAGGGGCCGAGTGTGTCGCCAAGAGCTACCCCACCTTCTTCGACGATTTCCGACAGCTTGTCATCCACGAATAGCCCGCTATGAACACCTTTGGACACACCTTCCGCCTCTCGCTCTTCGGTGAGTCGCACGGCCCCGGCATCGGTCTGGTGATCGACGGCCTGCCTGCCGGCATATCCCTCTCGGAGGGCGATTTTGAGGCCGATCTGGCCCGTCGCCGCGGCGGACAACGGGGCACAACCCCCCGCATCGAGGCCGACCGCCCTACCCTGCTTTCGGGCCTTTACGAGGGCCATACCACGGGGGCACCGCTGACCCTCTGGTTTCCCAACGACAATACCCGCAGCCGCGATTATGAGGCGTTGCAGGGGCACTACCGCCCCTCACACGCCGACTTCGTGGCCCACGAGAAGTTCTCGGGCTGGAATGATCCGCGTGGCGGAGGCAGCTTCTCGGGTCGCCTGACGGTGGGATTGGTGGCTGCCGGTGTGGTAGCCAAACGGCTCCTTCCGGAGCTCACGTTCCACACCTCGCTCTCGGCGGTTGGTGGGGAGTCCGATCCCGAAAAGATCGACCGCCTCCTGGCGGAGACCCTGGCTGCCGGAGATTCGGTGGGAGGTGAGGTGGAGTGTCGCATTGCGGGGTGTCCGACGGGTTGGGGAGAGCCCTGGTTCGACTCGCTGGAGAGCCTGGCGGCCCACCTGCTCTATGCCATTCCCGGGGTGCGGGGTGTCGCCTTTGGCGAGGGCTTTGCCGCCGCCTCGATGCGCGGCTCGGCCCACAACGACCCCCTGCTGAATGGGGCGGGAACGACCCAAACCAACCACGCCGGAGGGGTGGTGGGTGGCCTGACCAACGGCAATGAGGTGGTGGTGCGTGTCGCCTTCAAACCCACCGCCTCGATCGCCCTCCCGCAGATGACCTACAACGCCCTCTCGGGCCGTGTAGAGGAGCTTCGGATCGAGGGTCGTCACGACGGATGCATCGCTCTGCGAGGTGCCGTGGTGGTTGAGGCAGCGATGGCTGTCATATTGGCTGACTTGAAGTTACGAAACCAGAAATGAGATCTTCGGCCCGCCACCTGCTCACCCTGCTGCAACAAGCCATAGAGCCGCTTTACGGATCCCGTGAGGCGGCCCTTATTGCCCGTATGGTGCTCTCCGAACGGAGTGGAAGGAGCGAATCTTCTTTGCTGGTGGATCCCGATTGTGAGGTGGAGGTTGCCGACTTCGAGAGCCTGCTGGAGGAGTTGCGCTGTGCCCGTCCCGTGCAGTATGTGCTGGGGCATACGGAGTTCTGCGGCCTCGACTTTCGGGTGCGTGAGGGGTGCCTGATTCCCCGCCCCGAGACCGAGGAGCTGGTGGCCCATATCCTGCGAACAAGCCCCCCGCCCCGTCGCCTGCTCGATGTGGGTACGGGAAGCGGCTGCATCGCCCTGTCGCTCAAAAAGGGGCTTTCACGGGCCGATGTGGTGGCGGTTGATCTCTCGGAGGAGGCCCTCGCCATAGCCCGCGAGAATGGCCGAAATCTGGGGTTGGAGGTCGATTTCCGCCGAGCCGACGCCCTCAACCTGGAGGCCACCCTGGCGGATGAGAGCTTCGATCTGATTGTCAGCAATCCCCCCTACATCCCGCAGCGGGAGTGTGTGGCGATGCGTCCCAACGTGGTCGATTACGAGCCCCACGAGGCCCTCTTTGTCCCCGATGGCGACCCCCTGCGCTTCTATCGGGCCATTGCCCGCTCGGCCCGCCGCCTCCTCGCTCCGACGGGGTCGCTTTGGTTTGAGATTCACGAAGATTTTGCCTGCGAGCTGGTTGCAATGCTCCACAAGGAGGCCTTTACAAAGGTGGAGGTGCTGATGGATATGAATGATAAAGCACGAATGATATGGAGCCGACGATAAAGCGCGCGCGAGGCACCAAGAGCCCCGAACAGGCCCTCAATGCCCTGATGCGCCTCTGTGCCCGAGCCGAAAAGTCGTCGGGAGATGCCCGCCGCCTGATGCGCGGCTGGGGCCTCTCTGCGGCCGATGCCGAGGGGGTGCTCCGCCAACTTGTTGCCCACCGATTTGTCGATGATCAACGCTATGCTGCGGCCTTTGTGCGCGAAAAGACGAGCCTGAACGGCTGGGGTGTTCACAAGATTCGGGCAGCCCTGCGCCGCAAGGAGGTGGCTGCGGAGGTGATCGAGGAGGCCCTCCGCTCGATCGACCGCGAGGCGGGCGTGGAGCGTCTGCAACAGCAGCTCTTGCGCAAAAACCGCACCCTGAAGGCGGCCAACGCTTATGAGCGACGCACGAAGCTCCTGCGCTATGGCCTGTCGCTGGGCTATGACTACGGAACTGTCTCGGAGGTGATACCTCAAATTGTTGAAATCCAGGAGGATATATGCGAAGACTTTTTTTAAGAATACTCCCGCTTTTGGCCCTGCTCGGAGTGATGACTCCCCGGGTTGCGGGGCAGCAGCTCACCCCTTCGGACTACATCTTTCCCTTGAAGGGGGTGGCGGGCTACTACTCGGCCAACTTCGGCGAGATGCGTACCAACCACTTCCACTCGGGCATCGACTTCAAGACCGACGGCGTGGAGGGTAAGGCGGTGGTGGCGGTTGCCGACGGTTGGGTGAGCCGCATCTTCCTCTCCCCCTCGGGCTACGGAAGGGCCCTCTATATCACCCACCCCAACGGCACCACCTCGGTCTATGGCCACCTGCAACGCTTCACCCCCGAGATTGAGCGTTTTGTGGCCGAGGAGCGACTCCGCACCCGCAGCAATCGGGTCGATATCCCCTGCGACACCGCCCGCTTTCTCTTCCGCCAGGGCGAGGAGATTGGCCGTTCGGGCAACAGCGGCACCTCCTTCGGGCCCCACCTCCACTTCGAGATTCGGGAGACCGCCACCCAGCGTACCCTCAACACCATTGCTGCGGGGGTCTATCGGCCCAAAGATCACATCCCACCCTACATCTTCCGCCTCCACTATGTTGAGGTCGATACCCTGCGCGGAGTTCCCGTACACGCCCCCTGCCGCACCTATGAGGTCGAGAAGGTGGAGCGGGAACGCTACCGCCTCAAGGAGGAGAAACCCCTCCCCGTGGGCCGCAACGGCTACTTCGTGGTCGAGGTCTCGGATCGCAAGGACGAGGTCTCCAACCGCTATGGAGTCTATCGCTTGCAAGAGTTTGTCGATCAGGAACTTCGGGTGGAGTATCGAATGGATGGCTTCAGCTTCGATCGCACGCGCTACTGCAACGCCGTGAGCTTCTATCCCCTGCAAGCCAACTCCCGCAACGAGGTGATGCGTCTGGTGAAGATGGAGGGTACGCCGCGCGACTTCTACCCCACCCTGGTCGATCGCGGCGTTCTCTCGGTCGAGGCGGGAGCCCGCCACACCCTCCGCCTGGTGGCCGAGGATGACTGCGGCAATCGCTCCGAGCTCTGCTTCCAGGTCGAGGGCAAGGCCGATGCCGCCTGCTTCCGTGCCCGTCCCGACACCCTCTCGCCCATTATCGACCGCCGCTACGCCTTCCGCCATCGCGAGGATGGCTTGAGCGTGCTGATCCCGCGCTATGCCCTCTACGAATCGACCCTTTACCACCAGCGACGGCTGGAGCAACCCCTGAAGGCCGACTCCTCGCTGGTGATCCTCTCTCCCTTGTACCGACTGCTCGATGCCACGGTGCCCCTCCACCGCCCGATTCTGGTCGCCATCGAGACCTTTGTGCCCCGTGAACTCCAAAAGCACGTGACCCTGGCCCTCCGCAACCGCAAAGGAAAACTTACAGCCCTGGGGGGCCGCTATGAGCAGGGGGCCGTGGAGGCCGAAGTCTCTACCCTGGGCGACTACTTTGTGGCTGCCGATACGGTGGCTCCCACGGTTCGCTTCCCCTTCGCTTCGGGGGCCGACCTGCGGGGCAAAAGATCACTCACCATCCGCCTCTCGGACAACTTCTCGGGCATCCGCCATTGGGCCGCCTACCTCGACGGGGCGTGGATCCCCTTCGACTACCACCCCGTGCGTGAAAATGCCACGCTGGCACTGCCCGACACCCTTGCATCGGGCCGCCACCGCCTGCGAATCCTTGTGACCGATCCCTGCGGCAATACCGCCGATCGAACGATCGAGTTTTTTCGATAAATGCTATTCTGATACTCTTTGCAGCGACTCCAGAAGGCGAATCACGGCCTCCCAGGAGAAGGGCGACTCGCGCTCCCAATAGAGGCAGGCGAGCTCGATCAACTCCTTGGCGATGCTGAAAACGAAGATCGCCGAGGCGATGTACGAATACTTTTTGAATCGTGCATTCAGCCGCCGGTTGTACTCGTTGATGGGTTTGAAGATGGCCGCATTGAAGATGTCGATCTGCTTCTCGATCTCGTTCTTCCCGTTTCCGGCCTCCAGCTCGGCCCGGAACGCCTCCAATTCGGCATACTGCGTGCCGCTCGATTGCGCCTGTACCTGCTTGATGTATTGGATGATCTCCTGCACGATCTCCTCCTCGACCAAACTCTTGTATCGCTCCTCGTTGCTGCCGATGATGACCCGATTTCGCACAAATCCGAAGTTGGGTTTCGGAGCGGAGAGGGCCCCCTTGTCGGGCTTGTTCAGCAGGTTGGCAATCGTCGAGGTCACCTCGGAGTAGGCCTGCACGGAGACCAGCTGCGTGGCGAAGTTGTGACGCTTCGAGGCCGAGGTGTTTTGCAGGAACTGAATCTTGATGGAGCGAATCGCTCTGGCTCCATCCTCGAAGTAGAACTCCTGCCACCCGTTCGAGGGGTTCAGCGTGTTCTCGTAGATCGCATTCCAAACCAGCGGCTCCTCCTGATTCGCACTCCCCTCCTGCGCCTCGGCAACCAGCAGACGATAGGTGTATTTTCGGTTGCTGGGCTGACGCTTGAGGGCCGAGCCGCGGTTGTCCCACAGCAAGAATCGGATGTAGGAGATCGGTCGGGCCTCCTTCAGAAAGATCTTGATCCAACCGGGATTCTTGATCTGCAAAAAGCCCTCTTCGCTGTTGTACTCCGCAACCTCATTGGCAAAGAGATCGACCGAGCAGCGGCCTCCATCAGAGGTGATGTAGTGCACATTGCCCGCTTCGGAGAGGATGCTGGTGATGGCGGTATCCATATCAGAGGGTTTTGATCAGTTTGACGATAACGAAGATGATGAACAACACGAGGGTCGTGGTCCATTCGCGGTGCATTGCCCGCTTGTTGTCGGCGTATCGCTCATCCAACGATTTGGCAAAGTGAGGCGTGATGATGTTGCGAATCTGGTCGATTCTTCCATCGACTGCCTGCAACTCAAAGGCCTTCTCGACGATGTGATTGTATATCTTGTCGAACTGCTCCTTCTTTTCGGGGTGAGCCGCATCCTTGTCCTCCTCGGGGACACTTCGGTAGAGCCGTTCGGCCAGATTCTGTAACTTGGTGGCCAACGGGGTCGTGTCGTTGATCTCGCACTCCCGAGTCGAGGAGAGCTCCACCCACTCCCCCTCGGGCATCGAGCGATTCACCGAATCAAAGAGCCGCAATCGCACGATCTGAAAACCCGAGCTGACGGGGTTGTGCAGGGCGTGTACCCTAAAGTACCGCATCTCGCACGCCTCCTTCAGCGTGGCGTGAAGCCACCCTTGACGATAGGGACGATCCGTCTCGGTCGAGTCGAAGAGAATCTGCCACCGGTGACCATCCTGCGAGGCGAGCAACCGAAAGGCATACTCTTGACCCGGCATCGGCGTCCGGTTCAAGGGGTCGTTCTCGGCCATAAACTTCACGGAGATCTGTCTGACGCCTGCCGTCTGCCCCAAATCCAGCGTTACGTTGGCCGGATGGTGAATGCCTAAATAACCGCCGGTCTTTGTGCTGTAGGGCTCACAATCCCCCGGGGCCGTCAAAAATGCGGGGTGGTTGCACAACTCCAGGGCAATCTTCCCCGCCGCAAACTCCCTGCATTGTGTTTTTTCCGTCATATTTGGGCTGCTTGTAGTTTTCCTCTTGCGAAGTTAGCAAATAAAATCCATAAAAAAAACCTTCGGCGTAACTCTCGAACTTATCGAAAGCCACCTCCAGGCAACGCTCGGCAAGCAGTTGCTTACCTCCGCCAATAGTGCATGGAAGATTGCTTTATGGAATTTGCAGGACATACGATGTTGAATTTGGGTGTAAAGATACTAAAAAAGGCAATCGGCAGAGCTCACGACAGATTGCCAATCACTGATTTTTTCTCTCGCCTAACGCAACACTCTACAAAATCCAATTAAAAAGATAGCCTGAAATAATAATCAACAATGTTACCACGCCGAAGAAGATACCTATCAGTCGCCAAGTCATCACTTTCTTTAACATTGTAGCCTCGGGAATAGAAAGACCAATGACCGCCATCATAAAGGCGATGGCAGTACCGAGTGGAATACCTTTTGCCACAAAGACCTCAACCACAGGTACGATGCTTGCAGGGTTGGCATACATCGGTACAGCAAGCACCACGGCGAGAGGCACGCCCCACCAATTTTCTGCCGAGAGGTATTGCTCAAAGAAGCCTTCAGGCACATAGCCGTGCATCGTAGCACCAATGCCAATACCAATTAGGATATAGAGCAAAACGCCTCGCACAATGCCCCACGACTCACGGGTGATAGCGGGTAGTCGCTTGATGAACGGTGTTTTCTCTGTCTCCCATTGTTGACTTTGCACCGATGATTGTGCTTGTGCTGCTTTCACCCAATCGCTCAAATAGGGTTCAAGGTGCATACGGCTCAAAATAAAGCCCGCAATCATTGATAGTACCGTGCCGCTCACAACATAAATCAGTGTTACCTTCACTCCAAACGAGCCGAGAAACATTGCCACCGCCACCTCGCTAACCAACGGCGAGGCGATAAGGAATGTCAGTGTTACGCCCAACGGTATGCCGCCTTTGACAAAGCCGATAAATAGCGGTACTGAGGAGCAGGAGCAGAAAGGAGTAATACCACCAAATAGAGCTGCCAAGAAGTAGTCCAAGCCATAGAGCTTATGCGTAGCGAGGTATTGGCGTAGTCGCTCAATGGGGAAGTAGGCGTTGATAACGCCCATCACAAAACTTATACTGAAAAGCAGTATTATAATCTTGATGCTGTCGTAAAAGAAGAAATTGACAGCCGTTCCCAATGGCGTGGCGGCATCCAAATCGAAGATGCCATAAACCAACCAATCTGCAAACTGCTGTATCATACGCCCAATAACTCTTTAATCTCCCGTTCACTTGGCACATAGCCCTTGATTTTCACCTCGCCATCAACCACTACGGCAGGGGTTGAGAGGATATTGTAATTCATAATCTCCATAATATCCTCAACCTTGGTAATTGTAGCCTTGATTTTGTTCTCCTTGATGACCTTTTCGATAACTGCGTAGGTTGTCTTGCACTTGCTGCAACCTGTTCCTAAAATCTTGATTTCCATAGTTCTTAAATGTAAATTGTTAAACAATAATATATTCCGATTGCGATAAACAGCACGCCCACCACTCTATTGAGCCACTTCTGAATGGTCTGCATCTTGCCATAGACCGCCCCAATCTGTCCTGCGCTGAACGCCAATATCCACGCTACAACAAGTACGGGCAAGGCGGTTGCAACGGCAAAGAGTATTGGTAATAGGTATCCCATAGTTGTGCTTGCCGACATCGGAATTAACATTCCAAAGTAGAAAACCCCGCTTGTTGGGCAGAATGCCAAGGCAAAGAGTACACCCAACATCAACGCACCGAATCCGCCTCGTCGAGCCAGTCCCTCGCCCTTACCACCAAAGCCGAATGAGGGCAGATTTAGTCGGTTGCCAAAGAGCATAAACAGACCGATAAGCAACAAGGCAGAGGGAAGAATCATCTCTCCGTATGTCGCTATGAACTTTTGAATGCCGAATACGCTCGCACCGCTCCGTAGAATTGCAATCAACACCACACCAAGCAGCGTGTAGGCAATCGTGCGCCCCAAAGTGTAGAGCAAGCCTTGCACAAACACCCCTTTTCGGTTCTCGATATGCTTGCCAATGTAGCCGATGGCTGCGATATTGGTAGCCAATGGACAGGGCGAAAGTGCTGTCAGCAGTCCGAGCAAGAGTGCTGTTACTGCGGGCGTTGTGGAACTATCCAACAATGATTGTAACCACTCCATAGTTTACTCTTTTAGATAGTTATTGATTGCTGTTCGGAGCCTTGCTTTAAGTCTTTCGCTATCAGTCATCACATCTGTATAGGCGTAGTCGGTTAGGTCTGTAACTTTCTCGTTCCCATCGTTATCATAATCTATAACGAGTAGTGATGACCAAATAATGCCATACTTCTCTGCTCGCGCTTCGTGGTCGATTAGGTCGAGATTGGAGTATATTACATCGCCACGCTCAATAGCCTCTTTGTACTCCTCAAGAAGCTCTTCGGTCGTGCGCTCTATCGCCTTACAGCTTGCACAACTCTGCGCTCCGTGGAAGAGTAGCACCTCTACCAAATTTCGTTTTGTCTCTGCATTTTCATCTGCACTCTTGGTCTTGCCACCCGAGCAAGCCACCATACCCATACATAGGGTAAGAATCAATAATACTTGTTTCATTGTTTGATTTTTTTTATATTATTTGTAGTTCGTAGAATAACGAACGATGTTTCCAAAAAAAGAGGCTGTTATTTACAGCAACTCTCCTTTTTGCAGGCGCAATCGTCAAAAAACTCAACGAACAAAGCCTTTGCAAGTCGCCAATTCTCTCGGTTGATACAATACTTAACCTTCGGTGTTTCGACCTCTCCCTGTATTAGCCCTGCCTCTTTTAACTCTTTGAGGTGCTGTGATACAGTCGCTTTGGCAATCGGTAACTCCTCGTGAATATCTCCGAAATAACAGGTGGTCTGATTAGCAAGAAAATTCATTATCGCAATACGAGCAGGGTGTCCCAACGCCTTTGCAAAGCGTGCAACTTGCTCTTGCTTAATGGTATAGTCCTTATTTGCCATAGTCATTAGCTGTTTTGTTGTTCGCAAATATACGAACAATGGTTGAGTTAGCAAAATTTTTGGCAATAAATTTTTCCAAGATACAAAAAAAGCAATCGGCAGTACAAACCACCGATTGCCAACCACTGATTTTTCCCCTTTACATCAGAAACTTTTTCGGTAGACGTAGGTCAGATAGTCGTTGGAGTCGGTTTTCCACTCGTCACTCTTAAACTCGGCAACCTTCTCAAAACCGTGGTGGGCGTAGTAGCCGTGGTTGCACGATGAGTCTGTCCAAAGGTAGAGACTCTCATATCCCTCGCTTTTTGCCAATGCCACGACCTCCGCAAGCAACTGCTTTCCGCAACCCTGCACCGCCGAGATAAAGAACGACAGATACAAATCCTTATCTGCCCGCATATGGCGATAGACCTTTGGTGAGGTCTTGACGAAGTATTCACGCAGAGCCAACGCCTCCTCGCGCTGCTGCTCGTTGAACGATGGCATCACGCTATCCAACCACTCGTTGTAGCCGTTATCCTGCTCGATATTGCCCGCAAGGATGCAACCCACCATCTTGCCCTCGTCGGTAATTTTGAAGGCGAATGGCGCACCATACCACCCGTAGCGGATGATATACTCACACATCAACAGTCCGAACTCTTCGCCCTGACCATTTGCAGCGTGTCCCTCGCCCCACACGGGATAGGCAAGGTGTGCCGCCTCACGAATATCCTCTTCGGTAAATGTTTCTATCTTCATTGCCAATTGTTTTTTCGGGTGCAAAGGTAGCGAAATTTTATTTTATCGATTAAAGAATAGACAGTCAAAGTGCTTAACTTATTGAAAATAAAGGGGATAATACTTGCGTGTTCCAAATAGTGATGTTATGTTTGCGCTACGATAAACAACTAATACAGAGTGAATTATGAAGGCCAAGAACACGAAAGAGATTGCAAAGCTTGACCGCTGAGTTCAAACGCCTCTCGCCCGAATACACCAAGTTGATGGAGCGCACCGAGCAGATCAATAAAGAGCACCGCACCCTCCTGGAGCAGCGTTGGGCACTCGAAGAATAGACCACTAGGCCTTGGCTACCTGCCGCGGATAAGCAATGCAGGCCGGAGCCGGCTAACCCCGGCTCCACATTTTAGAGACAAATAACACATAAATACCACAAGCTATGTTTAACAGACTTGAAAACTTTTTAGAGCAGTTCCCCACTAATGCGACAAGTTGGTCGCAGGCTACCGATGAAGTGTACGACTTGGCACGCACCTCATGCGAGTTCCTTGATGAGTATGACGATGTCAAAGTCGAGGCTGTGGATTTCGCGACACTCGACACTCCCGCTAAATGGAACAGCGTATGCCGCGAGGCTATTTGGCGCAACTACGACCTGATGCGCCCGCACACCCAGTTGCTGTTCCACGACTACTTTACGGAGAGATATGGCGCAAAAAATTAGCAAATAAATAGGCAATTGTCAGAAGTTGTCAAAACTATGGGGTTACTTTGTCGCAAAGTAACCCTTAAACTTGTTTGTTATGTCACTTTGGGATTGGCTGCTGGCTGCGTGGATTTATGAAGAACTGTTCGATGATGACTCGGACACCCCTTCGCACGACAACACTTGCGACTATGATTCGTCATACGACTACGATTATCACGAGGAGGATTTTTGATGACTCTCCACTCTTTGTATTGAAATAATGTTTAACTTTGTGAGAGATTCAACATCATACTACTATGAAATTTGTTTTAAACCAATATGCTTACTCTGTATCGGAAGATGCGTTATTAGATGATCTCAGAAAAGTATCCTCTCTAATTGGAGATCAATACTTGTCGATTTCAAAATATAAAAAGTTTGGTGGCAAACACAGTGATGCGACCTTTGCTAAATATTTTGGGTCATGGTTAAATGCGCTATCAAAAGCAGGCCTTCGAACAACTAGAAACGAGAAAGAGATGAAGCGCATTTCCGATACAGATTTGATAGATGATGTAAAACGAATAGCAGATGTATTGAAAGCAGAAACAATAACCTCTTCTCAGTATGCAGACATGGGTATAGTTTCACTATGGACTATTACCAATAGATTTGGTAGTTGGGAAGAATTTCTTCAAAAAGCAGGACTAAAAACGACAGGTTTTAAAACAAACATATCAGACATTGATCTACTAAACGAAATAGAGCGCATTTGGATAATCTTAGGAAAGCAACCTACAACAGATGATATGAAGAGAGGAATATCAAAGTACCATTTATGTACCTTTACGCGTAGATTTGGAGGGTGGCGAAAAGCCTTAGAGGAGTTTGTAAAGTATATTAATGGAGAGGTTGTATACGAGGAAATCGCAAAAGAATACCTATCCCCAAAAGATGGTGTTAAATCATCTAATACTAACACAATATCAAAAAAACACAAAACACCACGAGAACCAAGTAGCCGATTAAAGGTGCAAGTGCTAATGCGTGATGGCAATAGATGTAGGTTGTGTGGAGTTGAGTGTAATGACGGCTTGCATAATATACACTTTGACCATATTATCCCTTGGTCAAAAGGTGGTGAAACCACTCTTGACAATTTGCAAGTATTATGCAGTGATTGCAATTTAGCAAAAGGTAATTGTAAATAAACTTATTATGCTCGCCTACACCTACATATCCCCCGGCAAGTTCGAGTTAATCGACAAGCCGAAGCCCGAGTTGCAAAGCCCGCGCGATGCCATTGTGCGCATTACGCTCGGCAGTATCTGTACCAGCGACTTACATATCAAGCACGGCAATGTGCCGCGTGCCGTGCCTGGCATTACCGTTGGCCACGAGATGGTTGGCGTGATTAAGGTGGCGGTAGAGCCGTAGTAATAAAAATAACGACGAATTTACCAGAATTTAGGAGGCAAACATACTGAGCGATACATCAAGGATTGCGAGTGGAGAGAAAAAGCCGAAACTTTTTCTCTCTTTGTTTTTGAATTATGCGTACGGTTTACCCTCTATCTCTTCTTCAACCAATTTTCGGTCAGCCACTTACGCATAGGCAGGTCATAGAGTTTCAAGCACGCATAAGCCATACCGACAGAGAGCGCAAACATTGCCTGAAATGTGATTGACTTCGCTACGCTCGTCTTTCACTGCGTCGGCTCGGCAATATATATCCATTTAGGCGGGATTGACGCAGCCGCTTCGCTTTACTGCGTCTTTCCCTTGGAATCCTCGGCAATGTGCAACAAGAAAGCCGTACAGTGTACGGCTTCTTTTGTTATTTCTGTGCATTGTTTCGTGCAAGCCCGACAATGCACAGCAACAACAAAAGCCACTCATAAGAGTGGCTTTCTTGTTGCGCATTGCGCTCGTGATTCCGGCGGGGTTCGAACCCACGACCCACAGCTTAGAAGGCTGTTGCTCTATCCAGCTGATCTACTGGACCATCTTTCTTCGAGGCCTAAAAAAGCGCTCAATCGTTATTTGGTGGTGCAAAGGTAGTGATTTCCTCTGACTTTGCAAACAATTTTGCGATGATTAATTTAATGAATCAAGCACGCGACGTATTTTCTCGTATGTTGTGATGCGTGTTGGAACCAATGGCAAGCGCAATTCATTTTCAATATACCCCATTGCGTTGAGCAAACATTTTACGCCGGCAGGG
>JAZSCB010000004.1:0-356258 GCA_045602705.1 Alistipes sp.
GGCATTCTTACCCTGGGGTGCACCGTTGAAAGAGGTACGAACCGTCTGCAGAGTGATCGTATCACCATCCTTCAGACCGGCAGCCGTGTACTGCTTCTGGGCTACACCGTCGGGAGTCAACAGACCATAGATCAGCACCTCTCCCGTCTCATCCTTCAGATAGAAGTTACCATGGGTGGTGTTGTAGGTGCCGGTGATGGTACCCGTCAGCTCATAGACCGTTGCATCCTCGGCTGCTGCCAGGAACTCGGCAACGGTAGCCTTCACCACGCCGCCGGGCTCCGGCTCCGGCTCGGGATCGGGAGTTACCGACTCACCGAAACGAGCCCCCGTCAAACCTGCATAGTCCGAGGCCTGGCCAAAGATGATCTGCATCGTCCCGTTGTTGATCGAGGAGATACCGCAGATCGTACCCGAACCCTGGGCAACCTGCTCGGCACCATAGGTGGCATACTTCGAGGAGAATACGACAAAGGTCTCACCCGTCGAACTCTCCATCTGAATCGAGGTGTGCTTGCCATCCATCACCCACTTCTTCGAGAGGTCGGAGTCGGCTACCTGCACATTCTCAAGGGCAATATACTGGCCCTCGTACTTGTTGGCCAGGAAATCGCTTATGCTTACCGTCTTGGGGGTTACCGTGTTGCCCGTCGAGAGGGTGGTAATCTTATCCAACGCAAGGCCGCTGATCTGTACGGCACCGTTGTAAGCACCCAGCGTGGCACCCGTGAGGTCGATCTGCACTTTATCGCCAAACTTCAACTCGTGGTTGGCTCCGAGATAGAACTGCAGGGCAGCCGTTGCATCCTGCACATAGAGTCCCTTCTTCGAGGTAAGGTTGTTGAGATCCATATTCGAGACCACGTAACCCTCGATCTTCGCATCACCAATCTTGGCGTTGGCACCCAGGGCCAGAATGTCGGCAATCGGGGTGATGCCGTCGGGCGTAGGCTCGGGTTCGGGCTCGGGATCAGGATTGACCGTAATCGAGAGCACATAGTCCGAAACATTCTTCAGACCGGCTACCGAGAAGTAGGCCGCAATATCACCCAGCAGAGCCGCCTCGGCATTGAGGTTCTCGGGGTTATCCACCAGGTTGAGTGCATCGCGCACACTACCCTTCGGGAGCTGAACGGGAATCACGATATCACCCGACCGAAGGGCCAGGTTGGTAGCCACATAGCTGTCAGTCAGGCCGTTGGCACTGTCATAGCAGCCGGCTACAGTACCCTTCACCCAGACACCCGTGGGGTTCTCACCCGCATCATAGAGGGCTACCAGGTCGGAGAGCGTATAGGCCGTCTCGGCCGAGAGACCATCCCCCTCATACTCACCGGGCGTAGGCTCGGGCTCGGTCGTACCCTCCCCCTTCACATAGAGCGAAGGATAGAGGCCGCGCACATCGGGATAGAGGCCGTAGGAGTTGTAGCTCTGGTCAAACTGAAGCGTCTTTTTCTTGGCCACGTTGGTAATCACGAAGGTACCGTCGGCCTGGGCCTCGATGGTATAGATATGGCCCTCCGAGGGGGCTGCATCGAGGTTGAAGCTGTTGTAGTCGCCCTTCATATAGAGATAGCGACCATCGGCCTGACGCAGGGTGTAGCCACCCTCGACAGCCGTGATGGTGATGGCATTGGCGGGATCGGCCTTGATCTGACCCTCGCTCTCGGTGGCGGCAGTCACCTGGAGGTAACCGTAGTTCTCCGAAGCACCGAGGGCCACATTCATCGTACCACCAGCCACCAGGATATACTCCTTGCCGCTCTCCACGCTCTGGGCCTTCGAGAAGATTACCTGCTTGGTCGAGGGGATCTCCGAGCCCGTATCCTCACCCTGGTTGGTGAAGGCAATCTGCTGGCCACCCTCACCGGCATCGATCGTCACGTCATCCAGACGATAGGCACTATCTACCGAAGCCGCGAACTTGACATAAAGAGTCGTGGTGCCCTCGGGGAGGGTGAAGTCGGCGGTTGCCAGGTTCCAGCGACCGTCACCGATCGAGTGAGTATAGGTGATGGGATCCGACCACATCTTCCCATCAGCCGAGAGGATCACCGTGAACTCCGTGTTCTTGAAGGTGCTACCCGAATCCTGCAAATACTTCTCGGCTCCAAAGGTGAGTCGGATCGAGGTCGAGGTGATGGCCACGTTACCGATCTGGAACCACGCCTTCTTACCGAAGAAGATGTTGTTCAGACCCGAACCGGCGTAGTCGGAGTAGGAGCCGTTGGAGGTAGAGTTGGCACGTGCCGAAGCTCCGTTGAAGGCGTAGGTTACGTCGGCCACACCCGAGCCAACCTCGTTCATCCAACCCTCAAACTGATCGAGATAGGGCCAGCTGGAGCCGCTACCGTAGGTCTTGGTAGCCTCCGTGGCGTCGAAGTTGTTGTAGTAGATGGCGTCGGTCTCGGGCTTCACGATGGGCTTGTCGGAGCCTGCGCCCTCCTCCTGGTCGAACACGATGGCGGGGCCTGCCATATCGGCAACCACCAGTTCCACATCATCCAGACGGTAGGAGCTGGCCACCGAAGCGGCAAACTTGATCCAAAGGGTGGTGGTACCCTCGGGGAGGGTGAAGTCGGCAGCAGCCGTGTTCCAGCGACCCTCGGCAGTGATATTGTTGGTTGTCAGTTCGATAGGAGCCGACCACTTCTCACCGTCAGCCGAGAGGATGATGGTGAACTCCTCGGTCGAGAAGATGCTGCCATAATCCTGCGAGTACTTCTCGGCACCGAAGTTAAGCGTGTAGTTCAGACGATTCTCGGGCAGGGTGATGTTCTCAATCTTGAAGTAGGCACTCGAACCGAAGAAGAGGTTATTCACACCCGAACCGGCATAGTCGGAGTAGGAGCCATCGGAGTTGGAGTTGGAGCGGGTAGACATTCCGTTGAAGGAGTAGGTCACCGTCTCCACGCCCGTACCCGTGTGGTTCATCCAACCATCAAACTGATCGAGGTAGGGATAGCTCGAACCCGATCCATAGGTCTTGGTCGAAGCCTCCTTGTCAAAGTCGTTGGCATAGACAGCCTCGGTAACCGGCTGCTCACCGGCCACGGTCTGGACGATCGAGATCTTGTCGTCATCCTTACCCCACTTGCCGTAGGTGTCGTGGATCAACATAAAGCTGATCTCACCCGAACGGGGGGTGTCGCTCTCGCCCACCGAGACCTCGATGGTGCCGTTGCCCTTGCCGGTGGAGGGGGTCACGGTAGCCCAGGCAGGTGCCGAGGCGATCTCCCAGCGGCAGTTGGCGGTAATCTGCACGGCCTCATAGCCGCCAGCCTCATCGAAGTTCAGGGTCTTGGTCGAGACCGTGAGCTCCGGAGCCTGAATCTCGTCGTAATCGCCATAATCACAACCCACAAGGGTGAGGGCTGCAAAACCAAACATTGCGACGAGCATCTGCTTCATAAAGTTTTTACTGCTCATAATGTTGTTTGTTAAATTAATGATTATTAAAATTTTAAGTCTATTTATCCGCTATTTGGGTTTCGTCCTTCGCATCTGCGCGAGCGTATGCACGCGAAAATCCGGGGAGGGGAAATCAGGCAAAATTAGCCTTTTTTTTTATCCCATCCAAATAAAATGCTGCGCTTTTCCCCTCCAAAATTTTTTGATTCTACTCCTACCTCAAAAAAACAGGAGGAGCTTCTGCCCCTCCCGATTTTGAATTTTGAGAAAGTGAACGCAATCGGCTCCCCTTCCTATCGAATGCGATCGAGCGATCGCACCAGCAGCTCATCGCGGAAGATTGCCCGTGCAGCCAGCCACACAAAGAGCAGCGAGGCCAGCGGGATGAAGCAGGCAGGCATCAGCGAGCCTCTCTCCAGTGCATTCTGGGGTCCCCAATAGAGCATCGCCTCCATTGCGGCCACACCGACCAACAGCACCGCCTCCACGGCACAAAGACGAATCTGCAACATACGACGCTTGAAAAGCAGCAATGTCACCAGTGGCAACAGCGCAGCGGCCCCCGCCAGCAGGGGCAGATAAATCGGCGAGCGACCGATCACCAGCTCCCCAATACGCAGATTGAGGGCATAGAGGTGTACCTGGCTACCCTCACCGGAGAACCACATCAGCGGCAGGAAAAAGTAGGCGACCATCAAGGAGGTCAGAAGCAGGAGCCAGAGGCTCTGAATACGTTGAATCATTCCTTTCGATTATTTTTCTATACGTTTATCAATCAGATAGTTATTTCTATCGGAGGCTCCGCGGTTGATCAACTCGCCGAGGAAGCCGGCCAAGAAGAGTTGCACACCCAGCACCACAGCCAGAATCGCCAGATAGAAGAGGGGCTGGTCGGTAACGGCACGCAGGGGAAGTCCCTGGGCCTGCTTCCAAAGTTTTTGGGCAATGACCCAAAGGGTGGTACCTCCACCCAGCAGGAACATCAGCGTACCCAACGAGCCGAAGAAGTACATCGGAGAACGGCCGAAATGGGAGAGGAAGGTGACAGTAATGAGGTCAAGATAGCCCTTCACCATACGCTCCAGACCGAATTTCGAGTATCCGTACTTGCGGGCCCGATGCTCCACCACCTTCTCACCAATGCGACGGAAGCCCGCACGCTTGGCCAGGATAGGGATATAGCGATGCATCTCACCATAGACCTCGATCGACTTGATCACCTGCTTGCGGTAAGCCTTCAGGCCGCAGTTGAAGTCGTGGAGTTTGATCCCCGAGACAGTGCGAGCCGTCCAGTTGAAGAACTTACTGGGCCACCGCTTGCCGATGGGGTCGTAACGACGCTTCTTCCACCCCGAAACCAGATCGTAGCCCTCTTCGAGGATCATCCGGCGCATCTCGGGAATCTCGTCGGGCGAATCCTGGAGGTCGGCATCCATCGTAAAGACCACCTCACCGCGGGCCGCCTCAAAGCCGCAATAGAGGGCTCCCGACTTGCCGTAGTTGCGCTGGAAACCGATGGCCCGAATGGCGGGATAGCGCACCTTCAGCTCCTCGATCACCCGCCACGAATCATCGGTCGAGCCGTCATCCACCATCACAATCTCATACGAGAGGTGGTTTTCGTCGGCCACACGGTCAATCCAGGCTACCAACTCGGGCAACGACTCCGCCTCATTATAGAGGGGCACCACTACCGAAATATCCAACTTTTCCATTCTTTTATTTTTGGTCGTCGTGCTCGTTGATCTCCTCTGCACCTGCCTCCTCACGGAAGAGGTCGGGCTCACACTTCGTGAATCCGGCAATGAAGAGACCGAAGAAGAGACCACGGAAACAGAGACCGACCACCTGGGCAACCACAATCCAAAGGGGCGAGAAGAGCATCTGCTCGTAGAGCTCCTTCATCTCGGCGAGCTGGGCCGAGGTGTAGAGTTTGGTTTGGGCCAGCGTCGTAACAATCGTGTTGCTCATCTCTCGGTAGAGCTCCGGGAAGAACCAGTTGCGGGCCACAATCTCATAAGCACCCGAAAGGATACCCGCAAAGAGCGAGAGGGCCAATATATACTTCAAACCGTTGCCATAGGTATAGCCCTCCTCGGCCCCATAAAGGCGCGAACGACGCATCGTAAAGAGGTAGAGCAGCGTGATAAAAATCGAGATGTGAAAGAGGTTGATCACCGTCGCAAAGAGGCCCGCATCACGCAACAAAGCGGCCAACAAGAGAAAGAGAATCTCCACACCGCCATAGATCGCACCATAGCGGCTCGCATCACTCCAAAAAGTCTTCTGTTTCATTGTTCTATTCTGTTTTATCTAACTTTTCACTTTAATTTAGTTCTCCCGCACCTTCGCGGATGATCTCTACCTCCTCGTCGAGCATCGAAACCACGGTCGTCAGCTCTGTGGAACCGTAGCCGCCATCGACAACCAACTCCACCTCATTACGGAAACGCTCCTCCAGCAGTTCGGGATCGGTAGCATACTCCTCCTCCCCCTCAACAATCTCAACCGAGGTGGTGAGCATCGGGCAACCCAACCGCTCCACCAGAGCCTGCGCAATGGCGTTGTCGGGGATTCGGACACCGATCGTCTTCCGCTTCGAGAGGGCCTTGTCGGGCATTCGCGACGAGGCATTGAGCAGAAAGACAAAGGGGCCCGGCAGGTTACGCTTCAAAAGTTTGAAGGTCTCATTATCCACGCGGCAGAACTCGGCCACCTGCGAGAGGTTCTCGAACAAGACCGAAAACTCCTCGGCCACCTTACCCTTGATGCGTCGCATCTCGTCGATCGCCTTGGGGGCGTGGAGCGAGCAACCAAAGGCGTAGACCGAGTCCGTGGGATAGATCACCACCCCACCCCGTTCCAACACCGAGACTACCTGATCAAGGGCTCGCTCCGAGGGATTCTTATCGTAAATTTTCACTAACATAGCCACAAAGGTACAAATAAATTCAAAATTCGAGATTCAAAATTCAAAATTGTTTGAATACCGCCTCTCGAAATCGCTCCCAACAGAGTCCATTCATAAAAAACGAAAGGGGCACAACGCCCCTTTCCAATCCAATCTACTTGATCTTTCGTCGGTTGAGCTCGGCCGAGTAGGCTCGGGCATTCTTCAGGTGGTCGGAATAACTCTTGGCAAAGTTATGGTAACCATCAAAGGTGGGACGAGCACAGAAGTAGAGATAATCGTGCTTCTCGAAACCCAAAACAGCATCAATCGCCTCGCGCGAAGGCATACAGATCGGCGAGGGGGGCAACCCCTTATTAATATAAGTATTATAGGGCGAGGGATACTTCAGATGGCGGTGAAGGATGCGTCGCAGTCCAAAATCCTGCATTGCATACTTGATCGTGGGATCGGCCTGCAGCGGCATTCCGATTCGAAGGCGGTTGATATAGACACCCGCAACACGCGGCATCTCATCCACTTGGCGCGTCTCCTCATAGACGATCGAAGCAAGGGTCATCACCTCCAGACGGCTCAAACCACTACGCTTGCGCTTCTGGTCACGCGCCTCACTCCAAAAACGGTCATACTCCCGCTTCATCCGCTGCACCAGCTCCTCGGGCGAAGTGGTCCACCACACCTCGTAGGTGTCGGGCAGAAACATCGAAAAGAGGGTCAGCGAATCGAAACCCACCTCGCGAGCCAACCGCTTCGAGGTGAGAGCCTCCATCCACTCGACCGAATCAGCATCGAGTTGTCGGGCGAGTTTCGAGGCGAGCTGTGCAGGGATCTTCACGTTATTCATCGTCAGATGCACGGGGCTCTGCAACCCCAGTTTCACCATTCTGACCACCTCGATCACATCCATCCCCTCCTTCAGTTCGTAGTGCCCGGGCTTGAAGCTCTGCTCCAAGTTGAGACGACGCGCATAGAGATCAAAAGCTGCGTGGTGCTTGATCTTGGGTTTCAGCGAATCAAGAACATTCTGGTAATCAAGTTCTTTGGATAGGTACAACTCCGCAGGCTCCACTACGGCATTTCCCTTGAAGGCTACAATTCCCCAAAGGGCCACCGCACCCCCGACAAGCAGGGCTGCCATAAAGATCGAAAAGAGTCTTTTTTTCATTTCTTCCCAAAAATTTTTGCAAAGATAATAATTTTTTCTACTTTTGTGCCCGGGTAAGTCTTATACGACCAGCTCCTACAGACTCCCCCAGGTGCGGAAGCAAGCAAGGGTATGTGGTTGTAGCGGTGCGATATAAGTAGCTTACCCTTTTTTGTGCGATTTCATTTCCTGCAAAAGAGCCGAAATCCGAGATTTCGCGCACAAAAAAAGATATCCTACATCCCCCTAAATCCCCCTTGCGAAAGGGGGGACTTTTTTTCGCCCGCTGAATAACAAGTATTTTGCACCGGAACAAATGTAATCTTTCAAAACATTGGGACTCTTCCAATCTTAAATTTTGAATCTTGAATTCCCGAATACCGACCATTATAAAACATTTACAGTAAAAAAGGCGAGTATATGGCTTTTTTTATTATATTTGTGGTTGATATGGCAGGCCTGACCGATTCGACAGCCGAGCAAGGCCCGCACAAGATGGTAAATTCCCGTTATCGGGCCGAAAAGGCGGCCTGCGACCCATTGCTATGAAAGAACAACTTGAATCCCTCAACGCATTGAGTATCAACTTTGGAGAGGGCGGAATGCTCATTGTGAACATCATCCTGGCCTTTGTAATGTTTGGTGTGGCCCTCGGCATCAAGCCCCAAACTTTCAAAGAGATCCTGATTAACCCCAAGTCGGTCATCATCGGCATCCTCCTTCAGTGGGTGGCTCTACCCGCTGTCACCTTCCTGGTTGCATTGGCCCTCTCGCCCCTGATTACGCCAATGATTGCCTTGGGTATGATTCTGGTGGCCTGCTGCCCCGGTGGCAATATCTCCAACTTTATGTCGTCGCTCTCAAAGGGCAATGTCGAACTCTCGGTCTCGATGACTGCACTGACCACGGCTGCTGCTCCCATCGTCACCCCCTTCAACTTCTTCTTTTGGGGTTCGTTCTACAGCCGGGTAATCGCCATTCACAGTGACATCCCGCGTCTGGTGATCCCCTTTATGCCGATGTTGGAGCAGATTCTCCTGTTGCTGGGACTGCCCATCGTGCTGGGCCTGCTCTTTGCCCACTACCTCCCCGGATTGACGCAGCGCATCACCCGTCCGGCACAGACCCTCTCCATTCTCCTCTTTATCGGAATGGTGATCGTCTCCTTCTCGCAGAACTTCCAGCTTTTCCTGGACAACATCATCTACGTCTTCTTTATTGTATTACTCCATAACGCCTGCGCCCTCGGTACGGGCTACCTGGGAGGTATGCTGGCCCGTGTTCCGCAAATCGACCGACGCTCCCTAACCATCGAAATCGGCATCCAGAACTCGGGATTGGGCCTCATTTTGCTCTTCAACCCCGCCATCTTCCCGCCCGAAACCTGGCACGGGCACTATGGCGGGATGCTCTTTGTCACCGCTTGGTGGGGCATTTGGCACATCATCTCGGGTCTGACCGTTGCCTACCTCTTCCGTCGAACCCCAATTCGTGCATAGACTATGAGCAGACGAGATAAGATTCAAGACCGCGACCTCTTCTACGCCCTGTTGCGTCCCTGGGTCGATTATGGGCTGAAACGCTCCTATCGCTCGATTCGCTACACGGGCCGCGAGAAGTTGCCCCGTGATGGTGCCATCATCTACGCTCCCAACCACACCAACGGGCTGATGGATGCCCTGGTCATTTTGGCGATGGATCGCCGTGCCAAGGTCTTTGTGGCGCGCGCCGACATCTTCCGCAATCCGCTCTTGGCCAAAATTTTCAACTTCCTGAAGATTATGCCCATTATGCGTATCCGCGATGGCTTTGACGAGGTGAAGAAGAACAACGAAACGATCGAGAAGGCGGTGGATGTATTGCGCGACCGCGTACCCTTCTGCATCTTCCCCGAGGGCACCCACCAAGCCCGCTACTCCTCGCTGCCCCTCTCCAAAGGGATCTTCCGTATCGCCCTCCAGGCACAGGAGGAGATCCCCGACCAGCCCCTCTACATCGTCCCTGTGGGGATTCGCTACGGCAACTTCTTCCGTTTCCGTTCAACGGCCCGCGTGGCCATCGGCGACCCCATCTCGATCGGAGAGTTTGTCTCCACCCATAGCGAGAGTTCCCGGCAGGAGCAGATCAACCTCTTGAGGGAGCTCCTCACCGAGCGAATGCACCAACTGATCCACTACATCCCCAACGACGAGAACTACGAGGCCGTCCGTGAGATCTGTGCCGCGACCTTCAAGGAGCGTTTCCGCAACCAGGATTCGCCCCGAATCGGTCACCGCCTCGACCGTCTCTTTGCCGCCAACAAGGCCAACTCGGAGCAGATGGCGACAATCACCCGTGAGGAGCCCGAGCGAGCCGAACAGCTCATTCGTCTGGGTCGCAAGTGCGCTGCAATGCGCCAAAAAGAGCAGATCAGCCTCGAGTCGGTGGCAATGCGTCGCAAGGGAGGTTTCATTCTGCTGCGCCTTTTGTTGCTGATCCTGACCCTCCCCTACGCCCTCTTCGCTGCCCTCTGCACGCTCCCCGTGATCGGAGTCAGCCAGCTGTTGTGCAGTCAATTCAAGGATCGCGCCTTCTACAACTCGGTCCGCTACCTGGTTCACCTCTTGCTCTGGCCCCTGCTGCTTGTCATCTACACCATTACGGCTCTTCTTTGCCTCCCCCTCGGCTGGGCATTGGTTGCTCTGTTGCTGATCCTTCCCGCCTTGACGGCGGTGCAGGAGTATTGGCGGGCCTGCCGTCTCACGGTTTCGGATATTCGACTCCGCCAGAGCCCCGAATTACAAGCTCGCTACGACCGAATCCGAACAATTTTCCACCCCTAAAACCCCTGAACTATGAGCAAACAGACCATCCTTACGCTGCTCTGCACACTCCTCACCATCGCTCCACTTTGGGCCCAGGAGGAGTCGCAACCCCAAGAGGAGAAGGCCTTCTCCAAGAAAGAGATTACCAAGACGGGACTCAACTTCGGACCGCTGCCCGCCATCGCCTTCGATGCAGACAAGGGTTTTCAACTGGGTGCCATTCTCAATATCTACGATTTTGGTGATGGCTCCCACTACCCCAATACCCGTCAACAGTGGTTCTTCGAGGCCTCCTTCTTCACCAAAGGGTCGCAACTCTACACCATCTCCTACGATGCGCGCTTCCTGATCCCCGGAGTACGTTTCTCGGCCACTGCGACCGCTACCAATGACCGCGCAATGGACTTCTACGGTTTCAACGGCTATATGTCCTACTACGACCACGATCGGGTAAAGGCCGGTAAACAGGAGGAGGGGCTCTACCTCTACACGCCGAAGTACCGCGTGGATCGTCTGGCCGTGCTGGTCAAGGCCGACTTCACGGGCAACATCTGGCGAGAGCGTCTCTTCTGGGAGGCGGGCTACCACTTCAGCTACTTCCGCCAGGGGGCCATCAACCGCGCCAAGATCAACAAGAACAAGGCCGAGGATAAGGTCTTTCCCGACAGCGAGCCGACCCTCTATGAGCAGTACTGCACCTGGGGACTGATCTCCGACGAAGAGGCTGACGGCGGTCTGAACAGCACGCTGCGTCTGGGTTTGCTCTACGATACCCGTGACAAGGAGGGTGCCCCCTCGCGCGGCATCTGGGCCGAGGGTCATCTGATGTTGGCCCCCAAGTGGCTCGGCACGAGCACACCTTATTACAAATACTCGCTCACCTTCCGCCACTACCTGCCCATCGTCAAGCACGATATCCTCACCTTTGCCTATCGTCTGAACTACCAGGGTACCTTCGGTCGCCAGGCCCCCTACTACATCCTCCCTTACTTTACCACAATGGGACAATCCTACGATCGTGACGGTATGGGAGGCTTCCGCACCATTCGAGGTATTATGCGTAACCGCGTGCAGGGTCTGGATATGGCTGCCTACAATGCCGAGTTGCGCTGGCGATTCGTCAGCTTTGTCCTCTGGAAGCAGAACATCTCGTTTGGTCTGAACCTCTTCAGCGACGGCACAATGGTAACCAAGCCCTACGATATGTCCTTCGGTCGCACCCCCGAGGAATTCCCCTCGATGGCCGACTACGAGCGAGCCCGCAGCGACTATGAGGCCTATATGGCCCAGGGCTTGAGTAGCGACCGACCCCACATCACCCTCGGAGGCGGCTTCCGCTTCATTATGAATCAGAACTTCATCGTCTGCGCCGAGTATGGCCACCCGATCGGCAAGTATGGCAAGCAGGATGGTAGTGGAGCCTTCTACATCAACACCGGCTATCTTTTCTAACCAGAACGGGAATCCTGCAAAACATCGAGAGCCGCAACTCCTTTTTGAGGTTGCGGCTCTCTTTTTGTTTACACGTCACTACCCGATCAACGAGAGGAGATACTCCATCAGTACCCCCAAATGGTTTCCCAGAGCATAGCCCACAATGCCGGCCGCCAAACCCGTCACCAGGCATCGCTTGTTTCCCATCGCAGCGGCAGCCATCGGCACAAAGGGGGGCGAGTTGATGAAGGCGACCGAGGAGATCACCATCGAGTCGGCATCAACCCGCAGCAGACGACAGAAGAGGACGTGAATCAGAAGCGAGAGGAAGACCGCCACCGTCATAAAGGCGAGTTGATTGATGCCTCCCTGCAAATCAAGCCGCGAAAAATCAGCCATCGAGGCGATCACCAGACTGAAGATATAGATCAGATACATTCCCACATCGTAGCTCAAATCAAGGTTCCGAATCGACCGCTTGAAGGAGCAGAGCACCCCCAGCGTTGTGAGCATCAGGATAAAGACCACCATGAACCATTGGGCGGGCAACACAAGAGCCACTCCTGCCGAGAGGCCCACCACAATCAGCGTCCAACAGAGAATCCGCCCCAGCTGGCGTAACCCCTCCACCGTAAGGAGTCTGCGGTAGGGATTGGTGTTTTTGTCGCTTTCCGCAGAGCTCTGCTCCACCACATCGCTCGTTGTCGTCTGCTCCCCATAGAGGCGACGGAAGAGACGGATGCCGACAGTGAACAAAAAGACAAAGTAGAGGAACGAGATCAGAATGTCGTAGGAGTTGATCAGGATAAAGGTCTCGTTCGGAATGCGGAAGATGGTCTGCAAGGCCGCCGCATTGAGCGTACCACCCGTATACATTCCCGTAATAATGCCGCCCACCTCGCCTCCGTGGTCGATGTGACGACCAAAGAGAAGGTAGCCCACAGCTACTGCCAAAACCACCGAGAGGAAGCCGCTGACCACCAGCTTCACCTGCAAACCCGCCTCCCGACGGGTGAAGGTACAACCGAAGAGCATCATCGGAATCGCCAACGGCACCATCACATTGGGGAGCAACTCCTGCAGGGTCTCCGCCCCCTCGGGCAGAATCGGCAGGTTGCCCACCACCATACCAACGGCATAGAGCACCATAATAACACCCAGTTTACCGAGCCAGCGATAACGACGACAGAGCCAGACAACTCCGGCCGGAGCAATCAGATAGAAGAGCAAGAGGAGAATCAGTGCAGGAGTAAGGGGCATCGTAGTTTTTTTTGAAGGGTTCGTAAGAGATTTAAGGGGGCACCCCCCAGTGGACGCCCCCTTGGATTTTACCGCATCTTTTTGAATACCATCGCCGTACGCGAGGTATTATAGATCTTCATATAGTGACGGGTGATGCCGTCGTCACAGTCACGCGGGAAGGAGAAGTGCTCCGTCGAGAGATCGTTGCGCTCCTGACCGCCGAAGCGGGCCTCGTCGCTCGAGAGCAGCAGTTTGTACTTGCCCGGCGCAGGCACCGGCAGCTCATAGTCAGGGATCGAGGCCGTGGGGTGCCAGTTGAAGACAAAGAGCAGATTGCCGTGCGAGAAGACCATCGTCTTGTTCTGCTCATCCATTTGGAGGTTGTAGGGATAGCCCTTGCCCAGAATCTTATACTTACGGATCAACTTCACCATCGCCTTGTCGAACTCGGCGAGCCAGGAGTAGCGCAAGAATCCATTCTTCGAAAGCGACCAGAGACGCTGGGCGTGCTTATAGCTCCAACCGTTACCCTCGCGCGGGAAGTCGATCCACTCGGGGTGTCCGAACTCGTTGCCCATAAAATTCAGGTAGGCTTGTCCACCCGTCGAGATGGTAAAGAGGCGGATCATCTTGTGGAGAGCCATACCCCGCTCCACCACCAGATTCTCCGAAGCACGGTTCATCGAGAAGTACATCTCCTTGTCCATCAGACGGAAAGCGATGGTCTTATCACCCACCAGGGCCTGGTCGTGCGACTCGGCATAGGCTACCGTCTTGACAGCCGGCAGGCGGTTGGTCATAATCGACCACATCTCCCAGATGTTCCAATCCTCGTCGGGAATCTCCTTCAGATACTTGATCCAGAAGTCGGGAATCGCCATTCCGAGGCGGTAGTCGAAGCCGACACCTCCCTCCTCCGAGGGAATACAGATGCCGGGCATACCGCTCACATCCTCGGCAATGGTAACAGCCCCGGGCTTATAGTCGTGAACCAGACGGTTGGCCAACGTGAGGTAGGTGATGGCATCCCGATTGACCCCCTCATCAAAGAACTTCTCGCGGCAGTCGAAATCGGTGTATCCATAGTGGTAGTAGAGCATCGAGGTCACGCCATCGAAACGGTAACCGTCGAAGTGATACTGATCGAGCCAATACTTCACATTCGAGAGCAGGAAGTGCTGCACCTCCTCCTTGCCATAGTCAAAGACCTTCGAGTCCCAATAGGGCTGATTGCCGGCACCACCCTCCTTCGAGTAGTGGTGGGGCGAGCCGTCCAACTCGTTGATACCCTCATTGATGTTCTTCACATAGTGGGCGTGAACGATATCCATAATGACAGCAATTCCCAACTCGTGGGCCCGCTTGACCAGGGCTTTCAACTCCTCGGGGGTACCGAAGCGCGACGAGGGAGCAAAGAAAGAGCTGACGTGGTAACCGAAAGAGCCATAATAGGGGTGCTCGGCAATGGCCATCAGCTGCACGGCATTGTAGCCCGCCCGCTTGATGATGGGCAGGATCTTCTTCGTGAACTCGACATAAGTGCCAACCCCCTCCTTCTCCTGGGCCATACCGATATGCGCCTCATAGATCAGCAGATTCTCCCCCTTGCGGTCGAAGAGGTGGTCGTCGCCCCAATCAAAGGGCTGCGGAATCCAGAACTGCGCCGTATAGTCTTTCGTCTCGTCATTCTGCACCACCCGCGTGGCATAGGCGGGAATACGATCGAGCCAACCATTTTGGCCGTGAACGTGCATCTTATAGAGCGAACCGTGGGTCAGGCGATCAGCATACATCGCATCGGGCAGGAAGATCGACCAGACGCCGTGCACATCGCGACTCAGACGCAGTTCGGTACGCTGCCAGCCGTTGAAGTCGCCAAAGAGATAGACATCGTAGGCTTTGGGGAGCCACTCACGGAACCACCACCCCTTCAGGTCGTTGTCATACTGCCAGCCGAAATAGTTGTAGCCGTTGGCGTAATCGGTGATGGTGCCCGATGAGGCCTCGATGCGGGCCATCTTATCGCAATATAACTGGTGGCGGTAGTTGATCTCGCCCTCCACGGGCTTCAACCACTCATCCTGCTCAACAATGGGAAGATGCTTTTCCATATCTTTGGATTTGAATTTTTCCGGTGAATCACAAATGGTACCCACCCTGCCTCGGCAGGAATTTTCCCTAAAGGCCCGAGGAGAGAAGTTACTCCCCCAAAGGTAGTAAAAAAATCGCAAACCCCAATATCCAGCCCCTATTATTTCTCCACGGCGGAATATGGCGAAGGTGCAACGGGCTCGCATTTCGGAGCGTTACGATCCCCCAAAAAGGGCTTTTTTGAGGCCTCGGTTTTGATTCTTGAATTTATTTCTTATCTTTGTGCCAAAATTTTTAACCTTTTAACCTAAAAAACAAAAAAGTTATGTTCAAATCACACCCCAAAGGTCTTTTGGCGGCGGCTTTGAGTAATATGGGCGAGCGTTTCGGCTACTATATTATGAATGCCGTACTGGTGCTCTTCCTCTGCTCGAAGTTTGGTCTGAGCGAGGAGAAGAGTACGCTGATTTACTCGTTCTTCTACGCCGGTATCTATCTGCTGGCTCTCGTGGGCGGTTGGATCGCCGACAAGACCCAGAATTACAAGGGTACTATTATGACCGGTCTGATGGTGATGGCTTCGGGTTATGTCATCCTCTCCATCCCCATCCTCTCGACCTCCAACAACATCAGCTGGCTGCTGCCCCTGACCTGCTTCGCGCTCTTCGTGATCGCCTTCGGTAACGGTCTCTTCAAGGGTAACCTCCAGGCTCTGGTAGGTCAGATGTACGACAACTTCGAGGCCGAGGCCGCCAAGCAGGGCGAGGAGGCTTTGAAGATTGCCAAATCGAAGCGTGACTCGGGCTTCCAGATCTTCTACGTATTTATCAACGTAGGTGGTGTGATCGCCCCCTTCGTGGCTCCTTTGGTGCGCGAGTGGTGGCTGGAGAACCACGGCTTCCTCTATAACGCCCAGCTGCCCGCCCTCTGCCACGAATTCCTGGCCCAGGGTGAGGCGATGGTTGCCAGCCAGCTGCAGAACCTGCAGACCCTGGCCGCTACCGTGACGGGCAACGCCGAGACGGTGGTTAATGCCGCCTTCTGCTCCGACTACCTGAAGATCTTCAACGAGGGTGTTCACTACTCGTTCATCGCTTCGGTAGCCGCTATGCTCATCTCGCTGACCATCTTCATCTGCACCCGCAAGGTTTACCCCACCCCCGCCAAGAAGGAGGCTGTTCAGACCGCAGACTACACCCCCGAGGAGAAGGCAGCCGCTGCAACGGAGATCAAGCAGCGTCTCTACGCTCTGTTTGCCGTGCTCTTCATCGCCATCTTCTTCTGGTTTGCTTTCCACCAGAACGGTACCTCGCTCTCGCTCTTTGCTCGTGACTTTGTGAAGTCGGAGAGCATCGCTCCCGAGATCTGGCAGGCCCTCAACCCCTTCTTCGTAATCGTGCTGACACCCGTAATCATCTGGATCTTCGGTTCGCTGGCTGCTCGCGGCAAGGTGATTTCGACCCCCCGCAAGATTGCCATCGGTATGGCAATCGCCGGTACGGCCTACCTCTTCCTGATGGTTTACTCGATGATTCAGGGCTATCCCTCGGCCGAAGCGTTCCGTGCTCTGCCCGTAGACGAGCGTACTGCTTGGTTGTCGGGTCCCTGGGTACTGATTGTTCTCTACTTCTTCCTCACGGTGGCCGAGCTCTTCATCTCGCCGCTGGGTCTCTCGTTCGTATCGAAGGTGGCTCCCAAGCACCTGCAAGGTCTCTGCCAGGGTCTGTGGCTCGGTGCCACGGCTGTCGGCAACCTGATGCTTTGGGTAGGTCCTCTGATGTACAACGCTTGGCCTATCTGGCAGGCTTGGACCGTATTCTTCGCCGTCTGCATCCTTTCGATGTCGATTATGCTCGGTATGGTGAAGTGGCTGGAGCGCGTGACGAAGTAATTACGTAACCATTTCAACCCAATAAGAGGTGACCCGTTCGTGGGCCACCTCTTTTTTCACCACCATCTTGTCCTTTTTTACCACAACAAAATAGGCAAGCACCCCGTTTTGGGGGAGTCGATCATCAATAATTCTCTCTTTTGTCTGATTTGATGTCAAAAGAGAGAAAACCGGAAAACTTTTTTTGTTTTTTCAGTTTTCATTCCTACCTTTGTAGGCGTTAAGAAGACCGAAAAACAAAAGAAGCACAAAGAATGATTCAACGAGAGAGAATCATCGAAGAGGCAGCCCTAATGTTTGCCCAGCAGGGAATCAAGTCGGTGCGTATGGACGACATCGCCACCGAGTTGAGTGTCTCGAAGCGCACGCTCTACGCCCTCTTCGGCGACAAGGAGGAGTTGATCTACCAATCGATTCTCCATCTGCTGGAGCAACAGCGGGAGATGCACTGCCGCATTATGCAGGAGGCGGAGAACGAGTTGGAGGCGATCTTCAAGATTATGGAGCTGATCCACAAGGATGCCCGGGTAGCTACGCGCGTGGAGAACAACCTCAAGAAGTTCTACCCCCAGATTCACGACCGCATCCAGGGCGAGGGGCTGGAGCGTAACCGGCAAGGCCTCTTCAACCTGCTGGAACGGGGGGTCGAAAAGGGGCTCTTCCGTCGGGAGCAGAACTGCGAGATGACGGTCGCTCTCTTCTACTCGATGGGCTATGCCATCAAGGAGTCGGGCTTCTTCCATATTCCCGAGGAGATGAGCGAGGAGCAGGCCTTCTTCCAGGTCATCACCACCCTCTTCCGCGGCATCTCCACCCCAAAGGGCATCGAGATCATCGACCGCTACACGGAGAACATTCAGAGGTAGCCCATCGAGGAGGAGTACAACAACCGAAAAAAACCGAAAAAAATAAAAGGAACAAAGACGTATGAAAAAGTGGATTATGAGCCTCTGCCTGATGGCGGCCTCCGCGTGGGGAGCCTCGGCACAGACGATGGAGCTGACGCTCGAAAAGGCAATCGATTTGGCCTTGAGCGACAACCCCACGGTGCAGATCGCCAATCTGGAGATCGAACGCTATGACTATGTGAAACGACAGACCTGGGGCAACCTGCTGCCGCAGATCTCGGCCTCGGGCCAATATGCCTATTCGATCGTGAAGTCGGAGATGCGAGGCGGTATCTCGTTTGGTGCCGACAACACCTTCAACTTCTCGGGTGATTTGGCACTCCCCCTCTTCGCTCCGCAGGTCTATCGAATGCTGAAACTCAACCGTACGCAGCTGGAGGCTGCCGTAGAGTCGGCCCGCGCCACGCGTCTTGATCTGGTGGCAGCCGTCAAAACCTCCTTCTATAACATTCTTCTGGCCGAGCAGTCGCTGGAAGTATTGAAGGAGTCGGAGCGTACCGTACAGCAGACCGTGGACGAGACCTCGCTCAAACACGAGAACGGTCTCGCCTCGGAGTATGACCTGCTGACGGCCCAGGTACAGCTCTCGAATCTGCAACCCTCCATTCTTCAGACCGAGCAGGCCCTGGAGGTGGCCAAGCTGGCTCTGAAGATGTACCTCTCGCTCCCCGAGGAGGTCGATGTCGAGGTTGTGGGCAACTTGAACGATATGCGCGATATGGTCTTTGCGGGTGCCGACCTGACGGCCGACATTTCGGAGAACAGCTCCCTGAAACAGCTCGACCTGCAGGTGGAGCAGCTGCGTCACCAGCTCAAGGTGGCCAACGCCTCGCGCCTGCCGACCCTGGCCGCCTTTGGTCAGTTTTCCTACACGGGTAACGATATGGAGCCCTTCCTGATCTTGGACAACGCTCCGCTCGACACGAGCAAGTTCTTCTGGACCAACCCGATGACGGTGGGCGTACAGCTCAGCGTTCCCATCTTTGCCGGTCTGACGAAGATGAACCAGGCCCGCTCGATCAAGAACCAGATCAGCCAGCTGGAGATGCAGCGCGACTACGCCGCCCAGCAGATCGACGTACAGGTTCGCAACGCCATCACCTCGGTATTGACAGCCCGCGAGAAGATGTTTGCCCAGGAGACCACGACCAAGCAGGCCGAGAAGGCTTACGACATCTCGGAGACGCGCTACAACGCTGGAGCCGGCACGATGCTCGAGCTCAATATGTCGCGTCTGAATCTCACGCAGGCCCGCCTGAACTTCTCGCAGGCGATCTTCGACTACCTGACCGCCAAGGCCGAGTACGACAAGATCGTGGGCCACGAGGAGGAGTAACTCATTCCTCTCCCTCAAAGAAAAACGAAGAAATAACAAGAGAACAAAAACAGAAAAAATAGAAACAGAGATGAAAAAGAGCCTTATTTGGATGGCTGCAGCGTTGATGATGACCGCCTGCGGCTCAAAACAGACCACGACCCAGGTCGCCGAGGAGGTGGTGGTAAAGACCAAGACGACGACGGCCGAAATGCAGACCATCGCCCTGACCGAGGAGTACACCTCCGAGATCAACGCCTACAAGGAGAATGACATCACCCCCGCCGCCTCGGGCGTGCACATCGACCGAATCCTGGTGGATGTGGGCCACAAGGTACAGAAGGGGCAGCTGCTCATCACCCTCAACCCCACCCAGTACAACCAGGCAATGGTACAGCTCAAGGTGCTGGAGGACAACGTGGCCCGTCTGCGCCCCGTCTTTGAAGCGGGAGGCATCTCGGCCCAGGAGTTCGATCAGGTGAAGGCCCAGTACGATGTACAGAAGGAGGCCGTGGAGAACCTGAAGAAGAATATCGAGGTTCGCTCCCCCATCTCGGGCGTGGTGACGGCCCGCAACAACGAGGCCGGTGACCTCTTTATGAATATGCCCGTGCTGCACATTATGCAGATCAACCCCCTGAAAGTGTTGGCCAACATCCCCGAGCAGTTCTTCTCGCAGGTGAAGCGCGGTATGGAGGTACGTCTTGTGCTGGATGCCTACCCAGGTGAGGAGTTCAAGGGCCAGGTGGAACTCATCCACCCCGCCATCAACACCGCCACCCGTACCTTCACGGCCGAGGTGCGCGTACCCAACGCTTCGGAGCGTCTGCGCCCCGGTATGTTTGCCCGCACCTACTTCGATATGGGTAAGCGCGAGGCAGTGATGGTGCCCGACGTGGCCGTACAGAAGCAGCTGGGCTCCTCGGAGCGTTATCTCTATGTGATCAAGGAGGGTGTTGCAGAGCGTCGCCGCGTAGAGGTGGGTCGTCAGCTGGGTCAGCTGGTGGAGATCCTCTCGGGCGTAGAGGCCGGTGAGGAGGTAGCCGTAACGGCCCTCTCGCGTCTGGAGAATGGCGTTAAGGTGGAGATTGTTGCCGAGTAACTCTTTTAACCAAGATCGAAACGTATGAAGATTTACGAAAGTGCGGTTAGAAAACCGATTTCGACCATCCTGATCTTCATCGGCGTGATCATCTTCGGATTGTTCTCGCTGAAGAATCTGGCGGTCGATCAATACCCTGAAATCGAGGTCCCGATGATCTCGGTCGTAACCACCTATCCGGGTGCCAATGCGGCCGATATCGAGACCAACATTACCCGTGTGCTGGAGGACAACCTCAACACGGTGGAGGATCTGAAGGATATCACCTCCAAGTCATCGGACAACTTCTCGATGGTGACCCTCGAATTTGAATATGGAAGCGACCTGACGGAGGCGGCCAACAACGTGCGTGATGCCGTGAGCCGCACCCAGTCGCTGCTTCCCGACGGCGTGGAGTACCCCACCGTATTCAAGTTCTCGACCTCGATGATGCCCATTATGATGCTCTCGGTAACGGCCGATGAGAGCTACCCCGCCCTGGAGAAGATCCTGGACGACAAGCTGGTCAACGTACTCAACCGTGTGGACGGTGTGGGTGCCGTGGGTGTGGTCGGTGCCCCCGAGCGTGAGGTGCAGGTCAATGTTGACCCCCGCAAGCTGGAGGCCTACAACCTCACCATCGAGCAGCTGGGTAACATCATTGCTGCCGAGAATGTCAATATCCCGGCCGGTACGATCGATATCGGTAACAACACCTTCAACCTCAAAGCGGATGGCGAGTTCAACGATGCCGAGATCGACTTGAGAAAGGTCGTCATCTCGAATCAGGGTGGCCGCACCGTGATGTTGAGCGATGTGGCCGAGATCCGCGACACACTCGAGAAATCGACAATGGACGAGCGATCGAATGGTCGTCGAGGTGTGCGTGTGATGATCCAGAAGCAGTCGGGTGCCAATACGGTGGATATCATCCACGAAGTACAGAAGCGTATGCCCGCCATCGAGGCCTCGCTGCCGAATGATGTGGAGATCAACCTGATCTTTGAGGGATCAAAAGAGATCACCGATGCCATCAACTCCCTCTCGGAGACCATTATGTACGCCTTCATCTTTGTGGTGCTGGTCGTAATGATCTTCCTGGGACGTTGGCGAGCCACCTTCATCATCTGTATGACGATCCCCGTCTCACTGATCTGTTCATTCATCTACCTATTCGCCACAGGATCAACCATCAACATCATCTCACTCTCCTCACTCTCGATTGCTATCGGTATGGTGGTGGATGATGCCATCGTGGTACTGGAGAATATCTCCACCCACATTGACCGCGGATCAAATCCGAAAGAGGCCGCGATCTATGCCACCAATGAGGTGTGGTTGTCGGTAATCGCCACCACGCTGGTTGTGGTTGCCGTATTCCTCCCGCTGACGATGGTGCCGGGTATGGCCGGTATTATGTTCAAGGAGCTGGGCTGGATCGTTACGATCGTAGTCTGCGTATCGACGACTGCCGCCATCACCCTGACGCCGATGATGTCAGCCTATATGCTCAAGGCCGATGGCAACGTGCACGACTACAAGGGCTTCGGCATCGTCTACAAGCCCATCGACAAGGCTCTTGCCTGGTTGGATCGCGCCTATGCCAAGGGGTTGAACTGGGTGGTTACCCACCGCCGCATCACGGTCTTCTCGCTGCTGGGTGTTTTCGTTGCCTCGCTGGGACTGATTACCCAGGTGCCCACCGAGTTCTTCCCGCCCTCGGATAACGGTCGTATCTCGGCCGTGGTCGAACTCGACCAGAATATCTCGGTGGAGTACACGGCCCGCATTGCTCGTCAGATCGACAATATCATCTATGAGAAGTATCCCGAGGTGGAGATGATCTCGGCCTCGGCCGGAGCCAACTCCTCGAACAACGCCTTTGCCGCAATGCAAACCACCGGTTCGCACATCATCAACTATACGTTGCGTCTGCCCCGTTCGACAGAGCGTGAGCGTTCGATCTACGAGATTTCGGACTTGCTGCGTAAGGATCTGGAGAATATCCCCGAGATCCGCCAGTTCAGCGTAACGCCGGGTGGTCAGCAGGGCGGTATGGGTGGCTCGTCGACCGTGAATATCAAGGTCTTCGGCCACAACATCGAGCAGACCAACGAGATTGCCAACGACCTGAAGGAGAAACTCGCCGAGATCCCCGGTATGCGTGACGTGCAACTCTCGCGCGACGATCTGCGTCCCGAGTTGAACGTGGTATTCGACCGCGACAAGCTGGCCTACTACGGAATCAACAGTGCCACCGCCTCAACCTTCGTGCGTAACCGCATCAACGGTTTTGCCGCATCGAAGTACCGCGAGGATGGTGACGAGTACGATATCCTGGTTCGTTACGCCGAGGAGCACCGTACCCGCGTGGAGGATGTGGAGAACATCATCCTTTATGGTGCCCAGGGTCAGCCCATCAAACTGAAGGATGTGGCCACCGTCAAGGAGGAGTTTGCCGCCCCCTCGATCGAGCGCGAGAATCGCCAGCGTATCATCACCGTGGAGGGCTCGGTTGGTGCCGGCGTGGCATTGGGTGATATGGTTCCCCTGGCCCAGGCCCTGATCGACGACTACCCCACTCCCGACGGCATCAGCCTCGAGCTGGGTGGTACGATTGAAGATCAGAGCGAGGCCTTCAGTGATCTGGGGCTGCTCTTCGTGCTGATCGTAATTTTGGTCTATATTGTGATGGCTACGCAGTTTGAGTCGCTGAAGTACCCCTTCATCATTATGTTCACCATCCCATTTGCCTTCACGGGTGTATTCCTCGCCCTGTGGATGACCGACACGCCCCTCTCGCTGATCGCCTTGATTGGAGCCATTATGCTGGTGGGTATCGTAACGAAGAACGGTATCGTGATGGTGGACTATATGAACCTTTTGATCGAGCGCGGATCGAGCATCTTCGATGCCGTAGTCAAGGGTGGTATGAGCCGTCTGCGTCCCGTATTGATGACCTCGTTCACCACCGTACTGGGTATGTTGCCGATGGCCCTCGGTGGCGGTGAAGGCTCCGAGATTTGGCAGCCGATGGGTATTGCCGTGATTGGAGGTCTGACCTTCTCCACCATCCTGACCCTCTTCTTCGTGCCGGTACTCTACTCCATCTTTATGGATCGTGAGCAGCGCAAGGAACGCAAGAAGCGTGAACGCCAGGAGGCCCAGGCCCAGAAGCAGCAGGCTACCCTCAACGCATAAAACCATTCCGAGGCGGGGTTGCCGACCCAAGTGGCAACCCTGCCTCTACAAAAAACGAAACAAACCGATATGAAAGCTGTATTTATCTCCTATAACCAGGCCCTGACCGACCGCGTAAATGAGATGCTGGATCGTCTGGAGGTGCGAGGTTTCACCCGCTGGGGTCTGACCGAGGGGCGCGGATCGTTCGACGGCGAGCCCCACTACGGCACCCACGCCTGGCCCTCGATGAACACCTCGGTATTGGCCATCGTGGCCGATGAGAAGGTAGATGCCATCCTCGATGCAATGCGCGAGATTGACTCCACTACCAAGATGCAGGGCTCCCGCGCCTTTGTGTGGGACATTTGCCAGGCAATGTAACAACATCCGTTATTCTACAAAAAAGCGAGGGACTCGAAATGTCGAGTCCCTCGCTTTTTTCTCTCATTTTTAGTATTGCTCCTTCTCGTTGGGGAAGTCGCACTCCTTGACATCCGAGACGTAGTGCGTGATGGCATCGGTCATCACCGTATGCAGGTCGGCATAGCGGCGCAGGAAACGGGGCGAGAAGCCCTTGTTGATGCCCAGCATATCGTGAATCACCAACACCTGTCCATCGGTACCGCCACCGGCTCCAATACCGATCGTCGGCATCGAGACCTCCTTCGTAACGCGCGTGGCAAGGGATGCGGGAATCTTCTCCAGCACACAGGCAAAACAGCCCGCCTCGGAGAGAATATGGGCATCACGCACCAGCTTCTCGGCCTCGGCCTCCTCCTTGGCACGCACGGTGTAGGTGCCGAACTTGTGGATCGACTGGGGCGTAAGACCCAGGTGCCCCATCACGGGGATTCCGCAAGCCAGGATACGCTGTACCGACTCCAGAATCTCCTCGCCACCCTCCAGCTTCACGGCATCGGCCTCGGTCTCCTTCATAATGCGGATGGCCGAGTCGAGGGCCACCTTCGAGTTACCCTGGTAGGTACCGAAGGGGAGATCGACCACCACCAGGGCACGATTGACCGCCTTCACGACCGACTGGGCGTGGTAGATCATCATATCGAGGGTGATGGGGAGGGTAGTTTCGTAACCGGCCATCACATTGGCAGCCGAGTCACCGACCAGAATCACATCGACACCGGCGGCATCGACGATTTTGGCCATTGAGTAGTCGTAGGAGGTGAGCATTGCGATCTTCTCGCCGCGCTGCTTCATCTCGGTCAGGCGGTAGGTTGTCACCGCACGCAGAGTGGATTCTACGGACATAGTTTTCGTTGGTTAGTGTTTATACGGCGGTAAAGGTAGGGTTATTTTTTGAACGAAGCAAAAAAATGCCACAGAACCACACCTCCCGACACCGAAACATTGAGCGAATGTTTGGTGCCGAGCTGGGGAATCTCGATGGCACCGTCGCAGAGATCGACGGCCTGCTGGTCCACCCCCATTACCTCGTTACCGAAAAGAAGAAGGTACTTTTTGTCAGGATCGGGCCGAAACTCGTCGAGCATCACCGCCCCCTCGACCTGTTCGATCGCCAGGATGTGATAGCCCTGTTCGCGCCACTGACGAATGCACTGCTCGGTCGTCTCGTAGTGACTCCAGGGAACCGTCAGTTCTGCCCCGAGGGCCGTCTTGTGGATGTCGCGGCTGGGGGGCGTGGCCGTAATGCCGCAGAGGCAGATATGCTCCACGGCAAAGGCGTCACCCGTACGGAAGAAGGATCCGATGTTCTGGGCCGAGCGCACATTGTCCAATGCCACCACCACGGGCATCTTCTCCATTCGGGCAAACTCCTCCACCGAGGGTCTGTGGAGCTCTTCGTTGGTTATTTTTCGCATTTTCCGAATATTATTTGAGACAAAAATAGGGAATAAGCCCCGATATTGAAAATATTTTTGCTACTTTTGAGAGATTTACCGCCACAACAATGGATTTACGAGCGATGAAACGAACACTTCTTATCCTTCTGGCCCTCGTTTGGGCCACTGCGGCTGCGGGACAGAACCTGGTCGTCTCACTCCCCTTTGAGACCCGCTTCGACAACCGCGAATACTCGGCCTGCCACGATAAACAGGAGTCATTCACCCTCTTCGGCGTGAAATTCCAACCCGAAGTGGGGGTCGAGTGGGCCGGGATGAACCGTCTGATGGCGGGAGCGACCCTCCTCCACGAGTTCGGTGACGAACGAGCCCTCTCCGAAGCGGGATTGCTTCTCTACTACCAGTTCCAAAGTCCGACGGTGCGTGTCAATGCCGGCATCTTCCCCCGCTCGAAACTCATCGGCCACTACTCCGAGGCCCTCTTTGACGAAAAGGTCTCCTTCTACCACCCCACCCTGCAGGGTCTGCTCTTCAATTGGCAGTCGCCCCGCAACCGCTCCTACACCGAGCTGTGGATCGATTGGGAGGGGCTCCGCACCGCAACCCAACGCGAAAAGTTCCGCATCACCCTGGATGGTCGCTGGGACAACGGTCGTTTCTATGCCGGAGGTTCCGCAATGATGCTCCACTATGCCAAGAGCTACAGCCCCGATGCGGGCACCACCGAAGGAGTGGTCGACAACCTGCTGCTCAACCCCCACCTGGGGCTCCGCGTGGGCAGCGAATGGAGGTTTGAGGCCCGTCTGGGTTACCTGCAGGCGATGCAGCGTGACCGCCGCCTCAACAACGGCTGGAGAGCTCCACTGGGAGGAGAGTTGTGGCTCTCGCTCGACTGGAGGGGCTTCAGACTCGACAACAAGCTCTATGTGGGGGAGAATCTGCAACCCCTCTATGCCACCTACGGGGCCAACCTCTTTGAGGCCTCGACCTTCTACGGCGTGGAGGGCGGCCTCTACAACTGCACCTCGCTGAGCTACGACCGCCGCTTCTTCGACGACACGCTCGAAGTGGGGGCCTCGCTTCGTTTCCATTGCGATCTGGAGGGGGTGGGACTGCAACAGATCCTTCGACTCGGGGTAAACCTCGAAAAGATCTTCTCAAAGGGCTCCCGCACTGCATCCCGTGAAAAATAGTTGCACAACTATGGATTATTTTTCCTATCTTTGCACTTTCAGACGAACAATTAGGTTAAGTTAAGAAAATATGGCTATCGCAACCCAAGAGACACCGACCAAAGAGAAGTCGGTCAACTTCCTCGAAGAGATCATCCAGGAGTCCATCGCCCAGGGCGAATCGCGTGTTCAGACCCGCTTCCCGCCCGAGCCCAACGGCTATCTGCATATCGGTCACGCCAAGAGTATCTGCATCAACTTCGGCCTGGCCAAGAAGTATGGCGGTAAGTGCAACCTCCGCTTCGACGACACCAACCCCACCAAGGAGGATGTGGAGTATGTCGATTCGATCAAGCGTGACATCCAGTGGCTCGGTTTTGAGTGGGCTGAGGAGCGTTACGCCTCCGACTACTTCGACCAGCTCTATGAGTGGGCCGTGGTATTGATCAAGAAGGGGCTGGCCTATGTGGATGACCAGACCCAGGAGCAGATCCGCGAAACCCGAGGCACCGTTTCGGAGCCCGGCAAGCCCTCCCCCTGGCGCGACCGCTCGGTGGAGGAGAACCTCGACCTCTTCACGCGTATGCGCAATGGCGAGTTTGCCGACGGCGAGAAGGTGCTGCGTGCCAAGATCGATATGAGTCACCCCAATATGTTGTTCCGTGACCCCATTATGTATCGTATCCTCCACACCGAGCACCACCGCACAGGCAACAAGTGGTGCATCTACCCGATGTACGACTATGCCCACGGTCAGAGTGACTCGATCGAGCAGATCACCCACTCGATCTGTACGCTGGAGTTCGACGTACACCGTCCCCTCTACGACTGGTTTATCCAGGCTCTGGAGATCTATCCCTCTCACCAGTACGAGTTTGCCCGCCTCAACCTCACCTATACGATGATGTCGAAGCGCAACCTGCTGAAGCTGGTTAAGGAGGGTGCCGTGATGGGCTGGGACGACCCCCGTATGCCGACCATCTGCGCCCTGCGCCGCAAGGGTTACACCCCTGCATCGGTACGTGCCTTTGCCGAGATGGTGGGCGTGGCCAAGCGCGACAATGTGATCGATCTGGGCAAGATGGAGTTCTGCGTACGTGAGGATCTGAACAAGGTGGCCGAGCGTCGTATGGCCGTACTGAACCCCCTGAAGGTGGTGATCACCAACTGGGAGGAGGGCAAGGTCGAGATGCGTAAGGCGGTGAACAATCCCGAGGATGAGGCCGCCGGTATGCGTGAGGTTCCCTTTGGCCGCGAGCTCTACATCGAGCGAGACGACTTTATGGAGAATCCCCCCAAGAAGTATTTCCGCTTGAGCCCGGGCCAGGAGGTGCGTCTGCGCTACTCCTACCTGATCAAGTGCGAAGAGGTAATCAAGGATGAGGCCGGCAATATCGTTGAGCTGCGTTGTACCTACGACCCGATGTCGGGCGAGGGCTCGTCGAGCGACGGTCGCCGTGTGAAGGGTGTAATCCACTGGGTATCGGCCGAGCACGCCGTGAAGGCCGAGGTGCGCCTCTTCAACCCCCTCTTCCTCACGGAGGATCCCTTCGACACCTCGAATGGTCAGCAGTCGTGGGAGGAGAACCTCAACCCCGAGTCGATGGTGAAGGTCGAGGCCTACCTGGAGCCCTCGCTTCAGAATGCCGCGGTTGGAAAGCCCTTCCAGTTCGAGCGTGTAGGTTACTTCTGCGCCGACACCGACACCACCCCCGAGCACCCCGTCTTCAACCGCACGGTAACGCTCAAGGATTCGTGGGCCAAGATCAACAAGTAGGCAAATTGAATCACAACAAAAAAGGCACCTTTGAAGGTGCCTTTTTTGTTTGAGCTTTTCGTACTAAAACCGACGGAATGGAAGTTTCAAGACCCCCCAGAAGGCCTCACCAAAGATGCCGGAGGACATCTTGGAGGTGCCGGCGGTACGATCGACAAAGATGATGGAGAGCTCCTCGATCTTGAATCCGAGTCGCCAGGCGGTGTACTTCATCTCGATTTGGAAGCCATAGCCGACCATCTTCACCCGATCAAGGTCGATGCGCTCGAGCACCTCACGACGATAGCCCACAAAGCCCGCTGTGGCATCGCAAACCGGCATTCGGGTCATCAAACGCACATACTTCGAGGCAAAGTAGGAGATCAGCAGGCGCGACATCGGCCAATTGACAACATTGACACCCTTCGAGTAGCGGGATCCCACCGCCACATCAGCCCCGGCAGCAAGCGAAGCGGCCAGACGCAAGAGGTCGTCGGGGTTGTGCGAGAAGTCGCAGTCCATCTCAAAGACCGCCTCATAGTCGCGCTCCAAAGCCCAGCGAAAGGCGGCCAGGTAGGCGGTTCCGAGCCCCTGTTTCCCACTACGCTCAAGCAGGAAGAGCCGTCCCTGATACTCGGTCTGGAGTTCCTCCACGGCACGCGCCGTACCGTCGGGCGAACCATCATCGACCACCAACAGGTCGAAGGTCCCCTCAAGCGACATCACCCGCTGAATCATTCGGGCGACATTCTCTATCTCGTTATAGGTAGGTATGACAACTAACTTTTTCATCATTTACATCATTTTTTCAAATTTGCGACCCCCGAAGAGATAACGCAGAAGTATCGATCCTCGGTATATGCCGACGGGGCTTTTTTTCACCTCGCTCCGAATCTTTCGCCGCTGGGCCGCCAACACCTTATGCTCGCCGAGGAAGTCTCTCCAGGCTCGGAACACGGCCCGAAAGGCCTCACCCCGCCCCTCAAGAAGGTAACTAAAAGCGGCCAAAAGATCGGTCAGCGGGCGTACCACAGCGACCACCAGACGTTGTCCGGGCGAGGCGCAACGGTAGAGCATCCGCAGGTTGTTGCGGTGGTTGAGATAACACTTCCAGGGCGAGGAGGCATTCAGCGTCGCTCCCCCCACGTGGAAGAGCCGACTGCTGGGCACCACCCGCAGGCTCCATCCGGCCAGCTGCATTCGCCACGAGAGATCAATCTCCTCCATATGGGCAAAGAAGGAGGGTTCGAAGCCCCCCAGGGCCTTAAAGAGCGAGGCACGACAACAGAAAGCAGCCCCCGAGATCCAAAAGACCTCCCGCTCATCGTCATACTGCCCCGCATCACGCTCCACACATTGAAGAATGCGGCCCCGACAGAAGGGATAGCCCAAAAAGTCGATGAATCCACCTGCGGCTCCCGCATACTCAAAATACTCGGGATCCCGCTCAGCCAGGAGTTTGGGGCCCACGGCTCCCACCTCGGGGTGTGCATCGAGCACCTCGACCAGCGGCTCCAACCACCCTTTCGGGGTTGCTACATCGGAGTTCAGCAGGACAAAAATATCCTCATCGAGTTGTGCCAGGGCACGGTTGTACCCCTCGGCAAAGCCGTAGTTTTGCTCCAGGCGCAGGAGCCCCACCTCGGGGAAGTGCTCCTCCACATAGCGGCAGGAGCCATCCGTAGAGCCGTTATCAGCCACCACTACCCGGGCCCACGCAGGGATCGAGGCCACCACATCGCCCAGAAAGCGTCGAAGCATCGCCTCGCCGTTCCAATTCAAAATTACGACTGCTGCCCGTGCCATCCGCTACGCTTCCTGATTTTGGGGTTGGGGACGTTTGTGCTTCCAGCGGCGGTGCGACCACATCCAGAGCTCGGGGCACCGGCGAATCATCTCCTCCAGCAGGGCGGCATAACGCTCCGTAATGGTGTTGGGAGCCACCTCCGACTCTCCGTCATAGATCTCCTCAAACCAAATTTCATACCGCCCCCACTTCAGCCGACGCACGTGGCAGAAGTAGACCGGCAGGTGAAATTTGAGGGCCAATTTTTCACCACCATCAAAGAAGATGCTATCCTGATTGAGGAAAGTAAACCAGTGGTTGTTACGATGAATGGTGGGATTCTGATCAGAGATCAGCCCCAATGCCATCGGCCGCCCCCCTTCGCTGCGTTGGCGCAGGTAGTAGCGCACACAATCACGCATCGGAATCTGCTTGACCGAGTCTTCATAATTGCGCAGGCGGCGGAAAAAGCACTCAAAAACGGGATTATGAAGCGGATGATAGACCGCCAGGAAATCACGACCGGAGTCCACCCAACACCAAAGGGGATCATACTCCCAGCAACCGAAATGGGAGGCCATTGCCACCCAGTCGCGACCGTGGAGGCTATGAATGTGCTCCTCGGCGTTGGGCCATTTCACCACCTCGCGCCCCTGCTCGGGCGAGATTCCCGCCAACGAAATGATATCGACAATCACCTCGGCTAATGTCCAATCGTAACGGCGACGAATCTCACATAACTCCTCCGCCGACTTCTCGGGAAAAGAGCGTTCGAGATTCTGCATCACCACCTTGCGGCGGTAACGGATCAGGCGCAGAAGCCCCACCAGCTGGGGCATCACGAAGTAGTAACGAAAACCGTAAGGCATACGGGCAAAGAGCCAACAACTGCCCCACAGCAACTCCAGGAGCAGACGTTGATGCCACTTCAAATGCCCTTCATTCAGCCTACTGCTCATCCTCCTCTTCGCATTTATCGTTTCGGCGGCTCTTCTCGGGCCCCGAGAGCACAATCACAAACTCACCCTTCGGCTCGTGGCTGCGGAAGTGCTCCAACACCTCCAAAAGGGTACCACGTACGGTCTGCTCGAACTTTTTGGTCAGTTCGCGCGACACCGAGACCCGACGCTCGGGGCCAAAGAACTCCACCAGCTGCTCCAGAAACTTTACCACCCGATAGGGCGACTCATAGAAGATCATCGTACGCTCCTCCTCGCGCAGGGCCTCCAGACGCTTCATTCGCCCCTTCTTCTGGGGCAGGAAACCCTCGAAGGTGAAGCGGTCACAGGGGAAACCGCTCTGCACCAGTGCCGGCACAAAGGCGGTGGCTCCGGGCAGGGTCTCCACCTCGATTCCCGCCTCCACGCAGGTACGCACCAACAGGAAACCCGGGTCGGAGATTCCGGGGGTGCCGGCATCCGAGATGAGGGCCACCGTACGCCCCGCCTCAATCGCTTCGGCCACCATCTTCACGGTGGCGTGTTCGTTGAACTTGTGGTGGGAGTACATCTTCTTCTCGATGCCGAGATGTTTCATCAGAAAGGCGGAGGTTCGGGTATCCTCGGCCAGGATGAAATCGACCTCCTGCAACACCTTCACGGCACGCAGGGTAATGTCGTCAAGATTCCCAATGGGGGTGGGTACAATATAGAGTTTCGCCATTAGTTTTCACCATATTTGCGTTCCAACAACTCAAGCAGCAGTTTAACTCCATCGGAGGATGGACTCCACTCGGGATGCTCCTCGGCAATGTAGATGATACAGTCGTCCAGCGAGGGCTGATGATCGAGCTGTGCGATCCCCGCCTCATAAGCCCCCTTGTCGTTGTTGAACAGCTCTCGCATCAGGAAGAAACGATCGTTCAAGGCAATCATTCCCTCCAGCGAGGAGCCGTTTCCAAGCGTGGAGCCGACGCTCGGAGTCGGCATTACCGTATCGGCCAATGTACGCTCCTCGGAACGTAATACCTCACCTAAAACAGGGGCAACCACCTGAGGCTCTTCGGGTTTTGCCTCCACGGGATGCACCTCGGGTGTTTTGGGCTCTTCGGGCACTGGTACGGGAGCGGGTTGTGGAGCAGGATCCTCACGACGCACCAACTCCTCCAATGTCTCGCTGTGCGGGGCGGGTTTAGGAGGCTCGGGCTCCCCGTAGAGCGACTTCAACACGCGACGCGACGAACGACGCACCACGGGCACCTCCTCCAAATCGAAGAGATTGTTCTGTACAGGTTGTGGTTCGGGCTCGGATTCGGGCTTCATAATTACCTCATCCTCCTCGGTGATATCCGGCTCTATCTCCTCCATCACTTCAGGATTTTCCTCCAACACCTCCGCGAGCTCTTCATTAACCTCTTCATCGAACCTATCCTCAACGAGATTATCATCTGTCACCTCAACGGAAACTCCACTCTCTTCGGGGGCTGCGGCCGGGATCTCCGGCTCCTGAACAAAGGGATGGATCGGCTCTTGATCAAGTTCCTCTTCAACCTCCTCGATCGCCTCCTCATCCTCCATCGGGGTGAGAGGCTCCTCCTCATCTTCCAGGGGAATCATATCAAAATCGAAGGCCACCAACTCCTCCTCCACCTCCTCGGCGGTGAGCATCTCCTCTTTGGATTCGGGCTCACTTACCGGCAGGGGCATCGGAAGAGAGTCGGGCTCGGATTTTACCTCGGCTTCAGCCTTGAAGTCGGCAAAGCGCACCGCCTCATAGAGGCTTCTGAGTTTCTGCAGCACCAACTCGCGCTCGATCTGCGGAATCTCCTCTCCCCACTCCGCTGTCAGCACCTTCAGTCGTTCCAATTCGGCCTGTATCTCTCTTATCTCCATATTTCGCAGGTATATAATTCGTACAAAGATAGAAAAAAAGGCGTGACAAAACAAAAAAATCGCCCCACAAATCGACCGTCGCAGAGAGAAAGTGCAAATCCGCCGAAAAATGGAGGTTTCTTGCCAAATTTTTCCTATCTTTGCACGATTAACGCTCACCAGACTCACCTATGGTGAGCCCGAAGAAAAACGAATAACAAAAACAGGACAAAATATGGCATTACAATGTGGTATCGTGGGTCTGCCCAACGTGGGCAAATCGACCCTCTTCAACTGTCTGTCGAACGCCAAGGCGCAGGCAGCCAACTTCCCCTTCTGCACCATTGAGCCCAACGTGGGCGTAATCACCGTGCCCGACGAGCGTCTGATTCGTCTGGCCGAGATCGACAACCCCAAGCGCGTGGTCCCCACCACCATCGAGATTGTCGATATTGCCGGTCTGGTGAAGGGTGCCTCAAAGGGTGAGGGTCTGGGCAACAAGTTTCTGGGCAACATCCGCAACACCAACGCCATCATCCACGTGCTGCGCTGCTTCGAGAATGAGAACATCACCCACGTGGATGGCACGGTGGATCCCGTACGCGACAAAGGAATCATCGATACTGAGCTGCAGCTCAAAGACTTGGAGACCGTAGAGAACAACATTGGCAAGTGCCAGAAGCAGGCCGTGGCAGGCGACAAGACGGCCAAACGCCGCTTCGAAATTCTCTCCCTCTTCAAGGAGGCTCTGGAGCAGGGTCGCTCAGCCCGCACGGTGGAGACCGACAAGGAGGAGCGCAAGTTGGTGGCCGACCTCAACCTGCTGACCGACAAGCCCGTTCTCTACGTCTGCAACGTAGACGAGAAGTCGGCCGTAGCGGGCAACGCCCACACCGAGGCCGTAAAGGCGGCCATTGCCGACGAGAAGGCCGAGATGCTGATCGTGGCGGCGGCCACCGAGGCCGATATCGCCGAGTTGGAGAGCTTTGAGGAGCGTCAGATGTTCCTCGAGGATCTGGGGCTGGAGGAGTCGGGTGTAGCCCGTTTGATCAAGGCCGCCTACAAGCTCCTCAACCTGGAGACCTTCTTCACGACAGGTCCCGATGAGACGCGCGCCTGGACCTACAACCGCGGAATGAAGGCCCCCCAGACGGCCGGCATCATCCACACCGACTTCGAGCGCGGCTTCATCCGTGCCGAGGTGATCAAGTACGACGACTACACCTCGCTGGGCTCGGAGAAGGCCTGCCGCGATGCCGGGAAGATCGGCGTTGAAGGCAAGGAGTATGTAGTTCAGGATGGTGATATTATGCACTTCCTCTTCAATGTTTAGTTTAATGTTGGAAGGCGACTAATACCGAATCACAAAAAAATCGAAATACTATGACAAGACCTGTACGCGTGCGCTTTGCACCCAGCCCCACCGGCCCGCTTCATATCGGCGGTGTCCGTACGGCTCTCTACAACTATTTGTTCGCCCGTCAGCACGGTGGCAAGATGATTCTGCGTATCGAGGATACCGATTCGCAGCGTTTTGTGCCGGGTGCCGAGGATTATATTATGGAGTCGCTTCGTTGGTGCGGCATCGAGATCGACGAGGGAGTCGGTGTGGGAGGTCCCCACGCCCCCTACCGTCAGTCGGAGCGTCGTGAGATCTACCTGAAGTATGCCACCCAGCTGGTCGAGGCGGGTTGGGCCTACTACGCCTTCGATACGGCCGAGGAGCTTGACGCACTCCGCAAGCAGTATGAGGCCGAGGGTAAGACCTTTGCCTACAACTATGAGGTCCGCACCCAGCTGCCCACTTCGCTCCGTCTATCGAAGGAGGAGGTCGAGGAGCGCATTGCTCGCGGCGATCAGTGGGTGATTCGTTTCCAAATGCCCGAGAACGAGGTGGTGAAGATGCACGACCTGATTCGTGGCGACGTGGAGGTGAACACCTCGACCCTGGATGACAAGGTGCTCTACAAGTCGGCCGACCAGCTGCCCACCTACCACCTGGCCAACATCGTCGATGACCGCCTGATGGAGATCTCGCACGTCATTCGCGGTGAGGAGTGGCTCCCCTCGCTCCCGCTCCACTACCTGCTCTATCGCGCCTTTGGTTGGAGCGACGAACAGCCTGAGTTTGCCCACCTGCCCCTGCTGCTCAAGCCGACGGGTGGAGGCAAGCTCTCGAAGCGTGACGGCGACAAGATGGGATTCCCCGTCTTCCCCCTCTTCTGGAAGTCGCCCTCGACGGGTGAGACGGCCCACGGCTACCGCGAGGATGGCTACTTCCCCGAGGCCTTTATCAATATGCTGGCTCTCCTGGGTTGGAACCCCGGCACGGAGCAGGAGCTCTTCACAATGCAGGAACTCATCGACGCCTTCTCACTGGATCGCGTCTCGAAATCGGGTGCCCGCTTCCAGCCCGACAAGGCAAAGTGGTTCAACGCCCAATATATGCACCGCAAGGAGGCTGCAGAGCTCGCCGAGCTCTACCAACCCATTCTGCGTGAGCAGGGAATCGAGGTTTCGGACGAGTTGGCCGGCAAGGCTGCCGCAATTATGAAGGAGCGCGCCACCTTCCTGACCGACCTTTGGGATCTGACCAACTTCTTCTTCGTGGCCCCCACGGAGTATGAGGAGAAGCAGGCCAAGAAGTATTGGAAGGGTGAGAATCCCCGCATCCTGAAGGAGGTACGCGAGGTGCTGGCCTCGATCGACGACTTCTCGCTGGAGAACACCGAGAAGGTGGTTCACGCCTGGATTACCGAGAAGGGCTACGGAATGGGGCAGGTGATGAACACGCTGCGTCTGGCTCTCGTGGGTGCCGGTAAGGGCCCGGGTATGTACGACGTGACGGCCTTCATCGGCAAGGAGGAGTGTCTGAAGCGTATCGATACCCTCTTTGAGCGTTTAACCCCCGCCGAGTAGTCCGAAATGGTTACCATCGAGCAGGAGTGCTGGGCACTGACTCCCGAAGGGGAGGCCGTGGTCCGCTATCGGATGCGAAACAGCTGCGGGGCCGAGGTGGAACTCTCCAACCTCGGAGCTGCGGTGACGGCCATCCGTCTGCCCAATCCCGAGGGAGGCAAGTGCGATGTGTTGCTGGGTTATGGAGATCCGCTCGACTACCGTTCGGGGGGCGACCGCCTGGGGCTCACCATCGGTCGCTATGCCGGACGGATCGGACGCAGTTCCTTTCTGCTGGATGGTGAGGAGATTCGCCTGGAGGCCAATGCCGGACGTCACCACCTCGACGGTGGAGCCCAGGGATTGGGAAGCCAACTCTGGGAGAGCCGCGTGGAGGAGAATCGCGTGGTGATGGAGCTCGCCTCACCCGATGGAAGCGACGGGTGGCCCGGCAACCTCTATGTACAAGTAATCTTCGACTTCGACGACGAAAACTCGCTAGAGATTACCTACCGCGCCGCTGCCGACCGCACCACCTGCCTCAACCTCTCCTCGGCCCTCTTCCTCAACCTCGATGGCGAGGAGAGTGGCTCGGTACTGGAGCACGAATTGCAGGTCAACAGCCACCAATGCGTGGTATTAAATGGCAAGTTACTCCCCACGGGCGAATTGGCGGAGGTGGCTGACACACCCCTCGATTTTCGTCTGTTTCGCCCCTTGAAGGAGGGGATTGAGTCCGAGTTCAATCAGATGGAGCAGCTCGACGGCTACGACCACCACCTGCTGGTGGAGGGGTGGCAGCGACACATCCTCGGCAAGGTCGCCACGTTGCGCTCACTCCGCTCGGGTCGCCGCGTGGAGATCTTGAGTTCCTATCCTGCCCTGCGGCTCTATACGGGCAACTGCCTCTCCGATGGCTCGCCCCGTTCAAAGTCGGAGCGTCGTTACAACGATTATGATGGTCTACTTCTGGCCCCGATGTACCTGCCCGACTCGCCCAACCGCCCCGAGTTCCCCACAACCCGCATTGAGGCCGGAGAGCTCTATTGCGAAAAGACGGTCTATCGCTTCTTCAACGAATAGGCGGCAAGAGAAAAAGACGAGGGTCCCGAAATTTCGGGACCCTCGTTTTGGTTATCGGAAGTTCACTTACTTCTCCTCGGGCTTTACCAGCGAGAGGAAGAGCTCATCAAGTTGAGCCTGATCCACATAGCCGGGGGCATCGAGCATCACATCGCGGCCGGCATTGTTCTTCGGGAAGGCGATGTAGTCGCGGATCGACTCCGAGCCGCCGAAAAGCGAGCAAAGACGATCGAAACCGAAGGCCAAACCACCGTGAGGAGGTGCACCGAACTTGAAGGCATTCATCAGGAAGCCGAACTGCTCCTGTGCCTTCTCAGGGGTGAAGCCCAGGCATTTGAAGATCGTGGCCTGCAGCTTGGCATCGTGGATACGGATCGAACCGCCACCAATCTCCGTACCGTTGCAGACGAAGTCATAAGCGTTGGCACGCACACGACCGGGATCGCTCTCCAGATAGGCCACATCCTCGGGCTTGGGCGAGGTGAAGGGGTGGTGCATTGCATAGAAACGCTCGGTCTCATCGTCCCACTCGAACATCGGGAAGTCCACCACCCAAAGGGGCGCAAACTTCTTGGGATCGCGCAGACCCAGTTGCTGGGCCACCTCCAGACGCAGCGCACAAAGCTGCGTAAGGGCCTTGAACTTCTTGCCACAGAGGATGAAAACCATATCACCGGCCTGGGCACCACACTTCTCGGCCATCGCCTTGACCTGCTCGGGGGTATAGAACTTGTCGATCGAGGACTTCACGCCGGCCTCCTCCACACGAATCCAGATCAAACCCTTGGCTCCCACCTGGGGACGCTTCACAAACTCGGTGAGGGCATCAATCTGCTTACGGGTGTAGGTAGCACAACCCGTGGCGGCAAAACCGCAGATATACTCGGCATCATCAAAGACCGAGAAGCCGTGACCCTTGGCCAAATCGGTCAGATCGGAGAACTCCATACCGAAACGAAGGTCGGGCTTGTCGGAGCCATACTTCTCCATCGCCTCGATCCAGGGCATACGACGGAAGGGCTCGGTGAAGTCGATCTGCATCACCTCCTTGAACATATGCTTGGCCCAACGCTCAAATACCGAGATCACATCCTCCTGCTCCACGAAGGCCATCTCGCAGTCGATCTGCGTAAACTCGGGCTGACGGTCAGCACGCAGATCCTCATCACGGAAACAGCGTACGATCTGGAAATACTTGTCATAGCCGGCCACCATCAAGAGTTGCTTGAGGGTCTGGGGCGACTGGGGCAGTGCGTAGAACTGATTGGGGTTCATACGGCTGGGGACAATGAAGTCACGGGCACCCTCGGGAGTGGAGCCCACCAGATAGGGGGTCTCGATCTCAAGGAATCCCTCCTGGTCGAGGAAACGGCGAATCTCCTGGGCCATCTTGTGACGCAGGATCATATTGCGCTGCAGGGGCGGACGACGCAGATCGAGGTAGCGGTACTTCATACGCAGGTCATCGCCACCATCCGAGACCTCCTCGATGGTGAAGGGAGGGGTCTGAGCCTCATTGAGGATCACCAGTTCCGTGGCGGCCACCTCGATATCGCCCGTAGGCATCTTGGGGTTCTTCGACGAACGCTCAATTACCTGGCCGGTTACCTGAATCACATACTCGCGACCCAGCTTTGATGCGGCCTCGCGGGCCTCGGCAGGCGAGCCCTCCTCCACCACAATCTGCGTCAGGCCATAGCGGTCGCGCAGGTCGATGAAGGTCATCGCACCCAGATTGCGGACCTTCTGCACCCAACCCGAAAGGGTGACGGTCTCGTTGATGTTTGCGGCTCGCAGACAGCCGCAGGTGTGTGTTCTGTACATAGTCGGTATCTCTTTTTTAGTTATTTTCGTTTCCAACCCACAAAAATAGCGTTTTTTGCCCAAAGATGGTGCATTCAAGGTGAAAAAGTTACACGAAAAGGGGAGCAGAGCCCCCTTTTGCCGCCAAAAATTGGAATTTTACACCTTTTTATTTACATTTGTGGATTGAAGGATGTCCAAAAAAGAGAATTCGATGCGACAAATCAATATTTTGCGGTGGCTCCTTGTCGGCTGTCTGCTGGGCGGAGTCTCGATCTCCGATTCGGCTGCACAGGAGAGGCCGAAAGAGAGGAACCAGGAGCGAAAAACGGAGCGGCTGGCCAAAGAGCAGGCACGCGAAATGAAACGTTACGGAATGGTGATGCCCCGCTTCCAAACAGGTGGGTTGGCACAGTTCCGCAAGTGGGTGGAGCTCCATATCCAATACCCCCAATCGACCCACACGATGAGGAGTGACGTGGAGGTGGTGGTCGCCTTCACCATCGATACGGAGGGGCAGTTGGGAGAGATCGAATTCAAACAACTCGGAGACCCGGAGATGGCCCTGGAGGTAAAGCGGGTTTTGGAGATCTCGCCCGCCTGGAGCCCGGGATTTGGGGTGGACGGAAAGCCCCGCCCGATACGATACACCCTACCCATTCTCTTTCGTGCCGGAAACAAGTTCTCGGAACAAGAGACCGATCACAATGGAAACCGCCAAATCCAGATGGAGTCCTCCGGCTCCCGATATGGCATCAGCGGTAAAAAGACCTTCAGATAAGTTTAAGAAAGAAAAGAACGATGATCAAGTACTCTACACTTCTACTTTTGGTCGTGATGGCGATGGCTCTGCCCGCCGAGGCCAAGAACGACTCCACGAAGATGGCCCGAAAGGCCGAGCGTCAGCTCGAACGCGAGGAGCGTGAACGTCAGGCCGAGATCGAACGAATGGCCCAGCCCCGCTTCAAGGGGGGCGACATCGACAAATTCGAGCGGTGGGTGGTGGCCAATCTCCGTTACGATTACGGTGAGTTACCCCGCAGCACCCCGCACGTCCGCATCGATGTTCCCTTCCTGGTCAATGCCGATGGCACCACCTCGTTGGTCGAGGGGGAGAATCCGAGCGAACAGCTCTACCCCCGTCTGGTGCACGAGATCGAACGAGTGATCCTCTTCTCACCCGACTGGGAGCCGGGGCACACGCCCCAGGGAGAGCCCATTCCCTCGCTTCAGACCTGCTCCATTACCCTGAAAAACAACGACTATATCGGGATGCCGACCGCCGGTCCCAAGCCGCGAACGCGCCCCGTGCGTCGCCGCCGATAATCCCCCAAAACGATGGAAGAACAGCGACAAAAGGATGAAAAATTTATGCGCCAGGCACTAAACGAGGCCGAGCGTGCGTTTAAGAGTGAGGAGGTACCCATCGGAGCCGTGGTGGTGGCAGGTGACCGCATCATCGGTCGCGGCCACAACCTGGTGGAGACCCTCGCCGATGCCACAGCCCACGCCGAGATGCAGGCCCTGACGGCCGCTTCGGCCACCCTGGGCGGCAAGTACCTGCAGGAGTGCACCCTCTATGTAACGGTGGAGCCCTGCGTGATGTGTGCCGGAGCCATCGCCTGGAGCCAGGTGGGGCGCGTGGTATGGGGAGCCGACGATCCCAAGCGGGGACACCGCTGCTACTCGGAGCGGATCTTTCACCCCAAGACCGAGGTAGTAAGCGGCATCCTGCGCGAAGAGTGCGAAGCCTTGATGAAGCGTTTCTTCGCCTCGTTGCGAGGATAAAGGGGAATTCGATTTGGAGAAAAGGAAATTATTTCCTATTTTTGCGTGATTTTGACCCGAGCAAAGAAGAAGAATACAAGAACAATAAAACCAAAAAAACAACAAACAAAAATGAAAAAACTCTTTTTATCGATCGTGGCCCTGATGGCGGTTTGCACCCTCTCGGCCCAGAATCTGACCGAGGTATTCAACAAGGGGGCCGAGGCGTATGGCGCCAAGGATTTCGCCACGGCTGCTGCCGCTTTCGAGCAGGTGATTGACGAGGGTCAGCTCTCCGACAACGAACAGGATCAGAACCTGGCTGCCACGGCCAAAGGTTACATTGCCAAGTGCTACTTCCAGCTGGGTGGTCGCGCAATGATGGGCAAGAACTACGAGCTCGCCATCGAGCACTTCACCAAGTCGGCCGACCTGGCCACCCTCTACGGTGATACGACCCAGGAGAAGAAGTCGCTGGGTTATGTTGCCCGCTGCTACCAGGCCCAGGGTGGTGAGGCCTTCAACAACAAGGACTACGCCGCTGCTGCCGCCATCTTCGAGAAGGGCTACGCTGCCGATCCCAAGAATGCCCAGATGGCCAACTGGCTGGGTACCTGCTACTGCGAGCTGGGAGACTATACCAAGGGTCTGGAGGTGCTGAACAAGGTGGCTTCGAACCTCAACCCCAAGTATGCCGAGCAGGCTGCCGAGGCGAAGAACCTGGTAACGATGTATACCAATAATATGGTAGCCGGTTTCCAGCAGAACAACGACTACGACGGTATGCTGGCAGCTGCCGAGCAGATGCTCGCCGCCAACGCCGAGAATCCCGTGGCTCTGAAGGTACGCGTTCAGGCTTATGAGGGCAAGAAGGATTATGCCAAGGTGATCGAGCTGGCCGAGGCTGCCGCCCTGGCCCAGACCGAGGCCGAGGATGCCAGTTACCTCTATTACCTGCTGGGTTCGGCCTACAACGCCAAGGAGATGAAGGCCGAGGCCATTGCCGCCCTGCAGAAGGTAACCGCCGGTGCCACCCTCGAGGCTGCCAAGGCTACCATTGCCGAGCTCTCGAAGTAATCGACACACAGACAAACAAAAAAGCGACCTCATTTCGAGGTCGTTTTTTTATTGGGTCTCGGCCAGAAGAGCCCTCTGAATCCGCTCCAGGCCGGCTCGAGCCAGGGGGGTCTCTCCCAACAATCGGGAGAACTCCTCGTCGCTCATCGCCAACCAGCGGTCGCGGGTAAGGGTGGCGGGATCGACCATCGGCCGGAAAAGAGGATGGGTCGCTTCGGGGGTATGGCGGTTGTGAGGACAGAGCTGCTGACACTCCTCACAGCCAAAGACCCAGCCGTGGAGCGACCCCGCATCACAACTTCCCCGTTCGATGGTGCGGCAGGCGATGCAGCGGCGGGCATCAATCGTACGGTCGGCTCCAATGGCTGCCGCAGGACAAGCCTCCAGACAGGCCCGACAACTACCACACCGCTCCCCTTCAAAGGGGGAATCGTAACCATCACAGGGCTCCGAGAGAAGCAACTCGCCCAGATGAACGCGGGTGCCGAATTGAGGAGTCACCAACAAGGAGTTCCTTCCGATCCACCCCAGCCCCGCCCGAACGGCCAATGTCTTTTCGGACAAGGGGGCCGAGTCGGTGAAGCCCCGCCCCCGAATCGAGCAGTCGGGATAGGCCTCCTGCAATGCCTCAAGCAGGCGGGCCAGCATCGTACGAATAGTGAGGTGGTAGTCGCGGTTCAGGGCATAGGAGGCAACGCGAGGAGGCGGAGTCGGTCGGTGCGACGAACGATAATTGACGGCACAAACCACCACCGAGCGGCAACCCTCCACCAGAAGCGAGGGGTTGAATCGCTTTTCAATGTTGCGCTCCAGGTAGCCCAGCGAGGCGTGACAACCCTGCTCTAACCACCCTCTGAAGCGTATTTCGGCCTCGGGCAGAGGCTCTGCCTCCACCACGCCGCAGAGGTCAAAACCGACACTGCGGGCCAACTCTTTTATCCTTTGTTCGCTTATCATCGTCAATTTCCCCTCAAAAATAGTGTTTTTCGCAGAATTATTCGTACATTTGTGCCAAATTTGTGCATCAAGCGCAAAAATTTATCAACGAAATGAAACAGTCGAAAACTCTCTACGAGCTGCTTCGGAACAGTACCGAGCAGTTTCCGTCGCGTCCCGCATTCGAGATGTTGGAGGGCGAATCCGTCACCTACGAAGAGGTAAACAAGCGTGTAAAGATAGTTCAGGAGCTCCTTTTGAGCGCAGGGTTGAAGCCCGGCGACAAGGTGGCTTTGTTGAGCAGCAGTATGCCCAACTGGGGTGTCTGCTACCTGGCTGTCACCTCGATGTCGATGGTCATCGTCCCCATCCTGCCCGACTTCACGGGTGAGGAGCTCGATATGATTCTGGCGCACGCCGAGGTAAAGGCCCTGCTGACCTCCGACAAACTCTTCACCAAGCTCTCGAAGGTCACGGTGGAGAAGATGAACATCGTAATCCGTACCAAGAGCCTCAAGCCTCTCTCGCAGCGCGTGAAGGAGCCCGGTTCGATGGCCGAGCCCAAGCCCGAGGATCTGGCCGCCATCATCTACACCTCCGGTACGACCTCAACCCCCAAGGGTGTAATGCTGACCCACAAGGCGATCTGTACCCAGATTGACATCGACTACGAGCTCTTCCCCGTCTATGAGGATGACGTATTCCTCTCGGTGCTGCCCCTGTCGCACACCTACGAGTGCTCGATCGGCCTCCTCTACGCCTTCGCCTGCGGTTCCAAAATCGTCTACTTGGATCGTCCCCCCACGGCCGCCGTGCTGATGCCTGCCCTGAAGAAGGTACGCCCCACGCTGATGTTGATCGTGCCGCTGGTAATCGAGAAGGTCTATCGCTCGCGCGTACAGTCCAAGTTCAACTCGAACGCCCTGCTGCGCAACCTCTACAAGGTGGGCTTCATCCGCCGCTACCTCCACCGTGTAGCCGGCAAGAAGGTAAACCAGGCCTTTGGCGGTCGCATCCGTTTCCTGGGTGTGGGTGGTGCCAAGCTCGATCGTCAGACCGAGCAGTTCCTCTTGGAGGGCAAGGTAAACTACGCCGTCGGTTACGGCCTCACGGAGACCGCTCCTCTCCTGGCTGGTGCCGTACCCTCGAAGGTGCGCCTCGGCTCGACGGGTCCCGCCGCTCCGCAGGTGGAGCTTCGCATCGACAACATCAATCCCGAGACGGGTCTGGGAGAGCTGGTGGCCAAGTCGCCGAGTGTGATGCTGGGCTATTACAAGAATCCCGAGGCCACGAAGGAGGCCTTTACCAAGGATGGCTGGTTCCGCACGGGCGACCTGGCGGAGTTCGACCAGGATGGCTGGGTTTACATCCGTGGCCGTCTGAAGAATATGATCGTAGGCCCCAGCGGTGAGAACATCTATCCCGAGGATATTGAGAATGTGCTCAACTCGCACGTCTTTGTGGCCGACTCTGTGGTAACGGAGAAGGAGGGTCATCTGGTGGCTTTGGTACACTTCAACACCGACCTTTTGGAGGCCAAGTGGGAGGAGTGGAAAGCCGAATGGGACTCGAAGAAGGGCGAATTGAAGGCCGAATGGGATATCAAGGCCAAGGCCTTTGAGGAGAAGAAGGAGGAGCTTAAGAAGGAGATCCTGGAGTATGTGAACAGCAAGGTGAACCGCTTCTCGCGCATCTCGGAGATTCTGGAGGAGAAGGAGGACTTCATCCGCACCCCGACCAAGAAGATCCGTCGCTTCCTCTACACCCAGAAACCTGCCAAGCAGAATGCCCAGTAGGAATTGCTGAAGCCTGATTTGATCAAGAGTTGCCCCACAAGGCAACTCTTTTTTTATGGTTAATGAGAGAATCCCGAACGGAGGTCGTCAAATAAAAAACAAAAAGGTGAAAAGTTTTTGCTTGCGAGGGTGGTTTATTGCAAAGAAAGTTTTATATTTGTAGGTGCATTTTACAACTTTGAGAACTAACCTAATAAAATCTGATATGGATAACAAAAACGTAAAAGAGGTGCACGACGTCGTGATTCGCTTCTCGGGTGACTCCGGCGACGGTATGCAGCTCACGGGTACGCTCTTTTCCGACACCTCCGCGTTGCTCGGAAACGACATCTCGACTTTCCCCGACTATCCGGCCGAAATCCGCGCTCCGCAGGGTACCGTAGCCGGTGTTTCGGGCTTCCAGGTACACTTCGGTGACCACCGCGCCCTCAACCCGGGCGACTACTGCGATGTGCTGGTGGCGATGAACCCCGCTGCCCTGAAGGCCAACCGCAAGTGGCTCAAGAGTTCGGCTACGGTGATCCTCGACGGTGACTCGGTAACCGAAGAGAACCTCAAGAAGGCGGGCTTCCAGACCCTCGACCCCATTGCAGAGTTGAATCTGGGTGGCTACAACGTCGTAACGCCCGACATCACCTCGATGACGCGCGAGGCGTTGAAGGATATGGGCCTGGACAACAAGTCGGTAGTAAAGTGCAAGAATATGTTTGCCCTGGGTATCTGCTTCTACCTCTACCACCGTCCGGAGGATCACGCCAAGAACTACCTCCAGACGAAGTTCGCCAAGAAGAATCCGCTGGTGGCCGAGGCCAACATCAAGGCCATCGATGCCGGCTACAACTACGCCGCCAACACCCACCAGTTTGCCAATACCTACACCATCGCCCCCGCCAAGTTGGAGAAGGGTACCTATCGCTCGATCAGCGGTAACGTAGCCACTGCCTGGGGTCTGATGGCTGCCGCCGAGAAGGCCAACCTGCCCCTCTTCTGCGGTTCCTACCCCATCACCCCCGCTACGGTAATCCTCGAGGAGCTGGCCAAGCGTCGCGACCTGGGTGTGAAGACCGTACAGGCAGAGGATGAGATTGCCGGTATCTGTACCGCCATCGGTGCCGCCTATGCCGGTAACTTTGCTGTAACGACCACGTCGGGTCCCGGTCTCTCGCTCAAGTCGGAGGCTCTGGGTCTGGCCGTGATGATCGAGCTGCCGCTGGTTGTGGTAGACGTACAGCGTGGCGGTCCCTCGACGGGTCTGCCTACCAAGACCGAGCAGAGTGACCTGGTACAGGCCCTCTACGGCCGTAACGGCGAGTGCCCTGCCATCGTGGTGGCCGCCTCGTCGCCCAGCGACTGCTTCCACTATGCCTTTGAGGCCGGCCGTCTGGCTCTGGAGCATATGACTCCCGTCATCCTCCTCTCCGATGGCTTCATCGCCAACGGTTCGGAGCCTTGGCGTATCCCCTCGATGGCCGACTATCCCGCCATCAATCCCCCGATCGTAAACGAGGCTCCCGAGGGTGGCTTTATGCCTTACGCCCGCAACGAGAAGCTGGCCCGCGGCTGGGCATTCCCCGGCAAGGAGGGTCTGGAGCACCGTGTAGGTGGTCTGGAGAAGGATGCCCTGAAGGGTACCATCTCGCACGATCCGGCCAACCACCAGCTGATGGTGAAGAACCGCGCCGAGAAGGTGGCCAAGGTAGTGGAGGATATCCCCACGCAGTCTGTTTTCGGCCAGGAGGAGGGCGACCTGCTCGTAGTTGGCTGGGGCGGTACGCGTGGCCACCTGCAGGCTGCCGTTGAGCAGTTGCAGGCCGAGGGCAAGCGTGTTTCGCTCTGCCACTTCAACTACATCAACCCGCTGCCCCACGGCGTGGATGAGATCTTCTCGAAGTTCAAGAAGATTGTGGTTTGCGAGCTGAACGAGGGTCAGTTTGCCAACTACCTCCGCACCAAGAAGCAGCAGTACACCTACGAGCAGTGCAACAAGTGCGAGGGTCAGCCCTTCACCGTGGTAGAGCTTGTGGAAAAATTCGAAACCTTATTGAAGTAAGAAGTTATGGCACAGTACAATTATACACAGGCTGATTTCAAGAGCGACCAGGAGGTACGTTGGTGCCCCGGTTGCGGCGACCACGCCATTCTGAATGCCGTGCAGCGCGCACTGCCCAAGATTGCCGACCTCACCGATACGCCCCACCGTCTCTTCACCTTTGTTTCGGGTATCGGCTGTTCGTCGCGCTTCATCTACTATATGAAGACCTTCGGTTTCCACTCGGTACACGGTCGTGCCAACGCCGTGGCTACGGGTGTCAAGACCGCCAACCCCGAACTGAGTGTTTGGGTTGCTTCGGGTGATGGTGACTCGCTTGCCATCGGTGGTAACCACTTCATCCACGCCATCCGCCGCAACGTCAACCTCAATATGATCCTCTTCAACAACGAGATCTACGGTCTGACGAAGGGTCAATACTCCCCCACGACCAAGTTGGGCAAGATCACCAAGACCTCGCCCTATGGCACGATTGAGAAGCCCTTTACGCCCGGAGAGCTGGTGATTGGTGCCAAGGGTACCTTCTTTGCCCGCTCGATCGATATGGAGCTCGCCACCACGCAGGATTGCCTTGTAGCCGCCGCCCAGCACAAGGGTATGTCGGTTGTGGAGGTACTGCAGAACTGTGTGATCTTCAACGACAAGACCCACGCCGCCTTTGCCGGTGACAAGGCCACGCGTCAGAAGCACACCATCACGCTGCGTCACGGCGAGAAGATGCTCTTCGGCGAGAATATGGAGAAGGGTCTGGTGTTCGAGGATATGAAGCTCAAGGTGGTAACCGTGGGTGAGGATGGCTATACGCTTGACGACATCCTGGTACACGATGCTCACACCGAGGATACGACGCTCCACGTACAGCTGGCCGGTATGAAGTATCCCGACTACCCCGTAGCCGTGGGTGTCATCCGCTCGGTAGAGGGTCAGCCCAGCTACGACGAGGAGGTTGCCCGTCAGGTAGAGGAGGTGAAGGCCAAGAGCAAGATCCACTGTATGGAGGATCTCCTCCACTCGGGTGAGACCTGGGAGGTTGAGTAGTCCTTACAAAATAATAAAAAGAGGGGGAGCCTAAAAGGCTTCCCCTCTTTTTATTATTTTAGATTACCTTTATCTTATAAGTCGATTAAATGGCCCCCTTGATCCGCTCCACGGCGCGGGTGGCGGCTGCATAGAGGGCTCGGAGATCGAGGTCGGCAATTTGACGATTCTCCACCACCAGGCGACCATCCACCACCACCGACTCCACATCGGAGGCCTTGCAACAATAAACCAGGTCGGAAACCAGATGGTTAACGGGTTGCAGATGGGGCTTCATCAGATCGATGATGATCAAATCGGCCAGAGCCCCCTCGCGGATCACGCCCAACTCGTCGGCGTGGCCGATGGCAGCAGCTCCGTGGCGGGTGGCCATCTTCAACACCTCGTAAGCGGGCAACACCAACGGATTCATCGAAGACACCTTGGCCAGGAAGGAGGTATTTCGCATCTCCTCCCACATATCAAGGTCGTTGTTTGAGCAGGGGCCGTCGGTACCAATCGTCGCAGAGATCCCCTCCGCCTGATAGGCCTTCACAGGGGCAATGCCACTTGCAATCTTCATATTGCTCGAGGGGTTGTGGGCGATCTTCACACCTCGCTCCCGAATGATACGGCGATCTTCCTCATCGAGATAGACACCGTGGGCTGCGATGAGTCGCTCGTTGAGCAGTCCGAGGCTGTCGAGCCACTTGACGGGGGTCATTCCCGTCGCCGCCTGCACCGAGGCCATCTCATCTCGAGTCTCGGCCAGGTGAATAGTCATCGGCAGGTCGTACTTCTCACACAACGCCTTGCAGTGCAGCAGGTGCTCCTTCGAGACCGTATAGGGGGCGTGGGGCCCCACTCCGACACGCACGCGATCGGTGGCGAGGGGAAGAAGAGCCTCCAGATCGGCCTCATTGCGCTCAAACTGCCCATCGATGAAGGAGGGGCAGAGCAGGGCGCGGATCCCCAGCCGCTCGGCCACGGGGGCAATGCGATTCTCATCCCAATACATATCGACAAAGGAGGTAACGCCACCTAACAGCATCTCCACAATACCCAACTCGGCACCCAAAGCCACCTCTTCGGGGCTCTGCACCGCCTCAAAGGGCCAAATGTGGTCGTTGAGCCACTCCATCAGGGGGATGTCATCGGCATAGTTGCGCTGGAGGGTCATCGCTACGTGACAGTGGGTATTGATCAGGCCCGGCATCACCACGCGATCACGGCAGTCGATCTCCTTGAGGCAATCGGCGTGGGTACGGCGAAATGTCTCCGCCTCCGCCTCTCGGTCGGTCAGCAGGGTAATACGGTTACCCTCCACACCGACCCAACCCCGAAAGGGGTGAGCCTCGTCGGCCCGCTCGGCCGTCATTGCAAGGATCAGACCCTCGGAGAGAAGAAGGGCTGGATTACTCGTCATTGTTCTTTTGTTTTTTTTCCACGGAGTTGCCGCGGATGGTGAATAATTCGCGCCCCGTAATGGAGTTTGAGAGGATCTGCACCACCTTGTTAAAGGTGCCGGGGGCAGCCTTCAGGGGCTCATAGGTGAGCCTCAACACCTCCTCGCCTCCGGGCGGGATGGGTCGCTTCGAGAAATCGCTCTTCAGGCAGGTGCAGGAGGTGATAACGCGCGTGATGACCAGCGGGCTGACACCCTCGTTCCGAATCACCAGCCGATATTTCAAATCTCCACCCCGCCGATCGACCTCTCCGAAATCGTGATCAGGGCACGCCAGCACCAACTTCGCTCCTCGCTCCACCTTCAAGATTTTGGGCGGAAGAGCGGTGCTGTCCGGCTCCTGGGCCACCCCTTGATGAGGGGTTGCAAAGAGGGCTGCGAGGAGCAGCGTCCCCGCAAACCATCGACCGAAAAGAGTTGTTGGCTTCTTCATCGTTTCAAGGTAAAGAGGTAGGTGATCAATCCCCCCTGCAGATGGCTACGACTCTCGGTAAAGCGAGCCTTGAGGGCCGCCTCACGCGCCTCACGAACCAGCTCGGCATCGGAGGTGGTGGAGCCTTTGGCCTCATAGACCGCCGAGGTAACACGCCCCGAGGCATCCACCGTGACGCGAATCACCACCTTACCCGAGGCATTGCCCGTGTAGCGGGGTTTGGGAAGGGCTCCCACCAGACCGCGTCCCTGCAGGCCCGTATCGAGCCAATCGGTACCTTCAGGGCTCAAGCCGCTGCCCGTACCCGAGGTCTGCTCTTTCTCGGCCTCCTGGGCGTGGGGATTACCGGCATTCTCCGGCTCATCGGGGCCGCTCTGCGACTGGCGGAAGAGGGCCTTCTGGTTCACCGTACGCGTCTCGGGCTCGGAGCCACGCACCTCGTTGCGCTGCTCCTCCTCGGCAGGAGTTTCGTGCATCTGGGGGGCCTGCTCTTCGGGTTGGGGCTCCGGTTCCGGCTCGGGAATGGGAGCCAACTCCACCAGAATAGGCTCCTGGGCTGCCGTTTGAGGCAACTCAAAATCGACCCACCAGAGCGCAACAGCCACCACCGCCACATAGAGTAGCAGGGCCGCCGACGCCCAATGGCGCGAAGAGTTGGGGTTATCTTTGTAGTAGTTCAAAGTGTTGGGTTTCGTTCTTCGAGAGGTTAGTTGGGCTGTGTGGCCAGCAACATACGGTAGCCGTTGGCACGGCCAATCTCCGAGACCTTGACGAACTCATCGACAATCACCGTCTTGTCGCAGTGAATCGACACAGTGGGTTCGTGCTGTCCCGCAAGCCGCTGCTGCAAAGCCCGCTCCAGCTCGTCAAGCGAGCCTACGCGGTCGGTCTCCACATAGTAGTTGACGCCGGTTGCCGTCTTTTGGATGGTAACCGTGGTGATGGCCTTATCCTTGAGCTGGTTGGAGCTCTTGGGCAGAACCACCTTGATGGCGTTGGGGTTGATGAGCGTCGTAGCCATCAACAGAAACACCAGCAAGAGAAACATCAGGTCGGTCATCGAGGCTGAAGAGAAACTCTGATCGACCTTGGAGCCTCGTTTAATTGCCATAAGCGGTTATTTTTGTACAGGTTGGTTCAAGATATCCATAAAGGCAATCGAGTTGGCCTCCATACGGAATACCAGCTTCTCGATGCGGGCCACCAGGTAGTTGTAGCCGAAGTAGGCGGGAATACCGACGCAGAGGCCACCCACCGTCGTCACCATTGCCACATACATACCGCTCGAGAGCAGAGCCATATCGACCGTACCTCCCGCAGCTGCCATATCCATAAAGGTCTGCACCATACCGAGCACCGTACCCAGGAAGCCGATCATCGGGGCTCCACCGGCAATGGTAGCCAGGAAGGGGAGACCGTTCTCCAACTTCGAGACCTCCAGGTTGGCCACATTTTCAATGGCGGTCTGCACATCCGACATCGGGCGACCAATACGCTCGATACCCTTCTCCACCATTCGGGCGATCGGGCTGTTGGTGTGCTTGCAGAGATCGATGGCGGCATTCATCTTCCCATCCGAGATGTAGTCGCGGATGCGATGCATAAAGTTCATATTGAAGGTCGAGGCCTTGCGGATGGCCATAAAACGCTCCACAAAGATGAATACAGCCACGCCACCCAGCAGCAGCAATACCCACATCAACCATCCGCCCTTCATAAAGAGCTCACCCAGACCCATTCGGGTCGTCTCTGCTGCCATCTCGGCAGCCTGCAAAAGTGTAAACATACGTTATTCTATTTATTTAAGTTTTTCTGTTTGGGGTTCGGGTTCGATCACCCGACCATCTCCTTTTTTCGGTTATCTTGTTTTCACGGGTTTTCACCTCCTCTACTCGACCACAACGGGCACCGTCTCCTCCATCGTACCCTCCGCGGTGGGAATCACCTCGCTCTCATTAAACGTTACCTCGCCGCTGTTTGTTGCCCGGCGGGCCGCCTTTCGGGCCTGACGCTCGGCTCTGCGTTGGCGACGCTGCTCATCCGAGAAGCGGGCCTTGAGCTGATCGCGCCAATCCTTGAAGGTCTCGAAGTCCTCCTTATAATAGATGCCGATACCGGTCTCCTGCAGACCCTGCGTCTCGTCGAAACGGTCGATGGTCTGCGTAAAGCCTCGCAACTTCAAATTTCCTGCCCGATCGATCATCCAGGTAATATAAGCCTCGCCCATAAAGTTCGACATCCGGCTCGTGGTCGCCTGCTTGTTGTCGATGATGTAGTTACCCTCCACCTCGATCAGGAGACGATCGTTGATCAAATTGGTCGAGAGACCGAAATCGACCTCCTCACCCGTCATCTCCGTCTCGGGGCGGTAACGCAGGATGATGTCGTAGTCATCACCCGAGAGGAGGTTACCCATCTGGTTGGAGAGGAACTCAAAGCCGGTGGTTGCCGAGGCGACGGCACCGATGTTGTCGTTCGAGGCGGTGGCATTCTCGGGATAGAAGCTGCCAAAGGCCAGAAGATAGATAAACTGTCGGGCAATGGTTGCCTCCGTATTGAGGATGTTGGCCACTGCTGTCTGAGTCTCGGAGTCGGCCTGCGGCACGCGGATACTGAACTCCTTGGAGGGATCCGAGAGGCGGTCGCCGAGGTGAATGACACACTCCACAGGCACCTGACGCGTGTTGGCGTTGCGGTCGGCCGACGATGAGGCTCCCAACAGCGGAAGCAGCGAGGTCTTGAGCTTATAGAGGGCGTTGATATTAAGCATTGCATCCATCGGCTCACCCGTCCACTGGATCGAAGAGCCGCTCTCGATCAGGAACTTCTTGTTGATCACATTCTGCAACGTGAAGAGGTAACTACCCTCCTGAATCACATAGTCGCCCAACATCTCGAAGATATTGTCGCGCGGATTGACGCGGATGTTGAGCAGGCCCTCACCTTTGCCGCTGATCTGGTCGCCCGCCTGGGGATCGATCACCAGCTGGAAATCGACATTGGGATGGACATTGAGCGAGAGGTCGATATCCATACTGCCCGAGATCTTCTCCTTCTGGCGGTTGCGTCGCTCGAACATCAGGCGGCGGCGCACCAGGTAGTCGGTCGTATCGGGCTGGTCGGCCGAGAGGAAGGTAACAAAGTCGGCCTTCGAGACGTTGGTCGAACCCGAGAGGGGCATACTGAAGGTGGAGTTATCCTCTGTCGAGGCGTTCACCATCATCTTCACGCCCATCTTATCGCCACGAATCAGGGCCTGGCCTGAGGCGTAGATATGACCATAAAAGAGATCGTTATCCTTGTCCGAAGTATCGAGTACCAACATCTTGCGCGGGGCCACCTCCAGACGATAGGCGATGTTGGAGAGGTGGTTCAGGTTGAGTTCAAAGTCGAGATCTCCGGCGTTGCCCTCCTCGTCATAGACCGGCACACGATAGGCCGTAAAGCGGTTGCTGTCCACTCGCACCACCACCTCCGGTACCCGGTAGGTAACCTGGGTATAGTCGATGCGGGTCGCCAGGTCACGAGCCCGCAGCTCTCCCTTCAGATTGGCCTTGCGACCCTGCCCCATCAGCGTAAGATCTGCTGCTGTGTGGCCCTCCGTCTCGGAGATGATACCCGGCAACATCGGGTCAAGAAGCGACATCGGCAGCGAGTCGATTCCCAGGCGGGCCAGGTAGCGACGCTCGTTAGGAATATAGAAGCCACGAATCACCGTATCGGCAAGGGGACGATTGATGATGAAAAGGCCGGCACGGTTCTTCTCGAAGTCCCAGCGCGAGAGGAGTTTCAGCGGTGCGACACGGATGCGATCGTTGATCGCCATCGAGTCAAGGTCGATATCGGCCGTAATCTCGCTCTCGTGGAGGGCCGACTTGGCCATTGCAAAGCCATTGGAGTGCCCCGAGATGCGGAAGCCCAGCGAGGAGGCGATGCGCGTAAGGGGCGAGAGGTCGAAGTTGTGGAGCTTCAAGAGGATCGAATCCTCACGGCTGCGCGAGGCGACACCATCGAGCAGCAGTTGCTCTCCAGCATTGTGCACCAGGAAGTGATCAACCCGAATACGGGCCGAGTCGAGCTCCAGGAGCGGAGCCTCGATCTGCCACTCCTTGCCATCGAGCAGAAGGCGCGAGCGGTCGATGTTAAGTATCAGGCGACGAAGACCCTCCGGATTTCGCTCCACGCGGCCGTCGAGATTCAGATCGGCCGCCATACGGAGCGAGTCGGCAAACGAGGCTGCCAACGAGAAGCGGCTGTCGCGGGCTCCACCCTTCAGGGTTACCTCCTTCATCTCCATTTTACCGGCCAGTAGTTCCCCCACCGAGGCATCGAGCATCAGCGAATCCCCCTCGTTGCGGGCCTGCACATCAAGACCCAATGCCAGTAGGTTGTCGCGCTCGATGAAGTCGGAGTGGAGGTCGAGGGTCAAACGACCCGATGCCGGGATATGGAGCAGGTGAATCCGAGTATTGTCGGCCACCTCCAGGCCCGGAAGAATCGCCTGCGTAAGGGGCGAGATCCGCTTGACACGCAACTCCACCGAGGAGTAGTCATCCCGTCGAAGGGTGGTGTCAACAGCTTGGTCTGCCACCGACGAGGGGTAGAGGTTGGGCAGGTAGCGCGAGAGCGACCGCTTCAAAGTCAGGAAGGCCTCCTTGTAGCCCTGCGAAGCGTTAAAGCTGGCATCGGTGAAGGGCGAATGGAGGTGAAGTGCGTGGCTGCGACGAGTATGCAGAGCCTCGATGCGGAGCTTCGGGGCCGTGATCAGCGAGTCGTTATAGCGATAGCGGGCATCAAGAATCTCCACCGCACCCGAGAGATCGTTGATGCCGGTTGCCGAGAGGTCGCCCACCAGGTCAAGCGAGAGTACCGAAACCGAATCACGCTCATTGAGACGCATTGCCGCCAAATCGGCACGACGCAAATTGAGGTCGGCCTGATAGCGGGGCTTGGCTCCCGAGAGATCGGCTGAAGCATCGAGGGTGAGCTGCAAGGGTTCCTTATCGGAGACGAGATGACCCGTATAGAGTTGCTCCTTCAGGGTACCCGTCAGGCGCAGCGAGTCGTAGACCACCTCCTTGAAGATTAGTTGCGGGATATCGGCCTCCACCGCCAGGTTGGGCCCCTTGGAGGAAAGGGATCCCCGAGCCGAGGCACTCAGTGACACCTCACCCAGATCCTTTATTGCCAGCAGGCGACCTGCATCGAATCCGCGGGTCGAGGCCTCGGCCTCCAGATCGTAGTCCCGCAGGTTGCGGCTCATCGTCGCCTCGGCACGCAGCAGACCCACCCCCGTAGCGGCCAGCAGGTGGGCCGAGAAGTCACTCAACCGACCAGCAAAGCGACCCGAGAGCTCCATACCGCCCAGACGCGAGAGCATCTTGACCAACGAGGGAGAGAGGTTGGCACCCACCACCGAGCGGGCTATGCGGGAGCCGTCAGCAGCCGTGGTCCGAAGGGAGTGGAGACGGATATCGAAACGGGTACGATCGACACGAGGCAACCCCTTCATCCGAAGGTCGGCCCGCAGTGTGGAGCCTCCCCGGGTACGAAGCGAATGGATGCGACCCTTCAGGTCGGCCACCGTACCACTCACATCGAGGTTGATGGCAGAGCCCGCCAAGTGCCAATCCCCAAGCGTAGGGGCAAAGTAGGCGACATCATCGGTCGAAAGGCTTGAATCCTCGACCTGTGCCTCCATCACCACATAATCAATGAAGTATTTGTAATCCTCCCATCCGTCACCCGAGAGGCTGAACGTGGGCATATGGATATCAGAGAGGTCAGTCTGAATCTCCACACCGTTCATTGCAATCAAACCGTCACCAACCAGAAGCGTTCCGGCCAGGTTGTTCAGGCGGAAGCCGCTCTGCTCCCAGCCACTCAAGTGGTCGATGGTGGTCGAGATCTCTCCTCCGCGAATGGTAAAGTCACTCAAGTGTCCCCAGAGATCCTTCAGGCGCATATCGGCCCAATCGATACCTGTATCATAACGGGGCGGTTCGTTGCGTTTGAGCCAGAACTCCAACCCCTCGGCCTGCAGATTGCGGAAGCGCAGAACCAACGGATTCTTCTTCTCCTTGCGGACGGCGGGACGCATCCGATCCACCACCTCCTTGACATTCATCTCCCCCCGCGGGGTTTCGCGCAGGTGGAACTTGGCATCGCGCACCAGAGCCTCTCCGAAGACGATTCCCTCGCCAAAGAGGCCCAATCGGGCCACCGAAACCTCGGCGTGGGAGGCAAAGAGAAGGGTGTCGCGTTCATAATCCTCTACATAGAATCCCTCCACCTCCACACGATTGAAGAAGCCCACTCGTAAACGGTCAATGCCCACCTCTACGCCCAATTTCTCGCTCGCCCACTCCATAGCGGCACCGGCCGCCAGGGTCTGAACACGCGGAATCTGGAGCAGAAGAGCCAGGCTGAAGGGCAAAAATATCAACAACAACAGCACGGTTGCGATGACCTTTGCCAATATTTTTATACCTTTGTGCACAAATTAACTCGTTTACTAATTTGCAAAGGTAGCAAAAAAGCGGGAAAAGACCATACCAAAAGGCCCCTAATTGCACACCTTTTTAACTATACATAGTTAAAATCCTATGGATATTACCATTTTAGGCATCGAATCTTCGTGCGACGACACCTCGGCAGCCGTCATCCGCAACAACGTGCTGCTCTCGAACGTCATCGCCTCCCAGGCCGTACACATCCAGTATGGCGGCGTGATTCCCGAGTTGGCCTCGCGTGCCCACCAGCAAAATATCGTACCGGTGATCGACACCGCCCTCAAGGAGGCCGGCGTGACGGCCGACAAGCTCGATGCCATCGCCTTCACGCGCGGGCCGGGTCTATTGGGCTCGCTGATGGTGGGCGTCTCCTTCGCCAAGGGACTCTCAATTGCCCACAACATTCCGATGGTGGAGGTCAACCACCTCCAGGGCCACATCCTCTCCCACTTCCTGGATCTGCCCGACTGCCAACTCCCCCACCCCGAATTCCCTTTCCTCTGTCTGCTGGTGAGCGGTGGTCATACCCAGATTGTGCGGGTCGACTCTCCCCTCGAAATGGAGATCATCGGCACCACGATCGACGATGCTGCCGGTGAGGCCTTCGATAAGTGTGCCAAAGTGATGGGGCTCCCCTACCCCGGAGGTCCCGTGATCGACCGTCTGGCCAAGGAGGGCAACCCCAAGGCCTTCCGTTTCGCCAAGCCCCACGTAGCCGATCTCGACTACTCCTTCTCGGGACTCAAAACCTCGTTCCTCTATACGCTGCGCGACGAAGTGGCTGCCGAGCCCGACTTCGTGGAGCAGCATAAGGCCGACCTCTGCGCCTCGTTGCAGCGCACCATCGTGGAGATTCTGCTCGACAAGCTGGTGAAGGCCTCGAAGCAGACCGGCATCAAGGATATTGCCATTGCAGGCGGTGTCTCAGCCAATTCGGGACTGCGCGACGGCATTGTCCGCGAGGGAAAGAAGCGGGGCTGGCGCACCTTCCTGCCCGAATTCCGCTTCACGACCGACAACGCCGCAATGATCGCACTCTCCGGCTATTACCGCTATTTGAAGGGCGAACTCTCCTCGCTCGATGTGGCTCCCGTAGCCCGTCTGGAGGAGCTCAACCTCTCCACCAAAGGCGAATAGATCTCAACAGGCCCAAAAGAATCCGACAAAAAGTAGAATAAAACGGAGGTATTGTTAGAATATTTATTACCTTTGCCCCCCGAATCGAGGCGCACGGTTCATCCGAAACCGTGCGCTTTTTGTCTCTATTCATTAACCCCGGAAGGGGTGCAACACGCCTCACAAGCCAAGCATCCCAACCGAAAAAACAGAAAAACAGAAGTATGAAATCTCTGAAAATCGGAGACCTGCTGGCCAAGCTGCCCATCGTACAGGGCGGTATGGGTGTCGGCGTCTCGCTCTCGGGTTTGGCCTCGGCCGTGGCCAACGAAGGGGGTGTGGGCGTGATCTCGGCAGCCGGCCTGGGTCTCATCTACAAGGAGCACTCCTCGAACTTCAACGAGGCCTCGATCTACGGTCTCAAGGAGGAGTTGCGTAAAGCCCGTGAGGCAACCAAAGGCATCATCGGCGTCAATGTGATGGTGGCAATGTCGAACTTCGCCGATATGGTCAAGACAGCCATCCAGGAGAAGGCCGACATCATCTTCTCAGGAGCCGGACTGCCGCTCAACCTCCCCGCCTTCCTCACCGAGGGTGCCAAGACCAAACTGTCCCCCATCGTCTCGTCGGCACGTGCCGCCAAACTGCTCTGCGAAAAGTGGTGGCAGAACTACAACCACATCCCCGATGCGATCGTGGTGGAGGGTCCCAAGGCGGGTGGCCACCTGGGCTACAAGCGCGAGCAGCTGGAGGATGCCAACTACTCACTGGAGCAGATTCTGCCCGAAGTGGTAAAGGAGGTACGAGCCTTTGCCGACGAGCACCGGGTCGAGATCCCCGTCATTGCCGGTGGCGGTATCTATACCGGCGAAGATATCTACCGCATTATGCAGCTCGGGGCCGACGGGGTGCAAATGGGTACGCGTTTTGTCACCACCGAGGAGTGTGATGCAGATCCCGCCTTCAAACAGAGCTATCTGAATGCCCGCAAGGAGGATATCGAGATCATCCAGTCGCCCGTGGGGATGCCCGGACGCGCCATCAACAGCTCCTTCCTTGAGAAGGTGAAGGAGGGATTGAAACGCCCCAAGGCCTGTCCCTTCAACTGCATCAAGACGTGCGACATCAGCCGCTCGCCCTACTGCATTATGCTGGCCCTCTACAACGCCTTCAAGGGGCGTCTGGAGCAGGGCTACGCCTTCTGCGGGGCCAACGCCTGGCGTGCCGAGAAGATACAGAGCGTCAAGGAGTTGATGACCTCACTCCACGATGAGTTCGAGGAGTTCAAACGGAGATTTACCTCCCAGGACAAGTAACAAAAAAGGGCACCTTGTGGTGCCCTTTTTTGTTAGCGTCGAAACCGAATGCGACTGCGGCTCTTCGGTTGAGTAATCTCTCGTTCGACGATGCCGGTCAGCACATCGGGACCATCGTGCCAACGATTGGCCCGAAACAGGCGGCGATAGGTCGTAAGGTGGTGGTGCAGATCGGGCCAGCGAATTCGCCAATCGGCCGGAAAGCGTAGGTTGTGTAACACTGTAGCGGCGTGGGAGAGGATCCGCGCCTCCTTATTACCTGCCTGATGAAACCACTCCACCCGCACGGTGGGAGCCAGCCGCTGCAAGGCGCGTGCAAAGCCGCGTCCGCCGTTGTTACTCTCCACCAGGGCTTGGCGCGTCTCAGAGCGTAGCAGCATTTCGGCCACCCACTGCTCGGTAAGCTCCATCGCCTCTCGTGAATAGACCAGATCGGTGATGTAGATCAGGCCATCGGGATCGACCACATAGCTCACCGAACAGAGGTAGTCATCCCCCTGGTCGGCCGTATCGGTGTAGTTGGCACGCCGCACAATGTCGCGCGGCAACTCCTCATAGGTTTGAAAATGATCGCCATAGAGGAGCCCCTCGGCCACCGTCGGCCGCCCCTGGTACATACACTCGAAACGCATCGGGTCGAGGCGTCGCTTCTGCAGGAGGAGTTCCACGCACTGCCGCTCGGGCCAGAGGGCCTCCCCCACCCCGCGGGGATCAATCTCGGTGGGCGGCAGCGTCTTGAGGGCCTCGAAATTGAGGTGCAGCCACCCCTCCGCAGGCGGATTGTCGAGTTGCGCCCAGGAGGTGAAGGGGACGACGGGCTCCAACTTCGAGAGAGTACCGATCAGATCCTCCTCGTGCCAGCGGGTAAAGACTATCAGCTCACGCGATTGGTTGTGCATACGAGTTTTGACCACCGAAGTGTACCACTCCAGGCAATTTTCACGAATTAGGGGCGAGTTGGCCTCGATGGCATCCTTGTAGAGGTCATCGAGTATAAAACAATCGACCCGATTTCCCGTAAGAGCCCCTTCGCGTCCCACCGAGAGGATACTCCCCTCGTGGCCCACCACCTCCGCCTCATCGGAGGTGCGGATGTAACCCGGGGGCTTGGTTCCCTGCTTGAGACGCGTCTCGGGGAAGAGTTCCTGGTACTCCGCCGAGTCGATGATGCGCTGTACGCGGCGGTTGAACCGCGTGGCCAGCGATGAGGAGTAGGAGGCGATGGCAACCCGCAGGTCGGGATCGAGCCCCAGCAGGTAGGCCGGGAGCAGAGTCGTCGCCCCGACACTCTTGCCGTGCTGGGGCGGCATCGTGATGATGAGATGGGAGACCCTCCCCTGCGCAAAGGCCTCCAGAAGACGGTAGTAGGCGCGATGAAAGCCCTGCAACTCCAGGAAGGGATAGACCCGTTGCGAAAAGTCGATAAAGTGCCCCATCATCGTCCCAAATCTTCCAGTTGCAGTTCACGAAAGGAGAAGTCGTTGTCGAGCGTACCGGCGGGCGACCAGGTGTGAAACTCCCACCAGACGGGGATGACGGCCGTGATGGGTCGCCCCTCCCCATCGGGCATTCGCTCACGACGGCGATAGATCACACAGGAGGTGACCAGACGACACACCACCCCCTCAGCATCGGTAAACTCCACCGCCCCTGAGAAGTAATCCTTGTCGGCGATGCTCTCCAAAAGACGGGCAGCCACCTCACGGTAGAGTTGAGTTGAAACGGAATAAATCATTGCTGTTAAATGTTTTTATTAAAAATTGTTTGGTTTTATCAAATAAATTACTTAACTTTGTCGGACAAATATACGTTCAATTATTGAATTTTGTTACAGGAAGGCAAAAAATTTATCATAGAAATTTCTGATACGATTATGACGGGAGATTGGTTAAAACAGATACGCAAAGCGTTGAATTTAACGCAACAGCAATTGGCAGAGCGACTTGGAATCGGAAAGGCCGCTCTCTCGATGATCGAGACGGGGCGCGCTTCGCTCACCTCGCGCAACAAAAATATATTAGTTCAAGAATTGAACATCAATCCCGAATATCTCGAGTCGGGCATTGAACCGATGTTCAACGCCGAGCCCGACCTGACGACCTATCCGTTGCGTACCGACTCGTCGCTTCCGTTGCAGAGCGTACCCCTCTACTCGGTGGAGGGAACGGCGGGGCTGGTGCCCCTCTTCACGGAGCGCACGCAGAAACCGATCAACTACATCCACATCCCCAACCTCCCGAAGTGCGACGGAGCAATCTATGTGGTGGGAGACTCGATGTACCCGCTGCTGAAGAGTGGCGACATCGTCCTCTACAAGCAGCTCTCCGACCTGGAGGATATCTTTTGGGGCGATATGTACCTCCTCTCGCTCGACATCGACGGCGAGGAGTATATCACGGTAAAGTATATCCAGAAGTCGGAGCGCGAGGGGTATGTGAAACTCGTGAGCCAGAATCCCCACCACGCCGACAAGGAGATTCCTAAAAGCCGCATCCGCGCCCTCGCCCTGGTCAAGGCCTCGATTCGAATGAACAGCATACGATAGCCACCGCGAGCGCACATATATTAAGGTAAAACGCTTCAATCGAGGATTGAGGCGTTTTTGCGTAAAAACAACGCAAAATATTTGGAGATTTAAAAAATTCAATTTACCTTTGCGTAAAATTAACGCATAAACAATGGGTAAGAGGCAATTTTGTTATGAGTATCCCCACCCTGCCGTAACGGCCGACTGTGTGATTTTCGGATTTGACGGTGTGAGTATCAAGGTGTTGCTGATTCAGCGCGGCATCGAGCCCTTCAAGGGACAGTGGGCCTTTCCGGGCGGTTTTATGAATATGGACGAGACGGCCGAAGAGTGTGCCCGCCGCGAGCTGGAGGAGGAGACGGGATTGAAGGGGTGCTCGGTGGAGCAGTTTCACACCTTCTCGGATGTAAACCGCGATCCACGTGAGCGGGTAATCACCGTGGCCCACTACGCCCTGGTGCGCCTCTCGGAGGTGAAGGGGGGAGATGATGCCGCCTCGGCCCGCTGGTTTGCCCAAGATGAGATTCCGAGCCTCGCCTTCGACCACGACCGCATCCTGCGAATGGCAATCAACCGACTGAAGGAGCGTATCTGTTTCGAGCCGATCGGCTTTGAGCTGCTGCCCGAAGTATTTACGATGAGTGAGCTACAAAACCTCTATGAGGCGATTTTGGAGGTGAAGTTCGACCGCCGCAACTTCTACAACAAGATGCTCAAACTCGGCATTCTGACCGAAGCGGCACCCCGCCCCGCCGGAGCCTCGCGCCGCACACCGAGCAGATACCGCTTCAATGCCGAGAAATACGCCGAGCTGAAACAGAAGGGATTTCGACTGGAGTTTTAGCAACCCTCCACCCCTCGGAAGGTGTTTGACCCCTCTTTCGGGGCACACCTTCTCTTTTTGGCTTATTTTTTTATTGCGTATTTTTAACGCAATAAATAGTGATAACAACCTAAAAACAACGAGATATGAAAGAGATGATGAGTTACCAGGAGCTTCTTGAGAAGCGGGTGCAGGATTGCATTCGGGGCAGTTTGATGGCAGGAGCCGCCGGCGATGCGCTGGGGTATGCCGTAGAGTTTAAGAGTCGGGAGTCGATTCTGGCTCGTTATGGCAAGTGGGGAATCACCGAGTTTGAGCTCAACGCACGAGGGAAGGCCCTCATCAGCGACGATACGCAGATGACCCTTTACACCGCCAACGGAATATTGATGGGGCTGACACGCGGATATATGCGCGGGATTGGAGGTGAACCGCAATATTATGTTTCGTGTGCCTACCAGGATTGGTATCGGACCCAAATGACGGAGCGACCCCTTGATGAGCATAGCCATACCCACACCTGGATAAGCAAACTCCCCGAGATGGCTCACCGGCGTACTCCGGGTACCACCTGCCTGAAGGCGTGCGAGCAGATCATTCGCCATAGGGAAGTCGAGAACAACAGCAAGGGATGCGGCGGCATTATGCGCGTGGCCCCAATGGCCCTATTCGCCGCCGGCCACGATGTGAAGAACGGAGGAGGCTTCATTGACGAGATCAAGTATGTGGCCGAAGCGGGAGGCTATATCGCCCAAGTGACCCACAAACATCCGCTCGGATTCCTTCCGGCAGCCCTTCTGACCGCCCTACTCTACCGATTGGTACCCCGTTCGGTGCGCTGGATCAAGGAGCACATTTACGAGGTCGTAGAGGAGAACCTCCGGCTGCTCGACAAACTCTACCCCGGGGAGTATCAGCACGAAAAAGGACAACTCCGCCACTTGAGCGAGCGAGCCATCCTGTTGGCCGGCTCGGATCGAACGAGTGCAGAGGCGATTCGCGAGTTAGGGGAGGGTTGGGTCGCAGAGGAGGCGTGGGCAATCGCCCTCTTCTGTACCCTCCGCCACATCAGCCGTCCGCGACGCGCCATTCTGGCAGCAGTAAATCACGACGGCGACAGCGACTCCACGGGCTCGATTACGGGCAACATCCTCGGAGCAATCTACGGCTATAACTACTTCAAGGAGCGTAACATCTTCTGCACCGAAGGGTGTCAGCTGGAGAGCACGCTCGAACTCTCGGAGGTGATTCTCGCCCTGGCTGACGACCTCTTTACCGGGTGCATCATCAGCGAGTATGACCCGATCAACACCCTCCGGAAGAGGCAGTGGTACGAACGCTACTGTGGAATGTACCCGGCCGGAATCAGCAGCTTTAGAGAGGCCGTGTCCCACCGATAACAAAAAAAAGGCACCCGATTGGGTGCCTTTTTTGTTTTTTCGGCTCTTACTTGCGTTTCTCGGCAATCACGCGATCGATAGCAGCCTTGATCTTGGGGGCGGGATCCTCCCAACCCTCGGGCTTGATCACCTTGCCATCCTTGGGATTGTAGTGGGGCTTGCCGTCGGGCCAAAGCTTGGCCATATTGGCCTGCTGCACGATCTCGAAGAGCTCGTCAGCCTCAAGCCCCATCTCCACCATCGTACCCAGGGCGAAGTAGATCAGGTCGATCATCGCATCAGCCTGCTCATAGATATCCTCGGCCACCAGGAACTCGGCCACCTCCTCATTCATCCACTTGGCGCGGCTCAAGGCGCGCTTCTTCTCAATCATTCGCGGCTCCTCTGCCACGGGATGGCCGAACTTCTCGTGAAATTCGCGCACATCATTCCACTCTTTCTTCATAGGGTTGTCAGGGTTTATTTCTCCTTCTTGGCCTCGACGAAGATCTGGAACAAGAGCGGGGTGTAGGCCTGAATCTCGGTCGAGATGGTCGTCGTGGTGGTCGATTCGTAGTTTACGTTGTTATAGAGGTAGTTGTTGTAATAACCGTAATTGTAGTAATCGTAGTAGTTGTTATAATAGCCTCCGTAGTAGGAGTTGCCGTAATAGGAGTTGGCGTAGTTGTAGTAGTTGAGCATATCGTAGTAGCTCTGGTCATAGGTGGTCGAAGTCTTCGTCTCACCCGACTGACCCTTTGCTCCATAGTTGTAGCTCGAGGTACCCACCACAGCTGCCCACTGGCCGAAACGCAACTGCGGAATGGCATAGTACCACGAATTGACATAGGAGTCCTTATCCTCCTCGGGGGTGATGGAGATTGCCGTACCGCCCGTGCTCTCCTCGCCATAGATCAGCTCCTTCACCTCGTCGATGTTGGTATCGAAGATAAAGCCGTCGAGGAAACGGCCAATATACCACACCTTGGCCGTACCCTTCATCTTGATCGAATCACCGGCCAGTGTACCCTCGCCAAAGCGGTCGAGCAACACCTGGTTGATCTTCAGATCGAGCTCCGTAAGGTTGTTGTAGGGAGCCTTCGTGGAGTGGTAGGCATCGCGCCAGGCAAAGAGCTTGGCAGGATCGGTCGTCGGCTTGTAGGTATGATTCACATAGAGTTGGGGCAGCGTGTCGATGGCATTGCGCCAGGCGTAACCGTCATTGTACTGGGGCTCCTCGGCTCCACGCGTAAGGGAGGAAGTCTCCGTCTCGGGGCTCTCCACTGGCTTCACCAGACCATTCTCACGGCCAAAGGCATCCACCTCTTCGCCCTCCCTCTGCAGAGGATTTTTCACCAGATCAACCACCTTGATCCGGGCAATCAGAGGACGATTCCCATCGAGCGTAAAACTCGAAGTATCGAAATATTGTCCTTCGTATCCACCACTGCCACTCATCTCACCCACGATGGTTGAGGGGAGGTAGAGAATCGCCTCGGCCCCAAGGCCCAAATTCACCTCCTCGGAAAAACCTCGCTCGGCCGCATAGTCGGCATCCAGAGTAAGCGTATTGCGAAGGGCCAGGTGAAGACCATCAAAAAGGTTCGACGACTCCTCGCCGCAGTAGCGGTAGAAGGGGACATAGTGGGTATGGTTGGTGAAGGTACCAATCTGACGGGCCGTCATCTCATCGCGCGTCAGGCAGATATTACCCTTCAGGTCGCGCCCCGTAAACTCCAGACGCACCCAATAGATGGTGTCATTGACCGGTTTGGCAGGGTCGCCGGCATCGAGAAGATCGACATAGTAGCCCCCCTTCTCCTGCTTGTTCTTCACCAACTCGGGGTGGTATCGCTCCATCCAGCCATCCAACGCCACCTGCTCCAGGCCGTCGTAGTTGCGAAGATTCTCCTCGGCACAGGAGGCAGAAAAGAGCAGAAGGGTCATCAGAAGGCCCCATATATTCAGATTCTTTATCATCACTTTGGTTGTTTTTCGCTTTAATTGTTCTCCTCAAAGACCACATCCACCGTAAAGAAGACGGCCACCGGGCTCTCGGGCTCCACCAGGTAGATGTAGTTGTCGCCATAAGCCATCGGATAGGTCATATAGAGTTGTACGACATCCCCCTCGTAACAGCCGTCGAGGGCCAGCTCCAGCCCCAGCATCATCGGGCTCTCTCCCAATCGCACGAAGTAGGGCTCCGTGGGCCAATAGGTGATATTGAGTCCATCCTCCTCCAGACGGGCGAGTTTCTCGGGGTCGTTGGTATAGAGCGGAAGGGTGTTGGCGTTGATCTGGGAGTAGTTCTTGAAGTCGTAGATGCTCAAGGTGAGCTGCACGAGACTTCCCAGACGGATCTGACGCCCTTCGCGGCGATCCTCATCATAGTAATTGGTGATGTAGCGGAAGGCCGTGTTGCCCAACTCGGAGAAGAATGCCGGCTGCTCCTCCTCTTCGGAGGCCATCGCCTCCTCTTCGCTCACCAGCTTCAGGCGCGAGGTCATAAAGGAGCGGATCTTCTCGGTCTGGGTGCGCAACGTATCATCCTCGTCGGCACACCCGACCAGCAGCAGGGCACCGAAGAGCAACCCCCAAAAAGTTATGTGACGAAATCGGTTCATCGTTCGGTTTCAAAAACGCAATCCGTGCGCTATAATTGCGCAAATATACGAAATTTTCGCCATCAGCGATTGAAAATCGGAAGGGATTGCTCTTTTTTTGAAAAAAAATGGCGCGCAATGGCGAAAATCTCGTTTTTTTTGCGTACTTTTGCGGGCAACAAAAACCTATTACTCCTATGTCATTTATCAATGAGAGGGTACAGGCAGAAGGTCTCACGTTTGACGACGTACTTTTGGTACCCGCCTATTCGGAAGTGTTGCCCAGAGAGGTATCTCTCTGTTCCCGTTTTTCGAGAAACATCATCCTCAATGTGCCCATCGTCTCCGCCGCAATGGATACGGTGACCGAGGCTCCTCTGGCCATCGCCCTCGCCCGCGAGGGTGGAATCGGCGTTATCCACAAGAATATGACCATTGCCGAGCAGGCTGCCCACGTGCGTAAGGTGAAGCGTGCCGAGAATGGTATGATCTACGACCCCGTGACCATCTCGAAGGAGAACACGGTGGCCGACGCGCTCGACCTGATGCGCGAGAACAAGATCGGTGGTATTCCCGTTGTGGATGGAGAGAAGCACCTGATCGGTATCGTCACCAACCGTGACCTGCGCTTCCAGCGCGATATGAACCGCAAGATCGAGGAGGTGATGACTCCGGGCGATCGCCTGATCACCACCCATAATCCCGAGCTCTCGCACGCTGCCGAGGTGCTGCTCAACAACAAGATCGAGAAGTTGCCCGTAGTGGATGATGAGAACCACCTGCTGGGTCTGATCACCTATAAGGATATTACGAAGGTGCAGGATCACCCCAACGCCTGCAAGGATGCCAAGGGTCGTCTGCGTGTAGCAGCCGGTGTAGGTGTTACGCCCGACGCAATGGATCGCGTGAAGGCTCTCGTGGAGGAGGATGTGGATGCCGTAGTCCTCGACTCGGCACACGGCCACTCGAAGAATATCGTTGGTCTGCTGAAGCAGATCAAGGCCACCTATCCCTCGCTGGATGTGGTAGTGGGCAACATCGCCACGGCCGAGGCCGCCAAGTATCTGGTGGAGAGCGGTGCTGACGGTGTGAAGGTGGGTATCGGCCCCGGCTCAATCTGCACCACGCGCATTATCGCCGGTGTAGGTGTGCCCCAGCTGACGGCCATCTACGATGCCGCCAACGCCATCAAGGGTTCGGGGGTTCCCGTAATCGCCGACGGTGGTCTGCGCTACTCGGGTGACCTGGTGAAGGCCCTGGCAGCCGGTGGCGACTGCGTAATGATTGGTTCGATGTTTGCCGGTACGGAGGAGGCTCCGGGCGAGACGATCATCTACAACGGTCGTAAGTTCAAGAGCTATCGCGGTATGGGCTCGATCGACGCTATGAAGGCCGGATCGGCTGATCGCTACTTCCAGAAGGGCTGCGAGGGGAACATCAACAAGCTGGTTCCCGAGGGTATTGTGGCCCGCGTCCCCTTCAAGGGTAAGTTGAGCGAGACGGTATTCCAGCTGGTAGGCGGTATCCGCTCGGGTATGGGTTACTGCGGTGCAAAGGATATCCCCACCCTGCAGCAGGCTCGCTTCATCCGCATCACCGCCTCGGGTATGAACGAGAGCCACCCGCACGATGTCGCCATCACGCGTGAGGCTCCCAACTATTCGAGCGAACGATAAAAGTTATAAAACGATGAATATTCACACTCAGCTCACTAGTCCGCTTTACTTCGGCGCACTATGAGCTGAGTTTCGTTTTTCGACGAGAAGATTTGAAACCAATTAATATATTAAGGTATGAAACAGGATATGATTGTTATTCTCGACCTGGGCAGCCACGAGAACACGGTGCTGGCACGCGCCATACGTGATCTGGGTGTTTACAGCGAGATCTACCCCCACGACATCACCCGTGCCGAGCTGCAGGCTCTGCCCAATGTAAAGGGTGTGATTATCAACGGCGGCCCCAACAATGTAATCGACGGTGTGGCCATCGACGTGCTGCCCGAGATCTATGAGGCAGGTTATCCCGTGATGGCTGCCGGCCACGACAAGGCTCTCTGCGAGGTAAAGCTGGCCCCCTTCGGCGACGATATGGAGGCGATCAAGGCAGCCGTAAAGGATTTCGTCTTTGAGAGCTGCAAGGCCGAGACCAACTGGAATATGACCAACTTCGTAAACGATCAGATCGAGCTTGTTCGCCGCCAGGTAGGTGACCGCAAGGTGCTGCTGGCCCTCTCGGGCGGTGTCGATTCGTCGGTGGTGGCCGCTCTGCTGCTCAAGGCGATCGGCGATAAACTGGTTTGCGTACACGTCAACCACGGTCTGATGCGTAAGGGCGAGTCGGAGGATGTTGTGGAGGTATTCCGCAACCAGTTGAACGCCAACCTGATCTATGTAGATGCCACGGAGCGTTTCCTGGGCAAGCTGGAGGGCGTGGAGGAGCCCGAGCAGAAGCGTAAAATCATTGGCGGCGAATTCATCCGCGTCTTCGAGGAGGAGGCCCGTAAGCTCGACGGCATTGATTTCCTGGGCCAGGGTACCATCTATCCCGACATCGTGGAGAGTGGCACCAAGACAGCCAAGATGGTGAAGTCGCACCACAATGTGGGTGGTCTGCCCGAGGATCTGCAGTTTGAGCTTGTGGAGCCGCTGCGTCAGCTTTTCAAGGACGAGGTACGCGCCTGCGGTCTGGAGCTGGGTCTGCCCTACGATATGGTCTATCGTCAGCCCTTCCCCGGCCCCGGTCTGGGTGTACGCTGTCTGGGTGCCATCACGCGCGACCGTCTGGAGGCTGTTCGTGAATCGGATGCCATTCTGCGCGAAGAGTTCAAGCTGGCCGGCCTCGACAAGAAGGTTTGGCAGTACTTCACCGTGGTTCCCGACTTCAAGTCGGTGGGTGTGCGTGACAATGCCCGCTCCTACGACTGGCCCGTCATCATCCGCGCCGTCAATACGGTGGATGCAATGACCGCCACCATCGAGCCTATCGAGTGGCCCATCCTGCAGAAGATTACCGACCGCATCCTCAAGGAGGTAAAGAACGTAAACCGTGTCTGCTACGATATGTCGCCCAAACCCTCGGCAACCATCGAGTGGGAGTAGTCGACAAAACCGAGGTTGACAAGCGTAATTCTCGGCCATAAAACCAACAAGGGGCTGTACTTCGGTGCAGCCCCTTGTTCTTCTTTTGGAATCGGCGGCCGCAGGTGGCTGCCGATCGCTCGATATGATTAATAACCCAGGATTCGCATCATCGAACGATAGGACTGCTCCTTGGCAAAGAGACGGGTATAGTACTCGTTATCATCCTTGTCGCGGTCGATAATGATGTGCTTGGGGGCGGGAATCAGGCAGTGCTGAATACCACCGAAACCACCGAGCGACTCCTGATAGGCACCCGTGTGGAAGAAGCCAATGTACTGGGTATTGCCCTTCTCAAGTTTGGGAAGGAAGATGGCATTGGTGTGAATCTCGGAATTGTAGTAATCCTCGCTGTCGCAAGTCAAGCCACCGAGGAATACGCGCTGATACTCCTTGTCCCAGTTATTGATGGCCAGCATAATGTAACGCTGGTTGATACCCCAGGTATCAGGCAGCGTAGTGATGAACGACGAGTCGATCATATACCAGTTCTCACGGTCGTTCTGCTGCTTCTGATTGACGATCGAGTAGAGCGAAGCACCGCTCTCACCTACGGTGAAGGAGCCAAACTCGGTGAAGATATTGGGTTCATCGACATCGTTGTGGTGGCAGATGTTCTTGATCTGCGAGACGATCTCCTCGGTCATATACTCATAGTCGTAGTCGAAGTTGAGCGAAGTCTTGATGGGGAAGCCGCCGCCAATATTGAGGCTGTCGAGCTCGGGACAAATCTTCTTCAACTCGCAATAGACATTCAAACACTTCGACAACTCGTTCCAATAATAGGAGGTATCTTTAATACCGGTGTTGATGAAGAAGTGGAGCATCTTGAGCTGGAACTTCTTGCTCTTTTGGATCTTTGCCTTGTAGAAGTCGATGATGTCGTTGTAACGAATACCCAGACGCGAGGTATAGAAGTCGAACTTGGGCTCCTCCTCACAGGCGATGCGGATACCCACCTTGCACTTCTTGGTGATGGTGTCGTCGAAGAGATCGATCTCCTCCTTGTTGTCAATCACCGGAATCGTATTCTCGAAGCCGTCGTTCAAGAGTTGGGCGATATTCTCCACATACTGAGGACGTTTGAAGCCATTGCAGATGATGTAGCGATCCTTATCGATGATACCACCCTCGTAGAGAGCGTTGATGATGTGGATATCATAGGCCGACGAGGTCTCGAGATGGATATCGTTCTTGAGTGCCTCCTCCAACACGAAAGAGAAGTGGTTGGATTTGGTACAGTAGCAGTAGTTGTAGGAGCCTTTGTAGTCCACCTTGGCCATTGCCACATTGAACATACGTTTGGCACGGTTGATCTGCGACGAGATTTTGGGCAGATAGGTCACCTTCAGGGGAGTACCATACTGCTTGATGATCTCCATAAGCGGAATATCGTACAGATTGAGTTCGTTGTCGGTTACCGAAAACTCATCCTGCGGAAAATCGAACGTCTGTTCGATAAGGTCGATGTACTTGTTTTTCATAGTCGGCTCTTTTCTACGCTTAATTCGGGTTATGTTCAGAATCCATCTTCGTTACTTTGCAAAAAATTTAACAAAGTAGCTCGATCGGATTTTTTATTTTTCCACGATGCAAATTTGGCAAATATTTTTTAAGATGCCAACTCTTTGAGCCATAATATACATTTTAGACGTCGTTTTTTCGTTTTCAGCCACCCTTTTTTCGTTTTTACGCAAGATTTTCGTAAATTTGAGCCCCGAATTAGGCTTAAACGAACTTTATTTGAAAATGAACTTCATACATTTGAAAATGAACATTATACCTCTGATCATCGAACACCTCGCCACCCACCGCCGCCTGGTGGTGCCCCAGCTGGGTGCCTTCATCCGCAAGAGCGAAGGGGGAGAGATACTCTTCTCGGAGATGCTCAAACGCGACGACGGCGTGCTGCGCGAACTGCTCTGCCGCCACGGTGCCGGCGAGTTGGAGGCCGTGGGTTCGATCGACCGTTTCATCTTTGAACTGCGCCACACGGTGGAGAGCGGCTCGGTCTTTCAGGCCGAGGGGCTCGGTGTCTTTGCTGCCGACTCCAACGGCAACATCCGATTCCGTCATCTGCCCACCGCCACCCCCGAAGAGCACGCAGCGACTTCCACCCCCCAGCCCGTAGCAAAACCGGAGCCGGAGGAGGAGAGCAAGCCGGCAGAGGAGGTTCCCTCCCCCGCGGAGCCGAAGGCCGTGCCACAGCAGGAGGCTCCGAGCGAGGTTACCCGGGAGAACGAGGAGGAGCACTCGGCCGACTTGACGCGTCGCCGCATCAAGTCGCTGATGCGTTTCGAGAGCGAGCATCCGCGCGAGCCACGCAGCTCGTCACAACCCCACCGAGATCCTGCCCTTCGCAATTTGAGCTATGGTAAACCCCAAAAGACGACCGATGCCTTTACCTATGTAAATTCGGCACCGTCGCGTCGTCCCGACAAATTCATCATTCTGGCCATCGCTGCCGTGGTGATTGCTCTGGGTGCGATTCTCTATGGATACATCAAGGATCGCAAACAGGAGCGTATCGAGCAGCAGTATCTGGAGCAGATGAGCCTTACGATCGACTCCGAGGGGGCAAATGCAATACCCCAGGAGTAGTCAACCATTCAAGACAGAGCAAATGACAGATCTCTTGACCATCAAACAACGATTCGGCATCATCGGCAACTCCGAGCTTCTGAACAGAGCCTTGGAGGTGGCAGTGCGCGTGGCAACCACCGATCTCTCGGTACTCATCACCGGCGAGAGCGGCGTGGGTAAGGAGTTCTTCCCCCAGGTGATCCACGCCTTCTCGGCCCGCAAGCACAACAAATACATCGCCGTAAACTGCGGTGCCATTCCCGAGGGTACCATCGATTCGGAACTTTTCGGACACGAAAAGGGCTCCTTCACCGGTGCCATCGACTCCCGCAAGGGTTACTTCGAGGAGGCTGACGGCGGCACCATCTTCCTCGATGAGGTGGCCGAATTGCCCCTCTCGACCCAGGTACGTCTGCTACGCGTGTTGCAGTCGGGTGAGTTCCTGCGAGTGGGCTCCACCAAGGTACAGAAGACCAACGTCCGCGTGGTAGCTGCCACCAACATCAACCTCCAGGAGGCGATCGCCTCGGGCCGCTTCCGCGAGGATCTCTACTATCGACTCAACACGGTGCCCATTGCCGTTCCGGCCCTCCGCGAACGCCGAGAGGATATCTTCCTGCTCTTTCGCAAGTTCGCCTCAGATGTGGCCACACAGTATCGAATGCCTGCCATCACCCTCGACGAGGGGGCGCGTCATCGCCTGGAGAGCTACCCCTGGCCCGGCAATATCCGCCAGCTGAAGAATCTGGCCGAGCAGATCTCGGCCGTGGAGGAGGCTCGCACCATCACCGCCGAGATTCTGGGTCGCTACCTCCCCACCCCGCGTGCCGCAACCCCGATGGCTCCCGGCACGGGATACACCCGCACCGAGGAGGGCTTTGCCACCGAGCGAGAGCTGCTCTACAAGCTCCTCTTTGAGATGCGTGCCGACATCAGCGACCTGAAGCGAATGATGCAGGAGGCCCTCCACCACCCCACCACCCCGCAGCCGGCACCCTCGCAGGAGGTAGTCCATCTCTTGCCCCGCAACGCCTCGGCACCCAACCGAGCCGACTATGCCGAGAGTGAGGAGGTGATCGAGGAGAGTCCGCGAGCCCTGACGAAGGCCGAGATGCAACGCCGCCAGATTGAGGAGGCACTGCGCCGTAACAACGGCCGGCGCAAGGAGACGGCTGCCGAACTCTATATGTCGGAGCGAACTCTCTATCGAAAGATCAAAGAGTTGGGCATCGAGGAGGAGTAACCTCTAAGTGGTAAACGAACAGTACAAAAATGAAAAAAATGATCAAAAAAGCGGCCCTGTGGCTTCTGTTGCCGCTTCTTATTGGGTGTGGCTACCAGGTGGGATACTCCCTCTCGGGAGCCTCTATTCCCCCCGAGGCAACCACCTTCTCAGTGGCCTATTTCCCCAACAACGCCCCGATGGTGGCCCCAATTTTGAGCTCCACGCTCACCGATGCCCTGGTCGATAAGTTCACGCGTCAGACCCGTCTGATTCAGGTGGACGAAGGGGGCGACTTCGCCTTCGAGGGTGAGATCACCAACTACACCTCTTCCACCGCCTCCGTATCGTCGGATGACTACGCCCAGCTCAACCGACTCACCATCACCGTGCGAGTGAAGTTCACCAACGCCATCAACGAGGCGGAGTCCTTCCCCAACAAGACCTTCTCGGCCTATGCCGACTATGAGTCTTCGCGCCTTTTGAGCGAGGTGGAGGGAGAGCTGATCCCCGAGATCGTTGATCAGATTGTCACCGACATCTTCCTGGCCACGGCCGGTAACTGGTAAAATCCGAGGAATGGAAAGCCTTACAACAGAGAGACTGAAGGAACTCTTGGAGCGTTATCCCTGGTTCACGGCGGCCCGAATGGAGTTGTTTGCCCGAACGGGTGAGGCCGAGGGGTGGTGGCAGCTGCTGGCTGCCGAGCGCGGTTGTCGCCGAGCGAGCGAGATCGACCGCGAGGCGATCCTGCATCTCTCGTCGGAGGATCTGATCAACCGCTTTCTTAAGGAGAAGGAGCTCCGTATCGTGGCCGAAGAGGGGGAACCCGACTCGGAGATCATCACCGAGGCCGATTTGAGCGAGGAGGAGGACTTGGTGAGCGAGGATTTGGCCGAAGTTTACCTCAATCAGGGGCTAAAAGAGGAGGCTTTGGCAATTTATCGGCGATTAAGTTTGCTAATTCCGGAAAAAAGTGTTTACTTTGCCGAGATTATCGAGCGTTTAGAAACAAATAATAATTAAAATTAATTCATACACTATGTTGTACTCTATTTGTATCGGTTTGATTCTGGTTGCGAGCGTTCTGTTGATCCTCGCCGTATTAGTTCAGAGCCCCAAGAGCGGTATGGCTGCCAACTTCGGTGCTGCCAACCAGGTGATGGGTGTTCGTGAGTCGTCGAACTTCCTGGAGAAGTTCACCTGGACGATGGCTATCGCTATTCTGGTGCTGAGCCTGGTAGCTACGCTGGCTATGAGCGGCTCAATGAGCCACGTCTCGAACGACGCGGTAAAGGATGCCAACGTACTGCTGGAGAAGCAGGCCCAGGAGGCTCCCGCCGCCATTCCCCAGGCCGAGGTTCCCGCTGCCGAGGAGGTAGTAGAGGTTCCCGCCGAGGAGTAATCCGATCAAACTCCGAAGAGAGAGAGGCTGTCCCGTCGAGGACAGCCTCTTTTGTTGTTGAGGAGCAAAGGGAGAGAATAAAAAAGAGGAGCCCTAAACTCCCCCTCTCTGTTTTTCATCGTCAGAACTCTTCAACCGAAGCACTCTGCTCGGAGCGATGATGGCGGCGATGGTGACGACGATGCTTGGAATCATCTGCCGTCATCTTCGAGTTGAAACCTCCCCCCGAAAAGATGGGGCGGGGCCGTTTGTAGTCCGACAACGACTCATTCTTGGGATCAACATATTCGCGCTTGCGCCGCTCCTTGAGGCAGTGCAATCCGTAGGCGGCTCCAATCAGCAAGAGCGCCACGACAACCATTATGAACAGGAAATCAGTCATCTTCAATCTCTCTTTTTTCTTTCGTTATACAAAAGTAATACAATCCTTACTTTTTTCCAACTCTGCACAACAAAAAAACGGGATTTCCCCCAAAGAGAGCCAAACGAGGGATTAGAGTCGCTTGAGAGCCGCGCGTACTGCCGCCTCGACCGAAATCGAGGGATCCTCCTTGAAGATTGTCTTGACCACCTTCTCGGCCCCTGCTTTGGGGAATCCGAGCATCACCAGGGCTGCCAACGTCTCGTCGTAGTCGGCGTTGCCCGCCTGGGGAGCCAACAACTCGGGCTGCAGGTCACCCTCCTCGTCAAGGCCTAAGGTGAGGAGCTTGCCGCTCAACTCCACGATGATCTTCTGGGCCGTCTTGAGGCCCAATCCCTTGACATTCTTCAGCAATACGGCATTCTCAGTCGAGATGATGCTCTTCAACTCGCGGGGCGAGTAGGTAGAGAGAATCATCCGGGCTGTATTGCCACCCACACCCGAGACGCTGATCAGATGGCGGAAGAGTTCCCGTTCTCCACGCGTAAAGAAACCAAAGAGCAGCTGGGCATCCTCGCGCACAATGTGGTGAACATAGAGCTTGGCCTCCTGGAGCTGTTCGATCGAGGAGTAGGTCTGTAACGAGATCTGGAGGTAGTAGCCTACCCCACCCGCCTCGATGACGGCATAGGTCGGAGCTGCTTCTGCCACCTTACCTTTTATATATTCGTACATATCGCTCTTTTTTTGATTGTGTGATAACAAAGGTATGAAAAATTTTTCTTACCTTTGTGAAATTAAGTGCAAATAATTTAAGGCGCACTTGCAAACGAATCAAAAACTAAAAACAGATAGAAAAATGAAAAAGATTCTTTTCAGCGTAATGGTTGCCGCAGCCTTTGCTGCCTGCAACAACCAGGCGGCTACGACGACCGAGGCCGCAACCGAGGCCCAGGAGATCCAGGGCGGTGACATCGCCTACGTACACGTAGAGGAGGTACTGGCCAAGAGCGACATCTACCTCTCCGAAGGTAAGGCCCTGGAGGAGAAGACCACCGCTGCCCAGCAGAAGTGGGCCAAGCAGCAGCAGAACCTCCAGTATGAGATGAACCAGCTGCAGGAGAAGTATCAGAAGGGGCTGATCACCTCGTTCAACGCCCAGCAGGAGCAGGAGAAGCTCCAGAAGCGTGCCGTGAACCTGGAGAACACCGTACAGACCGAGGGTGCCAAACTCGAGGAGGAGAACTTCGTATTCTCGAACCGTGCCCAGGATCTGATTATGCGTGCCGTACAGGAGGTCAATGGCGAGAAGAAGTACAAGATGGTAGTCAACGCTTCGGCCCTGCTCGATGCCGACACCACGCTCAACATCACCCCGCTGGTACTTGAGGCTGCCAACCGTCTCTACGCCTCGGAGAAGAGCGAGACGAAGGAGTAATCATCGCACGATCAATTCGTTAATCAGGGGTCTTTATGGGCTTTGTTCCTTTCACTTTCATCGATCTGCTCGACATCATTTTGGTGGCGACGGTGATGTATTGGATCTATCGCACGACCAAGGGGACCAACGCCCCCTACATCCTGACAGGCATCATCATCATCTACTTTGTCTGGGTGGTGGTACGTGCCCTCAATATGGAGCTTTTGAGCTCGATTCTCGGACAGATCATCAGCGTGGGTGTCATTGCACTGATCATCGTCTTTCAGCCCGAGATTCGTCGTTTCCTCCAGATGATCGGTATGCGCCAAAAGTCGCTCAACTTCATCTCGAGAATCTTCTCGATCGGGAACGACAAGAGTGATCCCCAGGTGGCACCCATCGTCACGGCTTGTCGCGAGATGGCCGAGACCAAGACCGGAGCCCTGATTGTCATCAGCCAACAGAGCGATCTGAAACTCATCACCGAGGGCGGCATTCTGCTCGACGCACGAGTTTCGACCTCGCTACTGAAGAACATCTTCTTTAAGAATGCCCCTCTGCACGACGGTGCCGCCGTCATTGAGGGCGACCGCGTGGTGGCTGCCAAGTGCATCCTTCCCGTGACGCAGAGCGATGTGCCGAAGGATTATGGCACGCGCCATCGAGCCGCTCTGGGCTTGAGCGAGATCTCCGATGCCATCGTGGTGGTGGTCTCGGAGGAGACCGGAGGCATCTCCATTGCCCAGGGAGGTACACTGCGCCGCAACATCGAGCCCCGAATGTTGCAGCAGGTGCTCCAGCGTTACATCAGCGTAAATCGACGACAGTCACAGAAGAACGAGGTGGCTGACTAAAACGACTCAACCCGAGGGGTGTCCGAACCGGAGAGTGGGACACCCCTCTTTTAATTGTAATACCACTCTTTCCAATAATGTAGGGCACCTGTTTTAATCGGGCCCTTTAACCCCCGGTTGAAGAAGCATTCAACCGAAACGAACGACGTACTATGCAGATCAAGAAAGCCGAATTCAAGTGCAGCTCCTCAGCCATCAGCCAGGTACCCAAAGACGACCGCAAAGATATCGCCTTCATCGGGCGAAGCAACGTGGGCAAATCGTCGCTGATCAATATGCTGACAGCCCACGGAGGATTGGCCAAAGTATCGGGAACACCGGGCAAGACGCGCCTGATCAACCACTTTGCGATCAACGACAGCTGGTATCTGGTCGATCTGCCCGGCTACGGCTATGCCCGAGCCTCGAAATCAACCGTCGGTGAGTTCTCGAAGCTCATCACCGACTACATCCTCAAGTGCGAGAAACTCCACTACCTCTTCGTGTTGGTCGATTCGCGTCTGGAGCCCCAGAAGATCGATCTACGCTTTATCGAGATGTTGGGGATGAACGGCATCCCCTTCGGCATCATCTTCACAAAGGCCGACAAGCTCTCCAAGACGCAGTTGCAGAAGAGTATGGAGCGGTATCGCCGCACCCTGGCGGAGCAGTGGGAGGAGTTACCCCCGATGCTCTACAGCTCTTCGGAGAAGGGGGTGGGCCGTGACGAGATTCTCGACTTCATTGATGCGTGCCTGGCCCAATAGAGCCTCCGCAGCGGGCAAAATGCGGGAAAATAAAAAGGATTGAGAAACGAATGGCAAAAAATTTGGCAAGATAGCCCCTTTTTACTACCTTTGTTACCAATAAGCGAAAACTCCCAAACAGTTCAGTATGGCAATTCATAAAATCAAGTTCTTCGCAGGTCGCAACTCGCGCTACTTGGCGGAGAAGATCGTGGCCAGCTATGGCACGACGCTCGGGGACTCGGAAGTCCTCTGTTTCAGCGACGGCGAGTTCCAGCCCCGCTTCAACGAATCGATTCGTGGTTGCACGGTCTTTATCGTACAATCCACCTTCCCGCCCACGGATAACCTGATGGAGCTGCTGATGATGGTTGATGCAGCCCGCCGCGCTTCGGCTCACCAGGTGATTGCCGTGATGCCCTACTTCGGTTGGGCCCGTCAGGATCGTAAGGACTGCCCCCGTGTACCCATCGGTGCCAAGTTGGTGGCCAATATGCTGATGGCTGCCGGTGTAGATCGCATTATGACAATGGATCTCCACGCCGACCAGATTCAGGGTTTCTTCGACATCCCCGTGGATGCCCTCTATGCCAGCGGTATCTTCATCCCCTACCTGCGTAGTCTGAACATTCCCGACCTCTCGATCGCTTCGCCCGATATGGGCGGTGCCAAGCGTGCCAACTCCTACGCCAAGCTGCTGGAGGCTCCCATCATCATCTCGCACAAGGAGCGCGCCAAGGCTAATGTCGTGGGCAATATGACCGCCATTGGTGATGTCGAGGGTCGCAACATCGTGATCGTGGACGATATGATCGACACCGCCGGTACGATCTGTATGGCCGCCGATATGCTGATGACTCGTGGTGCCAAGAGTGTGCGTGCCGCCATCACCCACCCCGTGCTCTCGGGTAAGGCCTATGAGCGTATCAACGCCAGTGCCCTGGAGGAGGTGATCACTACCGATACCATTCCTTTGAATCCCGAGAAGGATCTGCACAAGTTCACCGTGCTGTCGGTTGCCGACATCTTTGCCGACGTAATCGAGCGCGTACACAACTACAAGCCCGTATCGCCCGTATTCTTCAAATAACAGCGCGAGAAGGCATAACAAAAGGCCCGTCCTGAAGGACGGGCCTTTTCTGTTTCAAGGGGTAAACGCCTGTTCAAGCGGTCATCAGATGTGAAGAATCTCCCAGAGCTTATCCTTCAGTCGCTGAATGTTCAAACCCGCCACCGAGGAGATGAAGATCGACTCAATACCCTCGGGCAGGTGGGCCCGCATCTGCTCCATCAGCTCCTCGTCGAGCATATCGCACTTGGTGATGGCCAACAGACGCTCCTTGTCCAGCAATTCGGGGTTGTACTGCGTCAACTCACCCAACAGCACCTCGTAATCCTTGCGAATATCGTCGCTGTCGGCAGGGATCATAAAGAGGAGTACCGAGTTGCGCTCGATGTGGCGCAGGAAGCGCGTACCGAGGCCACGCCCCTCGTGGGCACCCTCAATGATACCGGGGATGTCTGCCATTACAAAGGAGCGGCCATCGCGTACCTCCACAATACCGAGGTTGGGCTCCAGCGTAGTGAAGGCGTAGTTGGCAATCTTGGGCTTGGCAGCCGAGACCACCGACAGCAGGGTGCTCTTGCCCGCATTGGGGAAGCCCACCAGACCGACATCGGCCAGCACCTTCAGCTCAAGGATGAAGGCACCCTCATCGCCCTCCTCACCGGGCTGAGCATAGCGGGGGGTCTGGTTGGTAGCGGTGCGGAAGTGCCAGTTTCCGAGGCCTCCGCGACCACCCTGCAGGAGCACCAGTTGCTCACCGTGCTCGGTCACCTCACCTACCGGAACCAGCTCCGTCTCACCCGTCTCCTCGTTCTCCACCACACGGCGGGCCACCGTTCCCAGCGGTACGGGGATGATGATATCCTTGGCATCCTTGCCCGTCGAGCGGGCACCCGAGCCATTCTGGCCATCCTCGGCGAACTGGTGACGCTGGTACTTGAGGTGAATCAGCGTCCAATATTGGCTGTCGCCCTGGAGGATGATGCTGCCACCCTTACCTCCATCACCGCCATCGGGGCCACCAAAGGCAACAAACTTCTCTCTGCGGAAGTGGGCCGATCCGGCACCTCCGTGGCCCGAACGGGCAAATATCTTGACGTAATCTACGAAATTCGATCCAGCCATTTTTCTCTCTTTTTGGGTTTACGCGGCACAAGTCAAAGGGGCCTACTCGTAGCGTCCCGACTTCAGACGCTCCACCTCCTCGCGGGAGAGGAATCGCCAATCACCACGCTTGAGATTCTTCTTCGTCAGACCGGCATAGTAGACGCGATCGAGTTTCTGCACGGTGTAGCCCAGATACTCGAAGATACGGCGCACGATACGGTTGCGGCCCGAGTGGATCTCGATACCCACCTCCTTTTTGTTATCCTTGACATAGGAGATCTCGTCGGCGTGAATCTCACCATCCTCCAGCACGATACCCTCGGCAATCTGATCCATATGGGCACGGGTAAGGGGCTTGTCGAGCGACACCTGGTAGATCTTCTTCTTCTGGTGAGTGGGGTGCGTGAGCTGCTTGGTCAGATCACCGTCGTTGGTAAAGAGCAACAGACCCAGCGAGTTCTTGTCGAGACGGCCTACGGGATAGATACGCTCGGTGCAGGCACCCTTCACGAGATCCATCACCGTCTTGTCGGCGTGGGGATCATCGAGCGACGTAACATAGCCCTTGGGCTTGTTGAGCACCAGATAGACACGCTTCTCACCCTGGAGACGGCTGTCATTGAACTTCACCTCATCACCGGGCATCACCTTCGTACCCAGCTCCGTCACAATCTGGCCATTGACCGTCACCAGACCGGCCAGAATGAAGTCGTCGGCCTCACGGCGCGAGCAGATACCCGACTGGGCCACAAAGCGGTTGAGACGCATCTCACCCGTCTGCTTCGAGGCATCGTATTTGGGATAGGTGCGGGGCTTCTCATCGCGGCGATAGCCACCCGTGCGTTTCTTGTCACCGAATTTTGAGTTCCCGTAGGCGGGACGGTCGCCATAGGGGGCACGCTCCGTGCGCTCCTCCGAGCGGTTGCCGAACTTCAAGGCACCATACTTCTTGTTGCCGTAAGCGGGTCGATCGCTGCGCTGCGAACGCTCACCATAGGCGGGGCGGTCGTTCTGACGATCGCCGTAGTTGCGCTGGGGCTTTTCGAAGTTGGGACGATTCTCCTCGGTGAAGTGAGGATTGAAGGAGGCACGCTTGCGGGGTGCAGCGGCACGATTGTAGTCCGAATCAGCAGCCTCTCGCTGCACACGCGGACGACGCTCAACGCGCTCCGAGGTTTTGGTGGTGGTTCGCTGACGCTGGTCGCGTCCGAATCGAGCTAACGTCGAGTCTTTCTTGAAATCTTTCATACGTTTTTATTATCTCTGTTTTACATCCTTTTCGGCCTCGCACTCGCTGCGTTCCGAAAACAACGCCGCAAAGGTAATGCAATAAATTCAAGATTCAAAATTCAAGATTCAAAATTCAAGATTCAAAATTGTTTTTTCGCTTCGTTGATCACCCCTTTTAGAGCGATTCTTCCGCCCAATTTAGAGCTTTGAATAAAAAAAGGGCCGCACCCTCGAAAGGATGCGGCCCGTGTGTATGAATCGCAATGGATTAGAGTACGGCGTAGCTTACGCAAGCAACAGCACCCCAGATACCATCGGCTACATAAGCCTTGATCTCACCATCAGCGGGAACCAGTACCACGTCAGCGCTCTCAGCGGAAGCCAAGAAAGCAGCTGCGTAGTCGTCGGTCTCCGTGGTAGGATCGTAGAAGGTGTAGGGGTTACCCAGCATCACAGCAGCAGCGGGATCGGTGATGTCAACCAGCACGAGGTCGGGCTGGTCGTAGTCGAACAGACACGAAGCCACCAGACCGGCGATCTTCTTACCACCTACCTCTACGGTGTCGATACAAGCGTAGTTCTCCATCCAGAACGAGCTGCCCAGGTTGCTAACCTCAGCCCAGCTGCAAGGACGAACCGAAGCGTCAGCGCAGTAAACCAGGGGTGCGGGATAACCTACGAAGAGGGCACCATCGGTCAGCGAGGTACCGAGGGGATAGAGACAGCCGCGGGTAACCGTGTTGGTACCATAACCGAGGTCAACCCAGGTGAACTGAGCCCAACCGTTGGCATCCAGAGCAACGGCACCATTGTTTACCTCATAAGCCACACCAAAACCGGTGGTGTTGCCAGACTCAGTCCAGTAACCGGCTACGTGGATGAATACCATAGCCTTGGTATCGATGTTACCGGCTACGCGGATGTTACCATAACCGCCACCATAAGCGTTACCCGTGTGGAACTTGGCCAGTACAGCGGGAGCAGCGTCAATCGACTTGGTGGTGTAGATCGTAACGATCGACTCAACGGGGGTCGAGCAGAGCAGGATGTTGCCACCCTCGTCTACCTCAATGCTGTTGGCTACTACGCCCTCGGGCAGAGCCACGGTGTTGGCGAGCGAACCATCGGCAGCGTTCAGAACGAAGATGTTGGTACCGTTGGCAACCAGCAGATAGTCACCATAGATAGCCAGGTCGCAGGGGAGCGAGGCGTTGTAACCGGCCAGCTCACGTACCTCATTCACCCAAGCACGGGCAGCCACACCATTCTGGAAGATGTAGAACTCAACGGGCTCGTCATAAAGCTCGCAAGCGATGGTACCTACAACCGAACGATAGCCGGGGTTGGGGTTAGCCTCCAGCGTGAAGGTGTAAACACCCTCACCGTTGTCGCTCATCGTGATCCAGGCAGCCTCCTCGTTCTTGAGGGTTACGGTATACTCTACGTTGGCATCAATCTCCAGGGTTACGGTCGAAGCCTGGGGAGCGCACCAGAACTCGCGGGTCTCCGAGAGGTTGGTGTTGATGTAGGGCTCGGGAGCGGGCTCCTCATAGAGCTGCTTGATGGCCACGGGAACTACCAGGTCACCCGACTTCAGGTCGATGGTGATGGTACGCTCACCCTCGGTATCGTTGGCACCAACGGTTACCTTCAGGGCGTTGTTCTCACCGGCAGCACCGTAGGGAGGATCGAGCTCAACACCCGAAACGTTCTCCTTGTTCACGGCGGTCCAATCCAGAGCCGACGAGAACTCAACGGTTACCTCGCCACCCTCGTGAGCAACTACGAGCTGCTCGGCAGCGGTCTTCACCTCGATCGAAGCCTTTACCTCGGGTTCGGGCGTAGGCTCGTCGTTGTTACATCCTACAAATGCCAGAGCGGCAAATGCAAAGAAATAAAAGAGTTTTTTCATACGTGTTTTGTTTTAAAAAGGTTTGTATAGATCTTTGTTCTGTTTGCAAAGATAATAAATTTTCTCACCTTCGCTCCCCCCCCTTTTATCGAGGAATTTGAGCGAATCGAGTGATAAAACTTTTTATTATCAAATGCAAAGTTAGAAAAAGATTTTATAATAAATCACTTTTTCGCGACTTTTTTTTGTTTTTGGCGCAAAATTGTCCAAAAGTGGGCTTTTTTCGGAGATTTTCACGCTGTTGCAGCCGTTTTTTCGACAATCTCAACGGGTAATTTTGCTCCTCGGATTTCGTGTTTTGGAGGATTCTGCCGCATCGGCTCCCATCAATTTTTGAATCTTGAATTTTGAATCTTGAATTTATTACACTACCTTTGCGCGGTTATATACCTATGTAAAAAATATATAATACGAGATAGATTCAATGAAGAAGATTCGCAATTTCTGCATCATCGCCCACATCGACCACGGCAAAAGTACGCTGGCCGACCGCCTTTTGGAGAAGACCAACACGCTCAACCAGCGTGAAATGCAGTCGCAGGTGCTGGACGATATGGACCTCGAGCGCGAGAAGGGTATCACCATCAAGAGCCACGCCATCCAAATGGAGTATCAGGCTCGTGACGGTGAAAAATACACCCTCAACCTGATTGACACCCCGGGACACGTCGACTTCTCCTACGAGGTGTCGCGTGCCATCGCCTCCTGTGAGGGTGCCCTCCTGGTGGTCGATGCTTCGCAGGGCATTCAGGCCCAGACCATCTCTAACCTCTACCTCGCCCTCGGCAACGACCTTGAGATTATCCCCGTCCTCAACAAGATTGATATGGAATCGGCAATGATCGACGAGGTGAAGGATCAGGTGATTGACCTGATCGGCTGCAAGGAGGAGGATATTCTGCTGGCCTCGGGTAAGACGGGCCTCGGCGTGGAGGAGATCTTGGAGGCCATCGTGGAGCGTGTCCCCGCCCCCAAGGGGGATGAGAACGCCCCCCTTCAGGCACTGATCTTCGACTCGGTATTCAACCCCTACCGCGGCATCATCGCCTACTTCCGCGTCTTCAACGGCTCGATCAAGAAGGGTGACCACGTCAAGTTCATCAACACCGGTTCGGAGTACGACGCCGACGAAATCGGCGTGCTGAAGCTCAAGATGCAGCCCAAGGGGGAGATCAAAGCAGGTGACGTGGGCTACATCTGCTCGGGCATCAAGAACTCGGCCGATGTGAAGGTGGGTGACACCATCACCGCCGTCGATCGCCCCGCCCAGGGGGCCATTGCCGGCTTCGAGGATGTCAAGCCGATGGTCTTTGCGGGTGTCTACCCTGTGGAGGCCGACCAATACGAGGATCTGCGTGCTTCGCTCGAGAAGTTGCAGCTCAACGACGCTTCGCTCACCTTCGAACCCGAGTCGTCGCTCGCCCTGGGCTTCGGTTTCCGCTGCGGATTCCTCGGCCTGCTCCATATGGAGATCATCCAGGAGCGTTTGTACCGCGAATTCGATATGGATGTCATCACCACCGTCCCCAACGTCTCCTACCGCATCACCACCACCAGTGGCGAGGTGCTGGAGGTACACAACCCCTCGGGACTGCCCGAGGTGACGAAGGTCGCCAAGATCGAGGAGCCCTATATCCTGGCCCAGGTGATTACCCGCACCGACTTCCTGGGCAACGTCATCAAGCTCTGCATCGACAAGCGCGGTGTGATGAAGAATCAGAATTTCATCACGCAGGATCGAGTGGAGATCAACTTCGAGATGCCCCTCTCGGAGATCGTCTTCGACTTCTACGACAAACTCAAGTCAATCTCGAAGGGTTACGCCTCGTTTGACTACCACCGCACGGGCTACCAGCCCTCGAAGCTGGCCAAACTCGATATTCTGCTCAACGGTGAGCCGGTGGATGCCCTCTCGTCGCTGATCTATGCCGACCACGCCTATGACTTTGGTCGCAAGATGTGCGAGAAGCTCAAGGAGCTGATCCCGCGCCAGCAGTTCGACATTGCCATTCAGGCCGCCATCGGTGCCAAGATCATTGCCCGCGAGACGGTCAAGGCGGTACGCAAGGATGTAACGGCCAAGTGTTATGGTGGTGACATCTCGCGTAAGCGCAAACTGCTGGAGAAGCAGAAGGCCGGTAAGAAGCGTATGCGTCAGATCGGATCGGTACAGGTACCCCAATCGGCCTTCCTCGCCGTGCTGAAGATGGACTAACAACCTTAGGAACGATTAACCCTTAACGTCAGATAGATGAAAAAGACACTTATCGACCTCTTTGAGGGGTCTGTACAGAAGTATGGCTCCAAGACCTTCCTCTTGGAGAAACGCACCACTGAATTTGAGCCTACCACCTATCAGCAGACGCACGACGAGGTGCTGAAGATCGGTGCCGGTCTGGTGAAGCTCGGCATTCAGCCCAAAGATTGCATCTCGATCCTCTCTGAGGGTCGCAACGCCTGGATTATGTCGGAGCTCGGTCTGCTCTATGCCGGAGCCATCAGTGTACCCCTCTCGATCAAGCTGGAGGAGGATTACGATCTGTTGTTCCGTCTCACCCACGCCGACGTGAAGATGATCTTCGTCTCGCAGCAGCAGCTTCCGAAGATTCGCCGCATCCGCGAGAAGCTCCCCCAGGTGGAGCAGGTGATCATCTTCGATGAGGTTGAGCTGCAGGCCGGCGAGATGACCCTTTCGCAGGTCGAGCAACTCGGCGAGGAGTACCTCAAGGAGCACCGCGAGGAGTTCCTGGCCATCGGTCGCGCCATCCAGAACGACGACTACGCCACCATCACCTACACCTCCGGCACGACGGCCGACCCCAAAGGTGTCATCCTCACCCACCGCAACTACACGGCCAATGTCGAGCAGTCGCTGACCCGTATGTCGATCCCCTCCGACTGGCGTACGCTCATCATCCTGCCCCTCGACCACTGCTTTGCACACGTTGTGGGCTTCTATATTATGATCGAATGCGGAGCCTCGGTAGCCACGACCCAGGTGGGCCGTACCCCGATGGAGACGCTCAAGAATATCCCCTTGAACATCCGTGAGGTGAAGCCTCACTTCCTCCTCTCGGTACCTGCCCTGGCCAAGAATTTCCGCAAGTCGATCGAGAGTTCGATCCACCAGAAGGGTGTCGATAAACTCTTCCGCCTCGCCCTGAAGACCTCCTACGCCTACCAGGCCGACGGCTACTCGAAGGGGAAGGGGTGGCGTTGCCTGCTGAAGCCCGCCGTGATGCTCTTCGACAAACTTCTCTACTCGAAGGTGCGCGAGGCCTTTGGTGGCTCGTTGCAGTTCTTCGTGGGAGGTGGAGCCCTGCTCGACAGCGAGCTGCAGCGATTCTTCTACGCCATCGGTATCCCGATGTTCCAGGGCTACGGTCTTTCGGAGGCCACGCCCGTCATCTCGACCAATGCCAACCGCCCCAAGGAGCATCGTTTCGGATCGTCGGGTATGCTGGTGCAGCCCCTCGAGATCCGCATCCTCGACGACGAGGGTCGTGAGCTGCCCACCGGTGAGAAGGGCGAGATCGTCATCAAGGGTGAGAATGTAATGGCCGGCTATTGGAAGAATCCTGCCGCCACGGCCGACACCGTACGCGACGGCTGGCTCTACACGGGCGATATGGGCTATATGAGCAAGGATAACTTCCTCTATGTGCTGGGTCGCTTCAAGAGCCTGCTGATCTCGGCCGACGGTGAGAAGTACAGCCCCGAGGGAATGGAGGAGGCAATTGTCACCTCGCCCCTGATTGCCCAGATCGACATCTACAACAACCAGAGTCCCTACACCACGGCCATCGTGGTTCCCAACAAGGAGGGGGTCAAAGCTCTCTGCCCCGATCCGACCGACGAGGAGCAACTGCGTGCCGCTGCCAAGGCGATCCAGGCCTCGATCGACACCTTCCGCATCTCGGCCGGTGGCGAGTTCCCCGACCGTTGGTTGCCCTCGGCCATTGCCATCGTCGATGAGCCCTTCACTGAGCAAAATGGTCTGGTGAATAGTACGATGAAGGTGGTGCGCTCGAAGGTTGAGGAGCGTTACCGCAACCGTCTTGATCAGCTCTACACCCCCGAGGGTAAGAAGAGTGACAGCGAGGCCAACCTGGAGGCACTGCGTAAGTTGCTCGCCTAAAAAAGGAGCTTAAACCGAGAAGGGGCCCGCTTCGGCCCCTTCATTTTTACCCGAATTCCGCTATGGCAACACTTGACAAATACTTTTCGCTGGTGCTCTTCCGCCACACCATCTTCGCCCTTCCCTTTGCGCTGATGGCCTTCGTCTTTGCCGTAAAGAGTCCCTGGTACGACCCCGACAAAAGCCTCTGGCTGCTTCTGGCACAGGTGGTGGGGTGTATGGTCTTTGCCCGCAACGTGGCGATGGGCTTCAACCGCTGGGCCGACCGCGAGATCGATGCCCGCAACCCCCGCACAGCCGGGCGCGACATCCCCGCAGGCCGCATTACCCCCCGCGAGGCCCTCACCTTTGTTATCGTCAATGCCCTCCTCTTCGTGGCCCTCTGTCTGACGATCAATCCGCTCACGGCGTGGCTCTCGCCCGTCGCCCTCGGGGTGGTGATCCTCTACAGCTACTGCAAACGCTTCACCTCGCTAGCCCACCTGGTACTGGGGCTCTCACTCGGTATTGCCCCCGCCGGAGCCTACATCGCCGTCACAGGCCGCCTCGATCTGCCGGCAATGATCCTCTCACTGCTGGTGATGAGTTGGTGCGGCGGCTTCGACATCATCTACGCCCTGCAGGATGCCGACTTCGACCGCCAGGAGGGACTTCACTCCATCCCGGCCCGTTTCTCGGCCCGCACCTCGCTGGTGATCAGTGCCCTGCTCCACGTCGTAAGTTTCGCTGCCCTCTGGTGGTTTGCCTCCTACTGTCCCGCGGGGTGGCTCCTCTGGACGGGTTGTATCCTCTTCTCGCTCTGCCTGGTACTGCAACACCTGCTGGTCACCCCGACTCGCCAACGTAACATCGGCATTGCCTTTCAGACCCTGAACGGCATCGCCTCGCTCACGCTGGCCGGTTTCGTCATCCTCCAACTCCTCATCGGATAGGCTATGTGGTTGTCGCTGGCCTTCCTCTCGGCAGCTCTGCTGGGTCTCTATGATGTGGCCAAGAAACGGGCCCTGCACGAAAACGCCGTGCTCCCCGTACTCTGGCTCAACACCCTCTTCTCGACCCTGATCTTTCTGCCGATGCTCCTCGCTGCCGAGCTGGGTAGCGACTGCTTTGAGGGGACAATACTCGCCTCGGTGCGCGGCAACTGGGAGGCTCACCTCCAGGTGGTGATCAAGGCGATCATCGTTCTTACGTCGTGGTTGCTGGGTTACTTCGGCCTCAAACACCTCCCCCTGACCATCGTAGGCCCCATCAATGCCACCCGCCCCGTGCTGGTGCTGCTGGGCGCAATGCTTCTCTTCGGAGAACGTCTCAACGCCTACCAATGGATCGGTGTGGTGCTGGCCCTCCTCTCGTTGCTGCTCTTGAGCCGCTCCTCAAAGCGCGAAGGGGTCGATTTCGTCCACAACCGCTGGATCTGGCTCATCGCCGGCTCGGCACTGATGGGAGCAGTGAGCGGTCTCTACGACCGTTTCATTATGCAACAGCTCAACCCTCTCTTTGTCCAGAGCTGGTACAACCTCTACCAATTGGTACTGATGACGGGGATCTGCGCCCTGATCTGGTGGCCCCACCGTCGCCAAACTACCCCCTTCCACTGGAAGTGGGCCATTCCGCTGATCTCGATTCTGCTCTCATTGGCCGACTTTGCCTACTTCTCGGCTTTGAGCGAGGCGGAGGCGATGATCTCGGTGGTCTCGATGGTACGTCGCTCGTCGGTGGTGGTCTCCTTTGCCTGCGGAGCCCTGCTCTTCCACGAGAAGAACCTCCGCTCGAAGGCCCTCGACCTGCTCTTTATATTAATAGGTATGATCTTCCTCTACCTCGGTTCCCGCTAACACTCGTTTGGTTATGATACGCTTGTTGCTGCTTTTCACGCTGCTGCTGACGGCCTGCGCCCCCTCCGCCACGCCCGAACAGTCCTCACCCCAACCCTCACCCCGACCCGAAAGGGGCTTTGCTCGCGGTGCCGACATCAGCTGGTGCACCCAACTGGAGGCCGAGGGCCATACCCTCCGCAATGCGGCGGGCGAACAGAGAGAGTGTACTGCTCTGATGCAGGAGCTGGGGATGGATGCCATCCGCCTGCGTGTCTGGGTCGATCCCGAAGGGGGCTGGTGCGGCAAGGAGGATGTCGTCGAGAAGGCCCTGCGGGCCCATCGCCTGGGGATGCGACTGATGATCGACTTTCACTACAGCGACTCGTGGGCAGATCCCGGCAAGCAGACCCCGCCCCACTCTTGGCAGGGGTGCAGCCTCACCGAGACCGCATCTCGGCTCAAAGCCCACACCCGCGAGGTGTTGCAGGCCCTCAAAGAGCGAGGCATCGAGGTGGAGTGGATCCAGATCGGCAACGAGACCTCCAACGGAATGCTTTGGCCGCTGGGTCAATGCGACCTCAACCCGCAGGGCTATGCCACCCTCCACAACGCAGGAGTTGAGGCTGCCAGGGCGATCTACCCCGCCGCCAAGGTGGTGGTCCATCTCCCCAATGGGCACGATGCATCACTCTACCACTGGCTCCTGGGGGAATTGGAGCGCGAGGGGGGCCGCTACGACCTGATCGGAATGTCGCTCTACCCCGCCCCTGCCTGGCAGACGATGGCCGAAGGGTGCCTAAACAATATTCGCGACCTCCACAAACGATTCGGCAAGAGGTCGGTGATTTGTGAGGTCGGAATGCCCTGGGACGATGCTGAGGGGTGCTATGCCTTCCTGGGCCATATGCTCCACGAGGCGGAGGCGACGGGTTGCTGTGAGGGTCTCTTCTACTGGGAGCCCGAAGCTCCGGCCGGCTACAACGGGGGCTACACCCTCGGAGCCTTTGCCAACGGCCAACCCACCCACGCCCTGGATGCCTTCGGCGAATAGTTGCACAAACGGCAATTTTTCACTATCTTTACTCCGTAAAAGCAACCCACTATGTCAGCACCCCTTGCCGAAAGATTGCGACCTCGCTCGCTTGACGAATATATCGGCCAGCAACACCTGGTCGGCCCAAATGGTGTCTTCCGCAAATTCCTGGAGACGGGTAATGTCCCCTCGTTCATTCTTTGGGGCCCTCCGGGCGTGGGCAAGACCTCGCTGGCCAAGCTGGTGGCCGCACAGCTCGAACGTTCGATGTTCACCCTCTCGGCCGTCACGGCCGGCGTCAAGGAGGTGCGTGAGGTAATCGAGCAGGCCAAGCGGCAACACTTCTTCAACACCCGTCCCCCCTTCCTCTTCATCGACGAGATCCACCGCTTCAACAAGAGTCAACAGGATTCGCTGCTGGGTGCCGTCGAGCAAGGTGTGGTAACGCTGATCGGTGCCACGACCGAGAACCCCTCCTTCGAGGTGATCTCGCCCCTCTTGAGCCGCTGCCAGGTCTATGTACTCAAGTCGATGAACGACAAGGAGCTCCAGCAGTTGCTCGACCGAGCCCTCTCGGCCGAGGGGGGACTGAAAGAGCGGGAGGTGGAGGTCAGGGAGACCGAGGCTCTCTTTACCTTCTCGGGAGGCGATGCCCGCAAGTTGCTCAACATCCTTGACATCATCGCCGGGGCCACAACCGGCAAGATCACCATCACCGATAACAACGTCACCGAGTGTCTGCAACAGAACATCGCCCTCTACGACAAGAGTGGAGAACAGCACTACGATGTCATCTCGGCCTTCATCAAGTCGGTGCGCGGCAGCGACCCCAACGCCGCCATCTACTACCTGGCCCGTATGCTGGCCGGAGGCGAGGAGCCCCGTTTCATCGCCCGACGACTGGTGATTCTCGCCTCGGAGGATATCGGTCTGGCCAACCCCAATGCCCTGCTGCTGGCCAATGCCTGCTTCGACACGGTACACAAGATCGGAATGCCCGAGGCCCGCATCACGCTGGCCGAGACCACCATCTACCTGGCAACCTCGCCCAAAAGCAACTCTGCCTATATGGCCATCAACCGTGCCCTGCAACTCGTTGAGCACGACACCACCAACCGCCCCGTGCCTCTCCACCTGCGAAACGCCCCCACCCGTCTGATGGAGCGCGAGGGCTACGGCAAGGGATATAAGTATGCCCACGACTACGCCGGCCACTTCGCCGAGTTGGAGTTTCTGCCCGAGGGCCTTGCCGGTACCCGTTTCTACGAACCCGACCCACAAAACCCCACCGAGGCTAAAATCGCCCAACGCATCCAGGAGCTCTGGAAAGGTAAATATTGATTCCCAAAAATTGATAATCTCAATATTTTTTTGCAAATCTGTCTATGATTCACTCATAAATTATGAAGTGCCTATGTTAAGATAACTGATCCACAGCTCTATCGTACGACGATAACAATTGCCGCCAACACACGAAAAGTGCCGGCAAACCACATACAAAAGCGCATCCGGCTTTTTCCGGTCTCTGGAACTTGGACACTTTCGGATACGGTCAGGAATAGAGTTGATGTTCGTGCTGTTTATCAGCGCGGGCATTTTCTATTATCTCACTGTATAGGCAGTCCAAGACCTCAGAGGCGGATATGGAAAATTTGTCCGCGTTTTTGTTACGCCCCATATTGGATACCAGGTTCGTATGGGAAAGAACTCCTATTTTGATATTCACGTAGGATACAAATTGGGATATGACGTGGGGATCTCGCAAAGTTTTCAAACCCCATCTTTAATGGTATCAATGCCAAATTGGGGTTCAGTTTTGTAATGTAAGCTGAAACACTCCTAACATTATATAATGAAGGCCAAATACCAGTCTGGTATTTGGCCTTCATTCCTACAGATGAAAGGATTACCGCCACAGCTTCTCGGGATAGGTCCCGTTCTGCTGCATCTCGATCAGTTTCTTTCGCAAGGGCTCTCGGTCTGCCTGGTAGGTAACTCCGTACCACTGGGCCGAGGAGCGAAGAACGCGCATCGTAGCTGTTTTATCCGAAATCAACTTATTGACCATCAAGGGAATGAAAAATTCCGACTTGAGTTCGCCTCCCCGCTCGGTCAAGAACTCACGGAAGTAGGCCTCCGAGTGGGCAAAGTAGTCGGGCGTAAAGCCGAAGAGGTTCATCGAGACGGGCGTATTCTCCTCCAGTTCCTCATCGGCACCCTCATCGTGGAAGAGGATGCGGCCATCGGCCATTCGCTCGATCTTGGTGCGCTCGACCATCCCCTGCAGCTCACCCTCGGGGCTCACCGAGCAGACGCCGCGCGAGACGGTCCCGTGTTCCGAAAGGGTTTTCGAGAGGTTGTAGGCCACCATACAGTAGCTTCCCTCCTTCCCCTCCAAGGTCGAGAGGTATTCGCTGATCACACGGAAGGCATCGGCCCCATAGAAGTCGTCGGCATTGATGACAGCAAAGGGCTCCCGAATCACCGGTGCCGCCATCATCACGGCGTGGTTGGTACCCCAGGGTTTCTCTCGTCCCTCGGGAACCGAGAAGCCCTCGGGCAGGCAGTCGAGCTCCTGATAGACATACTCCACCCGGATTTTGCCGCCAAAACGCTCCTCGTTGAAGACCTCGCGAAACTCCTCGCCAAAGCTGTGACGAATCACAAAGACCACCTTGCCAAAGCCGGCACGGATGGCATCGTAGATCGAATAGTCGATGATCGCCTCGCGGTTGGGGCCTACGCCATCCATCTGCTTGAGCGAACCATAGCGCGAGCCCATACCCGCAGCCAATACCAACAAAGTAGGTTTTACCATATTGCTCTTATTTTAGAATTTCGATTTTAGATCATTCAAAGGTAACCATAAAGGGAAAAAATACCAAATATTTCCGCTCTTTTCCACCCATCGGGAAAATAAGTTTGGCTGCCTGCACACTTTTTATTAAATTTGCGGGTTAGATTTGTTAGATTATGAAATTTTCAGAGAAAATAGTTCGATGGTGGCGCGAGGCGGTTCGCAAACGCCGCTTGAGCCTCCAGGATGCTGCCGACGGCCACGAAGAGGGCTATATGCACCTATCTCCTTTCGGCATCTTCTCGGCCTTCTGGGCCCTGGTGCTGGTGCTCTTCATCGTAATCCTGATTCTGGTGGCCTACACCCCCGTTTTGGAGTTCCTGCCCGGCTATCGTACCGAGGCCAACCGCTCGCACGAGAGTCTGGTGAGCAACATTATGCGTCTGGACTCGATGGAGCGCGTAATGAAGGATATGCTCACCTACAACGAGAATATCGCCCTGGTACTCGACGGTCGCTCCCCCGTGGTTCGCAGCCGCATCGAGAGTGACTCGCTGCTTGACAAGAGCCTGGTGGTACCCAACGCCGCAGACTCGGCCCTGCGTGCCCAGATGGAGGGCGACGGCCCCTACAGCCTCGGCGGAAGCCCCTCGTCACGCCGTTCGGTACGTGAGGCAGTCGAGATGCTGACCCCTGTGGAGGGAATCATCACCCAGCACTTCGATGCCAAGTTGCAGCAGCTGGGTGTCAAGATGGCCACCGAGGCAGAGGCCGAAGTGGCCGCCGTGGAGGGCGGAACGGTCGTGCTCTCGCTTTGGAGCCCCGAGACGGGTCACCTGATCACCATTCAGCACAACAACAACCTCCTTTCGCTCTATCGTCACCTCTCGCGCTCGAATGTCGTTGCAGGTCAGCGGGTACGAGCCGGAGAGCTGATCGGTGTCACCTCCACCAACCAGCGCGAAGAGTCCACCCCCTTTGAATTCGAGCTTTGGAGCGACGGCAAGGCGGTCGATCCCGAAGCCTACATCATCTTCTAAGCGATTCGGACTATGAGATTGCGTGTTGCACTTTTGGGCTCCACCGGTTCGATCGGTGAGCAGACCCTTGATATCATCCGTGAGAACCCCGACCGCTTCGAGTTGGTGACTCTCACGGCCCACAGCCGCTGGGAGCGTCTGGCCGAACAGGCCCGCGAATTTGACGCCGACACGGTGGTTATCGCCGACGAGCGACACTACGCTTCGCTCAAGGAGGCCCTCGCCTCGACCGACACCAAAGTCTATGCCGGCGAGGAGGCCGTCAGCCAATGTGCCGCCTCGGGCGGAGTCGATCTGGTGGTCAATGCTCTGGTGGGTTATGCCGGTCTGCACCCCACGGTGGCAGCCCTTGAGGCGGGCAAACGCCTGGCCCTGGCCAACAAGGAGTCGTTGGTGGTCGGTGGTGACTATGTAATGCGTCTGAGCCGGGAGAAGCAGGCCCCGATTCTGCCGATTGACTCCGAACACTCGGCCATCTTCCAGTGCTTGATGGGAGAGCACTCCCCCATCCGCAAGCTCTTGATCACCTGTTCAGGCGGAGCCCTGCGCGATCTGCCCCGCGAGGAGTTGATCCACGTAACCCCCGAACAGGCCCTTCGGCACCCTCAATGGTCGATGGGAGCCAAGATCACGATCGACTCCTCGACGCTGGTCAACAAGGGTTTTGAGGTGATCGAGGCCTACTGGCTCTTCGGCATCTCCCCCGAGAAGATCGAGGTGTTGATCCACCCCCAATCGATCATCCACTCGATGGTTGAGTTCGAAGATGGTGCCATCAAGGCACAACTCGGCACCCCCGATATGCATATGCCTATCAGCCTGGCAATGATGTTCCCCGACCGTGCCAACCGTCCGATGGAGCGATTCTCCTTCCTGGAGCATCCGACACTCACCTTCCACGAGGTAGATCGCGAGAAGTACCCCGCCCTCGACATCTCCTATGAGTGCCTGCGCCGCGGAGGCTCGGCCGCCTGTACGATGAATGGTGCTAACGAGGTAGCCGTTGCCGCCTTCCTCGGCCATCGTTGCCGCTACACCGACATCGTGGGCTCCATCCGCCACGCCCTTGATCGGGCCACCTTCATCGCCCACCCCACCCTCGAGGAGTATGCCCTCCTGAATGAGGAGTCGCGTCGTCTGGCCTGTGAGTACCTGAATTTGTAAGTAAAAAAGAGACAATCTATGGATATTCTGATTAAAATCGCCCAACTCTTTCTCTCGTTCACCATCCTGGTGGGCCTCCACGAATTTGGCCACTACATCATGGCCCGCATCTTCAAGATCCGTGTCGAGAAGTTCTACATCTTCTTCGACCCCTGGTTCTCGCTCTTCAAATTCAAGCGCGGCGAGACCGAGTACGGCCTGGGCTGGCTCCCCTTGGGTGGCTATGTGAAGATTGCCGGTATGATCGATGAGTCGATGGATACCGAGCAGATGAAGCAGCCTGTACAGCCCTGGGAGTTCCGTTCGAAACCCGCCTGGCAGCGTTTTCTGGTGATGATTGCCGGTGTGGTGATGAATGTACTGCTGGCCCTGGTGATCTACTCGGCTGTTTGCTACACCTGGGGCGAGAGCTACATCTCAAACCAGGATATGACCCTGGGATACACCTTCTCGGAGGAGGGCAAGGCCCTCGGCTTCGAGGATGGCGACCGCATCCTTTCGATCGACGGGGAGGAGATCGACAATATCGGCTCCATTACCTCAATGCTCCTGATCACGGGCGATGACCGCCGTGTAGAGGTGGAGCGCAAGGGGGCTGTGGAGGAGTTCACCATCCCGATGGAGCAACTTATCAAACTGCGCAAGTCGGAGCAGCTGGGCTCGCTTCTGGTTCCCATCCTCCCCTTCGTGGTGGACAGCGTAGGCTACGAATCGGCCCTGGCAGCGGGTCTCCAACGTGGTGACCGTGTGGTGAGCGTCAATGAGGAGCCGATGGAGGATGCCCAGCGGATCACCGCCCTGCTGCAGGAGATGAAGGGTGACACCGTCACCCTCGGTGTTCTGCGTCAGGAGGAGGCTTTGCAGTTGCGCCTGCCGGTCGATACGACGGGCCGCATTGGCGTAATGATGGAACCCATCAAGATCCGCACCAAGCACTACACCCTCTGGGAGTCGATTCCCGCCGGCATCAATCGCTGTGGCCGTGTGATCAGCTCCTACTGGGAGCAACTGAAGCTCATCGTACAACCCAAGAGCGAGATGTATAAGGAGCTGGGTGGCTTCATCGCCATTGGCAGTATCTTCTCTTCGGAGTGGAATTGGCACGACTTCTGGCTCAAGTGCGCCTTCCTCTCGATCATCCTCGCCGTGATGAACATCCTCCCGATTCCGGGTTTGGATGGTGGCCACGCCCTCTTCACGCTGTGGGAGATGCTGACGGGTCGCAAGGTGAGCGAGCGGGTGCTGGAGATCGCCCAATATATCGGTCTGGCCATTCTCTTTGCTCTGCTGCTCTATGCCAACGGCAACGACATCTACCGTTTCTTAATCAAGTAATTCCACAAAAAATTGCGCTATGGCAAAGGTAAAGAAGGCCTATTTCTGCAAGAGTTGCGGCTTTGAAGCCCCCAAATGGCTGGGTCGCTGCCCCTCGTGTGGCGAGTGGAACAGCTTTACGGAGGAGATCATCGCCAAAGAGAGCTCCTCGGTGAGTGCGGCACTGGCCGGAGGCCTTCCTGCCTCGGCACCCGAGCGCGTACGCGACATCGAGAAGCGGGAACTGCACCGCATCGACACCGGAAACCGCGAGGTAAACCGGGTGCTGGGTGGAGGTCTGGTTCCCGGATCGCTCATTTTGCTGGGCGGTGAGCCCGGTATCGGCAAATCGACCCTCTCGTTGCAGATTGCCCTGGCTGCCAATGGATTGAAGACCCTCTATGTTTCGGGTGAGGAGTCGGCCGAGCAGATCAAAATGCGCGCCGATCGCCTCGGTATCGGTAACGAAGAGTGTCTGATCTACACCGAAACGCTTTTGGAAAATATCACTTCGCAGATTCGCCAACAGCAACCCGACGTGGTGGTCATCGATTCGATCCAGACCATCTATACCGAACTGCTGGACTCCTCGGCTGGAAGCGTCTCGCAGATCCGCGAGTGTGCCGCCACACTGCTGAAGGTAGCCAAGACGCTCGGCACCTCGATCTTCATCATCGGCCACATCACCAAAGACGGAGCCATTGCCGGCCCCAAGATTCTGGAGCACATCGTCGATGTGGTGTTGCAGTTCGAAGGTGACAACAACCACTGTTACCGCATCCTGCGCGGCATCAAGAATCGCTTTGGTGCCACTTTTGAGATCGGCGTCTTTGAGATGCACGACGCCGGACTTCGGGAGGTGGAGAACCCCTCGGAGATCCTGATGTCCCACTACGATGAGCCTTTGAGCGGCATCGCCGTCGGAGCCTCGGTAGATGGCATCCGTCCCTATCTGATTGAGGTGCAGGCCCTGGTGAGCTCGGCCGCCTACGGCACCCCCCAACGCTCGGCTACGGGCTACGATGCCCGCCGTATGAATATGCTGCTGGCCGTGCTGGAGAAGCGAGTGGGGATGAAGATGTTCCAGAAGGATGTCTTTTTGAACTTCGCCGGCGGCTTTAAGATTGCCGACACGGGACTGGATCTGGCCGTGGTGGCAGCCGTCATCTCTTCCTACTACGATCGACCCATCCTCGAAGGGGTCTCGATGGCGGGAGAGATCGGTCTTTCGGGCGAGGTGCGCCCCGCCCCCCGCACCGAACAGCGCATCAGCGAGGCGGCTCGTCTGGGCTTCAAGCGCATCATCGTTTCAGGCTTCCTCGGAAAGGGTATCAAAGCCCCCAAGGGTATTGAGGTGGTGCGAATCCATCGCATCGACCAACTTCCGCGCGCCCTCTTCTCCTCCGAGAGCGAATAAACTCCCCCGACTCGGCCCAAAGCGGCAAACTTGTTGCAAGGCTCCCAATCAAAAATGGAAGCTATGCAAAAGCGAATTGTCATCCTGGGCGGTGTAGGCCTTGTGGGCACCCATCTGTGCCGTCGTCTGGTTGAGGCGGAGCACGAGGTCTATTGCGTGGATGTGCGCGAACTCTCCTCCTCACCCCTGCTGCGTGACCTGAAGGCCCGCAATTTTCACTTCGTACGCCACAACATCGCCACCCCTTTCACCATCCACTGCGACGAGGTCTATAACCTCGCCTCTCCGGCTCGCCTTTGGTACGACCGACAACTCCCCACCGAGGCCCTCAAGACCCATATACTGGGCTCCTTCAACACCCTGGAGACGGCCCGCACGGAGTTTGCCCGTGTCTTATATGCCTCCTCGGCACAGGTCTATGCCCCCCACGCACAACCCGAGTTCGACACACGCAACGAACAGACTGCTGCCACCGAGGGAAGTCGTGCTGCCGAGATGATTCACCGCGCCTACTTTCTCGAATTTGGGGTTGATTGCCGCATTGCCCGACTCTTCAACACCTACGGCTCGGGATGCGATCTGCGCGATCGCCGCGTGGTGATGCGGATGGTGGCAGCCGCCTTGCGCAATCGCCCGCTCACGATCTTCGGCAGCGGGGAGCAGCAGCGAAACTTCTGCTGGGTAGGAGACATCGTCGAGGGATTGATCCGCCTGATGGAGAGCTCCCCCGACACCGCTCCCCGCACTGTCGATCTGGGAAGTGACAGCGAGATCACCATTCGTTCGCTGGCCGAGAAGATCATCGACCTCACCGGAAGTCGCTCAGAGATCAACCACACCTCCTCCCGTTTTGGCGATGCCCGTTTTCGACGACCTGACCTCTCGATTGCGACCCACGAGCTAAAGTGGCGACCCACCACCTCCCTCACCGAGGGGCTCAAGCGCACCATCGAATATGTCGAGCAACAGCTTGCTGCCTACAGCGGGACCACACGCAGCTGGGTCGAGATCTACGGATAAAAAAATATCTGCCCGCCTGGGCAGATATTTCTATTTATGGGCAAGGGTGTTGGTCCACTTCGCCTATCCCGGTTGAGAGTCGCCTACTCCACCCCGTAGAGGGCCTTGAGCTCCTCCTCCACATAGCGGCCGGCCCGGGTATCGGGGAATCGGCACGCAGGGAACTCCGCAAATCGAAACGAGAAGAGGCGCACCACCATATTGGCCACCATCTCACTCTCGGCAAAACGGTCAAGAGCCCCTACAACCCCCTGCTGGAACTCCTCGGTGAGGGGGTTGCCATTGCGGGCCAGGGTGTGGATGGCGGTGTAGCAGGCCGACTCATCCCCCTGCTTAAGCCAGATCAGGAGTCGCTCCGAGAGTTCCGCCTCGTGCGAGAGCGAGAGGAGATGACAAGCCAACAGATCGCGCAACTCCCAGCTTACGGCCCCCTCCAGCCACCCCTCGGCCTCCTCGGCCGTAAGTTGTGCGGGATCGGCCAACAAGAGAGCTGCAATCCGCAACTCACGCACCTGCTGGCGATAGAGGTAGCGGGCAAAGTCGTGATCGGAGCTCTCCTCGGCAACAATCGAGCGGATGGTGGGGATGCTCACGCCATAGTTCAACAGACCCGAGATTCCACCTCGCGCCATCGCCTCGGCCACAGCCCCATTCATTTCACGACGTAGGCGGCCCAACAGAGCCGCCATACGAGTTGTATTTCCCAATTTCACCACCTTACTGTACGACAGGAAGAGTAAGACCAAACTCAAAGAGAGGAAGCGTACGACCTCCCAGCAGTTCACCCAGGCACTTCACCTCACAACGGGCAGGGGCTGCCACACGGTAGCGAATCTTCGACTTGGCCGAAACTCCCTCCACGGGATAGGGCTCCCCGGGGATAATCTCCAGGAGGACAATATCACCCGAGAGATCCGTAGCATCGAGCAGGCCATCGGCTGCACTGAAGCGGCAGAGGATATATTGACGCATATCCCCCTTCGGGGCCACTTCCAGACGGTGGGTCACCAAACGGGTGGTCTGCTTGCCGAGGAAGAGCTCCAAGAGAGCCTGCTCCTGGCGGTCAATCTCCTCCAGAGCCACCTTCAGTCCCTCACCAAAGACGTGCTCTCCGGCCTCACCCGTAATCAGGTCGAGACGACTGCGACGCAGCTGAAAGATGCGCGAAGCGGCCTGCTGGGCAGCACTCTCGGCCGTGGGCTGGATCAGTTCCGTGCGATCGGCCGTGAGCATCGGAAAGCCCTCCGATGAGTGGGAGTAGTCGAGGAGGGCAGACTCCTCCGCAGGGGTGGCCGCAGCCGTCAGCTCCGCATCCCCCTGCAGTGCAAGGTTGGCCGAGCGAAGGGTATAGCTCTTCTTGTCGGCGAGCGGGGCACGCAGGCCGAGGAACTTGAGGGCATAACGGGCATAGGGACCAGCCACCACCTGCTCTTCGGCAAGGGTGAGGTCCACCACCAGGGTCGAATGGGGGTAGTGAAGAGTCCCATCCACCACCCCAATCGGGGCTACGATGTGGTTTTGGGCCTCAGAGTTTGCTGCCATAAAGGTCAGGAGCAGCAACACCAGTATCGAAATTCGTTTCATCGCTTGAAGATTAAAGTCTTAAAAGACAAATATAGCGTTTTTTCACGCAAAATCAAAATTTAAGGTAGAAATCCCCGGTCAGCGTGCGGTATTCGGGGGTAAACTCCTCGGGCCCCGACTGGATCACCAGCCGCTCCACCAAGGGGCCCGTGGCGGGTTGGCGGCGCGAGAAGAGCATCAAAAGACGCTTCACGGGACGACGCGGGGTGGTCTGTACCTCCAGCCGACGCTCCAGCCAGAGGTACTCCGAAGCGAGGCGCAGAAAACGTTCTCCCTCTTCAACGGGGAGCACCACCGCCAGGCGACCCGCAGGTTTCAGCAGGCGCAACGAGGCCTCGATCAACTCCTCAAAACGGAGCGAATCCGTATGACGGGCCGTCGTGCGGCCTGCATCGGGCGAACGCAGCGAATCGACAAAGTAGGGCGGATTGCTCACCACCAGGTCAAAGGGATCGGCCTCAAACTCCTGCACCGGCACACAGCGAGTCTCAATACGCTCCCCCCAAGGGCTACGGTCGGCATTCTCACGCGTCTCGGCCACACAGTCCGGGTCGATGTCAAGGGCCGTAATCGTAGTCTGCGAAGTACGCTGGGCCATCATCAGGGCAATCACACCCGTACCACACCCCACATCAAGGATTCGCTTCGGCTCGGGATGCAGCGGAGTCCAGGCCCCCAACAACACGCCGTCGGTCCCTACCTTCATCGCACTGCGCGACTGCTCAACGGTGAATTGTTTGAATCGAAAGCTGCTCATCACTCCCCTACTCCACAATGGCTCCGTCACGCATCACGATGCGGCGGTCGGCACGTGCTGCCAACTCCTCGTCGTGGGTGACGATGACAATGGTCTGCCCCAGGCGGTCGCGCAACTCGAAGAAGAGACGGTGAATCTCATCCCGATTCTGGGTATCAAGGTTGCCCGAGGGCTCATCTGCCAGCAATACGGCGGGCGAATTGACCAGCGCACGGGCAATAGCCACACGCTGCTGCTCACCTCCCGAGAGCTGGCTCGGCTTGTGGTCGCGGCGATGACTCAACCCCACCAGGTCGAGCAGTTCGGTCGCCTTGCGCTCCGCCTCTTCGCGCGAAACACCGCCAATCAAAGCTGGCAACGTAACGTTCTCAAAGGCCGAGAACTCGGGCAGGAGGTGGTGGAACTGAAAGACGAAACCGATCTTCTGGTTGCGAAACTTCGAGAGGGCCTTGTCGCCTAACTCGTTCACCGTCACGTCATCAATCTTCACCTCCCCCTCATCGGCTGCCGAGAGGGTCCCCAGGATCTGCAACAAGGTCGTCTTACCGGCTCCCGAGGCCCCCACAATCGAGACCACCTCACCGCGGGCGATCTCCAACGAGACCCCCTTCAACACCTCCAACTGTCCGAAGCGTTTATGGATATTCTTTGCCTGTATCATTGCGTTGCTGAATGGAAAATTTCATACAATCGGCACACCTCGACCGCCTCACGCACATCGTGTACGCGCAACAGGCGGGCTCCCTGTCGCAAGGATTCCCAATGAAGGGCCGTCGTGCCATTCAAAGCCTCCTCCGGAGTGGTATCCAGCATCTTATAAATCATTGACTTACGCGAAAGAGCCGACAAAACGGGAAGCCCCAACGCACAGAGTTTGTGCAATCCACCCAGGAGGGTATAGTTCTGTTCGGGGGTCTTGGCAAAGCCGAAACCCGGGTCGAGAATCAGTTGTCGGATACCGCGCCGGCGAAGCTCCTCCACGCGATGGCGGAAATAGGCCACCACCTCCTCCACGACCGAATCGTAGTCGGTAAGTTTGGCCATTGTCCGGGGCGTGCCGCGCATATGCATTGCAATATAGGGGAGCTGCAGCTGCGCCACCGTATCGATCATCGCGGGATCCAACTCCCCCGCCGAGATATCATTCACCACCACCTCGCCAAACTCCTCAACGATGCGACGCACCACCTCCGCACGGAAAGTGTCGATCGAGACCACCCACTCGGGAGCCAAGCGACGAATCACCCGCAGGGCTCGCTGCAAACGGGCCAACTCCTCCTCGAAGGACACCTCGTCAGCCCCGGGACGCGAGGAGTAGCCCCCCACATCGACCCAGTCGGCCCCTTCGGCGATCAACTCCCGCACACGCACCTCGATCTCCTCCTCGGTAAAGGTACGGCTACGGGCATAGAAGGAGTCGGGCGTCACGTTCAGAATCGCCATCACGCGGACCGGGCCCCTCATCAACACCTTATCAAGCTCTTGCAGCCTCATATCGAAACATTTTATCCAATCGTTCGGCACTCTCTTGAAGCTCCTCCTCAAGGATGTTCACCACCGTAATATCGGCCCGTGCCGCCAATTCGTCATCCCCCATCTGGGCCACCATACGCCGTTTCACCGCCTCGGGATAGGCTCCGTCACGACGACAAGTACGCTCCAGGCGCAATGCTTCAGGAGCCAGCACGGCCACCGTGCGATCGACCGACCGCTCCAGCCCCGCCGAGAAGAGAATGGCACTCTCGAAAACCACATAGGGGCTCCCCTTGCCGCGCTCCGCCTCGGCCCAACGGGCAAAGTCGGCCATCACGGCGGGATGCACCAGGCTGTTGAGGCGTTTCAGCTCTTCGGGATTGCCAAAGACCCGTTGAGCAAGCCAGGGACGATTGAGCCCCTCCTCCGTATAACACTCCGCCCCGAAGGCCTCCACAAGAGCCTTCCGCAAAGCCGGATCCTCCTGCATCAGACGTTTGGCCTCATCGTCGGCCAGATAGAGAGGAGCCCCCCGCCGGGACAAAAGACGGCAGAGGGTTGATTTCCCACTGCCGATACCTCCTGTAATGCCAACCTTAATCATTCTTCTCCGGATTTGGAATCTCGGGGATCGACCCGATCGAAACCACCTTCACGTCACTGAACCGTACGGCAATGGCCTGCTGCAGCGAATGGGGATCGATGATGATCATTCCCTCGTGTCCCTCCTCGCGCGAAGCCTTATACTTGAGCTCCGAGAGAGGGATGCGAATTCGTCGGCCAAAGTGGGTATGGTAGCCTACCAGGTTGGTTCCCACCCCTTCAAAGATGCAGGAGACCTCATATTTCTCCCCGTCGGTATTGATTGCAACGTTGTAGTCGGTAGTGTAGGTATAACTCAACTTGGAGATATACCACAAAATAAATGAGGCCACAAGCATCACCAAAAATACGGGCGACACATATCGCTTGAGCCATCCTAAAATCGAATCAAAAGCCATTTGCTTCAAACTTTCTGGTTTCAGAAACAAAGGTAGTGAAAAAATCAGGATTCGAAATTCAAAATTCAAAATTTTCCACGATTTTCCATCAATGCCCTGCTGCAAAAACAACGATGGGCAGCACCCAAAGTACCGCCCATCGTCGTTTTTCGGATCAGCAGCTCAAAAGGCCGCCGAAGAGTTCCAATTACTCGTTCTTCTTCATCATATCGTAAGCAATCGGCGTGGCGATGAATACCGACGAATAGGTACCGATGATGATACCCACCAGCAGGGCGAATACGAAGCCACGGATCGTCTCACCACCAAAGATAAAGATGGCGAGCAGGGTTACAAGGGTCGTACCCGAGGTGTTGATCGTACGCGACAGGGTCGAGCAGATTGCGTTGTTGATGTTATCACGCATATTGCGCTTGGGATAGAGGGTGATGTACTCACGAATACGGTCGAAGATCACCACGGTATCGTTGATCGAGTAACCGATCAGGGTCAGGATGGCGGCAATGAAGGCCTGGTTCACCTCAAGGGCGAAGGGCATCACGGCGTAGAACATCGAGAAGAGACCGATCACGATCAAGGCGTTGTGAACCAGGGCAAAAGTTGCACCCAGTGCCCATTGCCACTTCTTGAATCGAGCTGCAATGTAGAGACCGATGGCTACCAGCGAGAAGAGAACAGCGTAGATAGCGTTCCAGGTCATATCCTTGGCAATCGAAGGACCAATCTTCTCGGCCGAGATGATACCATTGAGGTCATTCTGCGTAAAGCGGAAGGCATCGAACGAGATATCGTAGGAATAGAGGGGCTTCAGAGCGTTGTAGATGATCTCATCCACCTCGGCAGTCGTCTCCTCCGACGTATCGTCAAACTTGTACTGCGTTACGATACGCATCTGGTTCTCCTGACCATACTGCTTCACCTCGCAGCTCACGGCAGCGGCATCACCATCCACGAAGGCACCATCCAGAGCGGCACGTACCTCCTCGGCCGAAACAGCCTTGTCGAAGCGGATCGTATAGGCACGACCACCCGTGAAGTCGGTACCGAGGTTGAGACCCAGCACGAAGAAGGAGAGGATCGAGAGAGCCAATACCGAGCCCGAAGCGACGTAGGAGTACTTGCGCTTGCCGATGAAGTCGAACTTCACGTTGGCGAGGAAGTTCTCCGAGAACTTACGCGAGAAGGAGATCGTACCCCACTTCTCCACTACCCACTCCAGCACGATACGCGTGATGAAGATCGAGCAGAAGAGCGAGGTGAGGATACCAATTACCAGCGTCGTGGCAAAGCCCTGAACAGGACCCGTACCGAATACGAAGAGAACCACACCGGTAATGATGGTAGTGAGGTTACCGTCGATAATGGCCGAGTAGGCATTCGAGAAACCATCCTTGATGGCCAGGCCGATACCCTTACCACCACGCAGCTCCTCCTTGATACGCTCGTAGATAATTACGTTGGCATCCACAGCCATACCCATCGTCAGAACGATACCGGCGATACCGGGCAGGGTCAGTACGGCACCAAACGATACCAGCACACCCATCAGCAGGAATACGTTGGTCAAGAGGGCAAAGTCGGCAACCCAACCGGCCGTCTTGTAGAAGAGACCCATATAGAGGAGTACGAGCAAGAAGGCCAGCGCGAAGGACAAGAGACCCGAGTTGATCGACTCCTGACCCAGCGAGGGACCTACCACGGTATCCTGGATAATACGTGCGGGAGCGGGCACCTTACCCGACTTGAGCACGTTGGCCAAGTCCTTAGCCTCCTGAATGGTGAAGTTACCCGAGATCTCCGAGCTACCACCCTCGATCTTGGTGCGAACGGCGGGAGCCGAGTAGACATAACCATCGAGTACGATGGCGATGCACTTGTTGATGTTCTCACCCGTCAGGCGAGCCCACTCCTGCATACCCTCGGCATTCATCGTCATCGATACGCGGGCATCAGCACCCTGCTCCGAGTAGCTCTCACGAGCATCTACAACCACACCACCGTCCAGGGGAGCCTTACCGTCGGCACGCTCAACCTTGATGGTGTAGAGGGCATAACGACCATCCATCATCGGATCGCCCTTTACGCCCCACTTGAACATCACGTCGGCGGGGAACAGCTCGCGCACCTCGGGCAGTGCGAGGTAGTAATCCACAGCAGCCATATCGGCGGGATAGGATGCACCAATCACGGCACCGCCGGCGAAGCTGGGATCCAGCACGGCAAAGAGGGGGTTCATTGCGGGGTCAAAATTGGTCACGGCAGCAACCTCCTCCTCGGCAACAACCTCGGTCTTCTCGGCAACCTCATCCACGAGGGTTGCGGGCTCCTCGGCAACCTCCTCAGCAGCAGCCTCCTCGGCTACAACCTCCTCAGCCACCGAAGCCTGCAGCTCGCGCACCTTCTGGTTGGCACGGGCCAGAGCCGAGTGAAGCTCATAACCATCGTAGGTGGTCCAGAACTCCAGCGAAGCGGTACCCTGAAGCAGCTTACGCACACGCTCAGGCTCCTTTACGCCGGGCAACTCCACCAAAATACGGTTCGAGTTGGGCAGACGCTGGATGTTGGGCTGCGTCACACCAAAGTGGTCGATACGCGAACGCAGCACATTGAACGAAGCATCGATGGCGGCATCAGTCTCATTGCGGAGCAGCTTCTCCACCTCCTCGTCCGTCGAGTTGGGGTTGATATCCTTACGCTCGGGGCTTACGAAGATCGAGGCGAGCGAAGCACCGTTCGAGTTTGCCTTGAAGGCCTCCACGAAGGCACCGATGAAGTCGTTCGTACCGGCCTTCATCTCGGCCTCGGCCGTCTCCATAGCAGCCATAAAGGCAGGATCGTTCTGGCTGTCGCCGGCCAGGGCGCGTACCACGTCGGCAATCTGCACCTCCAGCATCACGTTCATACCACCCTTCAGGTCAAGACCCAGGTTGAGCTCCTTCTCCTTACACTCCTTGTAGGTGTAGCTCTGGAAACCGAGGTTGTAAACAGGCTTGTTTGCAACCGAATCGAGGTAGTGAAGCGCCATCGAGTCGCGCGCCTCGACCTCGTACTGTGCGGCATACTTGTCAGCAGCCTTCTCCACGCTTCTCGTCTTGAAGGAGAACGAGAGCTGGAAGATACAGGCAATCGCCAACAGCACCGCAACCAATTTTACAAATCCTTTGCTTTGCATTTTTTAGTTTTTTTTGTTGAAATTTGTTTGTTATTTTATTGTTATTCGTGTCGTTACACAGTTTCATCCGGGTATAATTATCCCCATAAGCGCACAAAGATAGAAAAAAAAAGACAAACAGCCAAATATTTACACCGCAAGGGCATTCAGAATGGCTTTTTCCAAGAGAAATTCTGAATTTTCGACCTCAAAAAATGGGCGACAATGCCCATCTCCTGCCACCGTGGAAGGGTCATAAAGAAAACCCCGAACGGGAAGTACATCGTACAACCCATTCGGAGTTTATGGAGACAGACCGCCGATGCGGTACTATCAAAGCAAATTATTTGAGCTCATTCAGAATACGCATCGCAGCATCCAGAATCGCCGTATCGTCCAGCGTCACCACGCCGCCATCGGGGCCCTGCTCAAAGTGTACACCTGCACCTGCCACGGCATCGGTATGCTTGCCGCCAAAGTAGTTGCGTACGCTCTCCACGTCGATTCCGAGCTCATCTGCGATGCGCTGCGAGCTGCCACTGGGTAACTTGTCCTTGATTCTACGAAGTTCGTTGAAAGTGATAATCATATCGCTAAATTTTTAAGGTTAATATTTCGGTTTGGTTAATTCTCCGTTACCAAAATTACAACAAAAATTTGGATTCACAAACTTTTCTCCCGATTTTTTCACTTTTTTTACAAATTCCCCATTTTTTATGGCCCCACGATGGCAGCAAGGGTCAAAAAAGAGGGAGAGCAGCCCTCAAAAGGACTGCCCTCCATCGTGTGAAGAGCGGTGAACCCACCCGTGAAGAGGTCGAAATTACTTCACCTCCTCGAACTCCACATCCTCGGGCTGCTGCTGGGTACCTCCCTGGGGACCTGCCTGCTGACCGGCACCGGGATTGGCCTGCTGCTGGGCCTGCTGTTGGGCGTAGATGTCCTGCGAAGCGGCCTGCCAAGCGGTGTTGAGCTCGGCAATGGCGGTATCGATGGCGGCGATATCCTGGTTCTTGTGAGCCTCCTTGAGCTTGGCCAGGGCACCCTCGATGGCCGACTTCTTGTCAGCGGGAATCTTATCACCATACTCCTTGAGCTGCTTCTCGGTGGCGAAGATGTTCGAGTCGGCGGCGTTGATCTTGTCGATACGCTCCTTCTCGGCCTTATCCTTCTCCTCATTGGCCTTGGCCTCATCGCGCATTCGCTGAATCTCCTGCTCGGTCAGACCCGACGAAGCCTCGATGCGGATCTTCTGCTCCTTGCCCGTACCCTTATCCTTGGCCGAAACATTCAGAATACCGTTGGCGTCGATATCGAAGGTCACCTCAATCTGGGGAACACCGCGGGGTGCTGCGGGGATGCCGTCGAGGTGGAAGCGACCGATCGACTTGTTGTCGCGGGCCATAGGACGCTCACCCTGGCATACGTTGATCTCTACCGAGGGCTGGTTGTCCGTGGCGGTGGAGAAGACCTCCGACTTGCGGGTCGGGATGGTGGTGTTGGCATCGATGAGTTTGGTCATCACACCACCCAGCGTCTCGATACCGAGCGAGAGAGGCGTTACATCGAGCAGCAGCACGTCGGTCACCTCACCGGTGAGGACACCACCCTGGATGGCGGCACCTACGGCTACCACCTCGTCGGGGTTCACCGACTTGTTGGGGGTCTTGCCGAAGAACTCCTCTACGATCTTCTGGATGGCAGGAATACGAGTCGAACCACCCACCAGGATCACCTCGTCGATCTGCGAAGCGGAGAGACCGGCATCACGCAGGGCGATCTTGCAGGGCTCGATGGTCTTACGGATCAGGTGGTCGGCCAGCTGCTCAAACTTGGCACGCGTAAGGCTCATCACCAGGTGCTGGGGAATACCGTTTACGGGCATAATGTAGGGGAGGTTGATCTCGGTCTGGGTCGAGGAGGAGAGCTCGATCTTGGCCTTCTCGGCAGCCTCCTTCAGACGCTGCAGGGCCATCGGATCCTGACGCAGATCCACTCCGTGCTCGGCCTTGAAAGCCTCGGCCATATAGTCGATCAACACGTGGTCGAAGTCGTCACCACCCAGGTGGGTATCACCATTGGTGGACTTCACCTCAAAGACACCGTCACCCAGCTCCAGGATCGAGATATCGAAGGTACCGCCACCGAGGTCGAACACGGCGATCTTCATATCGTTATCCTTCTTGTCCAGGCCATAGGCCAGAGCGGCAGCCGTCGGCTCGTTGATGATACGACGTACCTTCAGACCGGCAATCTCACCCGCCTCCTTGGTAGCCTGACGCTGCGAGTCGCTGAAGTAGGCCGGCACGGTGATCACCGCATCGGTCACCTCCTGACCCAGGTAATCCTCGGCCGTCTTCTTCATCTTCTGGAGGGTGATGGCCGAGATCTCCTGCGGCGTGTACTGGCGGCCGTCGATATCGACGCGCGGCGTGTTGTTGTCGCCCTGCAAGATCGAGTAGGGGGCACGCTTGATATCCTCGGTTACCTTGTCGTAACGCTCACCCATAAAACGCTTGATCGAGAAGACCGTGCGCTTGGGGTTGGTGATGGCCTGACGCTTGGCGGGATCACCCACCTTGCGCTCACCACTCTCGGTGAAGGCAACCACCGAAGGGGTGGTGCGATGACCCTCCGAGTTCGGAATTACCACGGGCTCCGAGCCCTCCATTACGGCTACACACGAGTTCGTCGTACCCAAGTCAATACCAATAATCTTTCCCATAATTTTCTATTTTTTATTAGTTATACTTTTGTTCGTTTGCTCTTGGGGGCTCTTACGCCCCGCGTTTGCACTCCTTACCATCAAAGGGTGTACCAAAGCCCCGAGTGTGCCAAAAAAGGGGGTTTTCACCCGCCACATCTGCCAAACCGCCCAAAGTGACACTTCTACAACTGACATTTTGACAAAAACCGGACATTTCTCAATTCTGTTTTCGGAATACGACCCCGATAAAGCAACAATGGGCAGCACGCGCGTGTGCTACCCATTGTTACGATTCAGGGGAATTGACCACAAAGGGGCTCCCGCCACTACTTAAAGGGCGAATCGGGCTCCTTGGACATCACCCAATAGAAGAGTTTGTCCAAAAGTCCGGGAGCAAACTTCTTGATGAAGTGGGTGGCACGCCCCTCGGCCTCCATCAAACAGAGACGACGACGGCGACCGGTAGCCTGGGCGACGATGCTGGCCACCTGGGCGGCGGTCATCATCTTTCCCTCGTTGCGAGGGGTGGCACCCTGCTGGCTTCCGTCGGCCGTAAGGGCCGAGAAGCGGACATTGGAGGCGGTAAAGCCGGGGCAGGCAATCATCACGTGGAGCCCCTTCTTGAGGTTCTCGATGCGGAGGGTTTCGAGGAATCCCGTCATTGCATACTTCGAAGCGGAGTAACCGGTGCGGCCGGGCAGACCGTGCAGACCCGCCACCGAGGAGATTCCCACAACGGAGCCTTTCCGCTCCTGAAGATAGGGAAGAGCATACTTGCAACAGTTGACCGTACCCCAGAAGTTGACATCCATCAAACGATGGAGCACCGAGAGCTCCACATCATCGAAGATGGCCCGCATCGAGAGGCCGGCATTGCAGATCAAAACATCGATACCGCCGAAGTGCTCGACGGCCGTTGCTACGAGTCGCTGACACTCCTCCTCTTTCACCACATCGCAGGCGCACCAGGCAGCATCTGCCCCCGTGGCACGAATCTCCTCGCAGATGGTGCGGAGTTTCTCCTCGCTGCGGGCTCCCAGCACCACCTTGGCTCCGCGCCGGGCAAATTCACGCGCCAGAGCTTCGCCAATTCCCGACGAGGCACCCGTCACGATGACCACTTTGTTGTCAAATCTTTTCATATACCTTTATATTTACAATATTACTTCCAGTGTATCGTAGGCCGAAAAGACCCCCTCGGGGAGACTCTTCTCCAACTCGGCATAGCGACCCATCTTGTGGGAGTGGTGGGTCAGGAAGGCACGCTCGGGCTCCACACGACGAACCAAATCAAGGGCCTCGGAGAGCGAAAAGTGAGAGTCGTGGGGAGATGGACGCAGGGCATTGACCACCAGCACCTTCACCCCTTTCAACTTTTCAACTTCTTCCTCCTCGATCCGTTTAAAATCAGTTAGATAAGCCAGGGAACCTATCCGGAAACCCGTCACCTCGAAGCGGTCGGAGTGAAATCCCCGGACAGGTACCACCTCCACTCCGCAAACCTCAAAGGGACGCGTCGGATCAAAGGGCGAGAGCTCCATTTCGGGAACTCCGCGGTACTTCTTCTCCTCAAAGGCATAGCCATATTCGCGCTCGACCGCCTGCAACGTGCGCGGCGTACCGAAGATCGGAATGCGGTGAATCTCGGGATAATCCACAAAGTTGAAGGCCCGCACATCATCCAATCCGCCGATGTGGTCTTTGTGCTCGTGGGTCAGCAAAATAGCATCGATATGACGCACCCCCGTACGGAGCATCTGGTAACGAAAGTCAGGCCCGGCATCGATCACCAGCCTCACCTCCCCCACCTCGACCATTGCGGCCGTACGCAGTCGATGATCGCGAGGATCGGAGGAGGTACAGACCTTACAGCGGCACCCGATGACAGGTACCCCCTGCGATGTTCCGGTTCCAAGAAAGGTGAGCCTCATCTGCCGAAGATTTTATTGACGATGGTCGGCCACCCAACGGGTTAGGGCGACAAAATCGTTTACCGAGAGCTGCTCGGCCCGCTTCGAGAAGAATTCGTGCTCCTCACCGCCAAAATTACCGAAAGTAGCCTTCAAGGAGTTGCGAATCATCTTGCGACGCTGGTTGAAGGAGGCCTTCACCACCTTGATAAAGAGGGCTTCGTCGCAGTCGAGGTGCTCTACGTCGTTGCGCGTAAGACGGATCACGGCACTCTTCACCTTGGGGGGCGGATTGAAAACCGACTCATTGACTGTGAAGAGGTAGTCGATGTCGTACCACGCCTGCAAGAGCACACTCAGGATACCATACTCTTTCGAGCCGGGAGGCTCGGCCAGGCGCACGGCCACCTCTTTTTGAATCATTCCCACACATTCGGGCACCAGGTGGCGGTTTTCAAGCACCTTGAAGAAGATCTGGGAGGAGATGTTGTAGGGGAAATTGCCGATGATGCGAACTCCCTGGGGGAAGAGCTCCCCAAGCTCCATCTTCAAAAAGTCGCCCTCCATCAGTCGGGGAGTAAATTGGGGATAGTGGTCGTGAAGATAGGTGACACTCTCCGAGTCGATCTCGGCACCATAGGTCACCACATCCTTGCGTTCCAGCAGGAAACGGGTCAAAACACCCATTCCGCACCCCACCTCCAAGAGGGGCGCAGGCTCCGCTTCGCTGCCGCCGCTCATAGCAAAGGCGATCTTGCGGGCGATGTTCAAATCGACCAAAAAGTGTTGGCCCAGGGCCTTTTTTGCGCGAACTTCCGTCATAACGCCACAAAGATAGTGAAAATTCAAAATCCAAAATTGAAAAAATCAAAATTTTCGTGCACAACTCCCCTCATTTTGGCCACAGAGAATTTGGAGATACAAAAAATTCTCTCTACCTTTGTCTCGGACAAATGGGTTTCTGCGGCTCCGTTGCGAGCCAAGGATGAAAAGGGAATCCGGTGAGAATCCGGAACAGTACCTGCTGCTGTAAGTCTCAACCTTTTGGAAGGTTTGTGTCGGCTGCACTCTTTGCCACTGGGCTTCGTCCCGGGAAGGCGCACCGATGAGACAAGTCAGAAGACCTGCCCAGGATGTTCTGCACAAAGGATTTCCAGCCTACAGGTAATGGGTTTGAGGTCGACTGACACGCTATTTTGCATCCGACATTTTTCCGAACGCAAAGAGTTGTAAGCTGAATCCGATGGCAGATTTCGATTTGCACCCCCTTTTTTGGGGCCGTGCCGATCGGTTTGCAGGAAGACAAACACCTTATTAATTAAATTAGAAACTTACAACGATGCGTAAATTGATTTCGCTGATGGCTCTGGCCATCGCCTTTGTTGCTTGCAACAACGACACCCTTCCCCTCCCCGAAGAGGAGTTCAACCACACCGAACGCGCCCTGCTGATTGCCTGCGAAGGCAACTATGGAGCGGCCAACGCCTCTCTGTCGAGCTACACTCCCTCAACCAAAAGCATTGAGAACGAGGTATTCCTGCGAGCCAACGGACAACTTTTGGGCGATGTGGCCCAGTCGCTGACAATGCACAAGGGGCTCTGCTGGATCGCCTCCAACAACTCGGGCGTTCTCTTCGCCATCGACCCCACGACCTACAAGGAGGTGGGCCGCATCCTCATCCCGGGCCCGCGCCACATCCACTTTTTGAGCGACGAGAAGGCCTATGTCACCCAGATCTGGGACAGCCGTATCGCCATCGTGAACCCCTCAACCTACACCATTACGGGCTATATCGAGACTGAAATGGATCCCGCCACCGCCTCCTCAGAGCAGATGGTACAGGTGGGCAAATTCCTCTATGTCAATTGTTGGAGCTACCAGCGTCAAATTCTGAAGATCGACACCGAACTCGACCGCGTGGTGGCCACCCTTGAGGTGGACATCCAGCCCGCCGACTTGGTGGCCGACAAGGAGGGCAACCTCTGGACTCTCTGCGACGGCGGCCAGTGGGATGGCAATCCGCTCGGCTATGAGGCCCCCACGATTCTGAAGATCTCGACCGATAGTTTCACCATTGCGCAGCGTTATACGATGCAGCTGGGCGAGTTCCCCGCCAAGTTGCGAATCAATGCCGCCGGCGACTCGCTCTATTGGCTCAACAACGGAGGTCTCTGGAGACTCTCCATCGAGGCGAAGGAGCTCCCCGCAGAGCCCCTCTTCCCCACCTCGGAGGTCGCCTCGCCCTATGGTCTGATGCTTGACCCCGAGTCGGGCGACTACTACATCTCCGACGCCATCGACTATACCCAGCCAGGCCGTGTGGTTCGTTACTCAGCCACAGGAGAGGTGCTCGACCACTTCCAGACCGGCATCTGTCCCTCGGCATTTACCTGGAAATAAATCGTTTAATCAATGAAAAGAGTCCTACGATTGGTTGTTGCTCTACTGCTCTGCCTGGCCCCGCTGCGGGGTTGGGCGGAGCAGGAGGACTCTCTTTGGTGGAACCGCAGCCAGGGCTATGTGGTACCCATCGACGAGGTGGCGGTGAGCGTCACGCGTCCGATGAGCGAGATCGGCATTCAGAAGAGCGAGCTGGGCGAGAAGGTACTACGCGACAACCTGGCCGCTTCGATGGCCGACGTATTGACCCTCAACTCCTCGATCTTCGTCAAGCAGTACGGGCGTGCCAGCCTCTCGACCATCTCCTTTCGCGGCACCTCGGCTGCTCACACACAGGTAACCTGGAACGGACTGAAGATCCACTCTCCGATGCTCGGATCCACCGACTTTTCACTCATCCCCTCCTACTTCATCGATCAGACCACCCTACTTCACGGCACCTCCTCGGTGGCCCTGACGGGTGGTGGCCTGGGTGGAGCCGTAAAGATGGAGAGCCATCCTGCCCTGCGGGAGGGTTTCGAACAGGAGTTTATCCAGGGCGTGGGCTCCTACACCACCTTTGATGAGTTCCTGCGTCTGAACTACGGCCGAGGCCGCTGGCGAGGCTCAACCCGTCTGCTCTACTCCACCTCAAAGAACGACTTTCACTACACCAACTACAAACGCAAGGAGCACCGCTATGACGAGAATCACCAGATCGTGGAGAGCTACTACCCCACCGAGGTCAATCGCAACTGCGGCTTCGGCGACCTCCACCTGATGCAGGAGTTGAGCCATACGTTGAAGAACAACGACCGCCTGACGCTCGATGCCTGGTACCTCCACTCGAAGCGTGGAATCCCAATGCTCTCGGTCGATTACAACCAGGAGCGCGACTTCCGCAACGAGCAGCGGGAACGCACCCTGCGTGCCGTGGCCGGATGGTCACGCCTTCGCAACCGCTACAAGGCGGAGGCGCGGCTGGGATACACCTACTCGTGGCAGGGCTACCTCTACGAGCGCGACCTGGGCAACGGCTCGATGACTCCGCTCATCAACTCACGGAGCCGCATCCACACCCTCTACTCCGAATTGCGGGGCGAGTACTATGCCGACCGATGGCTCTTTACGGGAGGAGTCACCCTCCACCACCACGAGGTGGAGAGCCGCAACGACCGCTCGACCCTGAGTGAGGGGTACGACGAGGGGCGCACCGAGCTCTCGGCCCTTCTCTCGGCCCGCTGGAGTGCCACCGAGCGGCTGGGGCTCTCCTTCACACTGCGCGAAGAGCTCTACGGAGGTGACTTCTCGCCCTTGATTCCCGCCCTCTCGGCCGACCTGCTCCTCTCAAGACGCGGCAACCTGCTCCTGAAGGGCTCTCTCTCGCGCAACTACCGCTACCCCACCCTCAACGATCTCTACTACCAGCCGGGCGGCAACCCCGACTTGCGCCCCGAGAAGGGGCTCACCTACGATGTCGGCATCAGTTTCCACCACATCCGCGAGGGACGCTATACGTTGCGCGGAAGTGCCACCTGGTTCGACTCCTACATCAAGGATTGGATCCTCTGGCAGGCGACCGCCACCGGTTACTGGACCCCGCGCAACCTCAAGAAGGTTCACGCCTACGGAGTGGAGTTGAAGGGCGAATGGCTCCAGCAACTCGCCCGCGAGTGGCAGCTGAATCTCTCGGCCAACTTCTCGTGGACCCCCTCGATCAACCAAAGCGAGCAACAGGGAATCTTCGATCAGTCGGTGGGCAAGCAGTTGATCTACATCCCCGAATACTCCGCCTCGGTGGGGGCCTCACTCATCTGGCGCAGTTGGCGACTGGGTTACCACGGCCACTACTACAGCGAGCGTTACACCACCTCGGACAACAACACCAGTAGCCCCCTGGGGGTCGTCAAACCCTACTTCTTGAGCGATGCCTCGCTTGAGAAGCTCTTTGCTCCGCGTTGGGCCGACCTCTCGGTAAAGTTGCAGGTGATGAACCTCTTTGATATCGAATATGAGTCGGTATTGGCCCGCCCGATGCCCGGCATCCACTTTGAAATCTTCCTCTCCATCCGCCCCAAGTGGCACAACACTGCCCAATGATGAGACGATCCTTTCTGCTACTCTTCTGGCTCCTCTGGGGAGTCGCCTGCACCCCGCAAGGGGGCTCCACGCTCGACGAATACTGCGTGGAGCTCTATACCCCGCACTATGCCTCCGGCTTCTCCGTGCTGGGACGCAAAGGGGCAGAAGCAGACTCCGAAACCCCTCAAAGCACCCTGATTCGGGTGAAGAATCCGTGGCAGGGGGCCGAGGAGGTGGAGCGCACCCTCTTCATTGCCCGTGGCGGGGAACAACCCCCGACCGACTACCGAGGCCCCGTACTGTGGGGCGACGCCAAGCGGGTGGCCTGCTTCTCCTCATCGTATGTGGCAATGCTCGATGCTGTCGGCGGTGTGGAGCGAATTGTCGGTGTCTCGGGTTTGAACTATATTCACAACGAAGCCGTTCGCCAAAACCTCCACGCAATAGGCGACGTAGGTTACGATGGCAATGTCAATTATGAACTGCTGGTAGCCCTCGATGTAGATCTGGTACTCCTCTACGGAGTCTTTGGTCCCGCCTCGATGGAGCCAAAACTCAAGGAGCTGGGAATCCCCTGTCTCTATGTCGGAGAGTATGTCGAGCAATCGCCGTTGGGCAAGGCCGAATGGATGATTCCCGTAGCCGAGGCGGTGGGCCTGCGCCCCGAGGCCGAGGCTCGATTTGCGACAATTCCACCCCAATACGAGGTCCTGCGGGAGTTGGCCGCCACCGCCACCCATCATCCGAAGGTGATGCTCAACACCCCCTATGCCGACAGTTGGCTGATGCCCTGGCGATCAAGCTATACCGCCCGCCTCGTCGCCGATGCCGGAGGCGACTATCTCTTCCACTCCCGCGGCGAGGAGACCGGCTCACAGCGTATCGACCTCGAGGAGGCCGCCCTGCTTACAGCCGAGGCCGACATCTGGTTGGATGTGAGCAACGTGGCCGACCGCGAGAGCCTGATACGCCTCTACCCCAGGTTTGCCAACCTGAAGTGCGTGCAGGAGGGGGAGGTTTGGAACAACGACCTCCGTTCCAAGATACACGGAGGCAACGATTTCTGGGAATCGGGGGTGGTGAATCCCCACCTGATTCTGCGCGATATGATCAAGATCTTCCATCCCGAATTGGTGAAGGAGGAGTTTTACTACTACCGAAAGCTGTAACCTATGCGAACGCGTTACCTCTTCTTCGTGCTGGCCATCGCCACGCTGCTGCTCTTTCTGGTCGATCTGGTGGTAGGCTCGGTCTCGCTCCCCTTAGGGGAGGTGTGGCAAGCCCTCATAGGGGGTGACTGTCCGGAATCGACCCGCAAGATCGTCTGCGAGATCCGCTTGATGAAGGCCCTGACAGCCTTGTTGGCCGGTGTGGCCCTCACAGTGAGCGGTCTCCAGATGCAGACCCTCTTCCGCAATCCGTTGGCAGGCCCTTATGTGCTGGGTATCAGTTCGGGAGCCAGCCTCGGTGTCGCAATTTTCCTGCTCGGTGCCCCCCTGTTGGGGATTCGGATCGACGGTGCGTGGGCTACTCTCGGCACGGCGGGTGCCGCCTGGATCGGCGGAGCCGCCATTCTGATCGCCATCGCCGCCTTGAGCCGCCGCATCAAGGATATTATGGTGATTCTGATTTTGGGTATGATGTGCTCGTCGGGAGTGAGCGCCCTGGTGCAGATTCTGCAATATTTAAGCAACGAAGAGGCTCTGAAGAGCTATGTCATCTGGACGATGGGCTCGCTGGGTGACGTAACCACCCCGCAACTTGGAGTGCTGCTCCCCATCGTGGGGTTGGGATTGCTGCTCGCCGTAGTGAGCATCAAGCCCCTCAACCTGCTCTTGCTGGGCGAGCAGTATGCCCGTACGATGGGACTCGATTTGAAACGGTCCCGTATGTTGATCTTCCTCTCCACCACCCTCCTGGCCGGTTCAATCACCGCCTTCTGCGGCCCGATCGGCTTCATCGGCCTGGCCATTCCCCACGTCGCCCGCCTCCTCTTCCGCGAAGCCGACCACCGCATCCTGCTTCCCGGTACCGCCCTGACAGGATGTGTGGTGATGCTTCTCTGCGATATCGTCTCAAAGTGTTGGACCCTGCCGATCAATACCATCACCGCCCTGTTGGGTATTCCGATTGTGGTGTGGGTCGTGATGCGGAACAAATAGCGAAATAAAGGTATGCTGAAACTTGAAAATCTGGCCGTCGGCTACGACAACCACCCCCTGATCGAAGGGGTGACGACCTCGTTTCAACCCGGAACGCTCAACGCCCTGCTGGGGCGTAACGGCACCGGCAAATCGACCCTGCTGCGCGCTTTGGCCGGCATCGACCGCCCGATGAGCGGTGAGGTGATGGTGAATGGAGAGAGCCTCCACCTGATGGAGAGTGACCAAGTGTCCCGCACGGTAGCCATTGTCTCTACCGAGCGCATCCGCATTCCCAATCTGCGGTGCCGCGATGTCGTCGCCCTGGGACGTGCCCCCTACACCAACTGGATCGGCCGTATGCAGGAGGAGGATCGGGAGAAGGTAATGGAGTCACTCCGCCTGGTGGGGATGGAGCATTACGCCGACCGCTCTCTCGACCGACTATCGGATGGCGAGAGTCAGCGCATCCTGATTGCCCGCGCCCTGGCCCAGGAGACCCCGCTACTGCTGCTCGACGAGCCTACCTCATTCCTCGATATGCCCAATCGCTACGAGCTGACCACCCTGCTGCGTGAGTTGAGCCGACGCGTGGGCAAGTGTATCCTCTTCTCGACTCACGAACTCGACATCGCCCTCTCGCTCTCCGATACGGTAGCCCTGATCGACACTCCGCATCTGCACCACCTCCCGACACCCGAGATGACACAAAGCGGCCACATCGAGCGGCTCTTCAGCAACTCGACGGTGCGTTTTGATGCCCCGAGCGGGCGTATTATTGTGCGTTAGGGAAGCGCAGGCGGCGATAGAGAGCCCAGGCCCCGAGGGCCAGCAAGAGACCTAAAAGAAGACCATAGAGAAGATCGAGCGGGAAGTGGTAGGCCAGATAGATGCGCGAGTAGCAGACCAGCAGCGTCCAGCCGAGAGCCACCCATCCAAACCATCTTTGTTTCAGAATCAGTGCCGACAAAAGGGCCACCGAACAGGTGGTTGCCGCGTGAGCCGAGACGGTACCATATTGCCCACCCCATTTGATGATGTGCATCATCCCCTTCAGTTCGGGGGTGTACATCGGTCGAAGGCGCGGCAGCAGATTGGGGAACAGGCCCCCCAAAAGACCGTTGTGTTTGAAGATGCCGGCCACCATATCGGTCAGCACCACACACAAAAGAGCCAACCCCAGGAACAACAAAAGATTACGCCATCCTTCCCGCTTGAAAATCAGGTAGATGATCAAGAGATAGAGCGGCACCCAAGTCATCTTCCCCGAGGCGGCCAACATCAACCCGTCAAGAAAGGCTCCCCCATCAAAATTGAGGGCTAAAAAGAGGTTGTGATCAATTGTTGTATTCATCGTGCAAATTTAGGATTCGATTCGCCGTTTCTTGTTCTCCCGGAGACCCTCTTGTATCAATAAAGCTTAAAATTGGAAATAGATAAAGGGTTGGATATCCGACGATTTGATCTGCATCACACACCAAATCACCGCCACGACCATCACCACTTGCAGGGCCATCGGGAGGGCCGTCACAAAGCGACGAAAGAGGTTATCAACCGAAGCGGGAAGTGCGTGAAGGAGGTAGCCGACCAGAATCAGCAGGAAAATGGGGAGATAACCCTCCACCACCTGCGGAACAAGAGCCGGATCAAAGGCGAAGAGAATTTGGTGGAGCATCAGCTCGACCGTCTGCATCGAATCGGCACGGAAGAGAAGCCAACCGAGACATACGAGGTGGAAGGTGAGCAGAATGCCTCCCAGGCGGCGATACCAGGGCATCTCGTTGCCAAAAGCTCGAGCCTTAGGGAAGAGCGTGAGCCACCACTTGTGGAGGGCAAGAGCCACTCCGTGAAGGGCACCCCAGAGAACAAAGCGAATGGCCGCTCCGTGCCACAATCCGCCCAACAACATTGTAATCAACAGGTTGAGATAGGTTCTCCGCTTTCCCTTTCGATTGCCGCCGAGCGAAATATAGAGGTAGTCGCGCAGCCACGAAGAGAGGGAGATATGCCAGCGTCGCCAAAACTCGGTGATGGTAGCCGACTGGTAGGGGGCATCGAAGTTTTTCGGGAAGTGGAAACCCATCATCAGGGCGATACCGATCGCCATATCGGAGTAGCCCGAGAAGTCGCAATAGATCTGTAGGGCGTAGCCGTAGATACCCATCAGACACTCAAAGCCCGAATAGAGAAGCGGCTCGTCGAAGATACGATCGACGAAGTTGAGGGAGATGTAATCGGAGATGATCGCCTTCTTGAAGAGACCCGTCAGGATTAGACAGACAGCTGTGCCGAACATCTCGCGCGTAACGACCACCTCCTTGCGAATCTGGGGCAGAAAGTCACGGGCTCGGACAATGGGGCCCGCCACCAGTTGGGGAAAGAAGGAGAGGTAGAAACAGTAGTCGATCCAATGGTCGAGGGGTTGCAACTGCCGACGATAGACGTCGATCGTGTAGCTCATCGACTGGAAGACAAAGAAGGAGATGCCGACAGGCAGGAAGATGTTCTGAAATTGGAGGAATCCCGCCCCGAAGAGCGACTGCGAGATCTCGATGAAGAAGTTGGTGTACTTGAAGTAGCCCAACATTCCGAGATTGATGCCAATGCTCAGCGTCACCCAGAGTCTCCGCAACCATTGGGCGCGGGAGTAGTGGATGAGTTGTGCCAAGATGAAGTCACTCACCGAGGCAAAGAGCAGGAGCAGGAAGTAGATACCGCTCGACTTGTAGTAGAAGTAGAGCGAGAAGGCCACCACATAGATCAGTCGTGCCGTCGTAGCCCTCCGCAGTCGGCTGTAGAGGAGCATAAAAGCGGCAAAGAGGAAGAGAAAGAGACCGCTGCTGAAGATCATCGGCGAGCGAGGATCGTAGGTGAGCAACTCTCCCAGATGGCTCCAGAACTCTTGTAGGGTGGGCAACTGCATCGCTTCGGTGGGTTAGTTCAGTTCAAGCGTAGGCTCCACCCGCACGGGGAAGAGGAGCGAATCAACGTGCGGGAGGTTCAGCACCGCCTCCTCCCTCTTCTGACGGTCGATGCGGGCCTGCAACTCCTCGAGCCAGGTGGCATAGACCTCGGCATAGAGGGCCTCAAAGAGGGCGTTGGCCACCTGCCGGCCACCTCCGTAGTTGATGTGGGTGTAGTCCTTGCCGGCCCAGCCGTTGCGTACAAAGAGCTCCATACCTCCCATCGTACGCATCGCCTCACTCGTCGCCCAAAAGGCAGCCCCCGTATTGCGGGCGGCAGCACGCTGCCACTTCACCATTGCCGGCAGGGCATCCATCGGGGCAAAGCCTCCCTCATCCTTCACCCAGCGTTCACTCACGCCGAGTACCAGAATGGCGGCTCCGGGGAAGCACTGGCGGGCATAGGCCACCATCTGCTCCACCTGTTGGCTGTACTTCGAATAGGAGTGTACCCCCTGCTGCATAATGTTCAGTCCGTACTGCAACACCACCAGGTCGTAGGGGTTGAGGCCCTGCAGCTGGGCATTCAGCGAGGGCGAGGACCAGAAGATGGCGCGACCATTATTCGACCGCACGGAGTAGTTGTCCACCACCACACCCTCCTCGCCGGCAAACTGGGCACCGTGCCCCACAAAGCCCGAGGCACCATCCAACACCTTGAAGGTAAGCGAGTTCATATCGGGGTGATGCACCTCGATCTGGCGCAACATCTCATCTCCCTCCACCATATAGGAGCGGCTCAACGAATCGTTTACCACCACCTCCACACGACTATCCTCGCGGCTCAGGAACCAGATACGGGCCACGTCGAAGGTCGAGAGATTCTTTCGGGCATCGCTTCCCTGCCAGCGGGTCGAGGCTCCAGGGGTGGGATGGCAGACCCATCCGGCCACCGTAAAGCTGCGCTGCACCTCCTCCGAGGCCTTCTGCCACTGCATAATGTTGTGAGAGGTCCACCCTTTGGCCTGGGTTTTGATTGTACGACGGAATCCCGTGAGGGGCGAGGCCATCGGGGCAAAGCCGACTCCCTTACCGCCAAAGGTGAGTTGAAGTTTTTCACGCAGATCGGCCGTCAGAATATCCCCCTCCACGAAGGAGTCGCCCAGGAAGGCGATACGCACCGGCTCACCACAAGCCAGCTTGCGGTAGAGTTCCCGCATTGGAGAGCAACCCGTGGTGTCGTAATCTTCGATCAGGACACGGGGTTCTTCGTGGCGCAACAAGGTATCGAGGGGCAGGGGCTCCTGCTCCTCCAACACGGCGGACTCCTGTGGCTCAACCGTATACCAACAATAGATGCGGGGGATGGTGAGGGTATCGACGGGGGCCTGCTGTTCAGCCACGGCGACACTCACCTCCTCCCAATCGATCTCCACCTCCTCGATTTCGGGCTCGGCAAGCTCCACTTCGGGGGCCGCCTCCTCAAAAGAGAGGAACTCGGAGAGGATGTTGGCACGCCGCAACTGCACCCCACACACCTCCAGAGGTGGGATGAAACTTAAGGCTGTCAAAAGGAGAATCACCGCTACGACGGCCCAGCCGCCGCGTGAGGTATAATCTTTTTTATCGGGTCGGGGGTTAGTCATTGCGTTGTCTGCCCAATACAAGCATCACATAATAGAGAACCGAGGCGATGGCACTGAGAGCCGCCACCAGGTAGGTGCGAGCAGCCCAACGCAGAGCCTCACGCGCCTGCCCCACCTGCTCGCCCTGCAATGTACGGCTCGTTTGAAGCCACTCCAGGGCACGGGCCGAGGCGTTGTACTCCACCGGCAAGGTTACCAGCGAAAAGAGGGCCGACATTGCAATCAGACCAATGCCGATCCAGGCTACCAGCGCATTTTGGGTCGTCGCCAACAAAATCAGACCCAGGATGATAACCCACTGGGCTGCCTTCGAGGCGAAGGAGACGATGGGCACCAGCTGCGAACGCAACACCAGCGGAGCATAGCCGCGGGCGTGCTGAATGGCGTGACCGCACTCGTGGCAGGCCACCGCCAGGGCCGCAATCGAGCGCGACGAATAGACGCTGTCGCTCAAATTGACGGTCAGAGTCTGGGGATTGAAATGGTCGGTCAGATGGCCCTTAACGTGGGTCACCTTGACATTAGTAATACGATTCTCGCGCAGCATCTTCTCGGCCGCTTCGGCACCCGACATCCCCCCCGGCGAAGCCACTTGGGAGTACTTGTTGAATACCGATTGCAGGCGGGCCTGCACCACATAGCCGACAATACCGATTACCACAATCAGGAGGTAGTAGCCCATCTGGTTACCACCGGTCATCAGACCGTTCGACATCGTCGGATCGTAATAGGTCTGTAAGAGCTCAAACATCGCCTCTTCGTTTTTAATAGTTTAGTGCTTGCGGCGGCAGGTGTAGTAGGCTCCGGCCTGCTGCGTAGGCATCAGCACAATATCGTTCACATTCATATGGGCAGGCAACGAGAGCATCCAGTGGATTGCCTCGGCAATATCCTCCCCCTGGAGGGCATCCACCCCCGTATAAACTCCCTCGGCACGCTCCTTGTCGCCGTGAAAACGCACCTCCGAGAACTCGGTCTCCACCATACCGGGACGCACTTCGCCCACCTTGATTCCGGCCGAGAGCAGATCGGCACGCATCGCCTGCGAAATGGCGTGTACGGCGTGCTTCGAGGCACAATAGACCGCACCGTTCTCATAAGGCTCCGTACCGGCAATCGAGCCGATGTTGATGATGTGGCCGCCCTGACCCGCCTCCACCATTGCGTGGCTGATGATGCGCGTCACGTAGAGCAGGCCCTTGACGTTGGTGTCGATCATTGCATCCCAGTCGGCTGTATCGCCACAGTCGATATGCTCCAAACCGGCTGCCAAACCGGCATTGTTGATCAATACATCCACACGTCCCAGGGGCTCCAGGTACTTTTTGCACGCTGCCTCACTCCGCACATCGAAGTTCAGCACCAGGCACTCGGCCCCGCGAGCCTCGACCTCCTTTTTGAGCTGCTCCAGACGATCGGCACGACGGCCCGTCACAATGATCTCGGTGTTGGCACCTGCCAGCTTCAAGGCCGTTGCACGGCCGATTCCCGAAGTGGCACCCGTAACAAGAATACGCTTTTTCATATGGGTTGTTCGCTAATTTTTTCTTATAATGAATGGCAAATATACGGAAAATTTGTGTTACTTTGCATTTCAATAACAAAAAAACCAATCAAACCGGTGAATCTTCCCCTCCATATCGCCCGACGTATCGCCCAACCCTCGGATGAGAATCGCCCGAGCGTGATGGTTCGCATCGCTACCACGGCCGTGGCCTTGAGCCTCGCCGTGATGCTTTTGTCGGTGGCCGTCATCCTGGGTTTCAAGGAGGAGATCAGCCGCAAAATTGTGGGTTTTGCCGCCGATGTCGAGGTGACCGACATCCGATCCCGTCAGGGTGGACTCCCCCACCCTGTCACCCCGTCACCGGCTCTTGAAGAGCTTATCCAAAAGAGCTGCAATCCACTAGCCATCAGTTGTTTTGCCTCGCGTCCGGGAATCATCCGCGGTGAGGAGGGCATCGAGGGGATCCAACTTAAAGGGGTGGGGCCCGACTATGACTTCCGTTTCCTTGAAGAGCTGCTCAACGAGGGGTCGCTGCCCCGCGTTGGCGACTCGCTCCGTCGCAAGGAACTTTTGATCTCCCGCACCTCGGCCGACCGACTGCAACTCGGCATAGGCGACAAGGTAGAGCTCCTCTTCATCGAAGCTGAGGGAATCCCGCGTCGCGACCGCTTCGAGGTGTGCGGCATCTACCAGTCGGGAATGGAGGAGGTAGAGCGGCTGCTGGTCTTCACCGACATCCGCAACGTGCAACGTCTCAACGGTTGGAACGCAGGTGAGATATCGGGCTACGAGATCCTGTTACCCAAAGGGATCGACAGCGAGGAGGCTGCCTTCAGGCTCAACACCGACCTGCTCTACTGCGACCTGGAGGAGGCCTTCAACCTCACCGCCTCGGGAGTTCGCGAACGCTATCCGATGATGTTCGACTGGCTCATCACCCACAACGTCAATGCCGCCGTCATCCTCTCCATTATGCTCATCGTGGCCCTCTTCAATATGATCTCCGTCCTGCTGATCCTGGTGTTGGAGCGGACACGGATGATCGGCACCCTGAAGGCCCTCGGAATGGAGAATCGCGCCCTGCGACACATCTTCCTCTATCGCGCCCTCTTCCTTATCCTGAAGGGGGCCGCCTGGGGCAATGGCGTGGCCCTGTTGCTGGCCCTGGCGCAAAAGTGGGGCCATCTCATAAAGCTCAACTCGGCCGGTTACCTTTTAAGTGAGGTGCCGATCGCACTGAATCTTCCCGCCTGGTTGGGAATCAACCTCTTAACCATTCTGATCATCGTGGTTCTGCTGGCCCTTCCGGCTACGATTGTGGCCCGCATCCGCCCCGAACAGACCATCCGCTACGAATAACAAAAAGACCCGATAATCGCCGTGAAACCCTACAATCAAGCCAATCAAACCAAGGGCGAGGAGGTTCGCCGTATGTTCGACCGCATCGCCCCGAAATATGACCTGTTGAACCACACCCTCTCGGCCGGCATCGACAAGATCTGGCGTCGCCGTGTCGTAAGGATTGTGCGCCGATTCCAACCCCGCCGCATCCTCGATATGGCCACCGGAACGGGAGACCTCGCCCTCGCCCTCGCTCGCCGTATTCCCGAGGCCCGAATCGTGGGAGCCGACCCCTCGGAGGGGATGCTCGCCGAGGCTCGCCGAAAAGCCGAAGCGCAGAGGCTCACCGACCGCATCGACTTTCGCACCACCTTTGCCGAGGAGATCTCGACCTCGGGGGAGGAGCCCTTTGATGTGGTTACGGTTGCCTTTGGCGTACGCAACTTCGACGATATGCCCCGCGGTCTGCGCCAGCTGGGGTCCCTTCTGCGTCCGGGTGGAAAGCTCGTCATTCTGGAGTTCTCCAACCCTACCAATCCCCTGATTCGGGGACTCTACCGCTGGTACTCCCACACCATTCTGCCTCGCATCGGCGGCCTGGTGTCGAAAGATCGCGAGGCCTACGAATATCTCCCCGCCTCGGTCGACGAGTTTCCCAAGCCCGAGGCCTTCACGGCCCTCCTCCGCGAGGTGGGTTTCACCCCCGAAAAGCCCCGTTCGCAGAGCTTTGGAATCGCCCAAATCTACACCGCCGAAAAACGATGAACCGACTCCTGAAAATACTGCTTATTCTCCTGTCAATCAACATAATGACCGGTTGTTCGGGAGTTGCGGAGAAGTTCTCGCTATTGAATCTTCGTCTCGATCCGCTGGGGAGTTCGGGACTTACGCTTCACACCCAAATCGAGAATGCCTCCCGCCACACCCTCCGTATCCCGAAAGCGGAGATCCTCCTCTATGAGGGTGAGGCCCTCATCGGGTGGGCCGAGTTGCGCGGAGAGATCGTGATTCCCAAATGCGCCATCTCCGAGCAGGCGAGCCGCTGGAAACTCCACACCGACAACCCCTTCGAGTTGTTACGGCTGGGCAAAATGATCCCCAAAGGGGGCGTGGAACGCTTCACCGTTGCCTACCGCATCACCGTTAGAAGCGGCCTGATAAAGAAAACTTTTTCCAATGAAATGGTCCCACTTTCGGATTTTCTTCGTACCTTTCGACCGTAAATGTCACCAACGATGAGAACAACGACCCAACTACTCCTCACCCTGGCGGCCCTTTGGATCGGCTTCTCAGGCTCGGCCCAGAGCCTGGAGCGATTCAAGCAACAGCTGGCTGTACCGCAGAGCGACTCGCTCGGTCGCACGGCCCGTGTGATGGTCAGTGAGGATCCTTCGGCAGCCGAGGCCGTACAACGGCTTCAGAATCAGAGTTCGCGCCAGCGTTTCCAGGGGTGGCGCATCTGCATCTTCTCGGACAACACGCCCGATGCCCGCGAAGGGGCTCGCAAGGCGATGTCGCTCTTCCGCGAGCACTTCGGCGGCATTCCCCTCTATGACCAGTATGCCAGCCCCTATTTCCGCGTCTCGGTGGGCAACTGCACCACCCCCGAAGAGGCAATCATCCTGCTTGAGCGGGTAAAGCCCCTCTTTCCCAAGGCCTTTGTGAAGCAGGAACAGATCACGCTTGGTCACCTGCTCCGCGAGGAGGAGTTGCGCCAGCAGCCTCCGCAACCCGAAGTGATTGAGTAAGAAAAAAGCCCTTTGGGCAGCTCCTTTTTACAAAAAAGTGACAGAGATGGTGACCTTTAGCGGGTTGTCATCTCTATTTTTGACCAAAAATCGAAAAAAAGGAGTTTTTTTCTTGCCAAAACAACCACTTCTTTCTATCTTTGCGGCGAAATAACCATTTAACAATTAAACCCTATGAAGAAGATTTTTTCGATTATGCTGGCTGTTGCAGCCCTGACGATGATCAGCTGCTGCGGTGGTAACAAGAAGGCTGCTGCCGAGGCCGAGGCTGAGGCTGCTGCTGTTGAGTGCTGCGAGCAGTGTGACTCGACCTGCACCGAGGAGTGCTGCGAGAAGTGCGATTCGACCTGCACCGAGGAGTGCTGCGCCGAGTGCGAGAAGAACTGCGAGGAGTGCACCGAGGAGTGCGCTGAGGAGCAGAAGGCTGAGTAACTCATTGGAGTTCTCAAAAAAGAGACCCCGACCTTTTCTGGCCGGGGTCTTTTGTTTAGGAGTACCGGAGAGTGCTCCCTACTCAATATCAACACGCTGCACCTCATCCACGCTGTCAATGGCCAGGATGCTGCGAATGGCCGTCTGCAACTCCCGCGTGGAGTGCACGGCAAAGTCGATCGTACAGGTGGCAATATGCTCCTCGTTGTGGGTCTCGAGTTTGATCATCGAAAGGTGGAGTTGCTCGGTGATGCAGTCGATCAGATCGCTCAACAGGTGATAACGATCCACACCGTGAATTTTGATTCGCACCGGATAGAGGAAGCGTGTATCCTCCTCAAATTTTACCTCCACGAGCGAATCTCCGTGCTGGGATGCGTGACGTATCGCCTTGGCACAGTTGCGCTTATGGAGCTGAATCTCTCCATTGGCCTGTTTGAACCCGATTACCTCGTCACCGGGTAGCGGGTGGCAGATCGGACAACGCTCATACTCCAATACAGCCCGTTTCTTCAATTCACGCACCAAGGCACTCTTCGCCTTAAAGGTGTGGACATACTCCAACGCCTCCTCCTGGGGTTTGATCTCGGGCGAGGTGAAGATCTCCACACAATCACCGCGCTTCAGCGGATGCTTCATCGGGGCCAACTTACCATTGATGCGGGCATAGTGGGCGTGGAGGCCCACCTCACTGTGAATCTCAAAGGCGAAGTCGAGTGCCGAAGCCCCCTTCGGAAGGATGATACCGTGCCCCTTGGGGGTAAAGACCAGAATATCGTCGTTGTAGAAAGAGGAGGTGACACCCTCCATAAATCCCAGGCCGTGGTCATTGTCCTGATAAGCCATATCCATCAGCACCGAGCGGAACTTCGTGAGCCAGTTCGAGACATTCTCCTCGGTCTGCTCGGCAGCACATCCCAGGCGCGAGTGGCGTACCATACGCTCCGAGGCAATATGAACCTCCTCCCACATACCGCGACCGTTGAGTAGCTTGACGTGAAAGCTCTGATAACCATTCTCTTTCGGGTTGTCGATATAGTTCGACACGCTGCCCGGTCGCTCGCGGAAATGGTCGGTCAGGACGGAGTAGATTCTCAAACTCATATCCTTTTCGGAGTAGGCCTCCGAGTTGGGATAGATGATGCGGATGTAGTGTTTGCCATCCACGTGATGGAAGTCGCAGTTGCGGGCGTGCATCTTGCGCCAGATGCTATAGGGTTTTCGATAGCGAATCTCGCTTCGCATCTCAATTCCCTTTTCACGGAGCAGGCGGTCGATGGCAGCGGCAAATTCACGCGTTGTCTCCCCGTTGAACTCCATCTCCTCGCGCATCTGCTCCTCCAGGTCGGCGTAGTCGCGCGGACAACGATAGCGGAACGAGAGATTCTCCAGCTCGGTCTTGATGTGGTAGAGACCCAGACGGTTGGCCAGCGGCGCGTAGAAATAGTCGGTCTCTCCGGCAATCTTCATCTGCTTGTCGGGGCGCATACTGCTCAACGTACGCATATTATGCAGACGGTCAGCGAGTTTGATCAACAGAGCCCGCACATCATAGCGCACCGATCCCAGGATCTGGCGGTAGTTATCCACCTGCTTCGACTGCTCGTAGTGCTCCTTCTTCTCCTTGGTCACCACCTTCACCAGGAAGGCCACATCGTCCCCAAAGAGCTCACGAATCTCCTCAATCGTGTGGGGCGTATCCTCCACCACATCGTGCAGGAAGGCGGCGATGATGGGGTTGGGGCTGAGCTCCAACTCCTCGGCAATGATACGGGCCACGGCAATAGGGTGGAAAATGTAGGGTTCACCCGACTTGCGGCGTTGGGCACTGTGAGCCTCGGCGGCAAAAGCAAAGGCTTCACGAATACGGATGGAGTCCTCCTCGCCGACACGGGAGGCGATCTTCGAGAAGAGCGCATCGATGTTGCGCGCTATATCTTGCTGGTAGATATTTTCCATAGGAGCAGATTTCGTTCTCGCAAATGTAGTAATTTTTTGTCAAAAAATAACACCTTTCGGCCAAAAAGAGTCGCTTGCAACGAAAAAAAAATCGGGCCGGGAGCAATATCTCGACCCGATTTTTCGTTTTTGAGGAAAATCGGATCTCTCCTGTCAGAAGGAGGGAATCCGAGCGTAAAAAACAGAAAGAAAACACCTCTAAAACCGTCACCTCCGATTCTATAGAAGAATCTCCATTTTGTTTACAAACTGTTCATAAAAACAATCGAAAAGATCGAAATCGAAACTTATCGCAAAGTTTTGGTAAAAAAACAGAGGTGCAAATATGCGAATTAGGAAAAATATTTTTACATTTGCACTTGTAAAATTGTGTGCTTGCGCGCTTACGTGTGCACGGGCGAGGCCCCAAAAGAGGAGCAACAGTTTGACAGGCAAATAGTTAAAATAGAAAAATAATTAAAAAACATTTAAAACTACAAAAAAGATGAAAAAGATCCTTATGACGCTGGCCCTGGTTCTGGTGGCCTCGGTATCGATGGCACAGGTTCCCGCCATCAAAGTTGAGAACAACAAGGGTGAGATCGTGAACACGGCCAACCTGGTAGATGGCAAGACCCCGATGATCATCTCGTTCTGGGCTACCACCTGCAAGCCCTGCATCCGCGAGCTGGACGCCATCAACGACGCCTACCCCGACTGGATCGAGGAGGCCGACTTCCGCGTAGTGGCCGTTTCGACCGACGACAACCGCTTCGTATCGCAGGCTCGTGCTCTCTCGGAGGGTCACGGTTGGAGCGACTTCACGGTGCTCTATGACAAGAACCAGGAGTTTATGCGCGCTATGAACGTAACCGTTACTCCCCAGGTATTCGTGGTGGACAAGAACGGTAAGATCGTCTACTCGCACACGGGTTACACCCCCGGCAGCGAGCAGGAGCTGATCGACACGATCAAGAAGCTGAAGTAATTTTCATTTTTTCAAACCTCAAGGTCTCAAGGGAGGGTGGAGTCTGCTCCATCCTCCCATTGGGCCGAAAAAAGCGACACGACAGAGAAACATTTTTCCTTTAAGCAACACAATGAAGAAACTGATTCTTTTCGCCATCGGCGTCCTCCTGTGCGGCACCTCGCTTGCCCAGGATCGTTCGAAGGGCTACCTGACCGGCAGCTTCGATTCGAACTCGATTTATTACCAGGATGACAAGGCAACCAACGCCCTTGCCCCCAATGATCATTTCGGATCGAACAACTACCTGAAGATGGATTACTATCGCGGTAAGTTCTCGGCCGGCGTACAATTGGAGGCCTACCTGCCCACCCTCTACGGCTATCCCGAGGAGATGGAGAAGGCCAAGCTGACCAACTACTATGTGGCCTGGACCGACGATGACTTCGGCATCACGGCCGGTACCTTCTACGATCAGTTCGGTAGCGGCCTCCTGTTCCGCAGCTGGGAGGATCGCACGTTGGGTCTGAACAACGCCCTGATGGGTGCCCGTTTCACCTACCACTTCAAGAACATTGTGGGAGTGAAGGCCATCTGGGGTATGCCCCGCTTCGGTATGGAGTTCAGCGACACGCAGGTACGCGGCATCGATCTGAACCTCTCGCTGGCCAACGCGCTGGGCTGGGAGAAGAGCCTTCTCTCGCTGGAGGGTTCGTTCCTGAACCGCTATCGCAAGAACTCGAGTGCTCTGAACTCGATGAACGCCGACCCCAACAAGAATGGCTGGTCGGGCCGCATCAACTTCGAGCGCAGCGGCTTCTCGGCCAAGGCCGAGTATGTGGATGCCGGCTTGAGCTATGTGAACAACACCAACTTCGACGGCGTGAACGACAAGAATGAGTACCTTCAGAAGAAGGGCAACGCCCAGCTTGTCGAGCTCGCCTACAACGGCCACGGTCTGGGCGTAAACCTCTCGGGTCGTCGTCTGGAGTGGATGAAGCAAGATATCGAGTTCAACAACGCCTCGACGATCAACCTGCTGAACTATGTTCCCGCAATGTGTGCCCAGTACACCTATCTGCTCACCACGCTGGAGCCCTACAACCCCGAGGTAGGCGACGTACTCTACAACAACAGCGGTGAGATCGGTGGTCAGATTGATGTTTACTACAACTTCCGTCGCGGCTCGGCCCTGGGTGGCAAGCGCGGCATGAAACTCCATGCCAACTTCTCGACCTACTACACCCTTCACAAGGAGGGTTCGGCCAAGGCCGGTAACATTCTCTATCGCAACATCAACGTCGATCTGGAGAAGCAGTTCTCGCGCAAGTTCAAGATGTACCTGATGTGGGCCTACCAGGAGTATAACCCCACGCACGGTGTAAAGCAGACGACCAACCTGGCCAACATCTTCGTAGCTGACCTGACCTACAAGTTCACCAGCAACTTCTCCACCCGTCTGGAGCTGCAGTACCTGCAGACCTTCGAGGATGATAAGGATTGGATGGCAGCCCTGTTGGAGGTGAACTTCGCCCCCCACTGGAGCATCTACGGTAGCGATATGTACAACCACGGCAGCACGAAGGTACACTACTACAACGCCGGTGTAAGCTACACCAAGTCGCGTACCCGCGTAGCCTTGAGCTATGGTCGTAACCGCGCCGGTTACATCTGCTCGGGTGGTGTTTGCCGCACCATTCCCGCCTACACGGGTGGTAACCTGACGGTAACCATCTCCTTCTAATCGGGAGCCCTCACAAGCGCATATTTATAAATAGGTATAAGAGTAACAAAAAAAGAAAAGAAAATTATGAAGAACATTTGGAAATACGCCCTGCTGGCTGTTGTCGCTCTGGGTAGCTTCTCCTGCCACGGTAACTCGGGTGATGGTAACGGCGATGGTCCGGACGAGGAGCCCGTGGCTACCGAATACACCTTGCAGGTGGACAAAACCACGATTGAGGCTAACGGCAAGGATGTGGCCACCTTTACGATTTATGATGCCGAGGGTCGTGACGTAACGGCCCAGGTGGTTCGCAACACCAGCTTCACGAACCTGACCACCGGTCAGCGTCTGGACTATGGTACCAACATCTTCACCTCGATCATCGACGGTGAGTACACCTTCAAGGCCACCGTAGCCACCACCAATGCCGTTTCGGACACCAAGAATACCGTGACGGTGAAGGTACAGAACCGCCGTCTGTATGAGAAGTACAAGCAGAAGGTTGGCATCTACAAGTGTACCGGTACCTGGTGCGGCTACTGCCCCGCGATGACTACCGCTCTGCGCGCCGTACGCGAGGATCTGCAGGATAATATGGTCGTAATGTCGCTCCACAACAATGACGACTACTCGATCTATTTTGCCGGTAACGACCTGGTATCGTACATTGCTTCGGCCCGCGGTCTGAGCATCCAGGGTATCCCCACCAACATCTACAAGGCCCGCGATATGAATGGTTCGCGTACGGTAGGTGTCATCGAGTCGATCATCGAGGACTATATGCTCGACACGCCCACCACCAGCGGTGTGAAGATCCTCTCGGCCACCCGCGCCGACGGCACCATCACGATCGAGTCGGCAATGACCACCACCGAGGCCGGCAAGTACGATATGGGTTGCGCCCTGCTGCTCGACAACGAGTATTACGCGGGTGGTACCGATCCCAGCAACATCTACAGCAACATCGTGATCTCGACGACGCTCAACTACACGGGTATTATGAGCTCGGACTATGTAATGGCCGAGGCTGACAAGGAGGTTACCCGCGAGTTTACGATTCCCAACGTGCCCGAGTCGCTCTTGAGCGAGAACCTGCGCGTAGTAGTCTTCACCATCAAGGAGATGTCCGATGGCACGACCTTGATGGACAACTGCCAGGTATGCCCCGTGGGCGGCAGCGCAGACTACGAGTTTAACTAAACCTCAGACAACCGACTAACGATTCCCAGAGAAAGACGATGAAATCGATTTTCAAGACTTTGTGGGCTCTTCTGGCCGCTGTGACCCTGGTAGGTTGCCACGGTATTTCGGATGAGACCCCCGAGCCGGGTGAGCAGCAGCTGGCCCCCGGTGTGGTGCGTATCTCGGCCAACAAGAGCAAGATTGAGGCGAATGGTGCCGACCAGGTAACCTTCACCGTTGTGTTGGGTACCGAGGAGGGCAACCGTGTGGTGAGCGATGGTCAATCCAACCTCACCATCCACTACGAGAAGAATGGTACGATGAAGGGGTCGATGGCCCGCTTCTCGAACACCTTCAGCACCACGGCCCCCGGCACCTACACCTTCAAGGCAGAGCTCTATGAGGCCGGTACCACCTACTACTCCGAGAATACGGTGACGGTGGAGGCTATCTCGACAGCCGGCAGTGGTGTGCAGTACTACCAGAAGCTGATGGGTGTACAGTTCACCTCGGTGGGCTGCGTCTATTGCCCCCAGCTGAGTACCGCCATCAAGCAGATTCAGTCGGAGCAGCCCGGCCGTCTGCTTCCCGTCTCCTTCCACCTCGATATGAACTATCCGGGTGAGGATCCGATGACCACCCCCACCTCGACGACCTTTATGAATCACTTCGGTCGTCAGGGTCTGCCCCAGTTCTACCTCAATATGCGTAAGGGCGAGACGAAGATCACCAACGAGTATTCGCTCATCGTGGAGGAGATGGAGAAGATGCTCGCCAACTACCCCACCACTTGTGGTGTGGCCATCGAGAGCAGCTACGACCCCTCGACCCGCAAGGTGAACATCACCGGTAAGGTGACCTCGAATACCTCGCTTAAGTATCGCTATATGGTGATGCTGGTGGAGGATGGCATCGTGGCCCAGCAGAGCGGTGAGGCCAACTACGTTCACAACAACGTAATGCGTCGCGCCTGGCCTTCGGACGGCGTGATGGGCTACCACCTGATCTCGGATGGCTCGGCCACCACGCCCGGTGTGGAAGTGGAGGTTGTGCGCCCCGAGTTCGAGCTCGATCGCTCGTGGAATGCCGACAACGTACGCGTATTCTTTGCCGTAATGTCGTCGCAGGATGGCGGTATGAGCTACACGGTGGACAACTGCAACGAGTGTAAGCTGGGTGAGTCGGTGGACTATGCCATCGAGGAGGGCGGCCAGACCCCCGGTCCCGTCCCCTCAGGCAAGAAGCCCTTCCAGCGTCACGTAACCCTCTACGAGTTCACGGGCGTGGGTTGTGCAATGTGTCCCGACGGTTTCTCGACCCTCAACGGTCTGATCAACAACCCCTACGGCGGCTACAAGGAGACGGTGCATATGCTCGCCTTCCACAGCAACAGTATGGGTGATGATCCGATGCACCTCAACCTGACGACGCAGCTCCTGGCCGAGTACGGCAATATGGGTCTTCCCTCGGTGCTGGTCGATCTGAAGGAGCGCGGCGAGATCAGCACGATCAAGGCTGATCTGACCACCTGGTGGGATGAGTCGCTGGAGGAGATGCCCGCCCACTGCGGTGCTGCCCTCTCGACCACCTACGACTCGGCATCGCGCACGGGTAAACTCACCCTCAAAGTGGGGATCAACGAGCCTTCGACCTACCGCGTAGCCCTCTTCCTGGTGGAGGATGGCGTGCAGTGGAAGCAGAATAACAGCGGTACTTATGTGGAGCCCTACAACCACCGCCACGTGGTGCGCGAGATGCTCTCGGCCCACTATACGGGTGACCTGGTGGGTAAGGATCTGCAGGAGGGCGATGAACGTACGCTGGAGTATGACTTCACGATCGACCCGAACTGGGACGAGACGAAGATGCAGCTCTATGCCGTGCTGATCGACGATGCCACGGGTTACGCCAAGAACCTGGCCTATGTGAACCTGGGCGAGAGTGCCGACTACGACCTCTACGAGTAGGCCTTTATGACAAGGTGACTCAACCCCTGAAGCAAGACAACCATTAAAACCTTATTTATTAATTTCCAAACAAACTAAAAAAGAAACGATGAAAAAGAATCTTTTGAACCTGCTGGCGATGCTGGCTATGGTAGTTGCCGCAGGCTCGTTGGCCGTTTCGTGCGGTGATGACAACACCGACAAACCCGACAATGGCCAGACCGAAGAGCCCGAAGATCCCAACCAGGGCGGCCAGGGTGGTAACCAGGGTGGCCAGGAGGAGTACGAGTTCGAGATTGGTTCGAACCCTACGGCCAACTACGGCGTACCTACCCCCATCCCCGTAAAGTATCGTGAGGCTGTGGCTGCAAGTGCCAACGGTGCCACGATCAAGGTAACGGGTGTTTCGGCCAGCACCTTCGTATTCGAGGTAACCCCCGGTGCCGGTATCCAGTCCTATCGTCTGGATTGCTACCCCCTGGCTCACCTCTACAACTCGCTCTATGAGCAGATGAAGTCGGAGGGCAAGAGTTCGATCACCGAGGCTGAGGCCGAGCAGTACATTCGCAACCTGGTATTCAACGGCACGGGTTCGGGTGGTTACACCTTCTCGCCCGATATGCACGAGGATTACGCCTGCAAGACCTTTGACTGGGCTGCTACGTCGTACTCGCAGTTCCAGGTACTGCCCGGTGCCGAGTATGTAATCATCGCCATCGGCTGTCTGAACGCAGATGGTAGCGAGGGTGCCGAGATGACGCTCTGCTACATCAACACCCCCGAGGAGGCTCTGGTGGGCAACCCCGGCCTTGAGATCGAGGTTTTGAGCTCGTATGTAGGTTGGAAGGTTACGTACGTGGACAACGAGGATTGCCACTACATCTCGAACTGGGAGACCGACCGCACGGACTTCGAGCCCTACATCGCTGCCTATCCGAAGGATATCTTCATCGACTGGCTGCGTCACACCTACCAGTCGGGTCCCCAGCACATAGCAACCTGGGAGTCCAACTACGGTGAGGACTACTATGTACAGCGCAACGGTTTCGTAGGCGTGGATTCCACTCACGAGTTTATGGCTTGCGCCGTGGCTATGGATGTGAACGGTACCGCTGCCAAGGACTATGAGTCGGCCATCTTCACCCTGCTGGAGAAGCCCGAGACCGAGGCTGCTGACTGCACCCTGACCATCGATCCCGACTTCATCGGTTCGCAGGCCTTCAAGTACCACTGGAGTATGTCGAAGGATTGCTACGCCGGCGTTTGGATGATCCTGACCCTGGATGAGTACGAGCAGAGCTACAAGAATATGTCGGAGGATGAGTTGAAGGCTCTGGCTGCCACCATCTATTCGAGCGGTGTAGGTCAGAACAACTACAACTACGCTTGGGACAAGGATCTGGCCGAGGCCATTGGCGACAGCTGGGAGGGTGACTATGACTTCACGGGCTGCCGTCCCGGTGAGACCTATGTACTCGCCTACACGGGCCGTAACGCCATTGTGGAGTATATGACCACCAAGTTCACCGAGCCCTTCACGATGGATACGTTGGTAACCGACGCTCCCGAGACCTGCAAGAGCGACCTGACCGGTACGTTCGAGGCCGTAGGCCGTAACCAGCTCAAGATTGCCTTTGAGTACTCCGAGGGTACCACCTCGATGATTCACTGGCAGATTATCGAGCCCTTCAACGAGACCAATGCCGGTTATCCCTCCCCCGGTGCCGATGGTACCTACAACGACAGCCAGGTAGCAAACTTCCTGCTGGAGACCGGTACGCTGGGTAACTTCTCGGGCCCCTCGGGTGCCAACTGCAACCACTTCAGTGCTCTGGAGGGTGACTCGCGCGTAACGACTCTTTCGGGCTTCGATTCCGGTACGACCTACAAGATCGCCTATGTGGCTGAGGACTGGGATGGCGTAGTAGGCCCCGTACACTATGCCGAGACGACCACCGAGGGCGTAAGCTTCAACGGTAACCCCGTGGTAACCTTCGAGCCCACGACCATTGATGCCGATGGCAGCAGCTATCCTTCGATCAATGTTCGTATCAACAGCGATTGCCAGGAGCTGAAGATGATGTTCGGTACGGTTTCGACCAACGAGCTCGAGCTCCGCTACCTGAAGGCCGGCCGTCACGACGAGAACCACTACCTGAAGCTGTGGTACAACTACGTATATCAGTATGGTCTGAGCTTCAGCTCGGCTCCCGCTGTTACCAGCGTAGCCGATATGCTCGACGGCTCGGTTGACCAGAACTACGGCACCGTCCAGTTCGGTGTTCTGATCGCTGTGCCCATCGGTTCGGACCAGAACGGTAACGAGGTGGTTGGCGAGATGGCCTACCTGATCTACGACGACGCAAGCCAGAGCTGGAAGACGATCTCCGACTTCCTGAAGTAATTTGCAACAAGGAATTCCCCGGACAGAGCTCTTCGGAGACTCTGTCGGGGCCTTGCCCATAGTCCGAGGGCTCTTGACCGAACCCTCGGGCACAAAAGGTAGAAAACCCTTTAATTCACTTTTTTATTAACTAAATTCATTAACAACTATGAGGAAAATTTTTGCAAACCTCAAGTCGGTAGTCGGTGCTATTGCTATGGTATCGCTGCTGAGCACTGCAGCCCTCACGGTATCTTGTACGGATTACGATCAGGATATCAAGGATCTGCAGACCCAGATTGACAATCTGGAGGATCGCGTGACGACCTTGGAGAACAACTTCGAGGCTCTGAGCGGCGCCCTGAACGGCATCGTTTTGGATGCTGAGCAGGATGCAAACGGGAACTGGGTGGTTACCACCGAGAACGGTAAGATCAACATCACCGTTGAGGGTGACTTCGATCACGTTCTGGCTGATGGTGGCGTAACCGTTATCGAGGAGAACGGCGAGTACTATTGGGCCGTTGTTGAGAATGGTGTTGCTACCGCTCTGCTGGTTGACGGCGAGAAGGTTAGCGTAGCCGTTACCCCCGAGGTTCGCGTGAACCCCGCTACCCAGCAGACCGAGTTCACCGTTGACGGTGAGAACTGGTATGCCATCGGTTATGTATTCGAGGGTGTAGCCGTTGAGGAGAACGAGCTGGTTCTGACGCTTGCTGGTGGTCAGGTAGTTCGCGTTCCTATGGCTGAGGAGGCTTCGTTCGAGGTTGCCAGCGGTAAGCTCTACTTCCAGCCCGAGGAGACCAAGTCGGCTACGCTGCGTGCTTCCGGCGTTACCGAGATGTTCGTTGTTGACACCCCCAAGGGTTGGGAGGCTTCCGTTAGCGGCAAGACGCTGACCGTTACCGCCCCCGCAGCCAACCCCAACTACGATCCGTATGATTATTGGAGCACCGAGGAGCCCGTCCTGGGTCAGGCCGAGGGTTATGTAAAGGTTATGGCTACCACCGAGGGTGGTAAGGCGCTGGTTGGCAAGCTGTCGGTACAGGCCGGTTCGGAGGATACTGGTTCGGTTGTTGCTTACGGCGGCAAGGCTTACTACACCATTAACTCGTCGTACTACACCTACTTCTACAACGTATGCGAGAAGAGCCAGTTCGAGGCTGTAAAGGCTGAGGTTCTGAAGTACATCAACAACAACAACTACAACGCTCTGTTGGAGATTGCCAACGAGGGTATGCCCGGTGAGATCGAGGTTAACATTGCCGATCTGCTGGGTTCGGAGCCCGAGGTTGGTAAGGAGTATGTTGTTTGGGGTCTGATCGACAACTATGGCAATCCCTATGAGGATAGTGACTTCTTCTACACCTATTATGCTCCCGTGAACGTTGAGATCAAGGCTACCGAGGTAACCGCTTTCGACATCCAGGTTGAAATTAATGTAGAGGGTGCCGAGGAGTACATCGTGCTGGCTATGCCCGCCGACTACTACTCGCCCATCGGTGATCCCTACGGTGCTACCGCAGAGAACATCGTTATGTTCTACCAGCAGGGTGATATCTACGGTGCCCTGAAGAGCGAGAACTACAAGGGTTCGCTGCTCGACGTTTGCGCCAACACGATGTACTCGATGAGTGGCCAGTACGCTCCCAACAAGACGCAGTACCTGCTCGTTATGCCCATCGACGGCCGTCCGATCGATACCTACACCGTTGAGGATGTAGTGATCTTCGAGCAGGCCAACGCCGGTACTACGGTAGGTGGTGACATTACCCTTGAGGCCGTTCAGGTTTACCAGAAGGAGGACTACACCGGTGCTATGGTTGACATTAACCGCTACAAGGAGGTCGTTCTGAATGTAACTCCTTCGGAGGGTTGGTATGCTCTCTATTGCGAGTGTATGAGCGACGAGGATCTGGCTCTCTACGCCGATGACGCCGCCATCATCGACTACCTGGTAACCAACACCTGGGCTGTGTTCGCCAGCGATCAGACGGTGCCCCTGTCAATCAGCAACAACGAGCTGGGTGCCGGTCAGAGCACCAACTTCGTAATGGCTGCCCTCGACGCTGCCGGTCAGTACACCCAGGTTTACAAGGTGAAGGCTTCGACCGACGAGGTTAAGTACAGCGAGACCCTGACGGTTACGGTTTCGGGTGAGGAGTATCCCACGACCACCGACGTTGAGCTGACCCTAACCACCACCGGTACCGCTACCCAGTATCGCTATCTGTGCCTGGCCGAGGATAACTCGACCTGGATGTGGACCTATGGCGAGGACAAGGAGAAGGCCAAGACTGCTCTGGTTCTCAACGACTTCAGCCAGTGGAGCAATCCTTCGGTTACCATCGACGCCAGCGAGGTTGTGGATGGCAAGCTGATGCTCACCGGTCTGGAGTTCGATAAGCTCCACTACTTCTTCCTCGTAGGTATCGACGAGGCTGGTGCTCCTTCGCAGGTTGCTGAGATGGAGATCTTCCCGCTCTTCGATCTGGGTACCGTTCTGCCCACCACCGACGCTTCGTACGAGGCTGTAAAGCCCGAGCTGGAGTATGTGGTTAGCTGGGAGTATGGTCAGTATGTAAACATTGACATTTACGTAAAGGCCGTTGAGGGTACCACCGTTGCCGTATTCTGCGACAATCCCGTGGATTATATGACCGGCTTTGCTTCGATGACCTCCGACGATATTCTGAAGCAGCTCTACGTAAACCTGAGCGAGTACAACGTAGGTCGCATCACCAGCACCGGTTGCACCGGTTACAACTGGGTTCTGGGTGATGAGAATCAGCTGACCAACGAGTACAGCGCCTTCTTCGGTAAGGAGGAGTACCTGGGCTGGTTCGGTAAGCACCACAGCTACAAGCGTCTTGGCTCGCAGATCGTTTACGCCGTTCAGAGTCCCAATGGCTACTATGAGCCCATCGTGATCGACCTGACCGAGGAGATCGAGGCCATTCTTGCTGCCAACAACTAATCGGTTGTTGATCCCCACGGGTGATATTCACCCTATTTCGGAGGCTGCCCCGTTGGGGTGGCCTCCTTTTTTACTAAATTTTACTATCTTTGCGCTATGAAACCGATTGATCTCGAAGCACGCGTGGCCAGAGCCCGCGAACTCTTCACGCAGGGATATAACTGCACGCAGTCACTCTTTTTGGCCTACTCGGATCTCTTTGACCTCGATCCGACGCTGGCGGCGACCCTCTCTGCCCCCCTCGGAGGCGGTATGGGTCGCTTGCGGGAGGTGTGCGGAGCCGTGAGCGGAATGTCCCTGGTAGCGGGTCTCCTCTGCCCGGCCCACGACCCCGCCGACCGCGAGTCCAAGGCGGCCAACTACGCCCTGGTGCAACACTTTGCCGAAGAGTTCCGCCGAGAGCACGGAGCCATCGTCTGCCGTGAGCTGCTGGGCCTCACCGTCCGCAAGGAGGAGCCCCAACCCGCCGAGCGCACCCCCGAATACTACCGCAAACGTCCCTGTGTGGAGCTGGTGGCCTCGGCAGCACGAATTGTTGGAACCTATATTTCCGAAAAGAGCAAGGAGTAGAATGAAAAATATCATATTTGACCTCGGAGGGGTGGTCTTTCGGCGCGATCCGGCCAAGTGCACCCCCGACTTTATCGACTTTTTCGCCTTTGTGCGCTTCCCCAAGATGCCCCGCTTTTGGGAAGAGTATGACCGCGGCACCCTCACGCTGGAGGAGGTAATCGACCTCTTGGCTGCCGACAAGGGGGTCTCGCGTGAGAAGTGTGCCGACTATGTGCGGCTGGCCATCGACAAGCAGGAGGAGATCCGCCCCACCGCCGACCTCATTGCCGACCTCAAAGCGGCCGGCTACCGCCTCTATGTCCTCTCCAATATGTCGCGTGAGTTCATCGACTTCCTGCGCCAACAACCCGTCTATCGCTACTTCGACGGCGAGGTGATCTCCTGCGAGGAGCTCACCGTGAAGCCCGAGCCCCGCATCTATGAACTTCTGCTGGAGCGTTATGCCCTGGATCCCTCGGAGTCGCTCTTCATCGACGATCGTCCCGAGAATATCGCCGCCGCCCGAGAGAAGGGGATCCACGGTTGTCTGTTCGACCGCAACGACCCCCAAAAGGCATGCAACGAGTTGCGTCAGGAGCTGCTGTAAGGCAGCTCTTTTTTGGTTGTTTTTCTACCATTCGGCACGCTATTTTGGCACTTCGTCCTACTTATCGGATTCTAGATTTGTTTTTTTTGCGAAAAAAAACTATCTTTGAAAGTTAGAAACATAGGATTAAACCAAAAATAACAACCAATATGAAAATTACTTTTCAACTGGAGTATGCCACCCACTGGGGCGAGAATCTCGCCTTGGTGATTGAAGCCGCCGATGCCGAGCGTCTGAATCTGGAGCCCCTCTATGCGATGCGCTATCAGGAGGGTCGCTGGGAGTTGATTCTGGAGGTGCCCGATGGAGCCTCATTCGGCTATCGCTACCGCGTGGTGGGAGATCATAACCATATCTTGCGCGAGGAGTGGGGTCGTCCTCACCGCTTCGTTGCCACGAAGAGCACGATCCACTGCTGCCTCACCGACCACTGGTCCGACCGCCCCTGGGAGGCCTCGTTCTACTCGTCGGCCTTCACCGAGGGTATCTTCTCGCGCCAACGCCTCCAGAAGGAGGTTGCCGCCGCTCCGGGTACCATTCTGCTCACCGTAGAGGCCCCCACGGTACGTCCTGACGAGGTGGTGGCCCTGGTAGGAGACTCGCCGCTGCTCGGCAACTGGGATCCCGAGAAGGCCCTGGTGCTGAGTGATGCCGATTTCCCCCGCTGGAGCATCGCCCTCAAGGCCCAGAAGCTCGTGCCGGGCTTCCGTTATAAGTTCTTGATCAAGAAGGCCGACTCGCAGCAGGTGGTAAGCTGGGAGGCCGGAGAGAACCGTGCGTGGGAGGGCAAGATGCCCGCCTCGAAGGAGTGTCAGGCCCTCACGGGTCTCCGTTTCCGCTCCGACGCCGCCCCCTGGCGCGGTGCCGGTGTCGCCATCCCCGTATTCTCGCTCCGTACGGAGGAGAGCTTTGGTGTGGGTGAGTTCTACGACTTGAAGAAGATGGTCGATTGGGCCGAGGAGACGGGGCTGAAGGTGATCCAGATTCTGCCGATCAACGATACGACGATGACCGGTACCTGGCAGGACTCCTACCCCTACAATGCCAACTCGACCTTTGCCCTCCACCCCCAGTTCATCAATCTGGAGGCTGTGGGCAAGCTCAAGAGCAAGAAGGCGATGGCCGACTACCGCAAGTTGGGCCGTGAGCTCAATGCCCTGGCCGAGGTGGACTACGAGCGTGTAAACAACGCCAAGCGTGCCTACCTGAAGGATATCTTTGCCGAGGTGGGTGAGAAGACCCTCTCTTCGAAGGAGTTCCAGGCCTTCTTCAAGCGCAATGCCTACTGGTTGAAGCCCTACGCCGCCTTCTGTTCGCTGCGCGACAAGTTCCACACCCCCGACTTCTCGCAGTGGGGCAAGTGGGCCATCTACAACGAAAAGGCGATCGAGAAGTACACCTCACCCAAGAGCAAGAGCTACAACGAGGTGGCCATCAACTACTTTACGCAGTATCACCTGGACAAGCAGCTCTCCGAGGTACGCAACTATGCCCACGCCCACGGTGTGATTCTGAAGGGAGACATCCCCATCGGTATCAGCCGCACGAGCTGCGATGCGTGGGTCAATCCCGACCTCTTCCATATGAACTCGCAGGCGGGTGCTCCGCCCGATGATTTCTCGGTGCTGGGACAGAACTGGGGCTTCCCCACCTACAACTGGGAGCGTATGGCCGAGGATGGCTATGCCTGGTGGAAGGCTCGCTTCACGAAGATGGCCGAGTACTTCGATGCCTACCGCATCGACCATATCCTGGGCTTCTTCCGCATCTGGGAGATCCCCTACGAGTGCGTGCACGGTCTGCTGGGTCACTTCAACCCCGCCCTCCCCTTCTACGAGGATGAGATTCGCAACTACGGCATCTGGTTCAACCACATCCGTCACGCCGAGCCCTACATCTACAACTATATGCTTGACGACTTCTTCGGCGATGCCGCCCAGGAGGTACGCGAAAAGTATCTGAACGATGTGGGTTATGGCCGCTACACCCTCAAGGAGGAGGTATCGACCCAGCGTAAGATCGAGGCCCTCTTCAAGGAGAAGGAGGATGACCGCTCGCACCGCATCGCCGATGGTCTGATGGGCCTGGTGGACGAGGTTCTCTTCATCGAGGATCCCGTGAAGCGTGGTCAGTATCACCCCCGCATCTCGGCCCAGTTTACCTATAGCTACCGCGCCCTGAATGAGCAGGAGCGTCAGGCCTTCGATCGTCTCTACAACGACTTCTTCTATCGCCGCCACAATGACTTCTGGCAGGGAGAAGCGATGCGTAAGTTGCCGCCCCTCTTGTCGGCAACCGAGATGCTGGTGTGCGGTGAGGATCTCGGAATGATCCCCGATTGCGTACCCTATGTGATGAACGAACTGCAGATTCTCTCGCTCGAGATTCAGCGTATGCCCAAGGATCCCAACTCCGAATTCGGCAACACCTGGGCCTACCCCTACCGTTCGGTATCGGCCACCTCGACCCACGATATGGCCCCCATTCGCGCCTGGTGGGAGGAGGATCGCGAGACGACGCAGCGTTTCTTCAACAACGTTCTCCACGAGGGTGGTGCAGCACCTCATTTCTGCGAACCCTGGATTGCCGAGCGCATCCTCGATATGCACCTTGCATCGCCTTCGATGCTGGTGATCCTGCCCCTGCAGGATTGGCTGGCCGAGGATGGTGAGATTCGTCGTCAGATTCCGCAGGAGGAGCGCATCAACGTGCCCGCCATCCCGCGCTACTACTGGCGTTACCGTATGCACCTCACGCTGGAGCAGCTCAAAAAGGAGTCAGCCTTCAACGAGCGTCTTAAGGAGCGCATCCTTCGCAACGGTCGCGCTTAATCCTTCCGAAAAAGCAAACACCCGCAGTCAAATGACTGCGGGTGTTTTTTCTCCTCTCCTATCGACGCCCCCTCGTTGCTCGAAACTGTTGTAAAAAAGTTCCCCAAAATGTAACAAAAAGCGAGACTTTATTCTTATCTTTGTTAGGTTATGCGGAACGAACGACTCAAAACGCTGGCTGTGGCCATAGCGATGCTCCTGGCCACGCTGTTCAACATCGGGGGGCTTCACGCGCTTCGTCTCAAGGCGGAGAGCAAGCTCGCCGAGGCCACTCTGCCATCACCTCCCCGCGATACAATTCGTCGGGCGGTGCTCCTCTTCGGAGGTGACTGGATGCAACACAAGCCCCAGGTGGAGGCGGCACGCCGCGACACCACCTTCGACTACACCCCCTCGATTCGTTATATAGCCCCCCTCTTTCAGGAGGCCGATGTGGCGGTGGTGAACTTCGAGACAACCCTCACCCGTCGTCCGTACTACACGGGGTACCCCCTCTTCCGCTCTCCCCACCAGATGGCCGATGCCCTCCGCGATGCGGGGATCGACATCGCCCTTTTGGCCAATAACCACTGCTGCGACGGGGGCCGCACAGGTCTTCGTACCACCATCGAGGAGTTGGAGCGGTGCGGAATTCGCCACACGGGAGCCTTCATCGACTCTTCCGACTACGCCTGCAACCGCATTCTGCATTTTGAGTGCGATTCGTTGCGATTTGCCCTGCTGAACTACACCTACGGCACCAACGGAATGCCCGTCCCGAAGGGGAGTCGGGTCCACCGGCTCGATACCGTAGCGATGGCTGCCGACCTCGCCCAGATCGACCGTTCGACCACCGACTGCGTCATTGCCTGTCTCCATTGGGGCATTGAGTATGAACGCAAACCCAACCGCGAGCAGCGACGCATCCGCGACTTCCTGCGCCGCCGAGGAGTGGAGCTCATCATCGGCTCTCATCCCCACGTCATCCAACCCCTCGAGGCCGACTCGCTGGGTGTGGTGGCCTGGTCGCTGGGCAATCTGGTCTCCAATCAGCAGAAACGCTATACCGACGGCGGTCTGTTGCTCCGCATTGCTATCGAGAAGCGAGGCGAGGCTCCCTGTCGCTTCTCCACGAAGGCGATCCCCTTCTGGGTTCACACCCCCGACTATGCTATGCTGCCCCACGCCGTAGCCGATACCCTTCCGATGGCTCCCCACCTCCGCCAACGCTGCCACCTCTTCTTCGAGGATACCCGCCAACTGCTGGGAATCGATTCACTATAAATAACACTGATGGTCTCATAAAAAAAAATATTGGTTTTTTATTGCACATCGCCCGAATTATGTGCTATCTTTGCATCAGCAAACAAGAATAACACACAAATAACAAACTAAACAGAATCGTACTATGAAAAGCGTAAAAGGAACCCGTACCGAGCAGAATTTGTTGAAGGCCTTTGCCGGCGAGAGCCAGGCCCGCACCCGCTATACCTTCTTTGCCAGTGTAGCCAAAAAGGAGGGCTACGAGCAGATCTCGGGCGTCTTTATGGAGACCGCTGAGCAGGAGAAGGAGCACGCCAAGCGTTTCTTCAAGTTCCTGGAGGGTGGCGATCTGGAGATCACGGCCACCTACCCCGCCGGCCGCATCGGCACCACGGCCGAGAATCTGCTGGCCGCCGCCAAGGGTGAGAACGAGGAGTGGGATGTACTCTACCCCGACTTTGCTAAGATTGCCGACGAGGAGGGTTTCCCCGAGATAGCCGCCGCCTTCCGTGCCATCTCCATCGTAGAGGCCGAGCACGAGCGTCGCTACCTGAAGCTGCTGAGCCGCCTGACGGATGGCAACTTCTTCAAGCGTGACGGCGAGATCTGGTGGCAGTGCCGCAACTGCGGTTTCATCGTAAAGGCTGACGAGGCTCCGATCCTCTGCCCCGCCTGCCAGCACCCCCAGGCCTACTTTGAGCCCAAGAAGGAGAACTATTAAAAAACAGGCAAGCGACCTCTGTTGAGCTCGCTTGTTCAATTCAAAATTCAGAATATCGAATCAAGAGGGGACTTCGGTCCCCTCTAATTTTGCATCTTGCATCTTGAATTTTGAAGTTAAATAATTGCGCTTTGCATATTATTTCGTATCTTTGCAAAATTGGTGGATTGTGCCCGTCCGAGGGCTCTGCACCGGCCCTGCAAGAGGGACAAAACGACAGAAAAAAGATAGAGCAAAAGATAGGAAAATATAGAAAACAGAAAGATTATGGCAGACGAAAAAATTATCTTTTCGATGGTGGGAGTCTCCAAAACCTTCACCAACCAGAAAAAGGTGTTGAACAACATCTACCTCTCCTTCTTCTACGGAGCCAAGATCGGTATCATCGGTCTGAACGGCTCGGGTAAATCAACCCTGATGAAGATCATCGCCGGTATCGACAAGAACTTCCAGGGCGAGGTGGTATTCTCGCCCGGCTACACGGTGGGTTACCTGGAGCAGGAGCCTCAGCTGGATGACACCAAGACCGTCAAGGAGGTCGTGGAGGAGGGTTGCGCCGCCACGGTGGCCCTGCTGAAGGAGTACGAGGAGATCAATATGAAGCTCTGCGAGCCGATGGATGACGACGCGATGAACAAACTTATCGAGCGTCAGGGCGAACTCTACGAGCAGATTGACCACGTGAACGGCTGGGAGCTGGACAGCGTGCTGGAGCGTGCAATGGATGCCCTCCGCTGCCCCGACCCCGACCAGTCGGTGAAGGTTCTCTCGGGTGGTGAGCGTCGCCGTGTGGCCCTCTGCCGTCTGCTGTTGCAACAGCCCGACGTGCTGCTGTTGGACGAGCCCACCAACCACCTCGACGCCGAGTCGATCGACTGGTTGGAGCAGCACCTACAGCAATACAAGGGTACGGTAATTGCCGTAACGCACGACCGTTACTTCCTGGACAACGTGGCCGGCTGGATTCTGGAGCTCGACCGCGGCGAGGGTATCCCCTGGAAGGGCAACTACTCGGGCTGGTTGGAGCAGAAATCGAAGCGTCTGGAGATGGAGGAGAAGCAGGAGTCGAAGCGCAGAAAGACCCTGGAGCGCGAGTTGGAGTGGGTGCGTATGTCGCCCGCCGGCCGCCACGCCAAATCGAAGGCTCGTCTATCAGCCTACGACAAGATGCTCAACGAGGATACGAAGCAGAAGGAGGAGAAGCTGGAGATCTTCATCCCCAACGGCCCGCGTTTGGGCGATGTGGTGATCGAGGCCCAAGATGTAACAAAAGCCTTCGGCGACCGTGTTCTCTACGAGGGGCTCAATTTCTCGCTGCCCCCTGCCGGTATTGTGGGTGTCATCGGTGCCAACGGTACGGGTAAGACGACCCTCTTCCGTATGATTATGGGCCTTGAGCAGCCTACCTCGGGCTCGTTCCGCGTAGGCCCCACCGTCAAGCTGGCCTATGTCGATCAGCAGCACAAGTCGATCGACCCCGAAAAGACGGTCTATGAGGTGATCTCACAGAACAGCGACCTGATTCAGCTGGGCAACCGCCAGGTGCCCGCCCGCGCCTACGTCGCCCGTTTCAACTTCACGGGTGCAGACCAGGAGAAGAAGTGCGGTGTATTGTCGGGTGGTGAGCGCAACCGTCTCCACCTGGCTCTGGCACTGAAGGAGGAGGGCAACGTGATTCTGCTCGACGAGCCGACCAACGACATCGACGTCAACACGTTGCGAGCTCTGGAGGAGGGCTTGGAGCACTTTGCCGGTTGTGCCGTGGTGATCTCCCACGACCGTTGGTTCCTCGACCGTATTGCCACCCATATTCTCTCCTTCGAGGGTGATTCGAAGGTGGTATGGTACGAGGGTACCTACTCGGAGTACGAGGCCTGGAAGAAGGCCCAGGGCGGCGACACCCAGCCCCACCGTGTAAAGTATAAGAAGTTAATGGAGTAAAGCAAGAGAACTATGGCTCAGAAACCATCCATTCCAAAGGGTACGCGCGACTTCTCGCCCCGCGAGATGATGCGCCGCACCTATATTTTCGAGACCATCAAGCGCGTATTCCGCGCCTATGGATATGCCCCGCTGGAGACCCCTTCGATGGAGAATCTCTCGACCCTGCTGGGCAAGTACGGCGATGAGGGCGACAAACTCCTCTTCAAGATCCTCAACTCGGGCGACTACGCCGCCAACCTCTCCGACGAGGAGGTGCGCCAAGCCTCGAAGATCTGCGAAAAGGGTTTGCGCTACGACCTCACGGTCCCCTTTGCCCGCTATGTGGTGCAGCACCAGGGCGAGATCGCCTTCCCCTTCAAGCGTTTCCAGATTCAGCCTGTATGGCGCGCCGACCGACCCCAGAAGGGTCGCTACCGCGAGTTCTACCAGTGCGATGTCGATGTAATCGGCTCCAAGTCGCTGCTGGGCGAGGTGGAGTTGGTGGAGATCGTTGAGCGCGTATTCCGCCAGCTGGGAATCTCCGTGACGCTCAAGATGAACAACCGCAAGATCCTCTTCGGTATCGCCGAGACCATCGGCCACGCCGACAAGATGGTCGATATCACCGTAGCCATCGACAAGTTGGAGAAGATCGGTCTGGAGGCCGTGAAGGCGGAGCTGCTGGAGCGCGGCATCGACCAGGAGGCAATCGACCGTCTGCAGCCCATCCTGGAGCTTTCGGGCTCCAATACCGAAAAGCTCGACCGTCTGGCCGAGGTAATCGGCTCGTCGGAGACGGGTATGAAGGGCGTAGAGGAGATGCGAACCATATTCGGTTATGTGGAGAAGTTGGGTATCGATCTGAAGGTCGAGCTCGACCTCTCGCTGGCCCGTGGTCTGAACTACTACACGGGAGCCATCTTTGAGGTGAAGGCCAACGACTACCAGATCGGCTCGATCTGTGGTGGTGGCCGCTACGACGACCTGACGGGAATCTTCGGCCTGCCGAATACCTCGGGAGTCGGTATCTCATTCGGTGCCGATCGCATCTACGATGTGATGACGGGGCTGGAGCTCTTCCCCGATGAGGTGAACTGCACCACGAAGCTACTCTTCCTGAACTTCGGTGGCGAGGAGGAGCTGGCAAGCCTGAAGTTGCTACGAACGATCCGTGATCGAGGCATTGCCGCCGAAATCTACCCCGAGGCTGCCAAGATGAAGAAGCAGATGGAGTATGCCAACCGCCGTGAGATCCCCTTTGTGGTGATCATCGGCCAGGAGGAGCTCTCTACCGGTGTGGCCGGCGTAAAGAATATGCGTACGGGCGAGCAGTCGCAACTCTCTTTCGGAGCGTTGGCCGACTTCTTCTCGAAGCAGTAACCCGCCCGGAGAGACTTCGCACAAGAGAAAAAAGGGCGGAATGAAGAGGCTGCTGACGATTGTTCTGTTGCTTGCAACACTGCCTCTTTGGGGTCAAAATCCCGAGGAGGCGACCCGTCAGTTGCAGAAGTTCAACCGCTTCTACCGCCACCTCCACGGCCTCTATGTCGATTCGATCGCAATGGCCCCGCTCGTGGAGGAGGCGATACGGGGGATGCTATCGGAGCTCGATCCCCACTCCTCCTACCTCGATGCCGAGGAGATGGCCGAGGCACAAATCTCCCTGAATGGGGAGTTTTGCGGCATCGGTATTGAGTTTCGGGTGATTGACGACACCATCCGCATCCAACACACCCTGCCCGACGGGGCTGCCGCTGCGGTGGGAATGCAGGCCGGCGATCGCATCCTTCGGATCGACGCCACGAAGGCCGTCGGTCTGCGACAGCAGGAGGTTCTTGCCCTGATTCGGGGGGAGGAGGGGTCATCGGTTGCCATCCAGGCCCTGCGGCCCTCCACGGAAGAGGTGATCGACTTCTCGATGAGTCGTCGCAAGGTCTCGGTGGAGAGTGTCACAGCCGCCTACAAGCTCGATGAGCGAAGGGGTTATATCAAGGTGGAACGCTTTGGCCGCACCACCTATGAGGAGTTCTCTCGGGCATTGAAGGGACTCGGCTCCATTGAGGAGCTGATTCTGGATCTGCAAGGCAATGGCGGCGGTCTGCTCCAACAAGCGGTGGCAATGGCCGGTTGCTTCCTGCCCAAAGGCTCGCTGGTGGTCTCCACCGAGGGACGAGCCATCGAGGGGCAACGCTTCACCACCACCCGCCACGGCGACCTCCGCAAAGAGCGTATCGTGGTGCTGGTCGATGAGCAAACGGCCTCCGCCTCCGAGATCGTTTCGGGAGCTCTGCAGGATTGGGATCGCGCCCTGGTGGTGGGTCGTTCCACCCTGGGCAAGGGATTGGTGCAGCGACAGATTGATTTGGGCGACGGATCGGCTGTGCGCCTCACGATCGCCCGCTACCATACCCCCACGGGACGCGTCATCCAACGCCCCTTCCTAAAAGGGGAGCGGGAGGCCTACTACGCAGCCATCGGCAACCGCATCCTAACCCACAAAGATACCCTCTCGATCGACTCCCTGCCCCGCTACCAGACCCTGCGTCTGGGTCGCACGGTGATCGGTGGCGGAGGGATCCGACCCGATGTCGCGGTGGAGATCGACACCTCGGGCTACACTCCCTACCTCAGCAAGTTGCTACACCGCAATCTGATCTATGAGTTCTGCCAGAGACTCCTTGACCACCATCGCAACGAGTGGCAGGCTCAATATCCCCATTATGAACTCTTCCGCGACCACTTCTCCGAAGAGCCACTTCTCGGAGAGTTGGAGCATTACGCCTCGGAGCAAGGTGTCCGAGATACCCTGCAACAGGGAATAACCTCGCAGCAGTGGATTCGCCGTCACCTGCGTCTGCATCTGGCCTCCGGCCTCTATGGTTCGCAGATTCGCCCTCGTGTTTGGAATGACGGGGGTGGTAACACTGCACTGCAACGCGCCTGCGAAGTACTTGACAACCAAGAAGATCTCTTTACTCTACCGAAACAATAATGCGAGAATTTGGATTGATCGGACGAAGCCTCGGCCACTCCTTCTCGGCCGACTACTTCACGGAAAAGTTTCGCCTCGAGGGGCTGGAGGAGCACCGTTACTCGCTCTTCGAACTCCCCGAGATCGAGGAGTTGCCCCGCCTTCTGGAGGCCCACCCTGCGTTGGTTGGCTTCAATGTCACCATTCCCTACAAGCAGACCATTCTGCCCCTGCTGGACGACCTCTCACAGGAGGCCCGCGAGGTGGGAGCCGTCAACTGTGTCAAGTGCGAAGAGGGGCGACTGGTGGGCTACAATACCGATGTCACGGGCTTCGAGCAGGCCCTCGCTCCGCTGTTGATTCCCCAACCCGAGCGCGCCCTGATCCTCGGCACGGGAGGAGCCTCACAGGCCGTACAATATGTCTTGAGTCGCTGGGGCATCGCCTTCGATCTCATCTCACGCGATGCTTCCCGTGGCAACTACACCTACGACAATCTCCCCGTCGAGGTGGTGCAGCAGGCCCATCTGATCGTCAATACCACCCCCCTGGGCACCTGGCCCCGCGTGGAGGAGGCCCCCCGCATCCCCTATGCCTACCTCTCACCCGACCACCTGCTCTTCGACCTGGTCTACAACCCCGCCCGCACCACCTTCCTCGACTATGGCGAACAGCGAGGAGCCCGCATCTCGAATGGGTTGGCAATGCTCAAGGGGCAGGCTGAGGCTGCCTGGAAGATCTGGAATCGCTAACCTCTATCCCTTCGTTGCAACGTGGTACTATTCTTGCTTCACTTGTTGGAGCAACCAATAAACCATTTTGCAAGATGAAAAAGTTACTACTCTTTTTGGGCGTGGTGGCCGCAGGGCTGGTCACCTTTGCCGTGGTTGGCAGCAGCAACCGAGGGCCCGAGGAGGCGGAGCCCCGCACGGCCGAACAGCGCGAAGCCCGCGAAAAACGACGTGCCGAACGGCTGGAGGCCTACGCCAACACGGTCGACTCGATTGTGATGGCCCGCAACTTCCAGTTCAACCCCCAGACGATGCAGCAGGAGCCCGCCGGAGCGATGCGTATCATCTCCAACCCCCACTATGAGGTGGGCATCTGGGGACACACGGTCGATATCTGCCTCCCCTACATCAAGGGCTTCGTTCCGCCCTACTACCTGACGGTGATCAACTACACGATGCCCTCGGTGGAGAACTACACCACCGAACAAACCCCTGAGGGGTGGACCGTCCGCTTCGAGACCTCACTCTTCTCGGCCTCGACCTACACCTTCAATTTCGAAATCTCAACCAAGATCGGCGGAGCAACCCTCACCATCACCAACCCCTGGTACAACGATGTGCAGTACACGGGTACCATCTCCCAACTCTATTGATCAAGAAAATAGCCAACAAACAAAGCGTCAGAGATTTACCTCTGACGCTTTGCTGTTTCCGGCAAGCCCCATTATGCGGTGCATACAACGGCAATCGAGTGGGTCACCGGGGCAATTCGCTTCAACATCTTCACCAGGCCGCACCACTCGGTGTGGACAATGCGCACCATACGGGCCAGCGGCTCCTCCTCTTCGGGCGTTCGACAAGCAAGGCGATAGGCCACATCGAAGGAGGTGAAAACGCTCTCGGCCCGAAGTTCGGAGGTGGAGAGCTCCCCCGAGACCGAAATCTCAAACTCCTTGGCCTCCAGCCGCTCCTTCTTCAAGAGATACTGCAGGGTCATCGCGGCACACATCGCCGCCGAACACAAGAGGAGTTCCTTCGGATTGAGGGCCTCACGGTCTGCGTGGCTCACTAGCTTTAGTTTCGCCCCTTCTTCCTGGGCAATGGTCACTTTCAGGATCATACGACTTCAATTTTAATGGTTAAAGAGTCCTAAAAGGGGAACAAGAACCATACCTGCAAGAAAAAGTTTGGTCAAAAAGATAATAATTTCTATATTTGTAGGTTAGTTAAAGAGGAGTTAATGATTCCTTCCCAAACCCCGTTTTCTCAAATCTGCGGAGCCCTGCTCCCCTCAAAAAAAGAGACCTATGCAAAAGAAGATAACCCTGCTCCTGGTCACCCTGTTGAGCCTCGCACTCCCCTCCCGCCTTGCCGCCCAACAGGAGGAGCGACAAACCTCCTACCAGCGGGCCGTTGACCTCTTCGAGCGTCGCCGCTGGCCCGAAGCCCGTTTGGAGTTTATGCGCTTGCGTCAGGAGCTCCCCGCCGACCGCGAGCTGGAGCGTCAGCAGGTGGAGTACTACCTGGCCCTTTGTGCCGTGGAGTTGAAGAATCCCGACGCCGAGCAGGTACTGCTAAACTTTGAACAGCAGCACCCGGGTTCCCTGCGTACCAACGACATCCGCTTCGCCCTGGCCTCCTACTACTGCACTAACGAAAACTTCGAAGAGGCCGAGCGTCTCTTCAACCTGGTCGATTACCCCTCGCTCGACGCCAACAACCGCACCAAGTACAATATGCGTCGCGGCTACCTGGCCTACTCACGAGGCGACTACAAGGAGGCCTATGCCTACTTCAAACGGGTGGGCGAACAGAGTCATTACGGCGAGCACGCCACCTACTACTGCGCCTACATCGACTACATTGAGGGCAACTACTCGCAGGCCCGCTTCGGCTTTGAGCGACTCCTTGAGAGCGAAAATTACCACACTGCCGCCCCCTTCTACCTCCTGCAACTCGAGTTCCGCCAGCAACACTATACGACGGTCACCTCGCGCGGCGAGGAGTTGCTACCCCGTCTGAAAGGGCAGCAGGAGCGCGATATGCTACTTATCCTGGCCGAGTCGTGGTTCCACCTGGGCAACTACAACAAGTCGCTCGACTTCATCGAGCGTTACCACAAGGCGGGAGGCGAGAGTGCCCGTGCCTCCCGCTACATCGAGGGATTCTCACGCTACCGTTTGGGCAACTACGCCGGAGCCATCGAGCCCCTGCGTGCCGTTACGGGTCCGAAGGATGCCCTGACCCAAAATGCTGCCTACCACCTGGCCGACAGCTATCTGCGTCTGGAGAACAAGCCCCAGGCAATGCGGGCCTTCTCGATGGCCACCGATCCCGAATTGGATCCCCAGCTGGCCGAGGATGCCCTCTACAACTACGCCAAGTTGCAGTACGAGCTCGACAAGGGGCTCTTCAACGAGGCAATCCACTCACTGGGCCGCTACCTGGAGCTCTACCCCTCCTCGGAGCGAAGCGATGAGGTACGCTCGCTGCTGGCGGCCGCCTACTACAACTCCGAGGATTACGAAGCGGCCTATACCGCCATCAGTCAGCTCCCCGCCCCCGACAACGACCTGCGGGCCGCCCAGCAGAAGATCGCCTACTTCCGTGCACTGAAACGATATGAGCAGGGGGATCTCCAGGAGGCCGAGCGCACGCTGAAGGAGTCGGCCGCCATCGGCGTTTCGGCCCGCTACACCTCCCTCGCCTCCTTCTGGCTGGGCGAGATTGCCTTCTCGCGCGGCAACTATGCCGAGGCAGCCGAGGCCTACAAGAGCTACCTGGCCCGCGCCCCCAAGAGCGAACGAGAATATGCCATCGCCCACTACAACCTCGGCTACTGCGCCCTGCAGAGCCAACAATATGGCGGTGCCGAGGCCCACTTCTCCGACTTCCTCTCGCTCTACACCCCTGAGGATGACTATCGGGCCGATGCTCTGAATCGTGAGGGCGACAGCCGTTATGCACAGCGCAAATTCAACGAGGCTCTCTCGAGTTATGAAAAGGCCTACGCCTCCCGTCGCACGGCCCGCCACTATGCCGCCTACCAACGAGCCCTGACCCTCGGCATCCTCGACCGTCCGAGTGAGAAGATCGAGGCCCTGAAGCGCATCATCGAACTCAATGCCGGCGACTATGTGGATGAGGCAACCTACGAGCTGGGACGCACCTACATCACCCGCAGCCAATACAAGGAGGGAGCCAAGGTACTCAAGGAGTATGTCGAACGCTACCCCAACTCTCCCAACTACCTGGCCGCCCTCTCCGACCTGGGTATGGTCTCCTCCAACCTGGGACAGAACAAGCAGGCCCTGAACTACTACGACCAGATCATCACCCAGGCTCCCACCTCGGCCGAAGCCCGCACGGCAATGCAGAGCATCCGCGAAATCTACCTCGCCCGAGGTGATGCCCAGGGTTACTTCACCTATGCCCAGAAGCACGGAGCCTCGGCCGATCTCACGGAGCGTTCGCGCGACTCGTTGAGCTTCTCGGCGGCACAGCACCTCTACCTCGGAGGTCGCTACGACGATGCCACCCTCTCGCTCCGCAGCTACATCAAGAGTTTCCCGACGGGTATCTACCTCACTGATGCCCTCTACTTCCTGGGCAATTGCTACCACCGGAGCGGTGAGAGTGCGTTGGAGTATGAGACCCTCTGCCAGCTGGCCGAACAGGGTCGCCACCAATATACCCTTGAGACCCTGCAACGTCTCGCCCCGATGGCTCTGCAGCAACCCGACTACCCGTTGGCAGCCGACACCTACCGCCGTCTCCACGACGCAGCCTCCACCTCCTCGGAGCGACAAGCGGCCCTCGACGGCTATGTGGAGGCAACCATCGCTACGGGCGAGGAGGCCCGCATAACCGCAATGGCTGGCTGGGCTGCCGAGCGTAGCGAAATCTCGATCAAGTCACTGCGCCGCCTCCGTTATGCCCACGCTACCCTGCTCCGTAAGGGGGGCAAGCAGGAGGAGGCTTTGGCCCTCTACAAGCTCCTCGCCGATGAGGAGGTACGCTCCCAAGAGGGTGGCGAGGCAGCCTATCGTCTGATCGAGGCGCAGTTCGACCGCGGAGAGTGGAAGCGATGCGAGGAGATGATCTTCAGCCTCTCGGAACGCCCCACTCCCAACAACTACTGGCTGGCCAAAGCCTACATCCTGCTGGGTGACCTCTACCGCAAACAGGGCGACACCTTCCAGGCTCGTGCCACCTGGCAGAGTGTAGCCGATGGCTACTCCCCCTCCGACGACGGCATCGTTGATGAGGCCCTGAACCGTATCTCCAACCTGACAGAATAAAGACAATGAAGAGGACTCTTTTTCGCCATATCGCCCTCCTGGCAGGGCTGATGATACTCCCCCTCACCCTCTCGGCCCAGGTCGAAAAGCAGGTGGAGGTGACCAAGAACTACACTACCCGTATCTCCGTTGCCGACAAACTCGGCATCCTGCCCGACTATACCGACACGGTGAAGTTACGCCCCGAGATCGACTACCGCCTCACGCCGCGGGCCGTAAACACCCCGCTGGAGAGCTCGCTCTTCCGTCCGGCTCGCCTCACCTATTGGGAGTTCAACCGCGCCACGCCGCTCTACGTGAAGGCGGGCCTGGGTTATCCCTTCAACTCGGTGGTGGATGGGAACTTCACTACCCAGCACCCCGACATCGGCTACGCGACCCTCTACCTGAATCATTGGGGCGACTACAGCCGTATTCGCAACGAAGCCAACCAAAAGGCAACCGCCTCGCAACTCTACAATCGCCTGGGCGGAGCGGCCGGCTACTACTTCGGCCGCAACATTGCCGAGGCGGAGTTGAGCTACGAAAACCGCCTCGACCACCGCTACGGTGCCACCGTCCCCGATGATGAGTGGATGGTGGGCAGCCGGATCAACTACGGCCGTTTGCAGGCCCGTCTGCGCCTGGGTAACGACTTTGAGAGCCGACGCAAGATATCGTACAACGTGGAGGGCTACACCCGCCTGTTGCACGACAACAGCGAGAATCTGCTCACCACGCGGGGCCGTCAGTTCGATGGCGGCGGCAGTGGGCGGATTGCCTTCCGCTGGCAGGAGCACCATATCAACCTCGGAGCCCGCTTCGACGGAGCCTGGGGACGTGGCGAATGGCGGGGAGATCGCAATCTGAATATTCAGGCTGGAGCTACCTATACCTTTACGCGAGAGTTGATGGATTTCAAGGTGGGGGCTGTCTACCACCACTCCATCATCGCCCTGCGGGGCGGGAAGCGCGAGACGTTCAACTACCTGCTCCCGAAACTTCACCTCCAGTTCAATGTCGGAGGGGGTAATTTCGTCCCCTATCTGGCTGTTGATGGCGAGGTAACGACCAACGACTACGGCCACCTTGTGGAGGCAAATCCCTACATCCCGACCGGCCTCTCATTGCAGAAGAATACGGTGAGCTACCTCTTGCGTCTGGGTGCCGATGGCAACCTGAACAACAAATTCGCCTACCGCTTCTATCTGGAAATGCGACTGGTGGAGAATGCCAACTACTACTATGGCATCAACCTCTTTGACGAGATGCAAGCGGGTGAAAACTTCCTCCTCTTCGGCATCTGCCAGGGGCGACGCGACGTAGCCTCCATTGGCGGTGAATTACGCTGGCGACCCGGCCGTAACTGGCTTCTTGAAATGATGGCTCGCGCCTATTCGTTCGACACCACCCGCGAACTGCACGGGGTGGTTTTGAGTTGTGGGCTGCCCACTCTGGAGGCTGCTCTCCGCGCAGGCTATACCCACGAGCGATTCTCCATCAAGGCGACAGCCGACCTGACCAGCTGCCGCTACTGGAGCCGCCTGGCCTACGTTCATACGAGCAAGGGGCTGGCTCTTGGCTACCACGACACCTTCCAGGCCCCCATAACGGTCGATCTGAAGCTCCAGGCCGACTACCATCTTTCGAACCGTATCACCCTCTTCCTGGAGGGACGCAATCTGTTGAACCAGCGACTCTACGACTGGCCCAACTACCCTCTGCGCGGCATCGGATTCACGGCCGGCGTGAAGATGAATTTTTAATCCGCCATAAAAGACGAAAAAAGGGTTTGAACCGAAGTTCAAACCCTTTTTTACTACTCGTCGGCTGATTAGGAGGCGATGATCAACTCAATACCCAACTCCTCAATGCGGGAGCGCAACGATTCGGTGATTCCGGCATCGGTAATGATCATATCGACATCCTCCAGATTGGCAATCTTGCTGAATCCGCGACGACGGAATTTCGAAGAGTCAGCCAGCACGATGGTCTTTTGAGCCGTGTGCATCATCACACGGTTGAGCTCTGCCTCACGCACATCGGTCGTGGTGATACCAAACTCGGGGTCGATGCCATCCACACCCAGGAAGAGTTTGCTGCAACAGAAGTTGGGGAGAATCTCCTCGGCATAACGACCCACCACCGAATTGGAGCTGTGACGCAGGGCTCCACCCAGCTGGATGATGTCGATTGCCTCATCGCCGGCCAGAATTTCCGAGACCTGCAACGAGGCCGAGATAACCGTCAGACGGTGAATCGGCTTGATGTTGCGAGCCAGAGCGTGTACCGTGGTTCCCGAAGCGATGATGATCGAGTCGTCTTTGTTGATCATCGAGGCGGCCACCCTTCCTATGGCCATCTTCTCCTCGGCAGCCAGCTTCGCCTTCTCGTTTACCGAGCGGTTGGTGGTATAGGGGTCAATCAAGATCGCCTTTCCGTGGCTGCGATAGAGTTTATTGGCCTTTTCCAGCTCGGTGAGGTCCTTGCGTACCGTCACGGCCGAGACATCCAACAGGGTGGTGAGGCTGGTCACCTGCACCGATTCGTGTTTCATCAGGATATCGAGTATCCTCTCCTGGCGTTCCTCTTTGGTCATTGGATCTGTGTTACTTTTGGAGGGAAGTTTTGAAAAATTTTAAAATATCTTCGTTTTTCCCTTGTTTCTTTCGCAAAGATAAAAAATATTTTTCAATTCTTATACAAAACGAAAAAAAACGCTCTATTTATCCATTTTTTCTATCTCTTTGATTTTCGGACAAATACCCTTTCAGCGTATAAATTTATGGATAAAATGTTATTAAAATTGTGAAAAAATCGCCAAAAATATTTGGATAATTGCAAAACTCTCTCTATTTTTGTTACGAAACGAAATGGAAATAGTTTCGATTTACACTCACTTATCCATAAAAAATCGAAACTATACACCCGATTTCTCTTCGTTTTAAAAGAGGCTAACGCAAACACGGCTTATATGGACAGAAACCATTATGACGTTATTATTATAGGTGGCGGAGCCACCGGAACCGGCACAGCCCGAGATTGCGCGATGCGCGGACTGAAGACTCTTTTGGTAGAGCGGTTCGATTTTACGGCCGGAGCCACGGGGCGCAACCACGGTCTGTTGCACAGCGGTGCCCGCTATGCCGTGACCGACCAGGAGTCGGCAGCCGAGTGTATCGTCGAGAATCGCATCCTTCGACGCATTGCCCGCCACTGTGTGGAGAATACTTCGGGTCTCTTCATCACCCTGCCCGAAGATGATTTGAACTACCAAAAGACCTTTGTCGAGGCGTGCCAAAAGGCCGGAATCGAGGCTGAGGTGATCGACCCGAAACTTGCCCGAACGCTGGAACCGGCGGTCAATCCCGAACTTATCGGAGCCGTACGGGTCCCCGACGGAGCGGTCGATCCTTTCCGTCTGACCACTGCTAACGCCGTCGATGCCCAGCTGCACGGCGCCGAGATCCTTACCTACCACGAGGTAGTGGAGTTTGTCAAACATCAAGACTGTATCGAAGGGGTAAAGCTTCGCCACTCACGCACGGGTAAGGAGCTCACCTGCTATGCACGCATCGTGGTCAATGCCGGCGGCATCTGGGGCCTTCACATCGCCGAGTTGGCAGGCGTGCGGGTCAATATGTTCCCCTCGAAGGGCTCGCTCATCATCTTCGGCCACCGCGTCAACAATATGGTGATCAACCGCTGCCGCAAGCCGGCTGACGCCGACATTCTGGTTCCGGGCGACACGATTTCGCTCATCGGAACCACCTCAACCCGCATCCCCTACGACCAAATCGACCATATGGAGGTTACACCCGAGGAGGTGGACATTCTGATCCGTGAGGGTCAGAAGCTGGCCCCCTCGCTAGCGCATACCCGCATTCTGCGTGCCTATGCCGGTGTACGACCGCTGGTCGCCTCCGACGACGACCCCTCGGGGCGCAGCATCAGCCGTGGCATTGTCTGCCTCGACCACGAGGTGCGCGACGGCATCAAGGGTTTCATCACCATCACGGGTGGCAAGCTGATGACCTATCGTCTGATGGCCGAGTGGGCCACCGACCTGGTCTGCAAAAAGCTCAATCACCGCGGCATCTGCCGTACGGCCGAGCTCCCGCTGCCCGGATCGGAGGATCCCGAGAGTAAACCTTCGGGCCGAGCCCACATCATCGAGTTGAGCACCGAGCAGAAGGCTGCCGAAGGTCGCCACGGTACAATGAGTCGCTATATTCCCGCCCAATCGGGAGTTGATGAGGCCCTGGTTTGCGAGTGTGAACAGGTCTCGGTGGGCGAGGTAAACTACGCCATCGACAACCTCTATGTGGAAAATCTGATCAACCTGCGTCGTCGCACCCGTCTCGGTATGGGCACCTGCCAGGGCGAACTCTGCGCCTGCCGTGCCGCCGGACTGATCGACCGTGCCACCCGATGCACGGAACGCACGCTGTGCGACCTGAAGGGTTTTCTGAACGAACGTTGGAAGGGAATGTACCCCATCGCCTGGGGTGAGACGCTGGTGGAGACCCACTTCACCTCGTGGCTCTACCGAGGCGTTTGCGGTCTGGACCAGGTGGAGGAGCCCACCACAAAAAGTGAGACGCTATGAGATACGAAACCATCATCATCGGAGGAGGTCTGAGTGGCCTCTTGAGCGGTATCGCCCTCGCCCGCGAGGGGCGCAAGGTGGCCGTTCTCTCGGCCGGACAGAGTGCCCTTCACTTCTCGTCGGGCTCGTTTGAGTTCTGTTCGCGAGGCCTCTCCCCGCTGGAGGGGGCTCAGGAGATGAGCGAGGAGCACCCCTACCGTCTCTTCACGCGCGAAGAGTTGGAGCACTATGCCGAGCAGGGTACCGAACTGCTCCGCAAAGCCGGCATCAAGGTACACGGAAGTTGCAACCACAACCATTGGCGCATCAGCCCTATCGGTATCTTCAAGCCCGCCTGGCTCACCCTCGATGACTATCCCCGGGTGGCAGATCCCGAGCAACTGCCTTGGCGAAAGGTACTGTTGGTCAATATCGAGGGCTACCTCGACTTCTTCCCCAAGTTCATTGCAGCAGCCCTCGAGAAACGAAAGGTGGAGAGTCGCATCATTACCCTTTCGACCCCCGAGTTGGAGACTCTGCGAAAGGCAACGACCGAGATGCGCGCTGCCAACATTGCCCGCACAATGCAGGGAAGCGTGTTGGAGGCCGTGGCCCGACAGATCAACCAGCAGATTGGCGATGCCGACCAGGTGTTGATGCCGGCCGTGGTCGGTCTCTTCGACACGAAGTCGGTGGATGAGCTGCGCCGCCTGGTGCAGGTTCCCCTCCACTTCATCCCCACGATTCCCGCATCGGTACCCGGTATCCGTACCCAGATGCAGCTCTGCGAATACTTCCGTATGCTGGGCGGCACCTACATCCTGGGCGACAATGTGGTAAGTGGCACCCTGGAGGGTGGACGACTGCAGAGCATCACCACCACCAACCACGACGATGTGGAGTGGCGGGCTGACCACTTCATCCTCGCCTCGGGCAACCTCTTCAGCCACGGCGTGATTGCCGCTCCCAACCACATCTACGAACCCATCTTCGGCCTCGACATCGTAGCCGACGAGGGGCGTACCGAGTGGTATGACAAGGATCTCTATGCTTCGCAGCCCTATATGAAATATGGTGTAAAGTTCGATCGGGAGCTTCACCCCTCAATCGAGGGTCGCACCGTCGAGAACCTCTATGTGGTCGGTTCGCTCCTGGCGGGCCAGAATGCCATCGAGGAGGGCACGGGCGCAGGTGTCGCCATCACCACGGCCCTGCTGGCTGCCGACAAGATTTTGAAAACCCGTTAAACCGTCCCCGAGAAGATGAACTATCAGAAGAGCAACATCAGCAGCAACGACTTCGAGCAGTGCATCAAATGTACGGTATGCACGGTCTACTGCCCGATGACAGCGGTCAATCCCGACTACCCCGGCCCCAAGCAGGCAGGTCCCGACGGAGAGCGTTACCGCCTCAAGAAGCCCCATTTCTACGACGAGGCCCTGAAGTACTGCCTCAACTGCAAACGCTGTGAGGTGGCCTGCCCCTCGAATGTGCGTATTGGCGACATCATCCAGGCCGCCCGCATCAAGTATGGCAAACAACAGCCCAAGCTGCGCGACCGCATCCTGGCCAACACCGACTTTATGGGCAGTGTGGCTACGTTAGCAGCCCCTGTGGTCAATTTCAGCCTCGGCCTGAAGCCCGTCAAGCAGTTGATGGACCTCACGCTGGCCATTGACCACCACCGCACCTTCCCCTCCTATGCTACCCAAAAGTTCGAGAGTTGGTATCGTCGCCACGCAGCTCAAAAGCAGCTGGAGTTCAAGCGTCGCGTAAGCCTCTTCCACGGCTGCTACGTAAACTACAACAACCCGCAGCTGGGCAAAGACCTCGTCACGGTGCTCAACGCACTGGGTTATGGTGTGGAGTTGCTCGAAAAGGAGCGTTGCTGTGGTGTGGCCAAGATCTCGAACGGTCTGATCGCCTCGGCCCGCCGCGATGCGGAGCTCAACCTCCGATCAATCCGCAAGGCAGTAAGCGAGGGGCGTGAAGTGGTTGCCACCAGCTCCACCTGCACCTTCACGATGCGCGACGAGTACCCCCATCTGCTGGGTCTCGACAACAGCGACGTACGCTCAAGCATCACGCTCGCCACGCGCTTCATCTACCGTCTGGTGGAGGAGCAGGGAGCAAAACTCCATTTTCGAAACGACTTCCGCGAGCGTGTTGCCTACCACTCCGCCTGCCATATGGAGCGTATGGGATGGTCGATCTACTCCATCTCGCTGCTGAAGATGATCCCCGGTCTGGAGTGGGTACCCCTCGATTCGCAGTGTTGCGGCATCGCCGGTACCTACGGCTTCAAACGCGAGAATTACGATTACTCGCAGGCCATTGGCGAGAAGCTCTTCCGTCAGATCAAGGCCCAGAAGCCCCACCTGGTGGCTACCGACTGCGAGACCTGCAAATGGCAGATCGAGATGTCGACCGGTTTCAAGGTCGAGCACCCCATCTCGATTCTGGCCCGCGCTCTCGATCTGGAGGCAACCCGAGAAGCAAATCAGTAACACAAACATAAATTATTCATCTAAAAATCTTAATTCGTATGTGGAAATTTTTAGCTCCTCCGGCCCACAAGGCCGAACGAACCGGGCCGGAAGCCGACAGCGACTATAAGAAGTTGCGTTGGCAGGTCTTTCTGGGTATCTTCATCGGATACGCCGGATTCTACATCGTGCGTAAGAACTTCTCGATGGCCATCCCCGAGTTGGCCCAATTCGGATTCGAGAAGGGCGAGTTGAGCATCGTATTGTCGATGAACGCCATCGCCTACGCACTTTCGAAGTTCCTGATGGGCAGCGTTTCGGACCGCAGTAACGCACGCGTCTTCCTGCCCCTGGGTCTGACCTTGGCCTCGGTGGCTATGGTCTTTATGATGGTGCCCGTGTTGGCCTTTGGCCCCGAGCAGAAGAATCTCGCAATCGCCGTGATGGCCATCCTGAACTTCCTGGTAGGTTGGTTTAACGGTATGGGATGGCCTCCGTGCGGTCGCGTGATGACACACTGGTTCTCGGTCAAGGAGCGCGGCACGATGATGTCGATCTGGAACTGCGCCCACAACGTGGGTGGTGCCCTGGTAGGCCCGATGGCCGCCTATGGTGCCGTATGGTTCGGCTCGTGGTTCTTCGCCAACCAGCCCGAGTACTACTTCCTGATCGGTACCTACCTCTTCCCCGCCTGTGTGGCCATCTTCGTTGCCATTCTGGCCTGGTTGCTGATTCGTGACACGCCTCAGTCGTGCGGTCTGCCCTCGATTGAGAAGTGGCGCAACGACTATCCGAAAAACTACTCGGAGAAGCAGGAGACGGTGCTCACGACTCGCGAGATCTTCTTCAAATATGTGCTGAACAACAAGCTGCTGTGGTATATTGCCGCCGCCAATGCCTTTGTCTATATGGTGCGCTACGGCTGTCTGGATTGGGCCCCCACCTTCCTCAAGGAGGCACAGGGTTTCGATATCAAGCAGGCCGGTTGGGCCTACTTCGCCTATGAGTTCGCCGCCATCCCCGGTACGCTGGTGTGTGGCTGGTTGAGCGACAAGGTCTTCGGTGGTCGCCGAGCCCTCCCCACCATCATCTTTATGGCTCTGGTTGCTGTCTTTATCTTTATGTATTGGCAGTTCTCGGACAACTTCACCATCGTTACGCTCTCGCTGATCGCCATCGGCTTCTTCATCTACGGCCCCGTGATGCTGATCGGCGTACAGGCTCTCGACCTGGCTCCGAAGAATGCTGCCGGTACGGCTGCCGGTCTGACGGGCTTCTTCGGTTACTTCTTCGGTACGGCCATCCTGGCCAACATCGTGATCGGTTATGTAGCCGAGCACGCCGGTTGGGACTGGACCTTCGTGCTGCTGATTGGTGCCTGCGTGCTCTCGATCGTGCTGATGGCCCTCACCTACAAGGATGAGCAGTATCTCGTAGAACAGAACAAGAAATAACACAACAAACCTATTATTAATCAAAAACTATCAAACTTATGCGTAAAAATCTATTTCGATTAGGCTTTGCATTTGCGGTTTGCGCCACGACGCTTGTATCGTGCGAGAACCAGGATGTAACGGACGTGAACAATGACGCCGCGCGTATTGAGACCAACACGATCTCGCCTGAGATGGCCAAGGTGCGCGACTACGTGCCCCCTATGGCTGTTGCCGCTCACCGTGGCTCCACCTTCTGGGCTCCCGAGGAGACCGAGGCCGCTTGGCGTTGGGCTCGTGAGATTGGTGCCGACTATCTGGAGTCCGACCTCCAGTGTTCGAAGGATGGCGTGATTCTGGCCAACCACGACGACAACCTCTGCCGTACGACCAACATTGAGAACGTATTCGGCGAGGATGTTCCCCGTACCCGTCCCCAGTGGTATATGGAGAACGCCGGTATGACCGAAGCTGAGGCCCAGGCCCAGTATGCCAAGGACCGTGCCGCTTTCCAGCCCTACTACACCAACCAGTATATGTACGAGGAGCTGCTGATGCTCGATGCCGGTACCTGGTTCAATGAGTCGAGCCTGGAGATGGCTCGTGAGGGTTTCTCGGTAAACAAGCAGTATGTATCGACCCTGGAGGATCAGATTCGCTATGCCGAGGGTAAGATGCTGAAGCGCGATGAGAATGGTGAGCGTATCTTCTCGAAGGAGGGTGTATACGATCCCGCCAACCCCCACACCTCGCTCAAGTACAAGTTCGAGTATGTGGATGACCCCGAGTGGAAGGGTAACGTTCCCGGTATCTACATCGAGTTCAAGGAGTCGTGGCTGAATCCCTCGAACTTCGAGGAGATGGTCTACAACGAGCTGGATCGTCTGGGCTGGAACATCATCACGAAGCCCTGCGACGGTGAGCCCTGGTACAAGAATGGCAAGGTGAACGTAGGTAACTCCAATGGTAAGGTAATTCTTCAGACCTTCTCGTTCGAGAGTCTGCGTCGTACGGCCGAGCACTTCAAGGGTCAGGTTCCTATGTGCTTCCTTTTGTGGCACGACAACATCACCCCCGCACAGTATGCCGGTTACATCAACCAGGGTCTGGAGTTCCTGGCTCACATCATCGGTCCCTGCATCGCGGGTGCTCCCAACAACTACTTTGAGATGAACGCCCCCTGGATGGCCGATATGATCCGTCGTTCGGGTATGCTCAACCACCCCTATTCGTTCGATACGCTGGACCAGATGAACACCTACTTCGGTGTTTACCACTATGGTGCCGGCCAGTTCGAGGCTCCCTATATGGATGGTGCCTTCACCAACCGCTCGGAGATGACCATTCAGTTCCTGATCGACAAGGGTGCTCGCCACGCCGATGCTCCCCAGACGGTAGAGGATCCCATCGCCGTATTGGAGCGTCTGGGCTACTAATCATTTCATCGCTTCGATTTTTAACCTTATAAAGACTTAAAGGATATGAAAAAATATTTCTTACTGCCTCTCGTGGCTCTGTTTGCCCTAAACGTAGCGGCACAGGATTTTGACACCAAACCGACGGTGGAGTTCAGCAACAAGAAGGAGGATTTGAAGTTTACGATTGGTGCCCGTATGATGGCTGACGTAGCCTACTACCACAGCGACTTTACGCCGCTGAAGTCGGGTGCTGCGCTCACCGATGCCCGTATTCGCACCTCGTTGAGCTACCAGAACTGGTACTTCTATGCCGATTTCGACTTCTCGATGGGCAAGTTCAAGCAGAAGGATATCTATCTGCAGTACTCGTGGAACAAGAACGAGACGAAGGATAACTGGAAGTGGCAGGCTATCAAGGCCGGTTACTTCAACGATGCCGCTTCGATGGCTCGCAACACCAGCATCGGCAGCTACCACTTCATCTCGCGTCCCGGTATGGTCAATGCGCTGCAGAGCGGCCGTCAGCTGGGTGTAAGCTACAAGTATGTGGACAAGAACGTATTCCTGCACCAGGGTATCTACGCCGAGAATCTCTACAACAACCAGGTTGCCGGTTTCCAGGGCGTAACCCTGAGCGGTCGCTGGCTCTATCTGCCCATCAACACCGATAAGAACACCCTGCACATTGGTCTGGGTGCCCGCTATGCCAAGCTCAAGACCGGTGTCGTAAACAGCAACACCGTGCAGACCAGCCTGACCCTCTCGACTCCGCTGGAGACCTATGTGGATGCCGATTCGCAGTTCGTAAACGCCTATGTACCCTGGGCTTCGGATGTTGCCAACATCAATGTAGAAGCCCTCTACCGCGGTCAGAAGTTCTTCGTTCGTGGTGAGTACACCTACAAGATCGTAGGCAAGGATCGTGATGATGAGACCCTCTTCAAGAACCAGCTGGGTACCCTCTGGTCGTGGGGTTCGCTGGAGTCGTGGAAGAATGGCAATCCTCTGGAGACCTCGCACTTCCAGGGTGCCTACGTAGAGGCCGGCTTCCTCGTATTCGGTCAGCCCTACAGCTACAACCGCAAGAACGCCCTGCTGGGTGGTCTGGGTGGCAAGTCGCTGGAGATCGTTGCCCGTTACAGCTGGACCGATCTGAACGATGTCGTTGAGGGTGCTTACTACTTCGAGGCACAGGACAAGTACATCGACAACGGTATTCTGGCCGACTACCCCGTAGCTTCGACGAGCATCGGTGGCGGTGAGCTCCACTCGGTAACGGTGGGTGCCAACTACGCCATCAACAAGTTCGTTCAGGTGATGGTCAACTACTCGTACCACAACCTGAATCGTGACAAGTATGCTTACGACAAGAACTTCCACTCGCTGCAGGCTCGCGTGGTATTCTCGTTCTAATGTAGGCGAAGCCGATTCAAAAAAAATTTAGATACGTTTGCTGTTAAGTGGGCCGCATCCTTCGGGGTGCGGCTCTTTTTTGATCAAAATTTAAGATCGGGGAGGAAGTCTAAATTCAAAATGGGAGGAGAAGTTCCCTTTTCAGCTCCGGAGAGGAAGCCCAAGAGTACCATCGGATAACAATTTTGGATTTTGAATCTTGAATTTTGAATTATATTTGTATCTTTGCGGGTTGGAAAGGAGTATACATAAAAACAAGAACAAGATATGACTCAGGAAGAACTCTTCAAGAAACTGGTCGCTCACTGCAAGGAGTATGGCTTCGTATTCCCCTCGAGCGAGATTTACGATGGCTTGGGTGCCGTTTATGACTATGGTCAGAACGGCGTGGAACTCAAGAACAACATCAAGCGTTACTGGTGGGATTCGATGGTCAAGCTCCACGAAAACATCGTGGGTATTGATGCCGCCATCTTTATGCACCCCCGCACCTGGGAGGCTTCGGGACACGTCGGCGCCTTCAACGACCCGCTGATCGACAACCGCGACTCGAAGAAACGTTACCGTGCCGATGTGCTGATCGAGGATTGGATGCAGAAGCAGGACGAGAAGATGCAGAAGGAGGTAGACAAGGCCCGCAAGCGTTTCGGTGAGGCCTTTGATGAGGCACAATACCGTGCCACCTCGCCCCGTGTGAAGGAGATCGCCGACAAGAAGCAGGCCGTCCTCGACCGCTTCACCAAGGCCCTGAACGACAACGACCTGGAGGAGCTGCGTCAGATCATCCTCGACTGCGAGATCGTCTGCCCCATCTCGGGCACGCGCAACTGGACCGATGTTCGCCAGTTCAACCTGATGTTCTCGACCCAGATGGGTTCGACGGCCGATGGCGCCAACACCATCTACCTGCGTCCCGAGACGGCACAGGGTATCTTCGTAAACTTCCTCAACGTACAGAAGACCGGCCGTATGAAGCTCCCCTTCGGTATTGCCCAGATCGGTAAGGCCTTCCGTAACGAGATCGTAGCCCGTCAGTTCATCTTCCGTATGCGCGAGTTTGAGCAGATGGAGATGCAGTTCTTCGTGCAGCCCGGCACCGAGATGGAGTGGTGGTCGAAGTGGAAGGAGACCCGTATGGCTTGGCACCGCGCCCTGGGCTTCGGTGACGAGAACTACCGTTTCCACGACCACGAGAAACTGGCCCACTACGCCAATGCAGCTACCGACGTGGAGTACAACTTCCCCTTCGGCTTCAAGGAGGTGGAGGGTATCCACTCGCGTACCGACTTCGACCTGGGCCGTCACCAGGAGTTCTCGGGCAAGAAGATTCAGTACTTCGATGCCGAGCGTGCCGAGAGCTATGTTCCCTACGTGGTGGAGACCTCGATCGGCGTGGATCGTATGTTCCTGCAGGTGATGTCGGCTGCCTATACCGAGGAGCAGCTGGAGGGTGGCGATGTACGCGTGGTACTGAAGCTCCCCGCCGCCCTGGCCCCCGTGAAGGTGGCTGTACTGCCGCTGGTGAAGAAGGATGGTATGCCCGAGGTAGCTCGCAAGATTGTCGATGAGTTGAAGTATGACTACAACGTCATCTACGATGAGAAGGACTCGGTCGGCAAGCGTTACCGCCGCCAGGATGCCGTGGGTACCCCCTTCTGCGTGACGGTTGATGGTCAGACGCTGGAGGATGGCACCGTAACGGTACGTCACCGCGACTCGATGAGCCAGGAGCGTGTTGCCATCAGCGACCTGAAGCGTATGGTGGACGAGGAGTGCAGCTTCGCCAAGCTCTTCAAGAAGCTCAACCTCTAATTCCACCCCGAGCGATGGGACGCATCCTCTCGATCGACTATGGCACGAAACGCACGGGGATTGCCGTGAGTGATCCCCTGCGTATCATTGCCGGCGGACTGACCACCCTCGAGACCAAGCAACTCGAGAAGTGGCTGGCCCAATATATGGCCGCCGAGGAGGTGACGACGATTGTGGTGGGTAAGCCGATGCAGCCCAACGGAGAGCCCTCCGAGACGTGGCGTTTCGTGGAGCCGTTGGTGCGCCGTCTGAAGGCCGCCTATCCCGACAAGGAGGTGGTTCTCTACGACGAGCGTTACACCTCGGTATTGGCTCACCGCGCCATCCTCGACTCAGGAATCGGCAAGATGGCCCGCCGCGATAAGGCCCTGGTGGACAAGATCTCGGCCACGATCATCCTGCAAAGCTATATGGAGCATCTGGAGATTTCAAAACTCAGGATGTAAGATCCGAGATTGGTTTTTAACCCCCATACGGCATTGCCCACCTCGAAAAAACGAGGAGAGGTATGCCGCAAAAAAAAAGGAAAAGCGTATGATTTATCCGATTGTTATCTATGGTTCGCAAATATTGCGGAATGTTTCGGAGGATATAACCCCCGACTACCCCGATCTGAAGAAGTTGATTGAGGATATGTTCCTGACGATGAAGGAGGCCGAGGGTGTGGGGCTGGCAGCTCCGCAGATTGGCAAGAACATCCGTCTCTTTGTGGTGGATTGTACCCCCTGGGCCGAGGAGAACCCCGAACTGGCCGACTACCGCAAGGCCTTCATCAATGCCGAAATCTACGAGGAGTCGGAGGAGACTGATCTCTTCAACGAGGGGTGCCTTTCGTTGCCCGGTCTGCACGAGAATGTGCGTCGTCCGATTGCGATCCGGATGCGCTGGATGGATGAGAACTGGGTGGAGCACGACGAGTTGATCGAGGGCCTTCCCGCCCGCGTGATTCAGCACGAATACGACCACCTGGAGGGAGAGGTCTTTACCGACCACCTCTCGCCCCTGCGCCGCAATCTGCTGAAGAACAAACTCACCAACCTCACAAAGGGAAAGTACCGCTGTCACTACAAGACCAAGTAATCCCTTCCCTCGTATAGCACAGAATCCCCCGTGAGCAAAAAAATGTCGCGGGGGATTGCTTTTATGGGTAAATATCGTTATATTTGTCCTTGTAAACAGTAACACTTAACAAAAAAACGTATGAAGAGATTTCTCCTTGCAGCCATCTGCTGCCTCTTTGCGACCGTAACGTTCGCACAGGATTACAAACACGCCGCCGGTCTCCGCGTCGGTAATGGTGCTGAGCTTCAATATGAGTATCATATGAATACCCGCAACTTCGTCAAGGCCAACCTGGGTCTCTACGGCTTCGGTCACAACTTCTTCGGCAGCTGTACCTACAACTGGAACTGCTGCGAGTGGGATTGGACCCCGAAGGCCGGTACCTGGTTCCTGACCGCCGGTGTGGGTGGTAGCGTGGGTGCTTATGCTGACCACTTCAACGTGGGTATTGCCGGTGATGCCTCCTTCGGCATCGACTTCCGCAAGGCTCCCATCGGACTGGCCCTTGACTATCGTCCCACCTTCTTCCTGTTGGAGAATTGGGGATCGGGCTTTGCAAACATCTGCCTGAGCTGCGTGGTTCGTTTCTAACCCTCCGCTTTCTATTAACCACAAGCCCTCGCCTGACGAGGGCTTTTTTACAACCGTTGCGATGAAAGAGCGAATTTTTCTCCTCCTGCTGCTCCTGTCGGCAGCCTGCAAACCCCTTCCCGAGGGGTATGCCTACTACCACAACACCCTCATTCCCAACCCCGACGTGATGGGATACAACCAGATGCCCCCCTTCCTCCTGGAGGCGGGTTACCGCATCGACTACCCAGCCGAGGCGGCTCGTGAGGCTGAATTCCTGCGGGAGTTTGTCGCCTTTCAGAGTGGAATCGAATCGGGCAACTCGGAGGTTACCGCCCCCATCCGACTGGAGATAACCCCCTCCCTCGCTTCCGAGGCGTGGGAGATGGAGATTACGGAGGAGTCGCTGACCCTGCGGGGCGGTACGACGGCGGGCCTCTTCTACGCCATTCAGTCCCTTCGCAAAATCCTGCCCATCGGCAACTTCTCGCAAGTGGTGATCCCCTCCGGGAATCTCGCCGCTTCACCCCGCTTTGCCTACCGCGGGATGCACCTCGACGTCTCGCGCCACTTCTTCGACCTCGACTTTGTAAAGCGATACATCGACCTGCTGGCCCTGCACGGCATCAACCGCCTCCACTGGCACCTCTCCGACGACCAGGGGTGGCGCATCGAGATTCAAAAGTATCCCCGCCTTACGGAGGTGGGTGATGCCCGCCGCGAGACCGTCATCGGGCGCAATAGCGACCAATACGACGGCATTCTCTATGGTGAAGGGTGCCTCTTTACCCAGGAGGAGGCCCGCGAGGTGGTAGCCTATGCCCACGAACGCCATATCGAGGTGATCCCCGAGATCGATATGCCGGGCCATATGATGGCCGCTTTGGCTGCCTATCCCGAATTGGGCTGTACGGGCGGCCCCTACGAGGTGTGGTGTCGCTGGGGAGTCTCCGAGGAGGTGCTCTGTGCCGGCAACGACCAGACGTTGCAATTTGTCTGCGACGTACTCGACGAGATCATCGAGATCTTCCCCTCCGAGTGGATCCACATCGGAGGTGACGAGTGCCCCAAGGTGCGTTGGGAGAGCTGTCCCAAGTGCCAGGCTCGTATCGAGTCATTGGGGCTCAACCGTGGAACGATCGACCCCGAAGAGGCCCTGCAGGGGTGGTTTATGCGTCGCGTGATCGAGCACCTGAAACAACGGGGGCGTACCGCCATCGGCTGGGATGAGGTGCTGGATGGAGGCATCGAGGGTGACGACGTGGTGATTATGTCGTGGCGCGGTGAGCAGGGAGCTCTGCGGGCTGCCGAGCACCATACACGCTCCATTATGGCAGCCCAGAACTACCTCTACTTCGACCACTATCAGACCCGTGACAACAGCCGCGAACGACTTGCCCTCGGAGGTTTCAACCCCATCGACCGTGTCTATGGCTTCGACCCCACAGCCCATATTCCCGACTCACTGAAACACTATGTGGTGGGCGTACAGGCGAACCTTTGGGCCGAGTATATCCTCTCGGAGGAGCACGCCTTTCATATGGCTCTTCCACGAATGGCAGCCTTAAGCGAGATTCAGTGGTGCCACCCTGCCGAGAAGGATTACAACCTCTTCCTCAAGCGTCTGCAGCAACAGCTCGCCCTCTATACCCACCTGGGCTACAACTACGCCCCCTACATCCTCGACATCGACTACCAAGTGGAGGGTGATACCACCTCGCGGAGCCTTGTTGCCACCCTCTCGACCCTCGACGAGGCGGAGATTCGCTACACCCTTGACGGTTCGAAACCCAACCGCCGCTCGCCCCGCTACGAAGGGCCCATCACCATCGACCGTACAATGACTCTTCAGGCCTCGGCGTTGCGTGGCGATACCCTCTCGGCCCCCGTACCACTGGAGGTACGCTTCTCTAAGGCAACCCTCTGCCCCATTGAGTTCCAGACCCATCCGGCGCTCCACTACACCTTCAAAGGAGCCTCCACCCTGGTGGATGGTCTGCAGGGAGACAAGAACTACCGCACGGGGCGTTGGATCGGTTTCTCGGGTTGCGACTGCGTGATGACCATTGACCTCGGGGCTCCGCAGCAGATTCAGGAGGTGGCCTTCCGCTGCTGCGTGAACAAGGATGACGGTTGCTTTGATGCCCGCGGACTGGAGGTGGAGGGATCGCTCGACGGCGAACACTTCCAACCCCTCCACAGCGTCTCCTACCCCGCTCTGAAGGAGGAGGATGACCACGGCATCTACCCCCACCACGAGAGTTTCCCCGCCAGCGAGGCTCGCTACCTACGCCTCACCATCCGCCACGAGGCCTCAATTCCCGCCTGGCATCCCTACTACCCCGGATCTCCCGGATTCCTCTTTGTGGATGAAGTGTGGGTCGAGTAACAAAAAAGGAGAGATTGAAAATCTCTCCTTTTTTGTTACGATACGCCGTATCAGAACCGGTAAGCACCTCCGATGGAGATCACCACCGGATTGCGCCGATCATCGTCAAAGACCGGCATCCACTTCACGGCAGCCGAGATGTCCCAGTGGCGGGCAATGGCGAAATCGACACCGCCACCCACATTCATCCCCGCCGCCCACTTGTCGATATCACTCACCGAGACTCCCACCAGCGGGTAGATGCTCCACTGTTCGGCCAGGCGGAACGGGAAGTGCAGATCGACATTGGCATCAATCGAGCTCCCCTCATCGAAGAGAGCCGTGACAGCAGGCTCCAGGCGCAGGAAGGAACCCAACGGCAGACGGGCATAGGCCCCCAGGCCGATGATGGCCCGATCGCCCGTATTGGTGTAGATATTCATTCGGGGGCCGACACTCCAGCGACCCTGCGCCGAGAGGCAGCCCATTCCCACCGCCGAGAGGGCCAACAACAAGAGTAGAATCTTTTTCATAGCAGGCTTTTTTCGTTACAATTTACACCCATACTCTTGCATATTCCGTGCCGCAAAAAAGAGGGTCGCCCCTTTCGGAACGACCCTTCATAACCGTGATCCGGCTCTATTACTTCTGGTTCAGAGCTGCGTGAGCGGCTGCCAGGCGTGCGATGGGCACACGGTAGGGCGAGCAGCTTACATAGTTCAGACCGGCATAGTGGCAGAACTCAACCGACGAAGGCTCACCACCGTGCTCACCGCAGATACCGCACTTCAGGTCGGGACGCGTACCACGGCCCTTGAATACGGCCTCACGAACGAGCTGACCCACACCGTTGCGATCCAAGATCTGGAACGGATCGGCCTTCAGGATGCCCTTCTTGAGGTAAACGGGGAGGAACTTGGCGATATCGTCACGCGAGAAACCGAGGGTCATCTGCGTCAGGTCGTTGGTACCAAACGAGAAGAACTCAGCCACCTCGGCGATCTGGTTGGCCGTTACAGCGGCACGGGGAACCTCGATCATCGTACCTATCAGGTAGTCGATGCGATCGTTGCGCTCGGCAAATACCTCGTTGGCTACGCGGTCGATGATATTCTTCTGGTAGCGGAGCTCCTTGTGGTTACCTACCAGCGGCACCATAATCTCCACCTTCACGTCGGTACCCGAAGCCTTCACATTCATCGCAGCCTCAATGATAGCGCGAGCCTGCATCTCGGTGATCTCGGGATAGGTGTTACCCAGACGGCAACCACGGTGACCCAGCATCGGGTTCACCTCGTGGAGGTACTCTACCTTGGCTGCAACGCTCTCATAGCTGATGCCCAGAGCCTCGGCCATCTCACGCTGCTCCTTCTCGGTGTTGGGGGCAAACTCGTGCAAGGGGGGATCCAGCAGACGAACAATCACGGGATAACCCTTCATCGCCTTGAAGAGACCCTCGAAGTCACCACGCTGCATAGGCAGCAACTTGGCCAGAGCCACACGACGACCATTCTCATCATCGGCCAGAATCATCTCGCGTACAGCCTTGATACGGTCACCCTCGAAGAACATATGCTCCGTACGGCAGAGACCGATACCCTCGGCACCGAAAGCAAAGGCCTGCTCGGCATCACGCGGCGTGTCGGCGTTGGCACGTACCTTCATCGTGGCATACTTGCCGGCCAGATCCATCAGCTGACCAAAATCACCGCTCAGATCGGCATCCTTGGTGGCTACCTGACCCAGGTAAACCTCACCGGTCGAACCGTTCAGCGAAATCCAGTCACCCTCCTTCACCTTGTAGCCGTTTACCTCGATGGTGCGGGCCTTGTAGTCGATCAGGAGCTCACCGGCACCCGATACGCAACACTTACCCATACCACGAGCCACCACAGCAGCGTGCGAAGTCATACCACCGCGAGCGGTCAGAATACCGGCAGCATCCAGCATACCCTTCAGATCCTCGGGCGAGGTCTCGATACGCACCAGAATAGCCTTCTTACCCGTCTCGTTGAGCACCTTCTCGGCGTCATCTGCAAAGAATACAACGGGACCCGAAGCGGCACCGGGCGAAGCGGGCAGACCCTTCGTGATTACGGTGGCATTCTTCACGGCGTTCTTGTCAAATACGGGGTGGAGCAGCTCGTCAAGCTTGGCGGGCTCACAACGCAGCACGGCGGTCTTCTCATCGATCAGACCCTCGCGCAACATATCCATAGCGATCTTCACCATAGCGGCACCCGTACGCTTACCATTGCGGCACTGGAGCATCCAGAGCTTGCCATCCTGGATGGTGAACTCGATGTCCTGCATATCGGTAAAGTACTGCTCCAGGTGGTGCTGAATCTCATTCAGTTCGGCATATACGGTAGGCATCACCTCCTCCAGCGAAGGATACTTCTCCTTACGCTCCTCCTCGGAGATGTTCTGTGCCTTAGCCCAACGCTTCGAACCCTCGATGGTGATCTGCTGCGGCGTACGGATACCGGCAACCACATCCTCACCCTGAGCGTTTACGAGGTACTCACCGTTGAAGATGTTCTCACCCGTAGCGGCATCACGCGAGAAGGCCACACCCGTAGCGGAGTTCTGACCCATATTACCGAATACCATTGCCTGTACCGAAACAGCGGTACCCCACTCGGCGGGGATGTTGTTGAGCTGACGGTAGAGGATGGCGCGCTCGTTCATCCACGAGCCAAACACGGCGCAGATGGCACCCCAAAGCTGCTCCCAGGGGCAGGTAGGGAAGTCCTTACCGGTCTGATCCTTCACAGCGGCCTTGAAGTTGGCAACCAGCTCCTTCAGATCCTCAACCGTGAGGTCAGTATCCATCTTCACGCCACGCTTCTCCTTCTGCTCCTCGATAATTACCTCAAAGGGATCCTGATCCTCCTTCGATACGGGCTTCATACCCAGCACCACGTCACCGTACATCTGTACGAAACGACGGTAGGAGTCCCAAGCGAAACGGGGGTTACCCGAGAGCTTCGAGATCGCCTCCACAGCCTCATCGTTCATACCCAGGTTGAGGATCGTATCCATCATACCGGGCATCGAAGCGCGAGCACCCGAACGCACCGAAACGAGCAGCGGAAGCTCCTTGTCACCAAACTTGCGGCCGGTCAGATTCTCGATGTTCTGAATAGCCTTCTCAACCTCGGGCTTGAGCAACTCGATGACTGCCTCCTTGCCCTGCTTGTAGTACTCCGAGCATACGTCGGTCGTGATGGTGAAACCGGGAGGCACGGGGATACCAATCAGGTTCATCTCGGCCAGGTTGGCACCCTTACCACCCAGCAGCTCTCGCATTTTGCCATTACCCTCGGCCTCTTTGTTACCGAAGGTATAGACGCGTTTTACATCTGCCATAATTTTCTTTCGTTTATTGAATTGATTTAAGTTTGTTACTCATTCTTAACAGAAGCTCTGTTGCTCTACTTCCGTAAGGGTTACGAAAGTAGTGTTTTTTTCCTAATTTTCCAAATCTTGGGGCTCCAAATAGACAAAAACGGGCAAATTTTCCCCATAACCTCCCAAATAACGCTCTTTGCGGTAGATCGGAAGGGGTTCTCCGCTTGTGGAGTCGAGCAACCAGCGACGGGCAAACACATCACCGCGCACCAGCCGCCAGGAGTCATCAAAAGCGATGCCGTGGCGCATCAGCCAGCCCCCTTTTCGGCGGCAGCTTCCCCGTCCCCGGGCCTCGGCCGTAGCCACTCCGTCCTGCAACCCGAAACGGGCCGACACCTCGCGGCAACGCCCCATCACAATCAGGCTGCGAGCGGGATCCTCGGCCTGCAACTCCTCGATACGGGCTGCCAGAAAACGGTCATCGCGCACCAAAAGGAGCACCACCTCGCATCCCTCCAGTTCTACCTCCACCGAGAGCCAGCCGTAGCCCTCCTCCACCCGCTTTGGAAAGAGTCGGTCAGCCTGATAGAGAAGGGCAAAATCGAGACCATCCAGACGGTTGGAGGTGCGATGCAACACGGTGTAGTACATCCCGCTACGGGCCGCCAGATCGAGGGCCGTCTGTTCGCTCTCCACCCCAAAGATCCCCACCACGGGCATCGCCATCGAGTCGAGTAGTTTCGCATAACGAGCCACTGCCTCCCGATAGCGCACTCCGCTCCAGGCCAGCCGCCCCTGCGGAGTGTAGGCCTCATCGTTGGCAAAGAGTGAGGGAATCGTATCGTAGAGAGGCCCCAACTCATAATAGGCTATCCCCACACGCCGTTGCGCCTGCATATTCCATACCAGAGCAAAGAGCAACAATGCCACAAAAAGGAGTTTCGATCTACGATTAGGCATATCTCCAAAAGGTTCTGATCTTTTCGTTATGGGTACAAATTTACATATTTATTCGCAACAAAGGCTCGGATTCTCTCCAGGAAAAAGAAAAAAGCGAGCTTTAGGCCCCATTTTTTGGAGAAACAAAAAAAAGATGCGATCTTTGTTTTATCGAAAAACAATCTGTTATGAAGATCCGAAACACCCTTTGGGTGATGATTCTTGTGAATCTGTGGCTTTCAGCCTCCGCCCAACCCCTCCGCGCCGAGCGTTTTGAGAAGCATTTTGCCGACTCGACGCTCCGCATCGACTACACCTTCTCGGGCAACCAGACCCTGCAGCTGGCAGCCCTCAAAGAGTTGAAGTGCACCCCCCATTGGGCGGGTCGTCGTGTAAACCTCGACCTAACGCCCTTGAAGGGCAATGGTGATCTCACGTTGCGCGATGCCGCAACGGGCGAGGTGCTCTATTGCACCAGTTTCTCGTCGCTCTTCCAGGAGTGGCTCACCACCCCCGAGGCGGCGGGTGCTCCCCGTAGTTTCGACTTCACCCTCCAGGTACCGATGCCTCGCCGCGAGGCGGTGGCTGAGGTGGTATTACGCAACAATGAGGGGGATGAGCAGTGTCGGATGAGCCACACGATTCGGCCCGACGATGCACTGATTCGCAACCTCGAAGGCCACACCCCGCAACCCCATCAATACCTCCACCGCGGAGGTGATCCGCGGGAGGCGATCGACGTCGCCATCCTGGCCGAGGGCTACACCGAGGCGGAGATGGAGCTCTTCCTGGAGGATGCCCGCATTGCTGCCGAGGAGATTCTGCGCTACGAGCCCTTTGCCTCCTACCGCAACCGTTTCAACTTCGTGGCGGTGATGTGCCCCTCGAAGGAGTCTGATGTGAGCGTTCCGCAGGAGGGCATTTGGCGTGAGACGGCCGTCAACTCCAATTTTATGACCTTCTATATGCCCCGTTACCTCACCACCAACAGCGTGCATCAGCTCTACGACCAGGTGATCAACATTCCCTGCGAGCACTTGGTGGTGCTGGCCAATACCGACACCTACGGCGGCGGTGGCATCTACAACTCCTACACCCTCACCACAGCCCACCACACCCACTTCCGTCCGGTGGTGGTACACGAATTCGGCCACTCGTTCGGCGGTCTGGGTGACGAGTATTTCTATGAAAATCAGGATGCCGTGGATGAGACCCACTCGCTCGGTCACGAGCCCTGGGAGCCGAACATCACCACCCGGGTCGATTTTGAATCAAAGTGGGCCGATATGATCCCGGCCGATGTGGAGCAGCCCACCGAACCCACCGATGAGCGCAAGGCGGCCTACACCGTGGGCCTTTATGAGGGTGGCGGCTACCGCACGAAGGGAATCTTCCGTCCTGCCGTGGTCTGCCGAATGCGCGACAACACGGCCGACCGCTTCTGCCCTGTCTGTGAGCGAGCCTTGGAGCGGGTCATTCTCCACCACCTGGAGGAGTAAGAAAATCCCATTAAGACAAAAAAACGGGCTTGCAGGCCCGTTTTTTATTTATAATTTGTCGAGAATCCTTCTCACGGACGGAATCTTCAGTACCGGAAGCAGAGCCCAGGCAGGCAGAAGACGACAGATCACCGCTTCAATCCGGGTCAGCAACCCCGGCAAACAGCGGCGGCGACCCCGCATCAGGGCCCGCAAGGCGAGTTTTGCCACCCGTTCGGGCGGAAGCATCACACCCCACCAACGCAGACGGCGACGCACCTTCTCATCGAGATTATAGAGGGGTGTATCAACGGCCGAGGGGAAGAGCGTGGTGACCTTCACCCCGTGTTCACGCATCTCGTACCAGAGCGACTGCCCGAAACTTTTGAGATAGGCCTTCGAGGCGGCATAGTGGGAGATGGTGGGATAGGGAGTCCAGGCGGTAATCGAAGCGGTGATCAGGATATAGCCCCCTCCCCGCTTGACCATATCCGCCCCAAAGAGGCGGCAGAGCTGGGTGGGTGTAGTGCAATGAAGAGCCACCAGGCGGTCGATCCGCTCGGCTGGGGTATGGTTCAGCAGCGAAAATTGGAGCATCCCGGCGTTGCTGGCCAGCAGCTCCACCCCGATCCCCTCCTCACGGCACCAGTCATAGAGACGCTCGGCGGCATCAGGCTCCGTAAGGTCAAGCGTAAAGCTTCGTGCCTCCACACCATAGAGACTCTTCACACGCTCCACCACACGGCGATTCTCCTCCTCGCGGTGACTCACGACCACGGGCCGCCATCCCGCCTCGGCCAAAAGATAGACAAGCGACTCGCCGATTCCCGACGAGCCCCCCGTTACCAAAGCATAACCACGTTCCATTTTTCGATTTGGTTTTCATTGTCCGACACCAAACGGTAAGTATCGGAGCAAACGCATCTTTTTTATCCTCAAAGGGCAAAGAGGTGCTCCACCAGGATCTTGACACCTATCAGAATCAGTACGCATCCTCCTGCCAAAGCGGCCCACGAGCGGCACCGCTTGCCAAAGAGGTGTCCGATATAGACCCCCGCTGCCGAGAGGAGCAGGGTTACCAGTCCGATCAAGACTACCGACTCCCAAATGGAGACCCCCAAAAAGGCAAACGAGACCCCCACCGCCAGGGCGTCAATGCTTGTAGCCACGGCCAACAAGAACATCGTGCGGGGCGAAAAGTCGTCGTCATCGCCCTCCTCCTCGCCACCACGCAGAGTATCCCAAATCATCTTGCCTCCGATGAAGGAGAGGAGCAGGAAGGCGATCCAGTGGTCGATCTCCGTAACCAGCGAGGCGAAGCTCACACCGAGGGCATATCCCACCAGGGGCATCAGGGCCTGAAAACCGCCAAACCAACACCCCGCCAGGAGGGCGTGTTTGCGCTCCACCCGTTTGAGGGAGAGTCCCTTGCCAATCGATACGGCAAAGGCATCCATCGCCAATCCTAAAGCGATCAAAAAGAGCTCCGTAATTCCCATACGCGGTTCGAGTTCGTTGTTTTATTCGGTGCAAAGATACAATTTATTTGGACTTTTGAGAAGATTTTACTACATTTGTCCTTGTGGAAAAGAAGAACAGAACAGCATAAACGCCTCTCTGGCCTCGAGCCGAAATTCGGGGGGGGGTATTTTACATTAACCCTTAAAAATCAAATCGTTATGAGAACCAAAATCTTCGCCTCACTGCTATTGATGATGTTGGCTCCGTTCTACGTAGCAGGCCAGACCACCGAGGCACCTGCCCCCGAAAAACCAATCGTAAGACGTTTCGAGTGGGACCTCTGGCACCTGGGAGGCAGCTGGCAGAGCCAACCCGGCGGTTATACCGCCCGCAACGAGTTGCGCTACAACTTCCGCAAACACCCCTTTGACATCGGACTTGAACTCAACCGTACCGGTTATATATTGTTGGGCTATCTGTACGATCACATAGATATAGATCCCGACTATGTACAAACCGGTCCGAGAGCCGAGACCCCGACCTGGAGCCTCTCGCTGCTCTCCGACTACAACTTCCGTCGCGGACACATCGTGGCCCCCTTTGTGGGTGCCGGTATCGGCTATGCCCTCTATGAAGAGAGCTACCCCGGCAATATCAGCCCCACGGGACGCTGGTATCGCCACCAAGAGGAGTTTGCCCTCTTCACCCTGCGTGCCGGTATCGAATTTTGGGAACACCTGCGCCTCACCCTCTCCGCCCGCGTCGGCCACCAGGGCTACTGCAGCGTGGGACTCACGTTAGGTGCCACCCTTTTCGGCGGAACCAAGAACGCGCCCAACGGCCAGCGTTTCTTCTACGCCAAGAGTCGCAAACATAAAGACCAGGCCGCCGACTTCTACCAAAAGCACCAAATATACCCCAAGCCGGAGGCTCCCTACGAGGATACTCCCAAGCAACTCTACTATACGGGGAATTCCGAGGCCGATCGTGAGCTGGAGGTACGTCGCTGGGAGTTTGGTGGCGATGCCATGTTCCTGGGTATCCAGACGCGCGATGCCGACTACATTGCCGGAATGAATGTCGAATTACGCTACAACCTCCGCAAGGCTCCCATCCACCTTGCACTGCGTTACCACAACACCCTTTCGGAGGGGAGCCACTGGAGCGTCAACGGGAATGTACAGCAAAGCATCGAGCACTCGACCACTCAAAACGGCCTCTCACTGCTCTCCGACTACAACTTCAAGCGGGGCCACAAGGCCAATCCTTTTGTCGGTGTCGGTGTCGGATTCGATGTGATGGATCGCGATGTATGGACGTGGTTCACCGAGCAGCAGGGGGATGAGTACTCCTCCACCTGGCAGTGGATGGACGGAGGAATGCAGAGCGGAGCCCTCTTCACGCTGCGTGGCGGCGTGGAGTTGATCCACCACCTCCGCTTTACGGGTGAGGTGCGCCTGGGCACCCACGGTTACCATACGTTTATGATCGGTTTCGGCGCCCACTTCGGCGGCGGCCTGCGGATTCGTGACGACCGTTAAAAAGCTTTTCAACATTCCGATATGAAAAATATTATAAACTTTTGGATATTATTACTTTGCGGACTATTTTCATTGACTGCCTGCGAGGATCATTTTGAAGATTTCAAGGTGATTCCCGAACATTACAAGGGGTTGATTCCGCAGGAGGGCGGCTGGTACTATTTCGAGGGATTCGAGATCTTCGAATTGGGAGAAGATGAGATCGAAAATGAGGAGGCCACGCGCGGTTTCGACCTCAATCTTCCCATTCCGCGCTGTCTGGTATGGCGACTGTGGGTCGGCGATCAGGTGGGTGAAGCGACCCGGGATGAGGCGGGTGTCATCAGTTTTCTGATTCCTGCCAATCCCACCTTCGAGCGGCGTACCATCCGCCTCGAACTGGCCAAATCCGTCGGTTTCCACAGCAGCCCCGGCTCCTGCACCGATGCATACGAGCATCTCGATGATCCCGCCTACTGGCAGGAGTGGCAAACCGCCTGGACCGCCATTCAGGAGTCGCTCTGAATGAGATCAGGGCGAGAAGTCCCTACCCCACCCCTTGCGACGAAAGTCGGTGGTACGGAAGAAATTTTGTCGGATATTTGGCAGAATAAAAAATAGAGTGTACTTTTGCACCACATTCGGAGGGATGGCAGAGTGGTCGATTGCGGCGGTCTTGAAAACCGTTGACCTTCACGGGTCCGGGGGTTCGAATCCCTCTTCCTCCGCAGAGATGAATTTACAGCGAACGGCAGGAGTTATCCTGCCGTTTTTTTATTGTGGTATGACGTTCTCTCTTTAACAAGAGATTCTCCCCCCCCTAATTTTACTTTCCGATAGTTTTGATTCGCTCCTCAAAACTCTCGCGGTCGCTCAATGCGCTGTTCTTGGTGCGGGCGCGGTAGTTGTAGATCGTATTGACCGAGTAGCGCAGCAACGAGGCGATGCGCGACGAATCGCTGATGCCGAGACGAATCAGGGCGAAGATTCTCAACTCCGTATTCAGACGCTCTCCACGCTTGGGCTCGATCCGCTGATCGGGTTGGAGCAGGGCATTGAACTCCTCGACAAAGTTGGGATAGAGATTCAGGAAGGCATTGTCAAACATCTGATAGAAGTTGTTCAACTCCTCATCCATCAGACTCGATGACGAGAGATCGCGCTCCAACTCGGCAGCCTTTCCCTGGGAGAGTTTGCGGCGCACGCTGCGCTGCATTGTCGTCAGCTTCTCGATGTAGTCGGAGCACATCGAGAGGAAGAGGGCGATATACTCCTCCTTCACGGCATTGGCCTCGCGCAGATCGCTGTTCACCTGCTCGAGCTTGCTGTTCAGTTTTTGCAGTTCATCGTTTGTCTGGACAATCCGCTCGTTCATCTCCCGAATCTTGCGGGTACTCTTACGCGAGCGGCTCAACAGCATCGTAATATAGCAGCAGATTCCCAGCAGGGCAGTGGCCAAAATCGAGATAATGAAGGCCAGGCGGCGTGAATACTCCTTCTCCTGACGAAGTTTTTCGCTCTGCTGCCGCTGTTTCGCCTGGTAAGCCTTCTCGATTTCGGGCATCACTCCGGAAATCTGCCAGGGGCGCAACTTGGCATTGTAGAAGAGGGCATCGTTGAGCGAAATGGTGATGTAACGGAAGGCTCTGTCGATGTCGTTCAACTCCAAAAGGGTCTGCGCCAGGCTGCAGAGCGAGGCGTTATCCTTGGTGGCCGTACGAATATCGGCAATGGCCGAGCGGGCAAACCACTCGCGCATCTCATCCCGACGCTCCAGAGCCTCAAGGATGCGGGCTCGATCGTAGGCATACATCGCAAACTCGTGCTGGTCGGGGTGGTAGTTGGCCAGAAGGGCCAGGTTGAGTACCTCGGCCTCCTCCCACCGTCCCTGTTCAATAAGATTATAGATCGTAATACACCGATAAACTGGCTCCTCTTCCGTGGCAAGTTCTAGAATTCTGCGGCGGTAGTAGTCCTTCTTCAAGCCCGAACGATTGCGGCTCTCGCCGTCGCTGGTATAGTGCCAGAAATCGGAGTGGAAACGTTGTTGCGTGTTGTAGTAGTTGATCAGTTGCTCCCGATTCAGGTGAAGAGTATCAATCTCCTCCTCCAACATCTCAGCCGCCTCGAAGAACATTCCGGATGAGGTGTAGAGCATCGCACGGTCGATCTGATCATCGGCCTGAAGGGTACGATTCTCCATCGCCCGCGAGAGTTCGTAGCAATGATTGAGCATCTTCATCGCGTGGTCAAACTGGAAGGACTTATACTCTTTGTAGAGATTTTTGTAGATGTTGTAACGCTGCATTGTCGAGAGACCGGGTTGCTGCAACATCGACTCGATATTGGCAATATGGGCCTCTCGGGCATCCACAAAGTTCTCGGATGCATCCAATGCCTGATCAAGCTCTTCAAAGATGGGAATCTGCGCCGAGAGAGAGATCGGGAGCAGAGTTGCCAACAAGAGCATAACGGCAACTACCAGGGGGGGGGAAATTGTAGATCTGTCCATAGGACAAAGATAGGGAAAATCTTCGAGAAAAGCAACACTTTCTCCCACTTTTATTCAATCCTATCGAATTTATTATCAACTATTTCACCTCTTTGCAATCTATATTTCCACACCAAGAGAAAAGCACCCCGAAAAGAGAGCGTTTTTTTTCCTATCTTTGTATATCGAGTAAATTATACACATTTCGATATGAGACACCACTATTTCACACCTCTGTTTGCCGGACTCGCCCTCCTTTTGAGCAGTTGCGACAACACCCCGAACGACCAGACGCCCCCGACACCCGACACCCCGACCTCCATCGGTCTGGAGCTGGCGAAGGTGACCGACTCTTCCGTCGAGGTGAAGGTCTCCCTGCAGAACGCCGACATTGCCTACTGCACGATCAACGAAAAGGGGGCCTCGACCCCTTCGCTCTCAACTCTTGTCAAGGGGGAGCGACTCACCGAGTCGGGATCGATCACCTTCTCGGAGTTGGCCGCCGGCAGCGAGTATAGGGTCTTTGGTGTGGCCGGCCTCAATCAGGTCTACACAAACATCGAATCCCTTGATGTCAGAACCTCCGGCGAGATCGACTACAACTTCCCCGACCAGGGGGTAAAGGCCTACACCTCCACAGCCGACAAGCAACTGCTGATGAAGGAGGTGGAGGCAGCCGATATCAGCCACGCCGGAAACCAGGCAGTCGAGATCACCATCACCCCCGCAACCCGTTACCAGCGGATGGAGGGTTTCGGACCTGCCATCACGGGCTCCTCGGCCTACAACCTGCTCCAAATGAGGGCTGACGAACGGGAGCGAATCCTGCGCGATGCCTTCCACCCCACCGAGGGCCTCGGCTACAACTATGTGCGCGTCTCCATCGGCTGCTCGGACTTCTCGTTGCAGGAGTTCTCCTGGTGCGATCGAGAGGGGCTGGAGAACTTTGGCGTCCACGAGGAGGATCAGAACAACCTCTTCCCCATTCTGCGTGAGATCCTGGCCATCAATCCCGAGGTGAAGATCATCGCAGCCCCCTGGAGTGCTCCGCTCTGGATGAAGATCAACCGCTACAGCGACAAGCCCTACAACAAGTGGGCGGGCGGAAAGCTCAACCCCGACTACTACGAGGAGTATGCCCTCTACCTGACGATGTGGGTGCAGGAGATGGAGCGCAACGGTTTCAAGATCGAGTCGATTACCCCGCAGAACGAACCCCTGCACGACGGCAACTCCGCCTCGACCTATATGTCGTGGGAGCAACAGCGCAACTTCATCAAAAACTACCTGGGCCCCACCTTCGAGCAGGCCGGGCTTACGACAAAGATCTGGATCTACGACCACAACTTCGATGTTACCGACTTTGTCAAGAACATCTACAACGACAAGGAGTGCTCCAAGTATGTCGAAGGTTCGGCCTGGCACGCCTATGGCGGCAGCTCCTCGGCTCTGGCCGAAGTCCACTCGGCTGACCCCTCGAAGAGTATCTACTTCACCGAGCAGAGCATCGGCACCTGGTGTCCCAACTTCGGAGATAACCTGATGTGGCACATCCGCGAGGTCTGCCTGGGCACCATCAAGCACCACTGCCGTGCCATCGTGCTCTGGAACTTTATGCTCGACGCCAATCGCGGCCCCAACCGCCCCGGAGGCTGCACCACCTGCTATGGCTTTGTCGATTGCGACAACTCCTACGCCTACAACCGACTCACCTACCGTAGCCATTGGTATGTGATCGGCCACCTCTCGAAGGTGATTCAGCGCAATGCCTACCGCATCAAGAGCTCCACCTCGGCGATCCAGAATGCCGCCTTCGAGAATCCCGACGGAAGCCTCTCCGCCGTGCTGCTCAACGACTCCGACAAGGAGAAACAGGTCATTGTACGGAGCCCCAAGGGGGACTTCGTCATCACAATGCCGGCCCGTTCCGTAACCTCATTAATTTGGTAAGATATGCGTCGATTAATCCTCTTTATGTGTGCCCTTGCGACCCTTCTTTTGATCAGTTGCAAAGAGCCGCAACCACTCCCTCCGCGGCAGATCTCGCTCCACTGCATCCTCTGCCCCACCGACCACTACACAATCGAGTCGGGTGGCAGCATCGAAGTTCCCTTCCGGGTGGAGGATCCGGAGGCTCTCTTCAACTATGCCGTCACCAATGCGGGCTGCCAGGTTGAGTTGCGAAACGGAGAGAATCCGCAGCAGGTTCCCGAACACCTTACCCTCACCCGGGTAACCACTGCCGAGAGCCCCGGCAGCTATGTGGCCACCATCACGGACAGGGGTTCCGGAGAGATCTTCAACCAAGTGATCTGCATCGCCATCAAGTTGGAGAGTGGTGAGTTGGTTCGCTCCAACGGGGTGACAATCGTCAGCGACAACTATGTGGGCGGCATTCGCGAGATTCGCCTTGAGCAGGCAAAGAACGGGGGACTCAGCGAGGATATACTCTTCAGCTGTGACGCCGAAAGCCGCACCTTCTCGGGCCACATCAAGGAGTATGTTGCTCATCGCCACTTCTTGCTCTCGATCAAGACCGAGGATATCGACCGTCTGGAGATCAACGGTGAGCCATACGACCAATCGAAGATCTACGATCTCCACGAGGAGATCACCCTGACGGCCTACGCCGGAGAGCATCAAAGCGACTACACGCTTCGCTTAAGCTGCTTCACGGGCCTTCCCGTGATGTGCATCGACACCCCGGGACAGCAGGGTGTCTGGTCGAAAGAGGAGTGGGTCAAAGGATCTACTTTGCGGCTGGATGGTATGGGTCGTTTCGACGACATCGAGGGTGTTCAACTCTCGATCCGAGGTCGAGGGAACTCCACCTGGGGCTACGAGAAGAAGCCCTACAACATCAAGTTCGAGGAGAAACAGCCCCTGCTGGGGATGCCCAAACACAAACGTTGGTGCCTGCTGGCCAACTATATGGATCGAACCCTATTGCGAAACCGGGTTGCCTACTACCTGGCCGAGCAGACCTCGCTGGAGTGGACGCCGCGAACTGAGTTCGTAGAGCTCTTCCTCAATGGCGAGCACCTCGGGCAGTATCTGGTTGCGGAGCATATCAAGGTGGACAAAAACCGTGTAAACATTACGGAGATGGAGCCCGAGGATACGGAGAGCGAGGCCTTGACAGGAGGTTATATGCTCGAGTTGGATTTCCACTACGACAACGAGTGGCAGTGGAGGACAAAACGTGACATTCCCTTTGCCGTGAAGTATCCCGAAGAGGAGGATCTCACCCCGGAGCAGCTGGCCTGGATCAAGCAGCATATTGCCCAGGTTGAAGAGGTACTCTATGGAGCCAACTTTACCGATCCAGCAACGGGATACAACGCCTACCTGGATGCTCGCTCGTTCATCGATTATTGGCTCATCTACGAGATCTGCGTCAATCACGAGTTGGCCAATCCGGGCAGTGTCTATATGACCAAGGATCGCAACGGCAAACTCACGGCGGGTCCCGTATGGGACTTCGACTGGGGCACCTTCTCCTACAACGCCTCGCCACAGGCCCAGTGGGGGCTCTTTATGACCCAGGCTTGGTGGTACGGCCGTCTCTTCCAAGATGAGGCCTTTATGTCGTTGGCCTCGGAGCGATGGGAGGAGTTGAAGCCCAAGTTTATGACCGTCTTCGATTTCATCGCTCGGGAACGGGAGTATATCCAGCACTCCTGGCAACGCAACTTCGCCCTGTGGAGTATCTCCACCGACATCAACGGCGACGAGAAGCTCTCCTTCAAGTCGGCCGTCGATCGGATGGAGGAGATCACGCGCGAGCGCATTGAAATCATCGATCGGGCCCTCTAAAGAGTCCAATCACACTCTCCACCTTTACCCGAGAGGGCAAAAGAGTTTCAAAAACAGAAAAAATAAAAAATGAGCGGGTTGCCGAAATTCGGCAACCCGCTCCGCTGTTAATGAGGCTACACAACAAACACTATTTCACCTCAAAATCAAGCGGTTCTCCCGAATCGGAATCCCCGGCAACCCAGAGCTGGAACTTACCGGGCTCCACCCCATACTCCATCTCGCGGTTCCAGTAGGCCAGATCGGCAACCGGAAGCTCAAAACGGCAGTGCTTGGTCTCTCCGGCCTTCAGAGCCACACGCTCAAAACGCTTCAGCTCCTTGACAGGACGAACCACCGAGCCCACCAGGTCACGCACATAGAGCTGTACACTCTCCGTAGCATCGTAGCTACCCGAGTTGGTGAGGTCATACTCCACAACGATCGACTCATCCTGTCCATACGACTCCTTGTCGATGGTGATATTGGCATAGTCGAAGGTGGTATATGAAAGGCCGTAGCCGAAGGGGAAGAGGGGCCCATAACCCGAATCAAGGTAGTAGGAGGTACAACCCAGCGAGGTCTGACCCGCACGCAACGGAATATCGTTGAGCAGCGTCTCTGTACCATTGTTCGGACGACCGGTCATCGGATGGTTGTAATAATAGGGAGCCTGGCCGGCATCACGCAGGAAGGTCATCGGCGACTTACCCGAAGGTACGGCCTTGCCACTGATCAGGTCAGCAATCGCCTCACCGCCCATCGTTCCGGGATGGAAGGAGTAGAGCATTGCATCGCAGGCGGCCAGATCGCGCTCAATGGTCAGGGCACGACCGGCAATAACGACAACGATCACCGGCTTACCCGTTGCATCAAGAGCCTGAATCAACTGACTCTGGGCACCCTGCAGATTGAGCTGCGAGAGGCAGTGAGCCTCACCCGAGAGGATCGCCTCCTCGCCGACACATACCACCACGGCATCCACACCGCGCGCAGCAGCCACTGCAGCCGAGATACCGGCCGTGGAGTTGTCGCGGCTGTAGGCCGTACCGGGGACGTAAACTACGTCAAACTGCTTACGGAGCCCCTCCAGTGGGGTCACCGTATGCTCCTCCTCGCCATCAAAGGCCCAGGTACCCAGTTGGTCATACTTGGCATCGGCCATCGGACCGGTCACCAGAATACGCTTTCCGGGCTTGAGCGGAAGGGTCTGATTGTTGTTCTGCAGCAGAATGGCCGACTCCAGGGCACACTGCTTGGCAGCTGCCAGGTGCTCAGGAGCATAGGCAACCTGACGAGCCAACGACTCATCCACATAGGGGTTCTCAAAGAGGCCCAGGCGGAACTTCAGTCGAAGGATATTACGCACGGCATTGTCAATCGTCTCCTCCTTGACCTTACCCTCCTTCACCAGCTCCTGGAGGTGCTGAATAAAGCCGAAGGACATCATATCCATATCAACTCCGGCATTCACCGAGAGCTGGGTGGCGTGCTTCAGATCCTCCGCATAGCCGTGGGCGATCATCTCGCCCGAGGAGTTCCAGTCGGTAACCACCATACCGTCAAAGCCCCACTCCTCACGCAACACGTCGGTCAGCAACCAATCGTTACCCGTCGAGGGGAGACCATCCACATCATTGAACGAGGTCATCAGCGTCAGGGCACCGGCCTCAATACAGGCCTTGAAGGCGGGGAAGTAGGTATTACGCAAGGCGCGCTCCGAGATCATCGTCGTGTTGTAGTCACGACCTCCCTCGGCGGCACCATAACCCACAAAGTGCTTCACGCAGGCTGCCAGGCAGGTAGGATCGGAGTATTCCTCCCCCTGATATCCCTTCACCATTGCGACACCCATCTGTACGTCGAGGTAGGGATCCTCACCCGATCCCTCGGCCACACGACCCCAACGCGAGTCACGAGCGATGTCGAGCATCGGAGAGAAGGTCCAACGGACACCCGAGGCGGTTGCCTCCACGGCCGCAATGCGGGCCCCCTGCTCCACCAGAGCGGGGTCAAAGGTGGCAGCCATACCCAGTGGAATGGGGAAGATGGTGCGGAAGCCGTGAATCACATCGCGGCTCACCAGCAGAGGAATACCCAGACGACTCTCCTCAACGGCAGCCCGCTGGATCGTATTGATCTCCACGGGATCCACCACGTTGAGAATCGATCCGATGGCCCCCTGCTTTGCCATATCGCAGAACTGATACCCACCCGAGACCTGGTTCATCTGACCAATCTTCTCTTCGAGGGTCATCTTCGAGAGCAACTCCTCGACCTTTCGATCGACATCGTCGCCCTTCGGAGCCGAGCATCCTGCCATCCACAAGGCCCCGAGCAAAATGAGATATTTAATCTTCATAAGCTTGGTTTTTAATCTATTCTATCTTTTGGAATACGCGTACATAATCAATCTCGTAGGTCGTGGGCAGACAGTTCTCGTCAATGCCCATCGCACCACCCCAGTTACCACCCCAGGCGAGGTTGAGTTTCAGATAGAAGGGGGCATTGAAGGGCCAGGTATCCTTATTCCCCTTTCCATCGTTATAGAAGGTAAAGTGAAGATCCCCGTCAAAGTAGAACTTCAGGTAGTCGGGGGTCCACTCCACGGCGTAGGTGTGGAACTCGGAGGTAGCCGTCGAGAGATAGATCTCATTGGTCTTCTGGGTACCGATCGAGTGGTAGTAGGCCTTGCAGTGGATCGACGAGGAGACATAGTTTTCGTGGTAGCCCACGTGCTCCATAATGTCAATCTCGCCATCATCGGGCCAGGCACGGAAATTCTTGGGCATCATCCAGAATGCCGGCCAGGTACCTTTACCCTTGCAGAGCTTCAGACGACCCTCGAAGTAGCCGTAGGTCCACCCCTCATTCGTATTCATTCGCACCGAGCGCACCTTACCATCAATCTTCTGGGCCGTAATTTTGAGCGTACCATCCGAAACCTCGGCAATACGGACATCCTTATACTTGCCACCCGAGACATAGTCCTGCAACTCGTTGTTGCCCCAGCCGCCATCACCGGTCTCATACCACCAGTTGTCGAACGAGGGCGAAGAGACGCCGGCCGTATCGAATTCATCGTGCCAAACCAGTTCATACCCCTCAGGGGTGGCAATCGAGGGCTCGACGTACTCGGCAGCTGCGGGCTTCGAGAAGTCGGCCGGAGCCGAGAAGTTGAACCACACATAGATCGTGGTGAGGTGGTCGTTCCCGGTGCAATCGAAGTGGACAAGTCGCTGCAGACGCTGAATATCGAGCGAACGCAGATCGTTGTTCGAACAGTCGAGGTATTCGAGCTTACTCAAGGGCTTCACGTCAAGTTCCTGGAGTTCGTTATCCGAACAGTCGAGATAGGTGATCTCCGGGAAGAGGGTGGCCAGCTCGGCCATCGAACGAATCCCGCGGTCCGAGCAGTCGATGCGACGTACAGCCGCAGCCTCTCGGGTGCTCAATACGCCATCCTCATCAGCATCGTGCTCCTCCACGAGGGCGGCCAGGAACTTCTCATCAGCAATCGTTACCGCCTCCACCTTGTAGTTCTGCTTCACCGGAAAGAGAAAACTCTTTCCTCCCGAACGGAACTCAACACTCCCCTCACGGAGAGCTCCCGTCTTATTCTCCTGAATGGTCATCACCACCTTTGTTGTTCCCGAAACACCACCACTGGGCGAGACCTTGATCCAATCCGCCTGGGGGTAGGCGCCCCACTCCGTCGAGGCAGTTACAACCACCTCGGCTCGCTGCATCTCGTGGTTTACCACGAGTCGATCGATCCCGAACTCCAGCGTTGCCTCCAACTTTGCTCCCGGCTCTCCGGCATCATCGTTACAGGCCGTTCCAACCAACGTAAAGGTCAGGGCCAGGAAGCCCAGCATATAACGCAAACTTTTCATCTTGGTAAAAAATCAAAACTTTTCTTGATGAAACTTAGGCGATAAAAAGGGCAAGCAGAGCCGGTATGCCCTGCTTGCCTTTTCAATGGTCAGATTACTCTTCGCGGTGCTCCTGGAAGAGGATATCCTTGATGTTGATCTTCGTATTCTCGACACACTCACCGAAGTCGAAGAAGAGCGTAACCTTCTCCATATCGATACCGGCCATATTGGGCACACGGTATACGAACTCCTGATCAGCGGTCAAGTTGTGACGATCGGCGAAGTAGAAGGTATTGTCATCACCCTCCTTTACCAACTTGATGGTAACACCCGGGGCATCCTGATTCGAGAGCAGCTTCACCGAGAAGTCATAGTTCTTGGCAGCCGACGAGCTCATCGAGGTGTGGAAAGCCACCTGGGCCTGCCACTGCTGCGAGCAGGTCTTGGGGATCGTGATGGCGTAGTCGTTGGTACCATTCTCCTCAAACTGGGCCTCAAGCTCACCGGAGATCTCGGTCTGCCAACCGGGGTTGAAGAAGAAGGTCATCTCATAGGTTGCCGAGAGCCACATATTCCCCTCATAGGCGGGATCAAATACGGTCTCACGCTTCTTGTCCACCGTCAGATCAATGGCACCACCGCCATTGTCCACCACGGTAAATACGTAGTAACCGGGCGTTGCGCCATCGGTCTCGATGTTACCGCTCGACTCATTGAGTTTGAAGTAACCATTGCCCTCGAAAGAGTTGTAACGGTTGGAAAGCCATACGCGCTCACCGGTGTTGTCATCACCCCAATCAGGCTGCTCGAAGAGTTTGATCGAACCACCCTCGGCCTTCATCGCCAGGGTAAGACGATAGGTGTTGTCGTTCAACTTGGCGAAGGGCAGCGGAGCCTCACCGGTAGCCCAACCAATCTGGGTATCGAGGTTCGGCTTACCACCACCGTCACCAATTACCCAAATGGCACCACCGTTGGAGTAGGTAGCCTTCTCACCGTTGCTCAAAGGCAGCACCTTGAACCACTTCTTGTCCCATACGATGCGGTAGTCGCCACTTACAGCCAGGAACTTCAGCGTCGTGGGGTTCACCACCTCGAAGAAGTCGGGGTCTACCCAGATCTCATCGAGATTTACGCCCGTCACAGCGATCTCCTGACCCTGCGAGAGGCTGGTCTCCAGCATACCACCCGAAATATCTTCACCATCGAAGGTTACCTCGGGCTCCTTCACGTCGCGAGCCTTGAAGATCATCTGCCAGTAGCAACCGGGATTCTCGGCCACTACCACGAGCTGCGTCTCGGTCAGTGCGGTTACGTGGAAGATGGGGTTCTCCCAAACCACATCCGAAGGCACATAGACCATCGGCGTATTGGCTGCCAGCACGATGTCGGTCTCGTTGAAGGTGTAGGTGCTCTCGGTCAGCGGCCACTCGATATCGATATCGGGTTCTGCGCCGGGGTTGGGGCCAATGGCCGTAACACCCCAGTTGATATACATCAGGCCATCAGCACCGGGCGAGTAGATATACTTGCCATCGGGGCAGAAGGTGATCTCATCGTCATACAGACCGGTTCCGCTCTTCTCGTTGGCACCGGCCGACCACCAACCGGCGGGGTTGGCAACATCCGGACCACAACCCAGGTGACCGGGAGCCATTGCATCCATCACCCAAACCTTACCGGCAGCGTCGGTACCAGCAAGCATCTCCTTGGGACTGGCCACGTGTACGGCAGGGATGAACTCATACTTCCAGGCAATACCAGCACCGTTATTCTCGGCGGGAGCCTCGTTCACCAGCGACAGGGTCTTGCGAATATCACCCGTCGAGGTCTTCAGGAAACGGTAGCGAGGATTGTCGAGAGCCGTCTGGTGAGGAATGTAGGAGAGGTTGCAACCCGACTCCAGCACGAGGTAGATCTCCTCGATACCGGCCGAGTTCCAGTTGTTCTCGATCGTATAGGTTGCGGTATAAGCCTCGATCGGAGCCTGGTAGTCCTGCTCGTCACCGGCATAGCACTCCTCGTGGTAGCCCAACGCAGCCATACCCCAGTTCACATATACCGTACCGCCCTCACCGGGATCGTAGGTGTACTCACCCTCGGCCGTAAAGGTCAAACGGTCGTCGTAGAGGCCCATATCCGCCTTACCATCGGGATCGCACGACCACCAATCGGTACCGTCGGTCGTAGCATAACCGGTCTCGGCAATGATCGAACCGCAACCGAAGTGACCCTTAACCGCCTGGTTCCACTGCCACTCGTTGGCCAGAGCCTTCATATAAGGAGCGGCATCGAAGGGATCACGATAGGTATTGAGCATCTCGAACTCATAGACACGCGAGCCTACCGAGATACCGTGAGCATTGTAGGCCTTCACCTCCACGCTATAGGTACCGGCATCGCGGAAACGAAGCGATACGCCGTTGGTTGCATAGGCATAGGTCTTGCTGGCCTTGCCATCCACGGGCTGATCACCGAAGATGAACATAGGCACCATTCCCGGATTGTTGAGGGTAAAGGTGACGTAGTTGGTCTCCTGATCGATATCAATGGTGACATCGAAATCCTGCGCCGAAGGCAGCTTCGACTGATCCGGCTCCACGTAGTCGGCCGTACAACCGACAACGAGCATCGGGGCAATCAGTGCCAGGGCGATGTATTTAAACAATTTTTTCATCATTGCTTCAGTTTTAAGTTAACTTAAAAAAGGTTGTCGGTCGATTAGTAACCTACGTTGGGAACCAGGTTGGGATCCTTGTCCAGCTCTGCCTGGGGCAGCGGCCAGTACTTCTTGCCGGGATTCCAATCGACGGTACGCCACTCGTGGTTGTCGGCCTTCAGCACCTGCTCGGCCAGACCCGAACGAACCAAATCCCAGTAACGCTTACCCTCACCCAGGAACTCCTTACGACGCTCCTCGATGATCGACTCGCGGTCGGTACCCGTTGCGCTGCTTCCGGCACGCGAACGCACCTCCCGCAGATAGGCCGAACCATCCTTACCGGTCAGAAGAGCCAGCTCAGCAGCGTTGAGCAGCGTCTCGGCATAGCGGTAAACGCGCACATTATTGCAGTGGTTCATATCCGCCGAAGCGATCTGACCGTGAGTACCGGAACGACGAGCCACATACTTCAGCAGGTAGTAACCCGTAGCCTGCCAACGCATCTTCTCCACGGGAATGGGATCATAGACGTCGTTGTAGCAGAGGATACCGCCATCACGACGCTGGTCACCCTCCTCATACATAGCATAGGCGTGAGCAGCCACGGGACCAAAGCCCCAGCCATCCGAGAAGCCCGAAGCCTCGGTAGCACCCGGGATACCGATCAGCATCGGATAGACCGTACCACCGGCCACCAGCGGAGTACCCCAATCACGGGCAGCACCCTCCGAGGTGTAGTTGATCTCCCAGATCGACTCCGAGCCCCACTCACCGGACTCCAGCCAAATCGAAGCGAAGTCGGCCACCAGGGAATACTCGGTCGACTTGATGATCTCCTCCATATAACGGAGGGCCGTTGCATAACGCTCCGTGTCATTCTGATACATAACCATCTCGGCATAGAGCATATAGGCCATTGCCAGGGTTACGCGTCCCTCCTGACCGGCAGGAGCCTTCATCGGAAGAGCCTCCAGCGCGATGGCTGCCTCGATGGAGGCAATCACACCGGCATAGACCTGATCGGCCTTGTACTGCGGAGCAAAATAGGGAGCCTCCAAATTCTTCTCATAGTAAGGAACATTGCCCCAATACTTCCACAACAGGTTGTAGTAGAACGAACGGAGGATCAAAGCCTCGGCACGATACTGCGTCTTCAGCTCCTCACTCATATTGGGCACCATATCCAGGTGCTCCAGCACTACGCACGAACGGTTGATACCCGAGTAGCAGATGGTCCAGATACGATCAAGCTGCTCGGTCTGGGTCAACGTATAGTAGTGAGTCTTCACCAGCGAAGGCTGGTCACCCTCATTGGAGCCACCACAATAGATGTCATCCGCCATAATATCGGGGGCGAGAGTCAGGGCGTTACAGTACTGATCGTAGTAGTCGAGCCAGTTCAGCGAATCGTAAGCCGCCACCAGCGACTGATGGATGCGCTCCTGGTTGATAAAATACTCATCCAAAGGCTCTGCAGAGTTGTGCTTCACGGTAAGGAAGTCCTCGCCGCACGAAGAAAGCACCACTGCGCCCAAAAGTGCAAACAATATCTTTTTCATACTCATTATTCGGTTTTAATGGTTAGAAAGTCAGATTAACGCCGATCGAGTAGGTACGCGACTGCGGATAAACACCACGGTCAATACCGACCTCCGTGCCATAAGCACTGTTACCACCGGTCACCTCGGGATCGCAACCCGTGTAGTTGGTGAGGGTGAAGAGATTCTCGGCCATTACGAATACGCGCAGACGCTGGATGCCGACCTTGCGGGTAATCGACTGGGGCAGCGAATAACCCAGCTGTACGTTACGAGCGCGGAGGAACGAAGCGTCCTCAAGCCACAGATCCGAAACGCGGTAGTTCTCATTGGGCGAATCGAACATAAAGCGAGGATACTCATTGGTCGAACCCTCACCCGTCCAACGGTTCAGAATCGACTTGTTGAGGTTTACATAGTAGAGGTCGGTACGACGCGATACGTTGAAGATCTCGCAACCGGCCTGACCCTGCAACAGCATATTGAAGTCCAGACCCTTCCACTCGAAACCGAGGTTCAAACCGAAGGTCCAGTCGGGCATACCCTTACCGATCATCGTACGGTCGTTGTCGTCCAGGATACCGTCGTTGTTGAGATCCTTGAAGCGAACATCACCGGGAGCGGCCTTGGGCTGCAGAAGCTCACCATTCTCGTTCACGTGGGCACTCACCTCCTCCATATTCTGGAAGATACCGTCGGTTACATAACCGTAGTAGTAGGGGAATGGAAGACCTACCGAACCACGCGTCAGCTGACCAATCTTGTGGTTCGAGCCATAGAGGTGGGTCGAGTCATCACCCAGGTAGGTGAGCTTATTCTTATTATAGGTAGCATTTGCCGAGATGTGGTAGTTGAAATCACCGGCCGCGTGACGCCAGCCAATCTCAAACTCAACACCGCGGTTGACCATATCACCCAGGTTACCCGTAGGAGCCGAGTCTCCCGAGTAACCGGGAACGGGCATCGAAAGGAGCATACCTGCCGTCTTCTTCTCATACCAATCGAAGGTGAAGATCAGACGGTTTCTGAAGAAGCCGGCCTCCAAACCGATATCGGTCTGGTGCGACTCCTCCCAGTGGGCATCGGGGTTCGCCAGACCCGAGGGCTTCGAGCCGAGGGTAATCGTCTCCGAACCGTTGGCACCCGAACCGAAGATGTAGTTGTTGCCCGAGTTCATATAAACGGCATAGACGAAATCGGGAATGGCATCGTTACCGTTGATACCCCACGAAGCGCGGAGCTTCAAAGCCGAAAGCCACTCAGCCTTCTGCATAAAGGCCTCATTCTTGATGTTCCAACCCAACGAAACCGAGGGGAAGTTACCCCACTTGTAGTTGGCACCAAAGCGGCTCGAACCATCACGACGGAAGGTTACCTCGGCCATATAACGCTCATCAAAGTTATAGGAGATACGACCGAAGTAGGAGGCCAAACGATAGGGAATCGAGTTCCACGAGCCCCAACCGTTGCGGTCACCGTCAGCCTGCTGGCCGAGCGTGTTGTTTACCGAAATCTTATAGGGGTCGTAGGGGTACTGCAGACCGCGAGCCGATGCGCCCACATTCTGCGAAGTTGACGAGATGGCCGACTGACCCAGAATGATGGCCAGCGAGTGCTTGCCGAAGGTCTTGTCATACGAGAGGACGTTCTCGATCTGATACTGGAAGCCGCGGTTCATCTCCTGCGATGCCGATTCAGCGTAGTTTACCTTCTCGGTCGTGGTGGCGTTGCCATCCTTGTCATAGGTGGTCTCCGAAGCCACCGTATTGTAGCTGTAACGCTTCGACGAGAGGAAGTACTGCTTGTTGTAGCCGTGGTTGCCCCAGAATGCGAGGTCAACACCCACCGACGAGCGGAACTTCAGACCGTCAACGAGCTGCAGCTCACCGACGAAGTTGGCAATAAACTTATCGGTCTCATACTTCGTGCCGGGGAGCGAGAGGAAGGCCAGCGGGTTGGTCTGCTCATTGTAAACACCACCATCCACCACCGTATAAGCGCGACCGTTCTCATCGCGTACGATGTGCTCGTAACCCTCGGGATAGAGCTCCTTGTAGGCGGCCTCCTCCTCGGGAGTAGCATAGACATCCAACAGCGGCGACATACTCATCGCCGAACCCAGGGGCGAACCGAACTCCGAGTTGTTGTCGATACCGGTTGCCAAAATACGCGCGTACGAAGCCGAAGTCTGCACCGTCAGCTTGTTGAGCCAGTTGCGCTCGTTCGACTTGTCGAATACGGTTACGCCGATGTGCGAACGGAGCGTGAAACGCTCGTAGTTCGAACGATCGAAGTTACCACCCACGATACCCTCACGGGTCAGATAACCGGCCGAGAGAGCGTAGTTTACCTTCTCGGTAGCACCCGAAATCGAGAGGTCGTGCTTCATTACGGGAGCATTCTTGTTGAGCACCTCATTGACCCAATCCGTACCCTCACCAAAGGAGTAAGGATCGCTGTAGATGGGAGCCTGACCGGCATTGATGTAACCCTCGTTCATAATAGTTGCATACTCCGTGGCGTTGAGCACGTTGGGCTTGCGCCAGGGATTCTGCCATCCGTACGAGAAGTCGTAGTTTACCACGGTCTGGCCCTTCTGACCCTTCTTCGTGGTCACCAGGATTACGCCATTGGCAGCACGTGCACCATACACGGCACCCGAAGCGGCATCCTTCAACACCTCAATACGCTCGATGTCGTTGGGGTTCAGATAGTCGATACCACCCGAAATGGCCATACCATCCACGATGTAGAGAGGCGACGAGCCGTTGATCGAACCCACACCACGCACGCGAACCTGAGCGGAAGCGTCGGGAGCACCCGAAGGCGCGGTAACGGTCACACCCGAAGTCATACCCTGAAGTACGCTCTCCAGACGCGTGTTGGACTGGGCCTTCAGGTCATCGGAGGTGATCGAAGAGATAGCAGCCGTCACGACGCTCTTCTTCTGTACGCCGTAGCCGACTACCACGATCTCCTCAAAGGTCTGTGCATCCTCTTCGAGGACAAAATCATAGACCGTCTTTCCACCCACTACGACAGCACTCTGGTGCTGGTAGCCGATGTAAGATACCACCAGGGTCTGGCCCTGCGAGGCTTTGAGGGTAAAGCTGCCATCCACACCCGTTGAGGTGCCGACGGTCGTACCATCAACGATAACGGCAGCACCAACAATCGGTGAGCCGGCCACGTCTTTCACGGTACCCTTCACTTGTTGAGCAAATGCCGAAACACTGCTCACGCATACGATCGCAAGGATCATAGCGATTTTTAAAGTCAAGTTTTTCATAGGCTTTGTTATTAATTTGGTTGATATTGTGTGTTTCTTGTCGCAATGCTCTTCCGAGGCTCCTCGTCTCTCTTCTTTCGGGGTTGAATCAGAGAATATGGATCAAAAAAAGATGCACCGTTCGGATCTCTTTTTGTTCCATAAAATTAACGACAATTTTTCGAAAGAGAAAGAGTTGATCGGGCCTCGCCCGCACGTGAGAATAAAAATATAGATCCACAAATTATCAATCCACTCATTATCAGCAAAAAGGGCTCGTTTTTCCCACAAAATAAGTGGAACGAATCAAGGTCTGTCTTCATCCTTGATTTTCGGAGAAAAAAAGAGGGTCTGTTCATTAAGGAAAAAAGTGGATGACAAAAATCGCACAACCCATTCAACCCAAAGAGCAACAATCTATTAAGTTTTTTTATTAACAAAAAAAGGGGGAATAATCGGGTTCAAAATTTACCATTATCAGGAAAATCTGCCCTAAATTCCGCCTCCCGAAGAGCGGAAATCGCCCCAACCCTCCTCTAAAATCAGTCGCGTCAGAGATTACAAAAAAAAGAGAGTTCGAGAAAGCTGGGAGTGGGAGTCAAAAAGGAGCTCTTCGAAGGGGAGAGAGCTCTCCGAAAGGGCCTTGAAAACGGGTAAAATCGGGCTAAAACCCCTCTATCCTGTTACAATCCCGTTACGAATAAAAGATTTGGGCCGAAAAATTTTCTTTTATTAGAAAAAATATTTAATTTTGCGTTAGCCGCGACGAAAACGTGAACGAACGAATCCCCCCCCTCTTCTCTAAAGGGTGCCTCCGCAAGCAAGCATTTCCGCCCAGTGGTCGAAAAAATGGGTTCAGTCATCCAAAAGGCTGACTCCTTGAACAATACAACGACAAAAACTCAATTATTAACTTAAACTTTCTATCTATGAAAAGACTTTTACTTTCGTTGGCACTCGTTTGTATGAGTGCAGGTGCTTTTGCACAGGAACAGGAGACGGTTGTAAAGAGCGACGTTAACCAGTACGGCCAGACTGTCGAGTCTCTGCCCGTAAGTGCCTCCGTGCAGGATGGTATCCTGGTTTTCCAGAACAAGAAGCAGAGCTACAAGATGTGGTTCGACGTACGTATCCAGGCCGATGCTGCCGTTTACTTTGGTGCCCCCGACTTCTGCGCCAAGGAGCTCGACGGCAAGAGTAACACCAGCCACATCGGTAACGGTATGAGCATCCGTCGCGCCCGTTTCGCCGTGAAGGCCCAGCTCAACAAGAATTGGTATGGTGAGATCGACACCGACTGGACGAGCGGTCTGCCCGAGTTGAAGGATGCCTACCTCGCCTTCAACGGCGTGAAGGGTCTGGAGATCAAGGCCGGTAACTTCAAGGAGAACTTCTCGCTGAGCCGCAACACCACCTCGCGCTACCTGATGTTTATGGAGCGTCCGATGGTGACCACGCTGGCCCCCTCGCGTCACCTGGGTATGAATGTCAAGTACGCCCACAGTTGGTTCTGGGTATCGGGTGGTGTCTTCGGTCCCGAGCTCAAGAGCGCCGAGGAGTTGACCTATATGGAGGATGGCAACAAGGATTACGGTTACAACGAGGGTCTCTCCTACACCGGTAAGGTGGTATTCCGCCCCCTGCACAAGCAGGAGAATGCCTCGCTGCACATCGGTGGTGCCTTCTCGTATCGCAATCCCAAACTCACCTCGACCGATGGTTACTTCGTAGGTCGTTACAGCACGCGTAACTCGACCAATATCAACCGCAAGAAGTATCTGGATACCGACGATGTGAAGGGTCTGGATCACGAGCTGGCCTGGACGGTCGAGTTGGCTGCCCACTACAAGCAGCTCCGCATTGAGAGTGCCTACATCGCTCGCGGTATGTGCCTCGACCAGGCTGTGAACCCCCTGCCTACCCAGTGGGCCGAGGGTTGGTACGTGGAGGCAGGTTTCCTGCTCTTCGGCGGTACGCAGAACTATGATGCCGGTGGTGCCAAGTACACCCGTACAACCAGCGAGCACAAATGGGGCAACCTGGAGTTGACCGCCCGCTATGAGTATTGCGACTTCAATACCGGTGCTCTGTTCAACCACAAGGTGGCCGACTCGCAGATCCTGGGCGGTAGTGCCGAGGCTGTGGCCGTGGGTCTGAACTACTACCCCATCAAGAATGTGAAGATTATGCTCAACTACCAGTACAACAACAACGACCGCTACGCCAATGCCAAGGGCAAGAGCTATGTAGGTTATGACCTGTCGGGTGCCCCCACCAAGGTTCCTTCGAAGGTAGTTGCTCCCGCCGGCAAGGGTGGTGTGGATTACCATATGCTCGCCCTGCGTTTCCAGGTGGCCTTCTAAATTTGTTTAACGAAAAAAGAGAGATACAACTATGAAAAAAGTATTATTTGCCGCTCTGGCACTGGCAGCCTTCACCGGCTGTGTAAAGGATGAATTGGATCCCAACGCCCTGATCCCCGAGAAGGAGCCCGAAGTGGTCTATGACTACTCGAAGCTGGTTCTCAATGAGCTCTATGGTGCCGGTGAGGATAACGAGAAGTTCTTTGAGCTCTACAACACCGGTTCGCAGGAGATCGACCTGGCCGGCGTAACGATCAACAAGGATGAGGAGCTCGCTTGGACGGGCCAGAAGGGTCAGAAGATTCCCGCCGGCGGTTTCTACGCCATCGTGGGTGCCAAGGGTACGACGCCCGACGGTTTCAGCTCGGGCTTCTCGGCCAAGAAGTCGGTTCTCGTTGAGCTCTATGCTCCCGACGGCAAGAAACTCGACACCTTCCAGCGTGGCGAGAAGGGCGACGGTGCCTGGGGTGACCAGGGTCTGGACAGCAACAAGGGTTCGTGGAGCCGTATTCCCGATGGTACGGGCCGTTTCGTGATGACCCCCACCTTCACCCCCGGTGCTGCCAACAATGGCGAGGGTGCTGCCGAGGATCCTGCGCTGGTAGGCAATGGTGATGCTCCCGCTCCCGCTCCCGAGGCAGTAGTCCTCTTCAACGAGCTCTGCGGCAACAAGGCCTATGAGGGCAACAAGTTCATCGAGCTCTACAACTCGGGCGATGCCGACGGCGACCTGAGCGGCTGGACCATCCGCAAGTATGCGGCTGATGCCACCGACGTAGCCGGCAAGTATAATGTATGCTGGACCGCTCCCGCAGGCAAGACGTTGGCCGCCGGTGCCTACCTGGTGCTGGGTGCCGATATGACCGATCCCGAACTGGGCTTCAACGCCGGTCTTTCGGCCAAGAAGGGCGTGAAGTTCGAGTTGGTGAATGCCGAGGGCGTCGTAGTGGATAAGTTTGTTCGCGGTGCCGATGTGGATCCTTTCGGTGAGGAGCCTCTGGCCGAGAACAAGGAGGCCTCCTTCTCGCGTGTACCCAACGGTACCGGCGAGTGGGCCTATGCCGCTCCTACCCCGGGTGCTGCCAATGGCGAGAAGACCGGTGATATTGAGCACGAGTAACCACAAAACAAGAGAGAGGGCTGTCGAAGGGACAGCCTTCTTCTTCCATAACAAAAAATACAAAACAGATAAAAATGGCAAAAGAGAAGATGGAGATTGGCGCAATCTCCAAACCGCGTTTCGAGTTCCGCTCCTTCGGACAGTGTTTTTGCGAGGCCCACAAGCGTATGGCCCGCCTTTCGGCCCCCGTACCCGAGAAGGTATGGGAGCGTCATAGCGACGAAATCTACATCATTTCGCGCACGAACGACATCAACAACACGAAGATTCGTGATGGCAAGATGGATATCAAGACCTATGTCCAGACCGTAGACGGCCTGGAGCAGTGGAATCCCCTGATGAAGGGCGAGTTCCCCATCTCGGCCCAGGTACTCAAGGAGGAGGTATTCCCCGCCTTTATGGTAGAGATGCCCGAGCTGACGAAGGAGAGCTACACCTACGAGGAGTTTATCTCGATGGTGGAGCAGCACCCCGACCTGGCCGCCGTACGCGTACACAAGCAGCGTTTCGGTTATATGGTCAATGATACGATCTGCGAGGTAGGCAACGTCCTGATCAATGGTGCCAAGGTGGTAACGATCAACTCCGAGTCGACCGAGATCGAGGATATCAAGAAGACGATCGCCGACGTAGGACTGGAGGGAGTCGAGAACATCAACTACCTGCAGGCCATCAAGCGTGTGATCGGCATGTCGAACAAACCCCTTGCAAACGAGTAGAGAATTATGGCACAAGAGATTGAAAGAAAATTTTTGGTGGCTGGCGACTTCAAGGCCGAGGCCTTCAAATCGACCCGCATCATCCAGGGTTATCTGAGTTCGGTGCCCGAGCGCACGGTACGTGTTCGCGTTAAGGGCGACAAGGGCTTCATCACCATCAAGGGTATTGGCAGCCAAAGTGGAGCCAGCCGTTTCGAGTGGGAGAAGGAGATCCCCACCGCCGAGGCCGAGCAGCTGTTGGCCATTTGCGAGCCGGGCGTGATCGACAAGACGCGCTATCTGGTGAAGTCGGGTGAGCACACCTTCGAGGTAGATGAGTTCTACGGCGACAACGACGGTCTGACCGTTGCCGAGGTGGAGCTCTCATCGGAGGAGGAGGCCTTCGCAAAGCCCGCCTGGTTGGGCGAGGAGGTCACCGGAGACGTGAAGTACTACAACTCGATGCTGATGAAGAATCCCTACAAGAACTGGAAGTAGGCGATTCACAACCTTTTGACGGGGGAGGAGCCCCTCCTCCCCCACTTTTTTCCAACCATTTCCAACCCCCAAACCGACTCCGATTATGAGCGAAGAGATCAAAACCGCCGCCCCGTTCGATCCGCTGGATATGAACAACTATAAAATCGAGAAACTCCCCAAGATGGAAAAATCCGCCTTCGAAAGGTGGATGGCACGCCTTGGCGGACCGCTGGCCATCCTGGCCTTTATCCTGGTCTATTGGGTTGTGGATATTCCCTTTATCGACAACTTAACAGAGAGCGATTTTATTACCGAGGTGGTAACCGAAGCTCCCGATGGCAGTCAGCTTGTTACACAGGCCGATCCCCCGCAGAACCTCAAGAAGGCAGTCAAGTTCATCAATGAGCGTGGCTTCGAGGACTTTACGCGCGCCAACTATGCGATGCTGGCCCTCTTCATTGCGGCCATCATCCTCTGGATCTCGGAGGCGGTGCCCAACTACCTGACGGCCCTGCTGGTGATCCTGGGTCTGGTGCTCACGGAGGTCACGTCCCAAAAGGAGGCCTTCGCCCAGCTAGGACACCCCGTGATGTGGCTCAACATCCTCTCCTTCGTATTGGCTTCGATGCTGGTCAAGACCAAGGCGGCACGACGCCTGGCCCTCTGGTTTGTCCTGAAGTTCGGCCACTCGGCCAGCGGCGTTTTCTTCAGTTTCCTGGTGATCAACGTCATTCTCTCGGCCTTCATCTCCGCCACGACGGTCAAGGCAGCCATCCTGCTGCCCATCTTTATGGTGGTGGCCGCAGTCTATGGAGCCTCGAACGGCAACCGCAACAACTTTGGTCGTAACATCGTGCTACAAAACCTCTTCCAGATCAATATCGGTGCAAGCGGCTTCCTGACCGGTTCGGGAGCCAACCTGCTGGCCGCCTCACTCATTGGTGGTGCTATGGGTATCACCTCGATCAGCTACTCGGATTGGTTTGCTGCCGCCTTCCCACTCTGTATGGTACTGCTTTTGATTGGATGGTGGGTAGGCACCAAACTCATCTTCCCCATCCCCAAGGAGGAGCGCAAACCCCAGATTGAGGGTGGTCTGGAGAAGTTGCGCCAGGAGCTGGATGCAATGGGTAAGATGAGCTTCGAGGAGTGGAAGTCGATCGCCATCTTCGTCGCCGTGCTGGCGATGTGGGCCACCGATAAGCTCCACGGCATCGACGCCACGACGGTCGCCTTCATCGGTGCCGTGGTTGCCCTGCTGCCGGGTGTGGGTGTGGTGAAGTGGAACGACGTGGATATTCCCTGGCACCTGATGTTGTTCTCGGCGGGAGCCTACGCCATTGGAGCCGGATTGGATGCCACAGCCCTGCCGAAGAGTATGGTCGATCTGCTCTTCAACAGCCTCGGCGTGACGGACAATACCCCCTTCTGGGTTCTCTATCTGCTGCTGACGGGTATGATGCTCTTCTCGGCCCTCCTGTTCCAGTCGAAGACGATGCGAGCCCTGATCTTTGTACCGATCGCCATCGGCGTATCCCAAAAGTTCGGCTACCCCATTATGAGCCTGGCGTTCCCTGTGGCCCTGTTGATCGAGCACGTCTATGTACTGCCCTTCAACTCCAAGCCGGCAGCCCTGCTCTACACCACCAACCACTACAGTTGGAGCGATACTTTCCGCTTTGGTTTCACGATGATGCTCATCGGCTGGGTGATGATTCTGGTATGGGGCGAGACCGTATTGCGCTGGCTGGGCTATACCGAAGGCCTCTTCTTCTAACCCCTCAATCTGCGTGTGGCTATGATTGACATAATGACCAAGATACACGACAAGTTCTCCATCGAGTTCAAGGTGGGCTTTGTGACCCGTCGCAAGACGCGTCACAACGACTTCTCGGTCTATATGTGGATCTTCAGCCCCGCAAGTCTCGACATCACCCCCGCGACCTACACCAAGTCGGATTTTTACCGCGATGTGAAGTCCAACGTGCGCCTGATCACACCGCGCTATCTGCTCCGCAACATCGCCGGAGGCGAGGCAACCCCGTTGCGCCACCTTCAGGAGGCCTTCAGACGCCTCTCGGAGGATCCCACCCGCACCAACGTTGCCGAGTATGAGACACAGATCAAACTCTTCTCGGCCATCGTGAAGAGTGCGATGCGCGAGGAGGTGGGCCACATCTGCAACGACGAGCAACGACGCGAAGATGTCCTCTACCTCTCGAAAGAGTATCTCAAGAATACGGGCCATATCCTGACGGAGTATCGTCGGCTCAGGAATCACATCAACACGCCGCGCGTAAGCCGCGAAATGATGGCCTGCTTTGGCTTTGGTGACGAGTTTATGAGCTATATGCTCGACCACTACACCTTCCGGCTGATCAATACCCTTCGCGCCAAGGATCGGAACTATTTTTCCGAGATCATATCGGCGCTCTCGGAGCAGATCCGCGAGGAGAACCTCTACCGCCAAAAGATGGGCTATCCCTCGGTGCGAGAGGAGGATGCCCTCGAAAACCGCAACTTAATCTACTCTCACGGCGTACTGAAAAAATATGTGGAGAGTGCCCTCTACCTGCGCGTGCCGAAGAAGCGTGACGGAGTGATGATTGAGCAGATCTACTACAGCATTGCCGCAGGTCTCTCGATGATCTTTGCCACCATCATCAGCTTCTATTTCCAACAGCGGTACGGCAACTTCACCTGGCCCTTCTTTGTGGTGCTGGTGATCAGCTATATGGGTAAGGATCGCATCAAGGAGCTCGCCCGCTACTACTTTGCCCACCGCAAAGGGAGCAAATATTTCGATAACAAGGCCAAGATCAGCATTCGGGAGCACACCATCGGCTGGATCAAGGAGGGTGTCGATTTCCTGCAGCAGCACAACATCCCCCGCGAGGTGATGCAGCTGCGCCAAAAGGAGCCCATCTCGCCCGCCGAAAACTCGATCTTCGACGACAAGGTATTGCTCTACCGCAAATGGGTGCACATCGACCGCAAACGGCTCGAGGAGAACAACGTCTATCACACGGATGGCATCAACGATATCATCCGCCTGAACATCAGCAACTTCATTCAAAAGGCAGACAACCCTTATGTCTCGCTGAATGTCCTCGACGAAGAGAATGAGCCCCACGCAGTAGAGTGCCGCAAGGTCTATTTCCTCAATATCGTGATGCAGTATCAGTACGACGATCGCACCGATTACAAACGCTTTAGAGTAGCCCTCTCGCGCGACGGCATTGAGTCGATCAAAGAGATGTAGAGATTAAAAACCAATAAAAAAGGAGGGATGCCCCTCCTTTTTTATTCGCTCTACCCGGCCCTTGCAACAACTATCGGCGACAGAGCGTACGAAAATCGCAATAGTTGCAAATGGTGTCACTCTCCTGCTCCGAACAGGGGCGGAAGGGGATCTCCCAATCAAAGAGTTCCTTCAGTTTTTCACGCAGCAACTCCTCAAATTTTTCGCCATAGAGGGCATAGCTCACCTCCTCATCGCGCTGCTTCTTGTCGCGCAACCAGGGGGAGAAGTCGGGATTGTTCATCGCCCGCACATAGTAGAGGGCCGGACGGGCATTTCGTCCCTCGCTATACCAGACCATCAAGGCGTAGAGCAGGGTCTGGAAGAGGTTGGCTTTGCTGCTGCGATACTTCCCCAGGAAGAGTTCTTCCAATCCGTTGAACTCAAGTTGCACACTTCCCGTCTTATAGTCCACCACCCGCACCTGACCGTTGGGAAGCAGATCCAAGCGATCGGAGAGGCCAGCAAAGCGCACGGAACGCTCCGCATCGATCGAAAAATCACACGCGACAGGGGTCTCTGTTCCCAGTACCGTAAAACCGGCGTGGGCCCGATCATAGGGGATGATCCCCTCACGAATATATCGCTCGACGATACCGCGAACCAGCAACAGGTTCCCCGGATACTCCTCGTCGGGTCTCTCCTCTCCACAGAAGAACTCCTGCTCAATGGCCCGACGCACAGCCCGTGCCACCCGATCTCCCTCCAAAAGGGCATCAAAATCGGCTTCGGCAAGCTCCCTTCCTCGCAACGAGGCATAGAGTTGCTCCATTGAGGCGTGGAGCACGGTACCGAAGAGCGGATTATCCACCTCCTCACTCACCTCCTCCCGTTCGCGGAGCTTCGCAACCGAGGCGAAGTAGAACTTCAGCGGACAAGCCAAATAGCGGGCAAAGGCGGTCGGTGAAAGGGTGTGGGGCTTCTCCTCGCGCAAAAACGCCTCCAACTGCTCCCGCACACTCCCGCTCTTCTCCACCTCAAAGGGGCTCTCCTCGGGGAGATTGACATCGATACCCACCTCCGAGAAGCGAAGCGGCAGGCCACTCTCATACTCCAATTGACGGATATAACGGCTCGGCTCGCCCGTCGTCTTGAAATCGGACTTTGAACAGTAGCAGAGGTGTACCTCGCGGGCTCGCTGCAGCAGGCGATAGAAGTAGTAGGCGTGTACTCCCTCGTGATGCTCGGGGGTGGGAAGCCCGTAGGCCGCACGCAGATTATAGGGAATATAGGAGGCGTGGTTATCCAGCGGACCGGGGAAGTTGTCATCGGTCATCGAGAGGATAATCACACGGTCAAAATCGAGGTTGCGGGTCTCCAGGATACCCATCACCTGTACGCCGTTCAGAGGCTCCCCCTCGAAGGGGATACGCAGGCTCTGCAGGTGGCGACGCAGGAGGGATAGATAAGTGGTCAACGAAATATCAATCTGACAGATTTCGATCGAGTTACGCAACTTGGTGATCTCCTCCGAAAGGAGCATCAGGGTTGCCGTACGCTCACCCAGGCCCGACTCTTCGCGCACCCCCCCACCCAACAGCCCGAGAATCGAAATCAGGTAGTCGGAGAGTGTGCGCCACTCGGTGGCCGGACGGAAAATCTCCTCCAAAACGGGGGTGCAGGCCAGGTGCGAGGCCTCAACGGTAATGCGACGATTCTTCACGATATCCTGCTGCAACTCCTGCAGCACCTCCCCGGGAACCACATTCAACAGCGGGTGAGCCAAAAGGCCCGTCACATCGGCGTGGTAGAAGAGATGCCCCCCACGCCCCTTACGACCGTGCTGTTGCAGATTCAGGAGTCGCTCCACCAGGGTATAGACTACACTCTGCTTTAACGGGAAACCCATCGTTACATTGACGGCATCAGGTTGCAGCTGTCCTTCGGAGGGGGTAAGCGAGTAGAGCAGCGGCATCAACAGCTCCTCATCGGTCAGTACCACCGCTGTATGGCGATCCAGGGGCTGCGGTACTCCCTCTTCGTTCCGTTCTCGGAAGCTGTCGAGCAGTTCGCTCACCACCTTGCACTGGACGGCATCCGAGGCAGCCGAAAGGATTTCGATCTTCTGCTCTTTCGAGAGAGATCGGTGATTGATCTCTCCCACCGGCTCGGGATAGCGGCGCAGATTCTCGCGCAGGAACATCCCCGCCTCCTGCACCTCATCCCGCAGGTAGCTCTCGTCATAGTCCCAATAGAACTCTGCCCCAACTCCCCGCAAATGGTCGAAGAGCACCTTTTCGCAACTCGTCAGGGCATTGAATCCCGCCACCACATAGTGACGATCACTCCGCAGCGAGCTCTCGCCCGTCTCCAGCCGCTCGGCTGCAACACGCTGCACCAGGCCCCCATAACCGAAGCCCAACTCCAAAAGGCGGGCACGAAAATCACGGTAAATGGGCCATAACGTGCGCCAAATTCCCAGGAAACGCTGCCGCTCCTCGGTATCGGAGGAGTCGTTGAGCACTCCCTCCCAAAAGCGGTTGATCAGTTCACGCTGCTCGGGGGTAAGGTAGGAGAGATCGGCCTCCAACTCCTTCAGGTCGGAGATGTTGGCAAAGAGCGACTCGGCATCGACCCGATACTTGTCGATCATATCGAAATCCGAGAGGAGCATCTCACCCCAGAAGTAGAATCGGTCAAATTCCTCGGTATGGTAACGACCATAGACGTGGTAGAGCTCCACTATCAGACGCAGACGGTCGCCCAGATGGAGTCCCGAAAGCTCCTCCATCAGCGGCTCCACGGTGAGCCATTCAGGCTCCCAAATCGGCTCTTGGGCACGAGCGGTCAGCTCCTCGGCAAAGAAGAGGCGGGCTCGGCGCGAAGGGAATAAGAGGGCCAGCGAGGCGAAATCGCCCCGGTGACGGGCATAGAGGCTGGCGGCCAACTCACCCAAAAAAGTGCTCGGTTTCGGCTCCATAGTCTGCATAGGATAAAGCGGAGAAACAAAGATAGTAAAAAATCGGCTGTCAAAGGGCCCATTCCAAAAAAAGTTCGTACCTTTGTTCTTTACAGAACTCTCTTCTACAACTATGCAGGCCGAAATTCTCAACGCAAGCGCCGGATCGGGCAAGACCTACCGCCTGGCCTACCACTACGTCCGTGACGTAGTGTGGAAACCTGCGCTCTATCGCCATATTCTGGCCGTTACCTTCACCAACAAGGCGACCGAGGAGATGAAGAGCCGCATCCTGAAGGAGATCGACCTGCTGGCCTCGAATAGAAAGAGCAACTACCTGCAGGATCTCATTCAGGAGTTGGGCCTGCGCGAAGAGGTGATCCGTCAACGTGCCCGAGAGGCCCGAAGTGCCATTCTGCACGACTACTCCCGTTTCACGGTACTGACAATCGACAAATTTTTCCAGCGCATCCTCCACGCCTTTGTCAAGGAGTTGGGGCTCGAACTCAACTACGAGATTGAGTTGGAGTCGGCCCCCATATTGAGCCGTGGTGTAGATGCCCTGATAGAGCGCATCACCCACGACCGGGAGCTCAAGGAGTGGCTTGAGGCCTTTGCCCGCGAGCGTATCGAGGAGCAGAAAGGGTGGGATCTTCGAGAGGGGATCTTAAAGTTGGGAAAGGAACTCTTCAGCGAGGGGAGCCGCGAGAAGATGGCCAACAGTTGCCCCCGCGAGAGACTCCTTGAGGTGATCGAGGGGAGCTGGCAGGCAATGAAAAAGAGCCAGAAGGAGTTCCGCGAGATGGGCCGCAAAGGCGTCGAGATGATTGAGCAGATGGGGCTCTCGCTGAATGACTTCTCGAACAAAAGCACGAGCGGAGCCAACTACTTTTACAAGGTGGCTGCCGGTGAAATCGAGGAGCCGGGAGCCCGAGCCCTTGCCTACGCCGAGAGTTGCGAGGTGTGGTTCCCCAAAAAGAGCCCATACGGTGGACAAACGGCCGAGCCGCTTCATCGGCAGATGAAAGAGCTCTGTTCGTGGTATTACAGCCACCTGAAGGGGTGGAGATCGGCCCACCTGATGAAGGAGCACTTTCGCACCTACATTCTGCTGAACGACCTCTACAGCGAGATTCAGCGACTGTGGCGCGAAGAGAACCGTCTGCTGCTCTCGGAGACCAAAAACATTCTCTCGCTCTTTATCGACCGCAACGATGCCCCCTTCATCTACGAGAAGGTGGGCAACCGATACGACCGCTACCTCATTGACGAGTTCCAAGACACCTCCGAGCGAGAGTGGCTCAACTTCAAGCCGCTGTTGCAGGATGCCCTCTCCCACGCCACGCAGCTCACCCTGCCCGGCGAGGAGGAGCCCGGCTCCACGGTGCTGCTGGTGGGCGACACCAAGCAATCGATCTACCGCTGGCGTGGTGGCGACTGGCGCATCTTGAGCCAAAAGGCCCCCGAGGCCCTGTCCGGCAGCCACGTGGAGAGTATGACCAACAACTTCCGCTCGCTAAGGCAGGTGGTGGAGTTCAACAACGCCCTGATGGGGCAGGTGGTACGGCTGGATAACCTGCAGATCAAAGCGCGCATCGAAGAGGGGGCTGTGGCTCCCCAGGTCGCCGAGGAGCTCTGCAAGATCCTCCCCGGGGCCTACACCGACCACGCCCAGCAAGCCCGTAAAAAGAGCTCAGCCACGGGCTATGTCTCGGTGGAGAGTTGCGACAAGCAACCCCCTATCGTAGAGCGCATCTGTCAGATTCTCGACCTGGGATACCGCCCCTCCGATCTGCTGATTCTGGTTCGAAGGAGCCGTGAAGGAGCCCGGGTGGCACGCACGCTGCTGGACTTCAAGCGTCAAAACCGGAATCCGCGCTACCACTTCAACGTGATGACGCAGGACTCGCTAAACCTCAACGCTTCGCCCCTCTGCTGCTTCATCATCGCCCTGTTGCGTCTCTGCATCACCCCCGACGATACAATCAGTCGCGCCATCTGCAACCACTACCTCAACCGAGCGGTGGATACCCCCTGGGGCCAAGAAGAGAGCTTGTGGCTCGCCTCCCTGAAGCAGCTCTCCACCGAGACCGCCTTCGAGGAGATCATCCTCCGCTACCACCTCCACGAGGGGGAGACGGCCTATCTGCAGGCCCTCCACGAGCAGGTAATTCACTTCTCTTCGGGACGAGTGACCGACATTGCGCTCTTCCTCGATTGGTGGGATGAGCACAGTCAGGATTGCAGCCTCCAGATCGGGAAAAGCGAGCAGACCCTGGAGATCTCCACCATTCACAAGGCCAAAGGTTTGGAGCGCAAGGTAGTTGTGATTCCCTATTGTGATTGGGAACTCGATGCCGGAATCTCGGGGAGCAAGCAGAACATCCTTTGGGCCCGGGGCGAAGGGGAGCTGGCCGAGGTGGGCCGTCTGCCCCTGAAGTACTCCTCGGCGATGAGCGATTCTCACTTCTCAGAGGAGTTTTTCCGCGAGATGACCTACAGTCACGTCGATAGCATCAACCTGCTCTATGTCGCCCTCACACGCGCCGTGGAGCAACTCCATATCTTTATTCCCAATAGGAACCGCAACCTCATCGGCTCGCTGGTGTGGGAGGGTATCGCCGCCGAAGATGGCGAGGCCCGCATCCCACTGCTGGTCAATGGGGAGTATCGAGGCGACTGCATCGGCCGCGTCTCGGAGGTCGAGGGGGGCTTTATGCGCTACGAATTTGGCACAATGGAGTCTCCCATCCCCGAAAAGAGCAGCTCTTCGGAGTCAGCTGTCACGCAACGTATTCTGACCCACTACCCCACCGTACGCCCCACCCCCGAGTTGCGTCTGCCCAATGCCCGCTACCTTGACCACGGTGGCGAGGCGGAGTTTTCTCCCCGCAATTTCGGTATCCTGATGCACCGCCTCTTCGAGGAGGCGACCAATCGTGAGGAGCTGGTCCGAGCCCTGCAACGAATGCGCCAGGAGGCCCTCGTCACCGAAGAGGAGGCCGATGAGTTGGCCCGCCGCGTGGAGCAGGTACTGCAGGATCCCGTAGTCGCCGCGTGGTACGACCAAAAATGGGAGCGCATCTTGAGTGAGCGCGACATCATCCGCCCCGCCAATCGCAAAGAGCGGGTCGAGGTGCGCCGTCCCGACCGCGTAATGTTGCGTGGCAAGCGAGCCGTGGTGGTGGACTACAAGTTTGGCGAGAAGGATCCCGCCTCCAACCGCAGCCAGATCCGCCGTTATATGACTCTTTTGAAGGAGATGGGCTACCAGGAGGTGGAGGGGTGGCTCTGGTATGTGCGACTGGGTCGCACCGAGCAGGTCGAGGAGTAGGATTTTCGGATAAAAAGAGCTACCTTTGTTGCGATGAAACGAGGCCTTTTACATCTCATCCCCAAGAGTTACCGCCGCCGAGGCGGCTGGGTCGTCGTGACCCTCTTCTTAAGGGCGCTACTCAACTTCCTGGGGGTGGCAATGCTGTTGCCTCTGTTGCTCCTCATCCTGGAGAGCGACTCGCTGAGCGAGGTTCCCCTGCTGGCACAACTCTGGCAGTGGGGAGGTTTCCACCAGGAGGACAGGTTCATCGCTGTCCTGCTGGGAAGTGTGGTGGGGATCGTCTTTCTGAAGGGAATCCTGGTACTGCTTCTCAGCCGCGTGGAGCGCAACTATATCTACGATCTCTATCGCCACCTCTCGCGGCGACTCTACATCAGCTACTTCCGCCGTGGTCTGAACTTCATCAAACACCACAATTCGGCTCACCTCTCACGCAACGTAAACGGCGTAACCTTCGCCTTTGTGGCGGGTGTGTTGCGTCCCGTGGCTGCGATGAGCTGCGAGGTGATGCTCTTCATCCTCCTCTTTACGGCCCTCTTCCTCTACCATCCTACCGCCGCCCTGCTGGTGGCAGGCATCTTCCTGCCGACCCTGATACTCTACTACCAATTGGTCCGCAGTCGCCTGAACCGCTACGGCGAGGCAGAGAATCGCGCCCAACGAGAGAAGGCCCGTTGTGTGGTGGAGAGTTTCCGCGGCTACCAGGAGGTGGAGCTCAACCAAGCCTTTCCACTGATGCTCGACCGATTTGACCGAGCGATGAACGAGGTGATTGAAGTGCAGCGTAAAAACACGATGTTGAGTATGTTACCCACACTGCTGACCGAGGTCGGTCTGGCCCTCGGGATGGTCGCTATGGTACTCTGGGGACTCCATTCGGGAGGCGAGCAGGGACGTGTACTCTTCGGCATCTTCGCCGTGGCAGCCCTGCGTCTGATGCCCTCCGTAAAGGGGCTGATGAGCAACTGGTCCACCCTGAAATACAACCGCTACACCATCGACACCCTGCTGGAGGCCGATTTGGAAGAGATCACGCCCGAGGAGAAGCCGAAGAGCTCACGCCTCGATTTTCAAGAGACCATCGAACTGAAAAATCTCTCCTTCCACTTTGAGGATGCCCCCAAGAAGCCTATTTTGGAGGATTTCTCGCTCACCATCCGCAAGGGAGAGCACCTCGGTATTCGCGGAGCCTCGGGTGTGGGCAAGACCACCCTCTTCCAACTGTTGCTGGGCTTCTATCAGCCCACCTCGGGCGAGATTCTCATCGATGGCCGACTACTGGATGCCTCGACACGACGCGCCTGGCAAAATTGTGTGGGCTACGTCTCGCAACAGGTATTTCTGATCGACAACACCTTTGCGGCCAATGTCGCCCTGGGGTGTCGGGAGGAGCAGATCGATCGAGAGCGGGTGGCACGTGCTTTGCGGGCAGCCCGCCTCGAGGAGTTCATCTCGGCCCTGCCTCGTGGAATGGATACCCCCATTGGCGAGAGCGGCTGCCGCCTCTCGGGAGGTCAGCGTCAGCGCATCGGCATCGCCCGAGCCCTCTATCACGAGGCCTCGGTACTGCTACTCGACGAGGCCACCTCGGCACTCGATAACCGCACCGAGGAGGAGATTAACCACTCGATTCGGGAGTTGATGGCCGAACACAGCGATCTGACCATCCTGGTCATTGCCCACCGCGAGAGTTCGTTGAGCTATTGTGACCGCATCATTGACCTGTAAAAATGAGCTTTCGAGATTTCCATATTGCCGATTTCTGTCTGCGGATCGAGAGCCGGGAGTGGGAGCCCCTCTTCGGCAACTTCGTCAAGGCCCTGGCTCGTTTCGAGAGCCCTGCATCCGAGGGAGAGAGCCCTCTGCTAACCCTCCACACCGAGGGGGCAGAGCGGCCTGCAATCGATAACTTCCATCTGCTCGACGAGTTCACCTTCAAGGAGGTGGAGGCCCTTTGTCGCTTCTACGCCAACGAGGAGGAGTATCTCCTGGTGATGGAGAGCAGCGGAGGCCCCGACTTCTGGTTGCGCAAGCCTCGCACGGGTAGCGAGGCGTGGTGCAAGGCCGAACTATTGCGCGAAAACCCCGATCGAGCCTCGCTCTTTCGTTTTGGTGTCTGGATGATCTTCGGACTCGCCATCACCCCCTGTCACGCCATTGCCATCCACTCCTCGGCCATCTGTTGCGATGAGGGTGCTGCCCTCTTTTTGGGGGAGTCGGGAACCGGCAAGAGCACCCATACCCGCCTTTGGCGGGAGCATATCGCAGGGGCTCGACTACTCAATGACGACAGCCCCATCATCCGCCTTCGGGAGGGAGTACCTACCGTCTATGGCTCACCCTGGAGTGGCAAGACCCCCTGCTACAAAGCGGAACACTACCCCATTCGAGGCTTCGTGCGCCTGAGCCAGGCCCCTCACAACCACATCCGCCGTCTTGGTGTGATCCCCGCCATCGGGGCTCTGCTCCCCTCCTGCCCCCCGTCGTTCAGCTACGACCCGATATTGCAGGATGCCATCTGCGAGACCCTCTCGCAACTCATTAGCCACACCCCCGTCTATCACCTGGAGTGCCTGCCCGACCGCGAGGCAGCCAAGCTCTCCTGTCAAACCCTCTTCAAGCGTGAGTAGCCAGCGTATCAGCAATCATACCAGCTTCGCCCTGGTTCGTGAAGAGCTCCGCGCCGGTCGTCGGGTCGAGGTTCGTGTTTTGGGGCAGAGTATGCTCCCCTTCTTCCGAAGTGGCAGCCGGATTCTGCTGCGTCCGATTCATCAGGAGGATATCCGCGTGGGAGCAGTGGTGCTGGCCGAGTGCCCGAACGGCCACTTTGTAGTGCACCGCATCTATCGCCTGCGGGGAGAGGAGGTGATTCTCCTGGGTGACGGCAACATCGTAGGGACCGAGACCGTTCGGTGCGAAATGTTATACGGGGTGGTAGACTGCAGCTCGCTGCATCGCTTCCTGGCCCGAATCTGGCAGTGGCGACCCGCTCTGCGCCGCTGGCCGTTGGCCCTTTTGCGCCGGATCCTCCCCGAATAGGGATATTTTCACCCCCAAGAGGCTCTTGCCGCCCCTTTTTTCGCACCGAAGTACTACAAACTCACCGTTTATTTGTACCTTTGGAGGTGTAACACCCCATTCATTGCAAGAGCCTTTTGCAAAACTTTTTCTCGGAAGTGATGCAAACTCACCGTTTATTTGTACCTTTGTGGGATATAACCAACCATTTGACTATGCTTGACATTACGACCTTTCATTGGATTCTTCTGGGGATGGCCCTGATGGGGCTTGTGGTCTTTGTAGCCCTCTACTTCGTGGAGGCGGGCTACGGCTACCTCTTCAACCCCAAATTCGGTTTCCCGCTCTCGAACAAGGTGGGTTGGGTAGTGATGGAGGCCCCCGCCTTCCTGGTAATGGTGTGGTGGTGCCTTCGCGCCGAGAACCCCGAAGTGGTATCACTGGTGCTGGCGGGATTATACCTGCTCCACTACTTCCAACGGTCGTTCATCTTTCCGCTGCTGATGCGCGGCAACTCGAAGATGCCCGTCGGCATCGCCCTGATGGGCCTCGCCTTCAACGGCATCAACGCCTTTTTGATCGGTTGCTGGCTCTTTGAGCTGGCCCCCGCCGACTATTATGCCGGCTGGTTTAGCGACTGGCGATTCTGGACGGGTCTGGTGATCTTCTTTGCCGGTATGTTTATCAATATGCAGGCCGACTACATCGTACGCCACCTCCGCAAGCCGGGCGACACGCGCCACTACATCCCGCGTGGCGGGATGTTCCGCTATGTCTCGTCGGCCAACTACTTCGGTGAGTTGGTGGAGTGGACAGGCTTTGCCATCGCCACCTGGTCGCTGACGGGTCTGCTCTTTGTCTGGTGGACCTTCGCCAACCTCGGCCCCCGTTCGGCCTCGCTCTACAAGCGTTATGAGCGTGAATTTGGCGACGAGTTCACCTCACTGGGCCGCAAGCGCATCATCCCGTTCATCTATTAGACAAACAAAGAAACAGAAGAGATATGAAGGAACTCAACGAATCGAAACTCTTTACCCCCTACAAGATGGGCCCCGTCACGCTTCGCAACCGCGTGATTCGTTCGGCCGCTTTTGAGTCGATGGGTAAGGATTTCGCCCCCACGCAGGATCTGAAGGATTACCACGTAAGCGTAGCACGGGGCGGTGTCGGTATGACGACCCTGGCCTACGCCTCGGTCAACCGCAGCGGCATCTCATTCAACTCGCAGCTCTGGCTGCGCGATGAGATCATCCCCCAACTTCGGGATATCACCGAGGCCGTACACCGCGAGGGTGCTGCCGTCGGCGTTCAGATCGGCCACTGCGGCAATATGACCCACTGGTCCACGGCCGGCAGTTTCCCCGTTTCGGCCTCCAACGGTTTCAACCTCTACTCCCCCACCTTCCACCGTCGTCTGAAGCCTGCAGAGCTCAAGGAGTTTGCCCGCGACTTCGGCCAGGCCGTATGCACGGCCCACGAGGCGGGCTTTGACAGCGTGGAGGTACACGCCGGCCACGGCTATCTCATCTCGCAGTTCCTCTCCCCCTGGACCAACCGCCGCCACGATGAGTTCGGAGGTTCGCTCGAGAACCGTATGCGCTTTATGAAGATGTGTCTGGAGGAGGTGATGGAGCAGGCTGCAAAGCACAAGATGGCCGTATTGGTCAAGCACAATATGGAGGATGGCTTCAAGAGCGGTATTCAGATTCCCGAGTCGATCGAGATCGCCAAGGAGATCGAGAAGTTCGGGGTGGATGGTATCGTCCTCTCGTCGGGTTTTGTCTCGCGCTCACCGATGGCGGTGATGCGCGGCCGTATCCCCACCAAGACGATGGGCTACTATATGGGCTGGAACGAGTGGTTACAGAAGATTGTGGTCTCGCTCTTCGGCCAGTGGATGATCAAGGATTACGACTTCGAGGAGTGCTTCTTCCTGGAGAATGCCAAGAAGTTCCGCGCCGCCCTGAAGGGTCCGCTGGTCTATGTGGGCGGCCTAGTCTCGCGTGAAGGTATCGAACGGGTCCTCGACGAGGGCTTTGAGATGGTGCAGATGGCCCGCGCACTGATCAACGACCCCAACTTCATCAACAAGCTCCGCGAGGGTGACTTCACGACCCGTGCCGGATGCGACCATCGCGACTACTGCATCGCCCGTATGTACTCCGACAAGATGATCTGCTGCCACAACTGCACCGAGAAGATCCCCGATCGTCTGTGGCGCGAACTGAAAAAGATCAAGTAGGATGCGACGCGGAGAAGTCCTGAAGGGATCGGCTACGGCTCTGGTGACAGGAGGTAACAGCGGCATCGGCCGTGCCTATGCCCACCAGCTGGCCGATTTGGGCTATAACCTCATCCTGGCCGCCCGAGACGAGGAGAACAACGAAGAGGTTGCTCAAGAGATTCGCCAACAATACGGGATCGAGGTTCGTACCCTGGAGATCGACCTCGCCCTGCCCGGGGCCGGTGAGGAGCTCTTCCGTCGCGTCACGGAGGATGGCACCGAGATTGAAATTTTGGTCAACAATGCCGGAATGTTCGCCTACAACGATGTGTTGAAGTGCGACCAGGAGCGTTTGGAGCGATTCATCTACCTCCACGCAATGACCACCACCATCACTTGTCGCCTCTTTGGCGAGGAGATGGCTCGCCGCGGCCACGGCTACATTCTTAATATGTCGAGCTACTCGCTCTGGATGCCCTGGCCCGGACTCTCGATCTACAGTGCCAGCAAGAACTTCATCCGTGCCTTCTCGCTCGGCTTTGCCAAGGAGGTTCGTGAACGAGGGGTGAAGGTAACGGCCGTATGCCCGGCAGGTGTAGCGACCGACCTCTATGGTCTGCCCCGCAACCTGCAACGCTTTGCAATGCGTATCGGGGTATTGATCTCACCCGAGAGCTGTGCCCGACGTGCCTTGAAGGCCCTCTGGCGAGGTCGCAAAAGTACGGTTCCGGGATGGTGGAATCGTCTGGGTATCCCCTTCTGTCTCTATATGCCGATGTGGGTGCTGAAGATCGCCCGCAAATATACCCTCAAACTGCAACGATAGCGATGTTCGAAGGATTGAAAAATATTGTCTTCGACTTCGGTGGGGTGTTGATCAACCTCCGCCGCGAGCGTTGCGTGGAGGCCTTTCGTCGGATCGGCTACCCGCAGGCCGAGGAGATGATCGGCATCTACTGCCCCTCGGAGACCTTTATGCGCGTGGAGGAGGGAAAGATGACGGGCGAGGAGCTGGTGGAGTTCATCCGTCAGGACTCGGGCAACCCTGCAATCACCTACGAGCAGGTGCGCGATGCCTACATTGCCTTCCTGGATGGAATTCCCGTGGAGAAGTTGCAGGCCATTCGTGCCCTGCGTGAGGGGGGCTTCCATACCTACGGACTCTCGAACATCAACGAGTTTGTGATGCCCTACATCCGCCGTGAGCTCTTCACCCAGGAGGGGTTAAAGATGGAGGATTACTTCGAGTACGCCTACTTGAGCTACGAGATGGGGCTTTTGAAGCCCAATCCCGAAATCTTCCTCCGAATGATCGAGCACAGCGGAATGAAGCCCGAAGAGACACTCTTTATCGACGACTGCGAGAAGAATATTGCCACGGCCCGTTCACTGGGTTTTCAGGTCTACCTGGCGGGGCCGCAAGAGGACTTCACACCCCTGTTGCAGATGATTCTCGAAAGCAGGAAATAGCCCCGAAAGGGTCCCGAATTGAAATCGAAGAGCCCTGTACCTCAACGTACAGGGCTCTTCCGTGTTTATTTCCCCGACAAGCTATCGAAAATCGATCATCTCAAAGCCATCATAGTGGCGAACATCGTAACGGGGCAGCTGCTCCGAGTCGGTTGACAATCGCTCGATGACCACCGTCAGAGCAGCCCCATCGGCATCATAGACCAGACAATGGGGCGTGCCGGTTGTGGCATTCAGCAGAAGGCGCACACCACTGATTCCCGCCTCCCCACTCTTGGGATCGAGCTCCACGGTGGCAACTCCCTCCTGTTCGGAGAGCGTGCGGTGGTCAAACTCGCCATCCAGCAAGCGGAAGGCGCGCGTGGGGTTACCCAGGATATGGCGCGATGCGGGATCCACCACATCAATCACCACCTCGCGGCGCGTAGGATCAACCTCATAGCGTACCTTTCCATCACAATAGACCTCGGCATCGCCCAGGCGGATGTAGTAGCAGTCGCCCGCCACACGGTAGTAACCCTCGAAACGCGAATTCTCGGCCTCCACGGCAAAATCAACGCGGTAATTTCCCAACTCCTCGATCTGATTCTCGAGCAACGCAAGGAGTTCGTTTGATCGACTATCGGCACGGAGCTCAACTCCGAAAATCAGGAGCAGGACTCCGACTAAAATAGCTCTTTTCATCTCGAATTGGTATTAAAACAGACCCAAATCCTGCAATTTAGCCTCCAAACTGGGTAAATCGTGGAACAAAATGTCGCGAGGCTTGGCACCCATCTGCGGACCGACGATGCCACACTGCTGCAACTGCTGCATAATGCGGCCGGCTCGGTTGAAGCCCACCTCGTAGTTACGCTGGATCATCGAGACCGAAATCGTCCCCTGCTCCACCGCCGTACGAGCAATTTCGGCAAAGAGTGAATCGAACTTCTTTGGACGACCCGACTCTCCGTCATCGCCTACAGAGCCCATCCCGCCATCGCCCGAATCGGGGGTATAGTCAGGCAACGGATAGGCCTGCGGATAACCCTGCTGGCGGGAGATATACTCCACGATACGCTCCACCTCGCGGGTCTCGACCAGGGCACACTGCACACGCGTCAGCTCACCGCCATTCGTAAAGAGCATATCGCCACGACCGATCAGGGTCTGGGCTCCCGGCTGGTCGATGATCGTACGCGAGTCGACCATCTGCATCACTCGGAAAGCGATACGGGCGGGGAAATTGGCCTTGATACCACCCGTGATGACCTTCACATCAGGACGCTGGGTGGCCACGATGAGGTGAATACCCACGGCTCGTGCCTTCTGGGCCAAACGCATCACCGGACGCTCCACCTCCTTGGCGGTCATAATCAAGTCGGCAAACTCATCGATCACCACCACAATATAGGGTAGGAATCGGTGTCCCTTGGGGGGCGGGAGACGACGATTGACAAACTTCTCGTTGTACTCCACAATGTTGCGGGCACCCGCCTTTTTGCAGAGTTGCAGACGCTCCTCCATCTCCTGTTCCAGGGCGTGGAGCGTATAGACTGCCTTCTTGGGGTCGGTGATGATGGCATCCTCCTCCGACTCCATCTTGGCCAGGAAGTGACGCTCGAGGCCCGCATAGGCGGAGAACTCCACCATCTTGGGGTCGATCATCACAAACTTCAACTCGGCAGGATGCTTCGTATAGAGCAACGAGGTGATGATGGCATTCAAACCCACCGACTTACCCTGTCCCGTGGCACCGGCTACCAGCAAGTGGGGGGCCTTGGCCAGATCGAAGGTAAGGCTCTTGTTCTGAATCGTACGACCGATCACCACCGGCAACTCCATCTTCGAGTTCTGGAACTCGGGCGAACAGATCGAGGAGTACATCGAGACGATCTGCTTGTGCTCGTTGGGCACCTCGATACCGATGGTACCCTTCCCCGGAATGGGGGCGATGATACGGATGCCGCGCGCCTCAATCGACTGGGCAATATCGTTCTCCAGTCCCTGAATCTTCGAGATCTTGACACCCTCGGCCTGACGAATCTCATAGAGGGTCACCGTGGGGCCCGAGGTGGCGTGGATGCTGCGAATGGGGATACCGAAGTTCTTGAGGGTCTCCTCAATACGGCTCTTTTTGCGGAAAATCTCCTCCTCGGTTACCCGCGAGTCGGAGGGATAGTTCTCCAAAAGACCGGGCGAGGGCTTGGCGTAGTAGGCCAAATCCTTCAACGGATCATAGAGTTCGCTGGTGATTTCCCGCTCCTCCATCACCTCTACCTCATTATCCTCAAAGGTAACCACAACCCCCTCCGGTTCGGCCTCCACGGGGGCAGGAGTCGGAGCGGGAATCGGGGCAATAACTCCGCGAGGCACCTCCACAAAGGGGTCCTCCTCATCGGCGGGCATCGGCTCCGAAATAACGGGGCTCGAAACAGCGGGTGTCGCCTCCACGGCTCCGCCCACGGGAAGTACGGTAAAGGGATCGTGCTCCTCAACGGCAGGGGCAGCAGCGGGTGCTGTATGCTCCATACGGCGCAACTCCTCCTCCATCTCGGCCATCGTCACCCGTCGCTCCTCCAAGGGCTGCAAAGGGGTCGGTTGCAGCTCCTGCTGCGGCTCGGGACGAGGCACCTCGCGCATCTCAAACTCCTCCTCGGTGGGAGGTATCGTACGCGGCTGATTCTCCAGCTCGGGAATTACGACAGGGGGCGGTGGCGGAAGCACCACAGGGCTCTCCTCCTGCGGCTCCTCAGCGACAGCCCCCTCGTTGCGATGGCGCAGCTTCTCCACCAACTTTTCGCCACCATCAACCACCGCCTTTCCGGCAGAATTGACCGTATTGATGAAATTGCGGTTGATGAAGACTCCCACCAGAATCCAGCCGGCGACCAGCAGCAGTGCCATACCGGCCCCACCGATCGTTCCGCGCAGCATATCGCTCAAGGCGATGCCGTAATCACCTCCCGGGCCCGAACCGAAGAGAGCCCAACGGCTGCCAAAGAGGTAGCCCAGGGTCAGCGAACCGAGGATCAGCACCAGCAGCGAACTGAGGAAGGAGTGGTTGAGCCACAAGGGACGGCGACGGATGATGCGGATACCGAGCAGGATCACCATCACGGGGATCATCAGGCCAAAGAGGCCGAACGAGCGGCCAATCAGCTGATCGGCCAACCAAGCACCGGCATAACCGCAGGGATTTTGCGTTGTATCATCGTGGCGCGGGTCGGCCAGCTGGGTGGCATTGGCGTGCAGCACACTGCTGTCAGCCTCCCAATTCCGCAGATAAAAGAGGGTCGAAGCCAGGGCAAAGAGGCCCACAAAAAAGAGCAGAAGCCCCAAAGCCCAGCGCAGGCTCTCGCCATTGGTGCGCTCCTCACCCTTGGTGCGACTGTTTTTGGTATGTTGTTTTATAGCCATATCATCACTTTTGTAAGGAGGAGTTAAACCCCTCTCTTCTCTTCAACAATAAACGTAACCATTCGGCGAATCATTGTGCGGTACTCCTCTTCGGCAAAGGTTTCGATCTTCAGGTCGGGAAGTTCATCGTTGGTGGGGATTCTGGGATTGAGCCCGTCACGCTCCTCCAGCAACTGCTTCACCCGGCGAGCCACAGCCGGCGAGGGATCGATCAACTCCACCTCCCGCGAGCCGATGATTCGCCGAAGGAGCGGGACCAGGAAGGGATAGTGGGTACAACCCAGCACTATACGGTCGGCTCCGCGCTCCAGCATCGGCTCCACCACCTCACGCACCAACGCCTCGGCCTCGGGTGTTGCCTCGCGGTGCTCCTCCACCAACTCGACAAAACCACGACCGGCTACAGCCAGCACCTCGATATCCTCGCCATAGCGAGCCGCCGTACGACGGAATAGTTCTCCATCCAGGCTTCGCTCGGTAGCCAGCACCCCCACCACGCGGCTGCGGGTAGTCAGGCAGGCGGGCTTCACGGCAGGCTCCATCCCCACGATGGGGATCTCCCGATACTTGGCCCGCAACTCCTCGATGGCTGCTGCCGTGGCGGTATTGCAAGCCACAACAACCAATTTGCACCCTAGCTCCACCAGGCGACCCACAGCCTGATCTGCCAGGTGGGCGATCTCCTCCTTCGGACGGTCTCCATAGGGGCAGTTTTTGCCATCTCCGAGGTAGATATAGGACTCCCCGGGCAGCAGTCGCCACAGCTCCCGCCACACCGAAAGGCCTCCCAGCCCCGAATCATAGACTCCGATGGGTGCTTCTCTTCTTACCATTGAGCAATGCGTGTTACAATCTCCTCGACCAACTCCTCGTCCGACGAGTGGCCGCCCTCCACCTTAAGAAGGGATTTTTCGTACCAGGGGCTGCGCTCCGCCATATTTTGGCGCATAAAGGCGACGAGCTCCTCGTCATTCAGTCCTCGCAACTTGGGACGTTTCTGGCGGCCATAGGGCGAAAGGCGCGAGGCGATCTGCTCGGCCGAGCGGCTGATGTAGATCGTGATACCACAACCGTTCATCCGCTCCATATTATCCTCCCAAAGAGGCAGACCCCCTCCCGTAGCGATCACCAGTGGCTCCTTCAGGGCGATCAGCTCCTCCAACACGCGCCGCTCCTGACGACGGAAGTGCTCCTCCCCCTCATAGCGGAAGATATCGCTTACCGAAGCCCCCTCCAGCTCCTCGACCAGATGGTCGGTATCCACCAGCCGACACCTCAAACGTCGCGCCAGCTTCCGGCCCAGGGAGCTCTTGCCGCACCCCATATAGCCCACCAGAAAGAGTCTCTCGCTACGCTTCATCACCAGCTAAAAGAGGTTCAACTGCTCGGGATCGACCACCACCACAGGCTCGCTCTCCTCCTCGATCTCACCCACCGTATGGATGGGGGCCAGGGGCTTCACGGCAGGATCCACCTGCTCGAAGATGGCTCCATCGAGCAACTCCTCCGAACCAACCTCCGGCAACTCCTCCGGAGCCGCCTCCGACTCGGCCGGCAATTCAGGCTCCAGGAAGGTCAGACTCTCCACCTCATAGGTGGTCAGACGTTTACCCTTGGCGCGATGGCTCTTGATACCCACAAACTCCTCCACCGCAATCTCCTCGGCGGGACGGGTGGCTTGGGCCCCCTTGAAGGTGATTCGCAGCACGGCATCGTCGCGATCGGTAATGGCGACAAACGAGGCTTGCGACTCCTCATCGAGGAAGAGCTGCATCTTATCGCTCACCTCGGGTTTGAAACGCTTCATATAGTAGTAGTGCTGCTGACCATCGTAGTAGCAGACGCTGTAGGTAGCCTCCGGACGGAACTTCTCCACGCGCACCGTCTCATCGGGGAAGTGCTGTCCCAGATCGAAGCCCGTGATGTAGTAGAGATTCTTGGTGGTCCACACCAGGATCTTGTCATCCCCCTTGAACTCACCCAGCAACTGACCCCGGCCATCGGCATTCAGGCGGCGCACATCCTCATCATACCAGATATTCTGGCCTCCGAGGGTCGAGGTGCCGCGCTCCTTGAGGACGATCTTGTGGATTCCATAGTGGGAGAAGAGGTTACCCTGGCTTTGACGACCCTTGATCGCCAGAGTCGAGAAGTCAAGATCGACAATCACCTTCTTCAGGCGCGGGCGAGGCTTGAAGTAGACCTTCAGCACCTCGGCCTCACCGTTGGGATTGACCGACATATAGAGGATTTCGCTCTTGGGCGTACCCTTCGTGAGGTCATACTCCTTGTCGCGCGTAATCGACTTGATGGCACAACGCTTCATCATAATAGGACCGTTCTTGCCGTCGCGGTAGAGGATGTTGTAGATCGTGCGCTCATCATTACGGCGGAAGATGCCGATGTAGTAGATTCCCTTATCAAAGAAGGCCTTTTCGCTCACCTTCGTAATGATGTAGCGACCATCCTTCGTAAAGACAATCACATCGTCCAGGTCGGAGCAGTCGCAGACAAACTCCGCATCCTTCATTGCCTTGCCGATGCCGAAGAAGCCCTCGGCCCGATCGACATAGAGTTTGGCATTCGTCACAGCTACCTTCGTTGCCTCAATGGAGTCGAAAGCGCGAATCTCGGTCTTACGCTCGCGGCCCTTGCCATACTTCTCGCGAATGCGTTCGTAGTAGGCGATGGTATACTCCACCAGGTGGGCCAGGTGGTGCTTCACCTCCTTCATCTCCTTTTCGATCGCCTTGATCTCGTTATCGGCTCGCTCCGAGTCGTAGCGCGAGATGCGGATGAACTTCAGTTCGGTCAGACGCTGCACATCCTCCAGCACCACCTCTCGGCGCAACAACTTCTTGAAGGGCTCCAGCCCCTGATCCACGGCAGCATAGGCCTCCTCACGGCTCTTGCACCCCTCGATCAAAAGATAGAGCTTGTTTTCGATGAAGATCTTCTCGAGCGAGGCGGCGTGCCAGGCATCATTCAGCTCATCGAGTCGGATCTCCAACTCGCGCTTCAAGAGATATTTGGTGTGGTCGGCCGAGCGGCGAAGGATCTCGCTTACCCCCAGGAAGTGGGGCTTCTCGTCGTGAATCACACAAGCGTTGGGCGAGATCGAGACCTCGCAATCGGTAAAGGCATAGAGGGCATCGATGGTCTTGTCCGACGACTCGTCGTTGGCCACCTGGATAATGATCTCCACCTTTTCGGCCGTATTGTCATCCACCTTGCGAATCTTGATCTTACCCTTCTCGTTGGCCTTCTTGATCGACTCCTTGATCGACTCCGAAGTGGTGGTGAAGGGGATTTCGGTGATCGCCAGCGTACGCTTGTCGATCTTCGAGATGCGAGCACGCACCTTCACGGCTCCGCCACGCAGACCATCGTTGTAGCGCGTCACATCCATCATACCTCCCGTCGGGAAGTCGGGATAGAGCTGAAACTCCTCCCCCTTGAGGTAGGCGATGGCAGCCCCGATCAACTCGTTGAAGTTGTGAGGCAGAATCTTGGCCGAGAGGCCCACAGCAATACCATCGGCACCCTGCGCCAAGAGGAGCGGGAATTTGATGGGAAGCGTCACAGGCTCCTCCTTGCGACCATCGTAAGAGAGCATCCACTCGGTGGTTTTGCGGTTGTAGACCACATCGAGGGCAAACTTCGAGAGACGCGCCTCGATGTATCGGGCTGCCGCCGCCTCGTCACCCGTGAGGATGTTACCCCAGTTACCCTGGCAATCGATCAAAAGGTCCTTCTGACCCAACTGCACCAGGGCATCCTTGATCGAAGCATCACCGTGGGGGTGATACTGCATCGTCTGACCCACGACGTTGGCCACTTTGTTATAGCGGCCGTCATCCACCTGTTTCATCGCGTGGAGGATACGTCGCTGCACCGGCTTCAGGCCATCCTCCAGATGGGGAACGGCACGCTCCAGAATCACATAGGAGGCGTAGTCCAAAAACCACGTCTTATACATACCGGTCAGCTTGTGCACATTGCCCTCGTCCGACATCAGGCGGTCGAATTTCGACTCTTTGCGGCTTCCGGCCTCCGCCGCAGGCTGCTCCACAACCCCCATCGGCTCGTTATCCAAAATCGTATCTATTTGGTCGCTCATCTTGCTCTGAAAAATCGTTTAGTTACCAAAATCCTCCACCTGATCCTTCTCGATACGCAGGTTGTTGATGATGAATCCCTGTCGCTCGAAGGTGTTTTTGCCCATATAAAACTCCAACAGGTCGTGGATCGGATCATCCTTCGTCAGGCGTACCTTGTCCAGACGCATCGTGTCGCCGATGAAGTTTTTGAACTCATCGGAGGAGATCTCGCCCAGACCCTTGAATCGGGTGATCTCAGCCGTGGAGCCGCACTTCTCGATCGCCTTCAGTCGCTCCTCTTCCGAATAGCAGTAGTGGGTCTCCCGCTTGTTGCGCACACGGAAGAGCGGGGTCTGCAGGATGTAGAGGTGACCCGAGCGGATCACGTCGGGGAAGAACTGCAGGAAGAAACTGGTCAGCAGCAGACGGATATGCATACCATCCACATCGGCATCGGTCGCAATAATCACCTTGTTGTAACGCAGGTTGTCCATATCCTCCTCGATATTGAGAGCCGCCTGCAAGAGGTTGAACTCCTCATTCTCATAGACCACCTTCTTGGTCAGGCCGAAGCAGTTCAGGGGCTTGCCTCGCAACGAGAAGACCGCCTGCGTACGGACATCGCGGCTGGCGGTGATGGATCCCGAAGCCGAATTACCCTCCGTGATGAAGATCATCGACTGCTCGGCCAGCTCGTGCTTATCGGTCAGGTGGATCTTGCAATCACGCAGTTTCCGGTTGTTGAGCGAGACCTGCTTGGCCGCCTCACGGGCCTTCTTCTGCACTCCCGAAATTGCCTTGCGCTCCTTCTCGTTCTCCACGATCTTCTTCTGGATGGCCTGCGCCACCTCGGGATTCTTGTAGAGGAAGTCACCCAGGTGCTTTGAGAGAAAATCGACCACGAAGTTACGCACCGAGGGGCCCGACTTCGACATGTCGCGCGAGCCAAGCTTGGTCTTGGTCTGCGACTCGAAGATGGGGCTTGAGACCTTGAGCGAGATGGCCGCAATGACCGAAGTTCGGATATCAGCCGGATCGTAATCCTTGTGGTAGAACTCCTTGAGGGTCTTAACGATCGCTTCACGGAAGGCCGCCTGGTGAGTACCGCCCTGCGAGGTATACTGGCCATTGACAAACGAGAAATAGCTCTCGCCATAGCCCGTACCGTGGGTCAGGGCCACCTCAATATCATCGGCCGAGAGGTGAATGGGGGGATAGAGCGAAGGGTCGGTCAGGTGCTCATTCAGCAGATCCAGCAGACCATTCTTCGAGGAGTAGCTCTGGCCGTTGAGTTTGATTGTCAGCCCCTTGTTAAGGTATGTATAGTTCTTGACCAGCTGCTCCACATACTCCAGGTTGTAGCTGTAGGAGCCAAAGACCTCCTCATCCACCTTGAAGGAGATGTAGGTACCGTTCTTCTCCTCTACCCCGCTCTCCCAGCGGTCGCTCTGCTCCAGGCCCTGGGCAAAGTAGACCGTGTGGGCCTCGCCATCACGCACCGAGCGGGCCACAAACTCCGACGAGAGGTAGTTGACGGCCTTGACACCGACACCATTCAGACCCACCGTCTTCTTGAAAGCGGCATTCTCCTCGTCATCCTCATACTTGCCACCCGTATTCATCACGCTGACGGCAGCCGAGAGGGCTCCGAGCGGAATACCGCGGCCATAGTCGCGCACCGTCACGGTCTGCCCCTCGATCGTAATCTCGATCTGGCGGCCGTGACCATTCATATACTCATCAATCGAGTTGTCGGTTACCTCCTTGATCAACACATAGATACCATCATCGGACTGGGTACCGTCACCCAGCTTGCCGATGTACATACCCGGACGCAGGCGCACGTGCTCACGCGGCGAGAGGGTTTTGATGGCATCGTCGCCGTAGTTGTTTGACGGGTTGGTATGTAGTAAATCTGCCATAGTATCGTTGTAGCGTTACTAGTTGCGAATCTCGTTACGCACCTCCACCATTCGGTCGTGGATGCGCTCAGCCATCTCCTTGGGCTCGGTGGCCATCACCTCCTCGACCGAAACGGGATCAAGTACCTTGACGTGTACCCGGTTGCGCCAGTTGAAGAGGCGATTGGGCTTCACCAGCGTCGTGGTACCATCCAGCACCACGGGCAGGATCGGCATCCCGGCCTGACGGGCCAACTCAAAGGCTCCGTGTTTGAAACGGTGAATCTCGCCATCCTTCGAGCGGGTACCCTCGGGGAAGATGGCTACCGAAGCTCCACGCGAGAGCCAGAGCTGACCATCCCGCAAGAGTTGCTCCATCGCCTCAGCAGCCTTACCGCGATTGATGCAGATGTCGCCGTGAAGGCGCAGCAGCTGACCGAAGAAGGGGATCTTGAAGACCTCGCGCTTCGAGACCCAGCGGAAGTTGAGGGGCACGAAGTAGAGGGCCGGGATATCCGACATCGCCTGGTGGTTCAGCACGATGATGTAGCGACCCTTGCGATCCACCTTCTCGACGCCCTCAATATTGAAACGCCAGCAGGGGGGAACCCCAAAGAAGATACGCACGGCCACGCGCGAAAGTTCGTGTACCACCCGTCGCCCCTTGTCAAAGGGATAACAAATCACCAGGGCGATCGACGAGAGGATGATCAACGTCGTGCAAAGCACCACCAAAAAGAGATAATAGATGAGAGATAACATCGTCTTATTGTTTATTGTTCAACCTAATAGCCCTCATTTCGCGTACGACATCCGACACCATAAGGGCCCAATCTGTTCAATTTTGCAAAAATAAAAATTTTCATCCAAAAAAGCGAAAAATCACATCGAAAGTTATTAACAATCGTTTACCTAAAGCCCCACAGAAGGGCAATTCGGAGGCAAATTTATCCTCAAAAAGTGACAATTCGTGACATAGCACAAAAAATGGGTGGAGATTTTTTATCTCCACCCATTTTTTCGACTTAATTCGATTAGCGGTTGAACTCCACAATCAAAGCCTGTCGTGCTCCCACCGTCGTCGTATCGGAGAGTTCACAGGGCTCGCCGGTCAAGACATTGCGACCGTTGGTGAGGCCCTCGGTGATCTCGGCATAGCGGCTCCAGGGCACCTGCTTGCGACCGCGCGAGTTGTTGATATAGACAAACACCGCGTCGGTATCGTCGTAGCGGAAATAGGCATAGGTGTTGTTGCGATCGGCAAAGTGAAGGGTCTTTCCGTGGTGGATCACGGGCTTCGTCTTACGCCACTGGAAGAGTCGCTGCGTATAGTCGAAGAGCTCCTTGTGGAGGCCCTGACGGCCCTCCTCGGTGAAGCAGTTGACCTCGTCACCGGGCCAGCCACCCGGCATATCGACACGCAGACCGCCGTGGCCCATTCGCATATCGGCCGAGGTGAGCATCAGCTCCTCACCATAGAGGATCTGCGGGATACCGCGCATCGTGGCCAGCAGAGCCATCGAGAGCTTGGCGCGGTCGGGATTCTTCTTCACGATGTCGGCGATACGCTCGGTGTCGTGGTTACCCGAGAAGATCATCATCTTCGAGAGATCGTGGTAAACGAAGTCGTGCGAGAGGACATCGTAGAGACGGAACATTCCATTGCCCCAGCGCAGCGAATCGGTCGGGAGGGCCGAGCAGATGGCATCGCGCAGCGGGAAGTCCATAATCGAGGGGAGGTGCGAATCGAAACCATCCTTATTGGGGTTGCCACCCTGCCAATAGGCAAGCTGGGGGATCGAACCGGTCCAGCACTCACCCACGATGTTGAGGTTGGGATACTCGGCTATCACCGCCTTACACCACTCGCTCATCGGCTCCTTCTCGTTGTAGGGATAGGTATCGACACGCAGACCGTCGAGACCCGCATACTCGATCCACCAGACTGCCCACTGCTTGAAGTAGTGGAGCATATAGGGGTTGTTGAGGTTCATATCGGGCATCGAGTAGTCGAACCAACCGCTCTCCTGAATCTCCAGATCAGCCTTCGAAGCGTTGGGATCCATATTGGTAGAGAAGAGGTTGTTGGTGCGGGTAAACTCGGAAAACTGGTGTACCCAATCGGCAAAGGGAAGATCCTTCATCCACCAGTGGGAGATACCGCAGTGGTTGGTCACGATATCCATAATAACCTTCAGGTCGTGGTTGTGGCACTCCTCCACAAAGGTGCGATAGAGCTCGTTGGAGCCATAGCGGGGGTCGATGTGGTAGTAGTCGCCGCAGGCATAACCGTGGTAGGACTGACGGGGCTCATCATCCACCAACAGCGGGGTGGACCAGATGGCCGTAGCACCCACCGAAGCGATGTAATCGAGGTGGTCGATCATACCCTGCAGGTCACCGCCGTGACGACCGAAGAACTCCTCGCGAGCAGGCTTCTCCACCGTATTGTCGGTAGCATCGTTCGATGCATCTCCGTTAGCAAAGCGGTCGGGCATAATCAGATAGATCATATCGGCCGTAGTGAAGCTCTTGCGCTCACGCGAACCCTCCTGACGAGCAGCGATCTCATAGGGAAGTTTGAAGGGCTCCTCTCCCTCACGCGTAAAGATCAGGTAGTGGGTGCCCACCTCAGCGTTAGGGGCCACCTCAATATCAATAAAGAGGTAGTTGGGGCTCTCGGCCTGGTGCAGGCCGGTGATGCGGAGGCCCTGCAGATCCGAGGCCATCTCCACCTCACAGGCACCAATATTCTCGCCATAGACCATCAGCTGAAGCGGGGTATTCATCCCCACCCACCACGAAAGGGGCTCGGCGCGCCGGATACGGCCGTTGTGATCGGCGACCGACTCAGCCGAAGGAGCGGAGACGGTTTGACAAGAGAAGAGCGTGCTCATCATAAAAAGCGAAAGAAAAATTTTCTTCATCATAATTTTGCGGTTGTTACTCAGGTTTGCAAATCAGAATTCGATAGCTCCAGGGAGCCAGATCGCGCTCGACGCGGGTGGGCAACACCTCCTCCGCACCGCGCATCCAGTTGTAGTAGCGGCCGGCATAAATGCCGGTGTTATAGTCGGCGTGGATCGTGTAAGGGGAGAGGTTGAGCTCGGCCACCACACGGTTGCCGGCCACCTCACGCACCATCACCATCAGACAATCCTCGGCGTTATTGCGAATCTCGATCACCTCGCCCCCCTCTTCACCCGAGCGCAGAGCCGGATTCTGGTGCTTGAGGGCCGTAAGGCGGCGATAGAGTTCCGTCGTCTGCGTAGGACGATAGTCGGGCAGCGGATCGCGGTCAAAGAAGGCAAAAGAGTGATCATAGCCCACCTCCTGGCCCGTATAGATCAGCGGCAAGGACTGCGGCCAAAGGAAGGTGAGAGCCGTCATAATCTCGCGGGCCTCCCCCATTCGCGCAAACTCCGAACCCGACCAGGAGTTCTCGTCGTGGTTCGAGGTAAAACTCATTCTCACCGCCCAGCGGGGGTACTTGGCACGGTCGGCATAGAGCCAATCACGCAGAGGCCACAGACGACACTTCTGTTGAGCCACATCATTCATCAGGTGGTGCACCTCCCAGCCGTAGCAGGCGTTGAAGGTCCCCTGATCGAAGAGATTTTGCTGCTCGGCCTCGGCCAAAAGGAAGAGGTCGGGTTTCAGGCGGCGCAACTCAGCAACGGTCTCGTGCCAAAATTCAATGGGCACAAGCATCGCCATATCGCAGCGGAAGCCATCCACTCCGTGTTTCTCGACCCAGTAGCGCATCGCCTCCAACTCTCCTCGCCACACCTCGTGATTGGAATAGTTAAGTTTGGCTGTATCGGTCCAATCCCAGGGAACCTTGGGGGTTCCATCAGCCTCACGCTCATACCAGTCGGCGGGTTTTCCCTCCACCCACTTGGCATCGCGGGCCGTATGGTTGGCGACCCAGTCCAGGATCACCTTCATCCCCAACTTGTGAGCCTTGCGAACAAAGTGGTCAAAATCCTTCATCGTACCCATCTCGGGGTTGATGCGGCAGTAGTCACGAATGGAGTAGTAGGAGCCCAGTGAGCCCTTTCTACCCTCCTTCCCGATAGGAAAGATCGGCATCAGCCAGATGGCATCGATACCCAAATCGCGCAGGAACTCCAGGCGATCAGTTGCGGCCCGAAGGGTGCCTTCAGGGGTCAGCTGTCGCACATTCATCTCATAGAGGACGGCATCGTAAAGCCAAGCGGGATGTTGTTGCATTGTTGTCGAAAAAAGGGGAAGCGAAAGAGGGGTTCGCAGCCCGGCTCCTCCGCTTCCCGATCTCATTAACTCCTAACTTTATCGATTTACTTTACGCATACGCTGTAACCCCAACCGCCCAGCTGGAGGGCCTCCTCCACGCGCTCGGCATTGTGCGAAAGCACCTGCTCGCAGGTACAACCGGCACAGGGAGTAGCAACGGTAACGGGCTCGGCCGAGAGGTTCACCAGTATGGTCACCTTATTGCCCTCTACCTCACGCGAGAAGCCGAGGACATTCTCGGGCATATTCTCCAGATAGACGATCTTACCACCACGCTCACCCGAAGCCAGGGCTGCATTGGCATGACGAAAAGCGTTCATCTCCTTGTAGAAAGCGGTCCACTCGTTGGGCTCCATTACGGGCATCGGATCCTTCTCGAAGAACTCGAAGCGGTGGTCGTAACCGAACTCCTGACCCGTATAGATCAGCGGCTGGCCATTGGGCAGCGTGTAGGTCAACAGAGCCATTGCCTTCACGGCGTCACCCATACGCTCAAACTCGGTACCGTTCCACGAGTTCTCATCGTGGTTCGAGGTAAACATCAGACGATAAGCATCAGCGGGGTGATTCTCGGCATCACGAGCAATATACTCCTTCAGGTCAGCCACACTCTTGGCACCCGAAGCAATCTCACCATCACCGGCCACATTCTTCACGGCACCGTTACCACCATTGGCAATGGCGTTGAGGATGTGGTGCAGCTCCCAGGCATACGAAGCGTCGAAGGCATCCACGTGGAGCTCGGGCTTCTCGGCCTCGGCCAAGAGGTACATATCGGGGAAGTCCTGACGGAGCTCGCCCCAAGCGGCACGCCAATAGTCGGTGGGAACCTCACCGGCCACGTCGCAACGGAAACCATCCACACCCTTCTCCAACCAGAAGCGGATCGAAGCGGTCATCTCCTTACGCATATCCTGGTTGTTGTAGTCCAAGCGGGCGATATCATACCAGTCATACTGCACAAGGGTATTACCCAGCGAGTCGCGCATATGCCAATCCTTGTTCACAGTCCAGAGGGCATCGGGCGAGGTGTGGTTGGCCACCCAGTCCAGTACCACCTTCAGACCCAACTCGTGAGCCTTGGCCAGCAGAGCCTCGAAGTCAGCCATCGTACCGAACTCGGGGTTCACGGCGCAGTAGTCCGAGATGGCATAGTAGGAGCCCATCGTACCCTTGCGGTTGAGCTCACCAATGGGATAGATCGGCATCATCCATACAATATCCACGCCCAGATCCTTCAGAAACTCCAGACGCTCCGTAGCGGCAGCAAAGGTACCCTCGGGGGTCAGCTGACGTACGTTCATCTCATAAACTACCGTGTTGTAGGTCCACTCGGGGTGGGCAGGAGCCTCCTGGGCTGCCTGCTTGGGAGCACACGAAGCCATCACCAGGGCTGCCAGTGCGCTCAGCAGAAAGAACTTTTTCATTTTGTTTCTATTTTAAGTTTGTTTAGTTTCCTTTAGTTGGCCGCCTGAAAGGTCATCACCTCAAAGCTGTAGGGAGCGAGCTCCATATGGAGGGTCGAGGCAGCCACATCAAGCGTCGAAGCACTCTCGAAGTGGTTCTCCAGAGCCGTAGCCACATAGCCGAAGGGGAGCTGGCAGGTCGCCGAAGCAGCCTCGGCTCCGTTGTTCATCGCAACCACCACATACTCGCCCATATAGGCACGAACGAATACCCAAAGGTTCCCCTCCAGGTGGAGCGTCTTCAGGTCACCATAGATCAGCGGAAGCTCCGTACGGCGCAACTTTACCAACTCCTTGGTCAGAGCCTTCTGGGCCTGCTCGGCCTCCGAATAGCCGTCAAAGACCATCATATAGCGGTTATCGGGATCGTTGGCACCCGGAATACCATACTCGTCACCCTGGTAGATACAGGGAACACCCGGAATGGTGGTGATCAAGGCACTCATCAGGGCCAGCTTCTTGTAGCCCACGGGGTCACCGACACCCACCGTACGGTGCCAGCCGGCATACTTGTCGGGCTCATAAGGCGAGAGAGCTCCTCCGGCCAGCGAGATGAAGCGCGGCTTGTCGTGGTTGCCCGTGATATTACCCATCGTGTGGTGCGAACCATAGGTGGCAGCCGAGCGCGACACCTCATCGGCGATATCCTTCATCTGGCGGTCGTCAAGCAGCACGTCACGCGTGGTGTGGTAGATGTTGAAGTCGAACTGGGCATCGATCATACCGCTCTTCACATAGGAGCCGATCAGCTCGGGCGAGCCGTAGGTCTCACCGATCTGCCAGAGCTGACGATCGGGGAAGCGGGTCTTCATCTTGTGGCAGAGCATGCGCCAATAGTTCTCGGGGATATGCTTGCAGGCATCGTGGCGGAAGCCATCGAAGTCGTAGTTGGCCACCCAATAGAGGGCCGAGTCGGTCATCGGCTGGCATACCTCCTCACGCTCCAGGTCGAGGGTCGGGATGTGTACGTCGAACCAGGTGGTCAGACGCTGCTCATCCCACAACTCAAGGTTGCGACGGCCATCGGGCAGGTAGAGGGGCGTAGTCCAATCGGGGTGCTCCTGCAGCACGGGCGAATTGATGTGGAGGTGGTTGGCCACATAGTCCAGAATCACATTCATCCCGTGGGCGTGGGCCACGTCGAGCAGTTCGCGCAGCTCGGCATCGTTACCAAAACGCTCGTCAATGACGGTGGTATAGATGGGCCAGTAGCCGTGATAACCCGAGAACTTGGTGTCGGGATCGACATTCTGACCCCAAGCATCGTAGGGATTCTGCGTGATGGGCGAGATCCAAATGGTCGTGATACCCAGATCCTCGAAGAAACCATCCTCGATCTTCTGGGTGATACCCTTCAGGTCACCACCCTGATAATCCACCTTGGGCAATACGTCGGGGCGATTCAGGGGCTTATTGTTCTCGGGATTACCATCGCGGAAACGGTCAATCATCAGCGAGTAGAGCACCTGGGCCTGGTTGTCGTGGCGGTTGAGGCTCTCGATATCTCGCACCACCTTACCGTGGTGAAGCGGAATCAGCACATCGTTATAGAGGCCCTCGCTGTTCGAGGCATAGATGCGCAGGAACGAACGCTCCATATCGCGGGCATCCTTGGGAACAATCACGCCAAAAGCACCCTCCACGGGAACGATGTAGTCGTCGGGCAGACGATTGTTCTGCCACATTGCCACCACCTTCTCGGGAGCCTTCTCGGCAGCAATCGAGACCACCTTCATCATCGAACCTGTTGAGAAGAGGTAGTTGTCGGCCGAAGGAGCACCCTTCAGCGCTACAATCGAGACCTTCTCTCCCCCCTGCCATACATCGAGCGTCGTCACGTAGCAACCCTCGGGCGAGGTAAGGGTGAAGGTGCTCCAATCCTCGGCCAGAGGAGCTACCTGCAGACCGTCAGAAACCGTTACGGAGTCTGCCTTCGTCCACTGGGGGAAGTAGTCGGTCAGATAGACCGTCTGGGACTCGGCGGTGAGGTGAAGGGGATAGACCGGCTGGCGGTTGACCTCGGCCGGAGCCCCGTCGAAGAGGCGCGACTGGCAACCAGCAAGGGCCAATACGCAACCCATCATCAAGAGTACTTTTTTCATACTGGTTTGGTTTTAGTTTCTTGGGGACCGGCAGACCGATCAAAGTCTGCCGGCCAAAAAATCCCATCGAGGGCGGCCCGCAGGCCACCCTCGGGGAGAAAATTCAATTAGTTGGCGGGAACCTGACCAGGGGTCATCAGGCTGATCTCGCCGTTGGTAAGGTTGAAGTATACGTCGTAGATACCGTTCTCGGCCACCTTCATATTCGCACCGTTCTCCTTACCGGCTACAGTGGTATTGACAACCAGCGCGGGCGTACCGTCCTCAACACCATAGCTCAGCGACCAATCGTGGTCAGCACGGATCTTGAACTCCTGATCGGTGGTGATTACCGTATTGTGATATACAACATAGTCACCCTCTACGGTCATATCGAAGTCCGAATCCCAGTTGGTACCGGCCAAGTTACCAATCAGGCTCCAGCTGTGAGCCGTGAGGTCGATCTTCTCAGCCTCACCGGTCTGTGCCTCCGAAGGATTCACACCGCTCTTCATCACGTAGATCTTCTCATTTGCCAGGTCAAGGTAGAGGTCATAAACACCATCCTCGCTTACGGAGATGTTCGCACCACCGGCAGCAGCATCTACCACTACGTTGGGCTGAACGCCACCGAAGCCGCGGTCGTTGGACCAAGCCTGACCCTCACGGAACTTGAACTGATCGGCCGTGGTCAGACCCAGGCCCTTCACAGCCAGCATACCCTCAGCCTCATAGGTCATCAGGTCGCCGTCCCAGTTCAGACCGGCCGAAGCGATCGAACCAACAACACCCCAACCCGTACCGTCGAGAGCAAATACATAGAAGGTCGTGTCTGCCTCGTAGAAAGCAACCTGATACTTACCTACGGGAACCACGATGTTACCACCATCAGGGGCACCTACATAGGGAGCAGCCAGCGTCAGCTCGGCATCACCCAGACCGTAGTTTACACCCCAGTCGTTGTTGTAACGGAGCTTGAACTCACCGGTCTCGCCACCCTCGGCGGCAGCGGTTACATCGAAGGCAGGGCTGTACCATACGCCCTCGCTGATCTGGTTCATATAGCAGGCGGCATCGCTCCAGGAGGTACCATTCACGTTACCGATCACCTCCCAGAGGTTATCCTGCTTCTCGGGAGCTACGGGATCATCACCCGGGTTGTCGTCGCCCGAGTCACCGCCCGAGGTGCTACCCGAGGTGGGCTCCTCCAGACCATACATACGGGTATCCAGCTCATACTTCAGCTCGTTGCTGTTCGAGATGTAGAGGTAAGCACGGTACTGACCGGGGGCAACCTTGATGTTATCACCATTGGCAACAGCCTCACCATCGGCACCACCCCAGTTCAGGGTCCAGTCGCTGTCGGCTCGGAACTTGATCTCGGCATCAGCAGCGATATCGAGGTCTGCCCAGAAACGACGCTTGTGCGAGTTGAACTCCATCACGACGTCGGGCGTTGCACCCCACTCGTTGATCGTACCAACCACACCAATCTGGTTGTAGCTCTCCTTCACCTTCAGTACCAGCGCATCGGTATCGAACGAGAAGTTGTAGAAACGCTTGGCATAGTTCGAGATGTTGCCCGAACCGCCATCGTTCCAGAGCTTCAGCTCGGTAGCCTCGGCATCGGTTACCGTCATATCGCCGGTACCCCAGTTGCCGTGATCCCAGTCGGCACCACCCGTCAACTTGAAGCCGTTGGCAGCCTTCGCACCAAAGTCTACCACACCCTCATAGGTCTTACCGTCACCGTTGAAGTTGTAGAGGAAGTTGGCGTTCTTTTCTACGTTACCGTGAGCCCAACCGTTGAAGTCACCAATCACATAGATGAAAGGATAGGTCTTCTCGGCCTCGGTAGCCGTTACGGTGAGATCCACCTTGTTCGAAGTTACCACTACATCACCCACAGCGGCAGCAACCTGCAGCGTCAGAGCCGTAGCCACACCGGGAAGCTCCTCCAGGTCATAGAGTACAAAGGCATTAAGTTGCGAATAGGTTACGGTGTAAGCAGTCGTCGTTACACCCGTAGCCAGATCAACCACCTTGTTGCCATCGGCCGAAGCCACCTTAACAGCGTAACTTACCTGAACGGGGGCACCAAAATCGGCCTTCGACCAGGTGAGGTCCAACTCACCGGCATCCACATTATCAGCCGTCATAACGATCTCGGCTTCGGCGGGAGCCTCCAGGACGGGAGCCACGACATCCTCGATGGGAGCAATCTGCACCATCTCGATGTCGGTCGTGCAGGCCGTGGTCAGACCCGCGGCTGCAGCAAACGTCATCAAATATTTCAAAAATTTCATAATCTTTTCCAATTTAAGGGGTTACTCACCGAATTAGTTGTAAATTCCGGGGTTGGTCAGACCGGGATAAACCGTGATCTGCGAAGCGGGCAGCGGATAAACCTCACGACCCTCATCGAATGCCTGACCGTTGAATGCGCTACCACCCTTGTAAGGCCACAGATAGGCAGCCGAGTGGAAGACATTGTGACGGATCAGGTCGGTACGACGGTGGCCCTCCCACATCAACTCGCGGGCACGCTCGGCAACAAACCAGTCAACCGTACCACGGAAGGTACCATCCTCCGACGAAGCCTCCAGATTCACATCAGCCTCTACCTGAACGGCGGTGGGAGCATCCACACCGGCACGCTCGGACAGCTCGGCCAGGTAAGGCAGACCCGTTGCGGTCTGACCCAGCTCACGGCAAGCCTCGGCATAGGTCAAGTAGATCTCACCCAGACGGATTACGGGGAAGTCGATGTTCGAGAAACCGGGAGCCTCAATCGCCATATACTCCTCAGCAGTCATACCGTGGGGAATGTTATTGTACTTCCAGCAAGTCCAACCATACTTGAAGTTGTAGAGGTTGTCCTTGATCGACGAGGCACGCAGCATCTCACCTTCCTCACCCGTACCCTTGTCAGCGATCCAGAAGAACTTACCACGCTCATCCGCACAGTCATAGGTACCGGCCTCCCAGTTCACATTCTTCACATCGAAGAACATCTTGGCATACTCATAGGTCGTGCGGATACCGCCCCAACCACCGTTTACACCGGTAGGATTCGAGAAGTTACCCGTATCGGTCGAAGCCGTAGCAGCAAATACCAGGAACGAGGTACCACCATACGACTGAGCTACCAAAGCGTCATAATCCACAGCAAAGATCAGCTCGTTCAGCGCATCGGGGTTCTGACCGTTATCACCACGGAACAGATCGGCATAGTTCGAGCAGAGCTCATACTTACCCAGGTTGAAGAGACGCTCACAGGTAGCCTTACACTTCTCCCAGGCGGGGTTGCCGCTGTAAACCTCGGCGTTGAGGTAAACACGGCTCAACAGACCCAGAGCAGCACCCTTGCCCACACGGGGATAGTCGGGATCGAGGGGCAGAGCCGAACCATCAGCCGACAGAGCCTCCAGCTCGTTTACCACGAACTCATAGATCGTAGCACGCGCAGCCTGGGGCAGCTCCTCACCCACGAGGTTGGCCTCGGTCGAGAAGGGAACCGAACCGAAGCAGTCCATCAGGATCCAGTAGTAGTAAGCACGCAGGAAGCGAGCCTCCTGACGATACATCTCGATACGGCCCTGTACGTCAGCAGCCACACCACGATCAGCCAGCTTGTCGGCCGTCGTCTGGCGCAGGTACTCATTGGCGTACGATACCGACTGCATAGCACGGTAGTAGATACCCGAGATTACGTCGTTCTCCACGGCGGTCCAGGTATTGGTATTCACAGGATCACACCAGGCGTCGTTACCCCAAGCCGCCTTGCAGGCATCGGTAGGAATCTCCTGGCAAGCCCAGAAGGCACGGAAGGTCTCCGAAGCACCACCATCCACACCCTCAAGGTCGGTCAGGTTGTGCGAGTTGAGCATCTTATAGATTCGGGCCAGACCCTGCACATAGGCCTCCTCATCAGCTCCATACGAGTTATCGGCGGTAGGATCCCACGGGTTGAGCGGGAGGGTCTCCAGATCGTTGACGCACGAAGTGCAGAACAACATAGCGCCGGCAACCAAAGCTAAATATCTTTTAATTTTCATTGTCGTGACTATTTAATCGTTTAGAAATTGAGGTTCACACGCAGCGAGTAGATGCGGGGACGAGGCCAAATGGTACCGTCAATACCCGATACGCCCGAGATCTCGGGATCTACACCGCTGTACTTGGTGAGTACAAATACGTTCTGCACACCGGCAGCCACACGAATCTTCAGATCGGTCTGACCAATCTTATCGAAGGTGTAACCCAGGTTGATGTCGTCCATACGGAAGAACGAAGCATCCTCCAGGAACATATCCGAGTAGTACTGCTCGGTGGTGTTGGCGGCGGTCCAACCCGTCTTCAGCACCGTGGTGGCGAAGTTGGAGAGGATACCGGCGTTGGGATCCACGTAGGAGTTGGCGTGCGACGAGAAGAAGTCGTTGAAGGCGTAGTTGCCTACCGAACCGTGACCGTTGAAACCGAAGTCCCAGTTCTTGTAGCTCAGCTTCAGGTTCACACCGTAGAAGAAGTCAGCCGAGGGGCTCTTACCCGTGTTGTAGCGGTCCTCACCGTTGATCACACCGTTGCCATCGCGGTCAACAAATGCATTCTGGATGGGGTTGCCATCGGCATCATAGAGCTGCTGATAGGTGTAGAAGGTGTAGGGGGCACTACCGATGGTGTGCATCTGCAGCTCGTTACCACCCGTACCGGCACCCGAAGGCTTGTTCATAAATACGGCGTAGTTGGGATCATCCGACATATCGAGCTTCGTAAACTCGGTATCCTGGAAGGTACCATTCACACCGATACGCAGATTCCAATCCTTCGTACGAACGGGGGTGAAGTCCAGCGAGAACTCAACACCCTGGTTACGAATCGAACCTACGTTGGTGAGCAGCTTGTTACCGTAGTACATACCCATCGGGGTCGTTACGGTGTTCAGCAGGTCCTTCGTGTCGCGACGGTATACATCCACGCTACCGGCGATGCGGCCATCGAGGAAACCGAAGTCGATACCGGCGTTGTAGGTCGTGGTGGTCTCCCACTTGATCGACTCGTCATAAGCCAGCGGAGTGTAGTAGTCCATCCAACCCCAGTCTCCGCCCATATTCACACGGTCCGAAGTGTTGGTGTTCAAGCCATAACGGGCCAGGAAGCGGTAGTTACCAATCTCCTGCTGACCGGTCTGACCATAACCCAGACGAAGCTTCAAGTTCGACATCACCTCCTGATTCTCCATAAACTTCTCGTTCAGGATGTTCCAAGCAAAGGCTGCCGAGGGGAAGTAACCCCAACGGTTACCATCGGCGAACTTCGACGAACCGTCGGCACGCAGCGTGAAGGTGAAGAGGTAGCGCGAGTCGATCGAGTAGTTGATACGACCGTAGAACGATACGAGGAAGCTCTCCTCCTGGTAGTGCAGACCCTCACTCTTGGGGCTGCGCTCACCGGTCTCATTCGAGAAGGAGAGGCTGCGATCCGACTGATAGAAGTGCTGCCACGAGTAACCTACCATCGCATCCAGGTTGTGGATGCCCCAGGTCTCATTGTAGTTGGCATAGAAGTCGAGCACGTGGTTGCGGCGCAGAGCCATCGACTCCGAGTGCTGACCCCAGCGGGGATAGTCCAGATCCTCGTGAGCCTGGAACGAACCGGGACGGTTCTCGAAGTAGGTGTTACCCTTCGACCAGTCCATACCGGCGTTCAGGTTGAAGCGCAGAGCCTCCAGACCGTGTACCTTATAGTCCAGCGAAACATTACCTACCACACGGAATACATCCGAGTAGTTCACTACGTCATACAGACGCGACAGCGGGCTCGTATCTACCAGGTTGTTGGGCTGGAAGTTCTCACCGCGGCCATCACCGAGGTTCCAGTAACCGTTGGTGGTGGTGGTGTCGATCGAACCATCCTCATTGTACCAGTAGGGAGGCTGCGTGGGGTTGTAGAAAGCAGCAGCACCCACAGCACCACTGTCAGCATAGTTCTGGTGGGTGTAAACACCCTTAGCATTTACGGCGAGGGTGAGGTGCTTGTCGAAGAACTTGGGAGCCAGGCTCAAGTCAATCGTGGCACGGTCGTACTTCGAGGTCTCCAGGGTACCCTGCTGACCGGTGTAACCTACCGATGCACGGTAAGGCAATACGTCGTTGTAGTTGCCATAGAGGCTCACGTTGTGGTCGTGCGAGATAGCCGTGCGGAAGATCATCGACTGCCAATCGGTGTTGTAGTCACCCATCAGCGACTTGATCTGACCGGCGTTGGGCAGCGTCTCGGCATACTCACGGAACTGCTCGGGCGACATCACGGGCATCGTATCCGAATTCTGCGATACCGAAACCGAACCGTTGTACGATACGTTGAGCTTGTTGCCCTTACCCTTCTTGGTGGTGATGATGATCACACCATTCGATGCACGCGAACCATAGATAGCCGCTGCCGATGCATCCTTCAACACCGTAAACGACTCGATATCGTTCGAGTTTACCAGCGAAAGCGGGTTGCTCATACCGGCACCTGCATTCGAAGCGATGGGCACACCGTCGATCACGATCAGAGGATCGTTCGAAGCGTTCAGCGAAGCTGCACCACGAATACGGATCGTAGCCGACGAGTTGGGACCACCATCACCGGGGATCACCTGCAGACCCGGAACCTTACCCTGGAGCATATCCTGGGTCGATACCACGGCACCGCGGTTCATCTCCTCGGCCTTGATGGCGACAACCGAACCGGTCATATCGTCCTTCTTCACCGTACCATAACCGATAACCACCACCTCATCAAGAGTCTGGAGATCCTCCTCAAGAACCACGTTCTTCAGAAGCTCCGAACCGGCTACCAACTCTACCGACTTGTAACCGATGTAGGAGATCTCAATCACCGACTGGGCGTTCTGCACCATCAGGGTGTAGTCACCGTCCAAACCGGTCGAAATACCATTGGTCGTGCCCTTCTCCAGAACAGTCGCACCAATGACGGGCAGTCCGGTGTTGTCCACCACGACGCCCTGCACCTTGTATGTGCCCTTCTGGGCCCACGCAACGTGCGGAGTAATCAGCCCAATGAGCATCATACCCAAACACAAAGCCAAAAATCTTTTCATAAAAGCTTGTTCGTGTTAGTTAATAATTAGTTAGTTGATATTTGAAGGATAATTTTTCGTCTTATCGAATCGTCTCCTTATTAAACATAGGTAAGCAGCCGTTAAGCACGCTTCTCCCGGATGATAAATACCGCTACGGCACCCAACAGGAGGCAGACTCCGGCCACTACCAGCATCAGGCTCTGCATACCACCCACCAGCGAGAGAATCACACCGCCCAGCAGCGAAGCGACAATCTGCGGCAGACAGATCGTACAGTTGAACAGACCCAGGTAGGCACCCATCGAACTGCTGCCCGTGAGGGCGTTGGTCAGCAGGGCAAAGGGCATTGAGAGCATCGCAGCCCAACCACAACCAATCAGCAGGAAGGGAATGAACATCAGGTACTGGTCGTGTACAAAGTAGGTCATCACGAAGCCCAGACCACCGAGCACAAGGCTCAACGAATAGCCCAGCTTGACACGCTTGAACTCCGTAAGCACCATAGCCCAGAGAATCGAACCTACGGCCTGCACGGCAAAGAGGACACCCACCCAGTCACCGGCAGCCTGGAAGCCCGGGGTTGCGGTTGCACCGGGGAGGCTGGGATCAATATCCCACACGTTGAAGGCGATGGCACCATTTGTGTAGGTCCACATATAGAGGAAACCCATCCAGCAGAAGAACTGCACCAGGCCGATCTGCCAGAAGGCCTTGGGAGCCTTGATGAGCAACTGGATCATACCGGGCTTCTCCTCGTCCTCCTTGACGGGAGTCTGATACTTGGCATACTCCTGGGGAGGCATCTCCTTCACCTTGAAACCGGTGAAGAGAACGCAGAGAATCAGGATGGCGGCACCGGCATAGAAGGAGTAGATCACCGAGTCGGGAATCACTCCCTCGGGAGCAATGCTCTTGATACCGATCCAGGTGAAGAGGTAGGGGAAGAGGTAACCCACCAGCGAACCGGCATTGCAGAGCAGGCTCTGGATCGAGTAGGCCTTGGCCTTCTGCTCCTCGTTTACCATATCGCCCACCATCATCTTGAAGGGCTGCATCGCCATATTGATCGAGGTGTCGAGCAACATCAGCATCACCAGGCCGAAGGACATCGCCGCCTTTACCGTCAGGTTGAGCGAACCGGCATTCGGCAACAGAGCCATCACCACAATGGCTACCAGGGCTCCCACATAGAGGTAGGGCTTACGGCGGCCCCAGCGGCACCAGGTCTTGTCGCTCCAGGTACCCACTAGCGGCTGAACGATCATACCCATCAACGGGGGCAAAATCCAAAAGTAGCTCAAGTCGTGCGGATCGGCACCGAGCGTAGCGAAAATACGGCTGATGTTGGCACTCTGCAGCGCATAGGCAATCTGCACTCCGAAGAATCCGAAACTCAGATTCCACATCTGCCAAAAAGTCAAGTTAGGTTTTTGCATTTTTATTAAAAATTCTTAAAAATTAAAAATCCACGGTTTCAGTCCTACAAATATTAAAATTTTTTTTCTCTTACACAACACGCGCGCGACGAAATGCTAATAAAAACGGATGAATTGCTCATTTTTGAGGCTGAACGAATGCGAAAAATCGAAGAAAAGTGGAGGCAAAGTGGAGTTTTTGAAAAATTTTCCTATCTAACCGGCAATTTTTCATTTTTTTTCTCTATCTTTGGTCAGATGTTGCAGACCAAAGAGACAACCAACTTTCGACGCCGCACGATGCCGGCCTATGCGATCATTCATCTCTTCGCATTGGCGCACGCCGTGGTGGCCGTGGTGAGTCGCGCCCTGAACTACTATGATGACGTGCCACTCACCCTGCTCACCATTTCGATGGTGGCCATTCTTTCAATTCGCTACCGCCTTCAGGTGGAGTTATCGGCGGTGCTTATCCTCATTGCCAGTTTTGTGGGATTTTTGGCGGGCGGCTATGGTGGCCTGGCCCTTCGCGTGGTTCTGCGTAGCGACCTCTGGGCTCCGGCCATCACCACCTTTCTGGTCACCGAGCTGATCGGATGGAGCATCTGGCTCTTTGTCCGAAACCGTGCTCCTCGGGAGGCCGATTCAACGCGAGGATTTCCCGTTGCCTACATCATCTTTTCGGCCGCTCTCATCCTGTTGATTCGAATTGGTTACATCCTGATAATCCGCCACTTATACGGAGAACAAGAGAGTCTCTATCCCGAGTTGGGGAAACTCTTCTCGAACACGCTGGCTGTGCTGCTTCTGATCTGCAGCAACCTGATTGCCGTACAGCTCTACATTAGCAACCGCCACCGCATTCGTAAACATTGGCACCACCCGTTGTGGATGATGCTCTCGATCCTGGCGACCAGCTTCGTCACCACCCTCTACGGACTCTTCGGACTCACCCCGGGAGGGGGTACGACCCTCACCTCGGAGCACATCCTGCGTCTCTTTGTCAGTGTGCTGCTCATCTCGATCGTGGCCTACGCCCTCCTCTTTTTGATTCACTACTTTTTCAGCGTGCAGCGCGAACTGCGCGATGAACGGCAACGTCTGCGTCAGGCTCAATGGCAATACAGCCGCTTCAAGCAGCAGATCAACCCCCACTTTCTCTTCAACTCGCTCAACATCCTCGACATTCTGGTTCAGGAGGGGGAGCGTGAACGGGCCAGCAGCTTCATCCGCAAATTGGCGGGTCTCTACCGCTATATGCTCCGCAACGAGGAGGAGGTACTGGTCTCATTGCGCGAAGAGATGGAGTTTGCCGATATGTACATTAACCTGATCAAGGAGCGTTTCACCGACGGATTAGAGATCGAGCGAGATATTCCCGCTTCGGTACTCGGCTGTCAAGTACCCCCCTGCGCCGTGCAACTTTTGATCGAAAATGCCACCAAGCACAATATTGTAAGCAGCGAGCAACCATTGCGCATATCGCTGAAAATCAATGGAGATAAGTTGGTCGTGGAGAACAACGTACAGCCCCGTATGAGTCGTCGCACCACCTCCACCCAGTTGGGATTGAAGAACCTCTCGTTGCAATACCTCGACATTGCTCACCGCGAGATTGTGGTGGAGCAGAGTGAGCACCTTTTCCGTGTCGAATTACCCCTTATTAAAGCGGCAAAACAATGAAAACACTCATCGTAGAAGACGAACTTCTGACGCAGAACAACCTGCGAAATCTGATCACCAAACAGTTTAGCGATCTGGAGATTGTGGGGATGATCGGCTCTGTCAAAGGGGCCATTGAGTGGCTCAAGAATCCGGAGAATCGGGTCGATCTGATCTTTCTGGACGTGGAGCTCTCGGATGGAATGTGTTTCGACATCTTCGACCAGGTACAGACCGATGCCAAGATTATCATCACCACGGCCTATGACACCTATGCCATCCAGGCCTTCAAGATCAACTGCATCGACTACCTGCTCAAGCCGATCGATCCGGAGGAGTTGCGCGCTACCCTCACCCGCTGTCGCAAGATGCAACAACCGGCCAACTTCGATGTAGCGGCTCTGCGAAAGGCCCTCGGGGAGAGTTCAACCCACTACAAGAGCCGGTTTGTGATTCGCCTCGGCGACCGCATCCTGCTGCTCAAAACCGATGAGATTGCCTACATCTACGCCGAGGACAAGAGCACCTACGCCATCACGCGAGAGGGAAAACGACACATCCTCGACCTGACGCTCGACGCCGTGCAGGAGGCCGTTGATCCCAAACGTTTCTTCCGCATCTCGCGTAGCCAGATTGTGGCCATCGATGCCATTGAAAGCATCTCGAAACACGTCAATAACCGACTGAAAATCAGCTTGCAACCCAAGCCCGAATTCGACTCCTTCGTAAGTCGTTTCCGCATCGCCGACTTTTTGGAGTGGCTTGAAGGCAAATAATCGGCATAAAAAGGGCCGAATGGCTCCTCATTTTTTCGCGTAACTGTTTGTCGGTTACGCGTTTTTTTTCGTAACTTTGTTGGCGAGTTTCGATTTTTCCCTCCCAAAGGGAGAAGATCGAGGAAAAACCGAAGAAAAAGATCAATCTATGAAACATTTTCTCTTTATTCTCTTGGCCGCCTGGCTCACCGCGTCGTGTGCCGTGCAGGAGCGTGCCCTCTACCTCCAAGATCTCACTCCGAGCGATGTGGACAAGATCAGCAACACCTACCAGATCCGCCTCAAGCCGCTGGATCGTATCACCGTGGTGGTCAACAGCCAATACCCCGAGCTGGCAGCCCCCTTCAATACCTACTCCTCCTACAACTCGCTGACCGGTACCTCCATCAGCGGCGTCAACAGCCAGAACAACTCCGGCAACTCGATGCAGGTACGTACCATTGACGAGTTCGGAATGCTTGATATGCCCATCATCGGCCAAATCTACTGCGCCGGCAAGACTCGCTCGGAGGTGGCTACCGAAATTGCCAACCGCATCATCGAGGGTGGCTATTTGAGCGATCCGAAGGTGAACATCGAGTTTGTCGATATGACCTTCTCGGTGCTGGGCGAGGTGGGTACGCCGGGCCGTTACGAAATCCGCAACAACCGCCTCTCGCTGATGGATGCCGTGGCAATGGCAGGCGATCTGACCATCTACGGCCAGCGCGAGGATGTCTTGGTCATTCGTGAGGAGAATGGCAAGCGCACCTATGCCGAGTTGGATCTCACCTCGAAAGAGATCTTCGACTCGCCCTACTACTATCTGCAGCAGAACGACATCGTCTATGTCAAGCCCAACAAGTACAAGGCCAAGAGCGGCGGCTACAGCCAGGATCGCTCCTTCTATGTCGGGCTTGTCAGCACGATTCTCTCCGTTGCCACAATGGGTATTTCCATTTGGAGTCTGCTGAAATAAACACCTCATCCCTACCTCGTACCGCCAAAAACTGAAGATTATGGCCGAACAGAATTTGCAGAAGCAGAATTTAACCGCCAACAACGAGTCCGAGACAACCGCTTTCTCGATCAGTGATGTATTGAAACTGATGCTGGCCAACTGGTATTGGTTTGTCATCTCGGTTGCCCTCTGTCTGGGGGCTGCCTACTTCTATCTGGCACGCACGCAGCCCATCTACAGCCGCACGGCCACCATTCTGGTCAAGGACCCCCGCAAGGGTGGCTATACCGATATGGCCGCCTTTCGCGATGTGACGGGTGTGATGCAGCGTCACAATGTGGATAACGAGATCTTCACCCTGCAATCGCGCCGCCTGATGGCAGAGGTGGTACGCAAACTCAATCTGGAGACCAACTACTCGACCCGCAGCGGGTTGCGTACCGTACCTCTCTACAAGCAGACCCCCATCGACGTACAGTTCATCAACAGCAACGAGTTCGAGGGGCTCGGCTTCACGGCCATCGTGCTGGAGGACGGCAAGCAGGTGCGCCTGAGCAGCTTCAGCCGCAGCGGCATCTCGCCCGAGGAGAGCGAACAGGAGCTCCTGGTACGCTTGGGAGATACCGTCACCTCCCCTGTGGGCAACATCGTCATTACCCCCACCTTCTACCTCACTCCCGAGTACCGAAATCGTGAAATCTACGTCTCGAAGTGGCCTGTCGCAGCGGCAGCAGCCACCTATCGCGGAGCCTTGAATTGTGAGGTGATCAATAAATCGACCTCAATTGTTTCGATCTCGATGCGTGATGCCATTCCGCAGCGTGCCGAAGATATCATCAATACACTCATTGACGTCTACAACGACGACGCCGTGGAGGAGAAGCGGGCAATGGCACGTCTGACGGCCGACTTCATCAACGACCGTCTGGCCATCATCAGCCAGGAGCTGGGAGATGTGGACCAGGAGATTCGCGATATCAAGCGCAGCAACAACGTCTACGATTTGAGTTCCGAGGCCCAGCGACTGATGGGCGAGAGCTCGAAATATAAGAGCGAGAGCCTTGAGATCGAGAACCAGATCACAATGGCCCGTTATATTCAGGAGTTTTTGGCCGATGAAAACAAGAAGTCGGATCTGCTGCCCGCCTCGGCGGCGATGATCAACCCGGTGATTGCCAGCCAGATCAACGAATACAACCAGATGGTACTGATGCGCAACAAGCTCAGTGCCGAGAGTTCGGCCAACAACCCCACCCTCTTGAGCCTCAACAACTCCATCATCGCCAGCCGCAACTCGATCCTGGCCTCGATCAACTCCCACATCGACGCCTTGGAGATTCAGTCACGCTCGCTGCGTAAGGAGGAGTATGTCGCCAATGTCCGCATCCAGAATGCCTCGGCCCAGGAGACCGAAATTCTGAGTAGTGTGCGCCAGCAGCAGGTCAAGGAGGAGCTCTATCTCTATCTGCTGCAGAAACGCGAGGAGAACGAGTTGGCTCTGGCCGTTATCGAAAACAATGCCCGCATCATCGACCTGGCCAGCGGCAGTGGTGCTCCCATCTACCCCAAGTCGTTACAGGTGAAGCTTATCGCCCTGCTCTTCGGTTTGGGCATCCCCTTCGCCATCATCTACCTTCTGGAGGTACTTGACACCACGATTCGCAGTCGCAAGGATATCGAGGGGCGCGTCAGCATCCCCTTCCTGGGTGAGATTCCCGAGCATACGGGACAGAGCAATCGAGGCGTGGTGGTACGCGAAAACGGACGCGACTCCGTCTCGGAGGCCTTCCGCATCCTGCGTACCAATATGACCTTTATGAACGTGAACAGCGAGCAGGAGATGAAGGTGGTGATGGTCACCTCGTCGAATCCGCACGCCGGTAAGACCTTTGTAGCCACAAACCTCGCCCTGACGATGGCTCTGGCCGGCAAAAAGACCCTGCTGATCGATGTCGATCTACGCCGCCGTTCGCTCTCAAAGATTATGGGACACGGCAAGGATACGCGCGGTCTAACCTCCTATATGAGCGGCACGACCAAACAGATCGAGGATGTGATTCTCACGACCAAGACCAACGAGAACCTCGACGTGCTCTACGCCGGCGTACAGCCTCCCAACCCGGCCGAGATGTTGCTTTCTGAGCGTTTGGATCAGCTGATCAAGGAGCTGCGTAACCGCTACGACTACATCATTCTCGACAGTGTTCCCGCCCTGGTGGTAGCCGATGCGATGATTGTCGATCGTCTCTGCGACCTGACCATCTATGTACTGCGTGAAGGTCTGCTGGATCGCCGCCAGCTGCCCGACATCGAGCGATTCTACCAGGAGAAGAAATTCCACAATATGTGTATGGTGCTCAATGGCGTAACGACCAAGCGCACAGGCTATGGATATGGCTACGGATATGGGTATGGTTACGGCTATGGATACGGGTACGGGTACGGATACGGCGAGGACGAGAGTGCCGAAAAGGAGAAGAAGGGCGGCTTGTTCAAATCCAAGAAACAGAAAGCATAAAGAATGGCGATTCGCGGAAATATCATTGCGGTAGATTTCGATGGTACGGTCGTGACCCACGAATACCCCTACATCGGCGAAGATGCCGGTGCCGTGGAGGTGTTGAAGGAGCTGATCGCCAACGACAATCGTCTGATTCTGCTCACGATGCGAAGCGGAGCTCTTTTAGAGCGTGCCAAGCAGTGGTTTGCCGACCATAAGATTCCGCTTTGGGCCATAAATGAGAATCCCGAGCAGGGCAGTTGGACCAAGTCGTCCAAGGTCTATGCCAACCTCTATATTGACGACAGCAACCTGGGTTGCCCGCTCAAGATTGTGGAGAGTTCCATCCGCCCCGTGGCTGACTGGGTACGCATCCGTCAGCAGCTGGTGCTGGAGGGATACCTCGATGAGTAGGGAATAAGGAAAAACAGCAAGGGCCGGAAGCGAAAACTTCCGGCCCTTGCTGTTTGATGGAGCTCCCCTACTCCGCCTCCCAGGCGATGGAGTAGATAAAGATATCAGAATCACGCGGAGCAATCATCACCTGATCTCCAGGTGAAGCGGAGATATCGAGCGTGATGGTATAGTCACTCTTGGCTGTCAAGGAGATATCCTCCCCCAGCGTCTCCTTGTTGAGCATTATGCGCATCGTCTTATCCTTCGTCTTGTTGTTGTAACCCCGAACAATCAGACGACCCTTACCCTCCACCGAGAAGTAGAGGTAGTTCTTTCCCTTGTCGGCCGAGCCGAGCGACTTGAGATAGGTCGTCGAATCCTCGGTCACAAATTCATACCCTTTGCCCGATCCGAGGCAATATCCCAAACCGGCATAGGAGCCGTCGGCATTGAGGGTTGTCGTCCCCAGCTCGAGGGCCCAGGCGGCAAACTCCTCGGAGCCCCAGGCAAAGAGGGGGCCGGCGGCCTCCGGCGTGGTGAAGCTCACCGCCTCACTCCAGTCGGAGTCACTCCAATCGGAGGCCACGGCGGCCAAAGCTCGAATCTGTAAGGTATAGGCAGTCGCTGCCGTCAGTCCCGTAATGGGTTGACCGCTGACAGCCTCCTCTTCAATGCCGTTGTTCAGGCGATAGAGGTAACCAACAGCCCCCTCTATCGGCTCCCAGATAGCGGTCACGGTGCGTTCACTCACTGCAGCAATCGTTACAGGGCCCATCTGCAAAGGCTCTTTGGGCGAGGTCAGGATCAACTTCTCGACCCACTCCGAGTGGCGATATTCGGCCGAATCATCGGCTGCCAGGGCCCGCAGGAAGATCGAGTAGTAGCTCTCGGACTGCAGATCGGTGAAGGTATAAGTCGTCACATTGCCAATCTTCACCTCGGCACCATCCGCACCTATTTTATAACTGAAGCCGGCTGCCCCCTCCACGGGCTGCCAAAGGAGAGTTGCCTGGTAGGAGAGGACATCACCCTCGTCAATCTCACTCATTACCAGCTGACGGCGATAGGGCTCTGCCGTGATGGAGATCTCACTCCACCCCGACTCCACATAGCCGCTCTCTTCGGTCGGACAGGCCTTCACCGCAAAACGTACAGGGGTCGAGGGGGCCACCTCCAGCTCCACCGAGCAGGCAGTCGTCTGTTGCACCTCGCCCCCATCAATCGTGTAACAGTAGTGGTCGGCACCACCTACAGTCGGCCAGGAGAAGATCAGACGCGAACGCTCGGCATCGACATTTTCGCTCGAAGCAGATAGTTCAGGGGCCGTCAGATCGTTTCCGTAGCCATAGTTGAGGGTAAAGATCGCCACGCGACCCGCCTCCAGAGCGATGGCACGTCCGCCATCCGAACTCTTGCCCGTACGGGTCACGGTCACCAGTTTGCTCTCGATATGCTGATTCGCCGAGGAGTAGGGGGTGAAGGCAGGGGTCGCCTCTCCGCTCCCCGTAAAGGGTTTGCAAGCGGCCCAAACCGTATAGTTTCCCTCGGCATCGGGTTCCAGATCAGCCGTGTGGAGAATCAGTGTCGTACCCCGTGAAGTGGCGGCAAAACCATCCTCCAGGCTGTATTTGCAATATTTGTCCGAGGCGTTCCAATCGTTGGCAAAGGAGATTCGCGAGTCGCCTCCGATCTGCAGTTGTTGGAAGTCATACCCCGCAGGAAGTCCTTTGACCGTAATCTTCATATAGGCCAGCAGATGGCTGAAGCGGCTTCTTACCACCCCATCTTCGGGGAGCTCGCGATCGGCCGCCCGCAGTAGAATCGCCTTCGGATCGGGCGAAGTCGCTGTCGGAGTCTGCTCCCGCGGCACATCGAGGCGCAGGAAGCCCTCGGAGGCCTCCGTCAGGGTGGGATCAACATCATTCACAGGATAGTTGGCCCAGAAGCCCGCAAAGGCCTCACGAGGCAGAATACCCGTATAATAGACTCGCTCGATGGTGTAGTTGCTCGTCTCCGGGTAACTCTCCCCCACTCCATAAGGGGTGGGCACCGCATAGGTAAAGGCGGCCGAGAGTCCATCCTCGGAGAGGTTGGCCTGTGCGGGCTGCCAGGTACGCAGGTAGCGATAGCCACGCGAGGTAACCTCCGCCACCTCCCAAAGGAGCATCTTATCATCGGGTGAGTAGGCAAGGTGCCAGTCTCCCGTTGCATCCTGCTCGCCAAAGAGGGCTCGGCTCTCCTCCACCCCTTCAATCTCCACCTCGATCAACCCCTCGCCACACGGCCGAAGAGCCTCCTCCTTTATCTCTTCATTTGTACAGGCCCCAGCTCCCCACAAGAGAGCTGCAAGAGCCAATCCGTATCCTCGTTTCATCCTGTTTCGAATTAAAATTCACCAAAATCACTCCCGGGAACGGGATCAATCTCCTCCTCACCACTCGGTTCCGGTTCCGGTTCAGGGTCGGGTTCCGGTTCAGGGTCAGGTTCAGGGTCAGGTTCGGGGTCAGGTTCGGGATTGGGCTTCTGCTCGGTATAGAGTTCAATACGGCGGCGAGCCTCGGCCTTGAGTCCTTGATCGCTCTCAACAATCAGAGTGATCAACACATCACCATCGGGCGTTGCAGTCTCAAAGGTGTGGGTGTAATACTTTGAGAACTCGGCTGCTGCAATGGTCTGGGAAATCGCTTTGTCTCCCACCCGCAGCTCGGCACGCGCCACCTCGCCCAAGTTGACAGCTCCCTCATAGTGGATCTCGAGGGGCTCGTTGCGCTCCAGGCGCATACCCTCCACGGGGGTTGAGATGTCACACCAGATCTCCTGTTCGGGCTCGGGCTGCATCAGTGGTTCCTTCTCGTCACCGCAGGCCACCAGCAGGAGAGCCAAAAGGGGTAAAAAGTTCTTCATCGCAGTAAAATTTTGTCGTTTCTACAAAGATAGTCGAAAGAGCGCAAAAAGACCAGGAAAAATTATCAATTTTCATTGCTCAATTTTCACATTTTCAGAAAGGCCGGCTCCTCAAAAAGAGCAATCGCTCATAAAACGACGATGGGCAGTACGCTCGTACCGCCCATCGTTGATTTTCAGGGTTAGCGGTCACAACCGACCGCCCATCACACCCAACTACTTGGCCATATAGGACTTGATGTAGTGGTGGTGCTCACCGAAACGCTCAAAAGCAGCGCGATCGAGCTCCTCCTGGGCCGAAGGATCGGCCACGGAGATGATCAGACGGGCACGCTCCTGGAGGCTCTTACCATAGAGATCGACAGCACCGTGCTCGGTCACAAACCAGTGGATGTGGTTACGGGTGGTAACAACACCGGCACCAGGGGTGAGGATGGGAGCAATCTTCGAGATACCCTTGTTGGTGATCGAGGGCATAGCGATGATGGCCTTACCGCCCTTCGAGAGCGAAGCACCATAGACGAAGTCGATCTGACCACCTACGCCCGAGTAGAACTTGGTACCGAGCGAGTCGGCGCAAACCTGACCCGTAAGGTCGATCTGCAGAGCCGAGTTGATAGCCGTTACGCGGTCGTTCTTGGCGATGATGAAGGGATCATTGGTGTAGCCTACGTCCATCATCAATACGCCCGGGTTGTCGTCGATGAAGTCGTACACGCGCTGCGAACCCATCAGGAAGGTCGATACCATCTTACCCTTGTCGATGTTCTTGGCGGCACCGTTGATCACGCCCTTCTCCACGAGGGGCAGCACACCATCAGCGAACATCTCGGTGTGGATACCGAGGTTCTTGTGGCCACCGAGCTGGGCCAGCACGGCATTGGGAATGGCACCGATACCCATCTGCAGGGTGGCTCCATCCTCGATCAGGGCAGCACAGTGCTTACCGATCTTCACCTCCACCTCGTTGGGCTCGGTGAAGTGAGCCTCCTCCAACGGGGTGTCATCCTCCACGAAGAGGTCGATGTTCGAGAGGTGAATCATTGCATCACCAAACGAACGGGGCACGTGGCGGTTTACCACAGCGATTACGTACTGAGCAGTCTCCACAGCGGCCAGGGTAGCATCTACCGAGGTGCCGAGCGAAACGTAGCCGTGCTTATCGGGGGTCGAAACCTGGATCATTGCCACGTTACAGGGGACAGCACCCGAACGATAGAGACGCTGGGTCTCCGAGAGGAAGATGGGAATATAGTCGGCATAACCGGCCTGGGTCGTCTTACGCACGTTACCTCCCACGAAGAAGGAGTCGAGCTGGAAGATACCCGAGAACTCGGGCTCCGAATAGGGGGCGGGACCCTCGGTGTGGAGGTGGTGGATGTGGACATCCTTCAACTCGCCGTTGCGGCCGCGCTCGCACATCGCCTTGATGAGGCACTGGGGAGCCGAAGCCACCGAACTCAGGTGAATGTGATCACCCGACTTAATTACCTTTACGGCCTCCTCGGGGGTCGTAAACTTAATCTGCTTGTTCATCATAACAATGAATGGGTTATTTTTTGGTTAGTTTGCTGTTTGGTTTCTTTGTCATTACCTCTGCTTGACGGCTACCTGCTCGTAACCCTCCACGATGTCGCCCACCTTGATGTCGTTGTAGGACTCGATGTTCAGACCACAGTCCATACCGTTGGTCACCTCCTTCACATCGTCCTTGAAACGACGCAACGAGCCGAGCTTTCCGGTGTAGATGACGATACCATCGCGGATGACGCGGATCGGCGTATTGCGCTGGAGCTTACCCTCGCGCACCACACAACCGGCCACAACGCCCACCTTCGAGATCTTGAAGGTCTCCAAAACCTCCACCGAGCAGACAATCTCCTCCTTCATCACAGGCTCCAACATACCCTCGATGGCATCCTTGATATCGTTGATGGCATCGTAGATGATCGAGTAGAGACGAATCTCGATCTCCTCCTTCTCGGCAAGCTTACGGGCCGAGGCCGAGGGACGCACCTGGAAGCCGACGATGATGGCATTCGAGGCGGCAGCCAGCAGAACGTCGGACTCCGAGATCTGACCTACGGCCGAGTGGATCACGTTCACCTGTACGCTCTCCTTCGAGAGTTTGATCAGCGAGCCCGACATTGCCTCGATCGAGCCATCCACATCACCCTTGACGATGATGTTAAGCTCCTTGAAGGAGCCGATGGCGATACGGCGACCAATCTCGTCGAGCGTCACGTGCTTCTGGGTCATAATACCCTGCATACGCTGCAACTGCTCACGCTTGTTGGCGATCTCACGGGCCGAGCGGTCATCCTCCATCACGTTGAAGGTATCACCGGCCTGGGGAGCACCATTCAAACCCAGCACCTGTACGGGAGTCGAGGGACCAGCCTCAAGCACCTTCTTACCATTCTCATCGAACATCGCCTTCACGCGGCCCGTGTAGATACCCGAAAGGATCACATCGCCCACGCGCAACGTACCGTTCTGTACGATGATGGTGGCCACATAACCGCGGCCCTTGTCGAGGGTCGACTCGATGACCGAACCCACCGCCTTGCGGTTGGGATTGGCCTTCAAATCGAGCATCTCGGCCTCCAGCAGCACCTTCTCAAGGAGCTTATCGAGGTTCATACCCTTCTTGGCCGATACATCCTGCGACTGGTACTTTCCGCCCCAATCCTCCACCAGGTAGTTCATCTGGGCAAGCTGCTCCTTGATGTGGTCGGGGTTGGCTGCGGGTTTATCAATCTTATTGATGGCAAATACCATCGGCACACCGGCGGCCTGGGCGTGGTTGATAGCCTCCGTGGTCTGGGGCATCACGTGGTCGTCAGCCGCCACGATGATGATCGCCACGTCGGTAATCTTGGCACCACGGGCACGCATTGCGGTAAAGGCCTCGTGACCCGGCGTATCGAGGAAGGTGATCTTCTGACCGTTGAGTTCCACGCTATAGGCACCGATGTGCTGCGTGATACCTCCGGCCTCACCCTCAATGACGTTGGTCTTACGGATATTATCCAGCAGCGAGGTCTTACCGTGGTCCACGTGACCCATCACCGTAACGATGGGAGGACGGGGAACCAACTCCTCCTCCTGGTCAGCCTCATCGGAGATTGCCTCCTGGATCTCTACCGAGACAAACTCCACGGTGAAGCCGAACTCCTCGGCTACCACCACCAGAGCCTCGGCATCCAGACGCTGGTTGATCGACACCATCAGGCCGAGGTTCATACAGGCCGAGATTACCTCCGTTACCGAGACATCCATCATCGTGGCCAGCTCGCTGACCGTCACGAATTCGGTGACCTTCAGTACGGAACGCTCCATCTCGTTACGCTCCATCTCCTCGTTCATACGCTCGGCAACAAGCTCACGCTTCTCCTTGCGATACTTGGCACCCTTCGACTTGGCACCCTTGGCCGTCAGACGAGCCAGGGTATCTTTTACCTGCTTCGAAACCTCCTCATCGCTCACCTCGGGGCGAACTACGGGCTTCGGTGCATTGTTCTTCTTCTTGTTCTTGCGACCCTCACCGGGCTTGGGCTGGTTGGAGGGCTGATTGTTGTTCTTGGGCTGGTTATTCTGACCACCCTGGCCCTTCTGCTGGCCACCCTGACCCTTCTGGGACTGCTGGGCCTTGTTCACATCCACCTTCTCCTTCTGCAGACGCTTGCGCTTGTGCTTGCCACCCGGCACCATACCCGACACATCCATCGTACCGAGCACCTTGGGGCCCGCCAGCAGGGTTGCCTCGGGGCGGAAGGTCGAATCCTTCACCTCCTCCTTGGGCTCCTCTTTGGGAGCGGGAGCAGGAGCCGGTGCAGGTTTGGGCTCCGGCTTCGGTTCGGGTTTCGGCTCGGGCTGAGGAGCAGGAGCCGGCTTAGGTTCCGGTTTGGGCTCCGGCTGGGGAGCAGGAGCAGGCTGCACCTTGGGTTTGGGCGAAAGGTCGATCTTGCCCAGAATCTTGGGTTGCTGCAACTGATCGCGATTGTCGATGGTGTGGCTCTTGACAACCACCTCCTGTACCTCCTTTTTGGGCTCCTTGCTCTGGTCGATGGAGACGGTGGTCTGCTTCTGCGAGATGCGCTCACGAATCGAATCGCGGGCACTCGTCGACGAACGGTTGCTGCCAAACTCCTTCTCCAAAACGGCATAGACCTCGGGCTCGACCAACGAGTTGGGCGAACCGTCACTCTTGATGCCCTTCTTCTGCAGGAAGTCCGTCAGCGTATTCAACCCCACCTTGAACTCCTTGGCAACCTGAATGAGCCTCAATTTTCTCTCATTACTCATATCCTCTGTTTTTCTTGTTTTTTCGTTTTTGGTAGACTTGTGTGGGTTGTCTCGGTTACTCGAACTCGGCCTGCAGAATATCCATCACCTGCTGGGCCTGCTCCAGCTCAAGGTCGGCACGACGGGCCACCTCCTCTACGGGGAGCTCCAGCACACTCTTGGCCGTATCGCAACCGGCAGCCTTCAGGGCATCAATGATCCACTTCTCGATCTCGTCGGAGAACTCCGTGAGGGCCACATCCTCCTCCTCAACCTCGCGGTAAACATCGATGTCATAACCCGTGAGCATTTTCGAAAGACGGATGTTCAAACCGCCCTTACCAATGGCCAGCGAGACCTGGTCGGGCTTCAGATAGACAGCTGCCGTCTTGGTCTCCTCGTCAATGGTCATACTCGAAATCTTGGCAGGATTGAGCGAACGCTGAATCATCAGCTGGATGTTGGTCGAGTAGTTCACCACGTCGATATTCTCGTTGCGGAGCTCCTTAACGATGGTGTAGATACGCGAGCCTTTCATACCCACGCAGGCACCTACGGGATCAATACGCTCGTCGTAGGATTCAACGGCCACCTTGGCACGCTCACCCGGGATACGGGCAATGCGCTTGATGGTGATCAGACCGTCGTAGATCTCAGGAACCTCCTGCTCGAAGAGACGCTCCAGGAACTGGTTGGCCGTACGCGAGAGGATGATGCGGGGCTGGTTGTTGTTCATCTCCACCGACTTCACGATCGCCTTGATGGTATCGCCCTTGCGGTAGAAGTCGTTGGGGATCTGCTCCGTCTTGGGGAGGATCAGCTCATTCTCGTCATCATCGAGGATCAGCACCTCCTTCTTCCATACCTGATAAACCTCACCGGCAATGATCTCGCCCACCTTCTGCGAATACTTCTCGTAGAGATTAGCCTTCTCCAGATCGAGGATGCGCGAAGCCAGATTCTGACGCAGCGAGAGGACGGCACGACGACCAAAGGCATTCATCTTGATCTCGTCGGCATACTCATCACCCACCTCGTAGGTCTCATCAATCTTCTTCACCTCCGACACGGCGATCTGTGCGTTGGGATCCTCCACGGCGTCATCCTCCACCACGGTGCGGTTGCGCCAAATCTCCAGGTCACCCTTCTCGGGGTTGATAATCACGTCGAAGTTCTCGTCCGTGCCATACTGCTTCTCCAGGGCGTGGCGGAATACATCCTCCAGCACACCAATCATCGTGCTCTTGTCGATGTTCTTCAGCTCTTTGAACTCGGCAAAGTTGCTGATCAGATTCAGATTGTCCATTTTTCTATCTTATTTTATCTTGTTTTTCCAACTTTTCTCTTCAAGATCATCTACTTGAAGTCGAGATACTCCTTCGTGTACTTGATCTCCTCGAAGGCATAGGTGCGGGTCACTTTGACCAGTTCCTTGCGCTTCTTGCCCTCCACGACCTGTTTCTCCTCATAGCTCAACGTGATGGCCTCGTCGGTCACCTCATCGAGGATGGCCAGAACCTTGATGCCGTTTTTGAGGAGCACCTCTACGGAACTGCCCACCAGCTTGTGATACTGGCGCATATGCTTGAGCTCGGAGCCGATGCCGGCCGAGGCCACCATCAACTCAAAATCCTCCACGTCGCGGTCAAATTCGGCCTCGATGGCGCGACTCAGGGCGATGCAGTCGTCAATGGAGACCGAGCTGTCGCTGTCAATCAAAAGTTCCACTTCGTTTGCGGGGGTTGCCGTGCAGCTCACCACAAACCGATCCGACCCCTCCAAATGGCGGGCCGCAATCTCCTCTATCTTCTTGGTGTCAATCATAGTCTTGTGCTGCGGATTCGAGGTATCGAGCGGAGGTGAATATCCTACGAAACGAGGGGACTTTAATCGTCCCCTCGTCGCTCGTTCTCGTTTACGGTGCAAATATAGGAAGAAATCTCCTATCTGCCAAATTTTCAGCAAAGAAAAACGACGAGTTTGGGCTCGTCGTCTCTCTTTTTCGGTGTTTGGAGGTTCAAACTACTCGCGCTCGGAGGCGTAAGGCTTGATGATGCCTCGCTGGGAGGTGCGAATGAACTCCAACAGATAGTCGCGCTCGGGACTCTGGGGCACCTGCTTCTCCACCTCTTCGCAGCCGTTGATATAGTTCAGACCGCTCTGGAAGAGGATGCGGCAGGCCTCGTGAATCTCGGCAATGCGCTCGTGGGTAAAGCCACGACGGCTCAATCCGACACGGTTGATACCGGCAAAGCGGAGCGTATCGTTGCGAACAATCACGTAGGGGGGTACATCCTTGCCCAGCAGGGCCCCACCCTGAATCATCACGTGGGCACCGATATGGGTCCACTGATGGATGGCGGCGTGACCGCCGATCACGGCCCAATCATCAACGTGCACCTCACCGGCAAAGGATACGCGGTTGGCCACCACGCAGTTGCTGCCGATCACGCAGTCGTGACCCACGTGCACGTAGGCCATCAGAAGGTTGTTGCTGCCGATGATGGTCGTACCGGTCGAGGCGGTACCGCGGCTGATGGTCACATATTCGCGGATGTCGTTGTTGTCGCCGATAACGGCTGTGGTTTTTTCGCCTGCAAACTTCAGATCCTGGGGCAGACAGGCAATCGAGGCAGCCGTGTGAATCTTGCATCGCTTACCGATACGGGCTCCGTCGTGAATTACGGCTCCGGGGCCGATCCAGCACTCATCCCCGATCTCCACATCGCCGGCAATGTAGGCGAAGGGCTCCACGGTTACATTCTGACCCAACTTGGCGTCGGGATGCACATAGGCTAACGGACTGATCATAGTCGTATTGAGGTTTGGTTACTTCTTGTTTTTGACAATTTGGGCCATCATCACCGCCTCACAGGCAAGCGTCTCACCCACGAAAGCCTTACCCTCGCAGAGGGCTACGCCGCGGCGGATCGGCTCCAGGAGGTTGATCTCGAACTGCAGCGTGTCGCCCGGCACCACCTTGCGCTTAAACTTCACGCCGTCAATCTTCATAAAATAGGTCGAGTAGTTCTCGGGATCGGGCACCGTGCCGAGCACCAGGATACCCGAACACTGGGCCATTGCCTCCACGATCAGCACACCGGGCATCACGGGCTCCTCGGGGAAGTGACCCACGAAGAAGGGCTCGTTCATCGTTACGTTCTTGATACCGGCCACCGAGGTTCCGTCGAGGTGGAAAATACGATCCACCAACAGGAAGGGAGGACGGTGGGGCAACATCTTGCGGATGGCGTTGATGTCGTAGAGAGCCGGACGGCGGCAATCATACTTGAAGCGGGGTTTCTCGCCCTCCTTGCGGATGGCGCGCTTGGTCTGCTTCATAAATTCGGTGTTGGCGAAGTGGCCGGGGCGGGTAGCCCATACGCGGCCCTTGATGCGGCGACCCAGCAGGGCAAAGTCTCCCAACAGGTCAAGCAGCTTATGGCGGGCCAGCTCGTTGTTGAAGCGGAGCTCCAGGTTATTCAGATAGCCGCCCGTAATCTCGATATCCTGCTTGTTGAAGATCTGCTTCAGATGGTCGAGTTGCTCATCCGAGACGGGATTCTCCACCACCACAATAGCGTTGTCGAGATCACCGCCCTTGATCAGGTTCATCTTCATCAGCGGCTCCAGCTCGTGGAGGAAGACGAACGTACGGCAGGGGGCAATCTTCGAGGCGTAGTCGTCGCCGGGCAGGAAGGTGGCGTACTGGTTACCGATCACCTTCGAGTTGTAGTCCACGTGCAGCGAGACGGAGAACTCGTCATCGGGATAGAGGATGATGGCCACCCCCTTTTCGGGAATGGTATAGACCATCTTCTCGGTCACCTGGTAGTACTGACGCTCAGCGGGGAGCTCCTCCAGGCCCGTCTCCACAATGGCGGCGGCATACTCGCGGGCCGAACCATCCATAATGGGGGTCTCGGGGGCATTGATCTCGATCTCGGCATTATCTACACCCAGCGTCCAAAGGGCCGACATAATATGCTCGATAGTGGATACGCGGGCCGTACCACTCTCGATGGTCGTACCGCGGGAAGTATCGGTTACGTAGTCACACGAGGCGGGTACCACGGGGGCCTCGGGAAGATCGACACGACGGAATACGATACCGGTATTCTCGGCGGCGGGTTTCACCGTCATCGTCACCTCCAGGCCGGTGTGAAGCCCCTTACCCGAAAAGGTAATGGGAGCCTTCAACGTTTGTTGTTTTAACGACATAAGTGTTCTATTAAAATTTATTTGAGGGCAAATATAGGTATTTTTCACCGAAAAATTGTACTTTTGCTCAAAATTATGAGCACGAATCAACCACAACAACCCAATAATGCGCCCAAAAGGCCTCCGCGACTGCGCCTCCCCTTCGAGAATCGGAAGCAGGATGCCGGCGTTTGGGCCTATGAGCACCGGCTGGGACTCTGCGTCACGCTGATTGTCTATCTGGTGCTGGCCATCGCCTTTGTCAGTTCGAAGATTGTGGTGGGGGGCCGCGCCACCCAGACCACGGTCTATATCGACCTCAACACCCTGGCCGATTTGGAGGCCGAACGCGACCGCCTGGAGGAGGAGGTACGCCAACGCCAACAGGAGGAGCAGTTCGACTGGGATAAGGTACAGAATGTTACCTCCAACGAAAATGTGTTGAACGAGAATCTCCGCACCGACCGTGGCAACCACGCCTCGGAGCTCAATGCCGATGCTGCCGCTGCTGCCGAGCGGATGCGGGCCAACCGAGCCGCCTACGAACAGGGGCTGGCCGAGGCCGATGCCATCCGCCAGGGGGGTGAGAGCGGCTCCGGAGACGACAAAAGACGACAGGATACGAAGGTGGCCGGTTATGTGACAGTCCGTCTCGATGTGAAGGATCCCGTGCGTACGGCCCGCAACCTGATCACCCCCGCCTTTCAGTGTGAGGGGGGCGGAGAGGTGGTCGTCGAGATCGAGGTGCGCCCCAACGGCGAGGTTAGTTCGGCCCGAGTCCTCTCGGGTGGCGATGCCTATATGCGTGAAATTGCCCTTCGGGCGGCCCGCTCCTCGACGGTCAACATCGACGCTTCGGCCCCCGATCGTCAAAAAGGAACCATTACCTACCTGTTTATCCCCCAATAGCCAGGAAAAAGAAGAATTCAGCTTGTAATTCTTTGCTTTTCTCGCTATCTTTGTCCACTGAAAAAATCTTCCGATAGAGAAACGACCGTGTTTTTGCTGCGACTCATCCTCATTTTAAGCCTTGTGCCCCTCTTCGAATTGGGCAACGAGTCTTTGTGCCAACCCGCCACCCAGACCCTTTGGGAGGGGGATTCGGCTTGCGATGAGCTCCCCGCAGGCCACTACTCGGCCCTCGAGGGGTTGCAGCAGGCCACGATGGGACTTCCCCAGGCATTTCGTCTGCCTACCCCCGAATCGCAACAGGTGCGCACCCTCCGCCGTGTGGTGGATGAGGTAAAACAGCTCCCGTTGTCCTGCGGCTCAAAGTCGGAGGGGAGTTGGCTCTCCGCCATCGGAAGTTGTCATATTTTATCGTTCTTTGCCGATGAGACACCCGCCCGCAGGCGGTTGCTGCTTCATCGGCTGCGTATTTAGCAGCAGGGCCTCCTCGGAGGTGCTCCCTGCAAGGCCCCCTCTCGGAGGGCGGCCGACAGCTGATTGCCTCGGTGGTGCGATCCCGCTCCACCCCGCCCCGCTTGAAAAAGTGCGGATCGAAACGGGTGTCCGCTCGGGCTCCCAAGTGTAAAACTGCTAAATACGACTACAAAAAATGGATAAAAATATGATGAGCGAAAAGCTCTACGCTCTTTCCAATGATGAGATTGTACGCCGCCGCAAGCCGGTGGCCAACCCCCTGCTCTGCGCCCTGGCCGGCGGCATCATCCTTGCCCTCACCTACTTTTTGGTGAATCGCGAAATTGACAGCCTGTACCTGGGTCTCAATATGTTGGGCTGGTGTCTGCTGCTCGGTGGCGGCATCTTTGCCTCGATCCGGGCTCTGGACAAGGAGGGTACCCCCTACGACCTGCGCACGGGCCGCTATGTAAAGTTCGAGGAGCTCTACTTCGCCCGCGAGGAGGCCAAACGGGTCACGGAGTGGTGTCGCAAAGGCGATCTGAAGTCGCTGCGCGAGGCGGGCAAGTCCTCCGTTTCAGGAGTGGCAGTCGGCCTCTACACCTCGGAGGAAAGCTCCTGGTTTGGCTGCCAGCCCTTCGAGTACATCGAGTTGGAGTATCGTCCGCTGGATGAGTTCCGACTCCACCGCAACTAATTTCTACTCAGCGTGTAACAGCTGCCGAATCGATCGAAAAGATTCGGGGTGGAGAGCGGAGCCGGGAGACTTTCGGGCTGAAAGTGTGTGTAATTAAAAGTGTAAATTGGGTTATTTTAGTAACAAGAAAGGATAGAAACGATGATTGAGATTGGAAGCGAAAATTTTGTACTGGTAGGAGCGGTACTTCTCTTTATTGCGGTGATGGCCGGTAAGGCGGCCTATCGTCTCGGAGCCCCCTCGCTACTCCTTTTCTTGGGCGTGGGTATGCTCTTCAGCGGTCTCAAGATCATCTCCTTCAACTCGTTTGAAGCCACCCAGTTTATCGGTATGATCGCCCTCTGTATCATCCTCTTTACGGGAGGTATGGAGACCAAATTTTCACAAATCCGTCCCGTTCTCGGGCCGGGTATTGTCTTGGCGACCGTGGGTGTGCTTCTCACAGCCCTCTTTGTCTCCGGATTCATCTACCTCATCGTTCCCTGCTTCCACCGCGAAATCAGCTTTGCCGTGGCACTGCTGCTGGCCTCGATGATGGCTTCGACCGACTCCGCCTCGGTCTTTTCGATTCTTCGTACCAAAAAGCAGGGGTTGCAACAGAACCTCCGACCGCTTCTGGAGCTGGAGAGTGGTTCGAACGACCCCGTGGCCTATATGCTCACGGTGCTGCTGATCAGCATCGTCACCCAGGGAGGTGGCTCCACCTCAATCGGAGCAGGTCTGCTGATGTTCCTGGTCGAGATGTTGATGGGTACCCTCTCGGGCTACCTCATCGGCCGTTTTACGGTCTGGACCATTAACCACATCAAACTCTCCAACACGGCCCTCTACCCCGTTTTGTTGCTCGCCTTTGCCTTCTCGTCGTTTGCCTTCACCTCGCTGGTACACGGCAACGGTTACCTGGCGGTCTACATCTCAGGATTGGTGGTCGGCAACCTCAAGCTGGAACACAAACACGAGATGACCAACTTCTTCGACGGTTTCCAGTGGCTGCTCCAGATCGTGATGTTCCTCACCCTCGGTCTGGTGGTCAATCCCTGGGAACTCATCGAGCCCCGGGTGCTCATCCCCGGATTGCTGATCGGAGCCTTTATGATGTTTGTGGCGCGTCCGGCGGCTGTCTTTCTCTCGCTGATCCCCTTCCGCAAGTTTACCGGCAAGGCTCGTCTTTACATCTCGTGGGTGGGTCTTCGCGGTGCTGTGCCCATCATCTTCGCCACCTACCCGATGCTCAACGGTGTCCCCACCGAGGAGGCGCGCCTGATGTTTAACATCGTCTATTTGATCACCATCCTCTCGCTGTTGGTACAAGGCACCACGGTAAGCGGAATGGCCAACTTGTTGGGCCTGGCCTACAAGGAGCGCGAAAACAGTTTCAACCTCAAGCGAATCGACTCGATCAACTCCGCCTTTACGGAGGTAGCCGTCAACCAGTCGATGCTCAAGAAGGGAAGTACGCTCAAAGAGATCTCGCTGCCCGACAATACGTTGGTGATGCTGATCTGCCGCGATGGCGACTACTTCGTACCCCAGGGCAAGACCGAGTTGTTGCAGGGCGACAAACTGCTGGTCATCTCCGACCGCCACGAGGAGTTGAACTCCACCTACCAGGATATGGGTGTTGACGATGTCATCCATTTAAGAGAATAAGTATTTCATTCTCAACAAGATAAGACCAAACGGAAATTTTTCGGAAATAAAAATTTCAAAAAAAGTGGGCGAAAGATTTGCAGGTTAAAAAGTTTTGACTACCTTTGCAACCGCAAATGGGGGATTAGCTCAGTTGGCTAGAGCGCTTGCATGGCATGCAAGAGGTCACGAGTTCGAGCCTCGTATTCTCCACATTGAGCTTCAAAGCGACTGAAAAACAGTCGCTTTTTTGTTTTTGGAGGTCTCTCCCTACGAGCAAGCTCGAGGAGATCTCCAAAAACAATCCCCGATTGAAATCGGGGAGTTGCTGCTCCCAAGAAGAGCACTCAGCTTTTTAGGGAGTTGCGGGGCGAAAATATCGGATATCGATTCGACAAATCGAATCTTTCAAAGGTCGCCCCGCGAGGCTTGCGATAAATCGAAGCCTTCGAGCCTCGTATTCTCCACATTGAGCTTCAAAGCGACTGAAAAACAGTCGCTTTTTTGTTTTCCCATCAAAACCTCGGATTAAACTTCCAAAACCAAAAAGGCACCTCAATGGTGCCTTTTCTATCTCTTATCCTTGCGGCGGAGCCACATATCGTGAGCAATAGCGACCGCTTCAGGGCGAAAGAGGAGGGCCAGTCCTCCATAGAGGAGTATCCCCAGGAGAATTTGGGCCGGCAGATCGAGCAGAAGTGGGAGTTCAACGAGGCAGGCAAAGCACTTCACCACCCCATACATCATCCCCGAGAGGAGAGCGGCCGGCAGCAGACTCCGCACCACGGCTCCAAAACCAAGCCCCGAAAGGCGACCCGCCGCCTCGAGGTTCAGGAGCCACTCGGCAGCCGTCATCGCCACCACACCCCAGGCAATGGCCGTTACCCCCTGTGGGATGGTGAGGATGAGAATGAGGGTCATAATTCCCTTTTTAAGCAGCTCCAGGCGGAGGATGATGCGCCCATCGCTCCGCACCTTCAGGACATTATAGGCGATTGCCGCCAAGGGCATAAAGAGGCCCGAAAGGCAGAGAATCTCAAAATAGGGCACCGTCGGCATCCACTTCTCACCCAACAGAAGGGCAAACATATCGGGCGCAACGGCAATCAACCCCGCCATCACCGGGAAGAGCAGAAAACTCACCATTGCGAGGAGTTGGCGATAGCTCTCGCGGAACTTTTCGGGGTCGCCTCCGAGCTGCGAAAGGGCCGGGAAAGTAACCTGCTGCACCGACTGAAGGGTGGCCGTAACGGGCATATCCTTGAGTTTCTGGGCCTGGTTGTAGTAGCCGAGGAGCTGGGTGGAGTAGAGTTTCCCGACAAAGAGTTGCGAGATGTTGTTGTAGAGGGTGGTGATCAGGTCGGTAACCATCAGGCGCAGGCTGTAGGGGGCCATCCGCCGAAGGGCCTTGCCATCAAAACGGCCACGAGGTCGCCACTCGCTCACCAGCCAGAGCATCATCGCCTTGGAGCCCATCGCCCCCAGCCGCTGCCCCACCAGACTCCAAACGCCACACCCGCCCAGAGCCATTCCTACGGCCACCACTCCGCCAAAGAGGTTGGAGAGCAGCACAATGCGCGAGAGCTTGTCGAAACGGAAATGGCGGGCAAAGAGGGTCTGCTGGATGACGCAAAGGGCATTGAGCGGTAGCAGCAGAAAGAGCACGGGGGCAATCTGTTGAAGGAGGGGCTGGTCGTAGAAACGGGCCAGCAACGGAGCGGTAAGCCACATCAAACCATAGAGCAGAAGGGCCACCACAAGGTTGAAGCAGAAGACCGAGCGGTAGTCATCATCGGAGGGGTGTTCGTTGCGAATCAGCAGCTGCGAGAAGCCACTGTCCACCACCACCAGAGATAAAGTAACAAAAACGGTAAGGATGGCCATCACGCCATAATCCTCGGGAGCCAGCAGGCGTGCGACGAGGATGCTGACCCCCATCTGCAAAAGCATCGAGCCGGCCTTCTCGCCAAGGCTCCACGCCACCCCCTGTGCGACCTGCTGTCGCAAAGCTCCACCCGAGGCCATTTCGTCTCGATTTTAGGCCTTCAGGGCCACAAGGGCCTCCAAAGCAAGTCGATAACCATCAAGCCCCAGTCCGAGGATCGCACCTCGACATACAGGGGTGAGGAGCGACGTGTGACGAAAGGCCTCACGGGCCGCCACGTTGGAGATATGAACCTCAACGGTCGGGATCTGCACCGCCTCCACCGCATCGCGCAAGGCCACCGAGGTATGGGTATACCCCCCTGCATTGAGCACAACACCATCGTAACGGCCGCGGGCTGCGTGGAGGATATCGACCAACTCCCCCTCGACATTTGACTGGCGATAATCGACCTGATGGGGAGCCAGCTGCTGCTGCCACACGGGCAGCAACTCCTCAAATCGCTCCGTGCCATAGACATCCCGGTCGCGCTGCCCCTGCAGATTGAGATTGGGGCCGTTGAGAATCAGAAAACGTTTCATCGTCTTGTTGTTTGGTGCAAAGATACAAAATAATCCGAGATCTGCCCTTTTTTATCCTCAAAAGGGTTGCCGTTTGGCAATTTATTACTACCTTTGTCTGAAGAAACGGTCTCTGCAAAAGCGCAAAATCTTTTCCGGATTTTTTGCTTCTTCCACTCTGTGAGGCTTCTAAAATCCCGTTTTGAAGAGATTTTCGGCCCTGCGCTCTCTTTTTTGTTTATCGCCGTTGCAGGGCGGACGGCAATCATACACCCAAACACCTTATGAAACGTTTTTTAATGCTCTTTTTCGTGGCGGCATCACTCTTCACCGCCTGTGGAGAGGATCCTTTCTCCTCGCCGGAGACCCCCGACACCCCTGACACAGAGAAGATCTCCGTGGATGAGAGTTATGTATCACGGCTCAACCAGACGCTCGATGCCGACCAGACGCTGGCCGCCGATCTGGTATTCACCACCAATGCCCCCTGGAGTGCAACCGTAACCGAGAGTCGTGCCACTCCCTCCTGGCTCACCCTCTCGCCCGACCACGGGGATCAGGCCGGCACCTACACCCTCCACATCAACCTTAAGGCCAACGAATCGGAGAGTAGTCGCAAAGCCACGATCCGGATTCTCTGCGGCAAGGCCTCCATCGAGATTCAGATCACCCAGCGAGGTGCCGAGCAGCAGACCCCCGACCCCGAGCAGGGCCGACTCCCCTATGTAGCCCCCGAGGATCGCGTGGTGCTGGTCTATAATCAGGATCCCGACTCCTATGGGGATATGCCGGGCACCTCTCCCGCCTCCCGCGCCGTACATTATCGGTATTACGGCTATGCCATCGGCTACGACGAGCAGGGACGTGCAAAGATGGTCTCCGAGTGTGAGAGCAGCAATGCCGACTTCGAGGGGTATAAGATCAACTGCTCCACGGAGATCGACTACACCTCCGGCAACGACATCATCGCCACCAAGAGATACTCCGGCGATTATACCGAGAACTTCTACATCGAGCTCAACGATGCAGGGTTGCTCTCGGAGGTGAGCAGCACCGATGGCTCCAACGCTCGTTATTACTACAACGACGAGGGGCATCTCGCGCGGATGATCTACGAAAACAGTTGGGACGGCTCGACCGATATCCGCTACGAATGGCAGGAGGGCAACCTGACCCGTGTGATGATTGACAGCGAGATGGAGATCACCTTCGAGTATACCGACTACGAGAATACCTGGCACGGGGCCGACCTGTTTAGCCTGATCGATCTGAATTTCACCGAGTTCCAGGATCTCTCCATTGCCGGTCTTGATGCGATTCACACCCGCAACCTCATTGCCCGCGCCTACTCCGACGGAGAGACGATCAACTTCTCCTATACCTTCGACGAAAAGGGGCGTGTGCAGCGTGTCCTTTCGGCCGAGGCGTGGATCGACCACCGTTTCTACTACGCCGACCAGGCCCTTCCCGGAGAGGCCCTTCCCGAGTCGACGCTCGTAAGCGAGGAGGTGGTTGACGGCTACTGGGAGATCACCTCGGAGCGCAACTTCAGAAGTTCGGTCCGGATCCGCAGCCACTATGACAACGGCTCCTCGGCAGATCGTTGGGAGACACGTGATTACTATGTGGAGGATGATGTAATGGGAATGGACTATCTGGAGCTCTCCGCCGCAGAGTTCTCCCGCTTCGATTTTACCGGATATAATGTTCTCAGCATAGAGAAACCCAGCTACGACATCTGCGGCTACTACCAAATTGATGCCTACTACGGCTGCATCAGTTGGAATTACGTCTGCAACTGCGCCCTAGTTTCGGGGCAAGAGGCAGTACAACTCTATTACGAAGAGGGCTACTACGCTCCCTGTCCGATGCCGATGCCCAATGCCTCCGAATTCATACACGCCGGAGAGATGGCCCTGGATCCATATACGAGTGGTGTTGACGAGGGCTACGAGGTCTATCAGATTGAGCACAAGTTCTACCTTGACTTCACGGGTAGTGGTCGTTGCGACGACTTTACCCAGATTGCTCACGCCTTCCGTGAGGTTGTCGTAACGCTGTAATACGACACCCAACCACACAATAGGGGCGGGGCAATTGCCCCGCCCTTGTCACATCATCCGACAACCGATTCGGCCTTTATGAGAGGTTTTCGCCCTCTTCAAGATCGGCCGACTCAAGCAGTTGAGCCGCCTGGCGTTTTTTGATCTTGACGTTGAGTCCCACCATTCGCTCGCCCAGGCGCACCAGGTTGTTGTTTCCCGTCGTGAAGCGTTTGTAGGCCTCGTCGTAGGCCCCCTGGGCCTGTTTGAGTCCCTTATCGACCCCCTGCAAGGCCTCGGCAAAGAGCACCAGCTGGTCATAGATCTTGGAGCCGCACTCAGCAATATCGCGCGTGTTGCGCTCCAGATTGCTTCGCTGCCAAAGGTTATCCACCAACTTCAGTAAGGCAAAGAGGTTGGTGGGCGAGGAGATGATCACTTTCTTCTTGTAGGCATCATCCCAGATGGCGGCATCGGTCTGCATCGCCGCCAGAAAGGCGGGCTCGTTAGGGATGAACATAATGACAAAGTCGGGGGAGCAGGCCATCAGATTCTGGTAACTCTTGGCCGAGAGCTCCTGTACGTGCTTTCTCACCGACTCGATGTGGGCCTTCAGGTGGGCCGACCGCTCCTCGGGGTGCTCCGAGGCGGCATAGTTGGCATAGGCCGTCAGCGAAGTCTTGGAGTCGATGATGATCTGCTTCTTGTCGGGCAGATTGAGAATTACATCGGGACGCACGTTGGCCCCCTCCTCATTTTTGAGGGTATCCTGCGTCTGGTAGTGAACCCCCTTGACCAGGTGTGACGAGGAGAGGATCGTATCGAGAATCATCTCCCCGAAGTCCCCCTGCACCTTCGAATCACCCTTCAGGGCCCGAGTCAGGTTGGTGGTCTCGGTGGTAATCTGGTGGTTGAGCTCCAACAGGTGTTTCAACTCATTTTTCAAGGCCCCGTGCTGCTCGGCCTCGGTGGCATAGATCTTCTCCACCCGTTCGCGGAAATCGGCAATATTCTGCTTAAAGGGTTTCAATACGGCATCCAGCGACTCTTTGCTGCTCTCGCTGAAGCGGCGCGACTGCTCACCCAGAATATCCGAAGCCAGCGTCTTGAACTGCAGCCGCATCGCCTCTTCGGCCTTCGCCTTCGCCTCCTCGCTCTGGGTGTGTCGCTCCTCCGCCTCGCGGAATCGCTGCTCCTCCGCCTCCAGACGAGCCGCCAGGGCTGCCCGCTCGGCAATCAGCGAGCGCAACTGCTCCTCGCTCCGGAGACGCTGCTCCTCTGCCTGACCGAGATTCGCCTCGGTCAGCAGGCGGCCCGCCTGCTCGCGCTGCAACTCCTCCCGAAGTTGCTGTTGGACCGTCTGAAGTTCCTCAAACGCCCTCTGCTGTCGCCGATTCTCTGCGCGCACTCTCCACCACATCAGGCCAAAGAGGAGGGCCACGACGGCCACCAATGCCCCTGTCACATATCCAATTGTCTCCATTATTTTCAGGTTGATTTTTCACAAAGGTACAAAAAAAACTCAAATCCCGACGCTTTGTTTCCAAATCTTAAATTATATTTCGTACCTTTGTAGGATAAAAGCGAAGAACCTTAAAAACCTATAACCCAATGACCCGAATTATCTCCCCTTCGATGCTCTCGGCCGACTTCGGCCACCTGGAGCGTGACACCCAAATGATCGACCGCAGCCGCGCACAGTGGTTCCACATCGACGTGATGGATGGAGTTTTTGTCCCCAACATCTCCTTTGGTTTCCCCGTTTTGGCGGCCATCACGAAGGCCACAGACAAGGTGATTGACACCCACCTGATGATCGTGGAGCCCGAGAAGTATGTGGAGCGTTTCGTCAAGGCGGGTTCCCACTATGTCACCTTCCACATCGAGGCGACCGAGAAGGTGCAGGAGTGCATCGACCTGATTCACGCCGCCGGTGCCAAGGCCGGTATCTCCATCAAGCCCAAGACCCCCGTGGAGTCGCTGCGCGAGTGGCTGCCCCAGGTGGAGCTGGTGCTGGTGATGTCGGTCGAGCCCGGTTTCGGCGGCCAGAGCTTTATCGAGGGCTCGACCGAGAAGGTTGCCGAGTTGAAGCGACTCATCGATGAGACCGGTTCGAAGGCCCTGATCGAGGTTGATGGCGGCGTCTCGTCGAAAAATGCCCGCGAGCTCTACGAGGCCGGTGCCGATGCCCTGGTAGCCGGCAGTGCCGTCTTCAAGGCTCCCTCGCCCGAGGCCGAGATTGCCAACATCCTGGATGCTTAACTCCCCGCCGTTCCTCCACAGAGCCCTATGATATCTCTCGACAGCCTTACGGTCAGCTACGGAGGGTGGACCCTCTTTGACAACATCTCGTTCCTGGTCAATCCTAAAGACCGTATCGGTCTGGTAGGCAAGAACGGAGCGGGCAAGACCACCCTGCTGCGTCTGATTGTGGGAGAGCAGCAACCCACCTCGGGTGCCGTTACGAAGAGTGCCGACTGCACGGTGGGCTACCTGCCCCAACAGATGAAGGTGGCCGACACCACTACCCTGCTGGAGGAGACGGCCAAGGCCTTTGAGGAGGTTTTGCGTCTGGAGGCCGAGATCGAGAAGCTGACGGCCGAGATTGGCGAACGCACCGACTACGAGTCGGAGAGTTACGAGCAACTGTTGCACCGACTGAACGACGCCAACGACCGCTACCACATCCTGGGTGGCGAGACCCGCGATGCCGATATCGAAAAGACTCTGCTGGGTCTGGGCTTCCGCCGCGAGGATTTTCAGCGCGCCACGAGCGAGTTCTCGGGCGGCTGGCGTATGCGTATCGAGTTGGCAAAGCTTCTGTTACGCCGCCCCTCGATCTTCCTGCTCGATGAGCCGACCAACCACCTCGACATCGAGTCGATTCAATGGTTGGAGGAGTATCTGAAGAACTACAACGGAGCGGTGCTGGTCATCTCCCACGACCGTGCCTTCCTGGACAATGTCACCACCCGTACGGTGGAGCTCTCGTTGGGACGAATCTACGACTACAAGGTTCCCTACTCGAAGTATGTGGAGCTGCGCGCCGAGCGTCGCCAGCAGCAGCTGGCCGCCTACGAAAACCAGCAGCGGATGATCGAGAAGACCGAGGAGTTTATCGAGAAGTTCCGCTACAAGCCCACCAAGTCGAACCAGGTGCAGTCGCGCATCAAGCAACTCGAAAAGCTCGACCGCATCGAAGTCGACGAGGAGGATCTGGCAACCCTCAACATCAAATTCCCGCCCGCACCCCGCTCGGGACAGGTGGTGGCCGAGATCAAGGAGGTGGGTATCTCCTTTGGCCGCAAGCACGTCTTCGGCGGTGCCGAGTTCACCATCTCGAAAGGAGACAAGATTGCTCTGGTGGGCCGCAATGGCGAGGGCAAGACAACGATGGCCCGTATGTTGATCGGGCAGTTGCCCCCGACCGAGGGTTCCATTCGTCTCGGAGCCAATGTCAACATCGGCTACTACGCCCAAAATCAGGAGGATCTGATGAATGGCGAGATCACTGTCTTTGACACCCTCGACAAGGTAGCCGTAGGCGACATTCGCACCCGCCTACGCGACATTCTGGGAGCCTTTCTCTTCCGAGGTGAAGACATTGAAAAGAAGGTAAAAGTGCTCTCGGGCGGCGAGCGTTCGCGTCTGGCCCTCGCCTCGCTGATGCTGGAGCCCCACAACCTGCTGGTGCTGGACGAGCCCACCAACCATATGGATATGCGCTCGAAGGATATTCTGAAGAGTGCCATTATGAAGTACGACGGTACGGTGGTGGTTGTCTCGCACGATCGTGAATTCCTCGACGGAATGGTGGACAAGGTCTATGAGTTCCGTGACGGTGGCGTGAGAGAGTACCTGGGCGGCATCTACTACTTCCTCGAGAAGCGCAAGCTGGAGTCGTTACACGAGGTGGAGCGCAAAAGTGCACCCACGACCCCTGCAGTTCCCAAGGAGGCCTCCTCGGGAAAAGTAAGCTATGAACAGAAGAAGGAGCAGGAGAAGATGATCCGCAAGCTCAAAAAGGCCGTGGAGCAGATCGAGAGTGAACTGGCCACGGTGGAGCAGGAGATTGCCGCGTGGGACGAGAAGCTGGCCGCAGCCACCACCTATGTGGAGGCCGACTACAATGCCTACAATGCCCTCAAGGCCCGCTACGACCACCTGATGCACGAGTGGGAGAAGGCGAGCTACGAGTTAGAACTTGTCGAGGAGGCATAAATCTCCTCAAAACCCCACACCCGACTGATACCCCACACCCCAAAACTGAAAAATATGGAAAACAACCTGATTTTTGGCATTCGCCCCGTAGCCGAGGCGATCGAGTCGCACAAGCAGATCGAAAAGCTCTACCTCCGCAAGGGGGCCGAGGGTCAGCTGATGCAGGAGCTCAAGGATCTCTGCATCCGTCACCACCTGCGCTGGCAGGAGGTGCCCGTCGAGAAGCTCAACCGCCTCACCAAAGGCAACCACCAGGGTGTGGTGGCCCAAATTGCTGCAATTGAATATGTCGAGTTGCAGGATATCCTGGAGCGCGTTCCCGAGGATGAGACGCCGCTGATTGTCCTCTTCGACGGCGTGACCGACGTACGCAACTTCGGAGCCATCGCCCGCTCGGCCGAGTGCGCCGGAGCCCACGGTCTGATCACCCCATTGAAGAATTCAGCACCGGTCAATGCCGAGGCGATTCGCTCGTCGGCAGGTGCCCTGACCACCATCCCCGTCTGCCGCGTGGGATCGATCCGCAACACGGTCAAACAACTCCAGACGGAGGGTTTCCAGATTGTAGCCGCCACCGAGAAGAGTCGCAAATTGCTCTATGATGCCGACTTCCGCAAGCCGACGGTAATCATTATGGGCTCGGAGGATACGGGCATCTCGCGCGAGGTGCTGAAGCTCTGCGACGAGCAGCTCGCCATTCCGCTGATCGGCCACATCGAGTCGCTCAACGTCTCGGCCGCCGCCGCAGTGATGTTGTTTGAGGTAGTCCGCCAGCGCATTGGCTAAAAGCACCTTCCACCACCCGAAGCTCGGCGAGGTAAGCCTCTCGGCCAACCCGCGGGCTCGACGTCTGACCCTCTCGGTCCGGCCCTCGGGTGAGGTGTGTCTCTCCTATCCCCCGACCCTCTCCGCGAAGCGGGCCCTGATCTTTTTGGAGGAGCGCATCGAGTGGGTCGAGCACGCCCGCAAGCGGATGGAGGAACGAGCGGCTGCCATCAGAGATGTATCCCCCACCCGGGAGGAGGTGGAGCAGTTACGTCGGGCCGCCCGAGAGGAGTTGCCGCCCCGTGTAGCGGAGCTCGCCCGCCAATTCGGCTTTCGTTACGGCCGCATCACCATCCGGGCCGCCCGCACCAAGTGGGGCTGCTGCACTGCCCGAAACAACCTTTCGTTGAGCCTATTTTTGATGAAGCTACCGCCGCATCTGCGCGACTTTGTCCTGCTGCACGAGCTCTGCCACACCGTTCACCACAACCACTCGCCCCGCTTCCACGCTCTGCTCGACCAATGTGTCAGAGGTCGAGAAAAGGAGCTCAACCGCGAACTGAAACGCTACACCATCCGATGATCAAGATACGCAAAAGTAGTCCCGACGACCTGAAGCGTCTGATGGAGCTGACCCGCGAAGCCCAAGCCTGGTTTCGGAGCCGGGGAATCGACCAGTGGCAGGATGGCTACCCCACTCCCGAGATCTTTCTGGCCGACATCGAGGCGGGAAACAGCTATGTGGGCGAGTTGGAGGGGGAGGTGATCCTGACGGGCTGCCTCGCCTTTGGCGAAGAGCCTACCTACGCCCAAATCTATGAGGGGGCGTGGCTCAACGAGGCCCCCTACGGAGTCGTACACCGCCTGGTGACCGCCTCGGCACACAAGGGAGCGGGACGGGCCGAGGAGTTTTTCCGCTTCGCCATCGAGGAGTGCCGTCGTCGAGGTGTTGAGAATCTCCGCGTCGACACCCATCGCGACAACCTCCCGATGCAACGGCTGCTGCAACGGCTGAAGTTCCGACCCACAGGGCGTATCGTCCTGGAGAGCGGTGCCGACCGCAACGCCTACCAGTTGCCGCTATAAAAAAAGCGACCCGAAATCGGGTCGCTTTTGCTCTCTTACTTATCGACTTACAAAAGTTTCTTCTTGGAGGGGAGCACCACAAAATCCTTCAGATAGAAGGGCTCGAAGTAGGCAACATCCTCAAAACGTCCTGCCTCGTAGGCCTCCTGGGCCAGACGGGCCAGACCGCGAGCCGAGGGGGCAACATCAACCCATTGAGCATCGGGCAGCACCCCACGACACTTGGCCGCACCGTTACCAAAGATCACAAAGGGATGGGCGGCATCGTGGCGCGACTCGGCAAAACTCTCACCATCCACCACCACGGCATCCACCTCCGAGAGGGGGCGGTTGCGCGTGTCGAAGAGCTGGGCATAAACCTCCATACGACGGGCATCGACCATTGGACAGAGACGCGCCTCACTCCAGGGCTCCACATCCAGAATCCCCGCCTCGTAATCCTCACAGGCGACAGCCACCAGGGCATCGAGCGATCCGATGGCAATCAGCGGCTTCTGCAAGCCGTAGCAGAGTCCCTTGGCGAAGGAGACACCGATACGCAACCCCGTATAGGATCCGGGGCCCTTGCCTACCGCCACGGCATCCAACTCGTCGGGCTGCACCCCCGTTTCACGAAGGAGTTCATCGACGAAGAGGGCCACTTTCTTGGCGTGGTCACGCCCCTGGTCGCTCTCTCGAAGCGACAAAAGCTCGCCATCGCGAGCAATACCCACCGAACAGATGTCGGTGCCGGTTTCAATGCAGAGAATCAGAGCCATTGTCTATCTTTTATACGATTTCATCGCCTTGTCCATCTCGCGCTTGGCATCATTCTCCTTGAGATACTCGCGCTTATCGTAGGCCTTGCGACCCTTGGCCAGACCGATGACGATCTTCACCAAGCCGCGCTCATTCAGGAAGAGGCGAAGCCCCACCACCGTCAGACCCCGATCCTGCAAGGAACGCTCCAGTTTGTTGAGCTCCTTTCGGTTGAGCAACAACTTACGATCCCGTTTGGGGGTATGGTTGTTGCAGGTACCCCAGGCATACTCGGCGATATTGACACCGCGAATCCAGAGCTCCCCCCGATCGAAATAGCAGTAGGAGTCGGTCAGGGCCACTTTGCCCATACGTACCGATTTGATCTCGGTACCCACCAAGACCACACCGGCCACATACTCCTCCAGGATCTCGTAGTCGAAGGTTGCGCGCTTGTTGCGAATGTTTATGTTCTTAAAATCGGCCATACTCCGCGCAAAGGTACAAAATAATTCAAAAACCGAGATTTAAAATTCAAAATTTTGTCGCGCAGCAAACTCCTTGTACGGGTTTCCCGGTGCTCGGCGAAGCAACTCTGCCTTGAACAAAGGGCAGACCCGGGGGAGTGTTTCCGGTGAGGGAAACACGGCGTGCAAACAGAAAATAAACAGAAAGATGTGTAAAACAAATTGAAGATAAAAGAATTAGTTACCTTATCCCGGATCTGCTTGTGTCCAAACAGAACAAAAGCCGTACCAAACAAGCCACCGGCTTAAGGGGCGAAAAGAGTATAACCTGATTGCTTTATTTTAATGCATTAAGGCCTGTCTTGTTCAGACAGGCCTTTTTTATGCTGCTCCGAAATTGGAGAGAGTCGGGGAATCAAAGGATCAGGCGGTCAATCTTTCGCGCCAGGGTGACCTTTGCCTGGTTCAGGCGGGCCAGATTTTGCAGGATCTCAAGGGTCTGCTCCTCCGAGAGGTCGGGCTCCTGGAGTCGGAGGTTGAACTGGGAGATGAGCCGCTCGATAACCTTCGACTTATAGAGGGCCATACAGCGGGGCACACCGGCCGAGAGCATCTCCATCTCGCTCTCAACGTGAATATCCTTCAGGCTCCAGAGCTGGCTGGCCACATAGTTGTCGTCGGAGGAGAGGATATGCACGGCGGCCATACTTACCTCGGGATCGTGGTGGTTGACAAAGTAGTGCGAGGGAACCTCCACCCCGACACCCAGGCGTTCCCACTCGGCGCGGTAGGTACGGAGGATCTCGTTGTAGCGGGGATCCTGGAAACTGAGTCCGTCGGCATCGAGATCGGCAAAGATCACCTCGGCGACATTGCAACTCACCATCGTGCGCCCCTCCTTCAGCTCGAAGGAGGCGTGCCCGTGTTTGAGGAGGTATTTCAGAAGTTCATATTCGAGCGCATCGGTACTGCTGCCGCCCCGAACGCCCTGCCGCTGGGTGGGCACCTGGGGAATCTGCCCTCCGGCCTGCTGCTCCTGGCGGATGCGCTCGGCCTGGCGACGCATAAACTCCTCCGATTCCCGGTCGCCGGCCGCCGTATGGCGTTTGCGGGCCACCTCCGAGATCAGCACATTCTCATCGACATCCATAATGCGGGCGCACTCCTTGATATAGACCGAACGGTGGATCGAATCGGGGATCTGCACAATGGACTGCACCATATCGGCCACCACCTGGGCCCGCTTGATGGGATCGCGGCGCGCCTCCTGCATCAGCAACTGCGCCTTGAAGGTGATGAAATCGACCTCGTGTTCGAGGATGTAGTGGCGCACCTCGTCGGCCGAGTGGCTGCGGGCAAAGGAGTCGGGATCGTCCCCCTCGGGGAGCGACACCACACGCACGTTCATCCCCTCGGCCAGGATCATATCGATACCGCGCAACGAGGCGTGGATACCGGCATTATCGCTGTCGTAGATGACCGTGATATTGTTCGTAAAGCGTTTCAGAAGACGAATCTGGTCGGTCGTCAGGGAGGTTCCCGACGAGGCCACCACATTCTCCACCCCCGCCTGATGCATCGAGATCACATCGGTATAGCCCTCCACCATAATGGCAACATCCTGTTGCTGGATGGCCCGCTTGGCGAAGTAGAGACCGTAGATCTCGCGACGTTTGCTATAGATTTCGTTCTCGGGAGAGTTGATGTATTTACCGGTATTGACCGGCACCCCCAGGACACGTCCTCCGAAGCCGACAATACGGCCCGAGATGTTGTGAATAGGGAAGATCACGCGATCACGATAGACATCGTAGAGGCTGCCGTCACGCTCGCTCTTTTTCGAGAGGCCCGTAGCGAGGAGGAACTCCTCTTTGTAGCCCGCCTCAAGGGCCGCACGCGACATTCCGCCTCCGCGAGCCGGGCAGTAGCCGAGGCCGAATTTGAGGATCGTAGCCTCCGAAAAGCCGCGCTTTTGGCGGAAGTAGCTGAGGCCCACTGAACGCCCCTCCTCCGACTGGTGGAGATAGTCGCGGAAGTAGTCGGCTGCCCAACCATTGACCACGAACATACTCTCGCGGTTGTCGTTGCGACGCACCTCCTCCTCGGTAAGCTCCTTTTCGCGAACCTCAATGCCGTAGCGTTTGGCCACCACCTTCACCGCCTCGGGGAAGGGGAGGCTCTCGTGCTCCATTACGAAGGTGATGGCATTGCCACCCTTGCCGCAACCAAAGCACTTATAGACCCCTTTCGAAGGGGAGACCACAAACGAGGGGGTCTTTTCGTTGTGAAAAGGACAGCACGCCATATAGTTGACACCCTTGCGTTTGAGTGTCACATAGTCGCCTATGATCTCGACGATGTCGGCGGCAGCAAATACCCGATCTATGGTCTCGCGATCAATCATCCTTGCAAAAGTACAAAATTATGGCCAATGAGCAATAGTCTTCGGCCATAATTTTCTTTTGCATCGCCAAACTCCTCAATCAAGGGGCAGGCAGAAAAGAGAAGAAGAGCAACAAGATACGAAGAGCTAACAAGAAATAATTTTTTCAGAGTCGCTCATAGCCCCACTGCTCGATCGCCCGGGCACAGTAGCGGTTCACCAACTCGCAGGTGCGGGGATCGTAGTGGTAACGATTCTTTCGATGACCACTCTTCGAGGCGACAAAGGTCTCCATTCGGGGCCGCACACGCTCGAAATCGCCCAAGTGGAGACGCCGGTAGATCTCGCCGCTCCAGGCGATGGGATCGGCCTCGAAATCCTCAAACTTCACCTCCACCAGGTGACCCGCGGGGATCAGCCCCTTCTCGGCCTCATACTTCTCGTAGAGGCCGCGGTAGTTGAGCAGGATCTGCTCCTCGAAGTCGGCCGGCTGTGCCTGCAGCCCCGTCGAGGCGGTTGTTTTACCGAAGAAGTTGCGGGTCGACTCAAAGACCGTATAGGGATTACGAACCAGGTAGATGAATTTCGCCTCCGGGTAGAGCTCCAAGAGGGTACGAATGCGGCCCGTATGGGGCGGATTCTTCGAGAGAAAAATCTTTCGATTCTGGGAGTGAAGAGCGATGCGAATCAACTTTCGAAGGGCACTCTTAAACTCCTCACGCTCCTCGGAAGTAGCACGTTCCATCAGGAGCGACCGCTCGCGCAACTCGGCCATCCGTTGGGGATAACTCAAGAAGTGGTAGTGGCCCATCGGGGTCATATTCGAGAGGGCCACCTCCTCCTCTTGGGGCACCTCCACCCCCAGCTCCATCTTGTCGGTAGCGCGGCTGTTGGGGATGAAGCAGCGCACCAACCCCTTGAAGAACCCCCTACCCCACAACATCAGGTGGGGAAAGACCGTCTGATAGGTGGTGCAGTAGCCAAACTGCTCATCACAACAGAAGAGGTCGTGCAGATAGGTCGTACCGCTGCGCCAATGGCCGATGATAAAGATCGGGGCCTCCTCTTCGGGGAGATTGAGCCGCTCGTAGCGACGCGTATTGATGCGGTAGAAGGGGTTGAGCATCCGCTGCACCCATCGGGTAAGACGTACCTTCGAGCAATAGGCGGGCTCCACCTTCACACCGGCCGAGATCCGATCATAGGTGGAGCGATCGGCCCCCACCAGGGTCGAGATCGGCAACTTTTCGAACTTCAGGATTCCCATCGTACTTCCCTATTTAAGACAACGAACATCCACCCCCGTACGCTCTCGCAACACCTCACAGAAGCGCACAAGAGCCTCATAGTGAGCCTCCTCAATACCACACTCGGAGAGTGAAATCTCCACCCGGTCTTCATCCGAGAGCTCCTGCTCCTCCGCCCCCAGGATCATTCCTACGGCCGAGGTAAAGTTGGTGACAGGATCAATCAGAATGAAGGCTCCCGTCTGGCGATTCCTCTTGTACGGATCGAAGATCAGGGGGGCTGCCGCCGAGATCGAGACCTCGCAGATCTCGTTCAGACGCATTCCCTCTGCGGCAACCCGCTCCCCCGTATTAATATCGATGCGGTGATGGAGGCGATGCAAGCGGGCGCGCATTGTGTGGGTCGTATGCTTTAGAAAGAAGGCTTTACCGCTGTCGAGCGGCTCCTCATCCATCCAAACCAGCATCGCCCGCAGGTGGTGGCCCAGCGTCGGAAGTTCTCCGCTGCGCACCAGCATCTCACCTCGCGAGAGGTCGATCTCATCCTCCAGCGTAAGGGTAACCGACTGGGGAGCAAAGGCCTCTTGCAACTCCCCATCGTAGGTAACAATCTGTTTTACCCGCGACTGCCGTCCCGAGGGGAGGGCAGTCACCCGATCCCCCACGCGCACCACACCCGAGGCGATCTTCCCGCTGAAGCCCCGAAAGTCGAGGTTGGGGCGCAGCACGTACTGCACCGGAAAGCGGAAATCTGTCCGATTGAGATCCTGGTCGATGGGCACCCGCTCCAGGTGATGCATCAGCGAGGGCCCCTCATACCAGGGGGTGCGGAGGCTCTTCTCCACCACGTTGTCCCCCTCAAGGGCCGAGAGGGGAATGCATTGCAGGTCGGGAATCTCGAGTTGCTGCCGAGCCAACCATCCCTTGTACTCCTCCACAATCTCACAAAAACGCGCCTCCGAGAAGGCTGCCAGATCCATCTTGTTGACCGCCAACACCAAGTGCCGAATCCCCAGCAACGAGACCAGCATAGTGTGGCGGCGAGTCTGGGTAACCACTCCCTGACGGGCATCTACCAGGATGATGGCCAGGTTGGCCGTTGAACCGCCCGTAATCATATTGCGCGTATATTGTTCGTGTCCCGGAGTGTCGGCGATGATAAACTTGCGGCGGTTGGTCGAGAAGTAGCGGTAGGCCACATCGATCGTAATGCCCTGCTCTCGCTCAGCCTTCAACCCGTCACACAGCAAGGCATAGTCGATGTGTTCGCCCGCATTGCCCACCCGTCGGCTGTCGCGCTCCAGGGCCTGCAACTGATCCTCATAGAGGCGTTTGCTGTCAAAGAGCAGACGCCCAATCAGGGTTGATTTGCCATCATCGACCGAACCGGCAGTCAGCAGGCGTAGCAGATCTTTGCGCTCATCCTGCGCCAAATACTCCTCGATGCTGATTGCACTCGGATTCTCCTTTATCTTGTTCTCTTTCATTCTCTTGTTTTGGTTTAGAAGTAGCCTTCACGTTTCTTTTGCTCCATACTGCCCTCCTGATCGAAGTCGATCACACGGGTCGTGCGCTCCGACTTGGTGGTGGTCATCATCTCCTCCACGATCTTCTCGATTGTGTCGGCCTCGCTCTCCACGGCACCCGTCAGCGGATAGCAGCCCAGCGTGCGAAAACGCACCATCCGCATCTCGGCCCGACGACGCATCTCCTCGGGCATACGCTCATCATCGACCAGGATCAGGTTACCATCCACCTCTACCACGGGACGCTCCTTGGCATAGTAGAGAGGCACGATGGGGATCTGTTCCATCCGAATATACTGCCAAACATCCAGCTCGGTCCAGTTCGAGAGGGGAAAGACCCGGATACTCTCTCCAGGATTGACCTTCGTGTTGTAGATATCCCACAACTCGGGTCGCTGATTCTTGGGATCCCACTGTTGGAACTCGTTGCGGAAGGAGAAGATGCGCTCCTTGGCCCGACTCTTCTCCTCATCGCGGCGGGCACCTCCGAAGGCGGCATCGAAACCGTGCTTTTTGAGGGCATCCAGCAGGGCCTGGGTCTTCATCAGGTCGGTATGCACCTTGCTGCCGTGGGTGAAGGGGCCCACTCCCGCTTCATAGGCCTTTTTGTTGTACTCCACAATCAGATTCCAATTGTGTTCGCGAGCGTAGCGGTCGCGAAACTCCACCATCTCGCGGAACTTCCATTTCGAGTCGATGTGCATCAGGGGAAAGGGCACCTTGCCCGGATAGAAGGCCTTTTCGGCCAGACGCACCATCACCGACGAATCCTTGCCGATGGAGTAGAGCATCACCGGATTGCGAAACTCGGCCGCCACCTCACGGATGATGTGGATCGACTCGGCCTCCAGTGCTTTCAAGTGACTTAAGTTGTATGCCATATTGTCAAAGTTTTATTTTCCAAGCGATTTTTTCGAGAATTTGATCCACGCAGGCCTCCACATCGCACGCCGTGGTATCGATCTTTAGATCGGGGCTTTCGGGCTCCTCAAAGGGGGCCGAGATACCGGTAAAGAGGGCGATCTCACCCCGACGCGCCTTGGCATAAAGCCCCTTCACATCGCGTCGCTCGCACTCGGCCAGCGGGGTCGAGACCCACACCTCAAAGAAATCCTCCTCTCCGATGATTCTTCGGGCTTTTCGACGCAGCTCTTCAGTCGGAGAGACAAAGGCGCAGAGGGTGATGATGCCCGTCCGGGTAAAGAGTTTCGCGACCTCGGCAATGCGACGGATATTCTCGTGGCGATCGGTCTCCGAGAAGCCCAAATCAGAGTTGATGCCGGAACGGATGTTGTCGCCATCCAGAATGCGGCAAAAGCGTCCCTGGCGACTCAAACGGCGCTCTAAGGCGATGGCAAGGGTCGATTTTCCCGAGCCCGAGAGGCCGGTAAACCAGAGAGTCAGGCCGCGCTGTCCGAGCTGTTGCTCCTTCTCCTGGCGCGAAGCCATTTGTTCAAAGATGGGGTGTATATGCGTTGTCATAGGGGTTAGAATTTCCAAAACAGGGGGACTAAAATCATCGTTATCACAAAGGCGATCAGATTCATCGGCAGACCGATACGCAAAAAGTCCCGGAACTTATAGTTACCGATACCCTGCACGATCATATTGGTCTGATACCCGATCGGCGAGGAGAAACTGGCCGACGAGGCGATGCAGATGGCCACAAAGAAGGGCATCGGATTGACTCCGAGCTGTACCGAAGCCGAGAGGGCGATCGGAAAGGCGAAGGCGGCCGCCGCATTGTTGGTGATGAGCTCCGTGATGAGGTTGGTCACCAGGTAGAGGATCGCCAGAATCACATAGGGCGAAACCGATCCCGAAAGGTCGATCAGGGCCGAGGCGACCCAGTCGGCCAACCCCGACTTGGTCATTGCTCGGCTGACGGCCAACGCACAGGCGATGGTGATCAGGATATCCCACGAGATGAACTTCGTGTACTTCTTGGGCGGGAAGATGTTACAGAAGGCCATAATGACGGTCACCACCGCCGCCCAGAAGAACATATCGGATTCGATGCCGGGCAGAAGGTGCCGCATCAGGTCGGTCTGTCCAAAGGTGGCCCCAAGAATCATCACCACCAACAAGAGGAGGGAGAGCCACTTTTTCCAGGCAGGGGCTTTGGAGAGGTGCTCCACATCGTTACTCAAAATCAGAAAGACCGACGAGTCACTCCAGGTAGGGATGAAGTTCTCTGGGGCCGAGAGGACCAGCGTATCCCCCTCGCGGAAGAGGTAGTTTGCATCGAGAGGCAACACCTCGCCACCCCGGCGAATCTGGATGATATCGGCCCCGTAGTGGCCTCGGAAGTCGAACTCCTCAACTCCTTTATGGATGCCCGGGAAGCGGGGAGCCAATACCGCCTCCACGATGTGGATGTGGCCGTCTCCCTGCCGCGACTCCTCGGCAAGGGTCTTATCATCGGGTAACAGACGGTTTCCGACCAGGGAGATGTAGAGGATACCGGCCAGAGCAATCGGCACTCCCACCTTGCTCAACTCAAACATCGAAAAGCCCTCGAAGCCCTCCTCCAGCATCAAACCGTGCACCACCAGGTTGGTCGAGGTGCCGATCAGGGTACACATACCGCCCAGGATAGCAGCATAGGAGAGGGGGATGAGAAATTTTTTGAGAGGGAGCCCCACGCGGCGGGCCCACGCCTTGATGTGCGGGGTAAAGATGACCACAATGGGGGTATTGTTCAAAAAGGCCGAGATGAAGGCGATGGAGGGGAGGATGGAGAGGTAGCCCCGCCGAACGGAGCACCGCTCCCGAACGGGGAAGAGGCGGGCCATCATCGGGCCCAGGCAGTCGCTGCGGCGAATCCCCTCGCTCACCAGAAAAAGGAGTCCCACGGTGACCATTCCCTTGTTGGAAAAACCGGCCAGGGCCTCCCGGGGTGTCAGGACTCCCGTAATGATGAAAATGACCACCACCGAGAAGAGGAGCAGTCCGGGACGCATCCGGTCCCGAAGCAGCAAAACGACCATCAGAACGATGGTGATCAACACAACACAAATATCGAACATAACCTATTTTCTAACAACAATTTACGCCTCTACACAAGAGGCGAAAAAAGACAAAAACACCCTTGCAAATATGCGATTTTTTCTCGAAACAGCCACCTTTTTTTCATAAAAAAAACGGGGTGACCGACCAAACGACCCACACCTTCCACCGAATGGAATATTCGGTCTCCAATCCAAAAAATGTTTTCGATTTTTTCTTGCCTTTTCGATTTTTTTCTACATTTGTCAAGGAAACAACCCTTCTGGGGAATAATTTAAAAAATATTCGCAATGAAACGACTTTTGATGTTCTGCCTGACCCTCCCTTTATGGCTGGCCTGCGACAAAAACGAGGAGCCGGCTCCGCAGCCCGGAGACTATGGCTCGCAATACTTCCGTTTTGAGGTCTCCGACCCGTATGACGAGAGCGACCTGCTCAATCCCGAGAGCAGCGATTTTGTCAGGAACCCCATTCAGATTCTCTACAACGGAAAGAGCTATCCGATGACCCCCGCTACCGAGGAGCAACCGAAGGGGATAACACTTCTCCTCCACCCGGCCCCGTCAGAGGGCGAATTCTGCTACCTCACCTTTGGGCCCTTCGACTATATGGACAACCTGCGGAATCAACGCTTCACCATCGACTGGAGCACCAGCGAAGATGAGGTGCTGTTCGATTGTGGCTGGGATGAGTGGACAGGGCGTACGGGAATCCCCATCTACTCGATGCGGATCAATGGCGAGGAGAAGAGCGGAAGTTGGAGACACCGGTTTACTAAGAGCCGTCCCGTTTACGACTTTACCAACTAAGCCGTTCGTTGCAGGTGAATGGCACCCTTATGGTGAAGCGTAGCGGGTGGCGCTGATCTGCGACCCGACCGAGTAGCCGAAACTCCTTCAAAAAGAAAATCGGTGGAGCAAACAACTCCACCGATTTTTCTATTTACGGCAATCTTTCATCTTCTCCCGATCGGGATGTTGCTCCTTGTCACACCCCGCTTTATCCTTGCACTCCTCCTCTTTGGGGGTGGTGTGGCAACTCCCCTGCGAGGTGTGCGAGTGGTGGAGGTTGTTGTGCTCTTTCGAGGGCTCTTCGCCGTGCATTTTGTTCTTTTCCATAACTGTTTTGGTTTTAAGGTTGTTCCTCAACCCCTGCAAAGAGCGTACAAAAAGAGAGGAGAAGAGCGGGAAAGCGAAAATTTTCCTCACCGAGGCAACTTGGAACACTTTTTGCCCCGCCCTTGAGCGTTTTTAACCTTAAAACCAACGCTATGAAACGTTTTTTACTCCTCGGGCTTGCCCTCACGGCGGCCCTCGCCTTAAGCGCACAGCCGCAGCAGGTATCCCTCGACCAACTTCCCAAAAACTCGCAGGCCTTCATCGAAAAGTACCTCGCGGGTGAGAAGATCGACGTCATCCACCACAACCACGATGCCTCACAAGAGCGATACACCGTACACTTTGCCAACGGCAATGAGGTGACCTTTGACGGCCCCTCGGGCGAGTGTATGCAACTGCAGATGCGCCAGGGTTCGATCCCCCTCACAATGCTGCCCGGGGCGATGAGCAACTACCTCGAAGAGCACTATGCCGGGGAGCCGGTCAAGATGGTGGAGCGCACCACCGATGGCTACCGAATCCAACTCGCCGATGGCAAATACCTCCACTTCGACAAACAGGGGGCCCTCTGTCAAAAAGAGGATTCCTGCAAAAAGGGAGAGGCGAGCCACTGCAAAGAGGGAAAACATCCCACCAAGGAGCATCGACAAGCGATGCACCCCTGAAAAATCGAAGAGGAGATTGTCCCCAAAGGCAATCTCCTCTTCGCTCCTATTTCAAGGTGATCACCCACAGCTCGCTGCGGGTCCCGATGCGGAAGGGAGGCCCCCAGAGCGAGAGACCACTGGAGACACAGATGCAGCTGTGATTCCAGCGACGGCAGCCGTGGCTCTGCTCATAAAGGCGGTCGGTAAGCCAATTTAGTGGCCACACCTGGCCACGGTGGGTATGACCGTAGAGGTGAAGATCCAACTCGGGACGATCATTGACCGCCAAATCATAGGGCTGATGGTCGAGCAGCAGCGCAGGACGCGCCGAATCAACCCGCTGCAGCAGGCTGTCGATGGCCAGGCGGTGGCGGTTGGAGCGGTCATCGCGCCCCACCAGTTGCAGACCGGACACCTCCCTCACCTCATCCCGCAACAGATGGATCGAGCTCTCGGCCAATAGAGCCTCACAGTCCGCCATTCCGCTGATGTATTCGTGGTTGCCGGGAACCATCCAGATCCCCTCCGAGGCCTCCACGCCATCAAAGAGCTTCAACATCCGCTTCTCCCGCACGGGACGCACGCTGTTGTCGATCAGATCGCCAACCACAACCACCAGGTCGGGCTGCTCACGGTTGATCATCTCCACATAGCGGCCCAGACGACGACAACCCGTACCATAGCCAAGATGGAGATCGCTCACCGCCACCACTTTGACGGGTTGTGCCAAAGGCTTTTCCAGGTCGATCTCCAGCCGCTCGATACGGGGGTGGAGATAACAGAGATGGCCCACGATCAAAATCAGGGTCGTAAAGATCAGAGCCGCCGGATAGCCCCACCGAAAGGCGGGCTGGAGCCAATGGATCAGATCGGCGACCAACAGCGACAAGACCATATAGAGTAAAAAGAGCATCCAGACCGACCCGGCGCGGAAGAGGGGTGCCACCAGCCCCATCGGCCAAGCGGCACGCTCGGCAAAGAGGGCCGCAAAGATCGCCACGGCAGCCACCCAAAAGAGGAGCGAGAGGAGAATCCGCACTCCGAGAGGTAGTCCCGAGAGCTGCTGCAGCGTGCGAAGGTAGAGGTAGAGATTGGCCCCCAGATAGAGCAAGGGCATCAAAAGGAAAAAGAGTTTCATCGATCAAAAAAATATTTCGCTCCAAAGATAGCCATTAAAAAGAATTTGGCTACCTTTGTTCCGAAGAAAAACGAGAAATTATGCTGACCATCATCGCTGCCGTAGCCGAAAATGGCGTGATCGGCGACAAGAACCAACTTTTATGGCACATCTCCGAGGATTTGAAGTTCTTCAAGGCGCAAACCTCGGGCCACCCTGTCATTATGGGGCGTAAGACCTATGAGTCGCTGGGTCGCCCGCTGCCCAACCGCCGCAACGTGGTCATCAGCCGCCAGGAGGGGCTGGAGATTGCCGGCTGCGAGGTGGTGCACTCCCTGGATGAGGCCCTGCGCCTCTTCTCCCCTGCCGACGAGCCCTTCATCATCGGTGGTGCCCAAATCTACGCCCAGGCTCTCCCGCTGGCCGATCGGATGCTCCTCACGCGCGTACATCACGCCTACGAAGGAGATACCCGCTTCCCCGAATGGGATGCTGCCGCCTGGGAGCGGGTCTCGGAGGAGTACCACGAACGAGGCGAAAAGTACCCCCACCCCTTCACCTTCGAGTGCTACCAAAAGCGATAGCCCCAATTTTTCAAAAAAATTCATTTATCGGGCGTGCTGATATTCAGACGATTGCGACAGACGCAGAGCGTACTGGGAAAACTTTTTGCCCTAAAAGATTTGGCAGAGTGATTTTTTTGCATTACCTTTGCAGTCGCAAACCAAGCGATACTTCTATCAAAGTAACGATACATCGCGGGATGGAGCAGTTGGCAGCTCGTTGGGCTCATAACCCAAAGGTCGGAGGTTCGAGTCCTCCTCCCGCTACTCAAAGGGCCTGAATCAGATTCGGGCCCTTTTTTGTTGCCGAACAGATTCCTTTCTGATTCGGAAACTTTTTAACAAAGGATTGAAAAACCGACGATGACAACTTTACAGATTGACTCGCTGAACGGACTGCCCGATGTGGCCGATGCGGTGCTCGACTCCCTGAAGGGGCGCACGGTGGTCGCCTTTCGAGGAGAGATGGGTGCCGGCAAGACGACCCTCATTCGTGCCATTATGGCCCGCCTGGGCTCCGAAGACACCATCTCCAGCCCCACCTTTGCCATCGTAAACCACTACTCCACGGCTGAGGGCGAGGCAGTCTATCACTTCGACTTTTACCGCATCAACCGCCTCGAAGAGGCCTATGACTTCGGCTACGAGGAGTACTTCTATTCGGGCAACCTCTGCCTGGTCGAGTGGCCCGAAAAGATCGAGGAACTGCTGCCCGAGGAGGTGATGACCGTGCGAATCACCGCCGAGAGCGAGAGTGAGCGCACCTTTGAGATTGACTAACAAACCAACCGAAATGAAAGAGTACATATCCAAGCAACAGCAGATCTTCCGCTCGGCCGAGCAGATCTACACCCTGATCAGCCGCTTCGACAACCTCACCCCCGCCCTGCACGACAAGGTGGAGGAGTGGCAGGCCGATGCCGATACCTGCTCCTTCAAGGCCAAGGGATTCAACGTCCGTTTGAAGATGGTCGAGAAGGTGGAGCCAAAGCACGTCAAGATTATGGGCGACGGCGGTATCCCGATGGATTTCGCCTTCTGGATCCAGCTCCACGAGGTGAGCACCACCGACACGCGGATGCGTCTGGTGCTCCACGCCGACCTCAATATGATGATGAAGATGATGATCGGCTCGAAACTACAGGGGGCCCTCGACCAGATTGCCGAGGGGATGGCCAAGGCCTTCAACGGACAATTCTAAACCAATCCTGTAAAAAGAGAAAGACAAAACCTGGTACGGTTTTGTCTTTCTCTTTTTACAGGAGGTTGAAAACCTCTCGAATGGTAGGATAACTTGTGCGAAGCAGTTCGCGGGCCTCTTCAAGGCTGCACCAACGCACCTCCTCGATCCCCTCTTCCTGCTGGGGAGTCACCATCTGTCGCTCATCCACCCGCAACAGATACCATTCGGTACGCTTCAACTCCCAGGGACCATAAGTATTGTAGGCGTGGAGGGTTGCTCCGAGATGGCGCACCAACTCCACGGCCCGCACCCCCGTCTCCTCCTCGGTCTCGCGCAGGGCACACGCCTCCAACGTCTCACCCGCCTCCCAACGCCCTTTGGGGAGATCCCAGCGGCCGTTACGGCGAATCAGTAGAAGCTCTCCCGCATCGCTTTGCACTACCCCGCCACAAGCTGTTACGCAACAAAATTCCCGACTGAAAGTCGCTATCGAGTGAACCAAATCGGAGGTTAAAACCGTGAGAGTGTTGTCCGTTTCAAAAAAATTGAGTACCTTCGCTTTTGTAATAGGGCCCTCAACAGCCTCCTCCCAACAGGGGGCAGCATCCGAGGAAACCTCTTCAGAGAAGAGCAACTCTTTATCGGTGAAATAGATACTCTGTTTCATAGGCATATTGGGGGATTGCGAATCTTGTGTTGCAATTTAACAAGACAAAGATAAGAACAAACCGAAAAAACCAACCCAAAACGATGAAAAAAATTTTATTGGCTATGGCTCTGCTTATGATGGGAGCCGCGGGATGCAAAGAGGCCCCCGCTGCGCTCGAAATCGACAACTCGCTCACCCAGGATGAGGTGAGTGCGGGGATTCTGACCCCCGAGGTGATGTGGAAGATGCGCCGCGCAGGCTCCTCTTCGCTCTCGCCCGACGGCAAGACCCTGCTCTACACCGTCACCGACTACTCGATGGAGGAGAATCGTTCGCTGACGCACATCTACACCCAGCAGCTCGACACGAAGGAGATTGCCACCCTGACCGACAACACCTCCAACAACCTCGCTCCGCAGTGGAGTGCCGATGGTGAGAAGATCTACTTCCTCTCGACCCGCAGCGGCTCGATGCAGGTATGGGAGATGTCGAAAAACGGCAACAACCCGAAGCAGGTAACCAAGCTGGAGGGGGATGTTGAGGGCTTCGGCGTCAGCCCCGACGGCGGCCACATCTGGTGGGTACAGCCCGTACACGCAGCCGACATCGCCTCGAAGGATGTGCACAAGGATATGCAGAAGTCGAAGGCCCGCATCTATGATGACCTGATGGTACGCCACTGGGACTATTGGGATATGGGCGAGTATCGCCACATCTTCATCGGTGAGATGAATCCCAAGGGGGTAACCTCCGGCACCGACATTATGCCCGAGGCCAAGTGGGATGCCCCGCTGGCCCCCTATTTCGATATGGCCGAGATCAGCTGGAACCCCCAGGGCACCAAGCTCGCCTACACCTCGAAGCCCCTGACGGGTGTGGAGTATGCCCTCTCGACCGACTCCGACATCTGCATCTACGACCTGGAGAGTGGTCAGACGGTGAACATCTGCAAGATGTGCGCCACCCCCGAGGAGGGTTTTGTGGGCTACGACAAGTACCCCGTATGGTCTCCTTCGGGCGAGAAGATCGCCTTCCGCTCGATGCGTCGTGCCGGCAACGAGTCCGACAAGGATCGTCTCTATGTATGGCACAGCACTTCGGGTGTGATGCAGTACCTGACCCCGATGTTCGACTACAACGCCGCCAACATCGTATGGGAGAATGAGGATCAGATCCTCTTCATTGCCCCCATCGAGGCGACGCACCAGATCTGCCGCGTCGATGTTCCCAACCCGCTCTCCCGTTCGCTGCCCGTCGTGGAGGTGCTGACCCGTGGCGACCACGACATCAACGCCTTCAGCCTCTCCCAGGGCAACCTCATTGCCGAGGTATGCACCATCTCGATGGCCAACGAGTTCTTCTCGGTCAATGTGGCTGACGGATCGATGGAGAAGTTCTCCGACATCAACGGCGAAATCTACAAGTATATCCGGATGGGCGAAGTACAGAAGCGTTGGGTAAAGACCACCGACGGCAAGCAGATGCTCGTCTGGGTGATCCTGCCCCCCGATTTCGATGCCACAAAGCAGTACCCCACCCTGCTCTACTGCCAGGGCGGCCCGCAAAGCGTCGTATCGCAGTTCTGGAGCTACCGCTGGAACTTCCAGCTGATGGCCGCCCAGGGCTATATCGTAGTTGCTCCCAACCGCCGCGGTCTCCCCTCCTTCGGACAGGAGTGGCTCGACCAGATCTCGGGTGACTACTCGGGCCAGAACATCCGCGACTACCTGGCCGCCATTGATGATGTAGCAGCCGAGCCCTGGGCCGACGAGAGCCGTATGGGTTGCGTGGGTGCCTCCTATGGTGGCTACTCCACCTTCTTCCTGGCCGGCAACCACGAGAAGCGCTTCAAGGCCTTCATCGCCCACTGCGGCATCTTCGATTTCGACTCAATGTACGGCTCCACCGAGGAGCTCTGGTTCGTGACGAACGACTACGGCGGCGCCTATTGGCAGAAGGAGAATCCGACGGCAATGCGCTCCTATGCCAACTCACCCCACAAGTTTGTCGATAAGTGGGACTCGCCCATTCTGATCATCACCGGCGAGAAGGACTACCGCATTCCCTACACGCAGTCGCTTGAGGCCTTCACGGCAGCCCGCGTGCGCGGTTTGGATGCCCGTTTGGTATCGTTCGAGAACGAGGCCCACCAGGTATTCCAGCCCCAGAACTCGATCGTCTGGAACCGCGAGTTCTTCTCGTGGCTCGACAAGTATGTCAAGCAGGCCGAGTAAGTGTTCAACAACCCGTTTTAAGGGGGTGCCCGATACAGGCACCCCCCTTTTTTGGTGATTGAGCGAGAAAAATAAGCAAAAAAGGGCTGATTTAGCCTCCAGGGTTTGGAGTTTGAGGTGAAATCTGCTATCTTTGTCTCTCTAAAGGAGAGAATTTTACACCGAACGATAACCCAAAACTACAAAGACCAACTATGGCAATCAAAAACAATGTGATGATCGTTCGTCAGCGACTGCTGACCAAACTGATTGAACTTTGGAACAACGACCAGCTTGTCGAGAAGATCGACCGCGTGCCCATCGAGTTCAGCCCCCGCGACAAGAAGCCGCGTGGCCGTTGCTGCATCCACAAGGAGCGCGCCGTCTGGAAGTACAAGTCGCTACCCCTGCTGGGCTTCGATATGAAGGATGAGACCGATGAACTCACCCCCCTGTCGGAGTATGCCCGCCAGGCTCTGGAGCGCACCAAGATCAAGGATAACATTATGTGCGTGATCGACGAGGCCTGTTCGTCGTGCGTGAAGACCAACTACGACATCACCAACCTGTGTCGCGGTTGCGTAGCCCGCTCCTGCTCGAACAGCTGCCCCAAAAACGCCATCGAGTTCGACCCCGATACGAGCCAGGGCCGCATCAACCACACCCAGTGTATCAGTTGCGGTATGTGCTACAATGCCTGCCCCTATCACGCCATCGTCTACATCCCCGTTCCCTGTGAGGAGGCCTGCCCCGTGGGTGCCATCACCAAGGACGAGAACGGTGTGGAGCACATCGACGAGAAGAAGTGTATCTACTGCGGTCGCTGTCTGAACAGCTGCCCCTTCGGTGCCATCTTCGAGATCTCGCAGGTATTCGACATTCTGCAGAGCATCCGCCGTGGCGAGGAGGTGATTGCAATGGTGGCTCCCGCCGTGCTGTCGCAGTACAACCTCCCCACCGAGCAGGTTTACGGTGCCATCAAGGCAATCGGTTTCACCGACCTGATCGAGGTGGCCCAGGGTGCGATGATCACCACCGAGAAGGAGAGCGAGGAGCTGAAGGAGAAGCTCGACGAGGGTCAGCCCTTTATGACCACTTCGTGCTGCCCCTCCTATATGGAGATGGCTGCCAAGCACGCCCCCGAGTTACAGAAGTATATCTCGAGTACCCGCTCGCCAATGTACTACACCGCCGAGTTGGTACGCAAGGAGCGTCCCAATGCCAAGGTGGTATTCGTAGGCCCCTGTATTGCCAAGCGCAAGGAGGCTCGCCGCGACGATATGGTGGACTACATCCTCTCGTTTGAGGAGTTGCACGCCGTATTGGAGGGTATGGGTATACTCTTCTCGGAGGAGCAGACCTTCCAGGTTCCCTTCAACTCGATCCGTACGGCCCACGGCTTTGCCCAGAATGGCGGCGTAACGGAGGCAGTGAAGGCTTATGTGGGTGGCAAGTTCGACTTTACGGGCATGCAGGTTGCCGGCCTAAACAAGAAGAACGTAGCCCTGCTGAAGGCTTACGGCAAGACGGGCAAGGCTCCCGTACAGTTCATCGAGGTAATGGCCTGCGACAACGGCTGTATCTCGGGTCCCGGCGTACACACCTCTTTCGACACGGGTCGCAAGAACTACAACGCCGAGTTGCAGAAGCGATAAGGAGATCGGCAGCGGAGAGCACACTCTCCGCTGCCCCAAAACGCATACAATGAGACGCATAGCCGAAAGTCTGGTGCACGAGCACAGGCTCGGTGCCGAGGAGTATCGCACGCTCTTGAGCGATTGCGACAGTTCGACGTTCGACTATTTGCGCCAAGAGGCCAACCGAACTGCTCGCAAGCAGTTCGGTTGTGGCATTTTTGTACGAGGACTGATCGAGATCTCGAGCTACTGCCCCAACAACTGCCACTACTGCGGATTGCGCCGCGGAAACTCGCGTGCCGAGCGTTACCGCCTCACCCCCGAAGAGATCCTGGCTACCTGCGACGAGGGGTATCGACTGGGCTTTCGCACTTTTGTGCTGCAGGGAGGCGAAGATCGCTACTTCTCCGACGAGGTACTGGTACCGTTGGTGGAGGAGATTCGTCGCCGCCACCCCAAGGCGGCCATCACCCTCTCGCTCGGTGAGCGGACGGAGGCCTCCTATCGAGCCCTCTTCGAGGCAGGGGCCAACCGCTACCTGTTGCGCCACGAGGCGGCCTCCCAATCCCTCTACGAGGAGTTGCATCCCGCCGAGATGTCGCATCAGCGGCGTATCGCCTGCATCGAGAGCCTCAAGCGGATCGGCTACCAAACCGGAATGGGTATGATGGTAGGAGCCCCGGGGCAACAGATCGACCACTTGGTTGAGGATCTGCTCCTGATTGAGAAGATGCGTCCCGAGATGGTGGGTATCGGCCCTTTCCTACCCCACCGCGACACCCCTTATGCAGCCGAGGCGGCAGGATCGTTGCGCCTCACGCTGCTGCTACTCGCCATCCTGCGTCTGATGCTCCCCAAGGCGTTGATACCCGCCACCACGGCCCTCGCCTCCCTCAAGGAGGAGGGGCGTCGCGAAGGAATCCTGTCGGGAGCCAACGTGGTGATGCCCAACCTCTCGCCCGCGGCAGTGAGGAGCAAGTATGCCATCTACGACCACAAGGCCTCCTTCGGATGCGAAGCGGCCGAGGGGTTGCGACTCCTGGAGGAGGAGCTCCGTACCATTGGTTATCACATCGACTACGGTCGGGGTGATTACCCGTATGTAGAACAAAACACTTTGACACAATGATACCTTACGACGTAAAATCGAAACACGCCGCCGAATTCATCCACGACGGAGAGATTCGTGCGACGTTGGCCTATGCAGAGGCTCATCGCAACGATGAGGAGCTCTGTCGAGAGATTCTGACCCATGCGGCCGAAGGCAAGGGAATCCCCCACCGGGAGGCGATGGTGCTGTTGGCGTCCGACGCTCCCCACATCGTGGAGCAGATCTTCACGCTGGCCCGCCAATTGAAGCAGCGCATCTACGGCAACCGCATCGTAATGTTTGCACCGCTCTACCTCTCCAACTACTGCGTGAACGGCTGTCTCTACTGCCCCTATCACGCCAAAAATCGCACCATCCCGCGCCGCAAGCTCACCCAGGAGGAGATCCGCCGCGAGGTGATCGCCCTACAGGATATGGGACACAAACGCCTGGCCCTGGAGACGGGCGAGCACCCCACGATGAGCCCCATCGAGTATGTGCTGGAGTCGATCGATACAATCTACTCAATCCACCACCGCAACGGAGCCATCCGCCGTGTGAATGTCAATATTGCCGCCACCACCGTAGAGCACTACCGTCTGCTGCGTGAGGCCGGCATCGGCACCTACATCCTCTTTGAGGAGACCTACGACCGTGCTGCCTATGAGCGACTCCACCCCACGGGCCCCAAGAGCGATTGGGCCTACCATACCGAGGCGATGGATCGCGCTATGGAGGGTGGTATCGACGATGTGGGCATCGGAGCCCTCTTCGGACTCTCGAACTACCGCTACGACTTCGTGGGTATCCTGATGCACGCCGAGCACCTCGAGGCCCGCTTCGGTGTGGGTCCTCACACCATCAGTGTACCCCGCATCCGCCCTGCCGACGACATTGACCCCAGGGACTTCCCCGACGCCGTCACCGACGAAGTCTTCCGCCGCATTGTGGCCGTATTGCGCCTGGCGGTACCCTATACGGGAATGATTGTCTCGACCCGTGAATCGAAGCAGTCGCGTGAATTGGTTCTCGACGTGGGTGTTTCGCAGCTCAGCGGAGGCTCGCGTACCAGTGTCGGTGGCTATGCCGAGGGTATTGAAGATGCCGAGGAGTCGGCCCAGTTCGACATCTCGGATAACCGCACCCTTGATGAGGTGGTGGCCTGGCTGCTGGAGTTGGGCTACATCCCCAGCTTCTGCACTGCCTGTTACCGCGAGGGACGCACCGGCGACCGCTTTATGTCGCTGGCCAAGCGTGGGTTGATTGGAAACTGCTGCGCCCCCAATGCCCTGATGACTCTGCGCGAGTACCTTGAAGACTACGCCTCGCCCCGCACACGGGTGCTGGGAGAGCAGATGATCCAGCGCGAAGTGCCGCTGATTCCCTCGGAGAAGGTGCGTCGCATTACGGAGGAGAACCTGAAGGCGATCATCGAGGGCAAACGCGATTTCCGATTCTAATCCCCGACCGCTATGCAGCCCACCCCCCACTCCGAACGTATCCACATCGCCCTCTTCGGGCGGTGCAACAGTGGCAAGTCCTCGTTGATGAATGCCCTGACGGGCCAGGAGGCGGCCATCGTCTCCCCTCAGGCAGGTACAACCACCGATACGGTACAACGGGCAATGGAGCTCCCCGGATTGGGTGCCGTGCTCTTAATCGACACCCCGGGTCTTGATGACCTCACCGCATTGGCCGAGGAGCGAATGCGTCAGAGCCGTCGCACCCTCGATCGAGCTGACCTGGCACTGTTGCTCTTCACCGATCGAGAGCCGACCGTAGAGCTGGATCTCCTGGAGGAGCTTCGCAGTCGCCGCATCCCGACTCTGCTGTTGCTGTCCCAAAGCGACCGCCTTCCCAACCGCGAAGAGTTGGCCCGCCAAATCGGGGAACTTGCCCGCGAACAGGTGATCCCAATCAGCTCCACCACGGGTGAAGGGCTGGAAGCGTTACGAAAGGGGCTTGCGGCTCTGCGTCCGAAAGAGGAGCGTCTGCTGACCGAAGGGCTATGCAAGGAGGGAGATATTGTTCTGCTGGTGATGCCACAGGATGCCTCAGCCCCCAAAGGACGACTGATTCAACCCCAGGTGCAGACCCTGCGCGAGTTGCTCGACCGCCACTGTCAGGCCCTCTGCTGCACCCCCGAGGGGATGGAGCGGGCCCTCGCCTCTCTTCAAGAGGCTCCGAAGCTCATCATCACCGATTCACAAGTCTTTGACCGGGTTCACCGCCTCAAGCCCGAGGGGTCGTCACTCACCTCCTTCTCGGTGCTGATGGCCCGCTACAAGGGGGATATCTCGACCTTTGTTGAGGGGGCAAAAGAGCTTCTGCGATGGAGAGCCGAGGGGCGTACCCAAGCCCGCATCCTGATTGCCGAGGCCTGCACCCATACCCCCCAGAACGAGGATATTGGTCGCGTGAAACTCCCCCGTATGCTCCGCAAGGTACTGGGCGAGGAGATCAAGATCGACCACGTGGGTGGACGCGACTTCCCCGAAGATCTCTCCCCCTACGACCTGGTGATTCACTGCGGAGCCTGTATGTTCAACCGCCAGCTGGTGATGAGCCGCATCGGCCAAACCCGCCAACAGGCAACCCCCATCACCAACTACGGCATTGCCATCGCAGCCCTGCAGGGGATTTTGGATAAGATTGTCTATTAATCGTTCTCCCAAAAACAAAACAGAGCGGGATATCCTTGAGGGATATCCCGCTCTGTTTCAATTCTATTTGCGAGCTACTTGTTCGGCGTATTCCATACCTTCTCCTCCGTACAGCGAACTATCACCGTCTGGTTGCCCACCTGCATACGGAAGTCGCCCTTCTCCAGTCGCCACTGCTTGTCATAGCCCACAAAGGCAAGATCGGAGGCGGGGATGCGAAGTTCCACGCTGCGGGTCTCACCCGGCTGCAACTCCACCTTCTCAAAGGCACGCAGACGACGCGAATCGGGCACCAGAGAGGCCACCAGATCGCTGCTGAAGAGCAATACGGCCTCCTTGCCCACACGGTCACCCGTATTGGTCAAATCCACCGTAAAGCAGAGTTCATCGCCCGCCTTAAACTCCTCCTTATCGACGCGAAGATTGCTGTAAGCAAAGGTCGTATAGCTCAAGCCGTAACCAAAGGCCCACTGCACCGTGATCTCGGCATTGTAGTCATAGGCTCCGGCCATCGTCTCCGACTGCTCGCTGCTTTTGTGGTCATAGGTCGTAAGCGATCCATTCTCCTTGGGATAGGTGAAGGGGAGTTTGCCGCTGAAGTTGGCATCACCCGAGAGGAGGTTGGCCAGGGCATCACCACCCGAGTTGCTCGGCAGCATCACATCAACCACGGCAGCAGCCAGCGGCTCGATCTCCGAGATCAGGCGAGGACGGCCCTCGTTGAGAATCAACACGATGGGCTTCCCTGTCTTGGCCAGGGCCTTCACCAGATCCAGTTGATTGCGCGAGAGAGTCAGATCCGAAAGATTGCCCGGCGTCTCGCAGTAGGAGTTCTCACCAATGCAGCAGAGGATGTAGTCCACACCACGGGCCGCAGCCACGGCGCGCTCGATCTGGGGGGTATTCTCCTCCCAATAGTTGCCCTCCTCGTTATAGGTAACACCGGGCTCATAAACCACATTCTGCTTACCAAAGCGATTCTGTACAGCCTCCAGGATGGTGTTGTAGGAGTCGGTAAAGAGGGCTGCGAGGTGCCCCTGCCAGGTATAGCTCCAACCTCCATTCAAGCCACGCATCGTGTGGGCATTGGGGCCCGTTACAAGGTATCGCTTACCCTCGGGCAGGGGGAGCAGCGCATTGTTGTTCTTGAGCAGAACCATCGACTCCTCAGCTGCCTGCAAAGCAATCAAACGATGCTCCTCGCCACCAAACTTGGGATAGTCGGCCAGGTTATAGTACGGATTCTCGAAGAGACCCAGACGGTACTTCAGGCGCAGCACGCGACGCACAGCATCGTCAATACGGCTCATCGGCACCTCCCCCTCCTCCACCAGCTCCTTCAGCAGGGTGCAGAAATCGGTATTGTAGGGATCCATCGACATATCGATGCCGGCATTGATGGCAAGTTTGATCGCCTCCTTCTTATTGGCTGCCACCTTCTCACGTTTGTGCAGATTCTCGATATCGGCCCAGTCGGTGACGATCATACCATCCCAGTTGAGATCCTCTTTGAGCCACTTGGTCAGCAGATCGTAGTTGGCGTGTACGGGCGTTCCGTTGATTGAACCCGAATTGACCATAATGGAGAGGGCTCCCGCCTCAATGGCACGCTTATAGGGGGCAAAGTGCTTCTCGCGCAGCTCCTGCTCGGAGATATAGGCCGGTGTACGATCCTTACCCGTGCGGGGAACGCCATAGCCCATATAGTGCTTCAGGCAGGCAGCGATGTGCTCTCTGTCCACGTGGTTGGGATCCTCACCCTGCATACCGCGTACAACGGCAGCACCCATCTCGGCATTCACCAGACAATCCTCGCCGAAGTTCTCCCAAAGGCGGGGCCAGCGGGGATCGCGCGAGAGGTCCATCGTGGGCGAGAAGGTCCAAGGGCAGCTGCTGGCCTTGGTCTCGTAGGCCGTCACACGACCCGCCTCCCGAGCCAGATCGCGGTTGAAGGTGGCCGCCACGTTAATATTCTGGGGAAAGAGAGTGGCTCCTGCCGTATAGCTGGCTCCGTGGTTCATATCCAGACCATAGAGACAGGGAATACCGATCTCCTTCAGCGAGAGCTCCTGGATGGGATTGATAAACTCGGCCCACCGCTCGGGAGTTTGGGCCAGCGGGCCCGGAGTGTTGAGGATCGAGCCCACCTTATAGACGGCAATCACCTCGTGAAGTTTCTGGGGATCGACCGTAAGTTGCATATCGGGGCCAATGGTACCCAACACATCGGCATTGAGCTGGGTCATCTGACCGATCTTCTCTTCGAGGGTCAGCCCCTTCAAAAGGGTCTCCACCTCCTTTTCGATCCGGGGATCGGCAGCAATGGCCGGTGCCACGGCAGCCTTTTGGCAACCGCACACAAAGAGGCCGCCCAACACAAGGGCAACCGCCATCAGGGAGTAAAAGTGTCTCTTCATAGGTAGTAATTTTGTCTGTCACGAATTTTTCTGTTCAATAGGCACCTGCCGACGCTGACCGATCGGTAGTTACCGTCAAACAAAGTTACAAAAAATCCCGATTTCAGCAAAGCCAAAATACACCCAAATCCATCATAACAACATTCCGCCCCCACCTTTGTTAAAAATGGGAGAGGAAACGAAAAAAGGAGGGCTTAAGGGGGATCTTTTGTCAAAAAATTTGTACCTTTGCTTGATTAGCACCTAATATGCAAAGAACAATGGCCCAGGAGAAAGAGAAAAAATATGTGGAGACCCCGCTGATGAAGCAGTACTACCAGATCAAGGCAGTACACCCCGATGCAATTCTGCTCTTCCGCGTCGGCGACTTTTACGAGACCTTCGGCGAGGATGCCATCAAGGCGAGCGGCATTTTGGGCATTACCCTGACGCGCCGAGCCAACGGAGCCGCCTCGTTTGTCGAGCTGGCCGGTTTCCCCTACCACGCCGTCGATACCTACCTCCCGAAACTAGTTCGCGCCGGAGAGCGCGTAGCCATCTGCGAGCAGCTGGAGGATCCCAAGACGGTCAAGGGCCTCGTGAAACGCGGAGTGATCGAGTTGGTGACCCCGGGTGTGGCAATGGGTGACAACATCCTGCCCACCAAGGAGAACTCCTTCCTGGCAGCCATCTGCTTTGGCAAGCAGACGACCGGTATTGCCTTCCTCGACATCTCGACCGGCGAATTTTACGTCGCCGAGGGCTCCGACACCTACATCGACAAACTCCTCTCAAACTTCCGCCCCAAGGAGATCCTCTACCAGCGCGGCTACGAGGAGAATTTCTCCCGACTCTTCGGCTCCAAGCACTATACCTATCGCCTAGACGAGTGGGTCTTCTCGGAGGAGGTGAACCGCGACAAACTCTGTAAGCAGTTTGGCACCACCTCACTCAAGGGCTTCGGCATCGACCACCTCACCAGCGGCATTTCGGCCGCAGGTGCCATCCTCTACTACCTCGAATTTACCGAGCACCGTGATACGGCCCACATCGACGCTATCGCGCGCATCGACCAGGAGGAGTATGTCTGGATCGACAAATTCACGATCCGCAATCTGGAGCTCTTCTCCTCGAATGCCTCCCGAGAAAAGACCGGCTTTGCCGATATGATTGATCGCACGCTGACCCCGATGGGTGGCCGCCGCCTGAAGCGTTGGGTAGCAATGCCCGTGAAGAGTATCGAGGAGATCAACCGCCGCCTTGATGTGGTGGAGCACCTCTGCCACGAGGCTGACTATGCCGATGCTCTGCGTGAGCAGATCGGGCAGGTGGGCGACCTGGAGCGTCTGGTTTCACGCATCGCCACGGCCCGCATCCTGCCCCGCGAGGTGGTACAACTCAAATGTGCATTGGGAGCTGTGGAGCACTTCAAGGCTCTTTTGGAGTCCACCGACTGTGAGCGGCTCAACACGCTGGCTGCCGAGGTGGATCCCCTGACAGCCCTGCGCGAGCGTCTGGAGCGCGAGATCTATCCCGACCCCTCGAATCAACTGCAGAAGGGGGGCGTCATTGCTCCGGGAGTCGATCCCGAGCTCGACGACTTGCGTCGCATCGCCCGCCACGGCAAAGAGGTCTTGGATCGCATCCTGGAGCGTGAGACGGAGCGTACGGGAATCCCCTCTCTCAAAATCAGCTACAACAACGTCTTTGGTTACTATATCGAGGTTCGTAACACCCACAAGGAGAAGGTCCCCTCGGATTGGATTCGCAAACAGACCCTCACCTCGGCCGAGCGATACATCACCGAGGAACTGAAGGAGTATGAGACGAAGATTTTGGGAGCCGAGGAGCGAATGTTGCAGATTGAGCTGCGCCTCTACCAACAGCTCATCAGCGATATTGCCCGCGAAATTCCTCTTCTGCAACGCAATGCCGCCGCTATCTCACGCATCGACTGCCTGCAGTCGTTCGCCCGCCTGGCTTGCGAACGTCGCTACTGCCGCCCCGAGCTCAACGAGGGGAAACGCATCGAAATCCGCCAGGGTCGCCACCCCGTGATCGAGATGCTGATGCCGGTAGGCGAGGAGTATATCCCCAACGATGTGATGCTCGACGACAAGGAGCAACAGATCATAATGATCACCGGCCCCAATATGTCGGGTAAATCGGCTCTTCTGCGCCAAACGGCCCTCATCGTACTGATGGCCCAGATGGGTATGTTTGTGCCCGCCAAATCGGCTAAAATCGGCATTGTGGACAAGATATTCACCCGCGTCGGAGCCTCCGACAACATCTCGCAGGGCGAATCGACCTTTATGGTCGAGATGCTGGAGTCGGCCTCGATTCTGAACAACATCTCCGACCGCAGTCTGGTGCTGCTCGATGAGATCGGACGCGGCACCAGCACCTACGACGGTATCTCGATTGCCTGGGCGATGGTCGAGTATCTCCACAACCACCCCTCGGCCCACGCCAAGACCCTCTTCGCCACCCACTACTTCGAGCTGAACGAGATGGAGCAGATGTATCCGCGTGTGAAGAACTTCCACGTCAGCGTCAAGGAGCTCGACAACACGGTGGTCTTCTTAAGAAAGTTGCTGCGCGGCAGTTCCGAGCACTCGTTCGGTATCCACGTTGCCCAACTGGCGGGTATGCCCTCCACGGTCGTCAAGCGTGCCGACGAAATCCTGAAGAATCTGGTGCAGGTCTATGGCCAAAACGAGATTGTCCCCTCGAAGAGCCTCAAAGAGCGGGGCCGCAAGCGTGCCTCGGTGAAGGAGACCGTCGAGCAGCTCTCTGCCGCCCAAGAGATGCAACTCTCGATGTTCCGCCTCGATGACCCTGTCCTGGTGCAGATTCGCGATCAGATCAAGGGGATCGACATCAACTCCCTCACCCCGCTGGAGGCCTTGAACAAGCTCAATGAGATCAAAAAGATCACCGGTTTGTAGCAGCCGGCCCAAAAGGAGGGGCGAGAACGAAAAATCTTATTCGTTGAGAGTGAAATAATTAGCAGGCGAAACAAAAAATAATTGAAAAATTTTTACAAAATTATTTGGAGGATTGGAAATTTTGCCATACATTTGCACTCGCAATTCGGCACCGTAGCTTAATTGAATAGAGCATCTGACTACGGATCAGAAGGTTACAGGTTTGAGTCCTGTCGGTGTCACTAAAGCGACTGAAATTCAGTCGCTTTTTTGTTTTTATACCTCTCTGCTACCCTCCCCTTCCTCCCTCCGGAACAAAAAAGATATCCGGGCCCTTTCGGGTCCGGATATCTTTTTTAGGAAGGTACGCTGATTAGCGAGCCATCACATAGTTGTTGCGAGCAGCCTCGTTCAGGCGAACCATCTTCGGGGTGTTGTTGAGCTGCTTCTGGAGCTCGTCGTTCATACGAACGGGCATCGTAGCAGCCTTACCGAAGTTCTGGGGTGCCGTCTCGGGAACCTTCGTCAGGGTGTAGTCACCCAGCGAGAGGTTAAAGGTGGCAAATACGCCGTAGAAACCACCCTTGTCATCCAGGGCAAAGACATTCATACCGGCCACCTTGGCATCGATAACCTCGAGCTCATCGTTGGCGTTGAGAATCTCACCCTTGATCATCTGGCCGGTTACGGTAGCCGTACCATCAGCAGCGATCTCACCCACCATCATCACCTCGTTATCGGTGCTCTCCTCAAAGTTCAGGTAGTCATACTTCAGCTCAAGACCTCTCATCGTCTGAACCGAACCATCCTGTGCCGGAACCTCCATCTCATAGGTGAAGTAACCGAAGAAATCACGGTGTGCACCATTGTAGGAGTCGTAGCCCATATACTGGTTGTTGCGGAACTCCAGTACACCGGCAGCCTCGTTCCAGTAAACGGGAACACCATAGCCGGTGAACTCACGATCCCAACCGTCCATATAGTAGGTACCGGCATCGGCATCAGCAGCCGAGAGCTGGATGTTGAACGTAGCAGCAGCACCGAAGGCACCGGTCTGGATGTTGAATACCTCGGTACCGGTTACCGTCCAAACGCCCAGCCACTGCTTGTAGCCCTCCGAAGCACCCTCAATCGAGAGCGTCTTGATGGTCTCAACCGTCACCTCACCACGAGTTGCACCGGTCTTGATGTCGATCGGGAATACGAAGTAGGTGTACTCCGTATCAGGATCGAGACGACGAGCCGAATAGGTAGTGGCACCGCTGGTCGAGATCAGAGGAATCACCTCCTCAATCGTATAGAGGTAGCCGGACGAAGCGTTCAGGTAGTCGATGTAGTCAGCGAAATAGTTGCTGATCATCACCTCCATCGAGCCATTGGCAGCCTCCAGCTGTGCATCGAAGTCAGCCTTGGACATATAGTCGAAGTAGTAGTAGATCTTATCGGTGTTGGGCACGGTCTTGAAGGTAACAGTCGACTGCGTCAGCTCGGTCACCGAAACCTCCACCTGGAAGTCCGCAGGCGAAACCGCCGCGTTCAGATCCTCGAATACCAGGGCAACGGGAGCACCATAGGTCTTGCCATCCTTGCCAATGGGCTGAAGTACCAGGGTGTAGGTACCAGCACGAGGATACTCGATGGAGATCTCACCGGCCTTCGTGTAGGTCTTCGACTCTACCGAACCGTCAATCATACCGGCAGCAACCTCGGCCAGAGCCTCGGTATCCTTCGAGATGTCACCCTCAGCCAGAGCGGCCATATAGCTACTGCAGTCATCGTTCAGGGTTACAAGGAAGGTAGCCGAACGTACCATCTCCGAATCAAGCATAATGTGCTTCAACTCGGCAGAAACAACAGGATTCATCCACAGACCACCGGGGAGTACGATACGCGTCATACCCGTGGTGTTGGCGAAGAGCCAGCCCAAGTCGCAACCTACACAGACACCGCCCTTAGGGAAGGTAATCGTCTTGGTAGCGGGATCGTAAGTACCATAGTAGGGGTTCGGCTCATCCTTCGTTGCGGGGAAGTCGCCCTCATCAAAGTTCTCGGGAACATAGGAGAAGAGGTAAGGAATACCCTCTCCGTTAAACTCCAGGCTGATACCCGTATTCGAAGGCAGAATGTAAGCCGAATTGTCCTCGTTGATTACAAAATAGAGGTATTCGTTAGCAGGCGAGAAGAAGTAAGCAGCATCAGCGGGACCTACACCCACAGGGGCGAGCAGCTGAGCAACCAGCTCCTGGTTGAAGGGCTCTACCAGACGATAGAGGTTCTTGTCCACGTCACTCTGCTCAACCTGGCAAGCCGACTGGGCATTTCCGGCCAAAGGAAGGCCGAGACCCATCGTATAGAGCTCGAAAACAGCAGCATCACGGAAGTGAGCCTCGCCCTCAAGCAGAGTCCAGGGGTCAAACTTGATGACTACATCCACCACCTTCAGACCATACTCCGAGAGGTTGCCCTCCGAGTGGAGCTGAAGGGTTACGGCATACTCCTGACCGGCCTCGATATCGTCGAAATCGAAGGTGATGTCAAGGGTCGTCTTGGTCTCACCGGCGGCGAAATCTGCCGTATAAGGGATATTCAGCACCTCGAGAGCCTCCTCCGAGGGGGTAGCCACAACACTTACCGAGAACGAGTCGGCAGCCATAGCCTTCGAACGCAGCACGGGGATCTGAACCAGGGTCTGACCCTCCTCGATCAGGTACTCGGTATCCATATCGGTAGCGAAATAGACACCATAACCCTCCGAGTAGGCTGCATCATCTACATCGTCCTGTCCGCAGGAGGTGGCGAAACCACCTACTGCCAGAACGAGAAGCATATAAAATAAGTTCTTCAATTTTTTCATATCTAATTCTTATTTTCGCGTAAAACCAAACTATTTTATGCGCGGCTATTTAGCCAAGGGCACCGTACCGGAGGGATCGGGATTGTTCATCTCGGTCATATCGCCCAGACCCGTGTTGGCCAGGAACTCGCCCTGAGGAATTACGATGTTCCACCAGGGAGCAACGCCCTCTACGTTGAACTTCATAGCCGTCGGCCAGTTCGAACCGGCATACGAACGCTCAATACCGGCCTCCAGACGCTTGTAGTCGAAGTAGAGGATACCCTCACCCCAGAACTCAATACGCTTCTGCTTGAAGACCTCCTGCTGGAGAGCCTCGGGGCCATCGATGTAACCCATATCGTAGGAACCATCGGTAATACGGTGCTTCATAAAGTCTACCAGGAGGGTCTTACCGCGACCCAGGTCATACATACCCGTAGCCTCAGCCTCGATCAGCAACATCTCCTCCACACGCATCATCGGAATATCGGTAGCGTTACCGGCCTTATAGTCGGTGGTGTTACCGCCGCCGGGACGGAACTTGATCGAACCGTAGGGAGGACAACCCTTGTAGAAAGCCTCCACGTCGGCATAGTTGATGGCATAGTTGTAGTAGAGATCCTGTGCGGGATCCACGAAGCTGTGCTTGCGGAAGTCGGTCGCGGGAATCATATCATAGAACGACTTGCTGGCGCAATAGACTACCTGCTGCAGGGGAGCCGAAGCATAACCCCAAGTCTGCTCGGGCGACATCCAGCCGGTGAACGATGCCAGGTTGTTCACATTCTCCGAGGTCTGAACCAGACCCCAGATCCACGAGTTCTGGGAGGTAGCGTTGTTGAAACCGGTCGTTGCGCTCTCCCACTCGCTCTGCGTCAGCGGGGTGCAACCCGAAGCGTCAATGGCCTTGCGGGCATACTGGGCAGCCAGTTTGTAGTTCTCGCTATCATCCTCAGCCAGCTCCATATAGAGACGGGCGTAGAGACCGTAAACCACAGCCAGGTCGGGCTCCGAAATGTTCATACGCGAATAACCCTCCAGATAGGTCTCTGCCGACTTCAGGCCCTCGAGAATGAAGGCGTACATATCCTCACGCGTGGCACGGGGATTATCGGCAGCCTGCTCACGAGTCGTCGTCTCGGTTACAATGGGCACCGTCAGACCGGCAATGGGACCACGGGCGGGAGCATACTCATTGGCCTTGTACTCATACATACGGGCCATATCGAGGTAGAACGAGGCACGGTAGGCATAAGCCAGACCCATAGCCGCCTTGGAAGCTTCAACATCCTTCTCTGCGGCGATGTTGGCCTTGGCCAGATTCAGCACGTCGTTACAGGTCTTGATCCAGGGATAGTAGCACGACCAGAAGATCGAGTTGTAACCCGTAGGACCCTGGCTCATGTTGTAGAACCAACCCGAAAACCAGTCATAGTTGGAGTTACCGCCGGAGACAAAGTCTTCCAGCATAGCCTCACGGATAATCATCAGCGAGGGGAAGGAAAAATCATAGTGATAACCGCTGCCGCCAAATCCGGGCTCGATCATTGCCAGGGGAATACCATTCACCATCTCGTTCAGGTATCCCTCTGCCACCTGATCCTCGGTCAGACCATCGGTCGGTACAACCTCCTGGATACAGCTCGCAAAGAGCGACAAGGAGAGGGCAGACGCAGTAAGGAATTTAATGATATTTTTCATAGTCTGTTTCAATTTTTAATCTCTTCGCTTTATTAGAACTGAACCGTCAAACCACCCGAGATGGTACGTACGGGGGCGTAGGTTGCGTTGCTCGTACCACCGGAGAACGACTGGCGGGGATCCAGACCCTTACGGTACGACCAATAGTAGATATTGTCACACGAGAGGTAAACACGCAGTGAGCCGAGACCCAGCTTCGAGGTCCACTTCTGCGGGAAGGTGTAACCCAGCTGCAGGTTCTGAATGTTCAGATAGCTGGCGTCCACAAGGAAACGATCCGACATAGCCGAAACATACTGGTCGTTACCCTCGGTAGCATAGCGCAGACGGGGGATCGTGGTTACATCACCCTCCTTGGACCAACCCTTGAGGATATCCTCGTGGAAGCTGGCACCTACGGCACCGGGAGTGGGCGACGACATCAGACCGGCATAACCCGAATCATAAACCTGACCACCGATCTGGTAGGTGAAGTTCACGGCGAAGTCTACACCGAAGAACGACAGGCTGGTACCAAAACCACCATAGAGGTCGGGAATGGCGTTACCGCAGAGGTAGTAGTCAGCCTCGTTCCAGTTGTTGGTCGTAACGCGATCACCCTCATCATTCTGCATATACCAGAGCGACTCACCGGTCTTGCTGTCAACACCGGCATACTGACGCATATAGAAGGTATAGAGCGACTGACCCTCACCATAGAAGTAAGCACTCGACATATAACCGTCGTAAGCAGGCTCATCGTCGTTGAAGGTCTGCGTACCGGTATTCTTCGAGATACGAGCCGTCTTGAACTCCTCAGGCAGCATCGTGATCTTGTTCTTCATATGGGTCATATTCAGGTTAGCCATCCAAACCACATCCTTCGTGGCGAGCAGCACACCGTTCAAGCTGAGCTCGATACCCGAGTTGCGCATATCACCCACGTTGGCGTAGATCGAGGAGTAACCCATCGAAGGAGCTACGGGGAAGGAGAAGAGCATATCGGTCGTGGTACGATAGAAGTAGTCGAACGAACCCGACAGACGGCCGTGGAACATATCAAACTCGATACCGGCATTGAGGTTACCGTTGGTCTCCCAGGTAATATTCTCGCTACCCTTGCGGTTGAACGAGAGCGAGGGGTTACCGTTGTAGTTACCAATCAGATAGGTATCGGTATAGAGGTAGGAAGGAATACCATCGTTACCCTGCGAACCATACGAAAGCTTCAGCTTCAGCATATCGAGCCACTTCACGTCGTACCAGTTCTCACGGTTGATCAACCAGGCACCACCGATCGACCAGAAGTTACCCCAGCGGTGATCGGGGTGGAAGCGCGACGAAGCATCGCGACGATACGAAGCACTGGCGAATACGCGACCATCGAAATCGTACTGCAGACGAGCGAAGTAACCCTCTACGTTGTACTTACCGGTCGAAGAGTTCGTACCGATGGTGGTGATGGCATTGGCAAGCTCGTAGTTGTCATCGAGCAGCAGACCCGACATCGCAGCATTCAGCGAAGCCGACTGAAGTACATAGTACTCGTGACCCACCATTACATCCAACGCGTGAAGGTCGGCGATCGTGGTGTTGTAGTTCAGAAGCTGCTGGGTGTTGTAGCTAATCGTACGGCCGTGGCCCTTCGAAAGCACACCGTTCATCGTCGAGAACTGACCGTAGTACTTGTTGTTCGACGAGGTCGAACGGGTCTCATCGAGGTTCACGCTGGCGTTCACGGTCAACTTCAGGTTGGGCAGGAAGTTGATGTCGGCGAAGGCCGAACCAATGAAGGCGTTACCCTCGGAGTGGTTCTTGTCCAGCTTCGAGGACTGGAGGGCATTGGCATTGGTCATAATGGGACGCGTCAGGCCGGCGTTCTCACCCGAACCGTAGTCGTAGATCTGCAGACCGTGCTCATCCACCATAATGTTTCCCTCACCATCACGTACGTAGACGGGATAGATGGGAGCCATGTTCGAGGTGAAGGCAAAGACGTTACCGGTCGAATTCGAGACACCATCATCCGAGAGCGAGTTCCAGTTGAAGTGCGTGAAGTTGGCATTCATACCCACCTTCAGCCACTTCTTGGCCTGGAAGTCAGCCTTCAGACGAGCCGTCAGACGGTTCATATCCGAACCCTCAACGATACCCTTATTATTAAGGTAACCGGCCGAAGCATAGAAGTTCGAGCGATCGGTAGCACCCGAAACGCTTACGTTGTACTCCTGGCGGAGCGAGGTGCGGTAGGCCTCATCATACCAGTCATCTGCGGTGAGCAGGTACTCCTGACCATCCACCATAATCTTGTTACCAAGCGTGGCGTTGGGGTTCACCTTACCGTTGGGACCGATAAAGTACTGACCCTCGGGCACGGTGAATACCTGGTAACCCAGACCGGCCTCGGGATCGTTGATCATTGCGGCATTAGCCATCTGCATTGCCGTGTTGGCGTCGTTACCGCCTGCCGTGTAGTAGTTGTACAGAGCAGCGTAGTGAGCCTCGTAGTAGGCAGCAGGATCCTTGATGTAGTCGTAGGTCTGCAGAGCCTGCGAGTTCACACCCCACTTGGCGTCCACCGTTACGATGGCATCCTGACCCTTGGCACGCTTGGTGGTGATCATAATCACACCGTTGGCACCACGAGCACCATACAGGGCGTTCGAAGCGGCATCCTTCAGAACGGTCATCGACTCGATATCCGAGGGGTTGATGTTGTTCAGGTCACCCTCATAAGGAGCACCATCCACGATGTAGAGAGGCTCCTGACCGGCGGTGATCGACGAGAAACCACGCACACGGATCGAAGGCTCGCTACCGGGAGCACCCGACGTGTTCGAGAGCTGCACACCGGCTACCTGACCGGCCAGAGCCTGAGCCACGTTCGAGGTCTGCACCTTCGAGATGTCATCCGACTTGATTACGCCGGCTGAACCGGTAAAGGCCTCTTTCTTGGCCTGACCGAAGGCAACAACGATCACCTCATCCATCACCTCAGTCTCCTCCTTGAGGATGATTTCGATCATCGTCTGACCATTGATGGGCACAGTCTGACTCTCGTAACCGAGGAACGATACGAGCAGATTGCCGTTAGCAGGCGCCTTGAGCGTAAAATCACCGTCAATTCCGGTCGAAGCACCAGTAGTGGTACCCTCGACCAGCACGGCGGCTCCGATAATCGGAAGACCGTCTACGCCGCTAACTTTACCCGATACCTGCACGTTCTGGGCCACACTGGCTGCGGCTACGCCCAAAACTGCAACTAACGATAGTACAAGTTTTCTAATCATAAGCGTTAAAATTTGTTTAATTATTGGTTTTTTTCGTGTTCTTTCGCTAAAGAATCAATTGCAAATATAGTTATATTTTTTTTATTAAAAAAATCTTTCAGCCAAATTTCCTGGCAAAAAGTGAGAGTTTATCCAAATTCAGGGAATCAGGTTGTGGATTATTTAAAATATTTAATTTCTCTTATCAAATTGCAACAAAAATAACTCTCTTCTGTTTCAGATCGTCATATCAAAAGAAATGAGACGGTTAGATGATTATTTTGCCGTTTTTTTCGTCTCCGGAAAGTGAACGATCCGAAAAAAATCACCCTCCAAAGATTGATTCTCGGGTCTGAAAAATATTTTTTCGTTTTTTTTTCGTAATTTTACCGAATCAAAAAACAAAGATATTTTTTTGCTCTATGAAGATTGCCATTGTCGGAACCGGATATGTCGGACTGGTCACGGGAGCCTGCTTCTCGGAGATGGGTGTCGAGGTCACCTGCGTGGATTGCAACACCCAAAAGATCGAGGCCCTCAAACAGGGTCGGATCCCCATCTACGAGCCCGGACTGGAGGAGCTTGTCGCACGTAACCAGGCGGCCGGACGACTCCACTTTGTCTCGTCGCTGGCCGACTGCATCGATGAGGTGGAGGTGGTATTTTCAGCCGTCGGCACCCCTCCCGGAGCTTCGGGCGAAGCTGACCTGGAGCAGGTGCGCGAGGTGGCTCGTGAGTTTGGACGTCGAATTCGTCGCTACACCCTTTTGGTGACCAAATCGACCGTTCCCGTCGGCACCTCGAAAGAGATTAAAGAGATTGTAAATCAGGAGCTTGTAAAGCGAGGCGAAGCCATTGAATTTGATGTGGCCTCCAATCCCGAATTTTTGAAGGAGGGAGCCGCCATCAAGGACTTTATGTCACCCGACCGCGTGGTGGTGGGCACCGAGAGCGAACGGGCCCGCCAGCTGATGACGCGCCTCTACCGCCCCTTCCTGATCAACAACTTCCGGGTTCTCTTTATGAATATCCCCTCGGCCGAGATGACCAAGTATGCCGCCAATGCGATGTTGGCCACCCGCATCTCCTTTATGAACGAGATGGCCAACCTCTGCGATGCCGTGGGGGCCGATATCGATATGGTTCGCAAAGGAATCGGTAGTGACCAGCGCATCGGCCAGAAGTTCCTCTACGCCGGTTGCGGCTACGGAGGATCCTGTTTCCCGAAGGATGTTCGCGCGCTGGCGGCCACGGGACGCAAGGCGGGGGTTCGAATGGAGGTTATCGAGGCGGTAGATCGCGTAAACGAACTGCAAAAAGAGCTATTGTTCAAGCGTTTGAGGGAGCAACTCGGCGATTTGGATGGGTGTCGCATAGCCCTTTGGGGGCTCTCCTTCAAGCCCGAGACCAACGATATGCGCGAGGCCCCCTCGCTCCGATTGATCGAGGCCCTGGTGGCAAGCGGATGTGAGGTGCGCGCCTACGACCCCGCCGCAATGGAGGAGTGTCGCCGTCTGGTAGGCGACAAGATCACTTACGGCCGCGATATGTACGATGTGCTGCCCGATGCCGACGCCTTGGTGTTGGTAACCGAATGGAAGGAGTTCCGTCTTCCGAATTGGCAGGTGGTCATCCGCTCGATGCGGGGAAATCTGCTTCTCGACGGACGCAACATCTACGATCGTCACGAAGTTGAGGCTGAGGGATTTCGCTATTCGGCCATTGGAAAGTAACGCTCCAAGAAGGGGCAACAAAAAAGAGCCGTTTAAAGCGGCTCTTTTTTGTTGCGGTCAAGCTCTACAGCAAAACCTTCAGAATCGCCTTTCGGATGGGCCCCTCCCCCACCAGCGGAGCGTGTGCATCCTCGGGCAGCAGGATGGTAAACTGACCCGGACGAAGGGTGTAGTAGGTCTGTGGCTGGTCATCGAAGAACTGAATATCCTTCTCGTTATCAAACGCTTCCCGGGGCTGCTTCATCGCAGCACGCTCGCTCCAGCCAAAGCCCTCCTCGCCACGCAGCACAACCTGCACATCGAGGTAGCGGTCGTGAACCTCCAACTTGGCCTCCTCAGGACGCTTCAAATCGCGCTCCACCAGATTCAGGAAGATCTCCTCCCCGTCAATGGGGTATTTGCCGGGCTCCAGCGTCATCAAATCGAACTCCTCCAACGCCTTGAAGGCCCTCTCAAGGCGAGAGGCCACCCCGAAGTAGAGGGGTGCATTTTTCAACGAATCCAAAATCATATTGATCTCTTTTTGAGGTTATTTCTTCGGTTTTTTCAGGGCAAATCGCATCCACAGAGGCTTATGATCCGACAAAAGCAGCGTATCCTCCCGATAGTCGATCAGTTCGATACGAGGATCCGTCAAAATAAAGTCAATACGCAACAAGTTGTTGAATCCCAGGAAGGTGGAGGAGTACCCGGAGCCCACCTCGCGGAATACATCGACCCGCTCCCCACGCAGCGTGCGATAGGTATAGGAGAAGGGAATATCGTTGAAATCGCCGCAGAGAATCGTCTTGTAGGGAGAGCGATCAACAGCCGCCGCAATGGAGTCCGCCTCGGCCGCGCGCGTGATGCTGTTCTCCCCCAGGCGGCTCACGATCGAGTGTAACTTCTCCTGACGGGCCGTATCCTGCAAGAATTGGTCGCGCGAGAGGAAATCGTCGTCAGCACGGGTGATGGAGGTCTTCTGCAGATGGTTGTTATAGACGCGAATCGTATCTCCCTTGATGAGCAGGTCGGCCCAAATGGAGCGAATCGAGCGTACATCACGGCAGGTGCGTCCCGACCGAAGAATCGGATAACGCGAATAGATGGCATTGGCCGTCAATGTATCACCGGTTGTGGCGGTGTACTCATCCCCCATAATCGAGTCGGCCAGTTCGCGCGAACCACTCCCCGTCGTAGGGATAAACTCCTGCAAGCAGACGATATCGGGGTCCACCCGCTTCACCCAACTCAAAAGCGAATCGCGGCTCGACTCCCCGTTGGGGCCATAGAACTGGCGCACGTTATAGCTCATCAGGGTCACCGTGCCGCGCCGCGAGGGGCCTTCGGCCTGACCACTGCTGAAATCGATCTTCAGATAGAGTCCCAAATAGAAGAGTCCGACAAGAGTCGGAATTGCCATCACCACCACCCAGAGCCACCGCCAGCGGATGATCCAATAGAGGAGTAGCATCACCGCCGCCAGGTAGGTCACCGGAGCTAGAAGTCCCACCACCGGGAAGAACCACCCTGTGGGCGGGTTGGTCGGGGCGTAGAGGGTCAGAAAGGTCATCACCACGGCAAGAATCGAGGCCCCCTGCATCAGGGCATCGACCACCACCATCACCACACTGCGGCGTTGGTGTCGCTCACCGGAGTGGTGCGAAGAGAACTCACTGCGATAGTACTCGGCCATAACGCATCAAGGAATTAATAGTAGATCTGGCCTCGTTTTTTCCAGTAGTGCAGCAGGAGCCAGCCCCACAACATACCGCCCAGGTGGGCAAAGTGTGCCACGCCGGGCTGGTGGCCCGACATTCCGAAGAGGAGTTCGATCAATCCATAGATCAGCACAAACCACTTGGCCTTCATCGGAATCGGGGGGAACATCAGCATAATGGTAGCGTTGGGGTGCATCACGCCGAAGGCCAGCAGAAGGCCGAAGACGGCACCCGAAGCTCCCACCGTGGGCACCTGCAACAACATTCGGGCCGAGAGGCTCGAGGCTCCATAAGCCTCCACCGCGTGGTGGTACTCCAACCACCCCACCCCCATCTGCAACAGGGCTGCACCGATACCGCAAACCAGGTAGTAGGTCAGAAAACGCTGCGAACCGATCTCGGCCTCCAGCGAGCGACCAAACATCCAGAGGGCAAACATATTGAAGAAGAGGTGATTCAAACCTCCGTGCAGAAACATATAGCTCACCACCTGGAAGGAGTGAAAGAAGGGGCTTTCGGGGTTGAAGAGGGCCAGGTAGCCCACGATATCGTTGCCGATGGGCAATAACTCGGTGGCCAGCAGCATCACGCAGTTGGCAATAATAAGGTTTTTGACCACGGGCGGAGTCTGAAAGTAGCTTCGCATCATTTCTAAAGGGTTTTGAGGATCGGATTTCGATCCGATCTCTTATAATAGGCAAATATACAAAATAAATTCGGCCCGCCACACAAGGCAGACCGAAATTTCCACGTTTTAAGCCAATTTGGCCCTCCAATCGTCGGGAGTAAGCTCCACCATCACCCGTTTCCCGCGAGGAGTGAAGCTCCGCTCGGCACAATCGGCCAGGCGTTGCAGGAGGTTTTCGAGTTCCTCTTCGGAGGTCACCTCTCCGCTACGAGCCGAGGCGCGAGCCATCGTGGCAGCCAGTCGCTGACGTCGCACATCACTTCCCCGCATCGGGCTCTCGAAGAGGTGCAGCAGATCGTAGAGCAGCGTATCCAGGGCCTCAGAGGGCATATCGGCCGGCGTTCCCTTCACCTCAATCGCGCAGTTGCCACAGAGCGAGAGATCAAATCCCAGGGCGACAAAATCGACCAAATTCTCCTCCAGGAGGGCATACTCCCGCTCGGAGAGCACCAGTCGTTCGGGGAAGAGCAGTTGCTGGCTGATGGCCGATCCGTGTTGCAGGAGGGTGCAATACTCCTCATAGAGGATCGCCTCGCGGGCTCGTCGCAAATCAACCACCACAATCCGGGAGCCGTAGCGGGCCACGGCACATCCTCCCCCCACCGACAGAGCCGGCCCAAAACGGGCCTCCGCCTCCTCGGGAAGGGGCAACTCCTCCTCTTGCGAAGTCTCGGAGGCGACAAAATCAAAATCGCTCGCTCCCGAAGCAAACTCCTCAAGGTGATCCCAGCCACCCGAAGCCAGCGAGGTAAACTCTTCGGTCATAAGAGGTTGCTTCACCGACGAAGAGCGGAAAGAGCCGCTAACATCGGAAAACTCCTTTCGGGAACGACTCTCCTCTTCGGCCTCGTCCTGCAGGAAGGGGTTATAGTTCAAATCGGAGCGACTCGAGGGCTCGGCATAGTAGGCCCCCTTCTCCTGCACGGGGATCTCCACCCGCCCCTCATCGCTGAAGTCCATCATCGGCACGGCACCCGTCTTGCCGAGGGTCTCGCGCACGGCGGCATTCAGGATTTGCCAAACAGCCTCCTCATCGGCAAACTTCACCTCTGTCTTTTGGGGGTGAACATTCACATCAATCCGCTCGGGAGCAATTTCGAAGTAGAGGAAGGCTGCGGGGAAGGTTCCCTCGGGAATCAGTTTGTCGTAAGCACGAAGAATCGCCTTCTGGAAGTAGGCCGAACGGAAGAAACGACCATTGACAAAGAGGTATTGATCGGGCTTGGTCTTCTTGGCCGCCTCGGGACGCCCCACAAAGCCGCGAATCTTCACAATCGAGGTTTCGGCCTCCACCTCCAGGAGGTTGTGTTTGATCGAGGGGCCCACCACATCGACAATGCGCCCCGCCAGCGACGAGGCCTCCAGATGATAGACCGGAGCGTCGTTGTTGTAGAGGTCAAATCGCACCTCGGGGTGGCAGAGGGCCACCCGCTGGAACTCCGCCTTGATATGGCCTGCCGAGACGTTGGGTTTCTCCATAAATTTGCGGCGGGCCGGCACGTTATAGAAGAGGTTGCGAACCATAAACTGCGACCCGACAGGGGCCGCTGCGGGGCGTTGCGACTGAAACTCACCGCCATTGATCTGGGTCAGCGTACCCAACTCATCTTCTGCCTGGCGCGTACGCAGTTCCACCTGCGACACCGCTGCAATCGAGGCCAGAGCCTCCCCTCGAAAACCAAAGGTCGAGAGGGTGTAGATATCATCCACCGAGCGAATCTTGCTCGTGGCGTGGCGATCGAAGGCCAGACGTGCATCCACGGGCGACATCCCGCACCCGTTGTCCACCACCTGAATCAAATCGCGGCCACCATCACGGAAATTGACCGCAACGCAGGAGGCCCCGGCATCCACGGCATTCTCCATCATCTCCTTGACGACAGAGGCGGGGCGGTTGACCACCTCACCGGCGGCAATCTGGTTGGCCACCACTTCGGGTAAAAGCTGTATTCGGCTGCTCACGAGGTTTTCTGTTGGGTTCAGGGTTTCGGCTACTCCTCCGAGTAGTCGTTAGGGACAATCGTAATGGGGGCCGCGGGGTCGAAGTCTCCATAGTAATCCTCCACGGTCATCGGCGATCGTTTCGACGATGAGAAAAGCGTCAAGAGATTGGGAACCAGCACTCCCATCAGGAAGAGAATGGCCACCAAAAGCATCACCATTCTCAAAAGTTTACTTCCGCGACTACTCTCCTCCGCCTCGCGACGGGCGTTGCGGGCCTCTCGCTGCGTACGGATATACTTGCCCGGCGTGTACTCCTCGTCCATCTGATCCAGACGCTGGCCACACATCTCGGCACGACGCTGCTCCCTCGCCTCCCGTTCGGGATCGAAGTAGCGCGGAACATAGTTGAAGCGGTTGGCGTGCTTCTTATAAGGGGTAAACCATCCCATATTTCAATTCTAGATTCAAATTCAAAAGGGGTTTCATTCCCTGCTTCGAGCGAGCAGAAGAGACCAATCACTCTCCCCCTCCCCCGGTGAGATTACCGGAAGAAGTTCTTCATTCGCTCAAAAATATTCTGATTCTTCACCGGAGCCGCCGCCTTGAAAGAGGGCTGTTCGGCGAGCTTCTCAACGAGTTTGCGCTCCTCGGAGTTGAGGTGGTCGGGAATGGTGATGTCAACAACCACCAGAATATCGCCCCGACCATAGCCGTTGACATCGGGAATACCCTTGCCTCCCAGACGCAATACCTTGCCGGCGTGGGTACCGGGGGCTATCTTGATCTTGGCACGGCCATCGATGGTGGGAACCTCCACGGTACCACCCAGGATGGCTGTCGTTACGGTGATGTTGAGGTTGTGAATCAGATCATTGCCATCGCGCATCAGCTCCAGGTCGGGCTCCTCCTCGATGAGAACCTGCAGATCGCCATTCACACCGCCACGACGGGCAGCATTGCCCTTGCCGCTCACGGTAAGCAACATTCCATCGGCCACACCGGCCGGGATCTTGATCTCCACCACCTCTTCGCCACGCAGCGTACCCTCACCGCCACAGGCGTCGCAGGAGGCAGTAATCACGCGGCCTGCACCCCCACAGGTGGGGCAGACGCCCTGGGTCTGCATACGGCCGAAGAAGGTATTCTCCACACGCATCACATAACCCGAGCCGCCACAGTTCGAACAGGTAGAGTAGCTGTTGGCATCCTTGGCACCCGAGCCGCCACACTTGTCACAGGCGAGGGTCTTGGTGATCTTCAACTTCTTGGTGGTGCCATTGGCAACCTCCTGAAGATTGAGACGCACCTTGACACGGATATCCGAGCCGCGGCTCGTGCGCTGACCGCCACCCGACGAGCGGAAACCGCCGCCGAAGTGTCCGCCGAAGATGTCGCCGAACTGCGAGAAGATATCCTCCATCGAGAAGCCGCCCGAGAAACCTCCGAAGCCGCCACCTCCCGCCGCACCGCTCATACCAGCGTGGCCGAACTGGTCGTAACGAGCTCGCTTATCGGGATTGGAGAGGACATCATAGGCCTCTGCCGCCTCCTTGAACTTCTCCTCGGCCTCCTTATCTCCCGGATTTTTGTCGGGGTGATACTTGATAGCCGCCTTGCGATAGGCCTTCTTTATTTCGTCTGCGTTAGCGTTCTTCTGGACGCCAAGCACCTCGTAATAATCGCGCTTTTCTGCCATAATTTACTCTCCCACTACCACTTTGGCAAAGCGCAGCACGCGCTCGCCCAACATATAACCCGTCTGCACGACGTCGATCACCTTGCCCTTCTGCTCCTCGCCGGCAGGGAACTTCGCCACCGCCTCCATCTGCTCCTCATCAAAGGGGAGCCCCTTGGCCTCGATGGGGGTCACCTTGCGCTGGCGCAACGTATCGAGGAACTTCTGCGAGATGAGCTCCACGCCACGGCGCAGGGCCTCCACATCGTCGCTCTTCTGCATCGCCTCCACGGCGCGCTGCACATCATCCATCACGGGCAATACCGCTTTCAGGACCTCCTGACCGCCCGTCTCGACCAGCTCCATCTTCTCGCGAAGGGTACGCTTGCGATAGTTATCGAACTCTGCCTGCAGGCGGATGTACTTATCCTTCCACTCCAGGATCTGGGCCTCAAAATCGGGCTCGACGGGAGCCTCGGGTGCGGGCTCGGCCTCGGGCTCCATAGCTGACATCGTGTCAGTTTCGGGCTGCTCGGGGTCTGCCACATTGGCACAAGGCTCCCCCTCACACGAAGGGTAGTTATCCGAATCGTTGAAGCCGACATCTCCGCCAACCTCCTCATTATAAATCTTTTCCTTATCCATATCTCTATTTTTTGTCTTACAAATCCGAAAGAACATATTGCTATGTGTTCAATTTACATACCAACCAAAAAGACCGCCGGACGCTTCTGCAAATCGGGCAGCTGGCCGCGTCGCCACTCGGCCACCGTCCGGGTACGGATATACTCCTCCGGAGCCGTGAGATCCATTGCAATCGTCAGGCGCGTCTCGGGGTGACAAACCTCCAAAATCTGCTCCACCAACTTCTGGTTGCGGTAGGGGGTCTCGATAAAGAGCTGGCTCTGGTGTTCGCGAAGAGCTCGCTGCTCCAACTGTCGCAGAGCCCGAGCCCGCTCGGGGGGCTTCACGGGCAGGTAGCCGTTGAAGGCAAAGGATTGACCGTTGAGCCCCGAGGCCATCACAGCCATCAAGATCGAAGAGGGCCCCACCAGCGGCACCACCCGAATCCCCTTGCGGTGGCAGAGCTCCACCACCAGGGCTCCCGGATCGGCCACACCCGGCACTCCCGCCTCGGAGATAACCCCCGCCGAGCGACCCTGCAAGAGGGGCTCCACCAGGGCCTCCACCTCACGTCCGGCCACCGTATGTTCGTTCAGCTCACGGAACTCCAGCTCCTCGATGGGACGACCCAGCCGACACTTCGAGAGGAAGCGGCGGGCCGAGCGGGTGTTCTCGACAATGAAGTAATCAAGCGAGGCCATCACCTCACGATTGCGAGCAGGCAATACCTCCCACACCTCCCCCTCCTCCGCAATGGGACAGGGGAGCAGATAGAGCACTCCACAGGCTGTTTTATTCATCTACTCTTTAATATATATGCGTTTCACACGGCCCGATACCGAGGTCATAATCTCATAAGAGATGGTTCCCAATCGTTCGGCCATTGTCTCCAGATCGTTGCCCGGCTCGGGGGAGAATACCACCACCTCGTCACCCTCCTTCACATCGGGAATATCCGTCACATCAATCATACAGCTATCCATACAGATTCGTCCCACAATGGGGGCCTCGGCACCCGCCACACGCATCGCCCAACGACCCTCGCCCAGGTGACGATCCAGGCCGTCGGCATAGCCTACGGGAATGGTGGCCGTCGTGGTATCACGCTCCAGACGACCGGCTCGGCCATACCCGACCGCATCCCCGGCACGAAGATGTTTGAGCTGCACGATGCGGGTTTTAAGGGTTGCCACCGGCTTCAGACGAGGATTGTGTTGCCAACCGAAACCATAGAGTCCCAGCCCCAGGCGACACATCTCAAACTGCGCCTCGGGGAGGCGATCGATGGCAGCCGACTGGGCCGTATGGCGAATCACCGAATAGGGCAAAACAGCCTGAATCCGGGCCGTCATCCGCTCAAAGCGGGCCAACTGTTCGCGAGTGTAGACATCCTCCTCGGGCATATCCGAGCAGTTGAGGTGCGAGAAGAGGGAGGCGACGCGCACCTCGCTCCGTTGGGGAAGCTGACTACAGAGCTCCTCCAGTTCCTCCTCCACGAAGCCCAAGCGGTGCATTCCCGTATCGAGTTTCAGATGGATGGGATAACGAGAAGCTCCGGCACGGCGCACGGCATCACAGAAATAGTCGAGCGAGCGGAAATTATAAATCTCGGGCTCCAGGCGATGGCGAATCATCTGCTGGAAGCTTCCCTCGTCGGCATTGAGCACCACGATCGGCATCGTAATTCCGCGGTCACGCAGGAGGATACCCTCGTCGGCAAAGGCAACGGCAAGGTAATCGACCCCCTGATGACTCAACATCTGGGCCACCTCGAAATCTCCCGCCCCATAGCTGGCCGCTTTGACCATCGCCACCAGCTTTACACCGGGGCGCAGCTTCGATCGGAAGTAGTTGAGATTGTGGACCATTGCATCAAGATCCACCTCCAGGGTTGTTGTATGACTGCGCTGCTCAAGGGCGTGTACCACCCGCTCGAAACAACTCTTGCGCGACCCCTTGACCAGCACCACTCGCCCGGCGAAATCATCACGCTGCAACTGGCGCAGCAGCTCTTCGGTCGTTCGATAGAAACTCTTATCACAGGTGAAGGTCTCAGCCGCCGAGCGCAGCCCCTCACCCACTCCGATCAGGCGACCGACACCGGCACGCTCGACCAGGCGAGCCACCTCCCGATAGAGCTCCTCAGCCTCACGACCGCTCTGCTCGATATCGGAGAGAATCAAGGTCGTAGGACGACCCATTGCCACACTGTGGAGGTAATCCAGAGCGATCTTCAGGGAGTTGAAGTCGGCGATGTAGGCATCATCGATCACAAGGCTGCGGTTGATTCCCTCCTTGAGTTCCAGACGCATCTCCACGGGCTCCAGCCGCTCCAAATCGACAGCATATCCCAGAGCCTTGGCGGCAGCAACCACCAATTGCCCATTGATACGCCCCGCCTCCCCGTGGCAGAGGGGCTGGGAGAGAGGCAACTCCACCTCGGAGGCATCGGACAACAGCCCCTCGGAGCACCCGCTCAATGCAGACTCCCAGAGAGGATAGTGGCTGTGATAAATCACAGATCCCGCCCGTTGGGCCAGCTGCGCCTTTTCGCGAGCCTTCTCTTCGAGCGAGGCAAAATTCTCCTGATGGGCCTCTCCAAGCGAGGTGAAGATCACCACGTCGGGGCGAATCATCGCCTCCAGACGGGCCATCTCGCCCGGATGGGAGATTCCCGCCTCGATCAGGCAGAGCTCCTCATCACCACGGGCCATCAGCAGCGAGAGGGCAACACCCAGTTGGGAGTTATAGCTTTTCGGGGAGCGGAAGATGCGACCCTCGCACCGTAAGGCCTGGGCCAACCACTCCTTTACCACCGTCTTTCCATTGGAACCAGCGATGGCCACCACCCGACCGTGCAGACGGCTACGATGGTCGGCAGCCAGCTGCTGCAGGGCAGTCAGCGTATCGGCTACCACCACCCGACCACACCCCTCGGGGAGTTCGACATCACGCTCCATCAAAAAGGCGCACACACCGCGACGGGCCATCTCCTCCACAAAGAGATGGGAGTCGTGGTTGCGCCCCCGCATCGCGGCAAAGAGCACCTCCCGACCCGCCTCGCAGTTGCGGCTGTCGGTCGAGAGCGTCTCGACCTCACAGTCGCACCCTCGCAACTCTCCGCCACACAGCGCAGCTATTTCAGAAAGCCGATATTTCATCTTTTTGTTTTCCCAATTTTCCCCGTTTCGGATTTCCGTTTTTCGGATTCTTGTTTTTGGACTCCCGTTTCAAGGGGCAAATTTCAGTTTTTGATATTTTGATGGCATCAATCGAGTGTTACGACCGTGATGCCTGCACCTCCGCGATCGGCGTGTTCATCCACGGCCGAGCGCACCTGGGGAATTGTTCGCAGATAGCGGCGAATCTCCTCCTTGAGGGCACCGGTCCCCTTGCCGTGGAGGATCGTCACGGTGCCGACGCCCACCATCAGGGCATCATCCACCAGATCCTGCACCTCCTCCAGAGCCTCCGTCACACGCATACCGCGCACATCAATGTAGTCACGGAAGTTGAGCTTACGGGCCGAGATATCAACCGCCACCACCGTACGGGGGGCTGTGGGTCGCGTCGCCTCGCGGTATTCATTGTTCGAGACCACCTGCAACTTCGAGACCTCAACCATCGTCAGGATCTGTCCAAAGGCCACCTGGGCCTTCTTTCCCTTGATCGAACGCACCTCGCCCGGCACCTCCTGGCCGATAAGCTTCACCTTCGAGCCAACCACCACCTCGGGAGCCCGCTTCACGGGAGCCGGAGCGGGCTTTTCAACCTCCCCCTGCTTCTCCTTGCGCTCCTGACGACGCTGGCGACGACGCTCGATCTTCTCCATCTCGCGGGCCACAGCCTCCGAGCGATCCCGATCGTCGCTGTCGGCTCTCTCTACCTGATCGCGGAAATCCTCCAGCTCCTTGCGGGCCAACTTCGTCAACTCCTTCTCGGCCTGCGACTCTCGGATCTCCTTGATCGTATTTTCAATCTTTCGGTTGGCCTCAGCGAGAAGCTCCTGCGCCTCCAATTTGGTCTTGCGAAGAATCTCCTTACGCTCCTCCTTGATGCGGGAGAGCTGTTCGGAGTAGCTCTGTTCCAACTCCTCCACCTTGCGGTCGGTGAGGCGGATGCGGTCGCGTTTCTGCTCCCAATAGTGCTTGTCGCGGGCAATCTCGCGCAACTGCTTTTCGAGGTTGATATGGTCACTGCCCGCCTTCTCGCTGGCACGACGAATGATCTCCTCCGGCAGGCCGATCTTGCGGGCAATCTCCACCGCAAACGAGCTGCCCGGCTTACCAATCTCCAGGCGGAAGAGGGGACGAATGTTCTGCACATCGAACATCATCGCTCCATTGGCCACCCCCTCGGTGTTGGAGGCGTAGTATTTGATGTTGGCATAGTGAGTCGTAATCACACCGTAGCAACCTCGCTCAACCAGCCGCTCAAGAATCGACTCGGCGATGGCACCTCCGATGGTGGGCTCCGTACCCGAGCCAAACTCGTCGATCAGAACCAACATCTTGTTCGAGGCTCCAGCCAACATTGTCTTCATATTCTTCAGGTGCGAGGAGTAGGTCGAAAGGTCATCGTCGATCGACTGCTCGTCACCAATATCGATAAAGATCGAGTCGAAAATAGGCAACTCGGAGTTCTCCAAAGCCGGCACCAGGAAACCGCACTGGAACATATACTGCACGATACCGGTCGTCTTGAGGCAGACCGACTTGCCGCCGGCATTGGGACCCGAGATGACCAACAGATGTTTCCGCTTGTCAAGCTCCAGATCAAGGGGTACGACCTCCTTGCCCTGCGCCTTAAGGGTCTGTTGCAACAGGGGGTGACGAGCGCGGCGCAACACCATTCGGTCGTCAGTCGAGACAATCGGGCGACCCCCCATATTCTGCACCGCCCAACGCGCCTTGGCCCGCACCATATCCATCTCGGCCAGGCAATCTCCGGCACGCTCCAACTCCTCGGCCGAGGGGCGCAAGCGTTCGGTAAAGAGGGTGAGGATGCGGACGATTTCTCGGCGTTCGGCGTACTCCAACTCCTTGAGCTCGTTATTGATCTCCACCACCTCGACCGGCTCCACATAGACCGTCTTTCCGGTGGCTGACTCATCGTGAATAAAGCCCTGCAATTTACGCTTGTTGGCCGCCGAGACGGGGATCACGGCACGTCCCTCACGCACCGAAAGCACGGCATCGGCCTCCACGATTCCGGCCCGCTTGGCATTTTGCAACACCTGCTGCAGACGCTTGGCCGCCTGCCCCTCTCGCTCACGAATCGAGCGACGAATCTGCTGCAACTCGGGGGAAGCCGAATCCTTCACCTCCCCGAAGCGATCGATCAGGTTGTCGATCTCACGCACAATCTCGGGGAAGGAGCTCACATCGCGTGTACGATCGTAGAGCGTGGGATAGGACTCCTCGCCGCGACGACGAATAAAATCGACCAGCTCCCCGATCGAAGAGAGAGCCTTCCGCAGGGTGACCACCTCAAAGGTATCGAGGAAGGCCCCCTCCACGCGGATCTTGGCCACAATCTGGTCAATATCGGCATACTCCGAGTCGGGAAATTCGCGCTCCAGAATCAGAATGGTTCGCATCTCATCGGCCAGATCAAGTCGCCGCTCAATCTCCTTGCGGGAGGTCGAGAAGAGCTGGGCTGCCAGCTTTTCGCGGGCCGCCTGCATCGTACACTGCGCCGCCACCTGCTCCCGCAGGCGGTCGAAGCCGATCTTCTGTTCAAAGTTGCGCGGATAGATCATCATAGGGCTGTTTTACTCGGCCTTTTCGGCTTGACGGGCCGCCTTTTCGGCCTGACGAGCCTCCTTCTTGGCCTGCTTGGCCGCCTGTTTCTCCTCATTGGCACCAAAGACCGAGATGTGTACATAACGGCCCGGATGCTCCTTCAGATCGGCCAACAGTGCCGAGAGATTCTCGGAGGCGGCTGCCAGGTTGGCATAGAGGGCGGGGTCGGCCACCAGCTTCCCGATCGAACCCTCACCCGAGCGGATCTCCTCCAAAAGGCCACTCAACTCGGCAAGCGATTTGTCGAGATTCGCCACCAGACTCGCCTCGGAGAGCGAAGTTGAGAGTTTCGAGAGGTTACCCACCAGCGTATCGATGCGATCGGCATTCTCCCCCAGGGCTCCCGAGAATTCCGAAATTCCCTGCACAGCCTGCTTCAGGCCCGCCTGCTCCGAGGTAAGAATCTCATCCAGCGATGCCGAGATGGAGTTCAGGTGGGCCACCAGCCCCGTAATACCGGCGGCATTGTTGTCCACCACGCCGTGTACCCCCTCCAGGGTCTGGGTCAGCTCCTCGATCAACCCGTTGAGCTTGCCCATCAGCGGATTGAGCTCCGTAGTGAGGGCATCCAACATTCCGGGCTCCACCAGCGAGGGGATCGTATCTCCCTTCTCCAGCATCTCGGCAGATTGACCCGTCAGGATCTCAATGGAGCTTCCTCCCATCAGCGATCCCACGATCTTGGCCTGCGAATCTTTCGGCAGGCGATACTGTTTCTTCAAGGTCAGACGCAAAACCACCTCTTCGCTCTGGGCCGAGGGGAGGATGATCTCGGTGACCGTACCAATCTTCACGCCACGCATCATCACGGGCGAAGCCCCCTGCACACCATTTACCTGCTCATAGGCAGCATAGTAGTCCACATTACGGCTGAAGATGTCGATGCCGCTCAAAAAACGGATGCCGGCCCAAAGACAGCCGATCATCGCTACGGCAAAAATTCCAATTTTAACCTCTTTTTTCATACAATTTTTCTATTTCTCTTTCGTTATTGACATTGGATTGGGGGTGAGCAAGGGCCATCAACGAATCCTGCTCCCCTCGAAGTGGACCACGAAGGCATCCTTGAAGGTCGCCTTCACCTCGCGGAGGGCAGCCGAGGCCTCTTCACGGGTGGCGTAGGCCCCGTAGCAGTATTTGTAGGCGTAACGACCCTCGGCCGAATACTCCTTCACCTTGCCGCGATAGCTCTTGAAGCCGGAGTGCTGCAACGAGACAGGCGAGGGCGAGGCCATCACCTGGATTGTAAATCCGCGCTCCGGGGCGGCCGTCGAAACGGATTGTGCCGGCTGTGCGGGCTTCTCGGTCGGTTTTTCACTCTCCTTTTCGGGCTGGAGTGCCGGTTGCTCGGGACGGGCAGAAACGGGAGCGGAGGGCTCCTCGCCGCCGATTCTCGCCACATACTCCACATAATCCTTCACCGCCTCGAAGAGGGCCCTGGCAATCTCCTGCTGGCCGCTCTCGCTGGTCATCCGCTTCAGCTCCGTCGGGTTGGACATAAAGCCGATCTCGGTGAGCACGCTGGGCATATCGGTCGCATAAAGCACCTTCAGCGGCTGACGCTTCACCCCGCGGCTGTGATACCCCGCCTCGGTGTAGTTGTTCTGCACGATGCGGGCCATCGCCTCGCTGAAGCGGCCGTAGGTAAACTGCAGGTTCTGAATATAGGCTCGTACGATGGCCGCCGTACGCTCATCCGACATATCGAGAAACTCCTCCTTGTTGTTGGCGTAGAGCACCCCCTCGTTCAGACGCGTCTCCTTCTCGCTCTCACCCATAATGAGGGTCTCGAAGCCGCGGGCTGCCGTGGAGCGGGCCGCATTGGCGTGAATCGAGATAAAGAGATCGCCCTCGGCCTTGTTGGCAATATCGGCACGCGCCGAGAGGTCGGCATTCAGATCCGCAGAGAACTGCTTGTCGGTGGTACGGGTATAGATCACCTTTACATCGGGCAACCGCTTCTCGATCAAGGCTCCGAGTTTCAGAGCCACGCCAAGGTTGATATCCTTCTCACAGTGGCCGCCATAGGTGGCACCCGGATATTTGGGACCTCCGTGACCGGGGTCGATAACGATCACCTTCACCCCACCTCCCTCGGCACGGAGCGGAGTCGCACAGAGCAAAAAGAGGACAAGGAGGAGAAAATGCCGTCCTTGCGAGGTAAAAGTGGAGATAAAATTCATCGTTCTGCAAATTTTTAACTATATTTGCCGCGCGAAAAAATCAACCGCAAGAGGCTCCACAGGGCTCCCCGGGCGTTTTTGCCGACAACGTCGGCAAAGTTACAATTATTTTTGGAATTTTGAAGCAATTTAAGGCAAAATATACCCTTTTGGCTGCCATTCTGCTCCTTTTCGGACAGGCACTCATCGGTCGTGGAGGCACGGCCGAGTTGTTGCACGTTGCCCGTCAGGATTCGTTGCAGCGGTTGCAGCCCCCCGTCATCGCCCCCGAGGCTTCCGCCCCCGATTCGGAGACGGAGAGTCGTCGCGAGCGTCGTCGCCGTCTGCGCCCTGCTCCCGTCGATTCGGCCGTCACGACCACACACGACCACGACCACGACCACGATCACGATCACAGCCACGACACCCTGCCGGCTGACACCACCCGTCGGCGCAGCGGAGGGGGAATGGGGTTGAGCGACATCATCTCGGGTACGAACTCCGACTCGCTGGTCTATGACGTGCGCAGCAAGAAGGTCTACATCTACAACGAGGGCGATGTGACCTATCAGGATATGAACCTGAAGGCCGACTTTATGCGGATGGATATGACCACCAAGGAGATCTATGCCTACGGCAAGGCCGACTCGGTGGATGGCGAGTACTCCCCCACCCGTCCCACCTTTACCCAGGGCGGATCGACCTTCAATATGGACACCATCACCTACAACATCGAGTCGGGTAAGGCTAAGATCAAGGGCGTAGCAACCCAGGAGGGTGACGGCTGGCTGGTGGGTGGCCAGGTGAAGAAGATGAAAGACAACTCGATCAACATCTCCGATGGCAAATACACCACCTGCGACCACACCGACTGCCCCCACTTCTACCTCCAGATGACCAAGGCAAAGGTAATCCCCGGCAAGAAGGTGATCACGGGTCCCGCCTACCTGGTGATGGAGGATGTCCCCATCTATTTCCTCGGTATCCCCGAGGGTTTCTTCCCCTTGAGCTCGGGACCCAAGTCGGGTCTTCTGATGCCTACTTTTGGTGAGGAGGCGCGGCGCGGCTTCTTCCTGCGCGATCTGGGCTACTACTTCACCTTTGGCGACCACTTTGACCTGGCCCTGCGTGGCGGTATTTATACCCTCGGTTCGTGGGAGGCCTCGGCCGTCTCAAACTACGTGAAACGTTACAAATTCCGCGGCAACCTCAACTTCCAATTCTCGAACGTAAAGTTGGGTGAAAAGGGGGAACCCGACTATGTGAATCAAAACAGCTTCAGCCTGAAGTGGACCCACACGCAGGATCCGAAGGCCAATCCCGGCTCCACCTTCTCGGCCTCGGTGAACTTCGCCACCAGTGGTTACAGCCAGTATGCCGCCACCAACCTCAACGACCTGTTGGCCACCCAGACCAACTCATCGATTGCCTACTCAAAGAATTGGGCCGGCACCCCCTTCTCGCTCTCGGCCAATATGTCGGTTTCGCAAAACTCGCAGAACAAGACCATCGCCATCACCCTGCCCAACATCGTCTTCAATGTGGCCACCTTCTACCCCTTCAAGCGTAAGGAGGCGATGGGCAAGCAGCGTTGGTACGAGAAGATCTCGGTGCGCTATACGGCCAATATGACCAACTCGCTCAGCACCTCCGAGGATGAGATCTTCTCCAAAGAGTCGCTCACGAAGATGAAGAACGGTATCAAGCACACGATTCCCGTCTCGGCCTCGTTCAACCTCTTCAACTACATCAACGTCTCACCGACATTCAACTACACCGAGAGTTGGGTATTCCGCAAGCAGGAGCGCATCTGGAATCCCGAGACCAACACGATCGACTATCTCGATCCCGAGTATGGCTTCTGGCGTATGTGGAACTATACGGCCAACGTCTCGGCCTCGACCACCGTCTATGGTATGTATCGCGCCAAGAACAAGCGCAAGATGCAGAAGATCCAGGCCATCCGCCATACGCTGACCCCCACCATCGGTGTCGCCTACAACCCCGACTTTACCAACCCGCGCTACGGCTACTATAGCCAGGTGCAGAGTGACGAGTCGGGTAGAACCCAGAGCTACTCGCCCTTTGCCGACAACGCTTACACGGCCCCCTCGAACCGCCTCTCCGCTTCGCTCACCTTCTCCCTCTCGCAGAACCTCGAGATGAAGGTATTGAGCGACCGCGACACCTCAGGTATGCGCAAGATCAAGCTGATCGACGACATCAAGATTGGTGGCTCCTACAACTTCGCCGCCGACTCGCTGCGTCTCTCGAACCTCAGCGTCTCATTCCGCACAAGCGTAATCAAAAACTTCGGCATCAACCTCGCTTTGCAGCTCGACCCCTACAAGCTCTCTCCCGAGGGCAAGCGCACCAACCAGCTGCGTCTGCCGGGTCGTGTGATCAGCACCGGATGGTCGTTCAGCTACTCCTTCAAGTCGCGTGATGACCGCTCCCAGCCCGCAATGAACGACCTGGGAAGTATCCCCGTTGAGTACCAAAACCCCTACTACGACCCCTACGGGCGAATGGATCCCAACCTGCGAAGGCAATATATGGCAATGGCCTATTACGACTTCTCGCTACCGTGGAACGTAAGTTTCTCCTACACGGTGCGCTACTCCTCATCGCCCTTCAATAACGGCACAACGGGCTACAAACAGACCGTGCAACAGACTGTGCAGGCCAACGGATCGATCAACATCACCCCCAAGATGGGTCTCTCGATCACAACCGGTTTCGACATTATGACCCGCGAGTTGAGTACGACCCAGATCTCCATTACACGCGACCTGCACTGCTGGCAGATGTCCTTCTCGTGGATCCCCTTCGGCCGCGCCAAACAGTGGAACTTCAATATCGGAGTCAAAGCCGCTTCGTTGGCCGACCTAAAGTACGACAAGAGCCAAAGTATGTACGACAATATGTACTAAAACACCAAAAAGCAGCCTTCAGGTTGCTTTTTTTTGTTAAGAACAGGGGAAATAATAAAAAATATTACTATAAAAGTTGCCGAAACTAATTTTTGTTATTATCTTTGTTGCAACAACTGATTATCACCCTTTTTAAGGAGAAAAAACGGCTGCTTTCGGAGGGGAAAAGCTCCCAAGAGAGACTCTTCGCACGATTTTGGCAGTCTGCACTTCAACGGGATTAAAGGACAAAAACATAACACTATGACCAACAACAAGTACTCCCTGCCGAAGGATGGAGGTCTTGTAGCCTCTGCCGCCCCGCGTGACATCATTCACCGCTACGAGAAGATGCGCACGCAGGTTTATGAAAGTGAATACGAAGGTGTTCAGTATGTGGCCGACTCGATTGTCAAGGCGATCCACACCCACAATGCCACCCACAGCTCGACCCTGATGTATGACGAAGCAACCCCCTTTGTACTGGGCCTGACCACAGGCCGTACCCCCCTGGGACTCTACCGCGAATTGGTAAAGCGTCACAAAGAGGGCCTGGTAAGTTTCCAGAATGTGGCAGTCTACAGCCTCGATGAGTTCTACCCCATCGCCCACACCGAGCAGCAGAGCCGCAACTATCGCATCCACGAGGACTTCCTCAACCACATCGACATCCTGCCCGAGAATATCCACATTCCCGACGGCACGGTGAGCGAGAGCCTCATTTCGGAATATTGTGCCTCCTACGACCAGGCAGCCCGCCACATCGACCTGATGATTATCGGCGTAGGCGAGCAGGGCCAGATCGGATTCAACGAGCCGGGCTCCTATGCCAAGTCGCGCACCCGTCTGGTACAGCTCACCCACGACTCGCGCAAGGTACAGTCAAGTGCCTTCTACGGGCTGGAGAACACCCCCAAGATGGCCATCACGATGGGTCTGGATACCATTATGCGTGCCGAGAAGATTATTCTGATGGCTTGGGGCGAGGAGAAGGCTTCGGTGGTACAGAAGGTGGTCGAAGGCCCGCTGACCGATATGATTCCCGCCTCGCAGTTACAGGAGCACCCCAATATGGAGGTGGTGATCGACGAGAATGCCGCCCAACTCCTCACCCGTGAGCAGACGCCCTGGCTGGTAGGCCCCTGCGAGTGGACTCCGAAATTCATCCGCAAGGCGGTGGTATGGCTCTGCGGCGTGGTAAACAAACCCATTCTGAAACTCACCTATAAGGATTATATCGAAAACTCGCTCGGCGAGTTGCTGGAGCAGGACTCCTACGACCAGATCAATATCAAGGTATTCAACGACCTGCAGCACACCATCACCGGCTGGCCGGGCGGTAAACCCAATGCCGACGACTCGACCCGTCCCGCCCCCTCGCTCCCCTTCCCCAAGCGCGTGGTGATCTTCTCGCCTCACCCCGATGATGATGTCATCTCGATGGGCGGCACCTTCATCCGCCTGGTGCAGCAGGGACACGACGTACACGTCGCCTACGAGACCTCGGGTAATGTGGCCGTGGCCGACGACGTCGTACTGCAGAACATCGATACGGCGCGCGAGCTGGGCTTTGGCGACCACGTCGCCGAGGCTGCCGAGATCATCGCTTCGAAGAAGAAAGGTGAGCCCGAGCCGCGCCCGCTGCTCAACTTCAAGGGGGCAATCCGCCGCGCCGAGGCACGTGCCGCCGTGCGTTCGTTCGGCCTCAACCCTGACACCAACGCCCACTTCCTGAACCTCCCCTTCTACGAGACGGGCGGCATCAAGAAGGGCCTGCTCTCCGATCGCGACATCCAGATCGTTGTCGATCTGTTGCGCGAGGTGAAGCCCCACCAGATCTATGCTGCCGGTGACCTGGCTGACCCGCACGGCACCCACCGCACCTGTATGGAGGCCGTTTTGGGAGCCCTGGAGGTTGTCAAAGAGGATAATTGGTTCAAAGATTGCCACCTGTGGCTCTACCGCGGAGCCTGGATGGAGTGGGATCTCGGAATGGTGGATATGGCAGTGCCCCTCTCGCCCGACGAGATGATCAAGAAGCGTCACGCCATCTACCGCCACCTCTCGCAGAAGGATATTATGCCCTTCCCGGGCAGCGATCCTCGCGAGTTCTGGCAACGTGCCGAGGAGCGCACCCAGAATACCGCCAAACTCTACGACCGCCTCGGAATGGCCGAGTATCAAGCCATCGAGGTCTTTGTCAAGATGTTTTAATGCGAATTGTTGTTAATTAATATAAAGGAGTATGAGACTGATTATCGAGCAGACTTCTGCCCAGGTGGCCCAGTGGGCTGCATCCTATATCGTAAATGAGATTCGCCGCAAGGCCGAGCGTACCGATGCCCCCTTTGTGCTGGGCCTCCCGACCGGCTCCACGCCGTTGGAGACCTATCGCGAGCTGATCCGCCTTCACCAGGCCGGCGAGGTGTCGTTCCGAAACGTAATCACCTTCAATATGGATGAGTATGTGGGTCTTCCGGAGGAGCACCCCGAGAGCTACCACAGCTTTATGTGGGAGAACTTTTTCCGCCACATCGACATTCGGCCCGAGAATGTCAATATCCTGAATGGCAACGCCGAGGATCTGGAGCAGGAGTGCGCCGACTACGAGGCCCGCATCGTAAAGGCCGGCGGCATCGACCTCTTTATGGGCGGCATTGGCGAGGATGGCCACATTGCTTTCAACGAGCCCTTCTCGTCGCTGAACTCGCGCACACGCCAGAAGACCCTCACGCAGGACACGATCATTGTCAATTCGCGCTTCTTCGGCGGCGATGTAACGCTGGTTCCCAAAACGGCCCTGACGGTGGGCGTAGGCACCATCCTCTCCTCGAAAAAGGTGATGATCTTGGCCACCGGCCACAAGAAAGCACGTGCCGTGCGCCACGGTGTGGAGGGAAGCTACAACCACCAGTGGACCATCTCGGCCCTGCAGACCCACCCCGCAGGTATCATTGTCTGCGACGATGCGGCAGCCACCGAGCTCAAGGTTTCGACCTTCCGCTATTTCAAGGATATTGAGCGTGAGAATTTGATCTGCAACCGATAATTTTCAGCTTCAACACCCTTTCAAAGAGCCTCTTCGGAGGCTCTTTTTTATCACCTGATATGGGCATTTTCGACCAGAAGGAGAGCAAAAAGGATAAAAAAACGCCCTTTCCATTGCCCGTTACCCAATATTTCGTACCTTTGCCCCGTATTTGATTGTGTTTTTAACCAAAACAGAAGACAATGAAGCACGCATATGTATTCCCTGGTCAGGGAGCCCAGTCGGTAGGAATGGGCAAAGACCTCTATGACAACGTACCCGAAGCCAAGGCCCTCTTCGAGCAGGCCAACGAGATTCTGGGCTTCCGCATCACCGACATTATGTTTGCCGGAACGGATGAGGAGCTCAAGCAGACCAAAGTGACCCAACCCGCCGTCTTCCTCCACTCGGTAATTCTGGCCAAGGCCCTGGGCGTGAAGCCCGATGCCGTTGCCGGCCACTCGCTGGGCGAGTTCTCGGCTCTGGTGGTTGCCGGTGCGCTCTCCTTTGAGGATGGTCTGAAGCTGGTATCGAAGCGTGCTATGGCAATGCAGAAGGCTTGCGAGCAGCAGCCCGGCACGATGGCCGCCATCCTCGGTTTGGAGGATTCGGTGGTGGAGCAGGCCTGCGCCGAGATCGAAGGCGTGGTGGTTGCAGCCAACTACAACTGCCCGGGTCAGTTGGTGATCTCGGGTGCCGTGGAGGCTGTGGATGCCGCCTGCGCCAAACTCAAGGAGGCGGGTGCTCGTCGCGCTCTGCGTCTGCCGGTGGGTGGTGCCTTCCACTCGCCCCTGATGGAGCCGGCCCGTGAGGAGCTGGCCGCCGCCATTGCCGAGGCCCCCTTCCATACCCCCTCGTGCCCCATCTACCAGAATGTGGATGCCAAGCCCTACACCGAGGCCGAAAAGATCAAGGAGAATCTGATTGCACAGCTCACCGCCCCCGTGCGTTGGACCTATATCGTCAAGCAGATGCTGGCCGACGGCGTGGAGGAGTTTACCGAGCTCGGTCCCGGCAACGTGCTGCAGGGCCTGGTCAAGAAGGTCAATCCGGAGGTTGCTGTCGAGTCGAAGGCTACGCTCTAATCCCAAAACGACATTCCAGAATCCCCGCCAACCTTGGCGGGGATTTTTTTACCTCCACAAAGGCTTTTGCCGGGCGTTTTGAAAATTTCTTCATATATTCTTAAAATAAATCGCTAATCAACGGGGTGTTTTTCAATAATTCTTTATATATTTGCAAATATATTCAGAAATAACATTTATTGAATCGGAGATAATATGAGCTCTTTAACCCAATTTTTCAACGGACACGGGGATGATGCCCAGCGTGGTATCTCACACAAGAACAACCTCATCAAGCGCAATATCATCGCCTATATGGCGGTTAACGGGGAGTGTACCCTCTCCGAATTGACCAAGGAGCTGCATATCAGTGTTCCCACCATCACCAAGCTCGTTCAAGAGCTCGTAGAGGAGAACATCGTGACCGATCTGGGCAAGGTGGAGACCCCGGGTGGCCGCCGTCCCAACGTCTTTGGTCTGGCCAACTCGGCCATCTACTTCGCCGGCATCAACGTAGGGCGTGACAATATGACCTATATGATCACCGACCTGCAGAACAACATCATCAAGGAGCAGATCGACACCGATTTCGAGCTCTCGGATCGCCCGCAGTGTCTAGAGCGCATCTGCACCAACATCGAGAGCTTCATCCACAATTGCGGGGTCAATCGCGACAAGATTCTGGGTGTGGGCGTGAGCATCGTGGGTCGCGTGAACTCCGAGACGGGCCACTCCTACAAATACTTCACCTCCAGCGAGCAGCCTCTGCGCGATTTGATCGAGAAGCGCATCGGCATTCGCGTCCTGCTGGAGAACGACACTCGTGCCCGTTGCTATGCGGAGTACACCTGTGGTCGTTCAAAGGAGGAGAGTGATGTGCTCTACCTCCACCTGGGACGCGGTGTAGCCATCGGTATCGTGGTCAATGGCCAACTCTACTACGGCAAGAGCGGCTTTGCCGGCGAGTTCGGGCACATCCCCTTCTTCGACAACGAGATTATCTGCTCGTGCGGCAAGAAGGGGTGTCTGGAGACCGAAGTTTCGGGCGTTGCCATCGAAGATAAGATGCAGGAGCTTATCGGCAAGGGAGTCAATACGATTCTGCGCGAGAAGTACGACCGCCACGAACCCATCCATATCGACGACATCATCGCCGCCGCCAAGAACGACGACAACCTCTCGATCGAGCTGATTGAGGAGGCGGGCGAAAAGGTAGGTAAGGCGATCGCCTTTTTGATCAACACCTTCAACCCCGAAACCGTAATCGTGGGTGGTAACCTCGCTGCGGCAGGCGACTACATTATGCTGCCCCTGAAATCAGCCACCAACAAATACTCGCTCAATCTGGTCTACAAGGATACCAAATTCCGCCTCTCAAAGATGACCGAGACGGCCAGTGCCTGGGGCTCGGCAATGTTGATCCGAAATAAGATCATCGGTTTATAGATGAGCGACTTAAAAGGGAAACTGGTCTGCCGGCTGCGAGCCTTGGAGCCGAGCGATGTGGAGGTCTTGTACCGTTGGGAGAACGACCCCGAGGTGTGGCACGTCAGCGGTACCCTTGCCCCCTTTTCGCGCCACGCACTGGAGGGCTTCGTGGAGGCGCAGCAATACGACATCTTTCAGAGCCGCCAACAACGCCTTATCATCGAATCGCCCGAGGGAGAGGCTATCGGCACGCTCGACCTCTTCGAAGTGGAGCCTCTGCACCGAAGAGCCGGCATCGGCATCTTGATTCACGGAGTTGAAAATCGCCGAAAAGGCTATGCAGGTGAGGCCCTTGATCAGGCCATTGCTTATGCTCGAGACATCTTGGGGATGAATCAGTTATGGTGCAATATCGAGCCAGATAACGAGGCCAGCCTTTGCCTTTTCCGCTCACGCGGATTTATCCTGGCAGGCACCAAACGTTGTTGGAACTGGTCCCCCGACGGCTGGAAGGACGAAGCGATCTACCAGCGGCTGTTGCAAGAGTAGCCCTCATTCGGGAAGAACCGAAAAACAGACCCGTTTTCTGGCACATTACCCCACCCAAAAACGAAATATCCCCCGAAAGGGGGATTTTATTTTGTATTCCTCTCTCCGAGGCTTGCGATTTGCAAAGGGATTTTGTAACTTTGTCCGATTAAATCGACCTTTTGAATATGTCTGAGACAAACAAAAATATCATCGACGAGTTGCAGGAGAGCGACTACAAGTACGGCTTCACAACCGACATCGAGACCGAGACCCTCCCCAAGGGGCTCTCGGAGGAGGTGATTCGCCAGATTTCGGCCAAAAAGGAGGAGCCCGAATGGATGCTTGAGATGCGCCTGAAGGCCTTCCGTCACTGGCAGAAGATGCCCCTTCCCGAGTGGGCACACCTCCGAATCCCGGAGATCGACTTCCAGGAGATCATCTACTATGCAGCCCCCAAGCCCAAGAAGCAACTCAACTCGATGGATGAGGTAGATCCCGAACTGAAACGCACCTTCGATAAGTTGGGTATTCCCCTAGAGGAGCAGATGGCTCTGGCCGGTGTGGCGGTAGATGCCGTGATGGACTCCGTTTCCGTAAAGACCACCTTCCGCGAGACCCTCAAGGAGAAGGGGATCATCTTCTGCTCCATCTCGGAGGCGATCAAGGAGCACCCCGAGCTGATCCGAAAGTATCTGGGCTCAGTGGTTCCTCACACCGACAACTTCTACGCCGCCCTCAATGCGGCCGTCTTCTCCGACGGATCGTTCTGCTACATCCCCAAGGGGGTACGCTGTCCGATGGAGCTCTCAACCTACTTCCGTATCAATGCCGCCGGCACGGGACAGTTCGAGCGTACGCTCATCGTTGCCGACGAAGGGGCCTATGTGAGCTACCTGGAGGGGTGTACCGCCCCACAGCGCGATGAAAACCAGCTCCACGCCGCCGTGGTGGAGATTGTGGTGGAGCGCAATGCCGAGGTGAAGTACTCCACGGTGCAGAACTGGTACCCGGGCGACAAGGAGGGCAAGGGCGGTATCTACAACTTCGTGACCAAGCGCGGCCTCTGTCGCGAAAATGCCCACCTCTCGTGGACCCAGGTAGAGACCGGATCGGCCATCACCTGGAAGTACCCCAGCTGTGTATTGCTGGGTGACAACTCGGTGGGTGAGTTCTACTCGGTAGCGATGACCAACCACTTCCAGCAGGCCGACACCGGCACCAAGATGATTCACATTGGCCGCAACACCCGTTCGCGCATCGTCTCGAAGGGTATCTCGGCCGGCCGCAGCGAAAACTCCTACCGTGGCCTGGTGCGCGTAGCCAAAGGGGCCGAGGAGGCCCGCAACTACTCGCAGTGCGACTCGCTGTTGATTGGCGACAAGTGCGGAGCTCACACCTTCCCCGAGATTGACTGCCACAACCCCTCGGCCGTTTTGGAACACGAGGCAACCACCTCGAAAATCTCCGAAGAGCAGCTCTTCTACTGCAACCAACGCGGCCTTTCGACCGAGGATGCCGTGGGATTGATCGTAAACGGCTATGCCAAGGAGGTGCTCTCGAAACTCCCGATGGAGTTTGCAGTCGAGGCCCAGAAGTTGCTGGCTATCAGCCTGGAGGGCTCGGTAGGATAATCTTCAATCCGGCGAGTTTGCAAGGAGATGCGTGGCAAGGGCCCGCAAGGAGAGTGACCCAAAAAAATTGAAAAGCTGAAAAATTAGAAAAAATCGAAATATGCTGAAAGTTAAAAACCTGTGTGCTTCGGTGGGTGAGAAGCAGATTCTCAAGGGCATCAACCTGGAGGTGAAGGCCGGTGAGGTACACGCCATTATGGGCCCCAACGGCTCGGGTAAATCGACCCTGGCCTCGGTGCTGGCCGGTAACGAAAAGTTCACCGTCACGGCCGGTGAGGTGGAGTTTATGGGGCGTAATCTGCTGGAGATGCCCATCGAGGATCGTGCCCGCCTGGGTCTCTTCCTGGGTTTCCAGTACCCGGTGGAGATTCCCGGTGTCTCAATGGCCAACTTTATGAAACAGGCGGTAAACGAGCACCGCAAATTCCGGGGTGAGGAGCCGCTGACGGCGGCCCAGTTCCTGAAGCTGATGCGCGAAAAGAGTGCCGTGGTAGAGCTCGACTCGAAACTCACCTCGCGTGCCGTAAATGAGGGTTTCTCGGGCGGCGAGAAGAAGAAGAACGAGATCTTCCAGATGGCAATGCTCAACCCGAAACTCGCCATCCTCGACGAGACCGACTCGGGCCTCGATATCGATGCCCTGCGTATTGTTGCCACAGGAGTCACGAAGCTCCACACCCCCGAGAATGCCACGGTGGTCATCACCCACTACCAGCGACTGCTGGACTACATCGTCCCCGACTATGTGCACGTCCTCTACAAGGGACGCATCATCCATTCGGGCGACAAGACGCTGGCCCTGAAGCTCGAGAAGGAGGGTTATGACTGGCTGATTAACGACTATAAGGAGGAGTAATGAAAGCTGAAATCATCCGAGAGGCCCTTCGAGAGATCGAGGGTGTCACGCTGCTCAGCAGCCGAGAGCTCCAGAGGTGGAGAGTGCCGGCCGGCGAGACGTGCCGTCTGGTTGTGCTCCACGAAGCGGGAGCGGAGGCCGATGGAGAGATCTGCCTTGAGCCGGGAGCCCACCTGCAGCTCACCGAGATCTTTGTCGGAGAGAGCTCGCGTCGCATTACCCTCAAACAGGAGGCGGAGAGCCTCTCCGACGTTACGCTCCTAATGATGGAGAGTGCCTCGGCCCACGTCACCACCGAACTAAACGCCCCCCACGCCGAGAGCCGTCTGAACGGGCTCTTTTTGGTGGCTGAAGGGGAGCACTGCGAAGTCAATATCCGTACCCGTCATCTCTCCTCCGACTGTAACAGCTATTCGCTGGTAAAGGGAGTGGCAAGTGGTGAAGGAGCCTACGGCCGTTTCGACGGTCTGGTCTATGTGGCCCCCGACGCCCAGCGCACCGACGCCCGCCAGACAAGCCGCAACATCGAGCTGACCCCCGGGGCACGGATTCAGACACTGCCCCAACTGGAGATCTACGCCGACGATGTGAAGTGTTCGCACGGAGCCACCGTGGGACAGCTCGACGGGGAGGCTATTCTCTATATGCGTCAGCGCGGTTTGAGCGAGAAGCAGGCGCGCCGTCTGCAGATCGAGGGCTTTGCCGGCGATGTGGTGTGTCACCACGAGAACCAACAACTCGGAGAGCTGCTCTGCAGCCTGGTATCCGAGAAACTGCAAACGATGTAAGATGTTTCACGCCAACGACATACGCAATCAATTTCCAATCCTGGGGCGAGAGGTACACCGCCGCCCGCTGATCTATCTGGACAGTGGAGCCACGGCCCAGAAACCACTCTGTGTGATTGAGAAAGTGAACGAACTGCACCGCACGCTGAATGGCAACATCCACCGCGGAGCCCACTTCCTGGCCGAGCAGATGACCGAATGTTACGAGGCGTCGCGCGAGCGAATCCGCCGCTTCATCGGAGCCTCCGACCGCTCCGAGGTGATCTTCACGGCCGGAGCCACCGCTTCACTCAACACCGTGGCCTACAGCTACTGCGAGTGGAGACTCCGCGAAGGGGATAACATCGTGGTCAGCGAGATGGAGCACCACTCCAACATCGTACCCTGGCAACTGATGGCCCAACGCAAGGGGGCCGAGTTGCGCGTACTGCCCTTCGATGATAGGGGGCGACTGATGGTCGAAAAGGGAGAGGAACTGATTGACGAGCGCACCCGCGTGGTGGCCGTCACGCAAGCCTCCAATACGCTGGGTAGCCGCCCCGCCTTGAAGGGGCTGATTGACCTGGCCCACCAGCGCGGCAGCGTGGTGGTGGTCGATGGATGCCAGGGCATTGTCCACGGCGGAGTCGATGTGAAGGAGCTGGGATGCGACTTCTACGCCTTCTCGGGCCACAAACTCTATGGTCCCACAGGTATCGGCGTGCTCTATGGTCGCCGCGAACTGCTGGAGCAGATGCCCCCCTTCCTCTGTGGCGGCGATATGGTCGATCGCGTCTCCTTCGAGCGCACCACCTATGCCGAGTTGCCCCTCAAGTTTGAGGCCGGTACGGCCAACTTCATCGGGGCTGCAGGTCTCGGGGAGGCAGTACGCTGGCTGGAGGAGCTTCCGCTGCAGGAGGTGGAGGCCTATGAGGCTGCTCTGTTGGGCTACGCGACCGAGCGACTGCAACAGATCGAGGGCTTGCGTCTTTATGGTACCGACCCCTCGAAGTGTGCCATCCTCAGTTTCAACGTCGAGGGAGTTCACCCCTACGATCTGGGGATGATCCTCGACAAACTGGGCATTGCGATTCGCACGGGACAGCACTGCGCCGAGCCTGTGATGAAGCATTTTGGCACGACGGGTATGTGTCGTGCCTCGCTGGCCCTCTACAATACGACGGAAGAGATCGACGCACTGGAGGCGGGTATTCGCCGCGCCGTGCGAATGCTTAAATAACCCTTACCGCTATGTTAATCGTACTTGAAGGACTCGACGGAGCCGGAAAATCGACCCAAATTCAACGCCTGCGCCAGCACCTGGAGGCACAAGGTCTTCAGACGGAATATCTCCACTTCCCCCGCTTCGACGCCCCTGTCTTTGGAGAGTTGATTGCCCGCTTTCTGCGGGGTGAGTTCGGCTCGGCCGACCAGGTGGACCCCTATCTGGTGGCATTGCTCTACGCGGGCGATCGTCACCACGCCGCCGCACAGATTCGTCGCTGGCTGGAGGAAGGACGCGCCGTGGTTCTCGACCGCTATGTCTACTCGAACATCGGCTACCAGTGTGCCAAACTCCACACCCGCGAGGAGCGCGACCGACTCTCCCAATGGATTCTGCACCTCGAATACGAGTACTACGCCATTCCCCGCCCCGACCTCTCGATCTTCTTGGATGTCCCCTTTGCCTTCACCGAGCGAAAACTCACCGAGCAGCGCGAGGGAGAGGATCGCAGTTACCTCAACGGCGGCAAGGATATTCACGAAGAGTCGCTTGAGTTGCAGCAGCGGGTCCGCGAGGTCTACCTCACGGCCGCCCGGAGCGACGAGGCTTTGCGGGTGATCGATTGTGGAGACTCCGAAGGAGCGATGGCCTCGCCCGACGAGATTTTCCGCCGCGTGGAGGCAGTTGTTAACCCCCTGATTGGAGAGAAATGACCCCTCGCACACTGAAATGGGCTGCTACAATCAGCCGCCTGATCATCGCCATCACCTTCATCTTCTCGGGCTTCAGCAAGGTGATCGACCCTTGGGGAATGGCCCTCAAGGTGGAGGAGTACTTTGCCATCTACGGCTTTGAAGAGTGGAATCGCTGGAGTATGGTTCTGGCCATCTGGCTCTGCGGTGCCGAGTTGATGATGGGCTGTATGCTGCTCTTCAAGGTTCGCATCCGCTTGATCTCGATCTTCGCCCTCTGTGCGATGAGTTTTTTCACCCTCCTCTCGTTGCTGAGTGCCACCATCTTCCCGGTGGAGGATTGCGGTTGCTTTGGGGAGGTGCTGAAACTCTCCCCCTGGGAGACCTTTTTCAAGAATCTGATACTGTTGCCGATGGCCATCATCCTCTGGTACCGCTATCGGCGCGACAAGATCTTGGTTTTCAAACCTCTGGAACTCTTCCTGGCCGCACTTTTCTTCTCCTTTGCAATGGGTCTCGGTTTCTACTGCAGCCGTCACCTGCCGCTGATCGACTTCCTCCCCTACAAGGTGGGGCTTGACCTCCGTACGGAGCGTCTGAATCCCGATGCCGAGGCGATCGAGGAGGAGGCCGAACACTTGGAGACCATCCTGGTCTATCGCAACCGCAAGACAGGCCGGCTGAAGGAGTTCCGCCTGGAGGATGAGGAGTGGCAGAACGAGGAGAAGTGGGAGTGGGTGGAGACCCGCACCAACTTCGACACGCCCCCCATCCGGGCCAGTATCGGCGAGTTCGCCCTACGAAACGCTTCGGGTGACATCACCGAAGAGGTACTGCAGACCCCGGGCAAGGTATATCTGCTCTGTGTCAATAATTTCAAGCGACTGCGCCGCGGCTGCGCCTCCCGCCTGGCTGCGCTGGTTCGCCGTGCCGATGCCGCCGGAGAGAGCGTCTGGTGCCTCACCCCCGATCAGTTACCTCCGGGCGAAGAGTACTCCTTCTTTGGAGGCAGAGCCGTCAAGTGTTGCAATATGGATGTCCACACCATCAAGACGTTGCTTCGTGCCAACAACGGTGTCGTGGAGCTCACCGATGGCGTAATCACCGACAAACGAAATTGCCGCGATATTGAGCGATAAGGCCCCGATGGCCGCTTTGGTACAGAAATTGACTTGCCCCGAGGAGCAAGTCAATTTTTTTATCTATGCAAAAGCTGCCGCTACTCATTCTTCTGCTTTCAGCCCCCTGGGGGCTCTCCTCCTGCCACAAAAAGGGGCAAAAAGAGCCCTCCCATACGCCGCGCACGGTCAAGACCACCACGACTCACGACCTCCGAACTCTGGAGAAGGAGTTTGTGGGGCTGGCCACCCCCGACGACGCGGTAAACCTCGCCTTCAAGATTGGCGGGCAGGTGATCAACATTCCCGTCTCGAAGGGGCGTTCGGTTCGCAAAGGGGAGCTGATTGCCGAACTCGACCCTCGCGAGGTAGAGCTGGAGGTGGCTGCCAACCGCACCGCCTACGAGGAGGCCACCTCACAGCTAAAGCGAATGCAACGACTCCTGGAACACGAGGCAATCTCGGTGCAGGAGTATGAGACGGCCCTCACACGCCACGCCCAGGCGAAGGCGACCTATGAAAACTCGCAAACGTTGCTGCTCGACACCCGCCTGCGGGCCCCCTTCCCCGGAGTGATCGAGAGCACCTCGGTCGATGCTTTCGAGCGGGTGACGGCCGGTCAAACCATTGCCCGCCTGGTCAATCCCTATACCCGTACCGTCAGTTTCACGATGCCCGAGCGGGCCCTCTATCTGCTGGAGGAGCCCTCTACCCGCTTTCGGGTCCGCTTCGACAACTACCCGGGACGCACCTTTGAGGCCCGACTGAAGAACTATGCCCGCACCTCGGCCAACGCCTCGGGATTTCCCACCTCTCTTCTGGTCAGCAATCCCGACTCGCTACGCTACCCTATCTCCCCCGGAATGTCGTGCACCATCCTTCTGGAGGCTGCCGACCCGATTCAGGGAGCGGTGTCCCTCCCCCTCTCGGCCATCTATGCACCGGTGCAAGGGGGTGACTATGTCTGGGTCGTGAACTCCGAAAACCGCACCGAGCTTCGTCGCATCAAATTGGGAGCCCCCTTCGGGAGCGACCGCATCGTCATTGACAGTGGTCTGGCCCCCGACGAACGAGTGGTTACCGCCGGCGTCTACCGTCTGCAAGCGGGTGAAAAAGTGGTCTCCATTCAATCCGATCCCCGATGAAAAGCTGGACAGAACGGGCCCTTCGTGGGCGCAAAATAGTCATCTTTCTACTGTTGATCTGCCTGATAGGAGGGGTGGTGAGTTTCCTGAACCTCGGTAAGAAGGAGGATTCGCTCTTCGTCATCAAGACGGCAGCCATCTCCTGCAACTATCCGGGAGCCTCTCCGTTGGAGGTTGAGCAACTGATCACCGAGCCCATCGAGCGGGAGATTCAGTCGATGCAGGGGGTTCGTAAGATCACCTCCGAATCGCACTACGGCCGATCCAGAATCCGCGTAGAGCTAGAGCCCGCCACTCCGGCCAAAAAAATTCCACAACGTTGGGACGAGCTGCGGCGACGCATCCTCAACATCACCCCTCGTCTTCCCGAAGGGGCTTCGGCCATCACCGTCAGCGATGACTTCGGAGATCTCTACGGCATCTACTACGGGCTGGTAGCCGACGAGGGCTTCACCTGGAGCGAGTTGCGCGAGGAGGCTCAACGCATCAAGACCCGCCTGGCCAATGTCGAAGGGGTGCAGCGAGTGATACTCTACGGCGAACAGGAGCCGGTGGTCAATCTCTACATCTCGCTTTCAGCCCTGGCCGGCTTCTCGATTCGCCCCGAGGCGATCATCTCGGCCATCGGAGAGCAGAATCGGATGTTGGAGGTGGGTGAAAAGGAGGCCGGAGAGATGCAGATTGCCATCCTGGAGAGTGGCACCTACCGCTCGCTCGACGACCTGAAGAACCAACTTCTCACGGCTTCCGATTTCAAACAGTTTCGCCTGGGGGATGTGGCCCGCGTAGAGCGTGGCTACCGCGAGCCCCCCACCTCGTTGATGCGTGTGGATGGAGAGCGTGCCATCGGAATCGGCATCTCGACCGAAGCGGAGGCCGATGTGGTGAAGGTGGGCCAACGATTGAAGACCGAGATAATGAGCCTGAACCTTCCCGTCGGTCTCTCGCTAGTGGTGCTCTACCCTGAGGATGAGATTGCCCGCGAGGCGACCAACACCTTTTTGATCAATCTGGTCGAGTCGCTCCTGATTGTCATTGGGATGATAATGGTGGTGATGGGACTTCGTGAGGGGGTGGTGATCGGCTCCTCGCTCCTCTTCTCGATCGGAGGGACCCTGCTCCTGATGGGGCCCCTGGGCGAAGGGTTGAACCGCACCTCGCTGGCAGGCTTCATCATCGCAATGGGAATGCTGGTCGACAACGCCATCGTGGTGGTGGATAATGCCCGCCAGGCTATGCAGCGAGGTGTAGCTCGTCGAAGAGCTCTTGTCGAGGGGGCCGACCGTCCGAAATGGAGTCTGCTGGGGGCGACACTCATCGGCATCTTCTCCTTCCTGCCCCTCTACCTGGCTCCCTCGTCGGTAGCCGAGATCGTCAAGCCCCTTTTTGTGGTGATGGCTCTCTCGCTACTCCTGAGTTGGCTGTTGGCCTTGAGCCAGGTTCCGCTCTTCGGAGAGTGGCTGCTGAAGACTCCCTTCCACCTTAAGGAGCCCTATACGGGTCCCTTCTACCGACATTTTGACTCGCTGTTGGCCGCCATTTTGCGTCGCCGCGGCTGGGTGGTGGGCGGAACTCTGCTCCTCTTCGGAGTGGCTCTCTGGACGATGGGGCGTCTGCCCCAAAACTTCTTCCCCAACCTCGATAAGCCCTACTTTCGAGCTGATATTATCCTCCCCGAAGGGTATGATCTCCGCTACACGGAGCAGTCGCTCGACTCGATGAGCCGCTGGCTGCTGCGCCAGCCCGAGGTGAAGCGTTGCTCCTTTACGGCCGGAGGCACCCCACCCCGCTACTACCTCGCCTCGAGCAGTGTGGCCGAACAGGGGAACTTCGGGAATCTCCTGGTAGAACTCCACGACTCGAAAAGAGGCAACGAAGTGGAGACTCGCTTCGCCGAGTGGGTCGACAGCCTCTTCCCCGATGTTTGGTTGCGCTCCTCGCTCTTCAAACTCTCTCCCGTTCCCGATGCCGCCATCGAATTTGGCTTCATCGGCCCCGACATTGATACGTTACTGCGCCTCTCGGGGGAGGCGGAGGCGATTCTGTGGCGCAACCCGCACTGTAAAAACATCCGCCAGAGTTGGGGCAACCGCATCCCTACCTGGCAACCCCTCTACTCCCAGATGAAGGGGCAGCGCATCGGTATCTCCCGTAGCCGCCTAGCCGAGGGGCTTACCCTCGCTACCACAGGTTACCCCCTGGGAGAGTATCGCGAGGGGGATCGCATTCTGCCCATTCTGTTGAAGGATGAGGAGTTGAGCGACTACAACCTCACGGGACTGGAGACAATGCCTCTCTTCGCCCCCTCGGGACGCACCTACGCCCTGGAGCAGGCAGTGGATAGCTTCCGTTTCGACTTTGCTCGCGGGATGATCGAGCGTTACAACCGCGAACGGGTCATCAAAGCTCAGTGCGATCCGCAACGCGGGATCAATACCAAGCTACTTTTTCGCGAACTGCTCGACTCGATGCAACGAATCGAACTCCCGAGCGGCTATCGGCTCCAAATCTTCGGCGAGGAGGAGAGCCAGGCCGAATCGAATGCCGCCCTGGCCGACAAACTGCCTCTCACACTGCTGCTGATCTTCGGAGTGCTGCTCCTGCTCTTCGGCAACTACCGCGACCCGCTGGTGGTAATCGGGCTCCTGCCGCTGATTCTGATCGGCGTAGTCCTCGGACTTCTCGTAACGGGCAAGGTCTTCAACTTCTTCGCCTTGCTCGGTCTGCTGGGGTTGGTGGGGATGAATATCAAAAACGGGGTGGTACTGATCGAGGAGATCAACTACCTCAAAAGACGAGGACGAAGCCCCTTCGAAGCCCTGATGGAGGCGACCCGCAGCCGCGTGGTTCCCGTAGTGGTGGCCTCGGGGACTACGATTCTGGGGATGACACCGCTGCTCTTCGATGCCCTCTTCGGAGCGATGGCAGCCACCATTATGGGGGGCCTTCTGGTAGCCACGCTACTCACCATCATCCTATTGCCCGCCCTCTACGCGCTTGTTTACCGCATAAAACCGCCACAACTATGAGGTTGAGATCAATTCTGGCGGGGAGTCTGTTGCTCCTCGTAACCCCACTCTCGGCACAGCTCTCTCTCGAGGAGTATCGGACCGCCGTCGTGCAACACAGCTACACGCTGCAAGAGGCCGAAGCGACTACCGAGGAGGCCAAAGCCCTCGAACGAGTGGCCTGGAGCGGCCGTCTGCCTCACCTCTCGGCCTCGGGCGACTTCTCGCTCCGCCTGCGCCACAACGAGGGGGTCAAGCCCTGGGGATTCGCCCTTCAACCCCAACTTGTGGCCACCCTCTACGGCGGAGGGCTGCAGGCAGCATACCGCCAGACAACTCTCGAAGCCGAGGCCGCAGCTGCCGACGAGGAGTTCACACGGCTCGATATCCTCTATGCCGCCGACTACGCCTACTGGAATCTCTCGGCGATGCTTCGCTACCACGAGGCAACGGCCCGATATGTAACCATCATTCAATCGCTCAAAGAGGTGATTGTCAGTCGTTTTGAAGAGGGTTATATTGCAAGAAACGATGTCTTGTTGATCGAATCTCGCCTCAGTTCTGCCGAATTTGATCTGTTGACCATCGAGCAGAATCTGGAGGTGGCTCTCCATAATTTCAACATCCTTCGGGGGGTTGAGAGCGACAAAGCGGTGGAGCTTCGGGAGTCGATTTTGGATTCGGGAGCAATGCCTCGCCGCCAAAGCTACGAGGAGATTCTGACCCGACGGCCCGATGTGGCTGCTGCCCGAAGTCGCAGCAAGGCTGCCCGGGAGGGGATTCGCCGCACGCGGGCCGGCTACCTGCCCCGCATTGAGGCGGGGATAAGCGGGGTATGGCAACCCGAATCCCCCAACACACGGGGAGAAACACGCCTCGATGGGAGCCTCTTTGGACGCCTTTCGGTACCGATCTTCGGATGGGGCGAACGTCGGCAGGCAATCCGCGCCTCCGAGGCAGCAGCCCGTCGGGCAGAGCTCTATGAAGAGGAGGTAAGCGAAAATATTCTGCGCGAAGAGCGCAACGGATGGAGTGCCCTGGTGGAGAGTTATGCCCAAATAGCCGCCGCCGATGAGGGGCTCCAGTTCGCCCAGAAGAGTCTCGATTTGAGCACCTACTCTTACAACGAGGGACTGCTTACGATCTTGGATGTGTTGCAGGCGCAACTCGACTGGATTCAACTCTACACCAACGCCATCACCGCCCACTTCAACTTTGCTCTCGCCCGCTCGTCCTATCGTCGCACCACAGGAGGCGAATAACAAAGGGGCCCAACCGCACGGTTGGGCCCCTCGATCTCTGATCGCCTGCTACTCCCGATAGATGAGTGCCACAGCGTGAGTCGAGGCCCCCTCTTCGCGCCCCTCAAAACCGAGGTGCTCGGTGGTGGTTGCCTTGACCGAAACGCAGGAGGGCTCCAGCCCCATCACCGAGGCGAGCACTTCACGCATCGTATCGATATGGGGGCGCAACTTGGGTCGCTGCATCGCAATCGTGCAGTCGATGTTTCCGATACGATACCCCGCCTCCCAAAGACGCTCCACCACCCGACGAAGCAGGATCTTCGAGTCGATTCCCTTGAACTCGTCCGAAGTATCGGGGAAGAGTTTACCGATATCCCCCAGGGCTGCAGCCCCCAAGAGGGCATCACAGATGGCGTGGATCACCACATCGCCATCCGAGTGGGCCACACACCCCTTCGTATGATCGATCTTCACACCACCCAGCCAAAGATCCAGCCCCTCGGCCAGGGCGTGAACATCATATCCGTGTCCGATTCTGAAATTGCAAGCCATCGCATTAAAAAGGATTGGTTCCAATGGCAAATATACAAATTTATTCGTATATTTGTGAAACAATAAATTTTTCCTACCCAACGATGAAACGACTCTCTTCCTCCACAAGGTCGTAACCCTCTCGGAGGGATATCCCCATATGCACGCCACAATTGATTGGTGGCGCAAAAGACTGAAGTCGGAGAGGGTCATCACCGGCGATGAGCTGCCCGATTTCATCGGGCGATAGGAGCCTTTACCGACTTTCGGCAAAGAACAGAGAGACAAAGAAGCTAAAGCGCATAAAAACAAACAAAAATAGAATATTATGACTATCAGAGAGCTGGAGCCTAAATTGGTATGGGAGCAGTTTGACGCCGTAACGCGCGTACCCCGCCCCTCTAAAAAGGAGGAGAAGATTCACAATTTCCTGGTCGAGTGGGCCAAGGAGCACGGTTTTGAGTACAAGACCGATAAGATTGGCAATGTGGTGATCCGCAAGGCCGCCACCCCCGGTTATGAGGAGCACCCCGCCGTGGTTCTGCAGTCGCATATGGATATGGTGTGCGAGAAGAACTCCGACGTGGAGTTTGACTTCGAAAATGACCCCATCCGCACCCGCATCGACGGCGAGTGGGTGAAGGCCGAGGGTACGACGCTGGGTGCCGACTGCGGTATTGGTATGGCCGCAGCAATGGCTGCCCTGCTCGACAATACGCTGCAACACCCCACCCTGGAGGCTCTCTTCACGGTCGATGAGGAGACGGGGCTGACGGGTGCCTTCGAATTGGAGGAGGGGATGCTGACGGGCAAGTACCTGCTGAACCTCGACTCGGAGGATGAGGGTGAGCTCTTCATCGGTTGTGCCGGCGGTATCGACACCGTAGCCACCTTCCACTACACCGAGGAACCTGCACCGCAGCGTTTCGCCTACTACCGCATTGATGTAGGCGATCTGTTGGGCGGCCATTCGGGTGACGACATCGACAAGGGGCGTGCCAATGCCAACAAGTTGGTGGCCCGCATCCTGTGGGATGGTATGCAGAGTTTTGATCTGCGCTTGAGCTACTTCAATGGCGGCAACCTGCGAAATGCCATTCCGCGCGAAGCCTATGCCATCTTCGGTGTTCCGAGCGAGTATAAGTCGGCCTTCGAGAAGCGTTTCGAACTGATGGCAAGCGACCTGAAGCAGGAGTTCCGTCTCACGGAACCCAATATGCGAATCACGCTCAACGAGATGCCGCAGGTGGACACCCTGATTGACGAGAAGACGCAGTTTGGTCTGATCTATTCGCTGGTAAGCGTTGCCAACGGTGTGATAGCAATGTCGTTTGCCGTGAAGGGGCTGGTGGAGACCTCCACGAACCTCGCCTCGGTGAAGTTTGGCGAGAAGCGGGAGATTGTGGTTACCACCTCACAGCGTTCGTCGGTAGAGAGTGCCAAGACCTACGTTCTGCAGATGGTGGAGTCGGCCTTTGCCCTGGCAGGTGCCGATGTGGCCCACTCCGACGGCTATCCCGGTTGGTCGCCCAATCCCGATTCGCACCTTTTGAAGTTGATGGTGGAGAGCTATCGTGATCTCTTCCAGAGCGAGCCCAAGGTGAAGGCCATTCACGCCGGTTTGGAGTGCGGACTCTTCTTGGAGAAGTACCCCGAACTTGATATGGTCTCGTTCGGTCCCACGTTGCGTGGTGTTCACTCGCCCGACGAGCGTCTGGAGATCCATACCGTACAGAAGTTCTGGGATCTGCTTGTCGAGGTGCTCAAGCGACTCTAACCCCCTCTTATGGTTCGTCGCTGGATCATTGCAACCCTCTGCCTCCTACCCCTGCTGCTCAACGCGCAGGAGCAGGAGGCAGATGCTTATTATCCCTACGAACACGACGAGCCCTACCGTCCGATGATCGAGAGCGACACCTCGCTCTTCTATCGCGCCATCCAGCTGCCGCGAGACCTCTACGATGAGGTGACCCGTTACTCGTTTCTTCACATCGCCACCGCCCGCCGCGGTGAGCGGTTCGCCGAACGATGCTGGCGGCTCGGCGGAGAGGAGCTCTCCTATCGCAACTTCTCCCTGCTACGTTCGTGCGGTTTAAAGGAGCTCTCAAATGAAGAGCTCTCCCCATTCCTTGATCCCGAGCCCTCGTTTCACCGTCTGCAACTCCACTTCTCGGGCCACCGCTACCTGCTGGGGCTCCGCTATCGAATGGGTGAAGTGTCGCCCCACAACTGGCAGTTGGGGCTCTATGCCGAAGGCCGTCTAGGTCGTGATCTCTACACCCAGGGGATCTATACCCGCACCCTACGCCTCGCCCTACGGGCCGAGCGGGAGTGGAGTCGAGGCCTTCGTTTGAGTCTGCTGGCGGCCCTGGCTCCCACCGAGGAGGGACGTGCAAGTTCCACCACCCAAGAGGCCTATGATCTGATCGGTAGCTCCTATTACAACCCCGCCTGGGGATTCTGGGAGGGGAAGGCACGAAGCAGCCGCATCCGTCGAGAATGGCTTCCTCTGCTCTCCGCTTCGCTGGATAGTCCCATAGGAAAAGAGAGCCGAATAGCCCTGACCCTTTTGACAGAGGGTGGTACCCGCCGCCTGGGATCACTCGGTTGGTTTGACTCTGCCACACCCCAGCCCGACAACTACCGGCAACTCCCCTCCTACTACGAAGAGGGGCCCCAACAAGAGGCTGTGGAGGCTCGCTGGCGGGCCCACGATGCACGCTATACCCAAATCGACTGGGCCGAACTATACGCCGAAAACCGTCTCTCGGAGGAGGGGGCTCGCTATGTGGAACAGGAGCGCGTGGAGCGGCTCTCTCGGTTGGGAATCGGCATCGAGGGAGAGAGTCGTGTGGGGCGCGCCCTGACGCTACACTATGGCCTGCAGGGGTCGTGGAAGCGGTCGCGCAACTATCTCTTTCTGAAAGATCTGCTCGGAGCCGACTACCTGCTTGACATCGACTACTACCTGATTGACGACAACACCTACCGCAACTCCCTGGAGAACGACCTCCGCAATCCCCAACGCCGGGTGAAGGAGGGGGAGCGTTTCGGCTACGACTACGCCCTGCAGAGCCGCCGACTGGGAGCTTGGGGCTCAATTGCCTGGCACACCGATCGCTGGCATCTCGACGCTTCGCTGCGAGTTGAGGAGGTGAAGATCCACCGTCGCGGCTTCTACGAAAAGGAACTCTTCCCCGAGGATGGCTCCTACGGTCCCTCTCGAGCCATCCACCTCGCCCCCTGGCGGGCAGGAATGGCCCTCGGCTACGCCTTCACCCCTCGCCACTATCTGGGACTGCGAGGAGAGGCCGAGGGACGGGATCCGGAGGCCGAAAATCTCTTTCTCCAGAGCCAATACAACAACCGCACAATCGAGTCACCCCACCTGGAGGAGCACTATCGCGCAGAACTCTTTTGGCGTAGCAACGGCCGTAAAGTAAACTGGAGTGCGACCCTCTTTCTCCATCTGAAACACCACGGCATCGAGGTCTCACACCTCTACGATGACCTCTCGGGACTCTACACCGACCGAGTGAGCGAGGGTATCGGAGAGCGATATTGGGGCGTGGAAGCCTCCGCCATCTGCTACCTCTCCTACCGTTGGCGGCTCCACCTGGCGGCAACGGCAATGGAAGCCCGCTATGTAGAGAATCCGCTCATCACCCTCTACTCCGATCGCGACAACACCTTGATCAGCCACCGTGCCGAAAGCTACTTGGGCAACTGCCGCCCCGGAGGTGTTCCACAGCTGCAGGGATTGGTCGGAATCAGCTACTTCGGAGGCAGCTGGGGCATCCGCCTTGAGGCTACCTATGCCGGAGGCCGCTATGCCACACCCGATCTGATGCGCCGCACCGAACGGGCCTTGACAGCCGCCGGTTCCCAAGAGGGAGCCGCCGCAATGATGAGTCAGGAGCGACTGAAGGATTGTTTTCGGGGTGATCTCTCCGCCTGGAAGAGTTTTCTATTGGGCGAGCATCGTCTTACCCTATCCCTCTCGATCGACAACCTCCTGGGTGACGATCGCACCCCTTATGCCGCCTACGAGCAGGGGCGCATCCGACGCCTCTATACAGCCGACGGCTACACCTACCGTCCCTTTGACAACCGGTTGAGTTATTCAGCACCACGCACCATCTATCTCTCGGCATCATTTCGATTCTAAACTACACCTCAATGTATACCCTGACCCAATATCTGCAATCGCTCGACGAACCCCAGGGGCTTCTTCGCACCCTCGACGGGATCACGTTATGCCGCCACGCCGATGGTCGTCCCATCTTCCATTGTGGCAACAGTGCGATCGTCTTTAAGGCTCGCCTGGGGGATCGTCTGTTGCGCCTACGCTGCTATACACGAAGACCACAGAGTGATTTGGAGGCAATCTATGGGGAGAATCTGCGTCGTGAAGAACTCTATATCTACCTCCACGACCAAGTAGGCCGCTGGGTTGATGTCGTAGTGGAGGATTGGATCGAGGGTGATCCCCTCGATGCAGAGATGCAGCAAGCCGTGGCTACGGAAGATCGGCGCAGGCTCAGCCATCTGGCAAGAGAGTTTGACCGTTTGGCAGGTCGTCTCGTATGTGATGATTGGGCACACGGCGACCTGAAACCCGAAAATATCTTGGTTGATCAGCAGGGCGAGTTACGCTTGATCGACTTCGACAGCTCTTTTCTCCCCGCCTTTGCAGGCAGACGCTCCCCCGAACTAGGGACTCGCGCCTATCAACATCCGAACCGCTCGGCAGAAGAGTTCGATCGCTGGCTCGACCACTTCCCCGCCGCTTTGATCTCGGTACAGCTCCACGCCCTGGCCCTCGACCCCTCACTCCATCAGCAATTTCCTGCGGATGAGGGTTTTCTTCTTCACCCCGGTGAACTGGCAACCCCAAGCAAAGCCTACGAAACTTTGTTGGATCTCTTTGCTCGCCACTGCGATCCCATTCGCTATGGTCTGCTGCTGGCCCTGCGCCAGTCGTCCCATCGTCTTGAGGGGGTCGAAGAGCTCCTAAATCACCACTATCCACCTCTCCCGCCACAGGGCGAGATTGAACTCTTTGTCGAGATGGGTCGCTGTGGATATCGGAGTAAGGAGGGGCCTCTGCTTCCTCCCATCTTCGACGAAGCCTTCGATTTTCACGAGGGATGGGCCGCCGTACGACTTGGTCGCTGGTGGCACTACATCGACCGAACCGGTCGTTGTGCCTACACCGCTCCACCCGCCTGCGAGGCTCTCAAGTCGATCCGCAAGGGTTGTGCCCGCTACCGCTTCGAAGGTCAGTGGCAGGAAATAAAGGTAAAATAGATAGCCAGGAATAATCGCCAAAGGAGCAGACCGGATCGGGTTTGCTCCTTTGATCTTTCGATGGAAATGTTGGGGAAGGATGAAAGAGAGAAAGAGGGAATAGGGAAATATGTGCTGGATATAAAACAA
>JAZSCB010000005.1:0-136203 GCA_045602705.1 Alistipes sp.
CTCGGCCAACCTCTCCCTGCATCAACACCTTGTTGAGAGCGAGGATAAAAACATCATTCGTCAAGATGGCAACAAAGCGATTGTCGGCTACAAAAAAGGACGACCCGAACTTTCAGGCTCGCTTTCGGCCAAGTGGCGACCTCTCGACCGCCTGGGCCTCTCGGTGGTGGTGCGAGAAGAGCTGTTCGGACGGGAGTGGACACCGATTATCCCGGCCCTATTTGTCGATGGCGTGCTTTCGAGGCGAGGCAACCTGATGGCCAAGGCCTCCGTATCACGCAACTTCCGCTTTCCGACACTCAACGATCTCTACTTCTTGCCAGGCGGTAATCCCGACCTCAGCAAGGAGAGCGGCTGGACCTACGATGCAGGTCTTTCGTTTGCCATTGGCAAGGAGGGTAGCTATTCACTGAGTGGCTCGGCCAACTGGTTTGAGTCCTTTATCAAGGACTGGATTATCTGGCTACCCACCACCAAGGGATTCTTCTCGCCCGAAAATATCAAGGATGTACACGCCTACGGTGTGGAGATGAAGGCCGATTTGGATGTCGCACTCACCGAAGCGTGGCAGCTGGGGCTTAGTGGCACCTTCTCGTGGACCCCCTCCATCAACCGAGGCGAACCCCGTACCCCTGCCGACCAATCGGTGGGCAAGCAGTTGCCCTATGTTCCCGAATTCTCTTCGACCCTTAGTGGCAACCTCTCGTGGCGCCGATGGACCTTGCTTTATAAGTGGTGCTACTACTCGGAACGATTTACCATGTCGTCGAACGATCTTTCGCTGACGGGCAAACTGCCCCCTTACTTTATGTCAAACTTTTCGCTCGAAAAGGTCTTGACCTTCCCGTGGGCAGACATTTCCTTGAAAGGTGCGATTAACAACCTCTTCAACGAGGAGTACCTTTCAGTTCTCTCCCGCCCCATGCCGGGCATCCACTTCGAGATATTTATAGGTATCACTCCAAAGTGGGGCAAGCATAAGTAGGATCATTTCAGGGGCTATAATCGTGCTCCGTGGCGCATCATACGGCTCTCGCTAAGTAAACCTGTTCATCCCCATCCCCTTCTCAGAGGATTTTTCGAGGATTGGACGGTATTTCGCCCGATTTTTTACGGTTTTTGATTGGGGGTGAATCGCCCTAACTGCTTCAGAATGAATAAAAAATAAAGGAGTGCGATTGGCACTCCTTATATTTTTTGTTTCTTTAGTAGTGGATAGGGGATTCGAACCCCTATGTCGTGCGTGAGAGGCACGTATCCTAGCCCTTAGATGAATCCACCAGAACTTGTTTCGTGCTGCAAAGGTACGAACAATTTTCATATTTCCAAATTTTTCCTGCAAAAAATGTGAAATTTTTTTGTCGAAAAAGGTCTGATTCGGAGAGATTGCAATATAATTCACTGGTTATCAGCGAGATAATAATGAAATGGAAAAAATGCGATTTTTCGGCTCTGTTTGGGAGGGGCGAAAGAGGTTCAATCCCCTAAAAACAAAAAAAAAGCGAGGGCCTCGGAGGTATTCGATGTGACGCGAGCACCGCTTTCACATCTTAGTAACAAGACCTGTCGCCGTGGCGACAACTATTGTTACAACCTGCCGATTTCCTCAACCAACCTAAAACTACTAACCTAAATGAACCTTAAAACTTCGCTGCAAAGGTATACTGAAAATCAATACGATGCAAACTTTTTCTTAAAAATTTTTCAAAATATTTCAATTTTTTTAATAAGAGCCTTTACAGATTAAGGAATCAAATAAAACAGCTGTAAAAAGTTACAGATTGAAACCGCTTTTTCGCTCTTTTGTGGCAGAAGAGTACATCGTTTGGGTCGGTTGGCTCTCTTCTTTAAGGGGTAATACGGGGAAAATAGGGGTGTGGGGCCCTCTTCTCGAGGCCGATTTTTCGCTTTCGCTTCTCATTTTCAACATTTTTTCTCGCTTTCGTGCTCTGAATCACTATTTTTTCTTATCTTTGCACCCGCAAAAGCAGGCGGCATTGGGGCCGGTCGGCCGGAGCGAGAGGGGGGGAGATTGCAAATCCGCCTTTTGAGGAGATTGTAAACCCTTTTTTCCCGAAGGCACGGCAGGCTGAGAACCGCCGAAGGTAACACTTAATTATTTTATATTAAAAGTATGAAGACTTTACAGATTTCGGCCGTAAAGCGTGAGGATTACGGCAAGAAGGCCGCCAAGGCGGTACGTCGCGAGGGTATGATTCCCTGCGTTCTGAATGGTGCGGGCGAGGCTCTCTCGTTCTCGGTAGATGCCAAGGAGGTGAAGCCTCTGATCTACAGCCCTGCCTCCTACATTGTTGAGCTGACCATCGAGGGTAAGATGTATCAGGCTGTAATGCGTGAGGTACAGTTCCACCCCGTACGCGAGCAGATCCTCCACATCGATTTCTATCACGTTCAGGAGAACAAGCCTGTAGCCATCGCTGTTCCCGTGCGTCTGACCGGTAACGCCGAGGGTGTGAAGGTGGGTGGTAAGCTGGTGCTGTCGGCCCGCAAGCTCGTAGTGAGCGCTCCCGTAGAGAACCTGCCCGATGAGATCGTGGTAGACGTTACGACCCTGGGTGTGGGTAAGACCATCTTCGTAGGCGACCTCAACGTAGAGGGCCTGAAGTTCCTGACCCCCGCTACGACTGCTGTCTGCGCCGTTCGCGTAACCCGTGCTTCGCGTGGTGCCGCTGCTGCCGAGGCTGCCGGTCGCAAGTAATAACGACACAACCATTGCAGAGGGCTGTCTTTCGACGGCCCTTTGTTTTATCACCACAAAACCACTATGTTTTTCGGATTGCTTGAGCGGTTGAAGCGTTGTCTGACCGCAGAGAATCATCCGCAACAGAAACCCGTAACAACCGAGGACCCCGCGATGAAGTATTTGATAGTAGGATTGGGAAACATCGGCGCCGAGTATCACGATACGCGCCACAACATCGGTTTCAAGGTGGTGGATGCCCTGGCTGAGAAGGTGGGGGCCACCTTTGCAACCGACCGCTATGGGGCGGTGGCCGAGTTCCGCCACCGCGGACATATCGTCACGCTGCTGAAACCCTCCACTTATATGAATCTCTCGGGTAAGGCGGTGCGCTACTGGTTGGAGGCGACCAAAGCTCCGCGCGAGAACCTGCTGATCATTGTTGATGATATTGCCATCCCCTTTGGTCAGCTGCGAATGCGAACCCGAGGCTCTGATGGAGGTCACAACGGCCTGAAAAATATCAATGAGCTCTTGGGAACCGATGCCTATTCGCGGATCCGCTTCGGTATTGGTGGCGACTTCCCGCGCGGCTACCAAGTGGACTATGTCCTCGGCCGCTGGAGCGATGAGGAGCAGGCCCAGATGCCCGAGCGTCTGAAGATCTTTGTCGATGCCGCCCTCTCCTTTGTGGCTCAGGGTGCCCAGCGCACGATGAACAATTTCAACAAGAAGTAGCGGTCGGTGCAACCTGAAACAAAAAAGCGTGCTCCCTCATTGGAGAGCACGCTTTTTCGTTGCTAAACCGCGATTAGTAGCTCTTGGCGAAGAGCACACGACGCTGCGAGGGTTTGCCCGAGAAGACGCAAACGCCCTCCTCGTCCTCGGCATCCACGGGGATGCAGCGGATGGTTGCCTTTGTGGCATCCTTAATGGCCTGCTCGGTCTCGGGCGTACCATCCCAGTGGGCCGAGATGAAGCCACCCTTCTCCTCCAGCACGCGCTGGAACTCCTCCCAGCTGTCAACCTTCGTGGTCATCTCGCTGCGGAAGTTGAGAGCCTTCTGGAAGATATTCTCCTGAATCTCAGTCATCAACTGCTCAATTCGATCCTCCAGACCCTCTTGGCTGACGGTCTCCTTGGTGAGGGTGTCGCGGCGAGCCAGCTCGATGGTGCCGTTCTCCATATCGCGGGGACCCATTGCAAGACGTACGGGTACACCTTTCAGCTCGTAGTCGGCGAACTTGAAGCCCGAACGTACGTTGTCGCGATCGTCGATCTTCACGCTGATACCGCGTTTTCGGAGCTCGGTGGCGATCTCCTCGAAGCGGGCCACAATCTGCTGCAGCTGCTCGGAACCCTTGTAGATGGGCACCATTACCACCTGGATGGGGGCCAACTTGGGAGGCAGCACCAGGCCATTGTTGTCGGAGTGGGCCATAATCAGGGCACCCATCAGACGGGTCGAAACACCCCACGAGGTAGCCCATACATACTCCTGCTTACCCTCCTTATTGACATATTGTACATCGAAAGCCTTGGCGAAGTTCTGGCCCAGGAAGTGCGACGTGCCGCTCTGCAGAGCCTTACCGTCCTGCATCAAAGCCTCGATGGTGAGGGTATCCTCGGCACCGGCGAAACGCTCGTTGGGCGACTTGTGGCCCACTACCACGGGTACGGCCATCCACTTCTCGGCAAACTCCTGGTAGACGCGAATCATCTTCTGTTGCTCCTCGATGGCCTCCTCACGCGTGGCGTGGGCGGTGTGGCCCTCCTGCCAGAGGAACTCGGCCGTACGGAGGAAGAGGCGCGTACGCATCTCCCAGCGCACTACGTTGGCCCACTGGTTGCAGAGGATGGGCAGGTCGCGGTAGGACTGAATCCAATTCTTATAGGTGTTCCAGATGATGGTCTCCGAGGTGGGGCGCACAATCAACTCCTCCTCCAGACGGGCGGCGGGATCCACCACCACACCCTTTCCCTCGGGGTCGTTCTTCAAGCGGTAGTGGGTCACTACGGCACACTCCTTGGCGAAGCCCTCCACGTGGCTGGCCTCACGCGAGAAGAAGGATTTGGGAATAAAGAGGGGGAAGTAGGCGTTCTGGTGGCCGGTGGCCTTGAACATATCATCCAGCGCACGCTGCATCTTCTCCCAGATAGCATAGCCGTAGGGCTTGATCACCATACAACCTCTCACGGCCGAGTTCTCGGCCAGACCGGCCTTGACTACCAGCTCGTTGTACCACTGCGAGTAGTTCTCGTCCGATTTCGTTAAGTCTTTCAGTTCGACTGCCATATCTTTTTTGTTTACTTTTTTGCTTAATGGTGCAAAGGTACGACTTTTTTCACAAAGGAGAGCGAATTTCAGTCGAAATTCGCTCTCCTTTGTATAATAATGGGGTCAGCCCAGCCCACAAGGAGTTAGAATCGGAAACTCATTGTCAAGGCGATGTGGTGACGAATCTGTTGGGTCGTCACACGATCGGCGGCATCGAAGAGTTGCAACGTGCCATCCTCGTTGAGGTAGGCTCCGTAGAAGAGTCGATAGGGCTGGCTCTCGCTGCGGTGGAACTGGTAGGCCACATCCAGCGAGATGGCGGGGGTGATGGCGAAACCGGCACCGCCCGTGTACCAGGTTACCTTGTCGGCCAGGGGCTGCGACTCGTTGTAGCCGGGATCGTTGATGAGCGAGGAGCTGTAGCCCAGACCGGCACGCAGTGCAAGGCGCGGGATGGGTTTGAACTCGGCACCCACACGCAACGTGTTGGTGGCGGTGAAGTGACGCTGGAAGGCACTGCGGAGGTAGAGCGACGGATCGGGAGTCCACCAGGGGGTGTTGGTGGTACGCATTCCGTTGTACCAGGCCCGCTCGTAATCTACCGAGATCACACCCCGGCTGCCGAAGGCGTAGGAGGCTCCCAACAACAGGCGCAGCGGCGAGCGGAAACGCCACGAATCCTCACCCACATCATCCCAGTTGCCGTTGGTGTCGAGGTTGTCGGAGTAGTAACGCTCCTCGTCGTTGTTGTAGCTTACCGACGACATCGAGGATCCATAGGAGTGGTTGATCTGGTAGGCATTGGGGGTGTGGAGGGCGGCACCGATACGCAGTGACGGGATGGGGCGCACGATGACTCCCACCTTGGCGTTGATGCCGAAACCGCTCAGGCTGGTCCACTGGTTGTAGTGGATGAAATCGGCCTGCTCGATCAGCTCATAGCCATCGGCATTAACCGCCGGAATGGGGTCGCCATAGACATTCTGGTAGATGTAATCCTCGCCGTAGTAGGTGTCCACTCGCTGCGAGATCTGCTGAATACCCAGCGTGGCACCGATATAGACGATGTTGTTGATATTCATACCGAACGAGAGGTCCCACTCGCCCACCGAACCGCGACTCTTACCCTCGTAGAAGTGGCCCACCAGGGCGTTGTGGCCCACGTGATCGGCCTCCCAAAAGTCTCCTGCCGCATCGGTGTAGGGGTTGATCAGGTAGTTGTTGTAGGCCAGCATCGCACCCCACAGATCGGGGTAGTTGTTGCCGTAGTAGCCCAGAAAGCCCGAGGAGTCGGGATAGACTTGGTTTACGGTAAGCTGACCCGCCATCACATTCAGAATCGAGGGCGAAGCCTGTTGATTCCGGTAGGGGGAGTCATAGCAGTAGGAGGTGCGGTAGTTCAAGTCGGCAATTCGGTTATAGGCCAGACCAAAATTGACACTCACCACGTTGCCCGTGCCCTCGTAGGTGTTGAGTACCAACGAGAAATTAGTGGGGGTGAAACGGGTCATACTATTGCCCCGATAGGCAACTTGGCTGTTCTCGGAGTGCGAAACCGTGATCATCGGTGTCAGCGTGAACTCGTTGTGGCGGAACATACCCAGACCGGCGGGGTTGATCACCATCGAGGCGGCATCACCACCCAGCGAGGTAAAGGCTCCGGCCATCGCCATCGAGCGCGAGGTGCCCAGCGGCATTGTCTGCGAGAGTTGTGCCATCTGTTCGGGCGAAATGACCGCCTGCTGCATCACCGTGCCTCCGAAGAGGTATCCACTGCTCTGGGCCGATGCCGAGGTGAGCATCAGCAGAAGAGCCAAACTTGCCATAAGACGTTTCATAGTGTGTATCGTTTGAGGTGTGGAACGTTCATAAAATTATCTGCCACCGCGGTAGCCACCACCTCCGCCACGCGGGGAGCTCGTGCCACCACCCGAGTAGCCACCACTGCGGCCGCTGCTGCCCGAGGAGAAGCTGCCTCGACTCGACGAGGAGCCGGAGGAGTTCGACGAGGAGCGGTAGTTCGACGAAGAGCTGCGGTTGTAGCTGCTCGATGACGAGGAGTTGGAACTGCTCTTGCGGGAGTAGCCGGAGTTTCGGTTCGACGAGGCACCGGAGTTGCCCGACGAGGAGCTCTGCGTCTTCTTATAGACCTTCTCGGCTGAGGAGCTCGACGAGGAGCCTGCGCCCCTGATGCCGCCCGTTGTGGAGGGACGACGGTAGTTCGACGAGGAGGCTCCCGAGTTGAGTCCCGAGATGCCGTTCGAGGTCGAGGGACGGATGTGCGATGTCTTCTCCGAATTCGAGGTGGCCGGATTGCGGTAGTTGCCACCGCCACCGCGGATTGCTCCGCTCTGGCTGCTGCCCGGACGGGGCGAGCCCGGCGTCACCTTCTGGGAGCCCGACTCCGAGGGCTTGCCGCGATAACCGGCGTTGTTGTTACCGCCCGGATAGGGGCGATAGTTGCGGTAGTGAGGGTCGGAGTGGTGGTGACCATTGCCCGGATGGTGGCCGGGGCCTCCGGGGTGGTAACCCGGACCGGGAGGATAGTAACCGGGGCCCCAAGGATCCCAATAGGGACCCCAGTAGGGACCATAGTAGGGGTAATAATAGGGATTGTGGTAGTAGGGATAGCCCCAATACCAGTCATACCACGAGTAGTGAGGATAGCCGTACCACGAGTAGTAGTTGTAGGGGTATCCCCAGCCCCAGTCGTAGGAGAAGCCGGCATACCAGCCCCCCGAACCGAAGCCGAGGGAGAAGGAGGGCGAGCCCCACGAACCGAACATCGAGGAGATGTACTTGGGCTCCACCCACACCTGGTCGCCCATTACCACGATGTTGTAGTTCATCGGGTCGTAGGCCGTCACATAGGTATAGGCGGGGGAGTAGCGCAACTCATAGTAGCTGCTCGGCAGGTTGTAGGACAACGACTGAAAACCGTTCAGACGACGGGCATAGGCACTCTCATAGGTGTCGGCCAGCACGCTGTCATAGGTGTACTCCTGCTCGGCAGCAAGGGCCTCTGCTTCGGCCAGGCGGGCCTCCCAGCGCGCCTTCTCGGCCTCGGCACGCGCCTTTTCGGCCTCGGCAATGGCCTGCTGTTCGCGGGCGATGGATGCGCGGTCGTGCGACGTATAGAGGTCGTCGGAGTAGGCCCCCGAACGGCTGTAAAATGAGGAACTGCAACCGGCAAAAAGCAGGGCAGTCAGGGCGATCCATACATTCTTCATCTTGCTCAAAGTGGTTAAGTTTACTAACAAACGGCTCGGCGAGCCTCTTTATTGTGGACTCTTTGCCGCCACTCAAGGGCAAATATACACAAATTATGCGAAAAATTTACTATATTTGGCTCGGAATAGAAAAAACTTCTCACGGATGACTATTTTGCCGCTTGCCTACCTCCCCTCGGTGGCCTATTTTGTCCACCTCCTCAAAGAGGAGTGCATCATCGATCTCCACGAGCACTTCATCAAGCGTTCGGAGCGCAATCGTGCCCGAATTCTCACCTCTTCGGGGGTGATGGAGCTGACGGCCCACGTGCAGCACGGCAATCGTCCGAAAAGCCCCGTGATGAGGATGCGTCTCGACTACTCGAAGCGGTGGCAGCACCAGCATAAGGTGGCGCTGATCTCGGCCTACCGCTCCGCCCCCTTCTTCGACCACTATTGGGATTCGCTGGCACCCTTTTATGAACGGGAGTGGGATTCGCTGGCCGAGTTGAATCTTGCCCTGTTGCCTCTTTTGTTGCATCATCTGGGGATGGAGGATCGGATGCCCCGCCTCTCGGAGGAGTATGTGACGGCCACGCCCGAGGATCTGGATCTGCGTCCCAAAAAGAGCGAGGGCCCGACCTTCGAGGCCGAGCCCTATGTGCAGGTATTCTCCGATCGACTCCCTTTTGAGGCTAATCTTTCCGTGGTAGACCTATTGTTTGCAGAGGGACCCGCTGCACGGGAGATTTTAATGCGCTGCCGCATCTGATGCGGAGCGTATCGCTCATTCGACCCCCTTTCACCACAATCACACTCTCCTTGTCGAGCAGGAACTCTTCGCTACGGTAGATGTTGGGTGCATAGTATTCCAAAAGCACCGTATCGCCGTTGTGGAGCATTACGGGATTTTTGATCCCATCGGAGAGGTAGACCGTCAGCTGCTGGGGCAGGTCGGGGCGCACCGACCACCGCTTGTCGGCGATGTGGATACCGCGCCAGGTCTTGTTCCAACGGGCTCGATAGAGGTAGAAGATATCTTTCCGGGTTTGGCGGTCAAAACTTACCAATCCCGAGCCGTTAACGCCTCCCGGCCGGCGGGCCGCCCCGTAATCACTCAAACCATCCACCCAGATACCCCACAGAAGCGAGTCGCCGGCCAGCTGGCGCAGGTACTCTTCGTGGTAGCGGCTCTGCCGACGCTCGGGCAGGTTGTCGCTCCCCGGCAGAGGGCGTCCGTAGTTGTCGGGCTGCTGGGTGTGGAAACCCTCGGCCCCGTAGTGGATGGCCGATGAGAGGTGGCTCCAGCGTTCACGCATCTGGTTGAGCCATACGCCAATATCCTCGGCCTGGCCGCGGGTCCAACCCAATCTCTGATGCCAAATGATACCGTCGGGGATGAAGTTGGCAGGGCCGTCCTGGTTGCTGGTGGCCACCGTGGGGCGTGAGCCATCGACCTCGCGGGCCGTTTGGTGGAGGTGGCGCAGGTAGGCTTCCAGCCGCTCGTCAAGGATCTTCAGATCATAGGAGATGCCCCACATCACTACCGAGGGGTGGTTGTGGTGCTGGGCAATGATCTCCCGCAGGAGTTGCTCTCCGTGGGCCTCAAAGGCGGGCGAAGCGGAGTAGTAGCGATCCGAGAGGAAGCGGGTGCTGCGGAAGGGGAGGTCGATGCGGGCCAGCATACCCTCGCGGTCACAGAGCGCATAGAGGTCGGCAGCGTGGGGGCCGGCGGGTGAGAGCAGGGCATTGGCTCCCACCTCACAGGCCAGGTCGAAATCGGCCTGCAACTCCTTTTCTCCCATCAGCGGGCCGGTGTGAGGGTGGTCATAGGCCAGGGCCAGGCCCCGGATGTCGATGGGGATGCCGTTGATGGCAAAGCCCTCCTTGGCCGAGAGGGTGATCCGACGCAGTCCCGTGGTTACCTCCACGCAGTCGCGGGCTGTTCCCGCCTCAAGGGTTGCCTCAAAACGGTAGAGGTGAGGATGTTCGGGGGACCAAGATTTGGGATTGGCGATCACAAAGGGGATACGGAGCGGAGTGTTGAAGTCATAGGTGCTCTTCAGCGTGCGTCGCTGGGTGAAGCAGCGTTTTCCGTCGGGTCCGTAGGCCGAGACGGCCACCGATACACTCTGAGCCTTGGACGATGTGATGTGCAGCTCCACCTCCCCTTCGGCCTCCTCGCGGGAGAGCTTCGAGGTGTGGACAAAGAGTCCCTCGGAGCCCAGGTAGAGGGGGGAGATGGCCACGGCATCGGTAACCAACAACTCCACGGGGCGGGTGATGCCGCCATAGCAGTTCTCCTCGGTGGCGAGGGGCATTCGGTCGCCGGAGGGACAGTTGTTAACCACTACCATCAGGCGGTTGTTTCCGCCGAGACGTACCCGGTCGGTGATCTCGAAGCAGAAGGCGACACCTCCTCCACGATGGGAGCCGACCCAGGCTCCGTTGACAAAGAGGTCAGCCTCGCTCTCCACCCCTTCAAAACGGAGGAAGAGGCGTTTCTCGTGCCAACTCTCCGGAAGGTAGAGGTCGCGGGTATAGACTCCCTCGCTACGGAGGTAGGGGTAGATTCCGGCCAGTGCATCGTTGTTCCAGGTGTGAGGGAGGGTGACCAGGTGGGCCTTGTCGCCACCATTTTCATAGCCGAAGTGGAATCTCCACTCGTTGTCCAGGGGGTAGTGTTCGCGTGCCGAGGCCCCCAGCAGGCTCCCCAGCAGCGTTATCAGGGTGAAAATCAAACGCATCTTTTTCATACGTTTCATCGTTAGGTGTTCACTTGTTTATCGAAGAAGAGGAGGCCTCTGCGATGGCAGGCCCCCTCTCTGTCCTCTTGGTTGTGGCGATTAGAGCCAGCCTCCGTTGGTTGCCTGGTGCTCACGGCAGATGATGGCCACGGGGTGGGTGGTGGTCGAACCGCTCACCGAGGAGTTGCCATTCATCACATCGCGCTTGAGCAGGATGCGGGTCGAACCCACCTTTGCAGCCGATACGCGGGCGGCAAGGCCCTCTACGTTGAGGCTGATGCCCATCTCTTTGGCCTCGTCGTCATTCTCGGCCTCCAACTTGATGCGGAGGTTATCATTCTCGTAGATACCGCCCAGGATCTCCTTCACGGGAAGCTCTACCTCCTGACCCGGGGCTACCACCATCACGGGGGTACCCTCCACGGCCATCAGCATCTTGAAGGCATCCATCTGACCGGCACCCATCTTGCCGTTGTAGTCCTGCCAGTTGAGGATTACCTCCTGGCTTGAGCCGGTATAGTTGCCGTATGCGTCATAGAGATAGCCCTCGGTAATGTGGGTTCCCTGGTAGTTGCCGTCGATGGCGTAGCAGGAGGCGCAGATCATACTGCGGAACTCCTCGGCCGTGAATTGCTTGCCCAACTTCTTGGCGTAGCTCAAACCCAGCGCGGCGATACCCGAAACGTGGGGACAAGCCATCGAGGTACCCTCCGAGTAGCCGTAGAGATCCTCACCGAATCCCTCGGTGATGGTACTCAAGATCATACCCGTGGCACCAAAGAGGGAGGAGTCGCCACCCGGAGCCGAGACATCGACCCAGGTGCCATAGCTGGTGTAGTAACCGGGGTAGTTGTCGGGAGCCGTGGCGGCTACGGCAACCACATAGGGATAGGCGGCAGGCAGCATCTGCTTGTCCTTGACCTGCACTCCGTTGAAGACGTTGTTGCCATCATTGCCTGCGGCAAAGATCACCACACCGCCATTGATGGGGCTGTTCGTACGCTCGTGGTTGATGAAGTACTTGATTGCATCGACCTCGGCACCGAGAGTTGTGCTCCAATACTGCATCGTGGTTGCGGGGGAGTAGCCGAAACTGCACTGGGCGATCAAGGCCCCACGGTTGGCGGCCCATACCAGGGCATCGGCGGCGGCCTCCAGGATGTTATCCTCCTTGTAGAAGATCTGGCAGCCCATAATCTTTACGCCACCCTTGCCCTTCGAACCGCCGGCCACGCCGCAGACTCCCAGGTCATTGCCGTTCACAGCGGCTACCGTACCGGCCACGTGGGTACCGTGCACGGGGACATAACCGTTCTCCTTATAGTTCCAGTCGATGGCAATCGGCGTATCGTTCTGCGTACAGAAGTTGGCACCGTGCTTCAAGCTCTCGTCGGCATCGTAGGTGTTGACCCACATATTGGCCTGCAGGTCGGGGTGGGAGGTCTGTACGGGCTGGTCGATGACGGCCACGATGATCTCCTCATCGCCGGTGCAGTACTCCCACGCCTTGAAGAGGTTGATGTCGGCACCCACCACCGAACGCTTGATGGCTCCCGTGTTGTGGTAGTGCCACTGGCGGGGCAGCAACTTGTCATTTTCGGGATAGACCTCCTCGCGGATCTCGGCACGCGTTACCTCGGAGAGGGGGCGAATCTCGCCAACCCCGGCCGTGTGAACGGGCTGGTGCATAAACTCCACCAGCTCCACTTCGGGGTGGGCTGCCAGCAGACGGGCAGCCTCCTGCAGCGAGAACTCCTCGGGGAAGGAGACGCGGTACCAGCGGTTGAGGCCGGCCTGACAGAGATCCTCCTCAAAGAGGGGGTCGATGAAGATACGCTTGAAGCGCGAGGCCTCCAGGATGTTGAGCGATTGGTCGATCGACTCGATGCCCGAACGGGTGTAACCGCTGCGAGTAGCCGAGGCATCGATCGTCTCGGCCATCTCGGGGGCAACCTTAATGGCCAGCGTACCTCGCTCGGCTCCGATCTCGGTGGAGATTATCTTCTTGCTGTTTACGCTTGGCAGATTCGCGTCGGCAACATTCTCGTCGAAGTCTTTGGTGCAGGCCGAGAGCATAAGGCCCATTGCCAGCAGAAGGAAATTTCTCATCTTCATCTTTTCCGGTTTACGTTATTGGGCAAAGATAATGTTTTTTTGTTATATAACAAAATTTTTCGACCCCGGGCCGGACTCCGAGGTCGAAATGGTAGTGGCGGGGGAGTAGCCCCCTATAAATGGCGGGTGAGGGTGAAGAGAAACTCCAGACCGCCCCCCTCTGCGTTCCGAGCCTCGATGGTGCCTCCGTGAAAGAGCACGGCATTCTTGACGATCGAGAGACCCAGACCGGTGCCTCCGAGTTTGCGGGAGCGTCCTTTGTCCACGCGGTAGAAACGCTCGAAGAGTCGCTCCAGGTGCTCCTCGGCCACTCCCGAGCCGTTGTCGGCAAAACTCAACCGATAGGCCTCGCCCGTCTGGTTCAGCATCCGGATGCGGATCTCCGTGCCCCCCGAGTAGGTGAGGGCATTCTCCATCAGGTTACGGAAGATGGAGCTCAACAGCGAGGGGTTTCCATAGAGGGGCATCGACTCGGGAAGTGCTGTATAGAGAGCCATCCGTTCCCCGAATTTGGGTTGCAGCTCGGTGGTCACCTCCTCGACAATCTCCTTTAGGTTGCACTCTTCGCATTCGATCATTCGACTCCCCTCCTCCAGGCGGGTTACCAGGGCGATATCCTGCAGGAGTTGTTGCAACCGCTCGGTCTGGGTGTAACTTTTGCGGATGAAATCATCGCGCAGGGTCTCATCGATCGAGGGGTTGAGCAGGATGCTCTCCAGATAGCCGCGGATGGCACTTACGGGGGTCTTCAACTCGTGGTTGATGTTGTTTGTAAGCTGTCGTTTGATGCGGATCTTCTCCTGCTCTTCGTGCAGGGCGGCGGCGTGCTCGCGGTCGGCTTCGGCGAGGGCCTGTTGCAGACGGGCATAGAGATCGACGATGTGCTTGGAGAGTTTTCCCAACTCGTCGTCGGGAAATTCGCCCAGGTCGGAGATCTCCTCTCCCTGGTCGATCTTTTGGCTGAAGAGACGCAGACGCGAGATATTCTGTGTCAGGCGGTGGGTGATGAGCCAGGTGCCGAGCAGGACTGCCAGCGTGATCAGAAGGATCAGCCAGATGTAGCGGTTGTCGGTCGAGAGCGAATGGGCGAGATTCCAGTCGTAAGGGAGGGCTGTGCGTACGACGATTGGCTCTTCGTACAGGGCCGAATAGAAGTAGTCGTTGGCCGTGGTTGCTGAGCGGCGGCGGAGCGTGCGTCCCTGCCCTTCGCGCAGCGCCTGCTTTACCTCGGCACGATCGAGGTGGTTGGCCAAACTCTCCTCACGACCACGGCTCTCCGAGTCGTAGAGGACTCGGCCGAGGGTATCGATCAATGTGAGGCGCAGCCCCTCAAAGCGGAAGCGGAAGCGACGGAAGATGGAGTCGGGGGACTCCCCCTCCAACCAATCGTCGGCGATGCGGAGGTTGAGTTGCTGCAGACGGGCATCGAGCCGCTCGGCTTGAAATTCTCGCTCGCGTTGGTGTTGAAAACCCAGAAACGAAAGGGTCAGCAGCCCCCCGAAGAGAAGCATCAGCCAGAAGAATTGGCGACTGTAGGAGCTGTTATGCGAAGAATCCATAGCCATAGCCGACGCGGGTGATGATATGCGGGCCGTAAGGGCCGATCTTTTTGCGGAGTCGGGTGATATTGACATCCACCGTACGATCCAAAACCACTACCTCGTCAGACCAGACCCGGTAGAGAATCTCCTCGCGGGAGAAGATCGTATTGCGGCTCTTCAGCAACAAAACCAAGATCTCAAACTCCTTCTTGGTGAGGGAGATCGGGGTTTCGTTTACACAGCAACACTTCTCGCGGAGGTTGATTTCCAACCCCTCGAAGCTGAGAAACTCCTCGGAGCTCTCCTCTCGGGTGGGGATATGGGTACGGCGCAGCACACTCCGTACGCGGGCTTGCACCTCGCGCATAGAGAAGGGTTTGGGGATATAGTCATCGGCCCCGAGGTTGAGGCCACATACGGTGTCATCCTCCGTATCGCGGGCCGTGCAGAAGATGATCGGGGTGGCGGCCGTTGCGGGGTGCTCTTTGAGGTGGCGGGCCAGCTCGAAACCGCTCATCGCTCCCATCATCACATCCAGGATGAAGAGTTGAAAGCTCTCTAAAGGGAGTTGCAGAGCCTCTTCGGCACTTAAGGCGGTGGTCACTTCGTACCCCTCCGTCTCAAGGTTGAATTTCAGAATCTCGCAGAGAGACTCTTCGTCATCGACGACCAAAATGCGCTGTTTCGTCATTGCTTCTCTCGGTTTTGATGGGGTAAAATTACGAAAAAGGTTGCTTTTTTCACCGCTTTTACCCTTGAATTCACGAAAACGTAATATATTTGTCCTCTACAAAGACGATTGCACGTGAAAAATCGAGTTCTCTTTTTGTTTGCCCTCTTTGGAGGTTGCGTGGCCCTGGGGTGCCTCTTCAAGCTCCCCTTTTTGGCCCTCTATCTCCCGTTGGGGGAGGGTTATGGGCTCTTCGACTGGTGGGAGGTGATACGCCACGGCCTCTCGCTCGATATGACGGTGGCGGGCTATGTGACGCTGCTGCCTCTTTTGTCGGTTCTCCTTTCGGTTTGGATTCCCGCTTCGGCCGAGGTGTGGCGTCGCTGGCTGGGGGGCTATCTCCTCCTGGTGAGCCTGGTAGCGGCCCTTCTCTATGCCGTTGATTTGGGGCTCTATGGCTATTGGGGCTTTCGCATCGACAGCTCCGTGCTGCTCTATCTGAAGAGCCCCGAGGAGGCTGCCGCTTCACTCACTTTAGCCGATTGGCTGGGGGGTGCGGCCGCTTTTCTTCTCTTTTTCAGCCTTCAATTTTTGCTCTTCAAACAGCTTCTGCGCCTGTTGGGGCGGGGAGCCGCTCGAACTCGGAGCCTTGCTCGAAAGGGGGCTCTTTCGGGAGTGCTGATCCTTTTGGGTGCTCTCTGCTTTTTGGCGATTCGCGGCGGTGTGACGGTTGCTGTCGCCAATGTCTCGAAGGCCTACTTCAGCAGTGACCAGCGGCTCAACCACGCAGCCCTGAACCCCCTCTTCACACTCCTCTCATCGCTCGGGGACGACAAAGATATGGAGCCCCAGTACCTCTTTTTCGAGGAGGCGGAACGGGCGGCCCGTTTCGAGGAGCTGCGGGGCGATCGAATCGACACTGTGGCGGTCGAGACGCTGCTCACCACTCCACGTCCCAATGTGGTGATCATCCTGCTGGAGAGCTTCAGTCGTAACTTCGTGGAGGCGGAGGTCGAGGGTCGGCCCGTGATGCCCCGTCTGCGGGCGATGCGCTCCGAGGCCCTCTGGTTTGAGAACTGCTATGCCAACTCCTTCCGCACCGACCGTGGACAGGTGGCTGTTTTGAATGGCTACCCCGCCCAGACACGGATGTCGATTATGAAGTATCCGGCCAAAAGCCGCACGCTGCCCGCCATTGCCCGCACGCTGGCGGCGGCGGGTTACTCCACCTGGTTTACCTATGGTGGCGATTTGAACTTTACGGATCAGGCCTCCTGTATGTATGCCACAGGGTGGCAGGAGCTCTCCTGGCAGCGTGATTTCAACTTCGATGCCCCTACCTCGAAGTGGGGATATGCCGACGATGTGATGGGAGACTATTTCGGGGATGAGTTGCTGCGTCGGGACTCCTTGAGCCGTCAGAGTGGCACCCCCTTCCTGGCGGGCTGGCTTACCTTGAGCAGCCACGAGCCCTTTGAGGTTCCCTATACGGCATTTGAGAATAAAGTGTTCAACGCAATGGCCTTTACGGATGGATGTGTGGGCCGTCTGATCGACCGTCTGAAGGCCTCTTCAGCCTGGGAGAATCTGCTGGTGGTGCTGGTGGCCGACCACGGCTACCCCTGGCCCGAAGGAACGGCCTACAACTCCCCGGCCCGTCATCGGATTCCGATGCTTTGGCTGGGTGGTGCCCTTCGAGAACCCCGCGTGGTGGAGGCCTACTGCTCGCAGAGCGATCTGGCGGCGACCCTGCTGGCGCAGATGGCTCTTCCGCACGATGACTTTCTCTTCAGCCGCGACATCTTCTCGCCCGCCACGCCGAAGTTTGGTTATTGGTGCTTCAACGACGGATTCGGCGTGATTGACGAGCGGGGGCACATCCTCTATGATTGCACCTCCGATCGCTTGATCGAGGGGGAGGATACCACCCTGCTGAATCGGGGCAAGGTGCTTCTGCAGACCACCTACAAAGATATTCGGGAGCGATAACCCGATAAAAAAGGAGGCATCCCACGAGGGGTGCCTCCTTTTTTTCTCGAAGCTGTGGTTACTCCGTGATGATATCCTTGTTTACATTCTTCGAACCTGCCAGGGCGTAGAAGAGCAGGTAGCAGAGGGCGGCGATGATCACCCAGTAGCTCTGGATGAAGCCCACCAGGTCTGCGGCATAACCCTGCACGAAGGGGAGAATACCGCCACCGCAAACCAGGGCCATAAAGATACCCGAAGCGGCGGGTGTGTATTTGCCCAGGCCCTCGGCGGCGAGGTTGAAGATCGAACCCCACATTACCGAGGTGCAGAGGCCGCACAGCAACATAAAGAGCATACTCAGAGGCACCTGCGTACCGATGATGGGCACCGTGACGCGTACCGTCTCGGGGGTAAACATCAGACCCAGCACCAGTGCCATTGCCAGGGCCGAAACAGCTGCCAGCATCGCCTTCGACGAGACCTTGCCACTGATGGCACCGCCAATCAGACGGCCGCACATCATCAAGAACCAATAGGCACCCACGACCGTACCGGCCACGGCGGGACCCACCCACTCCAGATCCGACATATAGAGGTTGGCGATGTTGGGGATACCCACCTCAATGCCCACATAGAAGAAGATGGCGATGGCACCCAGCACGAAGTGGCGGAACGACATCGGGCCGTGAGGATCTTTGGCTACACGGCCGCTCAAACGAGCCGCCTTCTCCTCGGCCGTCTCCATATGGGGCTCGGGAATCTGCGTCATAGCGATGATCACGAAGGCGAGGGCGAAGATGGCCATTGCGCTGATCATTGCGGGGGCTGCCTGGCTCACGGTGGCACTCTCGGCCTGACCACCGATCAGATAGCCCAGGATGATGGGAGCCAGCGTGCCGCCTACGGAGTTGCACGAGCCACCCAGCTGCAGCAGCTGATTACCCTTGTTGCCGCCACCACCCAGGGTGTTGAGCATCGGGTTGACCACAATGTTGAGCATACACATCGAGAAGCCGGCGACGAAGGCACCCAGCACATAGACGCCGAAGGACTCCACATAGCCAGACAGGAATTGGATGCCCACACCCACGAAACCTACCGTTACGGCAGCCAGCGAGGTAAACTTATATCCCTTGCGCTTCAGGATCAGACCGGCGGGGATACCCATACAGGCATAGGCGATGAAGTTGGCCAACGTACCCAGCTGCGAGAGGGCGTTGCTGGCACCAAACTGGTTCTGTACGATGACACCCATCGAACCTGCGAAGTTGGTGACAAACGCAATCATAAAAAAGAGAGCGAACATCACCGCAATCGGCAATACATAACTTTTCTTCTGTTCCATAGTTTTCTATTTTTGGTTGTTACTCTATTCTCGGTTGTTGGTCGTCTGTTCCTTGGTTTTCCGATTGTAGTTTGCGGGGATTTTCATCCAGCCTCCTTACCGGTCGCGATTGACGATGAAGTGGCCCAACTGCTCCAACGCCTCGCGTACAGGGGTGCGGGGATAGTCGCGCAACAACTCCAGGCCCTGCTCTACATAGTCGGCCATCTCCCGCTCGGCCTGTTGCAGACCGCCGCAATGCTCCACTACCGTCTGCAGGTACTCCACCGCCTGGTCATCGTGGCGGCACTCCTTCAAACGTTCCAGCAGTTCGGCACGTCGCTCCTCGGTGGCGTGTTCCAAGACGGCCAAAAGGGGCAACGTGATCTTTCCCTCCCGCAGGTCGTTGTTGGCCGGCTTGCCCGTCTGTGCCGTGCGGGTATAGTCCAAAATATCATCCTGAATCTGGAAGGCGATGCCGATCATCTCGCCAAAGGTGGCCATTCGCTCCACTTCACGCGAAGAGGCTCCTGCCGAGAGGGCTCCCGCCGAAGCACTCACCGAAATCAGCGAGGCGGTCTTGCGGCGAATCACATCGAAATAACGCTCGCGGGTGGCAATCTGTCGTCCGGCGGCCTCGCTCTGCAGGATCTCACCCTCACAGAGGGCCGACATCGCTCCCGTGATGTGGGTCACCAGGTCGAACTGTCCGCTCTGAAGGCCGAGCGACATATTGCGTGCCAGGATAAAATCGCCCAAAATCACGGCGTTGCGAGACTGCCAAAGGGCATTGGCCGAAGGACGGCCCCTCCGCTGGTCAGCCTCGTCGATCACGTCGTCGTGAATCAGCGAGGCGAGGTGGATCATCTCCACCAGGGTTGCCGCCACGTGGCTGCGACGCCCTACCTTGCGCCCCTCGGGGGTGTGGAGGGCTGCCGAGAGCAGTACCAGCATCGGACGGATCCCCTTGCCGCGTGAGGCGAGGGCATAGTGCAACATCTCCGAGAGCATATCTCCCTCGGCCGTAAATTGGCTTGCCACAAACTGGTCGAACTCGGCAAGCTCGGCCGCAATGGGCTGACGTATCTGATCCAGTGTTATCATCTCTTCGATTCTCGAAAACGTGGCTCGTTTAGGCAGGGTGGGCAAAGATTGTTCCTCCTCTCTCCCTGCTCCGTACCTTTGTGTGGTGGCGACTTAAAACAGTTCCTGCAGGCCTGCGCCTGTCCGGCCCGCCGTTAATTCGGACAAAGATAGAAAATTTTCCGACAACCCCGACCCTTTTCTCCCCCTTTTTCGCCTATTTCTGCGAACTTCCTCTTTGGGGAGATTGGGATTGGTGGAATTTTTGAGGTAAAACAGGCTCTTTTTGGTCAAATGGTCGTTGTTTTGTTTTTTGGTTCGAAAAATATAAAACAGACCCTTAAAAACGGAAAAAATATATATTGAAAAGCAAGATAATTTTTATTTTTTGATCCTTTGACAGAGCTGTTTTCGAGTCGTGAAAATAGTTGAAATAGGGGGTAATAGAGGCAGGAATCGAGGAATTTTCATCTCCTGTTCTACGAGAAAAGGAGAGGATGATTCGCCCCCTCTTGCAAGACGGAATCCTCCGCCCGGGTTGATCTTGGGGAAAAAGGCGTTTTTGTTTGGCTGTTTGGGGAATTTTTTCTACTTTTGGAGGAAATATGAGTCGCCTGCGCGCGTAGATGAAGGGTTTTGTTGCGTCGTGGATGGTGTGTAATCCGTTGAAAATTAGCTTTTTGCAGAGGTTTCAACGACCCTTTGTCGTGTGTGGCGTAATCCAATCCGAGGCGAAAGATCGATGCTGGAATTCAGGGCTGCCCCTTGGGCAGAATGTTTTGAATGACTTCTGTTTTGTGGCGCCTGTCGGATTGGGTTCATCTCAACAAAAGGAAAATGGAGCCTGTCAAAGGGAGTTGTGACGAAAAGTGGTTTGCCCTCCGCATCACCTATCAGCGGGAGCTGAAGGCGAAGGAGGAGCTGGATCGGTTGGGGGTGGAGAATTTCCTGCCGATGCGCCGCGTGCGTGAGCGGGGTCGTTTGGGCCGTTTTGTCTGGGTGAAGCGTCCCGCCTTTCACAACTATCTCTTTGTCCGCTCGACCCAGGCGGTCATCGACCGCATCAAAACCTTTCATCTCCCCTGGATTCGCTATGTGATTCGTACGGTGGAGGGGAGGCGCGAGATTCTGACCGTCCCCGAGAAGCAGATGCGTCACTTTATTGCCGTGGCGGGTTCTGAGGCCGATGGCGTGCTCTATCTCGACGGAGAGGCTCCGGAGTTGGGGCTTGGAGATCGGGTGCGGGTGACGGGAGGCCTCTTTGAGGGGGTTGAGGGTACCTGCCTGCGACTTCCGGGCCACCGCAACTGCCGCGTGGTGGTGCGTATCGAGGGGGTTGCAGCCGTGGCCACCGCCTCCATTCCCGTTTCCCTGCTCGAAAGGGTTGAAAAGAAAAGAATTGAATGCAATTGGATGTGAACCGCTCTTTGGTGAGTTCAACACCCCGAATAGAAAATTCCAAAAACGAGACTTATGTCTGTTAGTCAGTTGATTTTGATCTGTTTTTTTGTGGCCTTGCTGGCCACTTCGTGGATTCATCCCAAAATCTTGGCCATTGCCTTGCAGAAGAACATCGTGGACAATCCCGGGGCCCGCAAACTGCAACGAATTCCGGTGCCGCTACTGGGTGGTGTGACCATCTTCTTCGGCATCACCCTCGGCATTGCCTGTGCAATGTTGAGGATGGATTGTTCGCAGCTGATGCCTATCCTGACGGCAATGATTCTGATTATGGCCGTGGGAACGATGGACGACATCATCGACCTCTCCCCCACGTTTCGTTTTCTGATTGAGGTGCTGGTTGTGGTGATGATGATCTTCTCGTCGGGGGCTTCGCTCAACCACTTCCACGGTCTGTGGGGATTTCACCACGTTCCCGACTGGTTTTCGCTCTCGCTGACGGTGGTGGCTGCCGTGGGCATTATCAATGCCATCAACCTCATCGATGGGGTTGATGGCCTCTCGTCGGGCTTCTGCGTGATGGCGAGCGTGATGTTCGGAGTCCTCTTCTACAAGGCCGGTTGTCCCGAGATGCAGCTCTTGGCGGCCGTTTCGGTCGGAGCTCTGCTCCCCTTCTTCGTCCACAACGTCTTTGGTCGCCGCTCGAAGATGTTTATCGGTGACGGAGGCACCCTGCTGATGGGAATCGTGATGTCCACCTTCGTCATCCAGGCGATCACCGAGCAGACCCCCTGTGCTTCGCTCCATCCGCGACTGGGGCTGATCCCCTTCACGATGGCGGTGATGAGTATTCCGGTTTTTGATACGTTGCGCGTGATGAGTATCCGCATCCTGCGCGGCAAGTCACCCTTCTCGCCTGACAAAACCCACCTCCACCACCTCTTTATCGAGATGGGTTTCTCGCATATCGGCACCACCTTCTCGATCCTGAGCCTGAATACGCTGGTGGTACTCTGTTGGTGGATTGCCTACCGCCTGGGGGCCTCGATCGAGACTCAACTCTATGTGGTGATCTCGCTGAGTGTACTGGTGACCTTCCTCTTCTACAAACTGATGAAGATCCAGCAGAATCGCCAAACCGCTCTTTGGCGCACAATGCAACGCCTGGGTCGCCTCTCCCATATCGAAGAGACCCGCCCCTTCCGCTGGATGCAGCAGTTGGTGGATCGGGCGGTACAAAAGGAGGTGCGCTTCGACCAGGAGGATTAAATTAGCACTCGAACACCCAAGAGCGAAAGATGAACACCCTGGAGAGTTCAAGGCGAATAGCCAAAAATACGATGGCCCTCTACTTCAGAATGTTGTTGCAGATGGTCATCTCGCTCTATACGGCACGGGTGATTCTTTCGGCTCTCGGAGATCAGGATTATGGTCTGTACAGTGTGGTGGGGGGAGTTTTGGCCCTCTTTACCTTCATCAACGCCACGCTGATTGCAGCCACACAACGCTTTATCTCCTATGCCATCGGGGCCGGGGATCAGCAACGTCTTGAGGAGGTGGTCTCCTCGGCCAAAGCGATCCATCTGTTGCTGGCTGGCTCTACACTGCTGATTGGTGAAACCATCGGACTCTGGTTTCTGAATAGTTGGCTGAACATCCCCTCAGGGAGTGAAGTGGCGGTCAATATCGTCTATCAATTCTCGATCTTGGCAGCCCTCTTTACGATCACTCAGGTTCCCTATACCTCAATGATCATCTCCTACGAACGGATGGAGGTCTTTGCTTATGCCAGCATTGCAGAGGCTGTGATGAGACTCGGCATTGCCCTGTCGCTCAGCCATTTTCTGCAGCATCGGCTGGAGATCTATGCGTTGTTGACCCTTCTTACGGGGGTGGTGATGTGGTTTGTCTGGCGACATTTCTGCCACCGTAACTTCGAGGTGGCTCGTTGTCGTATCTCCCTCAAGCGAGGCGCGGTGGGCGAGATGACCCGCTTTGCCGGGTGGAATACCTTTGGAGCCCTGGCCTCTTCGGCCAGTATGCACGGCATCAATATTTTGATCAATGTCTTCTTTGGGGCTACGGTGAATGCGGCGCGGGCCATTGCCTATCAGGTGACCAACACCGTTACCCAGTTCACCAGCAACCTCCAGATGGCGGTCAACCCCCAAATCACCCAATCCTACGCTTCGGGGAATCTCTCCTATATGCATACCATCATCCATTGGGGGAGTAAGATCTCGTTTTGTCTGTTGTTGGTGATTTCATTGCCGCTGATCATCGAGATGCCGACCATTCTTGACTGGTGGTTGGGTGACTATCCCCCCTATACGGTGGCTCTGTGTCGTCTGGCTCTGGTGGATGCCACCCTCTTTTCTGTTTCGGGTCCACTGATTACCGGGTCTCTGGCCACCGGAGATATCAAGCGTTACCAGATTGTGGTGGGTGGGCTCTATCTGATGTTGTTGCCGACGGCTTATGTCGTTTTGAAATTGGGCGGATCGCCCGAGAGTACGCTGGTGGTCTCCATTCTGATCAATCTGATTACCCTGGCGGCCCGCCTTTGGATGTTGCGATCAATGATCGACCTCTCGGTAAAGGGTTATCTTCGACGAGTGATCTTCCCGATCTTTGGGGTGGCACTTCTGGCACCTCTTTTGCCAATGTTGATCTGCTCCCATCTGGATCAGGGCCTTCTCCGATTCCTGGTGGTTTTAGCCAGCTCGCTGGGTTGGTCGCTTTTGGTGGTCTACTACGCGGCCTTCAGACGCGAGGAGCGGATCCGAATCAATGAACTTGTCAAGCGATACCTCATCCCGTCTTCCTTCAAAACCTCAAAAAATGGTTAAGTTGCTGAAAAGAGTGGCTGATGCCCTGACTCGCCGAGCCGTTGCGGTACTCTTCAACCTCAAGAATCTGGGGCGGTTGATGACCCGAAGGTGTGTGGTGATCAACAGTTGGGTGGATGAGCACTGGCTTGAGGGGGTGCGCCCCCGCAATTTCGGAGATGATATCAACAAATACCTGATCGAGGCCCTCTCCGAGCGAAGGGTTATCTTCGACCATACCTTCTCGTTGTGTCGCCTTTGGAGAGGAAAGAACTACCTCTGCATCGGCAGCATTTTGGAGTCGCACTGCAATCGTCGCAGCGTGGTTTGGGGCAGCGGAGCGATGTATGGAACCCGATCCCTTGCGGAGCCTCCGGCCCGAGTATGTGCCGTGCGAGGGCCGCTGACACGCCAATATCTGCTCGATCAGGGGGTTGATTGTCCCGAGATCTATGGCGATCCGGCTCTTTTGTTGCCCCGGATCTACCGACCCGAGCGGAAAATCAAGTATCGAATCGGCGTGGTTCCGCACGTATTGGATGCAGAACACGATGCGTTGAAGCGGGCTGCGGCCGAGCGAGAGGATCTCTGCGTGATCGATCTGGCCCGCTACGAAGATTGGCATCAGGTGATTGACCAGATTCTCGCTTGTGAGATGGTGGTTTCGAGTTCGCTTCACGGGATCATCATTGCCGATGCCTATGAGGTTCCCAACTGCTGGGTTGAGTTCTCGGATCGGGTACAGGGTGCAGGGTTCAAGTTCCGCGACTATTTTCTCTCCGGAGGCGTGGAGGGGATGGAGCCGATTCGCATCGGGGGGCAGATGCATTTGGAGGAGCTCTATGCACGCAGAGAGCAATGGAGGAAGCCCCAGGTTGATGTCGAGAAACTCTGGCAGGCTTGCCCCTTTCGTTGAAGGAGCCGAATGAAAAGAGCCCTCACTCCCAGTAAAAGGCGAAAACAAAAGATCGAAAAATGGCTGCTGTAAGTGAAATCGTGCTGATCTATCGGGTGGAGCCCTATATCGAGCGGTGTGTACGTTCGTTGATGGAGCAGACTTTTGAGGATATCGAGTACCTTTTTGTCAACGATTGTACCCCTGATGGGAGTATGGAGGTACTGCGTCGGGTTTTGGCCGACTATCCCGAGCGGGCCGGGCAGGTGCGCATCGTTGAGAACCCGCAGAATCGGGGAGCTGCTGCCTCGCGCAATATCGGACTGGAGGCTGCGACGGGCGACTACCTCATCTTCACCGACAGCGACGACTGGGTGGAGCCCGAGATGGTGGAACGGATGTATCGTTGCGCTGTGGAGCAAGGATGTGACATCGTCTGGTGCGGAGTGGCAGGACAACACTCCGAAGATCGGGGCTCGGCCCCCGAGGCCTATTTGCAAGGCTTGCTGGAGCGGAGGATTAATCCGGGTCCAATCAACAAACTGGTGCGGAAGGATCTCTATGAGCAGGTGCGTTATGTAGAGAATTGTAACAATGGCGAGGATCTGAATGTGAATGTTAAATTGCACGCTTTGGCTCACAAGGCGGCCTTTCTGGCAAACGATTTTTATCACATCAATAGCGACAACGAGCAGTCGATTACTCGTCTGAAGGGGAATCTGCTCCCCAACGGAGAGTCGCTGGTGCGGAATGTGGCCGACATTGCCCGATTTTTGGAGGAGCAGGGGCTTGAGAAACGGTATGAGCGTGCGCTTGACTTCTGCAAGGTGAATGCCAAGGAGTATCTTCTGCTCCTGGGAGATCGAACCTCGCTGGCTCGCTGGCCCGAGATCTTTCCCGAGACCAACAGCCGCATTCTCGCTCTGCCGAACTACCCCCTTTATACCCGCCTTCTGCTGTGGCTGCTGGCCCGAGGTGTTACCTGGCCTTTCCGATTGAAAGAGGCCCTAAAACGAATTGTGCGATGAATCAACCGATGATTTCGGTCATTGTGCCGATCTATGGGGTGGAGCGATATATCGAACGCTGTGCCCGTTCCCTCTTCGAGCAGCGCATTGCCTCGCAGTGTGAGTATATCTTCGTCAACGACTGCACCCGCGATCGCAGCGTGGAGATCTTGCAAGGGGTGATTGCGGCCTATCCCGAGTTGCAGATTCGGGTGTTGAACCACGACCGCAATCGAGGTCTGGCAGCGGCCCGCAATACGGGAATGGCTGCCGCAACGGGTCGCTATGTGGCGCACTGCGACAGCGACGACTATGTCGATCCGGAGATGTTGGAGGCTCTCTGTCGAGAGGCAGAGGGGAGCGGAAGCGATCTGGTCTGGTGTGACTATTGGGCCACCTCCATTGATCGGGAGGAGTATGTTTCGCAGGCTTCCACTCCCGATGGGATCGCCTGCATTCGGGAGATTATGGCGGGTCGATTGCACGGCTCGGTATGTAGCAAATTTGCCCGCCGAAGCCTCTATGTCGAGAACGAGATTCGCTTCCCCGAGGGGCAGGATGTTTGGGAGGATGTGGCCACGACGATTCCGTTGCTGGCCTGTGCCTCGAAGGTGAGTTACCTGCCCCGGGCCTTCTATCACTATGTGCAGTACAATGCCGGGGCCTACACGCGTGAGATTTCGCGGCGACGCTGTGAACAGCAGATCGCCAACGTGCGGAGGATCATCGACTTTCTGGCGGAGCGAGGTGTGATGGGCTATTTTGAGGAGGAGATCGGCTGCCTGAAACTTCGCGCCAAGCTGCTTCTTCTCTACAGCTATAAGCAGGAGCACTATGTTTTGTGGCGTGAGACCTTCCCCGAGGCAGCGGAGGCAATCGGCCGTTGCGGCCTGGGATGTCGTCTTGAGTGGTTGCAACGGGCAGCTGCCCGCCACCAGGACTGGGTCCTGCGTTTGAATGAGTTTCTGCGCCGCTGCAAGCGGAGCGTAAAATTGTAAAGATGATAACAGTTTTTACCCCCACCTACAATCGGGCATATTGCCTGGGAAATCTTTATAAGTCACTTTGCGAACAGACCTGCCGAGAGTTTGAATGGCTTGTGGTGGATGACGGTTCATCGGATTATACCGAGCAGCTTGTTCAGTCGTTTATGGCTGAACAGGAAATCGATATTCGGTATATTCGTCAGGAAAATGGAGGCAAACATCGAGCAATTAATCGTGGAGTAAAGGAGGCTCGAGGTGAATTCTTCTTTATTGTAGATAGTGATGATCTGCTCCCCAAAGATTCACTGGCAATAGTTAAGGAGGAGATAAAGGGGTTGGCGAAAAATATTGTTGGTATATCAGGGACTAGGGTAACATCTTCTGGAGATAGAGTAGGAGGCGACCTCTCTTTTGATACGCTTGTGTGCAATTCGATGGAGTTGCGTTATAAATATCACGTGAAAGGGGATATGGCAGAAGTATGGCGGACAGATATCTTGCGGCGGTATCCTTTCCCGACTTTTGAGGATGAAAAATTTGTGGTGGAGTCCGTTGTGTGGTTTCGTATAGCAAAGTCTTATGATGTCAAGTGGGTTGATAAACCTATTTATGTTTGTGAATATAGAGAGGATGGATTGACCCATAATATTCGGAGAATTCATCGGAACAGCCCCCTCGGCTCAATGCTATATTGTTTGGAGATGATTGACAACAAGCAAGTTTCTTTGTTAGCCAAGGTGAAGGCTGCCATCAATTACTGGCGTTACACCATCCCCTATAAGGGGGATCGTCCTGTGGAGCTGCGTCCCCGCTGGTGGATGTCTGCTTTTTGGCTCCCGGGATATGTTTTTTACCGTAAAGATACCAGACAATGATTCCCAAGACCATTCACTATATCTGGTTTGGCGGCAAACCATTGCCCAAGTTGGCCGAGAAGTGCATTGCCAGTTGGCAGCGATACCTTCCCGATTATGAGATCAAGCGTTGGGATGAGAGCAATTTCGATATCGGGATGATTCCTTATACCCGCGAGGCGGCAGCGGCTAAGAAGTGGGCCTTTGTCAGCGATTATGCCCGCTTCTGGATCCTCTACCACTACGGCGGTATCTATTTCGATACCGATGTGGAGGTGATTCGCCCGATGGAGGATATTCTGGCTCGTGGAGCCTATATGGGCTGTGAGAATGATGATGCGGCAGTTGATAATACAATTAATCCCGGGTTAGGCTTTGCCTGTGAGGCGGGCTCTCCGACGCTGCAGGCGATTATGGAGGAGTATAAGGGGCGGCACTTTGATCCTGATCATATCGACAAGACAATCGTACATTATACCACGGAGTATTTTTGTCGTCAAGGATATGATGCCCAAAATTCGAAGGATATTCAGCAGGTAGCCGGTTTCTTCATCTATCCCAAGGAGTACTTCTGTCCGGCCCTGTTGAACCTGTGGGAGAATATCACCCCCAATACCCGCACCATTCACCACTATGCCGGAACCTGGCAGAAGCCGCAGTATCGATTTTTTCACTCGATCTACTTCAATGGCATTGCAAAAAATCGACTGCTTGGCCCCCTCTACTTACGAATCAAGAACCTCTTCAAACGATAATTGATGCTTCCCTATATCCTTTTAGCGGCCATCATCGGCTTGGGTGCCTTTTTGGAGGATCGACTCTCCGATAAGGTTCATCGTCGCTGGCTGAATGTCGGAATGATTCTCTTTTTGGCGATTGTCGGTTTCCGCTATCGCCACGGAGATTATGCTACCTATGAGTGGGGATATGATTTGGGAATCGATGTGGGAGAAGATTGGGGTTACTATACGCTGGGCCTGCTTTTTCGAGAGTTGGACTTCTCGTTTCAGTTCTTTGTCTTTTCATTGACAGCGATCAGTGTCTATGCGTTTCGAAAGGCCTTTCAGTTGAGTCCCTGGCCTCTTTTCGGCTGGCTGGTGGTTTTGGGAAAGATTTTTACCCTCTACGCAATGTCGGGAATCCGCCAATATATGGCCATTGCCCTCTGCTGGTGGGCACTCTATGAACTATTGGCCAATCGACGGCGACTCCTTTTCTTCCTCTTGGTGGCTGTTGCCTATACTTTTCACGGAAGTGCAATCATATTCCTGCCGGTCTATCTCTTTCGGGATATGGCATTTACCTATAAAAGAGGAATTTTGTTGATCGGAATCTCAATGATTGTGGCCTATTTCTCGACATTCTTCTTTGATATTGCAATGGATGTCAGTGAAATAGCCTCTGATCGCTTTGGCGGATACTTGGCGGATAGTATGGGCGTTAAGGGAATGGGAATGAACACGCTGAATTATTTGGAGAATTTTTTGTTTCTCATACTAGCTTTAAAAGTTCGTCCCAGAGCAAAACAAAAGGTTCCTTATTACGATCTCTTCCTCTATATGTTTATTATCTATTGCGGATTCCTGATCGTGGGAAGAGAGATCGGCATTATAAAGCGTTTGAGAGATTATTATGTAATTGCGTACGCAGTGTTAGTCCCTTCTTTTATCTATCTCTTCAACTCCAGAGAGCAACAGTTGTGCAAGTTTGTCGTCTCGGTCTATTTTGTTCTACTGATGATTCGTTCGCTCTATGTTTATGACTCGGCTCTTTTGCCGACAAACTATAACAGAATGATCCCCTATCACAGCGTGCTGGATATGGGTAGTGTAGAGTCGGAGTACGGATATACGGTAATTGATTAGTTTGCAATGAACCTGCTGATTGTTATCTCGCATTTGCGGCGCGGAGGGCCGGTTGATGTGGTCTACAACCTCTGTCGGTGGCTGGTGGAGCAAGAGGCGGCGGTAACGCTGCTGACTCTGCGTCCCGAGGGCCCCAATAGCAAGATCGAGGAGTTTCGGGCCCTGGGACTTGCCATCGAGTCGCTGGAGGCCACCTATGCATCTTGCGAATTGGGCGTTGGGCGGATCTCGGCTCGAGTGGCCGAGGTGGTGCAGCAGCGAAAGATCGATCTGATACATTGCCACGGTTACCATCCGGTGCTGGCTTGTGCCCCGCTGCGGGGGGTGAAGCGCATTGCTACCCTTCACAATCGCGCTAACGAGGATTATCTCAACGCCTTCGGACCCCTCTGGGGTCGCTATATGTTGCATCGCTACCTGAAGGCGTTGCGTCGCCTGGATGGTAATGTGGCTGTCTCGGCGAGTGGTGCCGAACTCTATCGCAACCTGCACCTCCCTGCGGTGTGTTGTGTAAACAACGGTATTGACACCGATCGGTTTCGCCCCGCAACAATGGAGCGTCGGGCAGCCCTGCGTCGGGAGTTGGGTTTGCCGCCGGATGCCGAGGTGCTGATCTCCAGCGGGCGTATCGAGCCCGAGAAACGGTGTGAGGAGTTGGTCGATTGGTTCCATCATACCGATCCGCATTCCCATCGCATCCTGCTCCTGTTGGGGGATGGTTCTCGGTTGGCGCGTTGTCGGGAGGTGACGCAGGGAGATGATCGGATTCGTTATGTGGGACGGGTCAACAATGTCTGCGACTACCTGCAGGCGGCCGATCTCTATATCAGCTACTCGAAGAGTGAGGGGATGAGTATGGCGGTCTGTGAGGGGATCGCCTGCGGACTCTATCCGCTCCTCTCCGATATTCCGTCACACCGCGATGCGGCCGAGGGGGTTGAGGGGACACTCTTCCGGCACCCTGAAGCGATCGATTGGGAGCAGGTCGCCCTTCGTCGTAGCTCGCCCGAGGTGTTGCACAACCATATCGAAGCCCACTTTTCGATTCGCACGATGTGCGAAGGTTATTGGAGACTTTATAAAAAACTTGCCAATGAGTAAATTTTCCGTTTTGATGTCGGTCTATCGCCGAGAACAGCCTCAATTCCTTCGCGAGGCATTGGAGAGTCTCTTCTGCCAGACGCGTCTCCCCGATGAGGTCGTGTTGGTCAAGGATGGCCCCCTGACCGAGGAGTTGGAGGCGGTGATTGCCGACTTCTCTAACCGTTTTGGAGAGCGACTGCATCTGCTCCCCCTGGCCGAGAATGTGGGGTTGGGACGCGCCCTCAATGCCGGTCTTTCGGCCTGTCGTTATGAGTTGGTGGCCCGAATGGATAGCGATGATATCTCGGCTCCGGATCGGTTTGAAAAACTGATGAATGCGATGGCAGAGCATCCCGAGGTGGATGTGATGGGCTCGTGGATCGATGAGTTTGCTACCAATCCCGAGGAGGTGATTTCTGTAAGAAAAACCCCAGAACATCACGCCGAGATCTGTAAATTGGCGACCTCGCGCAGTCCGATGAATCACGTGAGTGTCCTTTTCCGCAAGGAGTCTGTTTTGCGTGTAGGAGGCTATCAACACTTCTATCTTTTGGAAGACTATTATCTCTGGTGTCGAATGATTGCCGCCGGAGCTCGCTTTGCCAATCTTTCGGAGCCATTGGTTCACGTACGTTGTGGCGAAGATATGTTCCGTCGTCGTGGAGGTTGGCGATATGCCCAATCGGAGTATCGTCTCTTCCGCTATATGTACCAAAACGGGATGATCGGGTTGGGAAGATTTCTCTTCAATGCCTCGGCCCGCTTTGTTGTCCGAATCTCTCCTACCTGGTTCCGCCAGTGGGTCTATCTGAAACTCCTGCGCTGATGCAGACCCCGCTCCAACAGCTCCTGATCGCACTGATCCGATCCACACTTTCCGCGGAGGCCTCCCCTCCCGGTCTTGGAGAACTCTCACCCAAGACTTGGCATTCACTCTACCGCTTGGCGGCCGAGCAGGGGGTGATGGGGCTCCTTTTCCCGACGGTTGAGGGACACCTGGCCTCGCCCCGAGTGCCCAGGGAGGTAGCCTATGGTTGGATGCTCTCGGTCGAGCGGGTGAAGCAGCGAGCAAAACGGATGGAGCAGGCGACCGATCATCTCTTGTCGCTCTATGCCGCAGAGGGGCTTCACCCCCTGCTCCTGAAGGGGCGGATGTTGGCCCGTTACTATCCGTGCCCCTCTCTTCGGGAGTCGGGAGATGTGGATCTCTACCTCGGAGCCGATTATGAGCGGGGAAACCAAATCGCCCGAGCCCACGGAGCTGAAATGCAACCCGGCCACCTGACGGAGAAGCACGCTGCTTTTGAGTTTGAAGGGGTCCTTTTTGAGAATCATTGCACGCTGCTCGACCTGCGCGGAGGTGTTGCTCGTCGCCTGGAGCAGATGTTGCAGAGGGAGTTGCAGGGAGCAGAACAGACACCCGAAGGGATCCTGATCTCCTCCCCCCTCTTCAATGCCCTCTTTGTGCTGCGTCACGCGGCCTCACACTTCGCCTGGGGCATTTCGTTGCGCCACCTCTGCGATTGGGGCCTGTTGCTTCATCACGAGGGTTCGCAGATCGACTTTGAGCAGTGGCACGAATGTTTGGCCAAGGGTGGAATGCTCGCCTTCCATAATGCCTTTACCCGGGCTGCCGAACTGGTTACGGGACTCCCGTTGCACGATTATCTCTTGGGTGAAAGCGGGTGTGATCAGACCGACCGTGTGGTGGAGGATTGCTTTTTTACTTGCAACCGTGCCTCCCGCCCCCGAACCCTCGGCCAAAAACTGCACCGAATGTGGCAAACCCGCTGGAAGTACAAAATTCTGCTTCCCGACAGCTACCTGCGTGCCTGGCTCCACGCCATCACCTATCGCCTGAGGCACTGAAGTAATGAACCTGAAATTACATCTTGTATTCATCCGAAAATTATGCCCACAGTGGACTCTTTGAGCAGGTTGTCGACAACTCTGTATGCACCCCAAATCAAACAGATGACACAGGGATGTGGTTCCATTGGCGGCCAATTTGTTGTCTTGTCCGGACTTAGCGGATTGAGACCTTCGGCGTTTTGTATTGATTATCCTAATAACAAATACCCTTCGATTGCGCGAGAACTTAAAAATAAGACGGAGGGTATTCATTCTTCGACGACAATGTGTACGCCTTGAAACTTTTGGCGACAAGATGTGGTAAATCAGTCGTTGAGTGTTGATAGCCTCTATGGACAAGAGTCCTTTGGCGTTGATGTAAATGGTTGGGTTGGAGATGAATTGGTATTTGATTTTGCAAAGAAACAATTATCGCAGGATAACATCTCATTTTTCAATCTGATTGTTCCGGGGGATATGCATTCCCCATATCATCAGGCTCCGATGGACAAATTCGGAGAGGTTGAAATCTCTGATTACTTTCCGGCATTATTTGTCAACACCGGAATGGATTGTTCGGAATACAATGCTCAGAATAAAGAGATTGTTTTCTGTCATAATCAGGTATATCCGACGATGCTGCATCTGATGAATCTCACTCCGGATGAGTATGCCGGAATGGTTCCATCGATGTTTGACCTCCAAGAGACAAAATGGTATAATTTCGACAATCTCGAATATGGTGAAGACGAACAAATCACCTATTTGTATGATATACAAGAGAAGATGATCCGGAGTTCATATTGGGGAACGATGTATTAAGGACAATGGAGATAAAAATTTGGAAATTTCGCTTTGATTTTGTCGGTGTGATGGCAAAAGATATTCCACAAGGTGTTATTGCAGAGGATCTTGTTAAAGAGATTTTACGAAAGACATCTGCTTGATGCATAAATAGTCGATAAGGGAAGGATTGTAGTTTGAAAAGTCTATTCATGATCTTGGGGCTGCACACGATGTGCAGCCTTTTTTGTTTCCTCTTTTTTTGTCAGGAGGCGGGGTATTGCAGGGCGGCTTTTTCGGAAAGGGGAGAAAAAGTGTGAAAAGAACGAAAAGTGGGAGGATGAAGTTCGAAGGTTTCGGTAATTTTTGTTAATTTTGCAGATTGAACCATTGCGTCCTGATTTTTTTTACGGGGCGATGGGAAAGATTTGCAAACAAACGAGTCAAGATGAACGATCGAATGAAGCAGATAGGGGAGGTGTTGAAGCGGGGGGTGCCCTTTGGGGTGGCCGTGGTGCTCTTCTTCCTCCTGGCGGCACTCTACTTTGCCCCGCAATTTTCGGGAGATGTATTGCCGCAGCACGATGTGGTACAGTATGAGGGTATGGCCCACGATATTCGGGCTTGTCGTGCCGAGACGGGCGAGGATCCCCAGTGGACGGGGGGGATGTTCGGCGGTATGCCGGCCTATCTGATCAATGTGGCCTATCCGGCCCAGGCGGTGAAGAACAGCGTGGGCCGGATTGTGGGACTGATGGGGACTCCGGCTGCCTTCCTCTTTTTCGCAATGTTGGCGATGTGGCTGATGCTCCGTATGATGCGGTGCAACGGCTGGGTGGCGACGGTAGCAGCCGTGGGCTACGGTTTTTCGACCTATTTTTTATTGATCATCGGGGCAGGCCACATTACCAAGATGTGGGCCCTGGTCTATGCGCCGCTGATGATGGGCGGAGCCTGGATGACCTTGCGCGGCAACCGCTGGTGGGGTATGGCCCTTACAGCCCTCTTCACCTCGCTGGAGATAGGTGCCAACCACCCGCAGATCGCCTACTACTTCCTGGTGGCAATGGCCCTGATGTGGCTCTCCGAAGGTGTGGTGGCCCTGCGTGAGCGGTTCTTGCCCGACTTTATGAAGCGTACCCTCTGTCTGATAGCGGCGGGTGTGGTGGCCCTGGCCTCCAACTTCTCGCCCCTGTGGTATACCTTGCAACACACCCCCGATACGATTCGTGGCGGTTCGGAGCTTGCTTCGGCCGAGACAGCGACGACCTCGTCGGGTCTCGATCTGGAGTATGCCACTGCCTGGAGCTATGGAATCGGGGAGAGCTGGAATTTGCTGATTCCAGATCTGATGGGTGGAGACTCGATGCGAGGCTTCTCCCACGATGGGGCCCTTAGCGAGGCCCTGGAGCCCTATGGCCTGCAGTCGCTGGCTCCGCAACTTCCGCTCTACTGGGGCGATCAGCCCTTCACGGCAGGTCCCACATACATTGGTGCCGTCATCATCTTCCTGGCCCTGTTGGGCTTTGGGGTGGTGCGCGGCCGTGATCGCTGGTGGGTGGTTGCCGCCTCGGTGGTTGCCCTCCTTCTGGCCTGGGGAAGCAATCTGATGCCCCTCACGGAGTGGGCCTTTAAGTGGTTGCCCGGCTATGATAAGTTCCGTACGGTATCGATGTTCCTGGTGGTAGTGGAGTGGACACTGCCATTGATGGCTGCGATGGCTCTGATGGCCCTTTGGCAGCGTGAGGAGGGGGACCGAAGCCGTCTCCGCCGAGCCTGGTGCTGGGCAACGGGCATAGCGGCAGGCCTTTGCCTCCTCTTTGCGGTGGGGGGCAAGCTCTTTTTCGACTTTGGCTATGCCGCTTCGGAGGAGCAGATGACTGAGATGTTCGGGGGCTGGTTCCGCGAGGCGGGGATGAACGAGGAGTTGCGCCAGGGTCTCGATTTTGAGCTGGGACGTACGGCGGCCCGGGCGATGGCCGAGGAGCGTTTTGATGTGATGCAGCGCGATGCCTGGCGTTCGCTGGTGCTCATTCTGTTCACGGCAGCTGCCGTATGGCTTGCCATCGAGGGGTGGATGAAGCGTGGCTGGCTGTTGTTGGCGGCGGGGTTGCTGGTGGTGGTCGATCTGGTGCCGGTGAACCTGCGCTACCTCTCCCACGAAAACTTTGTGCCGGCAGCCCGCAATCGCGTGGTGCCTACGGAGGCCGATCGTCAGATTTTGGCCGACACGGATCCCGGCTATCGTGTGCTGAACCTCACGGTAAGCCCCTACAACGATGCCACGACCAGCTACTTCCACCGATCGGTGGGCGGCTATCACGGAGCCAAGTTGTCCCGTTATCAGGATCTGATCGACTACTATCTCAATGAGCAGGTGCTCGACGAGGAGGTGCTCGATATGCTCAATACACGCTATGTGATCCTCTCGCCCGACTCGGTGCTTCGTCGCCCGACGGCCAATGGTGCCGCCTGGTTTGTTGAGTACACCCTGTTGGCCGATTCGGCCGAGGAGGAGTATCGTCGTCTGGGAGAGATTGATACCCGTGAGGTGGCGGTGATTCGCCGCGAAGATCTCGACAAGGCCGATCGCCTGCCCTGGGAGCCGGCCGATGAGTTGCACCCCTTTGAGGGAGAGATAACCCTTGAGGAGTACCAGCCCAACTACCTGCGCTATGTCTGCTACGCCTCGGAGCCCCGTGTGGCCCTCTTCTCGGAGATCTACTACGACAAGGGGTGGCGCGCCTTTGTGGATGGCGAGGAGGTACCCTACTTCCGAGCCAACTATGTGCTGCGCGGTCTGCAACTGCCGGCCGGAGAGCACTGCGTGGAGTGGCGATTCCGAGCCCCGAAGTGGGGGTTGGTGGAGGGGATCACCCTGGCCGCTTCGCTTCTGATTCTGGGCGGGGTGTTGTTGCTCGCTGTCCGTCATATCCTCTTGATCAGAAGAGTGAGAAACTCATAAACTGAAGATGATGAAGAAATTTGAAAAACTTTTAGCCCTTCTGTTGCTCTTTGCCGTGGCTGACCTCTCGGCCCAGGGCTACCGTAACCCCATCCTGCCGGGTTTCTATCCCGATCCGAGCGTATGCCGCGTGGGGGAGACCTACTATATGGTGAACAGTAGTTTTCAGTTTTTCCCCGGTGTCCCTTTGCACCGGAGTTATGATTTGGTGAACTGGGAGCCGATCGGCCACGTGCTGACCCGCCCCTCGCAACTCGACCTGACCGACTGCAACTATTGTCTGGGCCTCTATGCCCAGCACCCTGCCGGAGAGGGTTGGGCCGACTTCGACTATGTGGAGTACCTCGACCAAACCCCGCTGGAGAGATAATAGAAAACCGACAAAAATCGTTATAACCTATGAAGGATGACAAACGCCTGAAACGGAGAGTCAGAAACTCCTACCGCATTGCGACGCTGAGTTTGAGTTTGGTGCTCTTCCTGCTGGGCTCGGTAAGCTACCTGATCGGGGCGGCCATCGAGTTGGCCCGCACCCTGCAGGAGCAGGTGACCGTAATGGTGGAGCTCAAACCCGAGGTGGCCACCGAGGAGATGGAGGGGCTGCGGATGATGCTCCACGAAGAGCCGCTTGTTCGATCGTTTGCCTACTCGAGTCGGGAGGAGAAGGCGGCCGATGCCGACTTCCGCGAGATGTTTGCCGAGGAGTGGGAGGAGATCCTGGTCGAAAACCCGCTGCGCGACAGCTTTGAGGTGCAGCTGACGGCCGAATCGAAGTCGCGGGAGCGGGTGGAGGAGTTCCTTGCCCTGGTGGAGCAGCAACAGGTGGTGGAGCGAGTGAGCTATCCTGCCCGGATGGCCGAGCGGATGCACCTGACGGTGAAACGGATTCGCCTGGTGTTGTTGCTCTTTGGAGGAGCCCTGCTGGTGGTCTCGCTGATTCTGCTCTCGAATACGATTCGCCTGGCGATCTTCTCCCGTCGCCATCTGATCAATACGATGAAGTTGGTGGGAGCCACGAAGTGGTATATTATGCGACCCTTCCTCGGAGAGAGCATCCTGAAGGGGCTTTGGGCCGGTCTGGGAGCCACGCTCCTCTTTGGTGCAGCCCTCTTCGGATTGCGGGAGGCAGTGCCGGAGCTTACCACCTTTGCTGCCTGGGAGGAGGCCCTCAAGATTGCCGCGATGATGGTGGCGGGAGGTATTCTCCTTTCGCTCCTCTTCACCTGGCTGGCGGTGAACCGCTTTGTGAATATGACAAGCAGCAAGATATACTTATATTAATATGATGATACGCAACAAGAGTCTCTGGATGAGCCTGCTGCTCCTGATGGGGTTGGTGGCCTGCTGCCCGAAGGAGATGCCGCTACCCACTCCGACTCCTCTGCCCGAGACCACCTATGCCGACCTCGGCCTTACCTTTGTAGCCTCTGAGGGGCAGAATACCGTGGAGAAGAGCTATGGATACACCCTTTCGTTTCGAGCCCTTGCCCATTGGGATAATCTGGGAGAGTTCTCTCCTCATAGCCCCTTTTATGCCTGGATTGAGTCGCGCGTGCTGCCTGCTCCGACGATCTCTCTCTCGGCCGATTGGGTCAGCGATCAGGAGCTTGGGTTCTCCTTGGTCTCGACCTGTGCCGATGAGGTGCGCTGGCTCTGTGTGAAGCAGGGAGAGGAGCCCTCGGTGGAGCGTGTTTTGCAGCAGGGAACGCGTGTGGAGCAGCTCGGAAGGGTAGAGATCCGGGTGGAGGGGCTAACCCCCGAGACCCCTTATGTGATTTATGCTGCAGCCGAGAACAAGTACTACCGCATCCTCTCCGAGCCCCTCTCGATGACGACACGAAAGGTTGGCGAAGGGGCGAATGGGGAGACGACACGCCGCTTTGAGGATGTGGTGCCCGAGGAGCCCGAGGTGGAGGATGATGATGAGCTGGTGAATGCCCAGCTGCAGTTCCAGCCCGAATTTTTTATCGATGGGAGCGGCTATGCCTACTTTGCGCTCGATCGCAATCTGGTGGTGTGGTCCGGCGAGGAGCTTGCCGATTCGGAGTATGATCTCTGTCTGGCCCCGTTGGGTCTGGTGGCTCCGATCCCCGTTTTTGAGGATCGGGACGAGAGCTATTACGAGTTCCGCGTACGGATCTTCCAGCCCGAAACCGGAGGCTACTTCGTTACGCCGTGGCATCGTCTCGACTTGGGACCCACGCGCAGTACCATAACTCCTCTGTAATGGAACGCAGGACGAAAAAAGCGAGAGAAGATAAGGAAAAAGATACGGGGTTCACCCCCCCCTCAAAACAAAGAAAGAACAATGAAAAATATTGGGAAGAAGTTGAATGAGATAAGCCATCCCAACGACGAGAAGATGGCTCTGGGAAAGAAGAACTATGTGCTGATGCTGATTGGCTTTGCCATTATCGTGGTCGGGATGTTGCTGATGATGGGCGGTAAGCCCGCCACGGCCGAGGAGTTCGACTACTCGATTTTCTCGTTCCGCCGCATCACCCTCGCCCCGCTGGTGATCGTTGCCGGTTTTGTCTTTGAGATTTACGCCATTTTAAAGCGATAGAAGATGGAGACTTTGGATGCCATCCTGCTCGGTGTGGTGCAGGGTCTCACGGAGTTTCTGCCCGTCTCCTCGAGCGGCCACCTGCAGATTGCCAAGGAGCTGCTGGGGGTGGAGATCGCCCAGAATGTAACCTTTGATGTGACGCTCCACGCTGCCACGGTGCTCAGTACGATCGTGGTGATGTGGCGTGAGATTCGTCAGTTGATCCTGGGCCTCTTCTCGCGTCATCTGACCCCCGAACAGCACTATGTGGCGAAGATCCTGCTCTCGATGATCCCGGCCGGTGTGGTGGGTGTACTCTTCAGCGATTCAATCGAGCAGCTCTTCTCGTCACTCCCCTTCGTGGGGGCGATGCTTCTGCTGACGGCTCTGCTGCTCACCTTCGCCTACTATGCCAAACCGAAGCCGAAGAGCGAGATCTCCTATCGGGATGCCTTTGTGATCGGTTGCGCCCAGGCCCTGGCAACGATGCCCGGCCTCTCGCGCTCGGGTACGACCATTGCCACAGGACTTCTGCTCGGCAACAACAAAGAGTCGGTGGCCCACTTCTCATTCCTGATGGTGATCCCCGTCATCCTGGGCAAGATGTTGCTGGATATCCTCTCGGGCGAGATGGCCTCGATGGAGGTGGGAACGCTGTCTCTGGTGGCGGGCTTTGTGGCTGCCTTTGTGACGGGGGCTCTTGCCTGCAAGTTTATGATCGGCATCGTCAAGCGAGGCAAACTCCTTTGGTTTGCCCTCTACTGCCTGGTGGTAGGTGCTGTTTGTCTCCTGGCCACCCTTTAATACCCAACGACCCAAACAAAATTATGAGATACAAACCCGAAGAAGAGAACAATGCCCCGCTGGAGTTGCGAGGGGTGAATTTTACGGAGGGCTACATTGCCGTCATCGACAAGCCGCTGGAGTGGACTTCGGCCGATGTGGTCCGCAAAATCAAGTTTAACCTGCGAAAGGTGGGCTACCCGAAGATCAAGGTGGGCCACGCCGGAACCCTCGACCCGCTTGCTACGGGCATCCTGCTGGTCTGCATCGGCAAGGCGACCAAGCTGGTGGACAAACTGCAGGGCGAGGAGAAGGAGTATGAGGCAGAGCTGATGCTGGGTGCCACCACCCCGAGCTACGACCTGGAGCACCCCATCGACCAGACCTATCCCACGGAGCATATCACCGAGGCGATGGTGCGCGAAGCTCTGCAGTCGCTCTGTGGTGAACGGTTGCAGACCCCGCCCCTCTACTCGGCCAAGAAGGTGGAGGGGGTACGAGCCTATGACATCGCCCGTGCCGGTGAGCAGGTGGAGCTGCGCCAGGCACTGATCAACATCTATGAGATGGAGCTTTTGGAGTATGCCCTGCCGAAGATGCGTATTCGCGTGCGTTGCAGCAAGGGTACCTACATCCGCTCACTGGCCCGTGAGATTGGCGAAGCGGTGCAGAGTGGAGCTCACCTGACGGCCCTGCGCCGTACGCGTAGTGGTGGTTTTACCGAGCGTCAGGCCTTCCGGTTGGAGGAATTCTTGAAAAAGTTGGCGGAGTGTGAAACAAAATAACACTTTTTTCGTAATCTTCTTAATTGTGCTTTGTTTTTAAAGTAAAAAAGAAAAACCTATGAAGCTCTCTCAATACGGCTTTGATTTTCAGCCCGAAATGTTGGCGAAATATCCGGCCGATAATCGCGATGATTCGCGTCTTTTGGTGTTGGACCGTAAAACGGGTAAGATCGAGCACCGCATCTTCAAGGAGATAATCGAATATTTCGATGAGAAGGATCTCTTCCTGTTCAATGATACGAAGGTCTTTCCGGCCCGCCTCTATGGCAACAAGGAGAAGACGGGTGCCGAGATCGAGATTTTCCTGCTGCGCGAGTTGAACCGCGATTTGCGCCTGTGGGATGTGCTGGTGGATCCTGCCCGCAAGATCCGTATCGGCAACAAACTCTACTTTGGTGATGATGACCTGCTGGTGGCCGAGGTGATTGACAATACGACCTCGCGCGGTCGTACGCTGCGCTTCCTCTTCGACGGCACCTACGAGGAGTTCAAAGAGACCCTCTATCAGATGGGTGAGGCTCCGCTTCCCCGCTGGGTTCGTGAGAAGGTGGAGCCCGAGGATGCCGAGCGTTATCAGACCATCTTCGCCTCGAAGGAGGGTGCCGTAGCCGCTCCGACGGCCGGTATGCACTTCTCGAAGCACCTCTTGAAGCGTATGGAGATCAAGGGCATCGATAGTGCCTTCCTCACCCTGCACGTGGGTTTGGGCAACTTCCGTACGGTGGATGTGGAGGATCTCTCGAAGCACAAGATGGATTCGGAGCAGTACTTCGTTTCGCCCGAGACGGCCGAGGCGGTGAACAATGCCAAGCGTCAGGGTCATAAGGTGGTCTCGATCGGTACGACCGTGATGCGTACCCTGGAGACGGTGGTCTCGACCGGTGGTATGATCAATGCCCATGATGGCTGGACCAACAAGTTCATCTTCTCGCCCTATGAGTTCTCGGTGGCTGATGCGATGGTCTCGAACCTCCACCTGCCTTACTCCACGCAGCTGATGATGGTGGCGGCCTTCGGTGGTTACGATGCCGTGATGAATGCCTACAAGGTGGCCAAAGAGGAGGGTTATCGCTTCGGAACCTATGGCGATGCGATGCTGATTCTTTAAGTGTTCAGCCCCCGAAAAGTGGAAAAAAATCATTATCTTTGTACCGAAGAAAAATCTGGTAAAAATGGCTAACAAGATATTGTACGTCTGTCAGGAGATTTCCCCCTACCTCCCCGAGAGTGAGGAGTCGAAGCTCTGCCGACAGCTTTGTCAGTCGATGCAGGAGCTCGGCAACGAGATCCGTACCTTTATGCCCCGCTATGGCACGATCAACGAACGTCGTCATCAGCTGCACGAGGTGATTCGCCTCTCGGGTATGAATCTCATCATCGACGACAACGATCATCAGCTCATCATCAAGGTGGCCTCCATCCCCTCGGCCCGTGTGCAGATCTACTTCATCGACAACGATGACTACTTCTCGCGCAAGGCGTTGCTGGTAGATGAGAACGGCAAGGAGTTTGCCGACAACGACGAGCGTGCCATCTTCTTCGCCCGCGGTGTGCTGGAGACGGTCAAGAAACTGCGTTGGACCCCCACGATCGTCCACTGCCACGGCTGGTTCTCGACGGTGGTACCCCTCTACCTGAAGAAGATGTTTGCCGACGACCCCATCTTCCGTGACGTGAAGATTGTCCTCTCGCTCTATGACGATGCCTTTGTCGAGCCGCTGGCAGCAGAGTTCGGTCAGAAGGTGGCCAGCGAGGGTGTGGATGATGAGAATCTCTCGATTCTGGAGAGCCCCTCATACGAAAATCTCTATCGCTTCGTTATGAACTACGCCGATGGCTTCGTCATCGCCTCGCCCAACGTGAAGCGTGAGGTGGTGGAGCTCCTTCGGGCAAGTGGAAAGCCCCTTTTGGAGTACGAAGATCCCTCGGCCGAGGAGTTTTTCGTAAATTACAACCGATTCTATGAAGCGTTATAATTCTATCCTCCGCCTGGCAGCCTCCTTCGTAGTGGTAGCAGCCGTTGCTGCTCTCACCTTTATGGGGTGTACCGAGGTGGACGACTCGTTGGGCTCGGAGTTCATTCCCGGCAATCAGCAGCTCAAGATCGGCACCCGCCACTTGAGCAACTGCTTCGAGACCCGACTCTACCGTACCGACTCGATCCGCACGTCGAATATCGAGGTGGGACTGCTGGGGACAACCCGCAGCGACACCTTCGGTCTGCGCGAGGCGGGCTTCTATACCCAGTTTACCTGGGGCTATACCCCCGACTCGACCGATGGTTTCGGTTATCGGCCCATTTTCGACTCCATTATGCTGGGTATCGCCGTAGCCGACTACGGTGGCGACACGACGCTGGTGCGCTGCTATGAGGTCTATGAGGTGACGGATCACAGTTTCCTGGACGATACGACCGATACGCTCTACTACGGCAACTTTGATATGGAGCCCTATTTGAGCGAGGAGCCGGTCTTTACCTTCGACTTCCCCAACCAGGCCAAGGGAGTCTATACCACCTCGGGCTCGGTACGCCTGCACCCCACCGCTTCGGGTGAGAAGCTGGTGCGTCGTATGATGCTCACCGAGGGCGTTTATGAGGGAAATAATCTCGACGGTTTCTACGATGCCAAGGAGTGGGTGAGCCACTTCAAGGGGCTCTATTTCAAGCCCCAGTCTGCCCCCGCGGAGGGAGAGCAGGGAGCCATCTACTCCTTCACCCTCTCCGAGTCGGGAATGGTGATCTATGGCCGTAACCGCAACGAGACCGATCCTACGCTGATCCAGGATACCACCATCTCACTCTACTACTTCTACGATGGTGCCGCCAAGGCCGGCAATGTCTCGCTCAACACCCTGCGTCACGACTACGCCCGTTCGCTCTTCGCCGATATGAAACTCGAAGAGAAGGAGGAGGAGCGTTCGCTCGTCGATGCCTGCTATGTGGAGGGTATGGGAGGCGTAGTTACCGAGATCACCCTCACCGAGGAGCTTTTCCGTCAGTTGGAGGAGGTGCTGGAGGAGAGTGTCGATGAGGTGGGCAACCCCTACAAGTCGCTGGCCATCAACCAGGCCGTACTCTCGATCTACGACAGCGAGACTCCGTTGCAGGAGTTCTCTCCCGCGGAGGGTTTCCCCTATTGGGCCATTGATTGGGCTGCATTCCAGCCCGATGAGGAGATGATCGCCCGAATGGATCGCTCGATTCCTCGTCTGGGCCTTTATACGGCCTACAAGGGGTTGGTGGGAATTGCCGACTATGCTTATGCCTACGAAAAAACCTACGACACGGCGTTGAACTATGGCGGCTACCTCAATCGCAGCCGCGGCTGCTATACGATGGATATCTCGGTACACCTGCAGTCGCTCTGGAACCGTTGGCAGAAGGATGAGGCGGCCCTCCTTGAGGATCGTAAGGCGCGGGCCATCTTCCTGGCTCCCGAAGCCTATACCGTCAATACCTTCCGAACGACGACGGTGCAGGGTATGAGCGACTTCGAGGGGCGTGAGAACTCCTTGAAGTTGGAGGTCACCTATACGTTGATTAAATAGAAAGATCCAAGCGAAAAACCTAAGCCTTGCCTTAGGTTTTCTCTTGTCATCGGGCCGCCGAAGTGTGGCCGACAGGAATAAATTATTGAGAATGAAGGAGAATTTGGTAATTGTCGAGTCTCCGGCCAAGGCCAAGACGATCGAGAAATTTTTGGGCGATGATTTTATGGTTCGCTCCAGTTTCGGACACATCCGCGATCTGGCCAAGAAGGGACTCGGTATTGATGTAACGGAGGGCTATGCTCCCCAATATGAGATTCCGGAGGATAAGCAGAAGTTGGTGGGGGAGCTCTCCAAGCTGGCCGCCACCAAGACCGTATGGCTCGCCTCCGATGAAGACCGCGAAGGAGAGGCCATCGCGTGGCACCTGACCGAAGTGTTGGGTCTCCCGGTCGATAAGACGAAGCGTATCGTCTTTCACGAAATTACGAAACGAGCCATCCTGGAGGCGATTGAGAACCCCCGTACGGTGGATATGAACCTGGTCAATGCCCAGCAGGCACGCCGTGTGCTGGATCGTCTGGTGGGTTTCGAGCTCTCGCCCGTCCTCTGGAAGAAGGTGCGTCCGCAGCTCTCGGCCGGTCGTGTGCAGAGTGTGGCGGTACGTCTGTTGGTGGAGCGTGAGCGCGAGATCATCGCCTTCCGTTCGACCCCCTATTTCCGTGTGGTGGCCCACTTCTATACTGCCGGTGAGAAAAAGAATCTCTTCAAGGCGGAGCTGGCCAACCGCTTTGCCACGCGCGAGGAGGCCGAGAAGTTCCTGGAGAGCTGCATCGGTACCCGCTTTGTGGTGCAGAAGTCGGAGGAGAAGCCCGCCCAGCGATTCCCCGCAGCTCCCTTCACGACCTCGACCCTCCAGCAGGAGGCGGGCCGCAAGCTGGGTATGTCGGTTTCGCAGACGATGCAGGTGGCCCAGCGTCTCTACGAGCAGGGATTGATTACCTATATGCGTACCGATTCGGTGAACCTCTCGAAGCAGGCCCTGGCCCAGTGTAAGGAGGTTATTACCACGATGTTTGGAGAGAAGTACTCGGCTTGGCGCACCTACAAGACCAAGACGAAGGGTGCCCAGGAGGCTCACGAGGCGATTCGCCCCTCCTACATCGATCGCCAGACGATCGAGGGTACGACAGCCGAGAAGCGTCTCTATGACCTGATCTGGAAGCGTACGGTGGCCTCGCAGATGGTGGCTGCCGAGCTGGATCGTACGACGGTGGTGATCGAGGGCGAGCAGAACAAGGCCCAGTTTACCGCTACGGGTGAGGTGGTGCGTTTCGATGGTTTCCTCCGTCTGGACAACACGGAGACCCCCGATGATGATGCAGCCCAGAGTGATACGGAGATGGCCCTGTTGCCTCCGATGCAGGCGGGCGACGAGGTTTCGGTTTCGCAGATTACGGCCACGGAGCGTTTCACGCAGGCTCCGTCGCGCTACAACGAGGCTTCGCTCGTGAAGCGTATGGAGGAGCTCGGCATCGGTCGTCCTTCGACCTATGCCCCCACCATCACCACGATCATCAATCGCGGTTATGTGGTCAAGCAGAACAAGGAGGGTCAGAAGCGTCCCTATGTGCAGCTCACCCTCTCGGCCCAGGGTCGCATCTCGGAGAAGCACCTCTCGGAGAGCGTCGGCAAGGAGAAGAGCCGTCTGCAGCCCACTGATATCGGTATGATGGTGAACGACTACCTCGAGTTGCAGTTTGCCCCGATTCTCGACTACAACTTTACGGCCAACGTGGAGAAGGAGTTTGACCGCATCGCCGAGGGCGAGATTACCTGGCACGGAATGATTGACACCTTTTATGGTCCCTTCCACAAGATGGTGGATGAGGCGGTGGGTGCCCAGACGAACCGTGCTGCCCAGATTCGTACGTTGGGTGTTGATCCCCGCAGTGGTCAGCCGGTCAAGGCCCGTATCGGTCGTTACGGCCCGATGGTGGAGATTGAAGCCCCCGAGGGGGAGAAGCCCCGTTACGCTTCGCTCAAGAAGGGTCAGCTCATCGAGTCAATTACCCTGGAGGAGGCCCTGGAGCTCTTCGCTCTGCCCCGTACGGTGGGAGAGTTGGAGGGCGAGGAGCTGGTGGTTGGCCTGGGTCGTTTCGGTGCCTATGTCCGCCACGGTAAGTCGTTTGCCTCGCTGGAGAAGGGGGATGATCCCTATACACTTACCCAGGAGCGTGCCGTGGAGCTGATTCTCAAGCAGCGAGAGCGAGCCTCGGCAATGCAGGCTCCCTTGAAGAGCTTTGAGGAGGATCCCGAACTTCAGATCAAGAATGGTCGCTATGGTGCCTATATTGCCTACAAGGGAAAGAACTATCGCATCCCCAAGAGCCGCAAGGCGGCCGAGTTGACTTTGGCTGAGTGCCGGGATATCATCGAGAAGTCCAAGAAGTAGCTCGCAGTGCATCCGAGAGGGATTTAAAAAAGGAGATTCAAAGGGAACAAAGAGTAAAACCAAAAATAGAAAACCTAAAACGAAAAAGAAAATGAAAATGAAGAAGATTTTATTGGCGATGGCTCTGATGGTGGGTTTGGTACTTCCTACCGCAGCTAAGAAGAAGGTTGAGGAGGTGAAGGGTTATCAGTTCACCGACCAGAAGACGGTGGCAATGACCCCCGTGAAGGATCAGCACCGCAGCGGTACCTGCTGGTGTTTCTCGGCCCTCTCGTTCTTGGAGAGCGAGATTCTGCGTAATGGCGGTCAGGAGATCCACCTCTCGGAAATGTGGATTGTCCGCAATATCTATTTTGAAAAGGCTGTGAAGTATGTGCGTCTCCACGGTGCGCTGAACTTTGCCGTCGGTGGTGCTGCCGGGGATGTAACTCACGGCATCAAGAAGTATGGTATTGTGCCCCACGAGGTCTATACGGGCTTCAACTACGGCACTGACAAGCCGCACTTCAACGAGATCGACGCTGTGCTGAAGAACTATGTGGATGCTATCATCCAGGCTCCCAACAAAAAGCTGACGACCGCTTGGATGAATGGTCTGAATGCTATCCTGGATGCCTACTTTGGTGAGATGCCCGAGACCTTCGTTTGGGAGGGTAAGGAGTATACGCCCCACTCGTTTGCCGAGTCGTTGCCGATCAACATCGACGACTATGTGAGCCTGACCAGCTATACGCACCACCCCTTCTACGAGCAGTTCGTCATCGAGGTGCCCGACAACTGGCGTTGGGAGGCCTCCTACAACCTGCCTCTGGAGGATCTGATGCAGACGATGGACTACGCCGTGGAGAACGGCTATGCCATTGAGTGGGCTACCGACGTGAGCGAGAAGGGCTTTAGCCGAACGAAGGCGATCGGTATCGTGCCCGATGCTGATATGGATGGTCTGGATGGTACCGAGGCTTCGCGCTGGGGTAAGCTGACCGAGGCCGAGAAGGAGGCTGCCCTCTACAGCTTCGACGGTCCCGTGAAGGAGCTCAAGATTACGCAGGAGATGCGTCAGGAGGCCTACGACAACTACGAGACGACCGACGATCACGGTATGGTGATTGTGGGTACGGCCGTGGATCAGCAGGGCAACCCCTTCTATAAGGTGCTCAACTCGTGGGGCGAGCGTGGTCCCTATCAGGGCTACTTCTACTTCTCGCGTCCTTTCTTCGAGTACAAGACGATGTCGATTCTGATCAACAAGAACGCCATCCCCGAGGAGATTCGCACCAAGCTGGGCCTCTAATCAGGCGATACGAAACAGAAAAATCCTCCCGATTTTCGGGAGGATTTTTTTATTTTGCTTAGAGAGGGGAGAGACGTGCGTGCGGGTTAAGGGAGTAAGAACCGGGCCTGGAGCTGGTAGTTGAGCTTCAGAGAGCGGAACTCCGGGAGGAGTTCCTCGACAATAGCGGCCTCCTCGGTGACAGCCCCTTTGGCGCGGAAGAGGGCGTTGTCGAGGTAGATTCCTGCCGAGAGTTCGTTGTTCCAGTCGATGATCTGGAGGCAGCGACCCACCTCCTGCCCCAGGGCTTCGGCCAGCTGTCGGGCACACTGACGGGCGTTGAGAATAGCCTCGCGGCGCAACTCCTCTTCGAGCTGCTCCATCTGCGAGTAGGTTGCTCGACGGAGTACCACCTGCGAGAGGTTGAGGGGTTCCAGAGCCTCAAAGGCGGCTTGCAGCTCCGCCATCGAGTGGAGTGTCAGATCGTAGCGGGCCGAAGAGAGGCTGTTCCCTTTTTTATGATAGCTGCTCGCATTGGCAGAGAGGCGCAACGCCTTCTCGGGATCGATTCCCACCCGCTTCAGGGCTGCCGTCAGGCTTCGCTGCTGCTCCTCGATCGAGATCTTCCCCTTCGAGTCGCGCTCCTGGATGGTGATGGCGACCTGGAACTCGTCGGGTGTCACCTCGCGTTCGGCACGTCCCGTCACCTGAATATAGTTCTCTTCGGCAGTCACCTCCTGCCCCTGTACCGGGGTGAGGCAGCCGATTGAGATTGCGGCCCCGAATGCGAGGGCCCAGCTCTTCAAATGAATCTTCATAAGGCTCTGTTTTTTAAGTTTGCTTATCCTTCAAACGGAGTGCCACCCCTTTTTATTTCCCGCGTCCTCCTCTTTTTGCGAAGCTTTGTCAATCAAAAAAATGGCTCTTTTGTGTGACTTTGCCCTTTTCGGGTGAAAAAATGCGAAAAAATAACTATCTTTGTTAGTTGAGAAGAAACCGTTGAAACAATAACCTAAAACCGATAACCGAAATGAAAAAAGTGTTGCTGGCCCTTGTGGCCGTATTATTCCTCCTGCCTGCCTCGGCAGATGAGGGTATGTGGCTTCCGAGCCTGATTTCGTCGCGTGTGAAGGATATGCAGGCCAAGGGCTTTGAGCTTACGGCCGAAGATATCTACTCCGTCAATGAGGCCTCGCTGAAGGATGCCGTGGTGCTCTTTGGCGGCTTCTGTACGGGTGAGATCGTCTCCGAGAAGGGCCTTGTCATTACCAACCACCACTGCGGCTATGGTGCCATTCAGAACCACTCGACCGTCGATCACGACTACCTGACCTATGGCTTTTGGGCAATGAATCAGGCCGAGGAGCTCCCCAACGAGGGTCTCTGGGTGCGGATTCTGGTGCGTATGGAGGATGTGACTGAGCGTCTGACTGCCGGTGAGACGGCCGAGCAGATCAAGCAGCAGGCAATGGCCGAGGGGAAGAACTACAAGGCCTCGATTGAGCAGATGTACTACGGCAACCAGCAATATCTCTTCCTCTATCAGCAGTTTGATGATGTCCGTCTGGTGGGTACGCCCCCCTCGTCGATCGGTAAGTTCGGCGGCGATACCGACAACTGGATTTGGCCCCGCCATACGGGCGACTTCTCGGTATTCCGTATCTATGCCAATGCCGACAACGAGCCTGCGCCCTATTCGCCCCAGAATGTCCCCTACCGTCCCAAGCGTCATTTCAAGGTCTCGACCGAGGGGGTTCAGGAGGGCGACTTCACGATGATCTACGGCTTCCCGGGCAATACGCAGCAGTATATCACCTCCGATGCCGTGAACTATGTGCAGCACCACTCCGATCCGATGAAGATCGACCTGCGTACGCGCCGTCTGGAGATCATCGGCAAGGCCCAGGAGGCCGACCCGAAGGTGCGTATCCAGTACGCTTCGAAGCACGCCAACATCGCCAATGCCTGGAAGAAGTGGCAGGGTGAGGTGCTGGGTCTGGATCGTCTGAACACCCGAGCCGCCAAGGAGAAGTATGAGGCTGACTTCCGCCGTTGGGCCGCCGATAAACCCGAGTATGCCGGACTGCTCGACTCGATGTGCTCGGCCTATGGCTCGGTGATCAATTGGTACTATATGCAGGAGCTGAAGAACGAGACGGTGGGAACCATCGAGTTGTGGAAGGGTGCCATTATGCGCCTCTCGGCCTTGCAATCCGACCATAAACAGATAACGCCGGCTCAAATCGAGACCTTCTACAAGGATTACGACGCCAACGTGGATAAAGAGCTGACCACTGCGGTACTGAAAGGCTTTGAGGAGTATTGCCTCAAAGGGGAGTATCCGGCAGAGCTGAAGGCATTGATCCAGCGTCATGGCGGCGTGGACTCCTATGTCGATTATCTCTATGCCAAGAGTATGGCCACCTCCTACGAAAAGGGAGCCGATGCAACCGAGGAGCAGTGGAAGGCCGATCCGGCCATTGAGCTCTATCTCACCTTGCAACCCGGAATGTGTCGAATCCCGCGCAACTTGAGCAACCATCCCACCGTGGAGCAGTGGTATCGCCCCTATCTGAAGGCACTGATGGCCTTCGATCCCGAGCGCCCCTTCTTCCCCGATGCCAATATGACGCTGCGAGTGGCCTATGGTACGATCTGCGGCTATGAGTATGCCGACGGCGAGTATCACACCCCGCTGACGACTCTCGACGGTATCATTGCCAAGGATAATCCCAACATCTATGACTACGACATCCCGCAGGCCCTGCGTGACCTCTACCGCACGAAGGAGTATGGCCGTTGGGGCGTGGAGATGGAGGGTCGTCTGACCGTTCCCGTCTGCTTCCTGGCCTCGAACCAGACGACGGGTGGTAACTCGGGCTCGCCCGTTTTGAATGGCAAGGGTGAGCTGATCGGTGTCAATTTCGACCGTACGTGGCGATCCACGATGTCGGACATCGCCTTCGATCCCACCATCTGTCGCAACATCGCTGTCGATATCCGTTATGTACTCTTTGTCATCGACAAGGTGGGCGGTGCCGGCTACCTGGTGGAGGAGATGGGACTCTAACGGAAGGAGTCGAAGCGAAAAAAGACGAACCGTGCGAACGGATGGAACAGACCAAAAAGGGAGAAGATCCGTTCAGCAACAGAATACCCCCCCCCAATTGAAATAACCTAAAAAACAGAAGATTATGTGCGAGGAGAAGAAAAATCAGGATTTTGAGGATAAGGTAAAGGATACCTATCAGAAGATTGAAGATACGGTGGTGAATACCTATCAAAAGGTCGAGGATACGGTGGTGGGAGCCTACCAGAAGGTGGAGAGTGCTGCCGTAGAGGGTTACCAGCGTGCCGAAGATCGCCTGGAGGAGCTGGGCGACCGCCTGGAGGAGAAGTGGAACGAGCTGGAGGAGAAACTCGAGGCCAAGAAGGAGGAGATCGAAGAGCGATTTGAGGCCAAGAAAGAGGAGTTCGAAGAGAAGTTCGAGGCCAAGAAGGAGGAGTTGAAGGAGCGCAAGGAGCTCGATGGCGAGAAGATCGAGGCGCGCGCCCAGGAGCTCTACCAGAAGGCGGGCGATGCCTATCAGAAGATTGAGGATGGCGTGGTGAATGCCTACCAGAAGATCGAAGATACGGTGGTGAACACCTACCAGAAGGTGGAGGATAGGGTCGTGGAGACCTATCAGAAGGTGGAGGATAAGTTCACCGAGAAGTTCCTGGACAAGGAGCAGAAATAACCATCTTCGGAGGTCGAAATCTCACACAACCAACGAAAAAACGGGGCAAAACAAAAAAATTGCCCTGTTTTTTTTGCAGAATCCGAAATAGTATCTATATTTGCACACCCAAATCGGAGAATTTGGGAGTTCTGATGGTATTGCCCAGGTGGTGAAATTGGTAGACACGCTACTTTGAGGGGGTAGTGAACGTTTAGTTCGTGCAAGTTCGAGTCTTGTCCTGGGCACAAAAGGTTGGCTGAAAGGCCAACCTTTTTTTGTGCAGAGAGGCAATCTTTTTTGTCGTGTGCGGTGAGGAGGCAGCCTTTTTTTGTGCGTGGGCCAATTTTTTGTATCTTTGTCTCTGTAAACAATCCGTCGAGCACTATGCCGCAAACCATCACCCTGCAACTCTCGCCGCGCGAGGCGGCCGACAGCCACACCTATACCACGGTGGCAGCCCGTCGCCTGGGTCTCAAAGAGCAAGATATCGCCCTGGTACGTATCCTCAAACGATCGGTCGATGCCCGCCAACGGCAGGTGAAGGTCAATTTGACGCTTGAACTCTATGTGGATCAGGAGCCGCAACCCGCTCCCGTACACTTCGACTATCCCGATGTGAGCCATCGCCCGGAGGTGGTTGTGGTAGGATCGGGCCCTGCGGGGCTCTTTACGGCCCTCCGCCTGATCGAGTTGGGTTACCGACCCATTGTGCTGGAGCGTGGCCGCGATGTGCTCAATCGTAAATACGACATTGCCCGCATCAACCGCAACGAGGCGGTCGATCCCGAGTCGAACTACTCCTTTGGCGAGGGGGGTGCCGGCACCTTTTCCGACGGTAAACTCTTCACCCGCTCCAAGAAGCGTGGTGACTACAACAAAGCCCTCCAGGCCCTCGTCTTTCACGGGGCCGATCCCCGGATTCTCTATGAGGCACATCCCCATATCGGCACCGACAAACTGCCCCGTATTATGCAGAATATCCGCCGTACGATTATGGAGGCGGGGGGAAGTTACCTCTTTGAAAAACGAGTAAGCGATCTGCGCCTGAAGGATGGCCGCATCACGGCCGTGGCTTGTGATGACGAGTGGATCGAGGCGGCCGCCGTGGTGCTTGCCACCGGCCACTCGGCTCGCGATATCTACCACCTGCTCCACCAAAAGGGGATTCGCCTCGAGGCCAAGCCCTTTGCTATGGGTGTCCGCATCGAGCATCCGCAAAAACTCATCGACTCCATTCAGTATCACAATCCCGCAGGCCGCGGCGAGTGGTTGCCGGCGGCCTCCTATTCGCTGGTGAGCCAGGAGAATGGGCGCGGAGTCTACTCCTTCTGTATGTGCCCGGGAGGCTTTATCGTACCGGCCTTGACCGATGCTGCCCAGTCGGTGGTGAATGGTATGTCGCCCAGCGGTCGTACCTCCCCCTATGCCAACTCGGGTTTGGTGACCGAGGTGCGTTTGAGTGACTTTGAACACCTGCGCGGGGAGTGGGGCGAGTTGGCGGGTTTGAAGTTCCAGGAAGATTTCGAGCTCTTGGCGCGTCAGTATGGTGGCGACAAGCAGATTGCACCGGCCCAGCGTGTCGCCGATTTCGTGAGCGGCCGTGCAAGCAAGAGCCTCCCCAAGACCTCCTATATCCCGGGTATCACCCCTTCACGCCTGGATGAGTGGATGCCTCCATTCATCGCCCAGGGGTTGCGCCAGGGCATTGCCACCTTCGGCCGCAGGATGCAGGGCTTTTTGACCAACGAGGCGATTGTGGTGGGGGTGGAGTCGCGTACCTCGACCCCTGTACGCATCCCGCGCGATGCCGAGAGCGGAATGCACCCCGAGGTGTCGGGCCTCTTCCCCTCGGGAGAGGGTGCCGGTTATGCCGGAGGCATCATCTCGGCAGCCCTCGATGGCGAGCGAACCGCTGAAGCGGTGGCCGGCTACCTGAAAAAGGGCTCCAGGTAACAAATTGTAACCAAAAGTAAAATTATCCGCCACGAAGAGAACAACGTGACGGATATTTGTGTATCTTTGTTCGGTTAACAACCCCTGCAGAGCCCCTTTTGACGGGAGTTATAACTGCAAGGCGGGGGATTGAGGACAAGAGCGATTTTTTATAACCTAAAATAAAACTACTATGTACGGTAAAATGAAAGAGTATCTTCAGCAGGAGCTGGAGAACATCAAGGCTGCAGGTCTCTACAAGACCGAGCGCATCATCTGTTCGCCCCAGCGCGCCGAAATCGAGGTAGCCGGTCGTCCGGTGCTCAACTTCTGCGCCAACAACTACCTGGGCCTGTCGGATAATCCCCGCCTGATGGAGGCTGCCAAGAAGGCGATCGACGAGCGCGGTTACGGTATGTCCTCGGTACGCTTCATCTGCGGTTGCCAGGATATGCACAAGGAGTTGGAGAAGGCCATTTCGGACTACTTCGGCACGGAGGATACCATTCTATACGCAGCCTGCTTCGATGCAAACGGTGGTGTTTTTGAGCCCCTTTTCACCGATCAGGATGCCATCATCAGCGACGCCCTGAACCACGCTTCGATCATCGACGGCGTACGTCTCTGCAAGGCTGTTCGTTATCGCTACGCCAGTGCCAATATGGAGGAGCTGGAGAAGTGTCTGCAGGAGGCTCAGGCCCAGCGTTTCCGCATCATCGTAACTGACGGTGTATTCTCGATGGATGGCCACGCTGCTCCGCTGGACAAGATCTGCGAGCTGGCCGAGAAGTATGATGCCCTGGTGATGGTGGACGAGTGCCACTCGGCCGGTGTGCTGGGCAAGACGGGTCGCGGTATCACCGAGCTCTACAACCTGCGTGGTCAGGTGGATATCCTCACCGGTACGCTTGGCAAGGCTTTTGGTGGTGCCGTGGGTGGTTTCACGACGGGCCGCAAGGAGATTATCGATATGCTGCGTCAGCGTTCGCGTCCCTACCTCTTCTCCAACTCGCTGCCTCCCGCCGTGGTGGGTGCCGGTATCGAGATGTTCAAGATGCTGGAGGAGAGTGATGAGCTGCACGATCGCCTGGTGGCCAACGTGGAGCACTTCCGCGAGGGTATGATCGCTGCCGGTTTCGATATCAAGCCTACGCAGTCGGCTATTTGCGCCGTGATGCTCTACGATGCCAAGCTTTCGCAGGACTTCGCTGCCAAGTTGCAGGAGGAGGGTATCTTCGTAACGGGCTTCTATTACCCCGTGGTTCCGAAGGGTCAGGCCCGTATCCGCGTACAGGTTTCGGCCGGCCACACCACCGAACAGCTCGATCGTTGTATCGAGAAGTTCACCAAGGTGGGCAAGGAACTGGGTGTCCTGAAGTAGTGAGCGTAAAGTGAGAATCCCACGCAAAAGTTAGGTTGGTTATGTCAAAAGTTACGCTCGATGCTACGGATCGCAAGATCCTGAAGTTTTTGATCAAGAACGCGCGCACTCCCTTCCTGGAGATTGCTCGCGAGTGTGGGATTTCGGGTGCCGCCATTCATCAGCGCATCCGAAAACTCGATGAGGCCGGAGTGATTCGGGGCAGTCGACTGATTGTCGACCCCCGACAGCTCGGCTTTGATGTCTGTGCCTTTATTGGTGTGCGTCTGGAGAGCCCCAAGGATCTCTCGGCCACCCAGGAGGCCCTGATGGAGATTCCCGAGATTGTGGAGTGCCACTACATTACGGGCAGCTATAGTCTTTTTGTCAAGACCTACTGCCTGGATAACGATCACCTGATGCAGGTGATCAGTGCCATCCAGAGCATCTCCGGCATCTCCTCGACCGAGACCAAGGTGTCGCTTTGCGAGGCCTTCCAGCGTCAGGTCTATGTCGATTGTCTGAAAGATTAACCTGCTATGGCACACGTAATTCGTCTTACCAAGGAGTTCTCGTTTGAGGCGGCCCACACCCTGGAGGGGTATGATGGGGCCTGCCGTGAGATTCACGGCCACTCCTACAAATTCTTCGTTACGATCAAGGGGGAGCCGGTCAGCGATGAGCGCAGCCCCAAGTATGGAATGGTGATGGATTTTGGTGAGTTGAAGCGGATTGTCCACGAGCAGGTGGTTTCGCCCTTTGACCACGCCTTCGTATTGCGTCGTTCGCCCGAGAACAGTCGTCTCTATGAGGTGTTGCGCGACCGTTTCGAGCGTATTGTAATGGTCGATTTCCAGCCTACCTGTGAGAATCTGCTGGGCGAGTTTGCCCGTCGAATCCAGCGACAGCTGCCCGAGGGGGTTAAGCTCCACGCCCTGCGCCTCCACGAGACCACGAGCTCCTATGCCGAGTGGTATGCCGAGGATAATTGATCGGTTGAAATGAACCGGAAGCGGAGTGACTCTGCTCTGCTCCGGGATCAGAAGTTGAGATAAAAAAGAGACAAGGGCCGTTGGTGCGGCCCTTTTTACTACAAAAATACCCTCCCTATGAGCCAAAAAAGGAGTCTCTATCTGATCGATGCCTATGCACTGATCTACAAATATTACTACGCCTTTATGGGTCGTCCGATGCGAAACCACGCCGGGATGAATACCTCGGTGGTCTTTGGTTTCGTGAAGTTCCTGCGTGATATTCTCAAGCGCGAGAAGCCCGATCTGCTGGGTGTGGCCTTTGACCCCAAGGGGGGCTGCTTCCGTCGGGAGCTCTTCCCCGCCTACAAGGCCAATCGTCCCGAGACCCCGGAGGATATCATCCGCTCGGTACCCTATGTGAAACGTTTTTTGGAGGCGATGTGCATTCCGATTCTGGAGGTGCCGGGCTTTGAGGCCGATGATGTGATCGGCACGCTGGCTCACAAGGGCGTGGCAGCCGGTTACGAGGTCTATATGGTGACTCCCGATAAGGATTACGGCCAGCTGGTGAAGGAGGGGTGTTGCATCTATAAGCAGAAGGGAGATGGCGTGGAGATCGTTGGCCCCGAGGAGGTGCGAGCCAAGTATGGCATCCCCGATCCGGAGCTGGTACGCGATATCCTGGCCATTTGGGGTGATGCCTCGGACAACATCCCGGGTGTGCCGGGTATCGGCGAGAAGGGGGCCTCGAAGCTGGTGGCCCAGTGGGGTACGGTGGAGAACCTGCTCGCCCACGCCGATGAGCTGAAGGGCAAGCAGGGGGAGAGTATCCGTGCCGGTGCCGAGCAGCTGCGTCTCTCGAAGGAGCTTGCCACTATTCGCCTCGATGTCCCCATCGATTTTCAGCCCGAGGAGCTCTCTCTCTGTGCTCCTCATACCGAGGAGTTGCAGAGCCTCTTTGCCGAGTTGGGCTTCCGGGTCTTTATGAATGACTTGAATAACCTCGCTCCGGCCGAGGAGCTTCCCGAGGGGCCTCGTCAGGAGCCCCAGAGCCAGCTCGCCGAGATGGCTCGGGCCAAGTCGGCCCAGCTGAAAGCGGCTCGTCTGGCGGGCCAGGGAGATCTCTTTGCTCCGGTAGCCCCGGCGGTGCAGGCTGTGCAGCCGATCGAGGCGGAGGAGGCTCCGCAGCCCGAGTATGAGACGATTCTCACCACCGAACACTGCTACCATACCCTGGAGCGGAGTGAAGAGGTGGCCCGCGTAGTGAAGGAGCTGATGCAGGAGCGTGAGGTGGCCTTCGATACCGAGACCACGGGCCTTGATCCGCTGAATGACAAATTGGTGGGGATCTCGCTCGCCGTGCGCCCTCACGAGGCGTGGTATATCCCCTTCTCGGTGGGGGGCGACCTTCTCTTTGCCGATGAGGCTGACGAGGAGAACCAGCGCAAGTTGGAGGCCCTGCGTCCCCTGTTGGAGTGTGACCGCATCGATAAGGTGGGTCAGAATATGAAGTTTGACCTGATGGTGCTGCGCCGTGCGGGAATCCGTGTGCGAGGACGCAAGTTCGATACGATGCTGCTCCACTACCTGCTCGATCCCGAGTCGCGCCACGGAATGAATGCCCTTGCGGAGCGATACCTCCACTACCGACCCATCGAGATCGAGACGCTGATCGGCAAGGGAGCCAAGCAACTTCGAATGCACCAGGTGGCGGTGGCCCGCGTGGCCGAGTATGCTGCGGAGGATGCCGACGTGACGCTGCGCTTGAAGCAGGAGCTCTATCCTTTGGTGGAGGAGATTGGTTTGCAACATCTCTATTTCGAGTTGGAGGAGCCGCTGATCGAGGTGTTGGCCGAGATTGAGTGGGAGGGCGTCCGCATTGATACGGCGGCCCTGGCCCGCTATGCCACGGTGCTGAATCGTAAGCTGGCCTCGCTCGAAGCGGAGATTCGTACCCTGGCCGGCGATCCGCAACTCAACATCAACTCGCCGCGTCAGCTCGGAGAGCTGCTCTTTGCCAAGATGCAGATCACCGATAAACCCAAGATGACCAAGACCAAGCAGTTCTCCACCGATGAGGAGTATCTGCAGAGCTTTGCCCACAAACACCGCATCGTCGATTTGGTGCTGGAGTATCGAGGTGTAAAAAAGCTGCTCTCGACCTATGTGGAGGCCCTGCCCCAGTTGGTGAATCCGCTGACAGGGCGTATTCATACCTCCTACAACCAGGCTGTAACGGCTACGGGTCGTCTTTCGTCGGCCAACCCCAATCTGCAAAACATCCCCATTCGAGATGAGTTGGGCAAGCCCATCCGTGCCGCCTTCATCCCCTCCGATGAAGACCACGAGTTGCTCTCGGTGGACTACTCACAGGTGGAGCTGCGCCTGATGGCCCACTTGAGTGGTGATAAGGGGCTGATTGCCGCCTTCGAGCAAGGGGAGGATATCCACGCTGCCACGGCGGCCAAGATCTTTGGTAAACCCCTTGAGGAGGTGACCTCTGATGAGCGACGCCGCGCCAAGACGGCCAACTTCGGCATCATCTATGGCATCTCGGCCTTCGGCTTGGCCCAGCGGCTCGATATTCCGCGATCGGAGGCCAAGTCGCTTATCGAGGGCTACTTCGCCTCCTATCCCGAGGTGAAGAGTTATATGGATCAGGCGGTGGTGCGGGCCCGCGAGCAGGGTTACGTTTCGACGATCTTCGGTCGCCGCCGCTATCTGAATGACATCAACTCGAAGAATGCCGTGGCTCGCGGTTTGGCCGAGCGAAACGCCATCAATGCCCCGATTCAGGGCTCGGCAGCCGATGTGATGAAGCTGGCGATGATCCGGGTTTGGGAGGCCTTCCGTCGTGAGGGAATCCACTCGAAGATGATTCTGCAGGTGCACGACGAATTGGTGATCGACACCTGCTTGGAGGAGCGTCGTCGCGTACGTGAAATCGTGATCGAGGCGATGGAGTCGGCTGCCCGACTGAAGGTTCGACTGATCGCCGAGGCGGGTTTTGGCAAGAGTTGGCTCGAGGCGCACTGATGAAAGATCGTATAAAAACATAGGGGCGACCTAAAAAGGCCGCCCCTATGTTTTTATTTGGAGAGGAGATTACCACTTATAATCCCAACCCGTATCCTCGTAGTAGGCTGTCCATCCCTTCTCGTCATTGTTCTGTACGAACTTCAGCACGTAGGAGGCGTAAGCCGTAGAGAAGCTTGAGGTGAGGTTGATGGCGCGGAACTGATAGACATTCTCCTCGGTGCGCGTGATGCGGATCTTGCCCGAATCGAAGTAATAGTATTTCTCGGGATCGCTACCCAAAGCGGCTTCCAGGAGGTAGGAGCGACGGGTGTCCATATCACTCTTCACATCGAACTCAAAGGTCTCCCACTCGGGGAATACCCAGTTGCCGCTGCTGTCCTTCTCCAGTTTTGCTCCAGAGCCAAACACTTCGGTCTTGCCCGTGGGCAGCAGACAGAAGTAGAGGTCGCCGGCATAGCTGCTCAAACGCATCACGAGCTTCGAGCCATCGGGCGAGGTGGAGATCTCCATCAGGTTGTAGAAGGAGTCGAGCTTGCGCTGTACCTCCGTACTGTTGGAAGAACTCGGATCGTCTCCGCCATAGAGGGAGCCGGTGAAGGTGAGCTTGAAGCTGTAAGCATCGTTCTCCGAGAGAAGGTTGCTCAGCGAAGTGAGGGTATTGCTGTCCTTGCCGCTCGTCTTGTTGGTCGAGAACTTCAGAATCGGGTTGTAGCCACCGGCCACGTTGCGCGGCTTGAGCTTCACGGTTCCGCTCTTGAGTTTTACATAGGAGCGGTCGGTATTGATCCAACCATAGCTGTAGTCGGAGAAGTTCTCTGTGGGTGAGCATACATAGTAGGAGCCGCCCATCAGATACTCGGGATAGATCGAGCTGGTGGGGCAGACAAAGTAGAGCACCACCTCGTTGTTGAGATCATCCACAAGGCTTACCTCCCATTCGCCATCCTTATCACCGGCAGTTGCCGTACCTACGACGAGATTCAGATCCATCGAGAGGGTCTCCACGGGTTCGGGCTCCTTATAGCCCTGTCGGATGGTTACGGGAACCTCCAGTTCCTCCGACTTGAGGGTAATCTGAATGGTGCGCTCTGCGGAGGTCTCGTTGGCACCTACGGTGACCGTCACCTCGTTGCTCTCACCACCTTTGCCGGCAGCAGGGTTGATCTCCACGCCTGCCATATTCTCCTTGTTCACGGCGGTCCAATCCAAAACCGACGAGAAGCGGATGGTCACTTCGCCGCCCTCGGCCTCTACCGCAAGCTCCTCGGTGTTGCTGACCTCGATGGCGGGCTTGGGGGCCTCATAGAGCTGCCGGATGATTACGGGAACCTCCAGCTCCTCCGACTTGAGAGTAATCTGAATAGTGCGCTCTGCGGAGGTCTCGTTGGCACCTACGGTAACCGTCACCTCATTGCTCTCACCGGCCGTGCCGGCAACGGGGTTAAGCTCCACGCCTGCCATATTCTCCTTCTGCTCGGCGGTCCAATCCAGGGTCGACGAGAAGGTCACGGTCACCTTGCCGCCCTCGTGAGCCACGATGAGCTCCTCGGTCGTGCTGCCGACCTCGATGGCGGGCAGAATCTCCACTTCGGGAGCCGTCAGCGAGAGGGTGAGCATCGTACCATCCGAGAGGGTCAGGTAGAGATACTCCTCATCCCAGGTTACTTCACGGAAGATCGAGTCGCCCTGGGCTCCATCCTCACCGGTAGCCTTGCCCAGCTGCTCCCATTCGCCACCGTTGTCATAACTTACATACCAGTAGCCGTCAATGATCTTCAATTCGGGGGTGATGCCGTCGGCACCATCCTTGCCATCCTCGCCGGGCTCACCAGGCTGACCGGGAGCTCCCGGCAGACCGGGCTGTCCGTCTTCGCCATCCTGGCCGTCACTGCCCTGGGCCTTGATCTTGTTGCCGGCATCGTTGAGCAGCCACTCGCCATTGAGGGTCCAGTAGTAGCAGCCGTCTACATAGAGCTTCACGCCAATCACGGGGGTAAAGCCATCCTGACCGTCGGCACCATCCTGACCATCCTGACCATCCTGACCGTGGTAGATGGCGATATCGCCACTCTTGGCAAAACGGATCGTGTAGCCGATCACCTCACCCCCCTTTTCGATCGGGGTTACGCTCTCCACGTAATCCTTCTCGGCCAGGGCATTCACCACGCTCTGCAGTGCTGCGATGTTGCTGTTCATCTGGTTGCAGAGGAGTTGCAACTGCTCGAAGGCGGTCCAGGTGGGCACCTTGAGCGTTACGCCATTCGAAAGAGAGAAGATAATATACTCGTTCTGGTATTCGATATCGGTGAACATCGAGTCGCCAACCAGGCCGGTGTCGCCCTTATCACCCTTGTCTCCCTTATCGCCGGTTGCCTTGTCGAGCTTCGTCCAACTCTCGCCATTGTTGTAGCTTACGAACCAATAGCCCTCCTCAATCTTGAGTTCGGGGGTTACGGCATCCTGACCATCAATGCCCTCGGCCCGGATCTTCTCACCCTTCTCATCGAGCAACCACTCGTTGTCGATGGTCCAGTAGTAGCGGCCGTCGGTATCGGGTTTCACACCCACAACGGGAGCCTCGGCATCCTCGCCGTGGTAGATATTGATCGTGCCGCTCTTGACAAAGGTGATGGCATAGCCCACATCCTTGCCATCCTCACGGATCGTCGTCACACTCTCCACATAGTCGTTCTCCTGCAGAGCCTCCACCAAAGTCTGCAGAGCCGAGATGTTGTTGTTCATCAGCTCGCAGGCAGCCTGTAGTTTCTCGAAGGCCCGCCAGGTGGGGAGTTTGATCTCGGTGCCGTCGGCCAGGGTCAGGATGATGTAGTCGCTGTCGGTGGTGTCGATTTTCTGGAAGAAGGCGTCGCCATCCTTGCCATCTTCACCATTCTTGCCATCCTCACCGGTCGCTTTGTAGAGCTGCTGCCACGATTCGCCGTTGTCGTAGGAGATATACCAATACTCCTCCTCGATCTTGAGCTGGGGAGTAACGCCATCCTGACCATTCTGGCCATTTTCACCATTTTGGCCATTCTCGCCATTGGTGCCGTCCTGACCATCCTCGCCGCGAGCTTGGACCTTCTCGCCATTTGCATCGAGCAACCACTCGCCGTCCAGCGTCCAGTAGTAGCGGCCGTCGCTATCCTGTTTTACACCAATCACGGGGCTGTGACCCGCCTCACCATCCTTGCCGTTGTAGATGGTGACCGGTCCGCTCTCCGAGAAGTTGATTACATAACCAATCGTCTCGCCCCCCTTCTCGATGGGCGAAATGGCCGTTACATAGTCGTTTCTCTCCAATGCCTTGATGATGGTCTGCAGCGAGGAGATGTTGGTGTTCATATCCTGACAAAGCTCCTCCAGCGTGGTCACACGATCTTTTAACTTCTCCAATTCGCCCCAAAGAGCCGAATCATCGTAGGGATTGCTACATCCGGCCACCAGCAGAGCCGTGGCGACCGTTAAAAAGAGGAAGAACTTTTTCATAGGATTTTTTGGATATTAAATTTAGCTTTCTACAAAGTTAGGAATAAAAACCGAAAAACCAAGCCCAGCACCGAGATTTTTAACAATATTTCGACCTTTGATAAGAACTTTGGACGAGAAAAGGAGGGGCCGAAAAGCGAAAAAAAAGGTGGAACCCGCAAAGGCTCCACCCTCAATCAATCGCAAGCGGTTTAATCTTCATCCTCCTCCTCATAGAAAAAGCCCTCCATCAAGGAGTCGATGTCGCGTCGCTCCTTCTTGGTGGGACGGCCCGTGCCGCGCTCGCGGAAGACAAAGATCGTCTCGCGTGGAGCGTTGAGCTTCTGTAGCTCCTCCTCGGGGGTGATGTTGAGGCAGTAGAGGGGAACATTCTTGGCGGGCTGGCGGCTCGAAACCAACTCCACCACCTTATATTCATAGCGCACCGGCATTCGTTTCACGGAGATTCGGTCGCCCACCTTCACCTCTCGCGAGGGTTTGCAATAGCTGTCGTTCACCAGCACACGGTTGTTGCGGATGGCGTCGGCGGCATCGCTGCGCGTCTTGAAGATACGCACCGCCCAAAGGTATTTGTCCAAACGGATATCGTCTGCAGCCATAGGCTCTGTTTTTAACGTTCGTAAAGGGATTGTGACTTGGGTTTGTCGTGGGACTGCTCCTCATTCTGGCGGCTCACCGAGAGCATCATACCCAGGGCAATGGCCGTGAAGAGGGTCGAGGAGCCTCCGCGCGAGATCAGGGGCAGGGTCTGACCCGTCTCGGGGATGAGGTTGGTCGCCACCATAATATGAAGCAGGGCCTGGGAGGTGATCAGCATCCCCAATCCCAACACCAAAAGGCCCGGAAATGCCGTGCCACAGCGTTGGAAGATCAGAATGGCTCGGAAGAAGATCCAGAGGTAGAGCAAGAGAAGTACCACCGCCAGGATCAGGCCATACTCCTCCACAAAGAAGGCGAAGGCGTAGTCGCTCTCGGGGTGGGTCATCTCCACACGCATAGCACTCTGGCCTGCTCCCTGTCCCACCAGGCCGCCGTGGCGAATGGCGATCATCGAACGCTCGGTGTCGGTCAGCTTGTCGGGGGGAGTCTCACTGCGATCGTGGGTCCAGATCTCTACCCAGGTGGAGACTCGGCCACCGGCCGTCTCGCTGCGCCCCAGGTTGAGAACCATAATCAGAAGTACGCCCACCACGGCCAGCCCCACGATCTTTACCAGCTCGGCGAGCCTTACGCGTCCGATGAGCATCATTACCAGCGAAGTGCCAAAGACCAGCACCGCCGAGGAGGTGTGGGCCGGGAAGATCACCACGCACGAGGCGAGCATAGGCATCAGAATCGGCCAGGTACCCTCGCGCCAGATCCTCTTCTGCTCTTTGTCGCGCCAGCGCAGGGGATTGATCGAAGGGACGATGCGCAACTTGTCAATGACACTCTGCCGACCGGCCAGCTGTCGCGCCAGGAAGAGGATGGTGGCCACTTTGAGCCCCTCGCTGGGTTGCAGGTTGAAGCCGAGAATCGGGATCCAGCGGGCGGCACCATTGGTGGTTGTTCCCACAAAATAGACCGCCAGCGTAAGGCCCAGAAAGAGGAAGTAGACCCAGGCCGAGAAGTAGTTGTAGACGCGGCTGTTGATGCGGTGAACCACCAGCAGGGCCAGCACCGAGAGGATGAGAATGAAGAGTTGATCGCGCAGAAAACCCATCGAGGAGTGGGAGCCGGAGGCGGCATAGGCCATCTTGGCGGTCGAAGAGTAGACCACCAGGATCGAGATCACAGCCAGCACGGCGGCTACGATCCAGAGCACCTTGTCTCCGCGAAAAATACGCGTCAGCAGCCCCTCCTCCGGGGTTTGTTGCACCTGCTCGGCCATCTTCTATTTTTGGAGTCTCTCTTTAACCCACGCCTTGAAGAGTCGGCCGCGCTCCTCGTAGTTCTTGAAGAGGTCGAACGAAGCACAGGCCGGGGAGAGCAGTACCACATCCCCCTCACGGGCCGCACCACGAGCCGCCTCCATTGCCTCATCAAGCGACGAGGTGGAGATAATCCGGGGAATCACCCCTCGGAAACTCTCCTCCAGCTTCTTGTTGTCCAGACCCATACAGATCAGCGTATGCACCTTTTCGCGGGCAAACTCCTTCAAAGGTTCGTAGTCGTTGCCCTTGTCTGTACCACCGGCAATCCAGACCGTGGGGCGCTTCATCGACTCCAGGGCATACCATACCGAATCGACATTGGTGGCCTTCGAGTCGTTGATCCAGCTGACGCCACCCACCTCGGCCACCGGTTCCAGGCGGTGCTCGACGGGCGAGAAGTCATAGATCGCCTTGCGGATCTTGGCAGGCGTTACACCCGCAGCCAGTGTCGCCAGCGTGGCGGCCATTGCGTTGTAGGTGTTGTGCAGGCCCTTGATCTGCATCTTGCGCGTATCGACATTCACCTCACGAGCCCCCACCACAGCGGTAAACTTACCCGTATCGCCGTCGGGGAAGGCGTCGCCCACACCGCTTGCCACCACCGATTTGACGGCAAAGGGGAGCTGTTTCATATGAAGGGCGGCTCCGCGCTTCTCGATCTCGCGCCAGATCACCTCGTCGTCACCCGAATAGATGAAGTAGTTGCGCGAGTGCTGGTTTTGCGTGATGCGGAGCTTCGAATCGACATAGTTCTGGAAGCAGTAGTCGTAGCGGTCGAGGTGGTCGGGCGTGATGTTCATCAGCACAGCGATGTCGGCACGGAACTCATACATCCCATCAAGCTGGAAGGAGCTCAACTCCAACACATACCAATCGTAGCCACCCTGGGCCACCGAATAGGCGAAGCTCTCGCCGATGTTGCCACCCAGTGCTACCCGCTTGCCTGCGTCGTGCATAATCTTGTAGATGAGCGAGGTGGTGGTGGTCTTGCCATTCGAACCGGTGATGCAGATCGTCTTGGCCTTTCCCAGATAGCGGAAGGCAAACTCCATCTCCGAGATGACGGGGATTCCCCGCTCGCGCAACTTCTTTACCATCGGGGCCGTCTCGGGAATACCCGGCGACTTGATCACCTCCGAGGCGTTGAGAATCAACTCCTCGGTGTGTCCACCCTCCTCGTAGGGGACCTTCCACTCCTCAAGTCGCTGCTTGTAGCGGTCGGCAATGCGTCCCACATCGGAGAGGAAGACCTCAAAACCCTTCTTCTGGGCCAGAATGGCCGAGCCGTAGCCGCTGATTCCGCCGCCCAAAACCACAATACGTTTCATATTCTTTTTCCTTTTTTGTTTTTGCTATCGAATCTTCAGCGTAACGAGGGTTACTGCCGCCAGCAGCATCGAGACAATCCAGAAGCGAACCACAATCTTGGTCTCGAACTGTCCGCGCTTTTGGTAGTGGTGGTGGATGGGAGACATCAGGAAGATGCGACGACCCTCCCCATACTTACGCTTCGTATATTTGAAATAACCCACCTGGATCATCACCGAGAGGCTCTCGATCAGAAAGACTCCGCACAGCACCGGCAGCAGCAACTCCTTGCGGATGCAGAGGGCAAAAACGGCGATGATGCCACCAATGGCCAGCGAGCCCGTATCCCCCATAAAGATCTGGGCCGGGAAGGAGTTGTACCACAGGAAGCCGACCAGCGCACCAAGCAGTGCCGCGGCAAAGACCACCAGCTCTCCCGAGCCCGGGATATACATAATATTGAGGTAGTCGGCATAGACGATGTGGCCCGAGAGGTAGGCCAGGATGGCCAATACCACCACCACGGGGGCCGAGACGCCTGTCACCAGACCATCCAATCCGTCGGTGAGATTGGCTCCGTTCGAGACTGCCGTCACCACCAAAATCGCTACCACGATATAGAGAAGCCACGACCATCGTTCGCTGCCTCCTACCAGCTCGGCGTAGTCCAGCTCGTTGTTCTTCACAAAGGGGATGGTCGTCTTGTTGGTCTTGACCGCCTCGGGGCTCAAGACCACCTGATGGCTCTGCTCCGTGACACTCTCGCCCACCTCGTTGATGTAGGTGGTCTCCACGGGGCGCAGTACCTTTTCGCGTACCACGATATCCTGCGAGAGCCACATCGTAAGACCCACGATGACACCGAGGCCCACCTGGCCTACGATCTTAAAGCGACCCTTCAAGCCCTCCTTGCGATGGCGGAAGACCTTGATGTAGTCATCCAGACCTCCGATGAATCCCAGCCAGACGGTCGAGACCAGCAAGAGCTGAATGTAGATGTTGTCCAGCCGACCAAACAGCAGGGTCGGCACCAAAACGGCCAGCAGGATGATCACACCTCCCATCGTGGGGGTGCCTCGCTTCTGGAGCTGGCCCTCCAGCCCCAGGTCGCGGATCTCCTCGCCGATCTGCTTGCGCTGCAGGTAGCGGATAATCCCCTTGCCGAAGAAGATGACAATCAGAAGCGAGAGGATGATGGCCGCTGCCGAGCGGAACGAGATATACTGAAACATTCCCGAGCCGGGAAGGTCATAGACCCTTGCAAGATATTGAAACAGTGAATAGAGCATTTTTCTATTGTTTTGGTGTAGTGCTTATTTTCGGTTTTCTATTTTTAGAGGTTTCGTTATTTGTGGAGCTGATCGAAGGCCTCGCGCAACGCCTCGCGGTCGTCGAAGTGGAGCTTCTCGGTACCGATGATCTGGTAGGTCTCGTGTCCCTTGCCGGCCACCAGGAGGATATCTCCCGGACGAGCCATCATCGCGGCCGTACGAATCGCCTGACCGCGGTCGGCAATCCGCAAATGGCGACTTGCGGGGTCGATTCCGGCCACCATCTCATCTAAAATCGCCTCGGGCGACTCGGTGCGGGGGTTGTCCGAGGTGAAGATGGCCAGTGAGGCATACTTCACGGCGATACGGGCCATCTCGGGACGCTTCGTGCGATCGCGGTCGCCTCCACAGCCGCAGAGGACGATAAGCTGCTGCCCGGGGCGGCGAATCTCCTCGATGGTCTGAATCACATTCTCCAGTGCATCGGGGGTGTGGGCGTAATCGACAATACCCACCGTGCCGTCGGCAGCCTGCACCGCCTCGAAGCGGCCATCCACCGCCTCCAGAAGGCTCATCAGACGCAGCACCTCCTGCTTTTCAGCCCCCAACAGGCGGGCTGCGGCATAGATGCTCAACAGATTATAGGCATTGAAGCGGCCCAGTTGGCGAACCCAGAGCTCTTCGCCATCCAGGTGGAGCAACATTCCGTCGAGATGCATCTCCACAATCTTGCAATGGAAGTCGGCCATCGAGCGCAGCGAGAGGCTCTTGACCTCGGCCCGCGTATTCTGCACCATCACCCGTCCGTTGCGGTCGTCGATGTTGACTAGTGCAAAGGCCTCCTTGTCGAGCGAGTCGAAGAAACGCTTCTTCACCCGCAGATACTCGGCAAAGGTCTTGTGGTAGTCGAGATGGTCGTGCGTGAGGTTGGTGAAGATGCCTCCCGCAAAGCGAAGCCCGGCGATACGCTCCTGGGCTATGGCGTGCGACGAAACCTCCATAAAGCAGTAGTCGCACCCGGCATCCACCATCTCGCGCATCAGCCGGTTGAGGCGAATGGCATCGGGCGTGGTGTGGGTTGAGGGGAACTCCCGCTCGGCTACCCGATAGACCACGGTCGAGATCAATCCCGTGCGGTAGCCCAGGGCTGTAAAGAGATTTGAGAGCAGAGTGGCCGTGGTGGTCTTCCCATTGGTGCCGGTCACGCCCACCAGCTTCAACTCTCGTGAGGGGTGGTCGTAGTAGTTGGCCGCCATTATTGCCATTGCGTGGTTGGTGTCGGGTACCACCACCCAACCCACCTCGGCTTGAGGCTCCTCGGGCAGTCGCTCACACACCACCGCCACGGCCCCTGCGGCTACCGCCTTGGGGATGTAGTCGTGGCCGTCGCTCTGCGTGCCCGTTACGGCAAAGAAGCAGTCGCCCGGTTGCACTTCGCGCGAGTCGTAGCAGAGTCCTCCAATCGGAAGCGAGTCATCCCCCACCAGGCGATAATCCTCCAACCCCTGCAACAAATTTTCTAACATTTTCATCTATCGTTGGTTCTTATTCTCTCTATTTCAGTTCAATGGTCACCACGCTCCCCTCCTTGAGCGGAGTGCCTGCAGCGGGTGTTTGGCTCTTGACGGCTCCACTGCCCGAGAAACGTACCTTCACTCCGCGGCTCTCCAGCAGGAAGAGGGCATCCTTCAATCCCATCCCTCGGACATCGGGGATTCGGGTCGGGTCATTGGTCAAGGGCTCAATCCGCATTCCCAGGCTATCCTGTGCCACACGGCCCCAGCCTTTGCGCGTAAGTCCCTCCACCTTCAGGTTGTGTCGGTCGGCCACCCGCTTGACGGCCGCCAGGTCGCCCCCTTTGATCTGGGAGGGTGCTGTCGCTGTCGGTGCCGCCTCGAAGGGTTGCTCCTCGCGTGAGGAGAGGTAGTCGGCCACCGCCTGTACCACGGGACCGGCCAGACCGGCACCATAGATTGTTCGGCCACGTCCCCGTTGGGTGAAGAGGGCCGTCAGTACCGTGTAGCGCGGATTCTCGGCCGGCAGGTAGCAGACCATCGTGCCGAGGTAGTAGCCATCCGCATAGGCAATGTCGCCCTGGGCAAACTGTGCCGTACCCGTCTTGGCTCCCACCCGATAACGGGTTGTATCGCGAAACCAGTATGCCGCCGTACCCGTGCGGGCCACCTCCTCCAGACACTCGCGAACCAATCGGAGGCTCCCCTCGGAGCAGATCTGCTCCACCAGAACCTGCGGCTCAAACCGCTCCACCACCTTCTCGCCACGTCGAATCTCGCTCACCAGACGGGGGGCCATCATTCGGCCGTTGTTGGCCACGGCATTGTAGAGGGTAAGGGTCTGCAACGGGGTCAGCTCCACGGCATAACCATAGCCCATATTGGGGAGAGTAACGTGGCGATACCACCCCTTGCTCCCTGGCTCGTTGAGGAGCGGTGATCGCTCTCCCATCCCCTCCAGACCCATCGGACGGTCGAGGTGAAGCCCCTTCAGAAAATCGACATAACGTTGCGGATTCTCTTTGTAGGCCTCATAGATGGCGCGCGAGAAGTAGACATTCGACGATTGTGCCATTGCCTGCTTCATATTGAGCTCCTTGCCTGCGTCGTGGTCATCTTCGACGGTTGTGCCGCCCACCTTTACCCGCTGACCGCTGCCGGTCTCATAGGTGAGGTCGAGCCCCAAATGACAATCCTCCACCAGGGCCAGCAACGAAGCGAGCTTGAAGGTGGAGCCAGGCTCCATACGGCGGCTTAGGGCGTAGTTCTCCAACTCGCCATAGGTGCCGTTTTGTCGTCTCCCGAGGTTGGCCATTGCCAGGATGTCGCCCGTCCGGCACTCCATTACCATCGTGGTTCCCCACAGCGCATTCTGCGCCTCCAACTGACTGCGGAGGGCCTTGTCGGCCACATCCTGCACATCCAGATCGAGGGTCGTCACCACATCGGCTCCATCCATCGGCTCCCGATTCTCCTTATGGCCCGCCACGCGGCTCCAGAAGCCGTGAGCGATGCGCTGCACACGTTCCAGACCATTCTGCCCGGCCAACGCCTCTCGATAGAGCCCTTCGATACCGTAACTGCCGCGGTCGGGGTGGTAGAGACCGATGGTGCGACGTCCCAGCTCCCCTTGCGGATAGACGCGCTCATCCACCACCTTGCGCTGATAGGTCATACCCATATTCCAGTTCAGGATCGGATATCGTTTCAGCTCCTGCCACTCGGCATTGTCGATGGCGCGGGGCAGCACCTCCACCAACTTTGTCACACGTACCGTATCGTAGAGGGTGCGATGTACGACGGTATCGACCCCGCGCAGGTAGTCGAGCCATCGTCCGAAGCGGGTGGTGGCGTTGTAGTAGGTGGTATCTTTGCGTGGCACCAGCCGATAGTGTTGGTCGTGCAGATCCCAGAGCAACTTGCGATATTGGGCGTGGCTCCGATCCCCGAAATGGGCGGCCAGCAGTTCGGCCAACGAGTCGCTCTGCTCTCGGTAGAGTTGCAGCGAATCGAACCCTTCGGCCGAAAAGTCAAACAGCAGGCGATAGCGGAAGATCGAGGTGGCCAGAGCCTCGCCGTTGCGCGAGAGAATGTTGCCACGTCGTGCCCGCAGGGTGTCAGTACGGAAGATGCGCCCCTCGATTCGCTTCGACTGCTCACGCACCTCGGGGCTGATCTGAATCCAAACCAGACGGGCCAGGATGAGGGCTCCCACCAGCGCAAACAGAAGGTAGAGCACCCTCACGCGTGTTAGGATGTCGCTCTTGATCTTCGATTTCTCCTCTTTGGCCATCGGTTACTCCTCCATTATCTCGTTGGGGGTGCGGGGATCCTCCAGCGGGATGTTGCGTCGCTTGAGTTCCTCCACGACGGCCGAATGGCTCGCCACACGGCTGCACTCCTCGCGTAGACGCACCGCTCGCTCGCGTAACAATTGCACCTCCTGGGTCGTGCGCGTATGGGTCATATCGAGGCGCAACGACCAAAACATCACAATGATACTCAACAAAAAGACAGCAGCAATCAGCAGCGGATAACGGAAGTGAACCGTCAGCCACTCCTGGCGCAGAATACCTCCTGTCACGAGCCCCACCAGCCAGTTGCGGCTGCGACGCTCTTCACGCAGGCGAGCCTCCTCGGCGACGGCCCGCTCCTCGGCCTCCTCTTCCTCCTCGCGGAGCATCTCCTCGTCGGCCTCTCCCCGCTGCACACGACGTACCTCACGTCGGATGCGGCGGGCCAACTCGGCCTCGCGCTCCGCCGCCAGACGCTCCTCCTCACTGCGAGGATCCAAATCGGTATCGTGGTGCAGCTCCATACTCTTCTGTTTACAGCTTGATGGCGGCGCGCAGCTTGGCCGAACGCGACCGCGGATTGCGCTCCAGTTCGGCAGCCGAGGGAACTACCGCCTTGCGAGTCACCACCTCAAACGGGGTGTCGCTCCGTCCGTAAAAATCCTTCTCGACATAGCCCTCGAAGTTTCCGCTTCGAAGGAAGTTCTTTACCAGGCGATCCTCCAGCGAGTGGTAGGAGATCACCACCAGTCGTCCTCCCGGTTTCAACACCTTCAGACTCTGCTCCAAGGCCATCTTCAAGGCCTCCATCTCTCCATTTACCTCAATACGCAGGGCCTGGAAGAGTTTGGTCAGGAACTTCGCCTCGGCCTTCTTGGGGGTGCAGGGGGCCACGGCCGCCACCAGGTCGGCAGTCGTGGCGATGGGGGCCGTCTTGCGGGCTCGCTCGATGCAGTTGGCTACCTTCCACGGAGTCTCCAGTTCGCCCCAGTCGCCCAGGATGCGGGTCAGCGTCTCGTGGTCGTAGTTGTTCACCACCTCGGCAGCCGTCAGACGGCCGCGCTGGTTCATACGCATATCGAGGGCCGCCTCTCCGCGGAAGGAGAAGCCGCGCTCGGTGGCATCGAAGTGGTGGGACGAGACCCCGAGGTCGGCCAGGATGCCATCGACCCCCTCCACCTCGCGGTAGCGGAGCTGCCCCCGCAGGAAGCGGAAGTTGCTTGCCACATAGGTAAAGCGGTCGTCATCGGGGGCATTGGCTTCCGTGTCGCGATCCTGATCGAAGGAGAAGAGCCGCCCTTCGGGGCCCAACTCCGAGAGGATGCGACGCGAGTGACCGCCCCCACCAAAGGTGAGATCGACATAGGTTCCGCAGGGATTGATTTCGAGCAATCCGACCGACTCTTCGAGCAGGACGGGGGTGTGATATCCGGTACTCATCGGGATAAATGCATAATTTGGCTTCAAAGTTAGTGCTTTTACCGGAAATTTTCCCTATATTTGTTCCAATATATTTTCAGATATGCCACAAATAGACCTGGATGCAATCCTCCAATCGAAGGCTCCGAAGGCTTCCCGCTACGTTCCGCGCTTCGTGGTGAACTACCTTAAGCGAATCATCCACCAGCGCGAACTGAACGAGGCGATGGCCCGCGGATGGAACTCCTCACCCCAGGAGTTTATCCACATAGCCTTTGAGATTCTCGATGTGAAGTATACCATCGAGGGTCTCGATAAACTTGACCCCAAGGGTCGCTACCTCTTCGCTTCCAACCACCCTTTCGGTGGTATGGACGGTATGATGCTGGCTGACAAGCTGATCGACCACTTCGGCGATGCCCGAGTGATTGTCAACGACCTGCTGATGCATATGGAGCCGCTGCGCCCCCTTTGGATTCCGGTTAATAAACACGGATCCCAGAGCAGCGACTATGCCCGCCGTTTCGAGGAGGAACTCTATGGCGAACTGCCCGTGCTCACCTTCCCTGCCGGCCTCTGCTCCCGTCGCAAAGGGGGCGAGGTGAAGGATCTCGCCTGGCGCACCAACTTCATCAAAAAGGCCCACCAGACCCACCGCGAGGTGGTTCCCATCTTTGTCGAGGGCGAGCTCTCCAACTTCTTCTACCGGTTGTCGAATCTCCGTACGGGGCTGGGTATCAAGTTCAACGTGGAGATGCTCTATCTGGTGGACGAGATGTTCAAGCAGAAGGGACGCACCTTCTCAATCCGGGTGGGCGACCCCATTCCGTTGAGCGAATTGCAGGGTGTAGGTACTCTGCGCGAGCAGACCGATTATGTCCGAGAAAAGGCTTATGCGCTAAAAAAATAGGGGTAAGAGCCTGTTTTTGAGATTTTTTTGCTACTTTTGTCGTAAAATTGGCCAATAAGAGTAGAACAATGAAACCGATCATAGCACCCATTCCCCGTGAAGAGCTCCTAAAGGAGCTGACCCCCGAGCATAAGCTTCGAGACACCAAGAAGGCATCGAACGAGATCTACGTTTTTCGCGCTTCGGAGTGCCCGCAGTTGATGCGTGAGGTGGGTCGTCTGCGCGAGGAGGCCTTCCGTGCAGCGGGTGGCGGAACGGGTGACGAGGTCGATATCGACCAGGAGGATCTGGCTTCCGACGGCTATTGCCAACTCATCGTCTGGGATCCCGCAGCCCAGGAGCTTGTGGGCGGCTATCGTTTCATTGTCTGCACCACCTCCCATCCGGCGCACCTCTCCACCGAGCACTACTTCCGCTTCGGGGAGCGGTTCCGCAAACGCTTCCTTCCCTATACGATTGAGTTGGGTCGTTCGTTTGTGCAGCCGGCCTATCAGGCGCGCCGCAACCCCAAGAGTCTCTATGCCCTGGATAATCTCTGGGATGGCCTGGGAGCCCTAATTCTTCTGAACCCCAAGGTGAAATACCTCTTCGGCAAGGTGACGATGTATACCTCCTATCTGCGTGAGGCCCGCAACCTGCTCTTCAGTTTCCTCTCCCGCTACTTCGGTGATCGCGACCATCTGGTTGAGGGCCTTCACCCCATTGCGATGCCGCTCCACGAGACCCCCTATGCCATCTTCTCGGGCGAGAACTACGACGAGGAGTATCGTACCCTTGTCCAGCGATTGCGTGAGCTGGGCACCAACATCCCGCCGCTGATCAATGCCTATATGAACCTTTCGGCCACGATGCGCCTCTTCGATACCGTCTCCAATCCCGATTTTGGCGATGTGGAGGAGACCGGCATTCTGATCACCGTGAAGGATATCCTGCCCGAAAAGAAGTTGCGTTATACCCGTTGGGAGGGTTGGCGACGCCAGTTGGCTCTTCGTCGTGAGACCTTCCGCCTGCTTTGGGGCGGAGGAGCCGACGGATCCACGATGCCGGCCTGACGGTTGAACCACAAGACGAGCACTTTCCGGTGCTCGTCTTTTTTTCTCAAAACTTCGCCCTTTGCGGAGATTTTCCTGTTCCCGGGGTGCGGCTCTCACTCCATTGAGCCCCCCTTTTGCAAAAACCGCTTGCGGGAGTGTTGAAATCTCACCACAAATTCGTATCTTTGCGCGTCATTGAAACACCAGGAATGAAACAGCAAAGTGCAGTAACCCCTCTTTCGCTCGGAACCGACTCTCTGTCGTCGCTCCTGGCGCGCTATGCCATTCCGGCCATTATTGCAATGACCTCTTCGTCGCTCTACAACATCATTGACAGCATCTTCATCGGTCACGGCGTGGGAGCCCTGGCCATCTCGGGCCTGGCCCTGACAATGCCGCTGATGAACCTCTCGTCGGCCTTCGGTGCGATGGTGGGTGTGGGTGCTGCCGCCATCATCTCGATCCGTCTGGGGGAGGGAAATCGCGCCGCCGCTGAAAAGACCCTGGGCAACGTGGTGTTGCTCAACTCGCTGGTCGGCCTGTTGATGATGATCATCAGCATCCTCTTTCTCGATCCGATTCTCTACTTCTTCGGAGCGAGTGACCAAACCATCGGCTACGCCCGCGACTTTATGCAGATCATCCTGGCCGGCTCGGTTGTTACCCATATGTATCTCGGTCTGAATGAGGTGCTTCGTGCCTCGGGATATCCCAAAAAGGCGATGATGATTATGCTTACGGCCGTGGCGGTGAACTGTGCCCTCAACCCCCTCTTCATCTTTGTCTTCGGGTGGGGTATCCGCGGCTCGGCCTTCGCTACGGTGATTGCCCAAAGTGTCGCCCTCTCGATCTCGGTGCGTCACTTCTCGCGCAGCGACAGCTTCCTTCACTTCAAACACGGCATCTTCCGCTTGAGAAAGAAGATCGTAGCGGGCATCCTCTCCATCGGAGCTGCCCCCTTCCTGTTGCACCTCTGCGCTTCGATTGTCGTGATCTTTGTCAATAAGGCGTTGCAGAACAATGGCGGCGACCTCTATATCGGGGCCTATGGAGTCATCAACCGAGTGGTGCTGCTCTTCGTGATGGTGGTCTCGGGTCTGAATCAGGGAATGCAGCCCATTGTCGGCTATAACTACGGAGCCAAGCAGTACGACCGTGTAATGAAGACCCTCTTCATCACCATCGGATGCGCCGTCTGTGTCACCACCTCGGCCTTTTTGATTGGTCAGCTCTTCCCGCGCCAGGTGGCAATGCTCTTTGTGGGAAGTAGTGACAGCAATGCCCAGGAGCTTATCGAGGCCGTTTGTCGTGGTTTGAGAATCGTCGTTTCGCTCTTCCCGATCGTGGGATTCCAGATCGTAACGAGTAACTTCTTCCAATATATCGGCAAGCCCAAGCGGGCCATCCTGCTCTCGATGACGCGCCAGATGCTCTTCCTGGTACCGCTATTGATTCTGCTGCCTCCCCGTTTCGGGGTCGATGGCGTCTGGATGTCGATGCCCATTGCCGATTGTGCTGCCTCACTGCTGGCGGCCCTGTTGCTGATCCCCCAGATTCGTCAGTTCCGCCGCGAGATGCAACTTCGTCAGCAATGATTTCCTCCCCAACCGTCCGAATCATAACGGGTTGTCCGAAAAGGGCAACCCGTTTCTCTTTGTGCTGCACCAATCGGGGAACCTCCTGCGAAAAGTATTGTTTTTTTACGATAGTATTGTTCTTTTACGATTTTTTTACGATATTTGCAACAAAGAACCCCGCCGAACTCCCTTCGGGGCCTATCGGAGGCATTACCAGATGTCAAATAATCAAAGACCAAAAATATGAAAAGAGTTTACGTCCTGTTTGTATCGATGCTGCTTCTCTTCCTGGCTGCGGCCTGCAAGGATACGAAGCCGGAACCCCAACCCGAACCTCCGACTCCGCCCGTCATCGAGCACTACTTTGATTTTGAGATTCACGAGGTGACCAAAACCGAGGTCTGCTTCTCGGTGACTCCCGCGCTGGAGGAGATGACCTACCTGGTGATGATCATCGACAAGCCCTACTTCGACGACTTTGAGTCGGAGAGCGATTATGTGGCGGATGATTTGGCTTGGCTTGCCTCGGTGGCCGAACAGGAGGGCCTCTCTTTGGAGCAACTCCTCTCGGATCGTTTCCTGAAGCAGGGAACCCTCACCCGCGAGCGCAGTGCCGATTTGCTGCCTGATGTGGAGTACTACCTCTATGCCTATGGCCTTACCCCCGAGGGATTGCCTACCACCGATCTGGAGAAGATCGCCTTCAAGACCCGGGCCATCGAGCGTGTGGAGGTCGATTTTGAGGTGGAGGTATGTGATATTGATTTCACCTCGGCGCGTGTAAAGGTAACCCCCGATCCCCTTACGACCATCTACTTCATCAATGTGATGAGCGAGGAGGATCTGTCCTACTGGGGAGGAGACGAGGAGGCTTATGCCGAGCATCTGATGTCGCTGGTGAGCTACTACCTCGGTCGCGGTGCCACCCTCGACCAGATCTTTGCCAACTTCGGCTCCTCGGGTGTCGATGAGTGGCTGGCGGAGGATTTGAGCCCTGCCACCAAGTATTATGCCTATGCCATTGGTGTCGATGAGGAGTTCTTTGCCAATACGGCTCCCGAGGTGGTGGAGTTTGAGACCCTCTCGGCCCAGCAGTCGGATATGACCTTCGAGTGCAACTTTGAGGAGATCTTCTACGACCACGCAGAGGGAACACTCACCCCCTCAAACAGCGAGGAGGGCTACCTCTGCTCGATCCAGCTGGCCGAGTCGCTCGACTGGTATCCCGACAACAAGGCCTATATGGAGGCCCTTGTCACCGACTTTGACTATTGGTACGGAGGTGTGGAGAAGGCCCTCAAATATGGCCCTGCGGATCTCTCTCTGCTCGCCACATTGGAGCCCGAAACCGACTATGTGGTGGTATGCTTCGGCTGGGACGGAGCCCCCACGACCGACCTCTCAACCTTCCCCTTCACCACCCCGAAGGCCCTCGGCGAGGCCGACCTGCTTACCTTTGAGTTCGAGGTGAAGAATTTGACCCATAACTCCGCCACGGTGACGATTATCCCCTCTAACGGCTGCCACTACTTCGCCATCGAGCGCGAGTGGGACTACTTCCAGGAGATGTCGCAGCAGCTGGGAGGTGACGATGCCGCTGCGGCCTACTTTGTGGAGGAGGAGATCTTTTATGGAGCCGAGCTTTTTGGTGGCGACCGAGCCGCCTACCTGCTTGATATGGGAGCTTCGCAGGGCCGCTACGAACAGATATTGCAGAACTTGAAACCGGCAACCGAGTATGTGATGGTAGCAATGGCCGTGGATGTAGAAACGGGTGAGATCGCCTCGCCGAAGGGGCACTTGAGCGAGCTCTTCACCACCGAGGAGAAGGTCTTGAGTGATGCGACGGTGGAGATCACCTGGGGCAACTACTACGACGGTACGATTCTCTCGGAAATCCGCCCCGACCTCTACCTCAACTGCAAGGGATACGCCGTGATGCCTTATACCGTGACGGTCAATGCCACGGCTGTTCAGTGGTACACCCAGTTCTATCCCTACAATATGCTCGACTGGGGCGAGATTACCGATGACGATATCTATGACTGGTTGATTACCTGGGGCTATGACTGGGATCCCGAGTCGGTGATGGTCAACCATACGGAGGGCATCGCCGTCTTGAGCTGGGACGATACCTCCACCTTCCTTGGTGTGGCCGAGGATGTCGAGGGGAACTTCGGCAAGGGCTTTATCAAGACCGTAACCCCCAACCGAATGGCAGTAGGCCCCGTGGATGAGTTCCTGGCCCACCACGTTCCAAAGTCGCTGCAGACGGCGGCTCCGCTGGCGGTGAAGCGACCGCTTCGCCACGCTGCCGTCAAGGGTTCGGGGGTTGAGCGACGGAGTGTCGAGAGCCGCTGGATGACCAAGCCTGTGGCAGAGAGTTTCGCACCTTCGACCACGAATGGTGAGACAGGCCTCAAGCGTATGCCCCAACGCCACGTGGTGGAGTAGGCCCCTTTGACAAAGCAAGAGGAGGTCCCGTTTGGGGGACCTCCTCTTGCTTTTTTATCTCGACAACTATGCGCGGAAGGCGCGTTGTACCCCCTTGATCTTCATCAGGGAGTGGAGCAGCATATCGACCATCCCGACACTCGGCACCTCGACCCCGATGGTGCCGCTTAGGGTGCCATCCTTGCGGGTAGAGAAGGAGATGGAGCGGAATCCGAGCTTCAGATCCTGCGATACCACCTCCGAGATACGACTCACGATGCCCGGCTCATCTTTGGCCACGATGCCTACCGTGATGCGGAACGAACCATCGGCATCGGCCCGCCACCGCGCCTCGATGACTCGATAGGGGTAGTTTTCGCGCAGTCGGCGAGCATTGGGACAGTCGGCGCGGTGGATGGTGATACCTGTACCGATGGTGATGAAGCCGAAGATCTCATCCCCCTTGATGGGGTTGCAGCACTTGGCCAACTTATACTCGATTTTCGAGATCCCTTCATCAATCACCAGAGCATCGCCGCGGTTGGGTTGCGGGCTCTGCTGTTCGCGCCGCTCGGCTGCCCGCAGCTTCTCGGCCTCCTGCTCCTGGGCCGCCTGGCGACGCTCCAGATCGGCGGCTCCCGACAGCCAGTGGTTGAGGATCTCCTTCAGGGAGCCGATCTCAATCTTCTGGGTCGCAATCAGGGCGTAGAGTTCCATTCCGGTTCGCAATTTGAAATGCTTGCAGAGGTAGCCCACCGCCTCGTCGATGGGCTTGTCGATCTTCCAGTTTTTGAGCTTGCGCTCCAACTCCTCGCGGCCGATGCGGGCCGACTTCTGCTTCTCCTCGCGCAGGAAGGCCTTGATGCGAGAGCGCGCTTTGGAACTCACCACCACATTGAGCCAGTCGGCCTTGGGGGTCTGGTTCTTCTGGGTGAGGATCTCTACGATGTCGCCGTTGCGGAGCACCTCGCGGATCGAGACGGCACGACCATTCACCTTGCCTCCCGAGCAGGTAGCTCCGAGGTTGGTGTGGATGTCGAAGGCGAAGTCCAGCAGCGTAGCTCCTTCAGGCAGCTTGCGGATGTCGCCGTTGGGGGTAAAGACGAAGATCTCCTTCAGGGCAGGGCTCTTGTCAAAACGTTCGGCAATCGAGTGCCCCTTCTCCTCCAACAGCTCTCGCAGACGCCCCAGCCACATCTCGCTGGTCTGGACCCCCTGATTCACCCCTTTGTATCGCCAGTGGGCTGCGATGCCTCGCTCGGCCACGGCATCCATACGCTCGGTGCGGATCTGAATCTCCACCCAACGTCCCTCACCCGCCGAGACGGTGGTGTGGAGCGACTCGTAACCGTTCGATTTGGGGATGGTGATCCAGTCGCGCATACGCTCGGGGTTGGGGGTGTAGATGTCGCCCACGATCGAGTAGACAGTCCAGCAGAGACGCTTCTCCTCCTCCCGCTCGCAATCCAGAATAATACGCAGGGCGAAGATGTCGAAGACCCCCTCGAAGGGGACGTGTTGCTTTCGCATCTTGGTCCAAATCGAGAAGATCGACTTGGTGCGACTCTTGATATGGTAGCGAATCCCCAGGCGGTCGAGTTGGGCGGTGATGGGCTCCAGGAAGCGGGCGATGAAGTTCTTGCGCTCCTCTTCGCTCTCCGAGAGCTTCTGCTCGATGTGGAGATAATCCTGCGGCTCGAGATACTTCAGGGCCAAATCTTCCAATTCGCTCTTGATGTTGTAGAGGCCCAGCTTGTGGGCGATTTGGGCGTAGAGGTTGAGACTCTCCCACGACTTTTTGCGGTGCTTCTCCTTGGGGAAGATCTCGAGTTTACGCATCACCTCCAGGCGGTCGGCCAACTTGATCAGGATCACACGCGGATCCTCGGAGTAAGTGACAATCAGGTCTCGGAAGTCGGAGGCCTGCTCTTTGGAGGTCTTGACCTTAAGTTGCGAGATGTTGTTCAGCCCCAGCACGATACCGGCTACCTCCTTTCCGAAGGTGCCCCGAATCTCCTCCATAAAGAGGGAAAACTCCTCTTCGGAGAGCTCTTTGTAGGCCAGGCGTACCACGTCGTGCAGCAGGGCTGCCACCGTGGAATTACGCCCCAAACCCACCTCTTCGATGACGATGCGGGCCACTCCTACACTGTGCTCCATCAAAGGGGTGCCGTCGTAGCGGCTGCGCCCCTCCAGGTGACGGGCGGCAAAGTCGAGGGCCTGGTCGCTCAATCGTTGGGTGGTCTCGGAGAAGTTCTCCCGAATCAGCGTACGCAACGCCTCATAGCGGCTCAATATCTGCTCCATATTCAATAGATATTCCGTTTGTTTCGTATTTGATTATGCCTCCAGTCGGATGATGTAGAGCCGCTCTTGGGAGAGGGCATAGCGGGTACGCTCCTCCTCGGACAACGTGGCCGCATAGTCGATCTCCTCGGCCTCGAAACCCGCCTCACGCAGTCGCTCCACATAGTCGCGACCATAGACACGGCGATGGTCGTATTGCCCGAAGAGCCGAGTGCGCTTCTCGGGATCGGTGATCGAGTCATCCTCAAAGGTCTCGGCCCGCGAGTAGTCGATCGGAGCGAGTACCACTCCCCAACCTCCCGGACACAAGATGCGGCGCAGCTCCTTCAGGGCGCGGCGGTCGCTGGCCACGTGCTCCAGCAGGTGGTTGCAGATCACCACGTCAAAGCTGCTGTCAGGCAGCGGAATACGCTGCACGTCGAAGTGCAACTCTGCCAGCGGAGACTCCAGGTCGGCCGTCACATATCGCTCGGGGCAGCAGTGGTAGGCCTCCTTCAGGTGGCGCATCAGGCAGACCTCGGGGGCGATGTGCAACAGGCGGGGTCGTTCCTCGAAGAGGCGGCTCTCGCGTTGCAGCCAGAGCCACAGCAGGCGGTGCCGCTCCAGCGAGAGGCAGGAGGGACAGAGGGCATTTTCGCGGCTCTCGACGTAGCCGTAGGGGAGCATCTTGCGAAATCCGTGCCCACAGAGGGGGCAGTGGAGCCTTTTACCCCGCAGGAAGAGCCCGACGGCGGGAACCAGATAGCCGGCCAGCCGCTGCATCAGAGGTCTGGGCAGGTGGCCCAGGGCCCATTTGATCACTCGTTTCATCCTACTCGCCCAAGATTTTTCGTACCTCCTCCTCGCTCTTCAGCAGTCGCTCGCGGCAGGCTGCAATCAGCTCGGTGGCTCGTTTCACCTCTCCGGTCAGCTCATCCACCGAGAGCTCCTCGGTGCGAAAGCGTTGCAGGATCTGTTCGATCTCCTGCATCGCCTCGGTATAGCTCTTTTCGCTCTTTTTTGCCATATCTGTATCTTCGTCTGATGATTCGTTCGTAACTATTCGCCGTAGAGACCATCCAGCCATCGTTCCGCCAGGGGCATCCAGAGCTCTGTGCCGGCGGGTTGAGCCTCCAGCGAGATGGCGTGGCCGCCGTGGGGGAAGATGTGCAGGGAGGCACTCACCCCTTGGGCTCGCAGCGCCTCGTAGTAGCGGATCGAGTTCTCGCATTTCACCGAGCGGTCGTCGTCGGCGTGGAAAAGGATGGCGGGAGCCGTCTCGGCAGTCACTCCACGCTCCAGCGAAAACCGAAGGATCTGCTCCTCGGCAGGCTCCTCGCCCAGAAGGGCCCGGCGGCTGCCACGGTGGCAGAGTGCATCACTCATTGAGATGACGGGCGAGACCAGAATCTGAAAATCGGGCGTGCATCGCTCCTCATCCACTTGATCCTCCGCCTCGTAGAGTGGCTCGACCAGGATGGCGGCCGAGGCGGCCAGGTGGCCTCCGGCCGAGGAGCCCTCCACGCCGACACGCTCTTTATCGATTCCCCACTCCTCACTACGGGAGCGTACCAGGCGCAGGGCTCGCTGCAGATCCTGAACGCCCACCTCGGCGGGGTGCTCCACATCGGGGGATTGGGGCAGACGGGCCGTCAATACGAAGCCTGTGATTCCCTGTTTGGCCAGATGACGGGCAATATCGAAGCCGGCCACCTCCCAGGCGTAGCGTTGGTAACCGCCACCCGGGCAGATGATGACGGCGATGCCGCGGTTTGCCTCCGCTGTGGGGGCAATGCGGTAGAGGGCGGGTTGCCCCACCTGCCAAACCCGCTGGTTGGCGATGCTATCCTGCAGTTCAATGCCGCGCGAGTTGGGCATCGTGCGACCACTCCACAACTCAATGCGCTCGACCTCTTGGGCCGAAGCGAAGGGGCTGCCCCACAAAATCAGGAGGGCCATCAAAAGGATTCGTCTCATATCTCCTCAATTTTTGCCGTACAACGGCCGTCACTCAACTCAATCTCCACTCGATCTCCGGCTTGAAGCTCTTCGCGAGAGGCGATGCTTCGCCCCTCCTTGCGAAGGATCGAAAAGCCCATCTTCAGGATCCGCTCCGGGGAGTGGCTCTCCACCAGCAGGGAGGCCTGATCGAGGCGCAGGTACTCGGCTGCCAAAAGGCGTTCCACCTCCTCGGGCAGTCGCTCTGCGAGTTGGCCGAGGCGTAACTGTTCGCGTTGCAACAGCTGTTCGCAGCGACTCTTCAATTCGCCCTGCAGACGCTCCAGGCGGAGCAACTCCTCCCGCTCCAGGCGCAGGGCCAGGTCGTGGAGGGTAAGGACGGCCGTCTCCAGCCAACCCGCCACCTGCTGCATCCGCTCTACCAGCCAGCCGGCTACGGCTGTCGGGGTCTTAAGCGGGGTGTGGGCCACCAGATCGGCGACCGAACGATCCTTGTCGTGGCCGATGCCCGTGATAACGGGGAGGGGGAACTGTACGATGTGGTTGCAGAGCCGATAGGCGTTGAAGCAGCTCAAATCTCCCGTGGAGCCACCACCGCGGATCACCACCACCACGTCAAACTCCTCCAGCCGTTCGGCTACCTCATAGAGGGCGGCGATGATCGAATCCTCGGCAGCCTCCCCCTGCATAAAGGCGTCGAAGAGCTCCACCTCAAAGCGGTAGGGCGAGCTCTCCAGTTCGCGGCGAAAATCCTGCCAGCCGGCGGCATTGCGACTTGAGATGACGGCCACACGCTGTACCACCGGAGCCAGGGGCAGGAGGCGGTTCAGATCCCACACCCCCTCCTGTTGAAGGCGGGCGATGGTCTCCTGCTTGCGACGCTCCATATCGCCCAGCGTATAGGCGGGATCGATGTCAGTGATCTGGAGCGAGAAGCCGTAGAGTTCGTGGTAGTTGATGGTCGCCTTTACCAGAATCTTAATGCCGGCGGCGAGATGTTGGCCCGTTTCGGCCTCAAAACAGGCCGCAAGGCGGGGGTAGTGCGAACGCCAGATCACCCCTCGGACCTGCGCCTTAGGTACACCATCCGAAGCCCCCTTCTCGACCAACTCCAGGTAGCAGTGGCCCGAGTAGTTGACCTTTAGTTCGGCCACCTCGGCTACCACCCACACGGGGAGGGCGAATCGCTCCGTCAGGGCGATCTTGACCTGCTGTTGCAGCTCACTTAAGAGGATGGCTTGTCGGCTTTGCATCGGTTAGCGGATGATGATATATCGTTCGAGAGGCATCTCGCGCCCCTCGGGCAGGGTGAGGTTCAACAGACGGGTCGAACTTACGGCCTCTCCCATCTTGCGAGCGGGCTCCCAGCGGGGTGACTCCTCCAGGGCCTTTACCACGCGGCGCAGGAGCCGTTTGTCGGTCGCCTCCAGCACCTCGGGGTTGGTGACAATCCCCTCTTCGGAGATGGTGAAACGGATGCTCACGCGGGCCGTGGGGTCGTGGTCGCGCCAGGCGGCCCGAGCTGTTACATAGGCGGCAAACTCCTCATATTCGGGGTGAAGAAAGCGAGCCGGCGTATCATTCTTGAGCGTGACTCGGATTACGCCGTTTCCCGCCTCGGGACCATAGAGGGCGATACTCTCCTCGTCGGCCGGCAGTGTCTCAATCTCCTCGATCAGTTCGGGGTCGATGCGGTGAAACTCTTCCGCCGAGCAACGCTCTCCGTTGACCCAATAGAGAGGCTCCTGCCCCCGGGCAGTGAAGCTTCCGATCAGGATCAGCAGGCTTAGGATAATCTTCCATCTTCTCATACCTCACAAACGTGTTTTTTGCTTCATTCGGTATATCGAAAAGGGCGACTTTGAGGTCGCCCGTTCCGAAAAAGGTTGCTTTGCCAACGAGGAATTAAAGCTCGCTCTCCTTCAGGCGTTCGGCATTCTCGGCCACAATCAGATGGTCGATGCAGTCCTGGATGTCACCATCCATAAAGGCTGCCAGGTTGTAGATCGTGTAGTTGATGCGGTGGTCGGTGATTCGGCCCTGGGGGTAGTTGTAGGTACGAATCTTGGCCGAACGGTCACCCGTCGATACCATCGTCTTACGCTTCGAGGCGATCTCGTCAAGATACTTCGAGTACTCGAGGTTGAAGACGCGCGTACGCAACTCCTCGAAGGCCTTGTCGAAGTTCTTGAGCTGCGACTTCTGGTCCTGACACTGCACGACGATACCCGTGGGGATGTGGGTCAGACGGATGGCCGAGTAGGTGGTATTCACCGACTGACCTCCGGGGCCCGAGGCGCAGAAGATATCCTTGCGGATGTCGTTCATCGAGATCTCCACATCGAACTCCTCGGCTTCGGGCAGCACGGCCACCGAGGCGGCCGAGGTGTGTACACGGCCCTGGGTCTCGGTCTGGGGAACGCGCTGCACGCGGTGTACACCCGACTCATACTTCAAGGTGCCGTAGACATTTGCGCCCGTCACCTTCATCACCACCTCCTTGAAACCTCCGGCGGCACCCTCCGACGAGGAGGTAATCTCGTAACGCCAGCCCTTCGACTCCACATATTTGGTGTACATACGCAACAGATCACCGGCAAAGATGGCCGCCTCGTCACCACCCGTACCGCCACGAATCTCCACAATGGCATTCTTGGCATCCTGGGGATCTTTCGGAATCAAGAGGAGTTTGATCTCCTCCTCCATCTTCTCGACCTGGGGCTCCAACTCGCTGATCATCTCGCGGGCCATTTCGCGCATCTCTTCATCCTTGTCGTTCAGAAGGGTATCCTTCGCCTCAGCCAGGTTGGCCAGCACGGTGCGGTAGCGATCCGACGTCTCCACGATGGGCTCCAGCTCCTTGTACTCCTTGGTGAGCTGCACAAACTGTTTCACGTCGGCAATCACCTCGGGGTCGGTGAGTTTCTGGCCCGTCTCCTCATACTTGAGCTTCAGACCATCCAGACGCATTAAAATCGAATTATCTGCCATAAGTTTATTTCACTGCAATTTGGGTACAAAGGTAATGAAAAATCACGATTCGCAATTCACATTTGGCAATTATTTTGACTCGACTCGATCGATTCGTTTTCAGGCCGGGTTGCGAAGGAGCGTAAGGCGGCCGTCGCTTTCGTGGCGCAAGGGGCAGATCTTGAGGTTTCTCAGGCGCGATTCCCCCGAACGAGCGGCGTCGTGGAAGAGCATCCACCACCCTCCGTCGTACTCCACAATCGAGTGGTGGGTGGTCCAGCCGGCCACCGGCTCCAGGAGCACACCTCTCCAGGTGAAGGGCCCGTAGGGGCTCTCTCCCGTGGCGTAACAGATTCGATGGGTGGTGCCGGTCGAGTAGCTCAAATACCAAGTTTCGCCGTGGCGATGCATCCAGAGACCCTCAAAAAAACGGTGGGGATCCCCCTCCTTCAGTGGATTGCCCTCCGCATCGAGAATCTCGATCGGACGGGAGGGCTCGGCCAACGAACACATATCTTCCGACAGGCGGGCGATGCGAGGCGGAAGAGCGGCCTCTCCCGCTTTGGCATAGTAGTCGGTTTCAAGCAGTTGGTTCTCTCTCCAACGTTGCAGTTGTCCCCCTTGAAGACCGCCAAAACAGAGGTAGTACTCCTCGCCATCCCGAATCACCGTCGGGTCGATGCTGTAACTCCCTTCAATGGGTTGCGGCTCGGCGCGGAAGGGCCCCTCGGGTCGGTCGGAGGAGGCAACACCGATGCGGAAGATACCCAGCGAATCCTTGGCTCCGAAGTAGAGGTAGTAGCGGCCCTCCTTGCAAGCGGCATCGGGAGCCCAGAGCTGCTTGGTGGCCCAGGGGACCTCCTCCAGGCGCAAGGCGCAACCCAGGTCGCGGGCCTCACCGCAGGCGGGATCATCGAGGGTCAGGACGTGGTAATCGACCATATCGTAGTGGTTGCCGTCGGAGGGATCCTTCACCTCCGAATCGCGGTCGTGGGAGGGGTAGATGTAGAGTCGCCCTTCGAAGCAGTGGCCCGAGGGGTCGGCCATATAGTCGGCGGTGTAGAGATATCGCTCACCGGCCGAGGGGTGAGGCGCGTGGCAACCCGTCAAAGCAAGAGACAACAACGAGGTGAGACAGAGCCCTTTCAAATGAGATGGCAACATAGCGCGAATTTAGATTAAAATAGTCGGAGCCAATCGATCACGGCCTCCTGCCATTGGGCCTTGTAGGCGAACTCCTCCCGAATACCCCAGCCGTGGCCGCCGGTGGGATAGATGTGCATTGTCGCGATCTTGCCCTGTGCTTTCAGCGCGTTGTAGTAGCGGATCGAGCTGATGGGTGGTACCGCTGTGTCATCATCCGAGAGGAGGAGGATGGCGGGAGGCGTCAGGGGATCAACCCGCTTTTCGAGCCAATAGTTTCGGCTCAATGCCTCCGTACGGTTGCTGCCCAGCAGGTTGTCGAACGAGCCGCGGTGGCAGAGTCCCTCCTCTCCCGTGATGACGGGGTAGAAGAGGATTGAGAAGGCGGGGCGTGTGGCTCCCATCGTCGAGCACATCGCAGCGAGGTGACCTCCGGCCGAACAGCCGGCGATGCCCACTCGTTGGGGATCAAAGCCCCACTCGGGAGCCAGCTCCTGCATTGTGTTCAGGGCCTTGACGGCATCCTCCAGCGGCACCTCGGGGTGGCCGTTTGGCATTCGATACTTCAGTACGGCGGCCGTGATTCCCTGTTGGGCAAACCACTGTGCCATCTCGTGTCCCTCGTGGTCCATCGCCAGGCGGAAGTAGCCGCCGCCTGGGCAGATCACTACGGCGAGGCCCCGATTGGTTGCTGGGTTGGCTGCGTAGAGGTAGAGGCGAGCCTCCTGCGTATAGGCCAGGCGGTGGGGCTCCTGCTCCACCTCGGGGGTGGTCAGGTGGTTGGAGTGGGGAGCCGTCGAGTTATCCCAGAGGGGAATCTCCACCCCATCCGAAGAGCAAATTTGGGCGTGACCTGCGAAGGTCACACCCAAAAGAGCTACAAGAAACAGAAGTCGTTTCATCGTATGTAATGGTTTCTAAATGACAATGTTGATGATCTTTCCGGGAACAACGATCACCTTCTTGGGACTCTTGCCCTCAAGCCACTTTTGCGCCTCCTCGGCCAACACTACGTCGGCCTGAATCTCGGCGGGAGTGAGCGAAAGGGGGTACTCGCGCTTGAAGCGCAGCTTGCCGTTGATCGAGACGGGGTACTCAAAGGCACTCTCCACCAGCCACTGCTCCTCGAAGCAGGGGAAGGGGGCGTCGCATACCGTGGTGGTGTGACCCAGGGCCTCCCAAAGCTCCTCGGCGATGTGAGGGGCGAAGGGGGCCAGCAGAGCCGTCAGAGGCTCCAGCACTCCGCGTTTGTGGCAGTTGCCCAACTCGTTCAGGCAGATCATAAAGGCGGCAACCGAGGTGTTGAACGAGAAGTTTTCGATATCCTCACCCACCTTCTTGATGCACTTGTGGAGGGCCTTCATCTCCTGTTTGGTAGGGGCCTCATCGGTCACGGCGAGGTTTCCCTCCTTGTCGGTGAAGAGCTTCCAGAACTTGCGGAGGAACTTGTGGACACCATCGATGCCATTCGTATCCCAAGGCTTCGACTGCTCCAGCGGGCCGAGGAACATCTCATACATACGCAGCGTGTCGGCACCGTAGTTCTCGACGATGTAGTCGGGATTTACGACGTTGAACATTGACTTCGACATCTTCTCGATGGCCCAGCCGCAGATGTACTTGCCATCCTCCAGAATGAACTCGGCATCCTGGAACTCGGGACGCCACCGGCGGAAGGCCTCCAGGTCGAGGATGTCGTTCTTCACGATGTTGACATCGACGTGAATCTCCTGGGTCTCATACTGGTCGCGCAGACCCAGCGAAACGAACTTGTTGGTGCCCACCACGCGATAGACGAAGTTGGAGCGGCCCTGAATCATACCCTGGTTGACGAGCTTCTTGAAGGGCTCGGGCTCGCAAACGAAGCCCAGGTCGTAGAGGAACATATTCCAGAAGCGCGAATACATCAGGTGACCCGTGGCGTGCTCAATGCCGCCTACATAGAGATCCACGTTGCGCCAGTAGTCGTTGGCCTCTTTCGAGACGAGACCCTCGTGGTTATGGGGATCCATATAACGCAGGTAGTAGGCCGACGAGCCGGCAAATCCGGGCATCGTGGAGAGCTCGAAGGGATACCCCTCGGGAGTGTGCCACTCCTCGACGCGGGCCAAGGGAGGCTCGCCCTCGGCGGTGGGGCCGAAGTCCTTGATGGCGGGCAGGGTGAGCGGAAGTTGATCCTTCTCCAGCGGGTAGGCTACGTCGTCCTTATAGTAGATGGGGAAGGGTTCGCCCCAGTAACGCTGACGCGAGAAGATGGCGTCGCGCAGACGGTAGTTAATCAGCTTTTTGCCCAATCCGCGACGTTCCACCTCCTCAAACATCAGAGGAATTGCCTCGGTTACATCCATCCCGGAGAGGAAATCCGAGTTGATCATTTTTCCCGATTTTGCGTCGTAGGAGGCCTCCTCGATGTTGCCGCCCTCGACCACGGGAACGATCTCCAAACCGAAGTGACGGGCAAAGGCCCAATCGCGCGAATCGTGTGCCGGAACGGCCATAATGGCACCTGTTCCATAGCCTGCCAGCACATAGTCGGAGATGAAGATGGGGATTGCCTTTCCGGTGAAGGGGTTGATGGCGTAAGATCCTGTCTTTACACCCGTTACGCGCTTTGTCTCGGCGATGCGTTCGCGCTCCGAACGCTTCTTGGCCTGCTGGATGTAGGCCTCTACCTCGGCTCGCTGCTCGGGCGTGGTGAGCTCCTCGACCCACTCGTGCTCGGGGGCAATCACCATAAAGGTAACACCAAAAATCGTGTCAGGACGGGTGGTGAAAATCTCCAGCTTGCGGTCGGAATTTTGGATATCGAAGAAGACCTGAGCACCCACCGAACGGCCAATCCAGTTGCGCTGGATCTCCTTCAGCGAGTCACTCCACTCGAGTTGTTCCAGACCGTCGAGCATACGTTGCGCATAAGCGGTCACACGCAGCAGCCACTGCTTCATTCGCTTCTGCTCCACGGGGAAGCCGCCACGTACCGACAATCCATCCTTTACCTCATCGTTGGCCAGCACGGTTCCCAGCTGGGGGCACCAGTTTACCATCGTGTCGGCTCGGAAGGCGAGGCGGTAGTTCTGCAATACCTGCTCGCGCTCCTTCTCCTCCATTGCGGCCCACTCGGCGGCCGTGAGGTGCAGCTCCTGCGTCTGGGCAGCATCGAGTCCCTCGGTGCCGTGAGCAGCGAGATGCTCCTTGAGGGCGGTGATGGGGCGCGCCTTCTGTGCGGCGTTGTCATACCAATGGTCGAACATCTCGAGGAAGGCCCACTGGGTCCAGTGGTAGTATTCGGGCTCGCAGGTGCGTACCTCACGATCCCAGTCGAACGAGAATCCGATCTTGTCGAGCTGCTCGCGGTAACGGTTGATATTCTGCTCGGTGGTCACGGCGGGGTGCTGTCCCGTCTGAATGGCATATTGCTCGGCGGGCAGACCGAAGGCGTCGTAGCCCATCGGGTGCAGGACGTTGAATCCGCGCTGGCGTTTGTAGCGGGCATAGATGTCCGATGCAATGTAGCCCAGGGGATGGCCGACGTGCAGACCCGCCCCCGAGGGGTAGGGGAACATATCCAACACATAGAACTTGGGGCGCGACGAATCGACCTCCACGCGGTAGGTGCCACGTTCCTTCCAACGCTGCTGCCACTTGGCCTCCAAAGATTTGAAATTGTACTCCATAAAAATGTTATTTTGTTTTTCTGACTTTCTATTCTAACCCACAAAGATAGAAAATAATTCGCAAATCCCAATTGACAACCCGCAATTATTTTGGTAATGGAAATCCGTTGTTGTGAAAAAGTTTATTTTCCTGAATTTTTTTTGCAAGAGTCGATTTTTTTTAATTTTGTGGCGAGCCTCATCTCCGCAGGGGTACCGGATAGTTGCGGAGAGATCAAAAGATGAAAGCCTATGAAAAAGTGGATGATGTTATGTATGGTGGCTCTGATTGGGGTTGCCTGCAATGTGGAGAGCGAGAAAGAGAATGAATTGGAGAACAATTTGGAGTTTCAGTTCCTGATTGGTTTGATGGAGGAGAATTTGGATTATGACGCGGAGCAGGCGGCGGCGTTGATCGGCGACAAATATTGGACCCATACCACCTCGGCCCGTTATACGGAGAACTGGGGAGAGGCTTTGCGGGTAGGCTTTGAGCCGGGAGCGTCCCCTTGTCACTTCAAATTCAATGCCGATGGTACGGCCGAGATGGAGCACGAGGCCAACACGCCGGGGGTTGACAAGGCCACCTATGAGGCGTTGGCGTGGACCTTTGATCCCGAGCAGCGGATTCTGGAGGTAACTTTCCTCTTCGATGGGGAGCGGAGGTTGCTCCGGGCCTATCACGTGACGGCATTGGGAGAGAGCGTAATGGTACTCGACCATCTTGGAAAGGCGGCCGATCCGGAGAAGAAGATCTATATCCGCGATCTTTATGAGGTGAAATAGGCTCGAATATTCAAATTGTCGTTGGGCCTGTCTGACAATGAAAATTTGTTGGGCAGGCCCCTCTTTTTTTGCCTGCGTTAATCTCCCTGGCTCAGCTCGTTAATGCTCTTCGGTCTGCCTTTCGCTCTGATGGGTGAAGGGATTGTGCAAAAATGGAGCTATGAATTGATGATCAATAAGATAGAGAAATTGCTATAAATAAAAGTATATAGAATTGAAAATCAGATAAGAAAAAAGAATCGATTTTTGGGGCGATATGGGGTAAAATACTGAAAAATCAGTGCAAAAAGATGGTCGAAGGTATTGTAATTCAAAAAAAATGCGTACCTTTGCAGTCCGAAAAGTGTAAAAAATGAACGGAATCGGGGGCCGTAAAACGCCCCGAAACGAGTAATAATTAACAATTTAAAGGACAAAAAACGTTTTAAAATGCCAACTATTCAACAGTTAGTTAGAAACGGTCGAGCTAGCCAGGTGGAGAAGTCGAAGTCGCCGGCACTCGCTGCGTGTCCCCAGCGCCGTGGTGTATGTACCCGTGTGTACACGACCACCCCTAAGAAGCCTAACTCGGCTATGCGTAAGGTTGCACGTGTAAGATTGACGAACGGCAAGGAGGTGAACGCCTACATCCCCGGCGAGGGTCACAACCTGCAGGAGCACTCCATCGTGCTGGTGCGCGGTGGTCGTGTGAAGGACCTCCCCGGTGTACGTTACCACCTGGTGCGTGGTGCTCTCGACTCGGCTGGTGTTGACGGTCGTCGTCAGCGTCGCTCGAAGTATGGTGCCAAGCGTCCCAAGGCAGGAGCTGCGGCCGCTAAGAAGAAGTAATCAGAAGTAAGCAAAGAACAACTTTTAGAAAGTAAGGAAACAAAATGAGAAAAGCTAAGCCAAAGAAGCGAATTCTACTTCCGGACCCCAAGTTCAACGACGTGATGGTTACGCGTTTCGTGAACAACCTGATGCTGGATGGTAAGAAGAGTATTGCCTATGAGATTTTCTACGACTCGCTGGAGCTCGTTGGCAAGAAGATGAAGGATGCTGATAAATCTCCCCTGGAGGTCTGGAAACAGGCACTGGAGAACATCACGCCCCAAGTCGAAGTTAAGTCGAAGCGAATCGGTGGCGCGACCTTCCAGGTTCCTATGGAGGTTAGACCGGAGCGCAAGATTTCGATTTCTATGAAAAACCTTGTCCTTTACTCGCGTAAGCGCTCGGGTAAGTCGATGGCAGAGAAGCTCTCGGGTGAGATTGTAGATGCATACAATCAGATGGGTGCCGCCTTCAAGCGTAAGGAGGAGATGCACCGTATGGCCGAGGCCAACAAGGCATTTGCACACTTCAGATTCTAATAGCAGAATACGACAATGGCAAGAGATCTTAAATACACGCGTAATATCGGTATTATGGCGCACATCGATGCCGGTAAGACGACCACGTCGGAGCGTATTCTGTTCTACACGGGTAAGACCCACAAGATCGGTGAGACCCACGAGGGTGCTGCTACGATGGACTGGATGGTTCAGGAGCAGGAGCGTGGTATCACCATCACGTCGGCCGCTACCACCGCCTTCTGGAACTACAAGGACAAGCAGTATCAGATCAATCTGATCGATACCCCGGGTCACGTGGATTTCACCGTGGAGGTAGAGCGTTCGCTGCGTGTACTGGACGGCGCAATCGCTACGTTCTGTGCCGTAGGTGGTGTGGAGCCCCAGTCGGAGACCGTATGGCGTCAGGCCGACAAGTACAACGTGCCCCGTATCGGTTACGTCAACAAGATGGACCGTACCGGTGCCGATTTCCTCGCTGTTTGTGCCCAGATCAAGGAGCACTTCGGCGCAACCGCCCTCCCCGTTGTCCTGCCTATCGGCGTTGAGGACAAGTTCGAGGGTCTGGTAGACCTTATTTATAATAACGCGATCTACTACTACGACGACAAGACCGTACGCGACAACTTCGAGATTCGTGAGATTCCCGAGCATATGAAGGCTGAGGCTGAGGAGTGGCGTAACAAGCTGATCGAGGAGGTGGCTTCGACCGATGACGCTCTGATGGAGAAGTTCTTCGAGGATCCCGATTCGACCACGTCCGATGAGCTGCTGGTTGCCATCCGCAAGGCTACGATGTCGATGCAGCTGGTTCCTATGCTCTGCGGTTCGGCGTTCGACAACAAGGGTGTTCAGAAGCTGCTTGACTATGTGATGGCCTTCCTTCCCTCGCCCCTGGATCTGCCCGCTATCGAGGGTACGAACCCCAAGACCGAGGAGGTAGAGGTACGTCGCGCCACCGAGGAGGATCCCTTCTGCGGTCTGGCCTTCAAGATTGCTACCGACCCCTTCGTAGGTCGTCTGGCCTTTGTGCGTGTTTATTCGGGTAAGCTCGATGCCGGTTCGTATGTCTTCAATGCCCGTAGCGGCAAGCGTGAGCGTATCAGCCGTATCTACCAGATGCACGCCAACAAGCAGAACCCCCTGGAGACCGTAGGTGCCGGTGATATCTGTGCTGCCGTAGGTTTCAAGGAGATCCGTACCGGTGATACCCTCTGCGCCGAGAATGCCCCGATCATTCTGGAGCAGATGACCTTCCCCGAGCCCGTGATTGGTCTGGCCGTAGAGCCCAAGACCCAGAAGGATCTCGACAAGCTGGGCATTGCCCTCGGCAAGCTGGCTGAGGAGGATCCCACCTTTACGGTGAAGACCGATGAGGAGAGCGGCCAGACCGTCATCAGTGGTATGGGTGAGCTTCACCTCGATATCATCGTAGACCGTCTGCGTCGTGAGTTCGGTGTAGAGATCAACCAGGGTGCTCCCCAGGTTAACTACAAGGAGGCTCTTACCCAGACCGTTCAGCACCGTGAGGTATTCAAGAAGCAGACCGGTGGTCGTGGTAAGTTCGCCGACATCATCTTCGAGATCGGTCCTGCCGAGGAGGGCAAGATGGGTCTGACGTTCGTAGACGAGGTGAAGGGTGGTAACGTGCCCAAGGAGTTCATCCCCGCCGTACAGAAGGGCTTCGAGGCCGCTATGGCCAACGGTGCTCTGGCAGGTTACAAGATGGACTCGATGAAGGTTACCCTGAAGGATGGTTCGTTCCACCCCGTGGATTCGGATCAGCTCTCGTTCGAGATTGCTGCCCGCAACGGTTACCGTGCTGCTGCCCCCAAGGCCGGTTCGGTGATTATGGAGCCTATTATGGCTGTTGAGGTGGTAACTCCCGAGGAGTCGATGGGTGATATCATCGGTGACCTGAACAAGCGTCGCGGTCAGATTCAGAATATGGACTCGAAGGGTACTGCCCGTGTTGTAAAGGCTCAGGTTCCCCTGTCGGAGATGTTCGGTTATGTAACCGTGCTGCGTACCATTTCGTCGGGTCGTGCTACTTCGTCGATGGAGTTTGATCACTTCGAGGAGGTTCCTGCTAACCTCGCTAAGGAGATCATCGAGAAGGCCGCCGGCAAACGTAAGGATATGGAATAAGAAAAAGAGAAACGATATGAATCAGAAAATCAGAATCAAGTTAAAGTCTTTTGATCACAATCTGGTTGACAAGTCGGCCGAGAAGATTGTGAAGACTGTGAAGAGCACGGGTGCCGTAGTTAGCGGTCCTGTACCCCTTCCGACGCACAAGCGGATTTTTACGGTAAACCGCTCGACCTTCGTAAACAAGAAGGCTCGTGAGCAGTTCCAGCTCTGCACCTACAAGCGTATCCTCGACATCTACTCGTCGGCTCCCAAGACGATCGACGCGCTGATGAAGCTCGAGCTCCCCTCGGGTGTTGAGGTTGCCATCAAGGTTCTCTAATCTGCGTGCGCTATATATAATTATAGGTATCGAAGATCACTTTTTATTAATAACAAACGTAAATTGACACAAAATGTCAGGACTTATTGGAAAGAAAATCGGAATGACTTCCGTTTACAGTGCCGAGGGTAAGAACATACCATGCACTGTTATCGAGGCTGGTCCGTGTGTAGTTACGCAAATCAAGACGGTCGAGAAGGACAACTACGAGGCCGTACAGATTGCCTATGACGACAAGAGTGAAAAGCACACCAGCAACAGTTTGTTAGGACACTTCAAGAAGGCCGGCACCACCCCCAAGCGTAAGATGGCTGAGTTTAAGGGTATGCCCGAGGTGAACCTGGGTGATACGCTCACCGTCGATATGTTCTCGGAGGAGGACTGGGTAGACGTAACCGGTGTATCGAAGGGTCGCGGCTTCCAGGGTGTTGTAAAGCGCCACGGTTTTGGTGGTGTGGGCGGTCAGACCCACGGTCAGCACAACCGTCAGCGTAAGCCGGGTTCGCTCGGTGCATCGTCCTATCCGTCGCGCGTATTCCCCGGTAAGCGTCTTCCGGGCCAGATGGGCGGCGAGCAGGTGAAGGTTCTGAACCTGAAAGTTGTAAAGGTAATTCCCGAGAGCAACCTCATCTTGGTGAAGGGTTCGATTCCCGGGGCAAAGGGTGCTTATTTAACAATTGAGAAGTAGTATGGAATTAGCAGTATTGAACGCACAAGGCAAAGAGACTGGTCGTAAAGTAGTTCTTAACGAGGCAGTCTTCGGCGTGGAGGCTAATGACCACGCTATCTACCTCGACGTGAAGCAGTATCTGGCTGACCAGCGTCAGGGTACTCACAAGGCAAAGCAGCGCAACGAAGTTGCCGGTTCGACCCGCAAGCTGAAGCGTCAGAAGGGTACGGGTGGTGCACGTTGTGGCTCGATCAAGTCGCCCCTCTTCCCGGGTGGTGGTCGTGTCTTCGGCCCCGTTCCCCGCGACTACAGCTTCAAGCTCAATAAGAAGCTCAAGCAGCTGGCTCGTCGCAGCGCACTTACCTATAAGGCTCAGGCCGGTGCCATCATCGCCCTGGAGAACCTCCAGCTGGAGGCTCCCAAGACCAAGAGCGTAGTAGCTCTGCAGTCGGCCCTGAATGTGGCTACGAAGAAGGTGCTGGTTGTTCTCCCCGAGACGAACGTAAACCTGCAGCTCTCGTGCCGCAACATCCCCAACGTGAAGACCATCCTGGCTCAGAACCTCAATACCTATGAGGTAATGAACGCCACGCAGGTTGTTCTGGTGGAGGGTGCCGAGAATGTACTGAATGTAATGTTAGCTTAAAACGTAGAGAAAGATGGAAATTATCATTAAGCCTATTTTGACCGAGAAAATGACGATTCAGGGCGAGAAACTGAACCGCTACGGTTTTATCGTTGACGTGCGTGCTAACAAGTTGCAGATCCGCAATGCCGTAGAGCAGATGTACAACGTCGTAGTAACCGACGTGAACACCATCAACTGTATGGGCAAGCTCAAGAGCCGCTATACGAAGGCCGGTCTCTTGGAGGGTCGCGCAAATAACTTCAAGAAGGCAATTGTCACCTTGAAGGATGGAGACAAGATCGATTTTTACAGTAATATCTAAGAGAGATGGCAGTAAGAAAGTTTAAGCCGGTAACCGCCGGCACGAGACATAAGATTATCGGCACGTTCGAGGAGATTACCTGCAACGTACCGGAGAAGTCGTTGCTCGCTCCCAAGAAGAGCACGGGTGGTCGTAACAATTCGGGTCATATGACGGTTCGCTACATTGGCGGCGGTCACAAGCAGATGTACCGTTTGGTAGATTTCAAGCGCACGAAGGACGGCATCCCCGCAACTGTAAAGACGATTGAGTACGATCCTAATCGTACGGCACGTATCGCACTGCTGGTCTATGCAGATGGTGTAAAGAGCTACATCATTGCACCCAACGGCCTGCAGGTGGGTCAGACTGTAGTAAGCGGCTCGGGCGTAGCTCCCGAGGTTGGTAACACGCTTCCCCTGGCGGAGATTCCCCTGGGTACGGTGATCCACAACATTGAACTCTACCCCGGTCAGGGTGCCGCTATGGCTCGTTCGGCCGGCTCGTATGCTCAGCTGTTGGCTCGTGAGGGCAAGTTTGCCATCATCAAGCTGCCTTCGGGTGAGACTCGTATGGTACTCGTAACTTGCCGTGCAACCGTAGGTGTGGTATCGAACGTAGACCACAACCTCGAGAGCTCGGGTAAGGCTGGTCGCAAGCGTTGGTTGGGTCGCCGCCCCCACAACCGTGGTGTTGTAATGAACCCCGTAGATCACCCGATGGGTGGTGGTGAGGGTCGTGCCTCCGGTGGTCACCCCCGTTCGCGCAAGGGTCTGTTGGCTAAGGGTTACAAGACTCGCAACCCGAAGAAGACGACCTCGAAGTTTATCATTTCCAGAAAGAAGAAGTAATTAAATAAGAGTACATAATGAGCCGTTCATTAAAAAAAGGACCTTTCATTGACCCGAAACTGGAGGCAAAGGTTGTCGCTCAGGCCGAGGGTAACAAGAAGTCTGTCATCAAGACTTGGTCGCGAGCTAGTATGATTTCGCCTGACTTCGTAGGTCAGACGATCGCTGTCCACAACGGAAATAAGTTTATTCCCGTTTATGTAACCGAGAATATGGTCGGTCACAAGCTCGGTGAGTTTGCTCCGACGCGTAACTTCCGTGGTCATGCAGGTAACAAGAAAAAGTAGGTAGAAAATGGGTGCAAGAAAATCAATAAGAGCCGAGAAAATCAAGGCTGAAAAGAAGCAGAAGGCTATCGCTATTATGCGCGATTGCCCCACCTCTCCCCGTAAGATGCGTCTGGTAGCCGATATCATTCGCGGCGTGGAGATCAATAAGGCATTGGGCATCCTTCGTTACTCGAAGAAGGAGGCATCGATCCGTATGGAGAAGCTCCTGAAGTCGGCAATCGCCAACTGGGAGGCTAAGAACGAGAACGAGCGTCTGGAGGATACCAAGCTCTGCGTGAAGGAGGTATTCGTTGACGGCGGTCGTATGCTGAAGCGTATCCAGCCTGCCCCCCAGGGTCGTGCACACCGCATTCGCAAGCGTTCGAACCACGTGACGATTGTAGTTGACAAAATGGTAATCGAAGAAAACAAGTAAGACAAATGGGACAGAAAGTTAATCCAATAGCAAACCGTCTTGGTATCATCCGCGGTTGGGACTCCAACTGGTTCGGTGGTAAGGATTTCTCGGAGAAATTGGTAGAAGACGCAAAGATTCGTAAGTACCTGAATGTCCGTTTGGCCAAGGCAAGTATTTCGAAGATTATCATCGAGCGTACGCTCAAGCTGGTAACGGTAACCATCGCAACCGCTCGTCCCGGTATTATCATCGGTAAGGGTGGCCAGGAGGTCGATAAGCTGAAGGAGGAGTTGAAGAAGCTGACCGGTAAGGAGGTTCAGATCAACATCTTCGAGGTGAAGCGTCCCGAGATCGACGCCGTACTGGTAGGTCAGAACATTGCTCGCCAGCTGGAGGGCCGTGTATCGTTCCGCCGCGCCGTTAAGATGGCCGTAGCCTCGACGATGCGCTCGGGTGCCGAGGGTATCAAGGTTCAGGTTGCCGGTCGTGTAGGTGGCGCCGAGATGGCTCGTACCGAGACCATCAAGGAGGGTCGCGTGCCTCTGCACACCTTCCGTGCCGATGTAGACTACTGTCTGACGGAGGCTCTGACGAAGGTGGGTATCCTGGGTATCAAGGTATGGATCTGCCAGGGTACGGTTTACGGCAAGCGCGATCTGTTCGAGATTGCAGGTGCTTCGGCCCAGTCGCACGGCGGCGAGCGTCAGTCGCAGGATCGTCGTGGCGGTAAGGGTGCCCCCAGAAAGCGCCGTAATAACAACAATAAGTAGGACCTTTTAACGCGATAGTACAACTATGTTACAGCCAAAAAAGACCAAATTTAGAAGAATGCAGAAGGGTCGTATGAAGGGCGTTGCTCAGCGTGGCAACCAGCTTGCATACGGTTCGTTCGGCATCAAAGCACTTGAGTCCACTTGGATTACGGGTCGTCAGATTGAGGCCGCCCGTCAGGCCATCACCCGTTATATGAAGCGTGAGGGTCAGATCTGGATTCGCATCTTCCCCGATAAGCCGATTACGAAGAAGCCCGCCGAGGTTCGTATGGGTAAAGGTAAGGGTAATCCCGAAGGCTTCGTAGCCCCTGTTACTCCCGGCCGTATTCTCTTCGAGGCAGAGGGTGTACCTATGGAGATTGCACAGGAGGCACTCCGTCTGGGTGCCCAGAAGCTGCCTATTACGACCAAGTTTATTGTAAGACGTGATTACGTTGAGTCCAACATCTAAGAGTAAAAGGAGCTATGAAAAGTGCTGAAATAAAGGACCTTTCGGTTAACGACCTGCAGGAGCGCATCGAGGCTGAGAAGGCTCAGCTGACCAAGCTGAAGGTGCAACACGCAGTGTCGCCCGTCGAGAACCCCTCGACCATTAAGAAAACCCGCAGAGACATCGCACGTATGCTGACTATTCTGCGTCAAAAGAACGCTAAATAACAAGTGACCACTATGGAAAGAAATCTTAGAAAAGAGCGTATCGGGGTAGTTGTCAGCAACAAGATGGAGAAGACCATTGTGGTTGCCGTAGCACGTAAGGTGAAGCACCCCATCTATGGTAAGTTCGTGAACAAGACGACGAAGTTCGCCGCCGAGTGCCTGGACGAGACCATCAAGGAGGGCGATACCGTACGCATTATGGAGACTCGCCCCTTGAGCAAGACCAAGCGTTGGAGATTAGTAGAAATTATTGAAAGAGCGAAGTAGTTATGATACAGCAAGAAAGTAGATTGGTAGTTGCCGACAACAGCGGTGCAAAGGAGGTTCTTTGTATCCGTGTGCTGGGTGGCACCAAGCGTCGCTACGCTTCGATCGGTGACAAGATCGTGGTGACTGTCAAGAGCGCAACCCCCTCGGGCGATGTCAAGAAGGGCACTGTGTCGAAGGCAGTCGTAGTAAGAACAAAGAAGGAGATTCGCCGTGCCAACGGTTCGTACATTCGTTTCGACGATAACGCCGTGGTACTGTTGAACAACCAGGGTGAGATGCGCGGTACCCGTATCTTCGGCCCCGTAGCCCGTGAGCTGCGTGACCAGTATATGAAGATTATCTCGCTGGCTCCCGAAGTATTGTAAACATTAAAACACTTATCGAAGTATGTCAGTTAAGTTACATATTAAGAAAGGGGATATGGTTTACGTCAACGCCGGCGACAGCAAAGGTCAGCAGGGTAAGGTCCTGAAGGTGGACGCTCAGAAGCAGCGCGCCATCGTGGAGGGCGTAAACATCTGCAAGAAGGCTACCAAGCCCAATGCAAAGAATCCTCAGGGTGGTATCGTAGAGCAGGAGGCTCCGATTCACATCTCGAATCTGCAGGTTATTGACCCCAAGAGCGGCAAGCCCACTCGCGTAGGTCGTAAGGCAGACGACAACGGTAAATTAGTTCGTTACGCTAAAAAGTCAGGGGAGGAGATTAAATAATGGCAGCTTACATTCCTACACTCAAGACCCAGTATAAGGAGCAGATCGTTCCTGCCCTTATGAAGCAGTTCGGCTACACCAGCATTATGCAGTGTCCGAAGCTGGAGAAAATCGTCGTAAACCAGGGTATGGGCCAGGCTGTTGCCGACAAGAAGCTCATCGACGTAGCTCAGGAGGAGCTCACCCTGATCACCGGTCAGAAGGCCGTGCAGACGAAGTCGCGCAAGGATATCTCGAACTTCAAACTCCGTAAGGGTATGCCCATCGGTGTTCGTGTTACCCTCCGCCACTACCGTATGTACGAGTTCCTGGAGCGTCTGATTGCTGTGGCTCTGCCCCGTATCCGTGACTTCAAGGGTATCAACGAGAAGTTCGACGGTCAGGGTAACTACACCCTCGGTGTTACCGAGCAGATCATCTTCCCGGAGATCGACATCGACAAGATCACCAAGATCTTTGGTATGGAGATTACCTTCGTAACCTCGGCCAAGACCGACGAGGAGGCTTATGCCCTTCTGAAGGAGTTCGGTCTGCCTTTCAAGAACGCTAAAAAGAACTAAAGAGTATGGCAAAAGAATCAATGAAGGCACGCGAGGTGAAGCGTGAGAAGCTCGCCAAGCGTTACGCGCACAAGCGCGAGGAGATCGCTGCCAAGGTAAAGGCCGGTGAGATGGATCACGAGGAGGCTTGGATCGCTCTGTCGAAGCTCCCCCGCAACTCCAATCCCATTCGCCAGCACAACCGTTGCAAGATCACCGGCCGTCCGAAGGGTTATATGCGCCTGTTCGGTATCAGCCGTATCCAGTTCCGCGAGATGGCCTCGAACGGCCTTATCCCGGGCGTAACGAAGGCCAGCTGGTAGCCTAACAAAAGGGTCAGGGAGGCGTCGAAAGAGGCTATCCCTGCCCCTTTTTTCGAATTCTGCACCTTGAGGGTGGGCATTATATATAGGTATGCCCCGGCCCGCAGCTCACAGAAGAGCAGAGAGGTCAGATTCTATACGGGTGTTTGTTCCGAGTAGCAACGTCTCGACGTTGAGGAAAGTGCCGTCACCAGGCGGTAACTTCTTGACCGAGGGGCCTGCGAAAGGAGCTGACATTTGTAGTCAGAAATTTCTCGGTTGCCCACCCCGTAGGGGCGGCTCGGAGCGGGAGATTTATGCGGTGTGGTTAGCCTTTTTCGGAGTGCTAACTTTCGCTGTGTGGAGACCCCGACAAAATTCGGGCTGAACGGGAAAGTGAAAAAAATCGCTAAATCGTTGGTAATGTGAGAAATTATGCGTAAATTTGCCCGCTTTTCGAGCGCGTATGCCCTTGTGTGCGTATGCGGACGAACGAAAAGAACCTCCTCGGGATGGCCTTTTGTTTGGGCTGCAACTTGTTGGAGGTCAGGCAAATAAAAGAAAAACGAATAACGTTTTAATAAACCATTTTTTTAATTTTTAACTTTTAATTCATTATGACGGATCCTATTTCGGATTTTCTCACGCGAATTAGAAACGCGGTGAAAGCCAACCACAAGGTGGTTGAAGCTCCCGGCTCAAAAATTAAGCAGGCAATCACGAAGATTCTGTTTGAGCAGGGCTACATTCTGGCCTACAAGTTTGATAACAACGAGCAGGGCCACCCCATCATCAAGATCGCTTTGAAGTATGATGCTGCTTCGAAGGTGAATGCCATCAAGGGTTTGAAGCGCGTAAGCCGTCCCGGTCTGCGCCAGTATGTATCGGTTGCCGATATGCCCCGCGTACAGAATGGTCTGGGTATCGCTATCCTTTCGACCTCGAAGGGTATTCTGACCGATGCTGCAGCCCGTCGCGAGAACGTAGGTGGCGAGGTACTCTGCTACATCTACTAATCCCCGAGGGCCGAAATCTCCGGAAAAGATAATCGAACCGACGGAGGGCCGAGGGTCAACTGAAGGTACGGGTTGAGAGGCAGGAGTCGTTGAGAGGCGAACAGCAACCGTTCGATAAGCCGACTGACAGGGATCGAGGGTCATCTGAAGGAGAGGCGAGAGTCGTTGAGAGACGACAGCAGCCGTACGACAAGCCGAGAGATTGAGGCACACAGAAACGAAAAGAAGCATTAACAACATTAAAACAAATTGAAAAATGTCAAGAATTGGTAAATTACCTGTAAACATACCCGCAGGCGTGACCGTAACGGTTGAGGCCGGTAACGTGGTATGCGTGAAAGGGCCTCTTGGTACGCTGAGTCAGAAGGTTGACTCGGACATCAAAGTCGAGGTCGGCACTTACGTGGATGCCAAGACCGAGAAGGAGATTCCCGCAGTCCTGGTGACCCGTCCTACGAATCAGCCCCGCCACCGTTCGCTGCACGGTCTGTATCGTGCTCTGATCAACAATATGGTGGTAGGTGTTTCGAAGGGTTATGAGATCAAGCAGGAGCTGGTCGGCGTTGGTTTCAAGGCCGAAGTGAAGGGCAACATCCTGGAGATGAGCCTCGGCTACTCGCACGATACGCACCTGATGCTTCCCGAGGAGGTGACCGCCACCGCCGTTACGGAGAAGAAGGGTAACCCCATCGTTACGCTGAAGAGTATTGACAAGCAGCTGGTAGGCCAGGTTGCCGCCAAGATCCGCTCGCTGCGCAAGCCGGAGCCTTATAAGGGTAAGGGTATCAAGTTCGTAGGTGAGATCCTGCGTCGCAAGGCAGGTAAGTCTGCAGGTGCAAAATAGTAAATTAGGAAGAGACTATGGCATTGAATAAGATTGAGAGAAGAGAGCGCATCAAGATGCGTATCCGCAAGATCGTGAGCGGTACGGCATCGCAGCCTCGTATGACTGTATTCCGTAGCAACAAGCAGATCTACGTACAGTTCATTGATGACCTGGCAGGTGTAACCCTCGCAACCGCTTCGTCGTTGGACAAGGAGATTGTAGAGGCTGCTGCCGGTAAGAACAAGTGTGAAATCGCCACCCTGGTAGGTAAGCTGGCTGCCGAGCGCGCCACTGCCAAGGGCATCGAGGCCGTTTCGTTCGATCGTAACGGTTACCTCTATCACGGCCGAGTAAAAATGTTAGCTGACGCTGCTCGTGAGGGTGGCCTTAAATTCTAAGCGATTATGGCAAATATGAATGTTAAGAAAGTACGTACGAGCGACCTGGAGTTGAAGGAGCGTCTCGTCAGCATTAATCGCGTAACCAAGGTTACCAAGGGTGGTCGTACCTTCACCTTCTCGGCTATCGTAGTGGTAGGTAACGAGAACGGCGTAGTAGGTTACGGTCTGGGTAAGGCTTCGGAGGTGCAGGCCGCCATCGCCAAGGGCGTGGAGGATGCCAAGAAGAACCTGGTGAAGATTCCCGTAATCAATGGTACCATTCCTCACAAGCAGGAGAGCCGCTACGATGGTTCGCTCGTGATGATTCGCCCCGCCGCTCCCGGTACGGGTATCATCGCCGGTGGTGCTATGCGTGCCGTACTGGAGTCGGCCGGCGTGAAGAACGTGTTGGCTAAGAGTAAGGGTTCGTCGAACCCCCACAACCTGGTGAAGGCTACCATCACCGCTCTGTGCGAGCTGCGTGACGCTTACACCGTGGCTCAGGTTCGCGGCATCTCGATGAAGCAGGTGTTTAACGGTTAATTTTCAAGAAGATGGCAAGATTAAAGATTACTCAGCTGAGAAGCCGCATTGGTGCCAGCAAGCAGCAGTGCAAGAACCTCGACGCACTTGGTCTGAAGAAGATTAACGCCAGCGTTGAGCACGATGACTCGGTGATCATCAAGGGTATGATCGAGCGCGTGAAGCACCTCGTAAAGGTCGAGGAGGTAAAGTAAGTCAAACCTTATTAAGCGAAAAGTAAAACTATGGAACTCAATAATTTGAAACCCGCAAAGGGTTCTACCCACCACGATAAGCGTGTCGGCCGCGGTGCCGGTTCGGGTCACGGTGGTTACTCGACGCGTGGTAACAAGGGTGCCCAGTCGCGCTCGGGTTACAAGCGTAAGTTAGGCTTCGAGGGTGGTCAGATGCCTCTGCAGCGTCGTCTGCCGAAGTTCGGTTTCACCAACCTGAAGCGTGTGGAGTTTAAGCCTATCAACCTCTCGACTCTTGAGGAGCTCTCGTCGAAGAACAACCTGACGGAGATCACCCTGGAGACGCTGGTAGCTGCTGGTTTCGTTTCGGGCAATGACAAGGTGAAGATCCTTGGCAATGGTGCCGTGACGAAGGCTCTGCAGGTGAAGGCTCACGCCTTCTCGAAGAGCGCCGAGGCCGCCATTACGGCCGCCGGTGGTAGCGTAGAGAAGTTGTAATTCCCAAAACTCAAACAATTATGAAAGCCTATCTCTTAGTTGGTGCGGTCATCCTGGTGATTATCGCCTTGCTGGCCACCAACAAGAAATTTGTTGAAACGCTCAAGAACATTTATAAGATTGAGGAGCTGCGTAAACGTATTCTCTACACGCTGGGTCTTCTTCTTATCTATCGTTTGGGCAGTTTTGTGGTGCTCCCGGGTATTGATCCCAACGCGCTGCAGGGCCTTGCCGACCAGTTGGGCAGTCAGGAGAATGGCCTCTTGGGCCTCCTGAATGTCTTCTCGGGTGGTGCATTCGGTAATGCCTCGATCTTCGCGCTTGGTGTAATGCCTTACATCACCGCCTCGATTATCATCCAGCTGGCCGGTATGATGATTCCTGCCGTGCAGAAGCTGCAGAAGGAGGGTGAGAGCGGACGCCGCAAGATGAACCAGTGGACGCGTCTGCTGACCATCGGCGTACTGATGTTGCAGGGCCCCGCCTATGTAGCCAACCTGGCTCACACCTCGGGCGCAGCCTTCGTATACGGTGCCACGCCTTGGTTCTATGCCTACGCAACCGCCATCCTGATCGCCGGCACGATGTTCATTATGTGGTTGGGTGAGAAGATTACGGACAAGGGTATCGGCAACGGTATTTCGCTCATCATTATGATCGGTATCGTAGCCCGCCTGCCTCACGCCCTGTTGGCCGAGGCTGCTGCCCGCTTCTCGACCTCGACCGGTAGTGCCATTATGCTGGTGCTGGAGCTCGTACTGCTCTTCTTGGCCTTTATGGCTGTGATCGCTGTACAGCAGGCTGTCCGCAAGGTTCCTGTGTCGTATGCCAAGCGTATCGTCGGCAATAAGCAGTATGGTGGTGGATATCAGCATATCCCCCTGAAGATGAATGCGGCCAACGTAATGCCCATCATCTTTGCCCAGGCCCTGATGTTTATTCCGATGTTGTTCCAGTCGGTGGCCCCCGGCTTCGCAGCCGCCTTTGCCAATATGACCGGCTTCTGGTACAACTTCACGCTGGCAGTGCTGGTAGTTGCGTTTACCTACTTCTACACCGCAATTATCATCAACCCTCAAATGATGGCGGACGATATGAAGCGTAACGGTGGCTTCATCCCCGGCGTTAAGCCCGGTAAGCAGACCGTAAGCTACATCGACGGCATTATGACGCGAATCACCCTTCCCGGTTCGATCTTCCTGGCTCTGGTGGCCATTATGCCCGCCCTGGCTATGAAGTTCCTGAACATCCAGCAGTCGTTCGCCTACTTCTATGGCGGTACCTCGCTGCTGATTATGGTGGGTGTGGTTCTCGACACTCTGAAGCAGATAGAGAGCTACCTTCTGATGCGTCACTATGACGGTCTGATGAAGACCGGACGAATTCAGGGTCGCCACTAAAATGTTTTGCTAAGGAAGATTCATTATAATGATCTATCTGAAGACGGACGAGGAGATCGAGCTCCTGAGGGAAAACAACCTGCTGGTCAGCCGTACGCTGGCCGAGGTGGGACGCCATATCAAACCCGGTGTCTCGACCCTGGAGCTGGATCGCGTGGCCGAGGAGTTTATCCTCAGCCACGGAGCCTTGCCGGCATTCAAGGGTTACCAGGGCTATCCCGCGGCAACCTGCATCTCGGTCAACGAGGTGGTCGTGCACGGCATTCCGTCTGCAAAATGTATCCTTCGGGAGGGTGATATCGTATCGGTGGATATTGGTACGTTTATGAAGGGGTTTGTTGGTGACTCGGCTTATACGTTTGCCGTCGGAGAAGTTGCTGATGAAGTTAGGCAGCTGATGTCCGTCACCAAAGAGGCTCTTTATAGAGGTACCGCACAGGCAAAGGCCGGAAATCGCGTAGGCGACATTTCGGCAGCCGTGCAGGAGTATGCCGAAAGCTTCGGCTATGGCGTGGTCCGGGAGTTGGAGGGACACGGTCTGGGTCGTAAAATGCACGAGGACCCGGGTGTTCCAAACTACGGAGCCCGCGGCAGAGGACCGCTCTTGAAAGAGGGTATGGTTATCTGTATCGAACCGATGATCACTATGGGCAACAAAGCGATTGGTTTCGACCGCCAGGATGGCTGGACCGTCCGTACACGAGACCGCAAGCCCGCCGCACACTACGAGTTTGCCGTGGCAATTCGCAAAGGGGGCCCGGACATTTTGACAGATTACGATATAATTGAAAACCAAAAATAGAGATTTCTATGGCAAAACAGACTGCAATCGAACGGGACGGTACCATCATCGAGGCTCTGTCGAACGCGATGTTCCGCGTCGAGTTGGACAACGGTCACGTGATTACGGCCCATATCTCGGGTAAGATGCGTATGCACTACATTAAAATCCTGCCCGGAGATAAAGTAAAAGTGGAGATGACTCCCTACGATCTGTCCAAGGGACGTATCTCTTTCAGGTACAAATAACAAATGATTGCTTGAAATTATGAAAGTAAAAGCATCGATCAAGAAAAGATCAGAGGATTGCAAGATCGTGAAGCGTAAGGGCAAGCTCTACGTGATCTGCAAGAAGAACCCGAAGTACAAGATGCGCCAGGGTTAATGTTTTTAGTAATTAAAGAAAGAAGAAATTTATGGCACGTATAGTTGGTGTAGATTTACCCAAAAACAAACGAGGCGAGATCGGTCTGACCTATATCTACGGTATTGGTCGCTCGACGGCTCGCCAGATCCTCGACGTAGCCGGTATCAGCTACGATATCAAGGTTGAGGATTGGACCGATGAGCAGGTTGGCGCAATTCGTACGACGATTGCCGATCTCGGTATCAAGGTTGAGGGCGAGTGCCGCTCGATCGTACAGCTCAACATCAAGCGTCTGATGGATATCGGTTGCTACCGTGGCATCCGTCACCGTCTGGGTCTCCCGGTTCGTGGTCAGAGCACGAAGAACAACGCTCGTACGCGTAAGGGTCGCAAGAAGACTGTCGCTAACAAGAAAAAGGCAACGAAGTAATCATAGAGAGTTATGGCAAAGAAAACTGGAACTGTTAAGAAGAAGGTTGTCAAGGTTGGTGCCCAGGGTATGGCCTTTGTGCACTCGACGTTCAACAACGTAATTGTTACGATCACCAACGAGAATGGCGACGTAATCAGCTGGTCTTCGGCCGGTAAGATGGGTTTCCGCGGCTCGAAGAAGAACACTCCCTATGCTGCCCAGATGGCTTCGGCCGACTGTGCCAAGGTTGCCTACGATATGGGTCTGCGTAAGGTGAAGGTCTATGTGAAGGGTCCCGGTGCCGGTCGTGAGTCGGCTGTTCGTACCATCCACGGTGCCGGTATCGAGGTAACGGAGATTATCGACGTTACGCCGATGCCCCACAATGGTTGTCGTGCTCCCAACCGTCGTCGCGTCTAAGCGTCGGAGGTTAAAGCGTGTTTTTAACTTAAAAAATGTAAAAGACAATGGCAAGATATATTGGACCTAAATCGAAGATCGCCCGCCGTTTCGGCGAGCCTATTTATGGAGCCGACTCGGTTCTGGAGAAGCGCAACTTCCCTCCCGGACAGCACGGTCTGGCCCGCAAGCGTAAGAAGGTATCGGAGTATGGTACGCAGCTCAACGAGAAGCAGAAGGCCAAGATGACCTACGGTCTGCTCGAGAAGCAGTTCGCACGTACCTACGAGCAGGCTGCCCGTATGGGTGGTATCACGGGTGAGAACCTGTTGAAGCTGCTTGAGTGCCGTCTGGACAACGTAGTTTACCGCTTGGGTATCGCTCCTACGCGTGCTGCTGCTCGTCAGCTGGTATCGCACCGCCACATCTGCGTAAACGGTAACGTGGTAAACGTTCCCTCGTACGCTCTGAAGGTTGGTGATGTAGTATCGGTTCGCGAGAAGTCCAAGAGTTTGGAGGTTATCACCACCTCGGTTGCCGGTGCCTCGAAGAGCCGCTACGCTTGGCTCGAGTGGGACGGCGCCACGCTGTCGGGTAAGTTCCTGCAGCGTCCCGAGCGTGAGGAGATTCCCGAGAACATCAAGGAGCAGCTGATTGTCGAGCTCTACTCCAAGTAGTAACTAATCAACCAATTCAATATTATGGCAATATTAGCATTTCAGAAACCTGAAAAGGTGATTATGCTGAACTCGACCTCCTCGGTCGGAACCTTCGAGTTCCGTCCCCTGGAGCCCGGTTTCGGTATGACCGTCGGTAATGCCCTGCGCCGTGTGCTGCTCTCCTCGCTGGAGGGTTATGCCATCACGACGGTCAAGGTTTCCGGCGTGGACCACGAGTTTGCCGCGATACCCGGAGTGAAGGAGGGAATGATTGATATCATCCTCAATCTCAAGCAGGTACGCTTCATTCGTACGGTAGACAATCAGGAGGCCGAGAAGGTCACGATCAATGTCGCCGGCGTAACGGAGCTCACTGCAGGTTATATCTCCAACTTCCTCTCTTCGTTCAAGGTATTGAACCCGGAGCTGGTAATCTGCCACCTCGCACCCAACACCAAGATGCAGATGACCCTGACCATCGGTAAGGGTCGCGGTTATGTTCCCGCCGAGGAGAACACCCCTGCCGAGTGCGAGTTCGGTACTCTGCCGATCGATTCGATTCACACGCCTATCAAGAATGTGAAGTATTCGATCGAGGACTACCGTGTGGAGCAGCGTACCGACTACGAGAAATTGAATTTGGAGATTACTACGGACGGTTCGATTCACCCCAAGGAGGCTTTGAAGGAGGCTGCCAAGATTTTGATTCAGCACTTTATGCTCTTCTCGGATGAGAAGATTACCGTCAATATGGAGGACACCAATGGAGCCGAGGAGTTTGATGAGGATGTACTTCATATGCGTCAACTGTTGAAGACCAAGCTCTCGGATCAGGATCTGAGCGTTCGCGCCCTGAACTGTCTGAAGGCTGCTGATGTCGACACGGTAGGCGATCTGGTGAAGCTCAATCGCAACGACCTCCTGAAGTTCCGCAATTTCGGTAAGAAGTCGCTCACCGAGCTGGACGAGCTGCTCGCTTCGCTCAACCTGAAGTTCGGTATGGACGTATCTATCTACAAACTTGATAAAGACTAATTAAATGAGACACAATAAGAATTTCAATCACCTTGGCCGCCAGGCGGGTCACCGCAAGGCGATGCTCTCGAATATGGCTTCGTCGCTCATCCTGCACAAGCGTATCGAGACCACGGTAGCAAAGGCAAAGGCCCTGAAGCGCTTTGTTGAGCCTATCGTTACCAAGTCGAAGGACGACAGCACCCACTCGCGTCGTATCGTTTTCTCCTACCTGAAGCAGAAGGAGGCCGTTACGGAGTTGTTCCGTACGATCGCCCCCAAGATTGCCGATCGTCCCGGTGGTTACACCCGTATCCTGAAGACCGGCTTCCGTCTGGGCGATGCTGCCGATATGTGCATCATCGAGTTCGTTGACTTCAACGAGGCTTACACGTTGGGTATCACCCCCGCAGCCGCTGCTGCCGAGGCCAAGCCCAAGACCCGTCGTTCGCGCGCCAAGAAGTCGACCGACGCCGTGGAGGATGCTACCGTAGTAGCCGAGAAGAAGGCCGCCAAGGCTGCTGCTCCCAAGGCCGCTGCCAAGGCTGCTGCCCCCAAGGTTGCCAAGAAGACCAATGTAGGCAAGAAGATGTAATTTTTGCCGATTTTATAGGGCATCTTTTGCCCTGCCTGGTTTACCCCGAATGGGAAATACGCAAAGTATATCCCATCCGGGGTAAACTGCGTTATGACAAAATCGGCTCCTTAAAATTAGCAAGGAGTTTTCTAAAGGGATGAAATCTGAGAGGGGTATAGGAGAAGTTTTATAACTCCTTCATTCCCAATTGAAGAAATGCTTCGAGCAATTTCTCGCGACGGGCTTTGGGGGTGACGTTTTGGCGCACGGTGCACTCCCAGGCGTGGCGGATTTCGTGTTGCACCACCTCGGCGGGCAGATCTCCGTCATAGTAGAGATCGTTCCAGTGGCGTTTGTTAAAGTGCCAGGCGGGAGTGATTTCGAGGTAACGATCGCGCAGTTCGATGGCGCGGTCGGGGTCGCACTTCAAGGCGACACACGAATGGCCGCCCCCTAACCAAAGTGCCATAAAGATCTTGCCGGCAACCTTCATCACCAATACATCATCCCCGAAGGGCATCGACTCCTCCACCTCGGGGAGCGAGAGGGCCCAGGCTCGAAGTTCCATCAGATCCATACTTCCTGTTTTTGAATGAATGGACAAATATAGGCAAAATAAGGGAATTTTAGAACAACGAATCTCGACTCTCTGCAACGCAGAGGTGAAAAAGAGAACCTAAAGGGAAGATTCTTGGGTGATTTGTTGCTGAATCCCACTTTTTATGCCTATATTTGTGCGATTATATCGACTATAATCCCAACGAGAAAGAAACCATAAACTTTTATAAACGAAATGAACATCAAAAAACTGATTGAGCGTATTATGCTGCTGGCTATGGCTGTAGTTACTTTCACGGCAACGGCACAGGAGCACCCCGTGGCTTGGACGTCCGCGGTGGAGGATTTGGGTGGCGGTGAGTATCGCCTGGAGGTGCGTGCCGAGATTCAGCCCGGCTGGCACATCTACGATATGGCCGAGTATGAGCTGGGTGGTCCCGTGGCTACCCTGATCACGATTGAGGGTGCAACGCCCGAGTCGGTAGAGACGAAGGGTGACCTCGAGATCGAGGGTGACCTGGTGCGTGTCTATGACGATATTTACGAGATGGAGATCGGCTACTATGAGGAGTTGGTTGCCTTCTCGCAGAAGGTGAAGGTCAATGAGGCCAAGTGCGAGGTCAAGGTACTCGTCGAGTATATGGCCTGCAACGAGGGCAGCTGCCTGCCCCCTTCGGAGGAGGAGTTCACCTTCGAGCTTGAGGGTAAGGAGAAGAAGTCTGCTTCGGGTCTGTGGGGCTACATTCTGGAGGCCATTCTCTGGGGCTTTGCTGCACTGCTGACCCCCTGCGTATTCCCGATGGTGCCGATGACCGTATCCTACTTCCTCAAGGGTGAGGGTGGCCCCACGATGGGTCGTGTGCGTGCTGCACTCTACGGCATCTTCATCGTGGCTCTCTATACGCTGCCTATTGCCGCCATTATCCTCATTACCCGCGTGGTGGGTGGTGATGCCGTGACGGCCGACATCTTCAACTGGCTGGCAACGCACTGGCTGCCCAATATCATCTTCTTCCTCGTATTTATGGTCTTTGCAGCCTCCTTCTTTGGCGCTTTCGAGATCACGATGCCTTCGTGGCTGGTGAACAAGAGCGACGAGAAGGCTGATACGAAGGGTTTGGGTGGTATCTTCTTCCTGGCTCTGACCCTGGTGCTGGTATCCTTCTCGTGCACGGGTCCCATTGTGGGTTCGGTGCTGATCAAGTCGACGGCCGGTGAGTTCTGGACTCCCATTATTACGATGCTCGCCTTCTCGATCGCCTTTGCCCTGCCCTTCACGCTGCTGGCTCTCTTCCCTTCGCTTCTGAAGAAGATGCCTAAGAGCGGTGGTTGGCTCAACTCGGTAAAGGTGGTGATCGGCTTCATCGAGGTGGCCCTCGGTCTGAAGTTCCTCTCGGTTGCCGACCAGACTTACCACTGGGGTCTGCTCGACCGTGAGATCTACCTTGCCATTTGGATCGTAGTCTTCGCTCTGATGGGTCTCTATCTGCTGGGTAAGATCAAGTTCGCTCACGACAGCGATATGCCCTACCTGAGCGTAGGTCGTCTGACGCTGGCCATCGTGGTATTCTCGTTCGTGGTTTATCTCATCCCCGGTATGTGGGGCGCTCCTTTGAAGGGTCTTTCGGGCTATCTGCCTCCTTTGACCTCGCAGGACTTTGTCATCAACCAGAATGCCGTGGCAGTGGCTGCGCCCAATACGCCGGCCTCGGGTGAGACGCGCAAGTACAGCGACTTCCTCCACCTGCCCAACGGCCTGCAGGGGTTCTTCGATCTGGAGGAGGCAGAGGCCTATGCTGCCGAGGTAGGCAAGCCCATCTTCATCGACTTCACGGGCCACGGCTGCGTGAACTGCCGCGAGATGGAGCAGCGCGTATGGTCGGATCCCCGCGTGATGGAGCTCCTGGCCAACGAGTATGTGCTGGTTGCCCTCTATATGGATGACAAGACGGTACTTCCCGAGAGCGACTGGGTGACCACCGAGAGCGGTAAGGTCCTCAAGAGCCTGGGTAAGATCAATTCGCACTATGCATTGACCAACTACGGTGTCAATGCCCAGCCTTACTACATCCTCAAGGGTGCCAACGGCGAGAATCTGGTAGAGCCCCACGGCTACGACCTCGAGGTAGAGAACTTCGTGAACTTCCTCAAGGCGGGTATCGAGGCTTACAAGCAGAGCCAGGCCGAGTAAGGAGAAATCAGCGACAAGGGGACTCCCCTTGTCGCATTGATGACAGACCAACCAATAAATGAACCACAAAAAGTATAAATTCTAAAAAACAAAAAGATTATGGAGATTCCATTTGCAGAAGCCTATCGAATTAAGATGGTAGAGCCCTTGCGCAAGAGTACGCGCGAGGAGCGTGAGCAGTGGCTCAAGGAGGCCCACTACAACCTCTTTATGCTGAAGTCGGAGCAGGTATACATCGACTGTCTGACCGACTCGGGTACGGGTGCTATGAGCGACCGTCAGTGGGCCGCTATGATGACCGGTGACGAGGCTTATGCCGGTTCGAAGTCCTTCTTTGAGTTGAAGGAGACGATCGGTCGTCTTACCGGTTTTGAGTATGTAATTCCTACCCACCAGGGTCGTGCCGCCGAGAACGTACTTTTCTCGCACCTGGTAAAGGCCGGTGATATCATCCCCGGTAACTCGCACTTCGACACCACGAAGGGCCACATCGAGTTCCGTAAGGCTGTTGCTCTGGACTGCACGATTGATGCTGCGAAGAACACCCAGCTGGAGATCCCCTTCAAGGGCGAGGTAGATTGCGCCAAGTTGGAGAAGGCTCTGGCCGAGAACGCCGAGAAGATTCCCTTTATCATCGTAACGGTAACGAACAACACCGCCGGTGGTCAGCCCGTTTCGATGAAGAACCTGCGTGATGTACGCGCCATCGCCGACAAGTATGGCAAGCGTGTGGTATTTGACTCGGCTCGTTTCGTAGAGAACGCCTACTTCATCAAGACGCGTGAGGAGGGTTATGCCGACAAGACCATCAAGGAGATCGTTAAGGAGATGTTCTCGTATGCCGATGGTATGACGATGTCGTCGAAGAAGGACGGTCTGGTAAATATGGGTGGTTTCATCGCTACCCGTCACGAGGATTGGTACGAGGGTGCCAAGCGTTTCTGTATCCCCTTCGAGGGCTTCCTCACCTATGGTGGTATGAACGGCCGTGATATGGCTGCTCTGGCTGTCGGTCTGGATGAGAATACCGAGCTCGAGACCATCGAGACCCGTATCAAGCAGGTACAGTACCTGGCTGCCAAGCTGGATGAGTATGGTATTCCCTACCAGCGTCCCGTAGGTGGTCACGCTCTCTTCGTAGATGCCGACAAGGTATTGTCCAACATCCCGAAGGAGGAGTTCCCCGCCCAGACGCTTGCTATCGAGCTCTACCTCGAGGCTGGTGTTCGTGGTTGCGAGATCGGTTATATCCTGGCCGACCGTGATCCCGTAACGCGTGAGAACCGCTTTGGCGGTCTTGACCTGTTGCGTCTCTGCATCGCTCGTCGTTCCTACACCAACAACCATATGGATGTAATCGCCGCTGCTCTGAAGAACGTTTACGACCGTCGTAACGAGATCACCCGCGGTGTGAAGATCGTATGGGAGACCGAGCTGATGCGTCACTTCACGGTGAAGCTGGAGCGTCTCTAATGGATAGACCAGGGGCCGCTTGTGGCCGCTGATCCTGAAAAGCAACAATGGGCTGTACGGTGAGTACGGCCCATCGTTGTTTTTATGGGTTTTGGAGGTTTTTCTCCAAGGCCGGATGCCTCTCTTGTTGGCAGATTGATGAAGGAGGAGAGACTTTGGGCCTGTTTTTTGCAGGATGCGGGATAAATACGATACCAATGCGAACCTTTTTATCCTTAATTTCACTGCTTATGGCAACCATAACGACTGTTGTGGCGGCGCGCTTTGAGATGAAGCCGCTGCCTTATCCCTCCGATGCGCTGGCTCCGGCCCTCTCGCGCGAAACCATCGACTATCACTACGGCAAACACTACGCCGGCTATGTGCGTAAACTCAACGAGTTGTTGGTCAATAGTCCCTTTGCCGATGCAACCCTTGAGACCATTGTCCGTGAGGCTGACGGCCCCCTCTTCAACAATGCGGCCCAGGTCTGGAACCACGACCTCTACTTTGCCTCCCTCTCGCCCGAGGCAAGACCCCTCACCGAGGGACCCCTCTTGCGGGCCATCGAGCGGCAGTATGGCTCGTTTGAACGCTTCAAGGAGGAGTTTATGGCCGCCTGCCTCGCTCTCTTTGGTTCGGGCTGGGTATGGCTCGCCGAGGAGGAGGATGGCTCCTTGAGGATTTTGGCCGAATCGAATGCCGGTAATCCGCTACGCTATGAGCTACACCCCTTGCTGGGCATCGACGTGTGGGAACACGCCTACTACATCGACTTCCGCAACAATCGTGCTGCGGCCCTTGAGGCCCTCTGGCCACTGATTGACTGGTCGGCCGTGGCGGCTCGTTACGACTCTCGTGAGCCCCGATAACAAAAAAAGCCACCCCATCGACGGGGTGGCTTTTTTGTACCCAGGGGTTATCCTATCCTTCGATGTTCAGATAACCTTTAATTGCCTCCACATAGTCGGCAAAGGCGGTGCGCCCCCGCTCTGTCATCCGGCAGGTCGTGCGGGGCTTTTTCCCGTTGAACCCCTTTTCGACGGAGATGTACCCTGCCTGCTGGAGTTTGTCGATCTGGACACTCAGGTTGCCGGCCGAGGCTCCCGTGCGGTTTCGCAGGTAGACAAATTCCGCCTCCTCCACCCCTGCCAGGATCGATATCAAGGCGAGGCGCAGTTCCGAATGGAGCAGCGGATCGAGTGGCTTAAGCATTCTCCTTTTGTTTGAGGTTCCAACCGATGATATGGCCCGGAATCACCATCATTACGGTGAAGAGGGCAGCAAAGATCAGGCACTGATCAATCCCTTCAACCACGGTAAAGAGGAGGGTGAGCAGGATTGAGAGGAAACCGGCAACGGTAACCACTCTCCAGCGCAGGATCAATCCTGTGATGGCCGTACCGCAAGCCATCAGAAGGGCCTCGCAGAAGAGAATGCTGATCTGTCAGAACCAGGAGGCGAGGGCTGCCACACCTCCGGCTACGGCCAGCGTGGCCCAGAGGAGGCTGATGAAACGATCGATGTGGGTGCGTGGGGCACGCTCCTCTTTTTTGCGACAGAAGAGCCACATTCCCAGCCAGCCAATCAGTGGGAATATCCACCAGAGCCACAAGAAGGCAGGGTTGTGGGTCGTCGTCAGGCCGTACCATACAGCCAGTGAGGTAATGAGGGTGGCGTAGCCCCAAATCAAGAAGGGACGATGGGCAGCTCGCTCGGCGTGGGCCCGTGTCGTGTTGATGGTCTCAAGGATCAACTCAATGCTCCTTTCAGGGGTGAGGTTTTCGCTTTTCATTGTTGGGAAATTTTTGGGCTGTTTAACTTTTCTTCTCGCGTTCGCTGTTTTTGTGGATGAAGGCAAAGTCCACCAGATCAAAAAGCAATGCGATGGCCAGACCGGCCGTAATCCACAGCGACCACTTCATTCCGGGGGTTACTAGTCGGTTGATCAAAATCAACAGGATACAAATCAGGATGGTTCTCACCACGCGTCGCAGCAGCTGCGCTTTGACCGGCAATTTTTGAATTTCTTGTTCCATTTTTGCGGAGGGTTTGGTTGTTTTTCTTTTGCAAATAGAAACAAGTTTATAAAACAAACCAAATAAATGAAGCGAAAAAAATTATTCCGGCAGCGTTTAAGCATAGCTTAAAAATAATTGAGAGGGAGGCATCCATCCGGGAGATTGCGGAGGAGGGGAACCCCTATTTGACCTCCGAAGAGGGTGGCTGTTGATGAAAAAATGAGAAAAAAAGTCGAAAAAATCCTTGTGAAATTTGGATTTTTTCGTAGGGGGGGGGTATATTTGTACTATGGGAATAACCCCAAACAACCTAAAAAAGAGAGAGATGAAAGCAATTTGGAAGATTGTGATGGTTTTGGTTGCGGCAACTACCTTCACGGCTTGTGAGAGTGATGTAATCTGGGATCGTCCCGAGATTCGGTTAGAGCAGGAGAGCTATACCGTAAAGCCCGAGGGTGGCTCGTTTGTCATCCCCGTTGTCTCGACCGGCATTGATGAGGTCTATATCGACTACCGCGAGTCCTACTACGAGTGGGAGGTGGATCTTGAGACTGGCGATCGCTATCCTGCCGAGGGGTGGATCACCGTCGAGCAGTTGATCGAATCTTATCCCGCGACCCGCGACCTGCCGACGTGGCGACAGGGTGTTCGTATCCGTTGCGCCCCCAACGAGTCGGGCGTGGAGCGTCAGGCAGTGATCTCCATCTCGAGTTTTACGCTTCAGGCGCAGGTGACCATCACTCAGCCCTCGTTCACGGCCACCGAGGAGTAGCGGGCTCGGCTTGCCGGCAATACCTTGATCTGTCCGACCAACGGTCGGGCAGATTTTTTTTATTTTGGTGGCGGGGAGGGGGCGTATTGTTGTTGAGGGGAGGGTCGTCCTGAGACCGGACACAAAAACAAAAGCCACTCAATTGAGTGGCTTCATTTTCGTGTGGGAGCTGAGGGATTCGAACCCCCGACCCTCTGCTTGTAAGGCAGATGCTCTGAACCAGCTGAGCTAAGCTCCCTTATTAAAGGCTTGGGACTGCAAAGGTAATTCAAAATTTTGAAATTCCAAACTTTCCTCGAAAAAAAAATCTTTTTTTCGTCGATTGGCTTGTGGCCTCTCTGTTTGCAACCCGCGCACATTTGCGCCTGAACAAGGACTTGAACCTAGGACCCCATGATTAACAGTCATGTGCTCTAACCAACTGAGCTATTCAGGCTTTTTTAAGAACTCTCGGGAAGTACATCCCTCATTTCGGAGTGCAAATATATGGCAAATTTTCATTCCTGCAAAATTTTTGCGAAAAATTTTCAAAAAAAATGTAACTTTGTCCTCGGATGCATATGACAAAAAGAACCTTTATACTATCTATTTTGTTGATTCTCTGCTGGTTGGATCTATTTGGCCAGTCGGGGCTCAAATTTTCGGTTTTGGAGCACGATTTCGGTGCAATTCCGGAAAACGGGGGAGCAGTAACCCATATCTTCGAGGGTGAGAACCGTGGAGAGCGTCCCGAGGTGATCCTCTCGGTGACTGCCACCTGCGGCTGCACAACTCCCCAATACAGTCGAAAGCCGATCCTGCCGGGTGAAAAATTTACGGTAGAGGTGCGTTATGACCCTCAGGGTCGTCCCGGTCCCTTCGATAAGCCTCTAGTGATCTATGATGCCTCGCGACGCGCCGTGGCCGAGTTGCGGGTGCGGGGTACGGTGACGCCCCGTGAGCGTACCGTGGAGGAGCGTTATCCGGTGGCGGTAGCCGAGGGGGTGAGGCTTACCAACAACTTCCTGATGATGGGCAATCGTCCGCAGGGGGAGCCGCATACGATTCGTATCGGGATTGTCAATACGGCTACGCAGCCCCGTCGGCTCACCTTTATGAATAGGGAGTCGTGCGGCTTTCTGTGGCTGGAGATACCGGAACACTTGGCGGCGGGGGAGGAGACCGAGCTGTTGCTCACCCTGCAGATTCCGGAGTCGAGCGGTCGCTATGGAACGATCCGCGACCGCTTTGAGTTGGTGGTGGATGGTCGTCCGACCGGCATTCCCTTTACGGTAGAGGCGCTGGTGGTTGATAATCCCGCCTCGGTGATCGGGGAGTGGGGGAGTTCGCGGGCCCTGACCGATACGCAGACGGTGAAGTTGGGGGAGCAGCGTATCGACAACGGCTGGCGGAGCGCAGGTTTTGAGCTTCGCAATGCCGGAGATGCCGAATTGGTGGTGCGGGCGGTGGAGTGCACATCGGGTATCGCCTCTTCGCTGAAGCCCGGAGATCGGGTGGCGGCGGGGCGTGCCTTGCGCGTGAAAGCTCTGCTTGATACGGGGGCTTTCGATTATGGAGTCCGTGTGGGGTGCATCACGATTGTGACCAACGATCCCGAAAATCCGGTGCGACGGGTACGAGTTTCGGCAATTTTGATCGAATAGCGGTCCAAAAGGCCGGAATGTGAAAATTTTTGCCTATATTTGAATTTCAGAACTGTCCCAAACAAGAAGAAGCAAAGAAAAACCTAAATAAACTGACGAAATGTTTACGATTTTAGAGAAGAGAATCCTGGCTGAGGGTATCTGCCTGATGCGTATCGAGGCCCCGCGTGTAGCCCGTTCGGCCCAGCCCGGACAGTTTGTCATTGTGCGCGTGGATGAGAAGGGCGAGCGTATCCCCCTCACCATTGCCGACTACCACGCCGAGGAGGGCTGGGTAACCATCGTTACGCAGGCTCTCGGTGTTTCGACCCGGAAACTTTGTGTCCTGGAGGAGGGTGATGCGCTGGCTGACTTTGCCGGTCCGTTGGGCCACCCCTCCGACTTTGTGAAGGAGCCTCTGGAGGAGGTGCGCAAGCGTCGCTACCTCTTTGTGGCCGGTGGTGTGGGTACCGCTCCGGTCTATCCCCAGGTGAAGTGGTTGCACGACCACGGTGTGGAGGTGGATGTGATTATCGGTGCCAAGACCAAGTCGATGTTGATCTATACCGAGGAGATGCGCCGTGTTGCTACCAACCTCTATATCGCCACCGATGATGGTTCGGAGGGCTTCCACGGCCTGGTGACCAACCTCATTCAGGAACTGATCGAGAAGCAGGGCAAGCAGTATGATATCTGCGTGGCCATTGGCCCGATGATTATGATGAAGTTTGTCTGCCTGACCACCAAGAAGTATGATCTGGAGACCATCGTTTCGCTCAACGCCTTGATGGTGGATGGTACGGGTATGTGTGGTGCCTGCCGTGTCTCGGTGGGTGGCAAGACCTTCTTTACCTGCGTCGATGGCCCCGAGTTCGACGGCCACCAGGTTGATTTCGACGAGGCGATGCGTCGTCAGGGTATGTATCGCACCCAGGAGCAGCGTGCTGCGGCAATCTATGCCGAGCGTCAGGCTGGCCACAAGTGCAAAGTCGGATTGGATAAATAGAGAGAGAGTTATGGCAAATAAGATTCCCCGCGTTCCCGTGCGCGAGCAAGACCCGCTGGTGCGGGCAACCAATTTCGAGGAGGTATGCTACGGCTACAGCCGCGAAGAGGCGATGTTGGAGGCTACCCGCTGCCTAGATTGCAAGAATACCCGTTGCGTGCAGGCCTGCCCGGTCAATATCCATATTCCCGACTTCATTCGTGCCTTGAAGGATGGCGATCTGAAGGGGGCTGCCGCTACCATTCACCAGGATAGCTCGCTCCCCTCGATTTGTGGTCGCGTATGTCCCCAGGAGAGTCAGTGTGAGGGCTCGTGCGTGCTGGGTATCAAGGGTGAGCCGGTGGCCATCGGCAAGCTGGAGCGTTTTGTGGGCGACTGGTCGCTCGAAAACCCCGAGGAGGTGGCGGCCATCGAGCGCAATGGTCACAAGGTGGCTGTCGTGGGTAGTGGCCCGTCGGGCCTGGCCTGTGCCAGCGACCTGGCCAAGCTGGGTTATGAGGTGAACCTCTTTGAGGCACTCCACAAGTTGGGAGGTGTGCTGGTTTATGGTATCCCCGAGTTCCGTCTCCCGAAGACGAAGATCGTGGAGCGCGAGATTGAGAATGTGCGCCGTCTGGGTGTGAAGATGGAGACCGATGTGGTGGTGGGCCGTACGATGACGGTCGATTCGCTGCTTGATGAGGAGGGCTATGATGCCGTCTTTATCGGTTCGGGTGCCGGTCTGCCCCGTTTTATGGGAATTCCGGGCGAGAACCTGAATGGTGTGGTTTCGGCCAACGAGTTCCTGACGCGAGCCAACCTGATGCGTGCCTTTGATGAGGAGTATGATACGCCGATCTATGTCGGTAAGCGCGTGGTGGTTGTCGGCGGTGGTAACGTGGCGATGGATGCTGTGCGTACGGCCAAGCGCCTGGGTGCCGAGGCGGTGATCGTCTATCGTCGTTCGGAGGCCGAACTCCCCGCCCGTGTCGAGGAGGTACACCACGCCAAGGAGGAGGGTATCGAGTTCCGTATGCTGACCAATCCCGTGGAGGTGTTGGGCGACGAGAAGGGCTGGGTAACTGCCATCCGTTGCGTGGAGATGGAGCTCGGTGAACCCGATGAGAGTGGCCGCCGTTCGCCCGTTGTGAAGCCCGATTCGGAGTTTGATGTGGCCTGCGACGTGGTGATTATGGCACTGGGTACCTCGCCCAACCCGTTGATCGCCTCGACAACCGGAGGTCTGGAGACCAACCGTCGCGGTTGCCTGGTTGCCTCGGAGGAGGGAGCCACGACCCGTGAGGGTGTCTTTGCTGGTGGTGATGCTGTAACGGGTGCTGCTACGGTGATTTTGGCGATGGGTGCCGGCCGTCGTGCTGCCGCAGCCATTGACAACTACATTCGCTCGAAAAAGTAGTCGCTGCAATGCGTCGTCTGCTGCTTTTCGGCCTGTTGCTCCTTACGGCCTGCGGTGAGGGGGAGCTGCGAAGCCTCTCGGGGGTCTACCTGGATCGGGTGGATTCGCTGGCAACCCTGCAATTCCAGACCACGGATGAGAAGGGGCGTAGCCAAAAGACCTCACTCCGGCTCTCGACTCTGGAGGTGAGTGCGCCTGCTGCACTGATTCCGGGGGCTCCCGTGACCCTCTACTATCAGGGGAATTCGCTCGAAGGCTCCGATTCGCCGATTCGTGTGGAGGTGGATGAGTTCTATGCCTGTCTGGTGGGTCGTTGGCTGGAGCGCGATGAGCCTGAATTGGATATGGGGCTGGAACTTCTGCCGAAGGGGCTGGCCCGCTCGATTGGAATGCAGACCATCGCCTTTGAGAAGTGGGACTATCTGCCCGAAGGGATTCGATTGAGCGGAGCTACAATCGGAGGCGGCAACTCGGTGCCATTCAGCGAAATGTGGGTGGTGGAGGAGCTGACCGATTCGCTCTTGACGCTCTCGCAACCCGATCTGACCCTTCGATTCCGTCGTGAATCCGATGCCGATATTCGGGCGCGTGAGGAGCGTGCCGAGGCGGCTCGTCAAGCGGCTGAAGAGGCGCGTAAAAACAAGGCTAAAAAGAGGCGATAGCGATTGCTACCCCGAAAAAGAGATATGGGTTCCCGGTTGGGAACCCATATTTTTTGTTGAGGGGATTAATACTTGATCCGCTCCTGCCAGAAGGGAAGGTTACGCTTCTTATACCAGCCGTGGCAACCGAAGGGGAGTTGCTCTTGGGCAAGTTTGTAGCAGAGGGCAGGGTGGGCATCGAAAGAGAATCCCAGAGCCTCCTCGAAGGTGGGGTAGCGGAATTCGCGGGGGATGAGGCTCCAAAACCAATCCTCGTTGTAGACAATGCCGGTGTGGGTCTTGAAGTGGGTGATCTCCTGTTGGTAGCGGTCGGCTGCCAATAGGAAGGCCTCGATGCGGCGTAGCGAAAGGCCGCCGTTGCCCACACGATTGAAGTAGTCCTGACGCATCAGGGGTCTGCGGCGACCCAGCAGGGCCTTGCGGAGCTTCAGGTAGAGGCAGACGGGGAGCAGGTCGTAGATCTTGCGCTTGGGCCAGGGTGCACCGACGTAATCGTATCCGCCCTGACACCACTCCGTCAGACGATCCTCAAAGATCCAGGCATCGGTCTGACAGATGAGGATGTACTCCGTTTCGGAGAAGAGTTGGTAGAACTCTTTTGAGAGCATCATTCGGTTGTAACCGGCAATGCCGTTGCGCCCCAGCCACTCGGGCGAGACGCGCACCACCTCCAGGGCGGGGCAGTGGGCGATGTAGTAGCTCACATCGAGCCCCTCGGGGGCCAGCAGACGCAACGGGTGGCGTTGCAGAAGTGCTACATTGTGGAGGAACGAGGCCTCCGCAGGGCCATTCAGCCGTTCGGTATAGACCGGGATGACAACTTCTACGAGATGTTTCATCGGGGTTAGATTTTATCGAGACCCTTGGTCAGTTTGAGCCAGTAGTACTTCAGCGGATTCTGTTTCTTGAGCAGTTTCCAGGGGCGGCTGCCGTGGGGTCGATGGATGACGGGTTGGTTGGTGAAGAGGTAGTTCTGGAGCCCCAGGTCGAGAGCCTCGTGCGAGATCTGCACGTCGAACCAATGCTTCTTGGGATTCAGCTGGTCGAAGTCACAGGCCTCCAGGAGGCGGGGGGTGAGCAGCGAGCAGCAGAAGCTGCAGTGGCGACGGGTGGGGTGGATGCCGGGCTTCTCGCCGCGGGCATACTCATAGGGGTAGTTGATCTCCCCTTGATCGTCCACCGTCACGGAGGCGGCAATGGCACAGTCAGGACGCTCCGCAGCTCCATCGAAGAGGGCCTGGAGGGTCTCTTTGCGGACGATGACATCCGACTCGACGAGCACCAGAGCAGCCTCAGCCTCGAGGGCGAGGTGGCGAGTGCGTTGCAACACCAGGAGGTAGTTGGGCGAAGGGTGGTCGGTCAGGTCGGCCAGGTGAACCAGCTGAAAGCCATACTCGGCGGCATACTGCTCCAGCAGCGCACTGTTTTCGGGGGTACTGAAGTCGTTGTAGACTGTGTAGGTGTAGGGCACGGTGATCTTCGATGCCATCACGGCCCGAATGGTATCGAGGGTCGATTCGATGGAATCTTTCACCGGTGTTATGATATGTAACCTCTTCATAGTATAAATTGCCTGTTTTTGGGGAGAGTTATGTGGCGGAGCGGTCTTGCTTATTTCTCCAAAAACTCCTATCTTTGCACAAAGGTAACAAAAAAACGGGACGGTGCAAAACTTATGGCTCGGCTATGGGTGACGGCCGTCCGATAAATAGGAAAAATGAGAGCAAAATATTTCATCGGGTTGCTTCTGACGTTGGGACTGACAATCTTTGGGGTTTCGGCTGCCCAGCAGGTAAAGCGACAGAGTAGGGAACAATATGTCGAGCGTTATGCTGCGATCGCCGTGGCCCATATGGAGCGGTATGGCATTCCGGCCAGCATCACCCTGGCCCAGGGAATCTTGGAGTCGGATTGTGGCAACAGTTTCCTTTCGCGCACCTCAAACAACCACTTCGGCATCAAGTGTAAGAAGAATTGGACGGGGGCTAAGGTCTATCACGACGATGATGAGAAGGGGGAGTGTTTTCGGGCCTACCCCACGGTTGAGGCCTCCTATGAGGATCACGCCGAGTTTTTGGCCACCCAGCCGCGTTATGACTCGCTCTTTGCCTACTCTTCGACCGACTACCATCGTTGGGCACGGGGCCTGAAGGCCGCCGGCTATGCCACGGCTCCCGACTATGCCGAGCGGTTGGTCCGTATTATCGAGGAGAGCCGTCTCTACCGTTTTGATAATGCAGGAAGCCGCTACGATGATCGGGAGGAGCGGGAACGTTTCGAGCACCAGAGCAGCGTCTTTGAGGTGGCTGTTTCGCCTGAAGGGGTGGAGCCCGACCGCCTGCCCGAGTCGATCAGCCTCCATCGGGGCTATCCGCTCTATCGTAACAACGGGATTCTCTACGTCCTGGCCCGCGAGGGGGATTGTTATGAACATATCGCCGAGTTGTTCCAGATCTCGGCCCGCAATCTGCGCCGTTTCAATGGTGTGAAGGAGGAGGCCCAGCCTCTGACCGGCGAGGTGGTCTATGTGGAGCGCAAGGCGAAGTATTGGCGCGGTCCCAAGAGCCACCACGAGGCGGTGGAGGGTGAGACCTGCTTCTCGGTGGCCCAGCGATACGGCATCCGTGAGCAGAGTCTGCGCCGGATGAACGGAATGAGCCGTCGGGAGAGCCACTTTGAGGCCGGGACGCAGGTGAGAATCCGCTACTAAACGATAAACCTGACACAACAATGAATGCAACATCGCTTCGGGCGCGTATCGAGGAGACGATCATCAAGAAGTCTGCGCTCAAACAGAAGGTCTTTGACAACACCTTCGCAATTTTCAACGATTTGAAGGAGGCCCTGCTCGAGATGGCCTCCGAGATGGAGGATGATATGGAGGGACAGCTCGACAAGCGGGTCCGCATCGAATACCGCGACCGCGGCAAGTTTGAGGCGCAGCTCCAGGTAGCCAGCGATCTGCTGATCTTCCAGATGCATACCAATGTCTTTGAGTTTGAGTCGAACCACGTCATTTGGGAGAATCCCTATGTGCAGGGTGATAATGACAACTCCTATTGTGGCGTGATCAACATTTACAACTTCCTCTCCGACTCCTTCAAGTTCAACCGCAGTGCCGATGAGGGCTACCTGATTGGTCGTCTCTTCATCAACCGTGAGCGTTGCTTCTTCGTGGAGGGCAAGCGTCAGACGCTGGTGCGGGCCAAGGATTTTGGCAAGCGCGAGATCGACCGTGCCGCCCTGGTGGCCATCCTGGAGTCGGCCATCGCCTACGCCCTGGGCTTCGATCTGCTGCTGCCCCCTTATGAGGTCTCGAAACGGGTGACGGTGGACCAGTTCAATACCCGTATGGACAACTCGAAGTTCGTGACCGGAAAGCGACTGAACTACGACTTCAAGGTGGATGATATCTGATTTTCCCCTCTTGCCAACAGAAACAAATGATCTAACGACAGACAATGAAGAGACTCTTTCCCTTTCTGCTTCTCCTCCTCGTTTCGGGGATGGTGTCGGCCCGGAATTATCACGAGCGGGCCGTTGAACTCTATAATCACTATGCCGCCTGGGGGCAGGCTCCGCGTGCCGGAATGGTGGTGCCGATGGCTGATGGTGACCACTTTACCCGCCTGGCGGGCGATCGCATCGAGCAGGTGAACTATGCCGATGGCTCCTGTAAGACCCTCTATGAGACGGGCAAGGGTGTCTCGGACTATACGGTGGCCCCCGATGGGTCGATGCTGATCAGCTATGGCTCTCACCCTATCTATCGCCACTCGTTTTGGGTGGATCGTCTGCTCTGCGTGGTGGATGGCCGCGAGGTGGAGGTGGCTCCCGAGATCTCGGAGAAGCGCGATGCCTGCTTCTCGCCCGATGGCCGTAAGGTGCTCTTCTCCAGCTTGAATGATCTTTACATCTTTGATTTGGAGAGTTGCCAGACAACTCGTTTGACCGATGATGGCCGCTGGAATCACATCATCAACGGTACGACCGATTGGGTCTATGAGGAGGAGTTTGGCTTTACGAAGGGCTTTGCCTTCTCGCCCGACAGCCAAAAGTTGGCCTTCCTGAAGTTTGACGAGTCGGAGGTTCCCCTCTTCGAAATGATGCGCTTCGATGGAGAGCTCTATAACCGCGCCTATACCTTCAAGTACCCCAAGGCGGGTGATCGCAACTCGGTGATCTCGCTTTGGGTAATCGATCTCGCTACGGGCGAGAAGAGTTGTGTGGAGACGGGTCCCGAGAGCGACCAGTATATCCCCAACCTGGGGTGGACTCCTCGTGGAGAGCTCTACTTCTATCGTGTGGATCGTCGCCAGCGTCTCTTTGAGGTGGTGGTGGATGGCCCCGATGTGCAGCAGATCATCTACTCGGAGCGTTCCGACCGCTATGTCGAGCGTCCGATTGGCGATATGATTCACTTTGTGGACGATGATCTCTTTATCGTACGAGAGGAGACAACCGCCGGTTGGTGGCACCTCTACCTCCACAGCCTGGAGAAGGGACGTCTGCGTGCTCTGACCTCGGGCGAGTGGGAGGTGACACAGTTGGTCTATGCCTCGAAGCGCGGGGTGTGGTACACCTCCACCGAGCAGGGCTCCACGCGCCGAGATCTCTATCGTGTCGATCTGCGTGGAAAAAAGCGGCTGCGTCTCACCTCGGGTGAGGGGTGGCACGCCATCCTGCCGAGTGCCGATATGAGCTACTTCATTGATAGTTACTCCTCGGGCAATCGTCCTACGGAGATTACCCTCTGCGAGGGTGAAAAGGGTGAGGTGGTGCGTTCTCTTTCGAATCCTTCCTCTCCTGCCCACGAGGCCGTGAAGGAGGGCCTTGTGCCGCTACGTGAGTACTTCTCCTTCCGCACTGAGCGGGGAGACGAGCTCAATGCCTGGGTGGTGAAGCCCCTTGATTTTGACCCGACGAAGCGTTATCCCGTGTTGTTGACCCAATATTCGGGCCCCGGTTCGCAGGAGGTGGCTGATCGTTGGCGTCGAGATTGGACCGAGGCCCTGGCCCTGGAGGGTTACATCGTGGCGTGTGTCGATGCCCGTGGTACCGGATTCCGTGGGGAGGCCTTCAAGAAGCAGACCTATGGCGATCTGGGTCGCCGTGAGGTGGAGGATCAGCTCTCCTTTGCCCGTTATTGGGCGGCTCAATCCTATGTCGATGCAGCCCGCATCGGTATCTACGGCTGGTCGTATGGCGGATTTATGTCGTTGAGTTGTGCCTTGAAGGGCCACGGGCTCTTCAAGATGGCCATCTCGGTAGCCCCTGTCACCTCGTGGCGTTACTATGACTCGGTCTATACCGAGACCTACAACGGCCTGCCCCAGGAGTATGCTGCCGGCTATGACGAGAATTCGCCGCTGAATTTCGAGGAGAAGCTCTCACCCAAGACCCGTCTGCTGCTGATTCACGGCTCGGGGGATGACAATGTACACGTACAGAATACGATGGAGATGGCTCGTCGTCTCAATCGGGATGGTGCTCGCTATGATATGATGATCTATCCCGATCAGAACCACTCGATGATGCCCGACGATATGGCCAACGTGCGTATCAAGATGCTCGATTATACGATGGAGCACTTGTAGTCTCTCCGACGGGAGATTTTTAACAGAAGGGAGCCGAGGCTCCCTTCTGTTTTTTGTTTTTATGAGAGGAGGGGAGAGAATCTCCGAAGTCGAACCGCTTTCCCCGATCCTATTGTTGCAGCCTTATTACATTCGCCTCCCTCTCACCTTTTGTTGATTCTGTTTGCCCCCCCTCGATTGAGGATTCATACAGCGAACAAAAAAGGGGATCCCATTGCGGGATCCCCTGCCTTTTGTCGGTTGCCGGATGGATTACTCCTCCTTCTTGGCAGCCTCCATAGCCTCCTTGAGAGCAGCCAGACCGGCGATGTCGCCCAGCGTGGTCTTCTCAACCGAAGCATTGATCTTCTTTACCGACGACTTGGTCTCGTCAGCAGCCTTGCGCTTCTCGTCCTTCTCGCGGGCGATCTCGGCACGCTTTACCTCCTCGTATACGCGAACGTGCGAGAGGGTGATGCGCTTGGTAGCCTTCGAGAACTCGATTACCTTGAAGCTCAGCTTCTCACCAGCCTTGGGGGTGGTGCCATCCTCCTTGGTGAGGTGACGCGAGGGGCAGAAGCCCTCGATGTTCTCACCCAGCGATACAACGGCGCCCTTGTCACCCAGCTCGATGATGGTACCCTCGTGTACGCTATCTACCGAATACTGGTTCTCGAACTCGTTCCAGGGGTTCTCCTCCAGCTGCTTGTGACCCAGCGACAGACGGCGGTTCTCGATATCGATCTCCAGAACAACAACCTCGATCTGGGCTCCAATCTGGGTAAACTCACCGGGGTGCTTTACCTTCTTGGTCCACGAGAGATCCGAGATGTGGATCAGACCGTCGATGCCCTCCTCGATCTCAACAAATACACCGAAGTTGGTGAAGTTGCGAACCTTGGCCTGGCAACGCGAGCCAACGGGGTAGCGGGTCTCGATGCCGGCCCAGGGATCGGGCGTCAGCTGCTTGATACCCAGCGACATCTTGCGCTCCTCACGATCGAGGGTCAGCACTACAGCCTCTACCTCGTCGCCTACCTTCATAAACTCCTGAGCCGAACGCAGGTGCTGGCTCCACGACATCTCCGATACGTGGATCAGACCCTCTACACCGGCAGCGATCTCCACGAAGGCACCGTAGTCGGCCATAACCACTACCTTACCCTTCACGGTGTCACCAACCTTGAGGTTCTGGTCGAGAGCCTCCCAGGGGTGAGCCTGGAGCTGCTTCAGACCCAGAGCGATGCGCTTCTTGGCATCGTCGAAGTCGAGGATAACCACCTGAATCTTCTGATCCAGAGCTACGATCTCCTCGGGGTGATTTACGCGGCCCCACGAGAGGTCGGTGATGTGAATCAGACCGTCTACACCACCCAGGTCAACGAATACACCGTAGGTCGTGATGTTCTTAACGGTACCCTCGAGAATCTGACCCTTCTCCAGCTTCGACATAATGATCTGCTTCTGAGCCTCGAGCTCGGCCTCGATCAGGGCCTTGTGCGAAACCACTACGTTGCGGAACTCCTGGTTGATCTTCACAACCTTGAACTCCATCGTCTTGTCAACGTAAACATCGTAGTCACGAATGGGCTTCACGTCGATCTGCGAACCGGGCAGGAAGGCCTCGATACCGAATACATCGACGATCATACCACCCTTGGTGCGGCACTTGATGTAACCCTTGATGATCTCGTCGTTGTCGAGAGCCTCGTTTACGCGATCCCACGACTTGAGCTGACGAGCCTTCTTGTGCGAGAGGGCCAGCTGACCATTCTTGTCCTCGGCCGACTCAACATAAACCTCTACCTGCTCACCAATCTGCAGATCGGGGTTGTAACGGAACTCGGCAACGGGGATGATACCCTCCGACTTGTAGCCGATGTTCACTACTACCTCGCGCTTGGTGATACCGATTACGGTACCCTCAACCACCTCACCTACGGCAATGTTCGACAGAGTCTTGTCGTAAGCCTCGGCAATCTGCTCCTTCGACTGGTTGTATACACCCAGGTCGTTCTCGAACGCATTCCAATCGAAATTCTCGTTCATCAAATTTTTGTTCTCCATTTCGGAAAAATTGTTTTGCGATACAATCGCTCGTTAAAAGGTTAATAATGAAATTGTTTCCCTCGCGCGTACGCAAGGGACCGCAAAGGTAAGCATAAAAATTCAAACGGCAAAATCTATGAAACAAAAAGGAGAACGAAAAGAGTTTTACGCTTTTGGACAGGGGTAGAGGGTTTGTTCATAAAAGAGTGAAATTCTCATAAAACGGGGGTTTGAAACGGTCGGAGCGGATTGAAAAGAGCTTGTTGACAGGCTTGAAAATTCGGGAGAAGAGAGCGGTTGAAGGGGCGAAATTATTTGGATTTTTGAACGGATTTTCCTATATTTGTCAGTCCGCGCATCTGCGTGCGTGAGGGAACTCTCCTTATGGAGAGGTGCAAACGGAATTTTTTTGATGGGAAATAGCTTGCTCGGAGTTCTTTTGTCGAGTCGCAACGCAAACAAATACAAACAAATAAAATAAAACTTATGAGAAAACTCAACTTTTTATTCGCCGCACTGTTTGCCCTGATGGCAACGGCGGCTTGTAATGAGGTAGAGGAGCCCTCGACCGGCCTGACTCCCCAGGAGCAGGGCTGTGAGCTGGTGCTCCGTGCCGAGATGGGTGACTACACCCGTGCTACGGATGTAGCCTTCGAGGAGGGCGACCGGGTGGGTCTCTATTTGCTCCTTTCGATGGAGCACCTCGCGTCGGATTACAATACCAAGAGAAACTACATCGAGAATGGTCTCTTCGTGGCTGACTCGGCGGGTAATCTTGCCACGGGCGATCTCGATGGTGACGGGGTGGTGACCGACAACGACAAGTACTATTGGTATACTGCCGACTATACCTCGACCCTGGCGGCCTACTATCCCTATCAGGCCGAGTGGTCGGATGTGGTGGATCATTGGCAGTATGAGGTGGAGTTTACGGTCAATGCCGATCAGTCGACCCACGCTCTCTACACGGCATCGGATCTGATGTCGGCCCTTGCAACGGCAGCCCCCTCCGAGGAGGCGGTGGCTCTCCCCTTCACACACAAACTCTCGAAGGTGGCTGTGACGATCAACAACCAGCTGGGTGAGGAGATCGTGGATCTCTATCTGGCCGGTGTGCTGGGCAGCGTGAAGTTCAATCTGGAGACGCAGGCTGCTCCCGAGGCACAGGGTACGGCGGGTACCATCAAGATGGCCCCCGTCTCCACCCGTTCCGAGGCGCAGTGGGTGGCCATTGTAGCTCCCCAGACGGCCAAGCCCCAACTGATTGTCACCACAGCAACCAAGCAGTATACTTTTGAGTTGGCCGAGGCTGTGGAGTTTGTCTCGGGCAAGCAGCTCAATGCTGCGATTACCCTCTCGTCGGAGAGCGTAGCCACCGACTTCACGACGACCGTGACCGAGTGGACCTCCGACAAGGAGCTCAACTTCCACCGCGAAGAGAGTGGTGATGGGGATGATCCCGTGGTTGAGCCGGATCTTGGGAATTGGGGTGTGACGGGCGATTTCAACGCTTGGAGTGCCGATGAGGCGATGACCGCTCTCGGTGAGGGTCTCTACACGGCCGATCTGACCCTCTATACGGGTCAGGCCTTTAAGGTTCGCAAGGATGGCAAGTGGGACGAGAATTACGGCTCGGCCATCACGGGTGCAAATGGTGAGATTCGTAACTGTTTGGCAACCATTTATGAATCTTTCCCCGTGTGTCTCAATGGAGGCAATATGGTGGTGACGGGTGCCGGTCGCTATACGCTGACCTGGGATACGGTTAATGAGACGATGTCGCTCACGCTCAAGGAGAAACTGCCCGAGGTATGGGGCGTGATCGGCTCCTTCAACGATTGGGCCGGCGACGTGGAGATGACCTTCTCGGTGGAGGATGCTTACACGATGGCCTACACGGCCCAGGTGGAGCTGAAAGCCGGTGATGAGTTCAAGGTGCGTCGCAACGCTTCGTGGGACTTCAATTATGGTCTCAATGGGGAGGTGACTCCGCCCTTCCTGCTGGGTTCGCCCTATCTCCTGATCGAGGGAGGCAACAACTTCATTGTCCCTGTGACGGGGACCTACACCATCTCCTTCTCGCCCCTCTATTCGAATCTTTTGCTGACGATGTGGTGTGAGAATGGCTCCAACCCCGACGAGGAGGAGCCCGCCGAAGGCAATGAGTTGAAACTCTATGCCCACTCGGAGGATGCTTGGAGCAATATGAACCTCTGGGCCTGGGACGATGCAAACAACTACTCGGGAGGTTCGTGGCCCGGCGTGGCTATCACCGAGAAGGCTGTCGTCAATGGCGTGGAGTACTTCGTCTATACGTTCGATGAGTCGATGCGAGGAAAGACGATCAACATCATCTTCAACAACGGTTCGTTCCAGACACAGGATATCACGGGTGTTGTCTTGAACGGCCCCCACTACTATAAGATCTACTCGAATCGTGGCGAGGAGGTGGATCCCGAGAGCTATACGGGTTCGACCGATGCCCCTTCGGAGGATACCTGGGGCGTGATTGGCGGTTTCTCGGCCTCGGGTTGGGCAACCGACGTGGTGATGTCGAAGGATGCCGCTACGGGGATGTTTGTCGCCTATAACATCTACTTCAATGCCGGCGAGGCCTTTAAGATTCGTGCCAACGGGGTTTGGGACGACTCCAAGAACTATGGTCTGGATGGCGGTGGTGCCACCATCTCGACCAACACGGCAGTCTCGGTGATTACCGGTGGCGGCAGTGGCGATATGGCAATTCCTACGACGGGTTATTACGATATCTACTTCGACCTGGAGGCTGCTCTTGTCTATGCGATGACTGCCGGTCAGGTGCCTGCTACCCGTTAATTGCTGTATCATTAAGTTGCTTGTCTTATATATAATATTAGGTATATCCCACCTCGAACCATCTTGCTCGGGGTGGGGCAACCTGAAAAAACAACAAAACAATGAAACGACTCTATACCTGTTTTGCGCTTTTGCTCTCGGCTGCTTTTATGGTGGGGTGTGATCAGCTTCCCGAGCCCGAACCCCAACCTGAGCCCCAGGAGCCCAAAGAGATTCGACTGACGGCCACCGTGGGTGACTTCACCCGTGCTACTGCTACTGCTTTTGAGGAGGGTGACAAGGTAGGTCTCTTTGTCCAGACCGATGATCCCTATGTGGAGAATAGTTGTCTTACTTGGGAGGATAACCTCTTGAAGAGTGCCCAGAAACTCACTTGGCACGAGAACGAGGAGGAGATGGCTCTGCTGGTTGCCTACTATCCTTACGATGCTTCGGCTAAAAATTATGATACGCAGAAGCTTACGCTTCCTGCAGACCAGCGTACGCGTGCCAACTACACGGCCGCCGATCAGATGACTGCCGAGTCCGGCAGTCGCCCCACCGATGAGGTGGTAACCCTTCGTTTCAGTCACCGAATGGCCCAGGTAGAGCTTAAAATCGACAACCAGCTGGGTGAGGAGATCACCTCGCTGAGCCTGGAGGGCGTTGTGCTTGAGGTGAATCGTTCCATCGATTTGGTTGAGGCAAATCCCGCCATTCGCTATGCCACGGTGGAGAACGCCACTCCGGCATCGTTGCAGCCTGCGGCTGGAGAGGTCGAGGGTACCCTCTCAACCTGGTACGCCATCCTGCCCGAGCAGGAGTTCAATCCCGAGTTGGTGGTTGTAACCGCTTCGGGAGAGGAGCTGACCTATACCTTTGAGGAGGGAATCACCCTCCAGCCCGGCAAGTGTGCCACGGCTGAGCTCACCTTGGAGCCTTCCGAGACCCCCGGCCCTGGTCCCGGTCCCGGCCCTGGTCCTGGTCCCGGCCCTGATCCCGAACCCGAGCCTGTGGAGGTTCTTGTCTCCTGGAGCATTGGCGCTTGGAACGAGTTGGCAACTGTTACTTTCACGGATCCTCACTATACCCTGCTGACCCTGCTGACGGGCAAGAGTTGGGTGCTTGAGGAGGATCCCGCTCTCGGCACGATGCGCTTCAACCTTGCTACGGGTCAGGTTGAGGTGAGAAACTATGAGACCGGCACCCTGGAGGTGGGTCTCTTCACGCTGGAGGAGCGTACCCTCCAACTCGATGGTGCCAACATCCTCCACAACCCCGCAGATGTGGTGCTGGCTTCGCAGTGGAGTGAGGCTCGTGTGGTCGGCATCGGCGATAACTCCCTGCAACTGGCTGTTGCCGGTAACTCCGGAGAGGTCCTCTATGACTACGTTCTGGAGAAATAAGCAATTCACGAAATCAGCTTTTGAGATCAAAGAACTAATAAAAACCAAAAAATAACAACGTATGAAAAGATTATTTTCGTTTTTGACGCTCTTCGTCGCAGCTTTTGCGATGACTGCGTGCCAGAATCCCGACGTGGAGGAGACTCCGGGTCTGGAGAAGGGTAAAGAGATCAAGATTTCGGCCCAGTTGGGCGACTTTTCCCGCGTAGCCGGTACCTCGTTTGAGGAGGGCGATGCCGTGAGCCTGCTCGCCTACACGGCTGATGACCTGCTCTACATCAACAACGCCTGCTTCACCTACGCCGCCGGTGAGTTTACCGCTCCCGAGACCTACTATTGGCCCGAGGATGAGGCGGAGCTGGTCTTCGTTTCGGTTTACCCCTATAGCACGAACTATACGGGTTGCGACGGTAACTATATCTATCCGCTCAACCTGCCGACGGATCAGACCACTCACGAGGCCTACACTTCGGCCGACGTGATGGTAACGACCTATGTCGGCAACTCGACCTCCGAGGCCGTGGTGCTGAACTACAGACGTGTCAATGCCCGTGTGGACTTTGCATTGGACAACCAGCTGGGTGAGGAGATTGCTTCCGTGGAGTTGGGTAACGTATGCCCTACCAACTACCTCTATATCAACTGCGGCCCTGAAGCTTCCGACGAGCTGGATCGTGGCGGCATCCTTATTTCGGAGCCTGAGGATGATTTCACTACCTCGATGAAGGCCGGTTATGGTGTTACGGGTGAGGGCGATGCCGTATGGTCGCTGATCCTGCCCAAGCAGACGGTTGTGAATCCTACGCTGAAGGTGACCACCGTTTCGGGTGCCGAGTACAACTATGTGATTGAGGGTGAGATGACTCTGGCTCTCGGCTGCAAGTACACCGCTGCTGTGACGCTGCAGCCTGCTCCTACGCCTGCTCCCGAGCAGATCGAGGTGAGCTGGACGATCAACGACTGGGCCGAGGGAGGCAACCTGGAGTTTGTGCAGGTGGGCGATGCTCCCGCTGCCGAGACCTGGGGCATTGTTGGTGATTTCAACGGTTGGGGCTACTCTCCGGAGGGGAATACCGACGTGGTGCTGGCCTATGAGAAGGGTCTCTATACCGCCGAGGTAACCCTGTTTAAGGGTCAGGGCTTCAAACTTCGCAAGGATTACGCCTGGGATGAGAACCGTGGTTGGGCTGCTGAGACGGTCGATCAGCGCAAGATGCTCACCCCCTCGGATGAGTTCTTCCCTGTGATGGACAAGGGTGGCAACATCTATGTAACCGTTTCGGGTACCTACCAGATCACCTGGAACTCCCTCGAGGAGACGATGCAGGTGGCTCTGCTCTCGGAGGTGGATGACAATTGGGCACTGATCGGCTCTTTCGCCGAGTCGGATTGGACAAACGACTATCCGATGGAGTTCGTGGTCGGCGAGACCTCGATGTACTACACGGTAGAGCTCGACCTGGAGGCCGGTGACGAGTTCAAGTTCCGTTGCAATGGGGCTTGGGATGTAAACTATGGTCTGAATGAGTCGACGGCAGTAGAGCAGAATGTAAACTATGGCCTTACGCAGGATGGTGCCAACATCGTTGTCCCCGAGAAGGGTACCTATGTCATCGTATTCAATGTGATGCGTGAGAATATCTATGTGAACCTTACCTGGGAGAAGGCTGTTGAGCTCGCTACGGGTCCCTTTACCTCGCAGTGGCCTTTTGCCTGCACCTCCAACCTCTCCGAGAATGCCCTCTACACCTTCACCAACAACGGTGTGAATGGCCAGGAGGCTTCAGGCTTCAAACTCGGTTCGAGCAAGAAGGCCGGTCTGTTCGCCTCGCAGGAGCTGAACTATGAGGGCGACAACACCCTCTCGTTCTACGCTCTGGCCTGGTCGGGCAAGACCGCAACCCTCTACGTGCGTGTGGATGGTGGTGAGGCTGCCGCCTTTGAGCTGGCCTCCAACCCCGGTGTGTCGAGCGTGGAGCCCTATACCATCGAGGGTGTCACGGTTAATGATCTCTACACCTTGGAGCTGAAGGGCCTGACCAAGACTTCGGTGATCGAGTTCTCGACCGATGCCTCCTTCTCGGCTGCTTCGAATACGGCCGGTCGTGCTGTGGTATTCGGCATTAACCTGGCTACCGCTCCCGAGGAGCCTGCTGCCCCCGAGGTCTATCCCTACAACTTCAAGCGCGCAGAGGAGATTGTCAGCGGTAAGACCTATCTGATGCTGACCGATGACAGCTACAAGATGGCTCTGCCCATCTCGAAGAATTATGGCTATTTCAGCGTAACGGACGGTGATCTTGATGCCGATGGCCTGATTGGTCAGGAGACGCTGGAGAATGCCTTCCAGATCGATGCAGTGGAGGGTGGCTATGTAATTCGTCAGGCCGATGGTCGCTATGTCTATATGTCGGGCACCTACGACAGCTTCAACCTGGCTGCCGAACTGAAGGCCGACTACAGCTACCTTTGGAGCATTGACGCTCTCTCCAATGACCCGATCGAGCCCTTCAAGGTTACGAACATCGAGAAGGGTAAGTATATGCAGTATGAGCCCTCTTATGGCTCGTTCGGTTGCTACGATACGGAGAAGGAGGGTGCTATGCTCAACCTCTTCTATGAGCTGGTGGAGCAGGAGGGTCTCAATCTGGGTGATCCCGTGATTCCCGAGACTCCTGAAGAGCCCGAGACTCCCGCAGCCCCCGTGAAGGCTACCGTTGCCGAGTTCCTGGCAGCAGCCGAGGATGCAACGGTCTATGAGCTGACGGGTACCATCACCGGCACCTACAACACCACCCATGGTAACTTCTATCTGAAGGATGAGACGGGTGAGGTGCTGATCTATGGTCTGTTGACTCCCGACGGTGTAGCCCAGAAGCAGTACACGGCTGCCGGTCTGAAGGATGGTGATACGATCACTCTGCAGACGGTTCGTACCTCTTTCAACGGTGCACCCCAGGGTAAGAATGCC
>JAZSCB010000006.1:0-53083 GCA_045602705.1 Alistipes sp.
AGATGCGAGGAAAAACAAAATAGTTGCTTAGTTTTGAACTTGAAAGCATTTCGAATACAACCGAAAAAACATTCAGAGGTGAAGAAGTGATTTCGGGCGTAAGTTGCCAACATTATTTCGTTGTAAAGAAGGATGCTTCGAAGATAACCGCAGCAGGTACGACCAGCTTGGGTGACGGCGGATATAGTTATGATGTATGGGAATCCGAGAAGATGCGTCATCCGGTGCAGAAGTACAACCATGTAGATGCACGGATGGAAGTAATGACCGGAGTTAGATTCACACCTATGTCAGCCGAAAACTTCATTGTTCCCAAAGGATGGAGTCGTACTTCAATGGACGCAATGATGGATGTTATCAATGGACTGATGAAAAGCTCAATGGAAGGTGATGCTGATGCTTTGAATAAATTGGGAGACTTTATGAAGGAGGCAAAATCTGCCCGTGATGGCAAAGGTAATACCGGCAATCAAGCAAAAGATTTGAATTCATTGCTCGAAATGATGGGCGGAGCAAAAAAGAAATAATAACCCTTAAAACTTACGAATATGAAAAAGGTATTTATAACAATTATGTGTTTGGCAAGTCTCGTGTTAATGACGGCTTGCGGTGGCGGTAATGCCAAGAAGGACGGTTCGGAAGGAACAGCCGAAGTGAAAAAAGAAGCGAAGACAACCAAGTCATCGAATCTTAGCGTAGGAGAAAGATACGCTTTTGCAGGGTTGACATCTGCTGACATCGTACCAAGTTTCGGAAGAGAGATTACAGATTCAAACGATACCGACGCTAATGGAGTTACAAAAGCCACTACATTCTTCGGATATGGCGATGATAGAGAGCCTTTCAGCGATAAGGTTTATGATGAATATTGCCGTAAACTTTTTGCCAAGTTGAAATCGCTTTCGGAAGATGGTAAACTGTACAAAGTGAACACACTTGATTATAAGGTTCGTGATGAAGTCTCAGAATTGGGCGAAATGAAGAAGTGGGGAAAAGACGGTGCTACATTCTGCTTTGCATACCCTTACAATGGTCAGTGGGTCTTAGCTAATGTAAAGTACAGGAAGAGTTTCTCTGGCAAGACAGAAGGGACTTACGGACTTGATATACATGTTCAAACATTCCATAAACAATAAATTCTACTACTATGGCATATTGCGGAAAATGTGGAAACCAGATTGACGAGGGTGTAAAGTTCTGCCCTGCTTGCGGAGCGGCTTTACAGGTGGCTCAACCCGAAACGGTTCAGCCCGAACCTCAGCAGCCCGTGCAACCCGAACCCACAGCGGAAGAGAAGTTGCAACAGGCTACACAGACCATCGACTCGGTGGCTCAGAAGTTAGGCAATACAGCCGACCACTCGGCTGAGTATGACAAGACTGATGCGGAGGCAAACAAGGTGATGGCATTGCTCTCATACTTCGGCATTCTGGTGTTGGTACCGATATTTGCAGCCAAGCACTCGCCGTTCGTTCGCTATCACGCCAATCAGGGAGTGGTGCTATTGTTGGCAATGATTGGTTACAGCATCGCCGACGGTATCGTTACCGCCATCCTGCGTGCCATCCTCTACAAAGGTTTGGGACTATGGAGCATCTACTCGATGTGCAGCAGTATCATCAACCTGCTCTATGTGGGCTTTACCATATTTGCCATTATCGGCATCATCAATGTGCTGAACGGACGGGCAAAGGATCTGCCCATCATCGGCAAGTATCGTGTATTGAAGTAATAACCCTTAAAACGAACTGACTATGGCATATTGTACCAAATGCGGGACGCAAGTAGCCGAGGGCGATGTATTTACGTCTTTTATCCTTTGTTACACATAACCTGATGGCGTAAAGACCATCATTTGTCGCTCTGTCGTGGCGACGAGGGAATCGTATAGAATATGCCATTCTACTCTCTAATTAATGTTTTTATGATAAACAATTATTAACTTTACATATACTTTTAACTACTTAATACAGTAGTGGAACATAAATGGAACACGCGAAATCGAAATACATTCAAATAAATCCAAATTGTAACACTTTGTACATCAGTTAAATATACTAAAATAAAGTTAATTACACAAATATCTAAAAATGAATTTTAATTCTGGGGGGCGTGTTGTCGCTGGTTCGAATCCAGTCATCCCGACTAACCAAAAACAAGAAGATGTCTTTCGACATCTTCTTATTTTTTATGCCTTGGAGCAAGTTCACTTGCAGGGCAAGGAAAACAAAAGCAGGTTGGGCGGACAACGATTCTGCTACAAGCAGCAAAAACAACAACGGGTGATACTTACGTACCACCCGTTGTTGTTTTTAGGGTCAGCGGCTCGGGGGACCGCTTATCACCTCGAAGGACTATTTCATCACCTCGGCAATGGCTACGGCTACGGCTACGGTAGCACCTACCATCGGGTTGTTACCCATACCCAGGAAGCCCATCATCTCCACGTGAGCGGGAACCGACGACGAACCGGCGAACTGGGCATCCGAGTGCATACGGCCCATCGTGTCGGTCATACCGTACGAAGCGGGACCGGCGGCCATATTATCGGGGTGCAGCGTACGACCCGTACCACCACCCGAAGCTACCGAGAAGTAGTTCTTGCCGGCGAGCGTGCGCTCCTTCTTGTAGGTACCGGCTACGGGGTGCTGGAAGCGGGTGGGGTTGGTCGAGTTACCGGTGATCGATACATCGACATCCTCCTTCCACATTACAGCTACGCCCTCACGAACATCGTCCGAACCGTAGCAACGTACATTGGCACGCAGGCCCTTCGAGTAGGCGGTCTCGTTCACGATCTTCAGCTCACCCGAGTAGTAGTCGAACTCGGTCTGTACATAGGTAAAACCGTTGATACGCGAGATGATCTTGGCAGCATCCTTACCCAGACCATTCAGGATCACGCGCAGAGGCTTCTGACGTACCTTGTTGGCCATCTCGGCAATCTTGATGGCACCCTCGGCGGCGGCAAACGACTCGTGGCCAGCCAGGAAGGCGAAGCACTCGGTCTCCTCGCGGAGCAGACGGGCAGCCAGGTTACCGTGGCCGATACCCACCTTACGGTCGTCGGCTACCGAGCCGGCGATACAGAAGGCCTGCAGACCCTCACCGATGGCCTCAGCTGCCTCGGCAGCCGACTTCACGCCCTTCTTGATGGCGATGGCAGCACCTACCACATAAGCCCAGGCTGCATTCTCGAAGCAGATGGGCTGCGTCTCCTTACACATCGTGTAGGGATCGATACCCTTGGCATCGCAGATCGCCTTGGCATCCTCCACACCGTTAATTCCGTACTGAGCCAATACCGCATTGATGTGCTCTATGCGGCGGTCATAACTTTCAAACAAATTAGCCATATTTTTCTATTTTTTTCGTTTTCTCGTGATGTAACGTCGTGAAACGTGGTAAGAATTACTCCTGACGGGGGTCAATGTACTTGGCAGCCTCCTTGAAGCGGCCATAGCAGCCCTTGGCCTTCTCCAGAGCCTCCTCAGCGGGGGTACCCTTCTTGACCATCTCCATAAACTTGCCCATATGTACGAACTCGTAGCCGATCACCTCGTCGTTCTCGTCGAGAGCCATACGGGTGCAGTAACCCTCGGCCATCTCCATATAGCGGGGACCCTTGGCCAGCGTACCGAACATCGTACCTACCTGCGAACGCAAACCCTTGCCCAGGTCCTCCAGCGAGGCACCTACAACCAGACCGCCCTCCGAGAAGGCCGACTGCGTACGACCGTAAACAATCTGCAGGAAGAGCTCGCGCATTGCGGTGTTGATGGCGTCGCACACCAGGTCGGTGTTCAGAGCCTCCAGCAGCGTCTTACCGGGCAGAATCTCCGAAGCCATAGCGGCCGAGTGGGTCATACCCGAGCAGCCGATGGTCTCCACCAGAGCCTCCTGGATGATACCCTCCTTTACGTTGAGGGTCAGCTTGCAGGCACCCTGCTGGGGAGCACACCAACCAATACCGTGGGTGAAACCCGAAATGTCCTGAATCTCCTTGGCACGTACCCACTTGCCCTCCTCGGGAATGGGAGCCGAAGCGTGCGTGGCACCCTTCTTTACGCAACACATATGTTGCACTTCGTGTGAATAAATCATAATGCGTTGATTTTAATTGTATGTGTATTACTGTTATTTCCCTAACACGGCGCAAAGATAGACAAATTTTTTAAGAATGTCAAGCCGCTCACACCCCTTTCGGCCAAAATTCGGCTTTTCCTGCCATTTCTCCCCCGACAAAGAGAAAAACCCGCCGAAGGGAGCTTCGACGGGCTTTGCTTTTTCCGGATTTAGAGGGATACCTCCCCTTCTCTCAAAAAACCTATTGAAGCAGGATCCGTGCCTGTTCGAGGGCGGCGGGAGTGATTTCGGCTCCCGAGAGCATCTTGGCAATCTCAAGGGTACGCTCCTCGGGAGAGAGGCGTTTGAGATGGGTATGTCCCCCCTCCTTATAGACCACAAAATGGCTCTCGCCCTTCGAAGCCACCTGCGGCAGGTGGGTGATGTCGACCACCTGCATCGAGGTCGAGAGTTCGCTGATGATGCGACCCATCGCATCGGCAATACGGCCTGAAACACCCGTATCAATCTCATCAAAGAGGATGGTGGGCAGTTGCATCCGTCGGGCCAACAGAGCCTTCAAGGCAAGCATCACACGCGAGAGCTCACCGCCCGAAGCGATACGGCCGATCGGTTGCGGTGAGGCGGTCGGATTGGCCGTGAAGAGAAACTCCACGCCATCGCCTCCCGTAGGAGTGAGATCGGGGGTCGGTTCCAGGGCCACAACAAAACGCGTCTCGGCCATTCCCAGCTGGGCCAGGGTACTCAGGATTGCCTCCTCAAAGGCGGGAGCCGCCTCTCGGCGTGCCTCGTGAAGGGCTTCAGCCAGGCGTTGAGCCTCCTTACGGGCTTGATGAAGTTCCCCTTCAGCTCGGCGCAGGGCCTCATCGCTGTGCTCAATGGCGGCCAACTGCGCCGCATAGCGGTCGCGTAGCTCCAGGAGCTCCTCGAGATTGGCGGCGCGGTGTTTTTGCATCAGGGAGTAGAGCAGAGCCAGGCGGTCGTCGATGCGTTGCAACTTCTCCGGATCAGCCTCCACCCGCTCCAGAGCCTGCTCACCCGAAACGTGAATATCTTTCAGCTCCAGCATTGCGGAGCGCAGACGCTCGGCCCACTCCCCCGCTTCGGGATAGCTTTCGCGGATGTGGAGCAACGAGAGTTCCAGCCCCTTCAATCGGGGCAGGATGCCACTCTCCTCCTCATCCATCGTCTGACAGAGGCCGCCCAGCGTCTCGCTGATGCGGTCGGCATTGGCCAGGATGGCCTGCTCCTGCTCCAGTTGAGCCAATTCGCCCTCCTTGAGCTTGGCCCCCTGCAACTCCTCCACCTGATGGCGAAGCCACTCCTCATCCCGACGACCCGCAGCAGCCTCCTCCTGCAGACGTTCCAACTCACGACGCAACTCTCCCATCCGCAGATAGGCCTCGCGGTAGGCAGCACGCAACTCCCCATTGTCGGAGAGAGTATCAAGGGCCTCCGTGCGGAAACTCTCCGACTGCAGAATCAGATTTTGGTGTTGGGAGTGGATGTCGAGCAGGCGGCCGCCCAACTCCTTGACCACCGAGAGGGGGGCTGGCAGATCGCCCACAAAAGAGCGACTCTTGCCCGAGGGGGTGATGATGCGTCGCAGGGTGATCTGCTCCTCATAGTCGAGATCATTCTCCGCAAAGAGGGGCTCCAGACCGAGGCCCCGTAAATCGAAGTCTCCCTCGATGACGCAGTTGCGCGTAGCATCCTTCATTGCCGAACCGTCGTTCTTGTTGCCGAGCAGCAGGCCCAGGGCCCCCAGCAGAATCGACTTTCCGGCACCCGTCTCACCCGTCAGGATGTTCAGACGGGGATCCAGTTCCAGCTCCAGATGCTCAATCAGGGCGAAATTTTCGACAGAGAGGCGGCGCAGCATAGCTATCGTATCAACTTTTCGATCTTATCGACAATACGGGCGGCCACCTCGCGCTTTGAGAGCAGGGGTAGCTTCTCGACCCCGACACGGTCAATCAGGGTCACCACATTGGTATCAACCCCGAAGCCGGCCCCGGCATCACGCAACGAATTTAGAACAATAAAGTCAAAATTTTTGCGCTCCAGCTTACCGGCAGCGTGCTCCGCCTCGTGGTCGGTCTCCAGGGCAAAACCCACCAGCAGGCGGTCTCCCTTCTCGCGGCCCAGCTCGGCGGCGATGTCGCGTGTACGCTTCAGGGGAATGAAGAGGTCGTCGTCCGACTTCTTGATCTTGGTTTGAGAGACATTGGCGGGGGTATAGTCGGCCACGGCGGCACACATAACAGCCCCATCTGCCTCGGCAAAGACCTTGACCGAGGCCTCATACATCTCCTCGGCCGAGACAACATCCACCCGTTCCACCCCGCGGGGCGTCTCCAGGCGGGTGGGGGCACTCACCAACGTCACACGAGCTCCTCGCTCGGCCAACTCCTCGGCCAGGGCATAACCCATCTTGCCGGTGGAGTGGTTGGTGATATAACGCACGGGGTCGATCGCCTCGCGCGTACCGCCGGCCGTCACCAGGAGGTGCTTACCGGCAAGGCTCTTTTTTTTTTCGTCGGCCGCAAACATCTCCTCCAAAAAGGCGACGATCTGTTCGGGCTCGGCCATACGTCCCTTTCCCTCCAGGCCACTGGCCAGGAAGCCGCTTCCGGGCTCCACAACCCGCACACCGCGCTCACGGAGGCGTGCCAGATTCTCCTGGGTGGTGGGATGGGCATACATATCCAGGTCCATTGCCGGAGCCACAGCCACCGGACAACGGGCCGAGAGGTAGCTGGTCAGAAGAAGGTTATCGGCCACACCCCAGGTCATCTTGGCCAACGTATTGGCCGTTGCGGGGGCGATCAGCATACAATCGGCCCACTCTCCGAGTTTAACGTGCGAGTTCCAGGCTCCATTCTCGGGATCAAAGAACTCCACCAGAATGGGTCGTTTCGACAAGGTGGCCATTGTCAGAGGGGTGATAAACTGCTTGGCCAGCGTGGTCATCACCACCTGCACCTCACAACCCGCCTTCACCAAAAGGCGCACCAGCGATGCCGCCTTATAGGCCGCAATACTGCCCGTCACACCCAGCAAAATATGTTTTCCTGCCAGCATAATCTCTCTTTGGTTTTTCTCTAAATAAATACCTGCCCCGAAACACCCTGTCAAAAAGGCATTTTCGGGGCAGCAACAGGGCTTGGGAGCCTCCCGAAAGGGAATTAGGCTCGCTTGTAGTCGATCTCACCGTCGAGGAACTCCTCGGTGGCGATGATGACGGGCTTCGGAAGACGCTCGTAGTAGCGCGAGATCTCGATCTGCTCGCGGTTTTCGAAGGTCTCCTCCATCGTGTCGGTGGGCAAGGAGTACTCCGAGAGTTTGCGGTTAAGCTCGGTCTTGAGCTCGGTCGAAATCTGGTTGGCACGACGAGCGATGATGTTCACCGTCTCATAGATGTTGCCGGTCTCCTTGTCCAGATCCACCAGCTTACGCGTGATGGTGTTGTTGGGAATGTTCTTCTTGATCTCCATATTGTTGTTCGTTATCTATTGTTCCTTACTGTTCTTATCCTGATAATCCTTTGCCTCACGGGCATAGCGGTCGAGTTCGCGGAGGTGTTTCGACTCGGGGAACTCATACTTGAAGGAGTAGTAGGAGTCCAGCATCGAGAGGTAGCGGTCGGCCTGCTTCGAGAGCACCGAGTTGTGGGCCAGCTCATAACTCGACGAGACGATCAGATACATAATCTCCTCGCGGAAGCGCGACTCGGGGTAGGTCTTCAAGGCATTCTTCAACGCCACGATGGCCGACTTGTAACGCCCGATTTTATAATATGTATAGGCATTCAGGTAGCTCTTCTCGTGCAGACGCTCCACCAACTCCTGGTTGATCTGCTGAAACTTGGGCACCTGCTCGCTATCGGGATAGTGGGAGATGAACTCCGAGATGGCGATGATGGCCTGCGAGGTCATCGTCTGGTCGCGTTTGGGCCCCGGCGAGAGGAAGTAGTAACACATTGCGTGCATACCCTCGGCATCCTCGATGAATACGCTACGGCCAAATCGGCGGCGGAACTGATCCAGAAGTTCGACAGCCGTATCGTAGTCACGATTCTTGTACTTGCTGTGGGCGTTGTAGAAGAGGATCGAATCCTCTCGCGGAGTTCCCTGGTAGTAGTGGTGAGCACTCTCGAAGAAGGTCGAGGCTTTGGCCCACTTCTGCTGGGCGTGATACTCCATTGCCGTTTTATAGATCAGATCGGGATCACCGCTTTTGAGGATGGCATTACTCCCCGCACAGCCTGCCATCAGCCCTGCGAGTACCATCCAAACCAGTCGTTTCATCCAATACTGCTTCATTGTTTTTGTTGCCTTTTGCCTTTTAAAGTGCGTATAAGCGCACAAAGTTACACATAATTTTTTATTTCCGAACGACTTGCACCTTAATTTATTGCCTTTTTCGATCTTTTCCTGCCATTTTTGCTCTTTTTTACCCCTTTCACCGAGTGCAACAACGAGGAAATAGGCAAAAAAATAATACCTTTGCACGCCATGAAGATCTTGTTGGCTGTACTCGGCTCCATTGCCCTGGGATTGGGCATCATCGGCATCTTTTTGCCGGTGCTCCCCACCACGCCTTTTCTCCTGCTGGCCGCTGCCCTCTACTTTCGCAGCTCGAAACGGCTCTATGATGCCCTGCTCAACCACCCGCAACTCGGCACCTACATCCGCAACTTCCGCGAACACCGCGCCATTCCGTTGCGCGTGAAGGTGATCTCGGTTTCGATGGTCTGGATCTCGCTCCTCTACTGCGCCTTCGGGGTGGCACGCCACTGGGCTCTTTCGCTCCTCTTTTTGGTATTGGCCGCCGCCATTTCGTGGCACATCTTGAGTTACAAGACCTTACGCTAACCCCTGCCACAACTACCGCCAGGGCCATTTTAGTAAAAAAGTGGTCAAAAAGTTGCATCTTTCGATTTTTTTATCTTATCTTTGTCGAAACTCTTACTCAAAGAGGCTCAACAAGTTCCGCTTTTCGAGCCTCACAGGACTCCCCTTTCGGGGCCCAAACTTTCAAATTATGAACAAAGCTCAACTCATTGAGTCGGTCGCCCTGGAGGCCGGCATCAGCAAAGTGGCAGCCAAGCGGGCAGTCGACGCCGTAGTGAACGCCACGATTCAAACCTTGCGCGAAGGCGACAAACTCTCCCTGGCCGGACTGGGCACCTTCTCGGTCGCTACTCGTCCTGCCCGCACGGGCCGTAACCCCCGTACCGGAGCCACCGTTAAGATCGCTCCCAAGCGGGTCGTGAAGTTCCGCCCTACACTCGAATTGGAGTAATCCCCGCGCCCAGACCGAAAGGCCTGACCCCATAAAACCGACCCCTAAAAGGGCGGTTTTGTGTTTCTTGGATATTTCGTAAATATTCCACCATATTTCAATTGATTACAAAAAATCGCGATGAATAAAAAACTCTTTTTCGGAATATTTCTCCTCATCTTCGGAGCTGTGGCGTGCTCTTCGGAGGGGGAGCCAACCCCTCAAGGGGTGCCTCTGACCCTCTCGTTGGCCTGGGAGGGGGCAGACGAAGAGCTGATTTTCTCCTCGATGGAGGAGAGCCTCTCGTTCCGCCTCACGGCCAATCGCCCCGCCACCGAGGAGGTTGAGATCCGAATCGACCACACCCTCACCGCAGGCAACGATCCTCGAATGGAGGATCTGTCGGAGGTTGTCACCCACCCGACCACCCTACAGCTGGGAATTGGAGAGCAGATCCTCTCGGGGCTGCGCCTCACCATCGACGGCTCGAAGTTGGAGTTCGATCAGCCCTACCTCCTCTCACTCACCGCAACGGTGGTGGCAGGAAACGGCTCCCTCTCGGACAAAGGACGGATCGATCTTCGGATCATCCGCCAGAAGGGGGAGCGCACGATGCGCCAAATCCTCTTCCTGGAGGTTAATAACTGCAATCCGCTCAACGCCTTGGAGTATCGGCTGGCCAATGGTTCTCCATTCTTTGATGCAGTGGTGCTCTTTGCCGCCAACATCAACTACAACCACTCGGAGAATCGCGTCTACCTCCACACCAACCCCAACGTACAGGCCCTGCTTGACCACAGCAACGAACTGCTGCAGCCCCTCCGCGAGGCGGGCATCAAGGTCTATTTGGGACTGTTAGGCAACCACGATATGGCGGGCCTGGCACAACTCTCGCCCCAAGGGGCCCACCTTTGGGCTCAGGAGGTGGCCGAGGTCTGCTTCCGCTACGGCCTCGACGGCGTAAACCTCGACGACGAGTATTCAACCGAGCCCGACCTCTCCAACCCCTGGTTTACCAGCCGCTCTTCGAGTGCCGGAGCTCGTCTGGCCTACGAACTGAAGACAGCCCTGCGCGAACACTGCCCCTGGCCCACCGAGGTCTCGATTTTCGAGTATGGAGCCTTGAAGAGCCTGCCGGCTGTCGTAATCGACGGCATCACCCACCCCCAGAGTGAATTCATCGACATTCTGATCCCCGATTACGCCTCCTCATCCCTCCCCTATGGAGATCTCACCTACGCCCACTGTACGGGCGACTCGTTGGAGTTGAACCATCGGGAACGGCTCCCCGAGCACTATGCACAACGACTTCTGGATCAGGGATATGGCTGGTGTATGTGGTTTGGCTTTGATCCTTCGGGTACGGGAAGCGTAGCCAGCAATCTGGAGTTCTCGATGTCGCAGTTCGAGGTGGCAGCACGTGTCTTCTACGGCGAAGCGTTGTCGGCTCCCGAATACCTCTACCACAAATTGGGAGAGGGGAGTTTTGATCCCCATCCCCACCCCATTCCGTAGCGAAAAGGGAGCAAAAACAAAAAAAAAACGAAAATAGTTTCGGGTTTTGGCTCTATGTGAAAAAAAATTTCTATCTTTGCAGCCCCTTATGGGCATTAACTAAATAAAAACAAGTATGAAAGTTTGCGAAATCACTGGTAAAACCGCGATTGTGGGCAACAACGTTTCCCACTCGCACCACAAGACCAAGCGTACCTTCAGCCCCAATTTGAAGACGAAGCGTTTCTGGTCGGAGGAGGAGGGCCGCTGGATTACCCTGAAGGTAACGGCTGCCGGTATGAAAACTATTAACAAGAAGGGTCTTGCAGTGGCTCTGCGTGAGGCTGCCGCTCCCAAAAAGGTCTACTAAAAAGAAGCTGAGAAATGGCAAAGAAAGGTAACAGAGTTCAGGTAATCCTGGAGTGCACCGAGCAGAAGGAGAGTGGCGTAGCCGGCATGTCGCGTTACATCACCACCAAGAACAAGAAGAACACGCCCGACCGTCTGGAGCGTAAGAAGTACAACCCCTATTTGAAGCGTGTAACCGTACACCGCGAAATTAAATAATTTTAGTGCAATATGGCAAAGAAAGTAGTTGCAACACTGAAGACCGGTACCGGTAAGCAGTATACGAAGTGCATCAAGATGGTTAAGTCGGAGAAGACCGGTGCCTATATCTTCAAGGAGGCTATCGTTCACAACGACGAGGTAAAGGATTTCTTCGCCAAGAAGTAATCACCACTCCATCTCAATTTATTTAGGATCACACCTAAATATAAAGGGCAGTCAATCGACTGCCCTTTATGTTTTAATCTCTTCCCCATCAAGCCAGCTCCTCGCGCAACATCTGCAACAAAAGGGCGGTCGAACGCTTGATGATCTGCCCTCGGTCGGTGCCGCACTGACGACAGCAAGCCACCGTGCGCCCGGGTCCGGCAACGGCCATCCAGACCGTCCCCACCGGTTTCTCGGGAGTTCCTCCCGAAGGGCCGGCAATTCCGCTGGTGGCGACGGCATAGTCGGCTCCCGTCAGACGACGAACCCCCTCGGCCATCTGGCGCACCACCGCCTCGCTGACCGCTCCATACTCTCGCAGGCTATCACCCGAGACTCCCAGCACCCGCTCCTTCACCTCATTTTGGTAGGCTACCACGCCACCCAGAAAGTAGGCCGAAGCTCCGGGCTGAGCGGTAAAGGTGGCAGCCACGGCACCTCCCGTACAACTCTCGGCCGTCGCAAGGGTCAGACCGCGACGAATCAGCTCCTCGTGCAACAGTCCCTCCACCGAGGCCCCCTCGAAACCCACCACATAGTCGGGGATCAGGCGACGCAACGCCGCAAACTGCGACTCAATCTCGCGGGATACCTCCTCTCCCTCCACCTCATAGGCCGAGAGACGCAACCGCACCTGGCCCGGATTGGGCAGGTAGGCGAGCTTCAGATAGGGCGGCAACGCCTCCTCCCACGCCTCGATGCGCTCGGCCAGAATCGATTCGGCCAACCCCGCTGTCACCAACGTCCGATGAACGATCGACCGCAGGGCAAACCGCTTCTTCAAGCGCGGCATCACCAGATCCTCCATCAGGTGCTCCATCTCGAAGGGGACACCCGGCAGCGAGATCACCACCTGCCCATCCCGCTCAAACCACATTCCGGGGGCAGTTCCGTGGGCGTTGAAGAGAACCTGGCAGGCGGTCGGCACCTCGGCCTGGCCCCGATTCAGGGCATTGAAGGCGACCCCGCGAGCGGCCAGCAGTTGTTCCACATGAACCGCCACCTGCTCATCATAGCGCATTCCGCAGCCAAAGAGTTCGGCCAGCGTCTTTTTGGTGATATCATCCTTCGTCGGACCCAAACCGCCGGTCAGAATCACCACGCGGCTGGAGACAAGGGCTCGGCGCAAGGTCGAGAGAATCTCCTCTCGCTCATCGCCAATCGAGACCCGCTCACGCACCACAATACCGGCGCGATTCAGATGGCGGGAGATGGATACGGAGTTGGTATCGACGATCTGTCCGATCAGGATCTCATCGCCGATGGTTATGATTGTTGCCTGCATAATATGCTGTTTTTTGATTTCGGAGCACCGAACGCACTCCGCTAATTTTAATTCACTTCCTCCCCCTCCCTTTCAGAGGCGGGCTCGGCGGGGATCAGCCCCCGACAGATATTCCCGGCTGCGGCAGGACCCTCGTAGATAAAGCCCGAGTAGAGCTGCACCAGCGAAGCTCCGGCATCGAGCATCGCCCGGGCATCCTCGGCCGAGGTGATACCACCCACCCCGATAATCGGGTAGCTTCCTTTGGCTCGGTCATAGATACGACGCACCACCTCCAGGGCCCGCTCCCGCAGAGGAGTTCCGCTCAAACGACCGCTCCCCACCTTGGTCAGGGCCGAGGGGCTCGTCTCAAGCCCCTGACGGCTGTTGGTGCCACTCACCGCCACAATACCATCAAGCGGAGTGTCGATCATCAGATCGGCCATACGATCCACCTCCTCATTATTCAAATCGGGCGATATCTTCATCAGAATCGGACGATACTGATTCTGTCCGCGTCGAAAATCGAAGAGTGGGTTCAGGATCTGGAGCAGACGCTCGGTGGAGGGGGCCACGGAGTCCTGTGTTCCGTTGTCACAGTTGATATTGACGGTGAAATAATCGACGTACTGATAGAGGTTGCGGAAGAGTTTGAGGTAATCGGTCGGCACCTTGGTTGGAAGAGTGTCGATGTTGCAGCCGATGTTACACCCCACCACGACCCCGTGATGATCCCCGCGCAACTGCTCCTGCAGATACTCCAAACCGCGATTCGGGAGTCCCATACGATTCACCATTGCCCCATCCCGCTGCAGACGGAAGATGCGGGGACGAGGGTTACCCTCCTGCGGACGCGGCGTGACCGTACCAACCTCCACAAAGCCGAAGCCCAGCAGGGCCAACTCGCGGAAGGCTTCGCCATTGATATCGAAACCGGCAGCCAGGCCGATGGGATTCTTGAAACTCAAGCCATAAACCTCCCGCTCGAGCGAGGGGTGCTCCACCGCATAGTTACGCTTCAACAGCCAACGCCCAAACGAAGTGGCACCGGCCACACGCAACAGGCGGATGGCCAAGTGATGCGCCCGCTCCACAGAGAGCGAGAAGAGCAACGGTCGGATGATTTTGGTGTAGAGCATATCGCCTTTTTCTCCCTTTGGGATTACGTTTCGGGACAAAGGTACAAATTTTTTCGCACCCTTGATCTCTTCCCGCATCAGAAGTACTCTTTTCGATAGGAGTAGCTGTCACGAATCGCCTCAAAATCCTCGGGCGAGGCCTTCAGACGAGCCGTCTCCCCCTTCACATCGAAGTAGTGGTCGATCGTCCCGCAAAGCTCCTGCCAACTCACCTCGCAGGGGCGGGAGGGCTCCACCTCGGCAGGGTACCACCCCACAAGCGGCCACCCGAAGTGACGAGCCACCGCCGCCACCGCCATCGCCGAAGCATTGGCCTTGCCCTGCAGAGAGTAGCCGGCAATATGGCTGGTGGCCACTTCGGCCCGCTCAAGCAGTTCCCTATTCAGATGCGGCTCCCCCTCCCAAACATCGAGGGCGCAAGGATGACCACTCCGCCAAAGGGCCTCATTATCCACCACCTCGCCTCGCGAAGAGTTAAGCACCACGACTCCCGAAGGCATTCTGGCCAACAGCTCTGCCCCGCAGAGATGGCGGGTCGAGTCATCCAGCGGCGTATGGAAGGTCAGGATGTCGCACCTCTCCGCCAACTGTTCCACCGACAACGAAAGAAATCCCTCACGGGCAGCACGCGGCGGGTCGCAGCACAAAACCCGAAAACCCCACCGTTCGGCATACTCCTTGACCAGCGATCCGACGTGTCCCACGCCCACCACGCCCAGCGTACGTTCCGAAGGGCGCCAGCCCTGCTTGCGGGAGAGGAACACCAGCACTCCTGCCACCCACTGCAAAACACCGCGGGCATTACAACCAGCCGCCGTGGCCACCTCGATGGCGTGGCGACGACAGTAATCGAGGTCGATGTGATCGAAACCGATGGTCGCCGTAGCGATCATTCTGACCCGCGAGCCGGCCAAAAGCCGCTCGTCACAGTGCGTACGCGTACGCACGATTAGGCCGTCGGCCTCACGCACCACTTCGGGCGTAATCTCCCGTCCGGGGAGGCGTATCACCTCGGCCCAAGGGGCAAAAACATCCTCCAAAAAGGGGATGGCACGATCGATCACCAGGCGAAGCCGGGGGGTGGTTGTCGAAGTTGTGAGATTCATAACCCTATTTTTTTGACAAATATAAGAATAATAAAAACAAAATCGAGGGAACAACCTATTTGATTTTTTCCTATCTTTGCACGAATTTGAGGAATTGCGACAATGAAAAAGATGCCACTTGCAGATTTTGACCCCAACGGCGTAGGGGTGGACAACGGCAACTACTACGGCCTTCCGGCAAGCCCCGAAGAGTCGGATTTGGTGCTGATCTCGGCCCCCTGGGATGTGACGGTCTCCTACGGAGCCGGCACCGCCTATGCCCCCGATGCCATCATCGAGGCCTCGACCCAGCTCGATCTCTACGACCCCTCAGCCCCCGATGCGTGGCGGCGCGGAATCGCTACGGCACCCGTCGATTACGCCCTGCAGGAGCTCTCCGAGCAGTTGCGCCGGGATGCCGAGCGCGTCATCGAGCACCTTGAAGAGGGTGGTCATCTCGAGAGCGACTCAATCCATCGCAAACTGAAGCGGGTAAACGAGGGATCACAGCATCTGAACGAAAACATCCGTGCCCAGGCTCGGGAGTGGCTCGAAAAGGGGAAGCTGGTGGGTCTGGTCGGTGGCGACCACTCCACCCCTTACGGACTGGTACAGGCCCTGGCCGAGCAGCACGACCACTTCGGCATCCTTCACATCGATGCCCACTGCGACCTGCGTGTCGCCTACGAGGGCTTCGAGTTCTCGCACGCCTCGATTATGCACAACCTGCTGCGCGACGTGCCCCAGGTGGAGCGTCTGGTGGAGGTCGCCGTGCGCGACTTCTGTGACCAGGAGTACCGACGAGCCCAGGAGGATCCCCGCATCGAGATGTTCGACGACCGCCGTCTGGCCGAGGCCGCTTTTCGCGGCGTAACCTGGCACGAGCAGTGCCAAAAGATTGTGTCGGCCTTGCCGCAAAAGGTCTATGTAAGCTTCGACATCGACGGACTCTCACCCGAGCTCTGCCCCCACACCGGCACCCCCGTTCCGGGAGGGCTCTCCTTCCGTGAGGCGGTCTGGTTGCTGGAGCAGCTGGTCGCTTCGGGTCGCCAAATCATCGGCTTCGATATGGTGGAGGTAACCCCCAAAGCCGAGGAGCGCACCGATGAGATCACCGGAGCCCGCATCCTCTACAAGCTCTGCGGTTTGACCCTGAAAAGCAATCCGACCGAGGAGTAACCCCGATAACGAAAATACAACCAACACGATGAAACGTATATTGACCACGCTGCTGCCCACACTTACCCTGTTGCTGCTCTTCGGAAGCTGCAAGAGCACTCCCTCCGCCTCGAAGGAGGTGCTTCAGAAGGAGACCGACTCGGTGGCCTACATTCTGGGGCTGAATATCGCCACCAATCTGCTGGAGATGGACTCGACACTCAACATCGAGGCCCTGGTAGCCGGTATGCGCGACCGCTTTGCCCGCGCTGAACTCTTCGACAAGGAGGAGGCACAACGCATCTATCTCCACTACTTCCACATCTCGAAACCGGAGGAGGTGCTGGCCTACGAAAATCAATTCCTCGAGGAGTTTGCCCGCGACAACCGCAACTACGCCCGTTCAAAGACGGGTCTCACCTATGCCGTAGAGGAGGTGGGCGACGTGGATCACACCCCCAAGAACGGCTCCGACACCCTCACACTGCGCCTGGTAGGCCGCACGCTCGACGGGCGGGAGTTCTTCTCCTCGTACGAGCGCGGCGACACGCTCCGCACCTCTCTCCAGAGCCTCCCCGAGGGTCTGCAGGAGGGCTTGAAACTGATCGGTACGGGAGGTCGTCTGACGGCCTATCTCCCCGCCGCCCTCGCCTATGGTGCCGAGGGTTGCGACTCGCTGGGAGTAGGTGCCAACGCCACGGTCTACTACGAGGCGGAGCTGATCGACCTGGAGCGTCACGCCTTCTCGTCGCGTCGCCGGCTCTAAACAAACCGGGCTTTTTTTGGAAGTCCCCGAAAATTATATATCTTTGTGCGCCCGAAGCGGTTTTACACTCCTCTACTCTTTGGGAATAAAGAGAGAACGACAAAATTTACAAAACAATACCAAAAACAAAAAAGCAGAAACAAAAATGAAAAAGTTACTTTGTGCAGCAGTCGTGGCAGGAGCTATGCTGATGAGCTCCTGCGGCGGCACCAAGAGCCCCATCACCGAGGGTGATAAGGCCAACCTGGACACCCTCTCCTATGCTATCGGTTCGCAGCTGGGCAGTATGGTGAAGTTCCAGCTCCGTGCCATCCCCATCAACTACGAGAAGGCCGCCGAGGGTCTTACGGATGGTGCTTTCGACAAGGGTTCGATGAGCAATATGGAGGCTTTCGATCTCTTGCAGGACTTTATGACCAACAAGCGCGGCGAGCGTATGCGTGCCATTATGCAGCAGCGTAAGGAGGCCGACAGCATCCGTCTGGCTTCGGGCGATTCGACCCGAGTAGAGTATCCCGTTGCCGACCCCGCAATGTTTGAGTCGGAGCAGGAGCGTGACGAGTTCGCCTACGCTTTCGGTATTAATATGGGCCACAGCCTCCGCGATATGGATCTCCCCTTCCAGATGTACTGGGTACGTCAGGCACTCCTCGACTCGCAGGAGGGTAACACCCCCGCACTGGACGATCGCACGGCCGGTATGTTCTGGCAGAAGTATATGATGCAGACCCTCCCCGAGCAGAACAAGCAGCGTTCGGAGGAGTGGTTGGCCGAGATCGAGAAGCAGTCGGGCGTGAAGAAGACGGAGTCGGGTCTGCTCTACAAGGTCGTTAAGATGGGTGATACCACCGTGATGGCCAAAGATGTACGCGACAAGGTAAAGGTACACTACAAAGGCTCCAAGAGCAACGGTAAGGTGTTCGACGCTTCGCGCTTCAAGGATATGCCCAAGATGCGTCAGGAGCTGCTGAAGAAGCAGATGCCCGAGGGTTATGACAAGGACGAGCCCATCGAGTTCCCGCTGAACCGCGTAATCCGCGGCTGGAGCGAGGGTATGCAGCTCGTAGGTAAGGGCGGCAAGATCATCCTCTGGATCCCCTCCGACCTGGCTTATGGCCCCCGTGGCAACCGTGGCATCTACGGCAACGAGGCTCTCAAGTTCGAGGTGGAGCTGATCGACGTAACCCCCTACCTGGAGCCCGAGGCCCCCAAGGCCAGCCCCATCAACCCCGACACCGAAGTGGTTGTCGAGGAGGAGGACAAAGAGTAATTCCCCTCTCAACGCAAGAAAAGGCCGTCCGTCATCGGGCGGTCTTTTCTTGTTTGAGTTTAGGCTATCATATCCGAAATCGAGAGTCGAGCCAAGCGAAGGTTGCCCCTAAAAAGCAAAAAACCGAACTATGGGAAGGAAAATCGGAGCGAACTTGGAATTTTCAGAGTTTTTCTCTACATTTGTAGATTATAAACCATACTTTCTCTTTGCATTATGAAAAGATTGCTTTTGATCCTCGTTACGGGCCTTATGGCCGTAAGCTGCGTAAGTCGCAAGAGTGCCGACCGGATGCAGATGGATATCGACTCGCTGCAGCGTCAGGTGGCAGCCAAAGAGGCGATGATCGACGACGTATTCTCCTCGATCAATGCCATCACCGAGAACCTTGACGCCATCAAGGCCCGCGAAGGTCTGCTCACCCTGGCCGCCGATGAGACCCCCGACCAGAATCAGTTAGGCAAGATGAACAAAGACCTGGAGGCAATCGACCGCCTGCTCAGCGACAACCGCAGCCGCATTGCCGAGTTGGAGCAGAAGGCCGAGCAGCTCAAGCGGGCAAACACCAAGATTCGCGGCCTGGAGAAGCTCATCACGAGTCTCAACACGCAGGTTGAGGAGCAGCACGGCGAGATTGTTGCACTGCGTACCAAGCTCGGCACGATGTCGGGTGAGGTGGAGCGTCTGAATGCCGAGGTAACCGCCAAGAGTGAGGAGGTTGCCCAGCTCAGCACCGAGAAGGCCGGATTGGAGAGCCGCGTGGAGGAGACCACCACCGAGCTCCACACCATCTATTACCTGATCGCTCCCGAGAAGCAGTTGCTCAACGACCAGGTGATCGAGAAACGCGGTTTCATCGGCCGTACCCCCGTGGTAACCGAGAAGCCCAACCTGGCTCTCTTTACCCCGGGCGATACGCGTCTGATCAAGACCCTGCCCATCGGACAGAAGGATGTCACGCTGATCACTTCGCACCCCGAAGAGAGCTACTGGCTGATGGAGTCCGAGACCCAGAAGGGGGTAATCGAGTCGCTGGTCATCCTCGATAGTGAGAAGTTCTGGACCCTCTCGAAGATTCTGGTCATCAGCCATAAATAGGACAAGCAACCGCCAATCGAAGAGTCTAAAGAGTCGATGAACGCACCATTCCGAAAGCTCTCCGCCGAAGAGATCAAACGGCTGGAAGAGTTAGGCAACCAAGCCGAACAGTGGTCGGAGGTGGAGGTCTGCGAGGACTTCCGCCCCGAGCAGGTTCGCTCCTGCTGCCTGGAGGGGAGGGTGCAGATCGGCTCCGGAGCCACCTTATCGGGCTCCACGATTCGCAACTACCGCATCGGCGAAAGGTGCCGCATCGAGCAAGTCACCCGCCTGGAGTGTCGCCACGAGAGCCGTTTCGGCAACGGGGTGATGGTCGCCACGATGAACGAGTGCGAGGGGCGACGCGTGATGCTCTACGAGCGGCTGAGTGCCCAGGTGGCCTACATCCTGGCCCTCTATCGCCACCGTCCCCGCCTGATTGAGGCCTTGGAGAGGATGATCACACGCTATGCCGACTCCCGTCGTTCGACAATGGGCGAGGTGGGGGCACGCAGCCAAATCATCGGGGCCCGTTTCATCCGTGAGGTTCGCATCGGCGAGGATTGCCTCATCGACGGAGCCTCGGCCCTTGAGGAGGGTACCCTCTGCAACGGCGTGGAGGTGGGGGTCGATGTCAAAGCCTACCACTTCATTATGGCCGAAGGGGCCTGCGTGAGAAACGGCTCGATGGTCGATCGCTGCTTTGTGGGCGAAAGCGTAATCCTGGATAAGGGTTTCTCGACCAGCGAGTCGCTCTTCTTTGCCAACTCCCACTGCGAAAATGGCGAGGCAGCCTCCATCTTTGCGGGGCCCTACACCGTTTCACACCACAAATCATCGCTCCTAATTGCGGGTATGTTCTCCTTCTTCAATGCCGGCAGCGGCTCAAACCAGAGCAACCACCTCTTCAAGAGCGGAGCCGTACATCAATCGGTTCACCTGCGTGGCTGCAAGTTCGCCAGCGGAGCCTACATTATGTCGCCCGCCCTGGAGGGGGCCTTCACGATGGTCTTGGGGCACCACTCCTTCCACCACGATACCTCGGCCTTCCCCTACTCCTACCTGATCGAGAAGGATGGCCGTTCGATGTTGATGCCGGGTGCTAACCTCACCAGCTATGGAGCCGTACGCGACATCGAGAAGTGGCCCCGACGCGACAAGCGTCGCATCAAGCGCGACCGCATCAACTTCGAGGAGTACAACCCCTACATCTGTCAGTCGCTCATCGAGGCGGTCAATCGCCTCAACACGCTGCAAGAGGAGGAGCCCGATGCCGCACTCTACAACTACAACAAGGTCTTCATCAAGTCGAATCTGCTGCGTCGCGGATTACGCCTCTACAACAAAGCCATCGTCGCCTCGCTGGGGGCGATGCTCGAAAAAGGGAGCTTCTGCGAGGGAGGTGAGAGTCGCGGTCGTTGGATCGATATGGCTGGCCAATACCTGAGCAAAGAGCAGGTCGAAAAGCTGCTGTATCGCATCGAGGCGGGCGAACTCGACTCGCTGCAGGAGGTGGAGGAGGCCTTTGATACGCTCCATACCCGCTACGACGACTACGCCCACAGCTGGGCCCTGACCGTCTATGGCGAGTTGCTGGGCCACCGCCCCACCGAGAGCGAGGTGGAGGAGTTGGTGCGTGCCGGACGCAATGCCCACAACACGATGCGTCAGACGACCGATGCCGACCGTGCTCGCGACTGTTCCCTTGAGATGGCTGTCAGCTATGGCCTCGACAGTGAGGATCCCGAAGAGCGGAAGGCCGACTACTACAACGTGCGCGGCCTGCACTGATGTCACCCTGACCCGAAGAGACCTATGTACACACAACCCATCACCCGTTCCCACCGCACCGCGTTTGTGCTGCTGATCGACCGCTCCGGCTCGATGGCCGAACCTTTGCCGGGCGAAGCGTCGCGCAGCAAAGCGGAGGGGGTGTGCGAGATTGTCAATACCCTGCTCTTTGAACTGGTGGAGCGTGCCCGTCGCATCGACGGGGTACGCGACTACTACGATGTCGCCGTCATCGGCTACTCGGGGCGTGGTACGGAGCCACTCCTGGGCGAGGAGTGGTTGCTCCCCATCCCCCGACTTCTGCAACTGGAGCCCAAAATTCGGGATCGTTGGGCCAAACGGCCCCACCCCGAAGGGGGCGAGATCGTACAGCGAATCCGACAGCTGGAGTGGATCACCCCCAATGCCGAGGGGTGCACTCCGCTCTATGAGGCTCTTTGTGAAGTTCACCACCAATTAAAAGCGTGGTGCCAGCATCCGGCCCACCGCAACAGCTTCCCGCCTGTGATCTTCCATATCACCGATGGCGAAGCCTCGGATGCCGACCCCGAAAGCTTGAAGGAGATCAGTCGTCGTATCCGCCAACTCGGCACAACCGACGGCGAGGTGTTGCTCTTCAACTGCCACCTCTCAAGCTCCTCTCTCACCCCCTCGATCCTCTTCCCCTCCACCCCCGAGGCGTTAGGAGAGAATCGCTATGGCCGACTTCTTTTCGAGATGTCGAGCCCGATGCCCGCACCCTTTGAGGAGGGCGTTCGGGAGCTGACCGGCCGTCGGGAAGAGGGGCCCTTCCGCGGAATGAGTTTCAACTGCTCACCTCACGAGGTGATGTCGCTCCTCAATATCGGCACCATCAGTGCCCCCATTCAATAGATAAACAACGAAGATGCCTGCCACGGTTCAACAATTCATCGAGGGGTTGGGGAATCCCACCCGAGAGCTCTGCAATGCGCTGCAGGGGGGCTCGTTTCATCCCATTCAGGATGGTGACGGAGCCTTTGTACGGGCTTTGAGCAGCCACCTCGAGGCCGAGGTGGAGAGTGGCGGCCGTCGCTACCTCATCGCCCTGCCCCGCCACGCGGAGGCGACCCTCGCTTCAGCCCGTGTGGCCGCCCGCCTTCGCGGCTCGGCAATCTTCGGACGATATACCCTCCTGGAGGAGGGATTCTGCTACACCGACTCCCTCGGACATAGCCGCCGCTGCAGCGTGGTGGTCGAGGAGTTGCCTGCCGGAGAGCAGCTCGACCGTCTGCTTCCGATGGGGTGCTGCACCGCATCGCTGATTCGGCAACTGAAACAGCTTGAGCAGACTCTCGCCCACCTCGGGATGGCCCACAATAACCTCAAGGCGGAGAATCTCTATCTGACCGAGCAGGGGAAACTGCTTCTGATTCGACCCCACCGACTCTCATTCGAAGGCCCTACGGAGGAGGATCGCCTCGCCTTTCGGGCTCTGGAGGCCTTGATTCGGGAGTATGATCTTCCCGATGCTGCTCCCCTCACTCCCGAGCCGACCCCTCAAGAGGAGGGGCTGATTGCCGTCGGGCCGATGTGTGACGAGCGGATCCTGGTCTGCCGCGATGGGCTCTATGGCTATATGGATTGTGAGGGGCGGGTGGTAATCGAGCCCCAATATCGTTGGGCCGACGACTTCCGCGAAGGGCGTGCCGAGGTGGAGAGCCACGAGGGATTTGGCGTAATTGACAAGGAGGGTCGTCCGATCATCGCAGCCCGTTTCGACGGGGTGGATTACGATGATATGGAGGGAGTGATCCACGTGCGCCTAGGCGAAGAGTGGATGATCTTCGGCTACAACGGAAAACCCCTGTAATTCCACCCAAAAAAGATTTCTAAAAGACTCTCAAGAATAAGAAAAAAGAAAAATAGAACTCCAACCGGAAATAGAATTCCAACCCAAAATAGAAAAATCCTAAAAACAGAAAGATTATGGAAAAGGTAAAAGTTTTGATTATCGGTAGCGGCCCCGGTGGTTTCACGGCGGCAATTTACACCTCGCGTGCCAACCTGCAGCCCGTATTGTATGAGGGTATCCAGCCCGGCGGTCAGCTCACCACGACCACCGAGATCGAGAATTTCCCCGGTTACCCCGAGGGGACGAACGGAACGGAGATGATGGCCGACCTGAAGAAGCAGGCCCAGCGTTTTGGTGCCGACATCCGCTCGGGTCAGATTACGAAGGTAGACCTCTCGAAGCGTCCCTTCCACGTCGTAGTGGACGGCCAGCACGAGATCGAGGCTGAGTCGCTGATTGTGGCCACGGGAGCCTCGGCCAAGTACCTGGGCCTCCCCTCGGAGACCAAGTATCGCGGTATGGGAGTAAGTGCCTGTGCCACCTGTGACGGCTTCTTCTACCGCAAGCGCGATGTAGCGGTTGTAGGTGGTGGCGACACCGCCTGCGAGGAGGCCACCTACCTGGCAACCCTCTGCAAGAAGGTCTATCTGATCGTCAGAAAGCCCTTCCTGCGTGCCTCGAAGGCGATGCAGGAGCGCGTGTTCAACACCCCCAACATCGAGGTGCTCTTTGAGCACAACACGATGGAGGTGCTGGGTGATGAGGATGGCGTAACGGGTGCCCGTCTGCAGCACACCTCGGGCGCCGAGAAGGAGATCGCCATCGACGGTTTCTTCCTGGCCATCGGTCACCACCCCAACACGGAGGTATTCAACGGCCAGCTGGAGCTCAACCCCGAGGGTTATATCGTAGTGGAGCCCGGCACCTCGAAGACCTCGGTAGAGGGTGTCTTTGCCGCCGGTGATGTGAAGGATCCCCACTACCGTCAGGCCATTACGGCTGCCGGATCGGGTTGTATCGCAGCCCTGGATTGCGAGCGTTGGCTGATGGCTAACGGTATTAAGTAGGCAACCTGCCAATGAGTTTTTCGGTTACCATCCTCGGTTCTTCGTCGGCCAAACCCACCGTGGGGCGACACCCCTCGGCCCAGGCAGTCAATCTGAACGAACAGTATTTTCTGGTGGATGCCGGCGAAGGGGTGCAACAGCAACTCTTTCGCTACGGCATCAACCCGCTGAAGTTGCGTGCGGTCTTCATCTCTCACCTCCACGGCGATCACCTCTTCGGTTTGTTCCCCCTGATCTCGACGCTGAACCTCTATGGCCGGAAAACACCTCTTACCATCTATGCTCCGGCCCCCTTCGGGGCGATGTTGGAGCACCACAAATGCTACTTCGACCCCAATTTGGGGTACGAAGTGGCGTGGGTGGAGGTGGATACAACAGCCCACAAACTCCTCTACGAAAACCGTACGTTGGAGGTGTGGTCTGTGCCCCTGCGCCACCGCGTTCCCTGCGCCGGCTTCCTCTTCCGTGAAAAGGAGCCTCCGCTCAACGTCGAGAAGTTCAAAATCGAGAAGTATGGGCTCTCGATTGCCCAGATTACGGCAGCCAAGCGGGGCGAAGCGGTTGTTTTGGAGAGTGGCGAGGTGATTCCGAATGAGGAACTCACCTACCGCCCCCACAAGGCTCGCGCCTACGCCTACCTCTCCGACACCAACTTCTCGGCCAAAGCGGCCCGTCTCTGTCGTGGCGTCGATCTACTCTATCACGAGACGACCTATATGGCCTCCGAGAAGCGTGAGGCCTGCGACCGCGGCCACGCTACCACCCTCGATGCCGCCAAGGCTGCCACACAGGCCGAGGCCGGACGGCTTCTCATCGGCCACTACTCCTCGCGCTACAAGGAGTTGCAGCCCCTCCTGGAGGAGTGTCGCAGCCTCTTCCCAAACACGGAGTTGGCCGAGGAGGGCAAGACCTTTGAAATCCCCGAAAACCGCATCCGCAAATGATTACGAAAGCCGACATTCAACTCGTACGCTCACTCAACGACAAGCGCAACCGCGACCACGAAGGGTTGTTTGTGGCCGAGGGGGAGAAGCTCATTCGTGAGATTCGCTCATCGAAGCTCTGCATCCGAAAGATCTATGCTGCCGAGGGGCTCTTTGAGGGTCCCGAAGTGGAGGTGGCAAGTCCCAAGGAGTTGGAGCGTATGACCCTTCTCAAGCAGGCCAATAACTCGCTGGCTCTGGTGGAGATCCCTCACTATCGGCTCGACTTCCGATCATTGAGCAAAAATCTGGTATTGGCTCTCGATGAGGTACAGAATCCGGGTAATCTGGGAACCATCATCCGCCTGGCCGATTGGTTCGGCATTCACGACATCCTCTGCTCCCCCACCACAGCCGACTGTTTCAATCCCAAGGTCGTCCAGGCTACCATGGGGGCTATTCTGCGGGTACGCATCCACTATGGCAACCTCACCGCGTGGCTTGCGGAGGCTCGCCGCAACGGAATGCCCATCTACGGCACTTTCCTGGAGGGAGAGAACATCTACCAAACAGAGCTCTCGCCCTCGGGCATCATCCTGATGGGCAACGAAGGACGCGGTGTGAGCGAATCGTGCGCCCGAGAGGTGAGCCACAAGTTGCTGATCCCCCCCTACCCCACCGATTGCCGCACCTCTGAATCGCTCAACGTAGCGATGGCCACCGGCATCGTATGCGCCGAGTTCCGCCGCCGAGAGATCGGATAGAGCCCCTTGAAGAGAGGGAGCCCCCCGAGGGGATGAAAAGTTTGCGCGCAGAGGCAAACTTTTTTTGCTTTATATCCCTTATTTTTCGAATTTTATCTATCTTTGTCCTTTAAAAGTGCCCTTTTCTTTCGAGAGGGGAGAAAGAACACATATGGAGAACGAAAAACTGAAGATAGGCATTACACAAGGCGACACGAACGGCGTGGGCTGGGAGGTGATTTTGAAGAGCCTCGCCAACCCGATGTTCACGGAGCTCTGTACGCCTGTGATATACGGCTCGCCCAAGGTGGCGGGTTACTACCGCAAGACGCTGCACGATGTGGAGCACATCAACCTCTTCACCATCTCGTCAGCGGCCGATGCCCGCGAGGGTCGCGTGAACATCGTCCCCGTCGGAGAGGGTGAGATCAAGATCGAGCCCGGCGTTGCCTCGCCCGTAGCCGGGGTGGCGGCCATCGAGGCTCTGCGCCGGGCCGTCGAGGAGTTGAAAGCCGGAGAGTTGGATGCCATCGTGACGGCCCCCATCAACAAGGAGACGGTACAGCGTGAGGATTTTCAATTTACAGGCCATACGGAGTATTTCGCCTCGGAGTTTGAGGGTGAGCCGCTGATGATCCTCTGCAGCGAACGTCTGCGCGTGGGGCTGGTGACGATCCATATTCCGGTCAGCGAAATCAGCCGCTCAATCTCGCAGGAGAAGATCGTAACGCGTCTGAACCAACTGCGAGGTCTCCTGAAACAGGACTTCGGCGTGGTGGAGCCCCGCATTGCTGTTTTGTCGCTCAACCCCCACGCCGGTGACGGCGGTCTGTTGGGCAACGAGGAGGAGGAGATCATCAAACCCGCCATCCTGGAGGCCTTCGGACAGGGCGTGCTGGCCTATGGGCCCTTCGCCGCCGACGGACTCTTTGCCAGCGGAAACTATGCCCACTATGACGCAGTACTGGCTATGTACCACGACCAGGGATTGGCCCCCTTCAAGACTCTCTCGCCCGAGGGCGTGAACTTCACCGCCTGCCTGAATTGCGTACGCACCTCGCCCGACCACGGCGTAGCCTACGACATCGCCGGCAAAGGTATGGCCGATCCGCAGTCGATGCGCGAGGCGATCTATATGGCCATCGACATCGTCCGCCACCGCCGCGAATGGCAGGAGTGGACCGCCAACCCGCTGCCGCACGTGGAGCGTGAGCGCAAGGAGCGTCCCGACCGCCGCGAACGCACTCCCAAGGGGGAGACGGCAGCCGAGGCCGAGGAGTAAAACGAAAACTTTCAAGCCGGAGGAGGTATTCCGTCTCGTAATTGTGGAAGCCTTCAAGGGTTTTAGGATTAACAAATTATTCAAATACTAAAAATGGTAAAAATTACTTTTCCCAATGGCGATGTAAAGGAGTTCGCCAAAGGAACCACGGCTTACCAGGTTGCCGAGAGCATCAGTCCTCGTTTAGCTGCTGACTGCTTGGCCGCTTCGGTAAATGGCACCACCGTGGATATGTCGCGTGCCATCGAGGAGGATGCCTCCGTAAAATTCTTCAAGTGGGACGACGCCGAGGGCAAGCACGCCTTCTGGCACACTTCGTCGCACCTCCTGGCCGAGGCGTTGCAGGCGCTCTACCCGGGCATCAAGTTCGGTATCGGCCCCGCCATCGAGAACGGCTTCTACTACGACGTGGATTCGCCCACGCCCATCACCGAGGCTGATCTCCCGAAGATTGAAAACAAGATGATGGAGCTGGCCCGCCAGAAGGAGAAGCTGGTTCGCACCGAGGTTTCGAAGGCCGAGGCCCTCAAAACCTTCACCGAGAAGCAGGATCCCTACAAGGTAGAGCTGATCTCGGACCTGGAGGACGGCACCATCTCGTTCTATACCAACGGTACGTTCACCGACCTCTGCCGCGGTCCCCACATCTCCAACACGGGCTTCATCAAGGCTCTGAAGCTCACCTCGGTAGCCGGTGCCTACTGGCGCGGTAACGAGAAAAACAAGATGCTGACCCGTATCTACGGTATCTCCTTCCCCAAGAAGTCGATGCTCGACGAGTATCTGCAGATGATGGAGGAGGCCAAGAAGCGCGACCACCGCAAGCTGGGTAAGGAGCTCGAACTCTTCACCTTCTCGCAGCGCGTGGGCCAGGGTCTGCCCCTCTGGTTGCCCAAGGGTGCCGAGCTGCGCGACCGCCTGGAGCGGTTCCTGCGCCAGATTCAGAAGGACTACGGTTACCTGCAGGTAATCACCCCGCACATCGGTAACAAGGACCTCTATGTCACCTCGGGCCACTACGCCAAGTATGGCAAGGACTCGTTCCAGCCCATCCACACCCCCATCGAGGGCGAGGAGTATCTGCTCAAACCGATGAACTGCCCCCACCACTGCGAGATCTACCGCTCGAAGCCCCGCTCTTACAAGGATCTTCCCGTGCGTCTGGCCGAGTTCGGTACGGTTTACCGCTACGAGCAGTCGGGTGAGCTCCACGGCCTGACCCGTGTGCGTGGCTTCACGCAGGACGATGCCCACCTCTTCGTACGCCCCGACCAGTTGCTGGAGGAGTTCGAGAAGGTGATCGACATCGTACTCTACATCTTCAAGACCTTGAAGTTCGACAACTATACGGCCCAGGTATCGCTCCGCGACCCCAAGAACACCGAGAAGTACATCGGCTCGGATGAGAATTGGGAGAAGGCCGAGAACGCCATCATCGAGGCCGCCAAGCGCAAGGGCCTCAACACGGTGGTTGAGTATGGCGAGGCCGCCTTCTATGGCCCGAAACTTGACTTTATGGTTAAGGATGCCATCGGCCGCAAGTGGCAGCTGGGTACGATCCAGGTGGACTACAACCTGCCCGAGCGTTTCGATTTGACCTACAAGGGCTCCGACGACAAGATGCACCGTCCGATTATGATCCACCGCGCCCCCTTCGGTTCGATGGAGCGTTTCGTGGCCGTGCTGCTGGAGCACACGGGCGGTAAGTTCCCTCTGTGGCTCTCGCCCGACCAGGTGGTGGTCCTTCCCATCTCGGAGAAGTTCAACGACTACGCCAACGAGGTGGTGGAGTACCTCAACCGCCACGATGTGCGCGCCCAGATTGACGACCGTAACGAGAAGATCGGCCGTAAGATCCGCGACAACGAGCTCAAGCGTATCCCCTACCTGGTGATCGTGGGCGAGAAGGAGCAGGCCGAGCGTCTGGTATCGGTACGCGCCCAGGGCGAGGGAGACAAGGGTCAGATGACGATGGAGGCCTTCCGCGATCTGATTCACGGTCTGGTTGCCGCCGAGATCGAGGCCAACAAAATGGAAGCATAACAACCTTATTACTAACAATTTAACACATTACAACTATCGCAGCACCGAAACCGTTCGCACCGAGACCGCAGTTCTCGGGGAACAACAACCAGCGACCCGGTGGCCCCAACAACGGCCCGCGTGGTCCTCGCAAACCGGAGAAGGAGAATCCGAACCGCATTAACGACGAGATTACGGCACCCGAGGTGCGTGTCGTGGGCGAAAATATCGAGCAGCCCACTGTGATGTCGATCCGAGATGCGTTGCGTCTGGCCGACGAGATGGAGCTCGATCTGATCGAGATTTCGCCCAAGGCCGTCCCCCCCGTGTGCCGCATTGCCGACTACCAGAAGTTCCTCTACCAGCAGAAACGCAAGGCCAAGGAGCTGAAGGCCAATCAGGCAAAGGTGGTCGTGAAGGAGATCCGCTTCGGCCCGCAGACCGATGATCACGACTACAACTTCAAACTCAAGCACGCCGAGAACTTCCTGAAGGAGGGTGCCAAGGTGAAGGCCTACGTCTTCTTCCGCGGCCGCTCGATCGTCTTCAAGGAGCAGGGCGAGATTCTGCTTCTGCGCTTCGCCACCGACCTGGAGGAGATTGCCAAGGTAGAGATGATGCCCAAGCTCGACGGCAAGAAGATGAATATGATGCTTGCCCCCAAAGGCAAAAAGTCGTAATGGTCTCTAAAAAACAGACAACGGGTTGCCCCACAAGGACAACCCGTTGTTGTTTTTTATACCGATCGATATCGCCGTCCTTGAGAGTCTATATAGCGAAAATATCGAAATGGCTCCAAAAAAATGGAAAATTTTGAACGTTGAATTTTGAATTCCCTTATCTTTGTGGTATGATTCGTATCTCGCTCATCATAGCCACCTACAACCGCGCCGAGGCGCTGGTGGAGGCATTGCGTTCGGTGGTGAAGCAGACGCTTCCCGCCGAGGAGTGGGAGTGCGTGGTGGTGAACAACCGCTCGACCGACGACACCGAGGCCCGTTTTACCGCCTTTGCCGCCCAATATCCCACCCTGCAGTTGCGAATGGTGAACGAGGAGCAACAGGGACTCTCCCACGCCCGCAACTGCGGCATTCTCGCAGCTCGCGGCCGTTATATTGCCATCATCGACGACGACGAGCGCATCAATCCCGAATTTTTGCAGGCCTATGCCGACCTCTTCGACCAACATCCCGAGGCGATGTCAGCCGGCGGACGGGTGATTGCGGCCTATGAAGAGGTGCCGCGACCCCGTTGGATGTCGCGCTTCACCGAGCAACCCATTGCCAACCCGATGGAGTTCGGCAACCGCGTGCGCCCCTTCCCACGAGGGAGAATTCCCGCCGGTGGCAATATGGCCTTCCGCCGCGAGGCGTTCGAGCAGCACGGCCTCTTCAACCCCGAGTTGGGACGCATTGGCAACCGACTGATCGGAGGTGAGGAGAGCGACCTTTTTGCCCGCCTCGACCGAGCCGGAGCCCCCTGTTACTATCAGCCCGAAGCGGTGATGTGGCACCTAATCCCCGCCCGCAAACTCACCCCCGAGTACCTCGACAACTTGAGCTATAATGTCGGCGTGAGCCAGCGACTCCGAGCCGAGTCGGCCCACCAACTTCCCGTTCTGAAGCTCCGCGAGGCAGCCAAGTGGGTTGTCACCCTGCTGATCGCCCTGGGGTGGATCATCACCCTTCGTTTCGCCAAGGCCTGCTACCTGATTCGTCTGCGAAAAGGCATCAGCCGAGGCATTCGAGGCTAAAGCCGTCAATGGAAGAGAAAGATAAAGAAATCCGGGATGGGAGACTTCCCCATCCCGGATTTTTTCGGAATATGCCGCAGGTGCGGTCTTTTCAGGTCGGATTATCGCAGGTGGATATGCGTAATCACAATGCCCGAATGCTCTACGAAGTAGCGTTGTGACTTCAAGAGATTGCGCGACTGAAGAATCATATTCTTGGTCTCGGTAAGGATCGTCAGGTAGAGGAGCGACGCCTTGGTGTTGGAACGCTCCTCGTTGATACGACCCAGCTCCGACTTGATGGCGGCGACAATGGTCTCGAAGAGGTTATCTCGCATCGCCAAGACCCGGTCGATCTCATCGAAGGTGCCACTGCGGAGCATCTGCTCAATCTGACGATAGATTGCCTCCACCTCATCGTTGATATGCATCAGATCCTCGGTCTGCCCCTTCGAAAGGCCCTCGTGGTTGTTGTCGATATGCTCATAAGCGGGACGCGTGATGTGGAGCAACGCCTTGGTCATCTCGTTGAGATAATCAACCACCTGCACATAGTATTGTGCCGAGGTGATATCGCTCGCCTGCAGACGCTTCAACGTGCTCAAGAGAGAGTATTTGCGCTCGCTGGAGTGGCGATAAAGGGCATCGGCCTGCTGGGTCATCTCGCGCAGCACCTTGCGGTTCTCCTTGAATACGGCCAGCAACGTACGGTCGTAGATGCGGGTCGTGGCAGCCATCGTCTCGCACACCTCCTCGCTGAGCTGCTGGAGGATCTCCTCGGGAGTCTCGGGCTTCTTACGGCTCTCCACCACCTCTGCCTCGGGCTTCTTCTTGAAGTTGCTGCGAATGAACATCCAACCGCACAGCAGGGTGGTAATGATGATCGCTATGGTGCCGCCATAAATCAGGATCAAACCGACCACAAAGGCGATCAGGAAGCCTCCGATCGCAGTTACGAACCAGCCCATCACCACGGTAATCACACCCGTAATACGGTAGACTGCCGACTCTCGGCCCCACGCCTTATCGGCCAGCGACGAACCCATCGCCACCATAAATCCGACATAGGTCGTCGAAAGGGGGAGCTTGAGCGAGGTGGCCAGCGAGATCAAGAGGGCAGCCGTGGTGAGGTTCACCGTGGCACGAATCATATCGTAGGGGGCACCGCTGTGCTCGATATCCTCATAGTCGAAGCGGCGATCCATCTTTTCGCGAACGCTGCGGGGTACAACGGTCTCAAAGGCGGTATTGATGCCGAGAGCGGCACGCACAAGGGTACGCGAAACGGGCGAAGAACTCTGATTGCCAGCATCCTCATCCTGGGCCGACGAGAGCGAGAGCTCGGTCTTGCTCACGTTCATCGACTTCTTGGAAGTCCAAAGGGTGATAAGCATTATCCCACCGGAGAGCAGTAGGATATAGAGGTTGGCGGGGACATCCTCGTTGAGAGCCTCCATCGTAATCTGAGTAGTGCCGGCCTCCTGAGCAATCTTGTAGCTGTCGAAGCTGGCTACAGGAACACCGATGAAGTTCACCAGGTCGTTACCCGCAAAGGCGAGGGCAAGGGCGAAGGTTCCCGAGAGAATGGTGATACGAAGAATGTTGATCTTGAGTTGCTGAAGGAAGAAGAGAACCAGCGAGCATACGCCCCAGCAGATCAGCAAGGCCAAGAGCGTGTGGTCGTTGATCATCTGGGTAAAGGGGTGGTCAGCCAGGATGCTCTTCAGGCCCTTAAAGATGGCAAAGTAGATAATGGCCGTCAGGGAGATACCGCACCACATTGCACCGAACTTGCGGAACATTGCCGTATAGCGGAACGAGAAGAGCAGTCGCGAGAGGTACATAACAAAGGTACCGCAGGTAAAGGCAATTACTACCGAAAGGAGAATGGCCGATACGATACCCAGGGCACGCGAGGTGTTGATGAATTGTCCCAGGTCGGTATAGACGAGCTCCTCGCTGCCGGCAATCTTGAAGATCGAAACGGCGATGGCCGACCCCAACAGACAAAAGATCAGCGATACGGTAGTCGAGGTGGGCAGACCCAGCGAATTGTAGAGGTCGAGCAGAATGACGTTGGCAAACATCACACTCAAGTAGAGAATCATCACCTCGTGGAAGGTGAAGAGTGCCGGGTTGAACATTCCGTGGCGTGCCACCTCCATCATACCGCTAGAGGTCAATACGCCGACCACGATACCCACCGAAGCGACAATCAGAATGGAACGCATCTTGGCGGCCTTGGAGCCGATGGCCGAGTTGAGGAAGTTCACAGCGTCGTTGGTTACACCCACATAGAGGCCCGAGATGGCCAGAATGCCGAGAATCACGACAATAACGGTGTAGAGCAGACTCATATCAGAAATTTTTTGTGTTTTCTTTCGCCATCAACCTAACCAAAGGTTGCATTTGCAGCCCAAATTTACAAAATTCTCCCCTTTTTAACACCTTTGTCATCCATTGGTAACATAAACTTAACATAGCATCGGTGCCGCAAGCTCCCCTCTAGGGCTAAAAAGAGGAAGGTTGCGGTGGATTCGAGTGAAAAAAGTGAGGAAAGAAGGAGGGGATTTGAGATTTATTTCCTATCTTTGTTTGGATATACCGACAAAAAACGAGAAAATACCAAAAATACTAAAACGATAATCTTATGGCATTTGACAACTTTGCCCAGCGACACATCGGTGTCACCCGCGAAAATGACCTGAAGGAGATGCTCGACGTCATCGGCGTAAAGTCGGTGGAGGAGCTCATCGCCCAGGTAATTCCCCAATCGATCCGACTCAAGCAGCCGCTCGACCTCAAGCCCGGAATGAGCGAGTATGAGTTTACGGCCCACATCCAGGAGCTGGCGGCCAAGAACCGCACCCTCCGCTCCTTCATCGGTATGGGCTACTACCCCACCGCCGTACCCGCCGTGGTGGCTCGAAATGTCTTCGAGAACCCCGCCTGGTACACCTCCTACACCCCCTATCAGGCCGAGATTTCGCAAGGTCGTCTGGAGGCTCTGCTCAACTACCAGACCGCCATCATCTCGCTGACCGGTATGGAGATCGGCAACTGCTCGCTCCTTGACGAGGCCACCGCCACCGCCGAGGCAATGCTGATGATGTATGCCCTCCGCTCGCGCGACGCCGTGAAAGAGGGTCGCAACCAGCTTTTCGTCGATGAGAACATCTTCCCCCAGAACCTCGACGTGCTGCTCACCCGCTCTGAGCCCTTCGGCATCGAGCTGATCGTGGATGACTTCCGCACCTATGAGTTCTCGGGTAAGGAGTTTGGTGCCATCGTGCAGTATCCCGCCGCCAACGGTGAGGTACGCGACTATGCCGCCTTTACCGAGGCTGCCCACCAGAAGGGAATGCTGGTAACCGCCGTGGCCGACCTCCTCGCGCTGGCTCTGCTGAAGGCTCCCGCCGAGTGGGGTGCCGACATCGCTGTCGGCTCGACCCAGCGTCTGGGTACCCCGATGGGATTCGGTGGCCCGAGTGCCGGTTATATGACCACCCGCGAGGCCTACAAGCGTAATATGCCCGGCCGTATCATCGGCGTTTCGGTCGATCGTTTGGGCAACAAGGCCCTTCGTATGGCTCTCCAGATGCGCGAGCAGCACATCAAGCGCGAGAAGGCAACTTCCAACATCTGTACCGCCTCGGCCCTGATGGCCTCGATGGTAGGTCTCTACTGTATCTACAACGGTCCCGAGGGGTTGCGCCGTGCCGCCGAGACGGCTCACCGCTCGGCCGTGACCGTAGCCAACGCTCTGGAGGCTCTGGGTTATAAGCTCACCACCCGCGACCTCTTTGACACCCTGGAGGTGGAGGCTGAGGCTGCCGTTATCCAGTCGCTGGCCCTGATTCAGGGGATCAACTTCTACTACCCCGATGAGAATCGCGTACGCCTCTCGTGCGACGAGGTTACCACCCCCGAGGAGGTGGCCACCATCGTCTCGATCTTCGCCGAGGCCCGTGGCAAGAAGCAGAAGAGCGTGAAACTTGTACAGGAGAACGCCATCGCCCCCGCCCTGGTACGCGAGACGCCCTACCTCACCGAGAAGATCTTCAACAGCTACCGCTCGGAGAGCGAGCTGATGCGCTACATCAAGCGACTCGAGCTGCGTGACATCTCGCTTGCCAACTCGATGATCTCGCTCGGCTCCTGCACGATGAAGCTCAATGCTGCCGCCGAGATGATGCCCCTCTCGCTGGCTGCATTCCAAAATATGCACCCCTTCGCTCCCGCCGACCAGGCCGAGGGTTACCTCGAGTTGATCGCCGAGTTGGAGCGCAATCTGGCCACCATCACCGGTTTTGCCGCCTGCTCGTTGCAACCCAACTCGGGTGCCGCAGGTGAGTACACGGGTCTGATGGTGATTCGTGCCTACCACCAGAGCCGCGGTCAGGGCTACCGCAATATTATGCTGATCCCTGCATCGGCCCACGGTACCAACCCCGCATCGGCAGCAATGGCCGGAATGAAGATCGTAACCGTCGCCTGCGACCAGAATGGTAACATCGACGTGGAGGATCTGAAAAAGAAGGCCGAGGAGCACAGCACGGAGCTCTGCGGTCTGATGGTGACCTACCCCTCGACCCACGGTGTATTTGAGAGCCGCATCCGCGAGATCGTGGATGCCGTACACGAAGCCGGTGGTCAGGTCTATATGGATGGTGCCAATATGAATGCCCAGGTGGGTCTGACCAACCCGGGTTACATCGGTGCCGACGTATGTCACCTCAACCTCCACAAGACCTTCGCAATGCCTCACGGTGGCGGTGGCCCCGGCGTAGGCCCCATCTGCGTGGCTGCCCACCTGGCCGAATTCCTCCCCTCGCACCCCATCGTAGCGACGGGCGGCGACAACGGCATTACCGCCGTGGCAGCTGCCCCCTTCGGCTCGGCAATGCTGCTCCCGATCACCTACGGCTATATCAAGATGCTGGGTGAGGAGGGTCTGCGTCGCTCGACCGAGATGGCCATCGTCAATGCCAACTATATGTCATCGGCTCTCAAGGATGAGTTCCGCACCTACTATGCCGGTGAGACGGGTCGTGTAGGTCACGAGATGATCCTCGACCTCACCCACTTCAAGCACGACTACAACATCGACTGTGGCGACATCGCCCACCGTCTGATGGACTACGGCTTCCACGCTCCCACCCTCTCCTTCCCCGTTCACGAGACGCTGATGGTGGAGCCCACCGAGTCGGAGGACAAGGCCGAAATGGATCGCTTTATGGCGGCCCTGGTGCAGATCAAGCGCGAGTGTGAGGCTGCCGCTGCCTCGGGCGAGAAGGACAACGTTGTGGTGAATGCTCCCCACACGGCTCCCGAGCTGTGCGGCGAGTGGGCACACCCCTACTCGCGTCAGGAGGCAGCCTTCCCGCTGGAGTGGGTCAAGCACTCGAAGTTCTTCCCCTATGTTTCGAAGATCGACAACGGTTACGGCGACCGTAACCTCTGCTGCAAGAATGAGTAAGCAGCCGATATGAGCCTGAAAAAGCGGGCCTCCGAGATTTCGGAGGCCCGCTTTATTGATCTAAAAAGGTCCGAGGAGCGCAATCTGCTCTCCGCTATGAAAGATTCTGATGGCGGATGCTCTCGATGTGGATCGCCTCAAGAATACTTCGCAGAAACTCCTCGCTGAGCTGCCACTCGCCGGCACGAGAGAGGATGCGCTCCACGATCTCGGCCCAACGCTCGCTCTGAAGGATCACCACCTCATTTTCGCGTTTGATGCGACCGATGCGGTCGGAGATCTGCATACGGCGACTGAAGAGGTCGAAGAGTTCGTGGTCAATCTGGTCAATCTCGGAGCGGAAGCGCGAAAGTTGGCGCATATACTCCTCATCGTAGCTCCGCTCGGCACGCCACTCCACCTCCTGCAAGAGGGTTCCGAGAGCTGTCGGTGTGATCTGCTGGGCCGCATCGCTCAAGGCTCGATCGGGGGAGCAGTGGCTCTCGATGATCAGGCCGTCGTAGTTGAGATTGGCCGCCATTTGGGCCACCTCTAGCAGAAGATCTCGTCGACCGCTAATGTGCGAGGGGTCGCCAATCATCTTCAGGTCGGGGTTGCGTCGCTGCATATCAATTGCCAGATGCCACATCGGGGCATTCCGATAACGCCAATGGCTGCTCATCGAGAAGCCGCGATGTACCAGGCCAATCTGCTGACGCGGGAGGCCTGCCCGCTCCAAACGAACAACGGCTCCGTGCCAGAGTTCAAGATCGGGGTGCATCGGATTCTTGATCAGCACCGAAACGCCGCTGCCGGCAACCGCCTCGGCAATCTCCTGTACCAGGAAGGGATTCACCGTGGTACGAGCCCCCAGCCAGAGAAGATCAACTCCCCACTTCAAGGCCGCCTCCACGTGGCGAGCCGAGGCGACCTCGGTAGCCACCGGAAGTCCCGTGCGCCGTTTTGCTTCGCAGAGCCACTCAAGGCCCGGCTCACCCACCCCCTCGAAGCTGTCGGGAGAGGTGCGGGGCTTCCAAAGGCCGGCACGCAACAGATTGACACACCCCAGGGCGGCCAACTCCTCGGCCGTCGTAAGCAGCTGCTCCCGACTTTCGGCACTGCAGGGGCCGGCAATAATCAGCGGGCGACGTTTATCCAGCAACGACATCTCTCAACAATTTTCGGTTAGAAGAGCAGCGGCAGGAACTCGGTGAGATAGACGCGCCAATTGTTCCAGGTGTGGCCGCCCTCGCTCTCGCGGAAAGTGTAGGGGAACTCCATCGAGTCGAGCAGAGCGCGATAGTCGAGGTTGTGTTGCCAAAGGAAATCGACATTGCCGCAGGCAATCCAATAGAGCTCCAGCCCATTCTCTTTTTGGCGTTTGAGTGTACCTTCAATGTCGTCATAGACGGGTGACCCCACCGCCCGATCGGGACGGATAGCCGCCGAGAAGAGGCCCACATAGTCGAAGGTCGAGGGGTAATAACGCGAAATATGCATTGCGTGGAAACCTCCCATCGAGAGGCCGGCAATGGCGCGGTGGGAGGATTTGTTTACCGTACGGAAGTTCTTCTCCACATAGGCAATGATATCCGGGAAGGCCTGCTCAAAGGAGCCCTCCATCGTACGCGAGAGGCGGAAGTTGGGCTTATAAAGGCCTTGGGCCGTCTCTCCGGGGGCAGCCTCCAGGGCCGCATTACCGTTGGGCATCACCACGATCATCTCCTCGGCACGGCCGCTGGCAATGAGATTATCGAGCACATAGGCGGCACGGCCCAATCCCAGCCACGCCTCCTCATCACCGCCCATACCGTGCAGCAGATAGAGGACCGGATAGCGTTTTTTCGACTTCTCGTAACCGGCAGGCAGATAGACCGACAGACGGCGATCCATCTCCAACACAGGCGAGTGGTACCAGCAACGCAGCACCGTACCGTGGGGCACCTGCTGGGCTCCGTAGAGGTCGCCCTGGCCTCCTCCCACCAGGAAGATGTTGGCCATCGAGGCGACATCGCGCACCTGATAGACATTGCTTACATCGGCCGCCTTGATACCATCCACATAGATCGAGTAGGCATAGAGTTCCGAAGCAAGCGACTCGGTGCGGTAGCTCCAAACGCCCCCTTCACCCTTACTCATCGCCACCACTCCGGGGGCATCCCACTCCCCATCGGGAGTCGTGATCTTGCGCGTGGGCAGGAAGTCGCCCGTCAGCTCCACCTTTTCAGCCTCAGGAGCATAGTAGCGGAAGGTGACCGTACGGTCGGCGTGCACCTCGGGCGAGGTGAGTTCGGAGGCGGTCCAGACAGCCTGCTGGGCCTGTGTGGGGAGAGATCCTGCCAAAAAGGCGACCAGCAGCAAAAGAGCCGGAGTAAAAATTCGTCGATTCATCGGATGGAAAATTTGAAAGGTTGGAAATTAATAGGTAAAGGTGCTACCACCGATAAACTCACGCAAAACGGAGGTCGGCGGAACATCTTTGGTGTCGTAGACGGGAGTAAAGTTATCGAGGAATTGCAACAGACGGCGCGCCTCATCGTACTCGGGCACCGTATCGGGCACCTCGCGCAGAATCGGCTCGGCCAGCGGACGCAGCAAGGGCAACTCGTAGAAGAGCGACGAGTTGAACATCACGTCGGCATTCTCCTGGTAGGGGAAAATGTGCTTCTCCTCACCGCGACGGACACTGGCCCAGCGGGATAAGGTGGCAATGACGCTGCTTCCGCGTTGGCGATAATCTCGTGTCATACGGCGCAACAGACGGTTGTCGGAGGTGGCAATTCGCGAGAGGTTATCCATCGAGACCGACGTAAGGCACGAAACATAAATTGAAAACTTCTGATCGGCCCCGATGCCGGGTGTCAGGCGGGGATTGAGGCCGTGGATACCCTCGATGATCAGAATCGAGCGCTCGTCGAGGCGGAGCGGCTCCTCGTGCCACTCGCGCTGCCCCGAGATGAAGTTGAAGCGCGGAATCTGCACCTCCTCGCCCCGCAGCAACTGCTGCAGGTGACGGTTGAAGAGCTCCAGATCAATCGCCTCCAGAGCCTCGAAATCGTAATCACCACTCTCATCTCGCGGCGTCCGATCTCGCTCCACGAAGTAGTCATCAAGCGAGATGATGCGGGGACGAAGGCCCAGCACCTGGAGTTGTACGGTCAGACGCTTGGCCGTGGTGGTCTTACCGCTCGACGAGGGGCCCGAAATCAGCACCAGGCGGGTTCCCCGATTGACATTAGCCTCACAGATGCGGTCGGCAATCTCGGCCAGACGTCGCTCCTGCACCGCTTCGGCCACGCGGATCATCTCGGCCATTCGTCCCTCCAGGATGCGACCGTTGATCTGTCCCACGTGAGCGACCCCGATGATTCGGTTCCAATGCTGGTAATCACGAAAGACATCGAACATCTTCTCCTGTACGCGGTCGTTATGCACCCGATCGGGAGCTGTACGCAACGGCAGAGCCAGGCGGAATCCGTTATAGTAACGATGGAGCTCGAAGAGACGAATGTAGCCCGTTGAGGGGGCCAAAGGGCCGTAGAAATAGCCGACGGCATCATCCATCGTGTAAAGAATACTGTAGAGGCGGGGGCGACTCTCCAGCAGAGTGATCTTATCCTCAAAACCGCAAGCCTCATAACGGCGGCGCACCTCCTCGGTGGGGAGACGGTGGCGGCGAATCGGGTAGTCGGCCTCCACGATCTCGTGCATCCGACCCTCCAAACGCATCACCTCCTGCTCGTCAAGCTCATCCACCCCGTCAAACTCACAATAGAACCCGCTCTGACCCAGCGAGTGTCGGATGTGGAGCACACGTTCGGGCCAAAGGTCGTAGGCCGCCTTCTGGAGGATGAACCAGAGAGTACGCTGATAGAGGCGGAAGCCTGCATAGGAGGTAATATCAACAAATCGCACCGTCACCGGACGATAGATGCGATAGGCCAGCTCCTTAAGGCGGTTATTCACCTGGGCCGCCAGGATGGGATGGCTCCCCGCAAGGGTACAATCGGCAACCAGCTCACTCAACGGAGTCCCCATCGGCACCTCAACCCGCGAACCATCGTGCTCCAGGATGACGGTAATGTTATCGTTGTTTTTCATCGAAGATCATTTTTGTCAGGGTAAAGATACTAAAAAATATCGTTGCAACATCCTCCACTTTTTATTATCTTTGCAAAATAGGATTTTTATCGCTTATGAGAACCTTTTTCCACCCCTTTCTGCTCCTCTTCGGAGTGTTGATCCTCGCCGCCTGCACACCGCAGGAGCGGGAGGTGATTCTGCTTACGACCAATGACATCCACGCCCATATCGAGCGATTTCCCCAATTGGCAACCGCCGTGGAGCGATGCCGCGATACGGCCGAGGTGATTTTGATCGATGCCGGCGATCGCTGGACCGGCAACGCCTACGTCGATCTGGCCGAGGATCGTCGTCCTATCATCGAGTTGATGAATCTTTTGGAGTACGACCTCGCCACGCTCGGCAATCACGAGTTCGACTGCGGTCAGGAGATGCTGGAACGCTCGGTGAGTTATGCCGACTTCCCAATTATCTGTGCCAACATATCCTCGAACGAGAAGGCTCTGTTGCGTCCCTTTGAGCCTACCCGCATTATGCAACGGGGAGGTATCCGCCTCGGATTTGCAGGCGTGGTGACCAACTACGGTCCCAACAACCATCCCGACGGCCACGACCATATCTTTGAGGGATTGACCTTTGCGGATGCCGTGGCGACGGCTGCGGCACGGGAGGCAGAGTTGCGGGAGGAGAGCGACGTGACGGTGGCTCTGACCCATATGGGATTGGCTCGCGACCGGGAACTAGCCGCCGCAACCCCCGACTACGACCTGATCATCGGAAGCCACAGCCACAATGCCATCTGTGAGGAGATCGCAGGGGTGCAGATCACCCAGGCCGGCAAGAATCTGGAGCACGTGGGGGTAACCACCATTCGCCTCAACGCCCAGGGGGAAGCGACGATCGAATGCCGGCTGGTGTCGCTGGAGGCGTATGAGCCTCACCCCGACTACACCGACCGCGTGAAGGAGTATGAAAATAATCCCGAACTGCTGCATCCGATCGGCGAGTTGGCCGCTCCCGCCTCGCGCATCGGCCTGGCCAACCTCTTTGCCCAGAGTGTCTGCCGTGCCGCCGAGGCCGAGATCGGTCTCTACCACTATGGCGGCGTGCGCCTCGATACCCTTGCTGCAGGACGTGTTCCGCTGGTCTCGATCTACGACCTCGACCCCTTTGCCTCGCAGGTGTGTGTCACGGAGATGACCCCCGAGGAGTTGCGACAGTTGATCCGAACCAAGTTCAACGACACGGTCAAGATGAGCGAGTCGCACACCATCGACCTCTTCGCCACAGTCCCCTATACGGTGCTCCGCGACGAGCGGGGAGATGCCCGCACGGTATGCTTCCCCACCCTAGAGGAGGGACGCACCTACCGCGTGGCGCTGGGTGATTATATCTACAAAACCTACGGAGCCATCGACCGCACCAAGGGCGAGACGCTCCCCATTCTGGTAACCGACGCCCTGATTGCCACCCTGGAGCAGGAGCCCTACACACCCCAAAACTCGCTGTTGCAGCAGATCGAGTAACCGGCTGAAGATGAATATGGCCACCAAGTCTCGAAATTTTTGTTTTTCGACGAAAAAAGGCTATCTTTGCGCCGCTTCAAATCCCACGAGGAGGGGCCGAATTTGAAAAAACCAAAAAATTAAACGAAGAATAGAATGAAAGTAGCACAGAACAAGATGGTGAGCGTAGATTACAAGCTCACCGTGGATGGTCAGATTGCCGACCAGTCGATGCCGGGTCAGCCCCTGGAGTTTATCTATGGTACGGGTATGTTGCTCCCCAAGTTCGAGGAGGCAATCCTGGACAAGGAGCCCGGTGAGAAGGTGAGCTTCACGCTCGCTCCCGAGGATGGTTATGGTGAGTTGCACCCCGAGGCCATTGTCGATCTGCCCAAGTCGATCTTTATGGTAGATGGCAAGGTGGTAGAGGATATTCTCTTTGTTGGTTCGCAGGTTCCTATGGCCGACGCCCAGGGCAACCGTATGATCGGCACGATCAAGGAGGTTGGCGAGGAGAGCGTGAAGATGGACTTCAACCACCCGATGGCCGGCAAGACCCTCAACTTTGAGGTGGAGGTTGTGGCTGTTCGCGATGTAACGCCCGAGGATCTGGCTCCGAAGGGTGGCTGCTCGTGCGGTTGCAGCGGCGACTGCGAGAGCGGTTGCGATGGTGGCGATTGCGGCGACCACGAGGAGGGTTGCGACTGCGGCCACTGCCACTAATCGTCCGACGGACAATCAAAAATCCCGCCCCAAAGGCGGGATTTTCTGTTTAGGAGGCAGAGGCCCCGAAAACAGACGAGCAACCAGAGAAAAAGAGAAGGCGGAGGATTAACCTCCGCCTTTTTATGATGACAGATTTGCTGTCAACAGGGATTACAACTGGGGACCGGCAGCCACCAGCGACTTACCCTCCTCATTACCCGTGAACTTCACGAAGTTCTTGATGAAGCGGGCAGCCAGATCCTGGGCCTTCACATCCCACTGAGCGGCATCAGCGTAGGTGTCGCGGGGATCGAGGATGGCGGAATCAACGCCGGGCAGCTGAGTGGGCACCTTAAAGTCGAAGATAGGAATCTGCTTCGTGGGTGCGTTATCGATCGAGCCGTCGAGGATGGCGTCGATGATACCACGGGTATCCTTGATCGAGATACGCTTGCCGGTACCATTCCAACCCGTGTTCACGAGGTAGGCGGTGGCGCCCGACTGTTGCATACGCTTCACGAGCTCCTGACCATACTTGGTGGGGTGCAGCGAGAGGAAGGCAGCACCGAAGCAAGCCGAGAAGGTGGGGGTAGGCTCGGTAATACCGCGCTCGGTACCGGCCAACTTGGCAGTGAAGCCCGACAGGAAGTAGTACTTCGTCTGCTCGGGGGTCAGGATCGAAACGGGAGGCAGCACACCGAAAGCATCAGCCGAGAGGAAGATTACCTTCTTGGCGGCGGGAGCCTTCGATACGGGCTTCACGATGTTGTCGATGTGGTAGATGGGGTAGCTTACACGGGTGTTCTCCGTTACCGACTTATCCGAGAAGTCGATCTTACCCTTCTTGTCCACCGTCACGTTCTCCAGCAGGGCGTTGCGACGGATGGCATTCCAGATGTCGGGCTCGTTCTCCTTCGAGAGGTTGATCACCTTGGCATAGCAACCGCCCTCAAAATTGAATACACCGTCATCATCCCAGCCGTGCTCGTCATCACCGATCAGCTGACGCTTGGGGTCGGTCGAAAGGGTGGTCTTACCCGTACCCGAGAGGCCGAAGAAGATAGCGGTCTCGCCCTTCTCGTTGGTGTTGGCCGAGCAGTGCATCGAAGCGATGCCCTTCAGCGGCAGCAGGTAGTTCATATAAGAGAACATACCCTTCTTCATCTCGCCACCATACCAGGTGTTGATGATCACCTGCATCTTCTCGGTGAGGTTAAATACAACAGCGGTCTCCGAGTTCAGACCCAGCTCCTTGTAGTTCTTTACCTTGGCCTTCGAGGCGTTAAGCACGACGAAATCGGGCTCACCGTAGTTCTCCAGCTCGGCGTGGGTGGGGCGGATGAACATATTCTTCACGAAGTGAGCCTGCCAGGCCACCTCCATAATAAAACGGATCTTCAGACGGGTGTTCTCGTTGGCACCGCAGAAGGTATCCACTACGTAGAGCTTCTTGCCCGAGAGCTCCTCCGAAGCAATCTTCTTGAGCTCCTTCCAAGCCTTCTTCGTCACGGGCTTGTTGTCGTTCTTATACTCGTCGGAGGTCCACCAAATGGTATCCTTCGTGGTCTCGTCCATTACGAAGAACTTATCCTTGGGCGAACGACCCGTATAGACGCCGGTCATTACGTTCACCGCATCCATCTCGGTCTGCTGACCCTTCTCGAAACCGCGCAGACCCTTCTTGGTCTCCTCACGGAACAGCTCGTCGTACGAAGGATTGTAAACCACCTCGGTCACACCCTTGATGCCGTACTTCTTCAAATCAATCTTAGCCATAGTTGTTTGTTGTTTTATAAAATTAAATTCGTGAATCTTTCTCTCATCTTCCGACAGAGTCCGTCTGCTCTGTTCCTAACCAAACGGCGCACTTCATAACCCAAAATACGCCTTCACGGCGCAAAGGTAATAAAAGTTTTAGTCTTGTGAAACAAATAACACAAAATTATTTAACTTTTTTAATTATTTTTTCCAATCCCTCCATTTGATTCATTCTTAACGGATTAAAGTGAAGAATATTTTGCAGGCAGAGCATTTTTTTGCGCTTTTGCCCACTTCAGAGAAAATTCATCCACACTTTTCTACCATTAATCCCCCTCAAACAACCGTTCATCCCAAAAATGTTGCCTCATTGAAACATTTTTTGCACTTTTGTACTTTGTCGCGTACTCTTTTAACCCTTTTGGGTGTAGGCAATCGCCCCCAAGAAGGCAAAAAAGGGAGCGCAGCCAGAGCTCAAAAGGCCGATAAGGCCACGAGCCCGTAACCCCGATGAAAATGGCAGGCATCTATCTCCATATTCCCTTCTGCAAGCGGGTGTGCGCCTATTGTGATTTCTACAAGTCGGCCCGCACAACGCTGCTCGATCCCGTCGTAGAGCAGATGCACGGGGAGCTGGAGGCGCGAGCCGCCTATCTGGGAGAGGGAACGGCCATCGAGACCCTCTATTTCGGAGGTGGCACCCCTTCGCTCTGCCACGTAGAGCAGCTCTCCACCCTGATCGAGCAGGTCAAGCGGCTCTTCAACTGCTCCCGCCTGGGCGAGGTAACGCTGGAGGCCAACCCCGACGATCTCTCGGAGGAGTATCTCAACGGATTGCGTAAGGTCGGCATCAACCGTCTCTCGATCGGCGTCCAATCCTTCGACGAGGAGGAGTTGCGCTGGATGAATCGCCGCCACACGGCCCGACAGGCCGAGGAGGCGGTAAAGGCGGCTCGCCGAGCAGGATTTGACAACATCACCATCGACCTGATCTTCGGTGTACCGGGTTTCGGGAGGGAGGTGTTGGCACGAAGTATCGATCGCGCCCTGGAACTCGAGGTGGAGCACATCTCGGCCTACCACCTGACCATCGAGCCCCGAACGGCATTGGGGCGCAAGGCCGAGCGAGGCGAGTTGCAGGCCGTGGCAGAGAATATCAGTGAAGAGGAGTATCAAATGGTGCACCAACGCCTCTCCCAGGCGGGGTATGAGCACTACGAGATCTCGAACTTTGCCCGCCCGGGACGTCGGGCCCGCCACAATGCCGCCTATTGGCAGGGGATCCCCTACCTCGGGATCGGGCCCGGAGCCCACTCCTTCAATGGAGAGAGCCGCTGCTGGTGCACGGATCGGGTGGAGAGCTATGCCGAGGCGGGAGCCTCTCGCTTCGAAGAGGAGTGGCTGACCCCCGAAAATCGGATGAACGAGTACTTGATGACGCATCTGCGTACCATCGAGGGGATCTCGCTCGGAGAGGTGGAGCGACACTTCGGCACGAAGCGTGCCCAAGAGGTGGAGCGGCTCTCCGAAAGGCTTCTTCGCAACGGATCGATCGTGCGTGAAGGAGATCGGATCCGAATCCCGAGTGAAGGCTTCCTGCTCTCGGATTGGATCATTGGCGAGCTGATGGTTGGCGAATAGCCCGAAATGAAAAGCGGCTTTTGCTTTTTAAATATAAAGTATTAACTTTGCGGCGAATTTTGAGAAGAGACGAAGAGCTCTTTTTAGGTTGGTTTAGGTTGATAGATTACACTTTAGATAATACATAACGATAATTTCTATGACAACTGCAAAACTCTCTCCCGACTACTTGTTTGAGGCCAGCTGGGAGGTATGCAACAAGGTCGGCGGTATTCATACCGTGATTTCGACCAAAGCCCTTACCACGACGAAGAAACTCGGCGATCGTTATATGCTGATCGGCCCCGACTTCTCGCACGAGGGGGTAAATCCCGAATTTGAGGAGGACACCGAGCTGCTGAAGGCTTGGCGTCAGAACTTATATCAGGAGGGTATCCGTATCCGCGTAGGTCGCTGGAAGATCAACGGCAATCCCATCGCCATTCTGGTGGACTTCACCTCGCTCTTCCCCAAGAAGGATTCCATCCTGAAGTCGCTCTGGGAGACCTATCACGTCGATTCGCTCTCGGGTCAGTGGGACTATGTGGAGCCCGTACTCTTCGGCTACGCTGCCGGTATGGTGATCTCCTCCTTCGTGGACAACTTCTGCGCTTCGACCGATAAGGTGGCTGCTCACTTCCACGAGTGGATGACCGCTGCCGGTGGTCTCTACCTGCGTCAGCACTCGCCCTACGTGGCTACCCTCTTCACGACCCACGCTACGGTGATGGGCCGCTGCATCGCCGGCAACCGCCTGCCCCTCTACAACGATCTGGAGAAGTTCAACGCCGATGAGTTGGCTCGTCAGTTCAATGTGATGGCCAAGCACTCGATCGAAAAGATGGCTGCCACCTACCACGACGCCTTCCTCACCGTCAGCGATATCACCGCCAACGAGTGTAAGTATCTGCTGGGCCGCGAGGTGAGCTGCGTAACGCCCAACGGCTTCGAGAACGACTTCGTATGGAGCGGCAAGGAGCTTGATCAGAAGCGTAAGGAGGCACGCAAGGCGATGATCTCGGTTGCCGAGGCTTCGCTGGGCATCAAGTTCGAGAAGGAGCCCCTGATCGTGGGCACCTCGGGTCGCTACGAGTATCGCAACAAGGGTCTTGATCTCTTCTTCGAGTCGCTCAAGACGCTGGCACAGGACGAGAAGCTCGATCGCGAGATTCTGGCCTATGTAACGGTGCCCGCCGCCAACAACGGTGCCCGCATCGACCTCCAGGCTCACCTGCAGGACAAGAAGAAGCCCATCGACCCCAAACAGTACAAGCACACCACCCACTACCTCTCGGATCCCACCTGGGATCAGGTATCGAATGCCATCAACAACTCGGTACTCGCCTCGACCGATTCGAAGGTGAAGGTGATCTTCGTGCCTACCTACCTGAATGGCAAAGACGGCATCTTCAACAAGAGCTACTACGAGCTGTTGGCCGGTATGGATATCACCATCTACCCCTCCTACTACGAGCCTTGGGGTTACACGCCGCTGGAGTCGGTAGCCTTCTCGGTACCCACCATCACCACCACCCTCGCCGGTTTCGGTCTGTGGGTGAACAAGCTCAAGGAGCACGCCGGTGTGGAGGTGATCAACCGCGACGACTACAACGACAAAGAGGCCGTAGCCAAGATCGCTGATGCGGTTGCCCGCTTCGCTGCCCTCTCGGCCGATGAGGTAAAGAAGGCCCGCAAGTCGGCTGCCAACATTGCCAAGACGGCTCTCTGGGAGAATCTCTTTGCAATGTATGAGGAGGCCTATGCCGAGGCCATCGACCACTCGATCTCGCGTACCAATCGCGCCGTACTCGACGAGGGCGGCTCACAGTCGGAGCAGATCAACTTCGTACGTCAGCAGCTCATCTCGGAGCGTCCCAACTGGAACCGTATGATGGTTGAGAAGTCGCTGCCGGCCCGTCTGCGTCCTCTGGAGGAGCTCTCGAGAAACCTCTGGTGGAGTTGGACGCTGGGTGCCCGCGACCTCTTCGAGTGCATCGATAAGGAGCTCTGGATCAAGGTTGAGCGCAACCCCATTGCCCTGCTTGACCGTCTCTCGATGGATCGTCTCCACGAGCTGGAGAATGATGAGAAGTTCCTCTCGATGCTCGACTCGGTTTATGCCCAGTTTATGGAGTATATGAACGAGAAACCCGAGGAGAAGATCCCCTCGATTGCCTACTTCTCGATGGAGTTCGGTCTCCACTCGTCGCTCAAAATCTACTCGGGCGGTCTGGGTATTTTGGCCGGTGACTACCTGAAGGAGGCTTCGGACAAGAATGTTCCGATGGTGGGTGTCGGTCTGCTCTACCGCTACGGTTACTTTACGCAGCGTCTCTCGGCCCAGGGTGCCCAGGAGGCTACCTACGAGGCCCAGAACTTCTATAAACTCCCCATCTCGCCCGTACGTGATGCCGACGGCAACTGGATCACGGTGGAGATCGCTCTCCCGGGCCGTACCCTCTCGGCACGCGTTTGGAAGTGCCAGGTGGGCCGCACGCCCCTCTATCTGCTCGATACCGACTACGAGGCCAACCTCGAGGAGGATCGTCAGATTACTCACTACCTCTATGGTGGTGACTGGGAGAACCGTCTGAAGCAGGAGATTCTGCTCGGTATCGGTGGTGTTCGCGCCCTGCGTGCGATGAACATCAAGCAGGATGTTTACCACTGCAACGAGGGCCACGCCGCCTTCATCGGCATCGAGCGCATCCGCAACCTCGTAGGCCGCAAGAAGCTGAGCTTCTCGGAGGCTATGGAGGTGATCCGCTCGTCGTCGCTCTTCACGACCCATACCCCCGTACCGGCCGGTCACGATGCCTTCCCCGAGTCGATGATTCGTCAGTATATGTCGCACTATCCCGACGTGCTGGGCATCACCTGGGAGCAGTTCATCAACCTGGGTAAGACCAACCCCAACGATCCGAACGAGAAGTTCTCGATGTCGGTACTGGCCTGCAACCTCTCGCAGGAGGTGAATGGCGTGTCGTGGCTCCACGGCGAGGTTTCGAAGGATATTCTGGGCAATATGTGGCCGGGCTACTTCAAAAACGAGCTCCACATCGGTTATGTAACCAATGGCGTACACTTCCCCACCTGGGTAGCTTCGAACCTGCGTCGTCTCTATGCCCGTCACTTCCCCGAGGGCTTCGAGGGTCACGTCTATAACATTCCCGCTTGGCAGAAGATCTACAATGTGCCCAACAAGGAGCTCTGGGAGGAGCGTATGTTCCTTAAGCGTCGCCTGATCAAGCACATCCGCAAGCGTTACAGCGACCCCAACCAGGTGCGTCTCGACTCGCCCCGCCAGATGGTACAGATCGTGGATGGCATCAAGCCCGACGTACTGACCATCGGTTTCGCCCGCCGCTTCGCCACCTATAAGCGCGCCTACCTGCTCTTCACCAACCTCGACCGTCTGTCGCAGATCGTGAACAACAAGGAGCGTCCCGTGCAGTTCATCTTCGCCGGTAAGGCTCACCCCAACGATAAGCCGGGTCAGGATCTGATCAAGCGTATCGTAGAGGTGTCGGCAATGCCCCAGTTCGTGGGTAAGATTCTCTTCCTGCAGAACTACGATATGGAGCTCGCCCGCAAGATGGTTCAGGGTGTCGATGTATGGTTGAATACGCCGACCCGTCCTCTGGAGGCATCAGGCACCTCGGGTGAGAAGTGTGTAATGAATGGTGTTATGCAGTTCTCGGTGCTCGACGGCTGGTGGGTCGAGGGCTACAAGGAGGGTGCCGGTTGGATGCTTCCTATGGAGCGCACCTTCGCTGACCAGAAGTTCCAGGATGAGCTGGATGCCGAGATGATCTATAACACCATCGAGGAGGAGATCGTACCGAAGTACTACCGCCGCGACAGCGAGGATATCCCCTACGAGTGGGTTGGCTCGATCAAGAAGTGTATCGCCGACATCGCCTCGAACTTCACGATGAACCGCCAGCTGATCGACTACGAGGATCGCTTCTACTACAAACTGCGCGACCGCAAGAAGGAGATCGTCGCCGGTGACTATATGATGGCTCGCGAGATCGCCGCCTGGAAGCGTAAGGTTTCGGCAGCCTGGGATAAGGTGAAGGTCGTGGACGTTCAGCGCGTGAAGGTGGACAACGAGGCCATCTTTGTAGGCTCGAACTACCACTTCGAGGTGAGCGTGAACATCGACAACCTCAAGCCCGAGGATATCGGTGTCGAGCTGGTCATCGCCAACCAGATCGAGTATGGCCACGCCGCCAATGTGATGAACACCATCGAACTCGCCTGCAAGAAGGTGGAGGGCTCGGTAGTTACCTACTCGCTCGACTTCACCCCCGACCACGCCGGAACGTTCGACTACGCCCTGCGTATCTTCCCCAAGAACCCGCGTCTGCCCCACCGTATGGACTTCGCGCTGGTTAAGTGGGCTTAAGGTCCTGCAACCTCGACAAAAATCCCGTCTGCATTGCCAGACGGGATTTTTTGTTGCTATTTACTTGATTTCTTACGATTGCATTCGACGCATAACATTTGGCAGTTTTCGGGAACAGTGGTTCCTCCCTCCTTCCAGGGTTTGATATGATCACCCTCCATCTCTTCAAACTCAAAGTATTCATTACAACGAACGCAAATGCCTTTTTGTCGCTCGTAAGCTTCTCGTTTCATCTTCTTGTCAAAAGTGCGAAAAGAGAGATCGCGCAGATCTCCACTTAATACATAACGATAAATCCCCGATTTCTTCATTACCTCATCATCCTCCATTAGGTCGTGTATCTGTTTTTCGAGAGCATTTACATCGTATATATTTTCTCCGAACTCGTCATACATTGCTCCCCAATCCAATCCCTTCATCTCTCTGCGATAGCGCGGAAAAGTAGAGCGAGCCCAAGTAATGATTTGCATATAGTAGGCCCACAATTTATTGGCGTTGGGATCGAACTGATGAATCGCCATATATTTGTCAATCGGCTTTTCGTCGTGTATACCATCGTGTCGAGCCGCCCACTTCAAAATTGTTTCGAGATATGCTTGCTCATCTAACTTTCCTGTCATATAATCGCAGCCAATCTTATAAGCAGGGCAACCGTTCTTTGAGAAATGACGACGAGCATCGGTTACAAATGGACCGACATATACAGCATTTCTCAACTCTTGGTCCATTAATTTTTCGCCTGCAATATTGATTACACGAAACCAATCCAATTTTTCCTTGTCCGTACCGCTACAAAAGTATACAATCAATTCGTAGTCAAGAAATGCCTTCTTTTCATCATCAGTTAATGTGTTGAAAAACAACACACCTCTATCTTTATCCACGATATTGAAGTCGTGTGTATAGAACTCACAAATAGAGAGGGTGCGCTGCTGCCCATCAATCATTTCATATGTACCGTCAGCATCCTCCGACCAATACATTATATTGAGCGGAAAACCTTTCATAATTGTTTCGATAACAGCACGCTTTTGTTGCTCATCATATCGAAACTCTCGCTGATAAGGTGGGCGCACATCAAGTTTGCCACCATAAGCACGAACACCACTATCGGGGTCATTGCTGTACCCGTTTATTAGGTCTCGAATAGGTATAGATTTTAACTCTATTTTCATAACTTATTTCTTTTTGATTAGTATTCGGCTATAAGGGACTACGACTTCCTCTCCATTCATCATATATAAATCGCCATCGACAGCACCTCGTTTTTGTATCTCTTTCCTATATTTCTTATGTTCCGGTTTATATGGCTGAATTCCCGCTATCAACCCCAATCCCGCTATCCCGACTCCAATAATTTCAAATTGATCGGGGTTATATTTATCCATAAATGTAATAGGTACACCCATTACACCATCATAGTTGTATGGGATTTCTTCAGTTTTATCCACATTTATCGCATCGTAGTTTTCGTATTTAGGATAGTATTCAGGATTATAAGATTTATAAAGTATCAAATCTTCGTGGCGCTTTTTGGTCTCAAGATTTGTAAACCAATGAACTCCTGACACTCTAATCATTCCCTCTTTGTGGTTGCCAGCAGTTGCAGTATCTTCGTAATTTGATATAAAGTGTCCAGCACCCCCCTTAAAACCATAGCCTAACCAAATTTTGTTCTGCTGTATCAGTGGAAATATTTCTTTATACTTAATAGCATTTTGATGCCCTATAATCAAGAACTTTTTATCATACTTAATAAGTTGTGCCACATACTCTCTAAAAAGCGAGAACGGTGGATTTGTAACTACGATATCAGCCTCTTTTAGCAGTTCTATACATTCTGCACTGCGGAAATCGCCATCGCCTTTAAGCGGATGAACGCCTATTTCATCTGCTGTTGGTATATGGTCGCCGTTTTTATCACCTTCGTACACAAGATATACAGCTTGTTCACTTTTGTTAGTGCTAAATAGGTCGGCATCTTGATTTTTATAGCAAGTTGTGATAAGCCTCTTTAATCCAAGAAACTCAAAATTATAGGCAAAATAAGTAAAGAAGTTACTTACTCGAGGATCATCACAATTACACAAAACTGTTTTCCCTCGAAAATGTTCACGGTAATGTCGCACCTCATTGTTTATATCTTCCAGCTGAGTGTAGAACTCATCTTTCTTTGCCTCTTTAGCTTTGTTAAGATTTCTATTTGCCATCGTGGGAGAATTAATGGCTTGCGGCCCCTATCTCCCAATAAAAAGATGGACGTGAAACCGCCCGTTTCGCTTATCTAATCCAAGGTTACGGCCAAGTACCCAATGCACAGATAAGCACGAACGGGTCACGCCCAATGAGCGTGAACCTTCGCCGCTTATTCCCGTGCATTCAAAAAATTGGCCGTATTTTGGATTTGGGAATAAGAGCTAAAAGCTCAATTATGTTATATTAATTCGTTAACTCTCTATTTTGTCTTTTTCTTTTATATTCTTTTTCAAAGTTAAAAAAATTGTTGCAATTAACAAAATTTACACTATTATTTAATCCTAAGTAACTCTGACCATTGAATTAAATATATTCGTTTATACGGAGAATAGTATCCTTGTGGATATATCCCTCTATATGGTATCCACAAGGTTAAGGTAAAATAGATAGCCAGGAATAATCGCCAAAGGAGCAGACCGGATCGGGTTTGCTCCTTTGATCTTTCGATGGAAATGTTGGGGAAGGATGAAAGAGAGAAAGAGGGAATAGGGAAATATGTGCTGGATATAAAACAA
>JAZSCB010000007.1:0-92897 GCA_045602705.1 Alistipes sp.
GTGCGAGGTAGGCTACCTGCCTGCAGCTCACGGTTCGGCTATCTTCACTCGTGGTGAGACTCAGTCGCTGACCACCGTTACGCTCGGAACGAAGCTCGACGAGAAGATGATCGACGAGGTATTGGTTCAGGGCTCTGAGAAGTTCACCCTGCACTACAACTTCCCTCCCTTCTCTACGGGTGAGGCTCGTCCCGCACGCGGCGTGAGCCGTCGTGAGATCGGTCACGGCCACTTGGCTTGGCGTGCGCTGAAGCCTATGATCCCCACTGGCGAGGCTATGCCCTACGCACTTCGCGTAGTATCGGATATTCTGGAGTCTAACGGCTCTTCATCAATGGCAACCGTATGTGCCGGTACGCTGGCGCTGATGGATGCTGGTGTTAAGATCAAGAAGCCCGTATCGGGTATCGCAATGGGTCTGATCTCGGATTCGGCTACGGGTCGTTGGGCTGTGCTGTCGGACATCCTGGGCGATGAGGACCACCTGGGCGATATGGACTTCAAGGTGACGGGTACACGCGACGGTATCACCGCTACGCAGATGGATATCAAGGTGGACGGCCTCTCGTATGAGGTGCTGGCCAAGGCCTTGGAGCAGGCTCGTCAGGGCCGTCTGCACATCCTCGGCAAACTGGAGGAGTGCATCTCGGAGCCCCGCGCCGAGTACAAGCCCTTCGTACCCCGTCTGGTACAGATCACCATCCCGCAGGAGACCATTGGTGCCGTTATCGGCCCCGGCGGTAAGGTTATTCAGGATATTCAGAAGACCACCGGTACGACCATCACCATCACCGAGGATGACAACAAGGGTTATGTTGATATCTTCGGCCAGGACAAGGAGGCCATCGATGCCGCCCTGGCCCGTATCAAGGCCATCGTGGCTCAGCCCGAGGTAGGCGAGACCTACAAGGGCAAGATCCGTTCGATCGTTTCGTTCGGTGCCTTCGTAGAGATCCTGCCCGGCAAGGATGCCCTGCTCCACATCTCGGAGATTGACTACAAGCGTTTCGAGACGATGGAGGAGACCGGCCTGAAGGAGGGTGACGAGTTGGAGGTGAAGCTCATTGGTGTAGATGCCAAGACGGGCAAGCTGAAGCTCTCGCGCAAGGTGCTGCTTCCCAAACCCGAGGGTTATGTGGAGCGTGAGCGTCGTCCCCGTGGTGAGCACGGTGAGCGTCGTCGCGACCGCAAGGAGTAAGATAAGGAGAACTTTTTTCCGATAAATCAGAGAGACGGGGCGGATTTTCCGCTCCGTTTTTTGTATATATCAAAAATAAATTGTTATTTTGCATCGTCTGTGCCCCTACAAAAATCCCCCTCAAAAGGAGGAGGGCCGCTAGGGGCAAGGAACAGTGAAGAGAGAGAACAGCATAAAAAAACAGAAAACACATAACTCAATTAATTTTATTTTCGCTATGAAAAACTTTATGAAACTGAGCCTCGTGCTCGCAGCAGCCGCTCTCGTATTCTCGAGCTGCAACTGCTTCAAGAAGATGGCCAAGAATCGCGATGACATCCAGGTGGTTTGCACCCCCGAGCTGCTCGTGCTGAACAACGGCAAGATCAACGCCGAGATCAGCGTGACGATTCCCGCCAAGTATTTCAACGCCAAGGCTGTAGCCAAGGTTACCCCCGTGATCGTATTCGAGGGTGGCGAGGTTGCCGGCACCCCCAAGTACTACCAGGGTGAGAAGGTGAACGAGAACTACACCGTGGTAGCCAAGAAGGAGAATGGCGTCTACACGATTCCCGTAGAGTTCGACTACGACGAGCGTATGGCTCAGTGCGAGCTGCAGGCCCGCATCGAGATCCAGTGCCCCAAGGGTGGTTGCAAGGAGCTGACCCTGATCAACGCCAACACGGGTGCCCTGGCTTCGGAGGAGGAGCTGGCCCTGATGGCCGAGGAGAGCGCTGAGGCTCTGGCTCTGCGTAAGGAGTTCGGTCTGACCCTGGCTTACGGCGTGAACACGCTGCAGCAGGATCTGAACTATGCCGAGGCTCTGGCCCCGATGGCCAACAACTACAAGCGTGTGACGACCGTGGTAAAGAAGTCGGACATCGTTTACTCGATCAACGACTCGCGTGTATCGCGCAAGGCCGTAAAGGGTCTTGACGGTTTCAAGGCCGATGTGGAGGAGACCGCCCAGAACGAGCGTGCCACCCAGCACATCTCGGTGAAGGGTTACGCTTCGCCCGATGGTCCCGAGCAGTTCAACGACAAGCTCTCGAAAGCTCGTTCGGAGTCGGGTAAGAAGGCTGTTGCCAAACTGCTGAAGGATTCGGGTCTGGAGATCGACGCTGCCGCCTATGGTGAGGACTGGGAGGGTCTGAAGGAGCTCGTTGAGGCTTCGGACATCGCCGACAAGAACCTCATTCTCCAGGTACTGAGCCTCTACAGCTCGTCGGCCCAGCGCGAGAACGAGATCAAGAATATGGCTACCGTATTTGAGGAGCTGAAGAGCGATGTACTGCCCAAGCTGCGTCGTTCGCAGGTAGTAAACTCGACCGACATCGAGGGTAAGACCGACGCCGAGATGGTTGCTCTGGCCGAGGCTGGCAACTTCGACGCTCTGAACAACGAAGAGCTGCTCTTCGTGGCTGACCTGCTCGCTGACGAGGAGCTGAAGGCCGAGCTGCTGGAGTACACCGCCAACACCTATGAGGATGCCCGTGCCTACAACAACCTGGGTATCGAGCTCGCCAAGCAGGGCAAGCAGGCGCTGGCTCTGAAGGCCTTTGAGGAGGCTGCCAAGCTCGCTTCGACCGACGCCGAGGTGAACAACAACCTCGCTCTGGCCAACCTGGCCAACGGCAAGGTAGCCGAGGCTGAGGCTTACCTGCAGAACGCTACCGCCGAGACCAAGGCTCTGGCTGCTGCCGCCAAGGGTGAGTACAACGAGGCTGTGAAGAACCTGGAGGGTGCCAACGCCGCCATCGCCTACATTATGGAGGAGAACTACACCGCTGCCAAGGCTGCCATTGCCAAGCAGACCGACGCCCAGGCCGACTACCTGCGTGCCGTGATTGCCAACGCCGAGGGTGACCTGGCTACGGCTCAGGCCCAGCTGAAGAGCGCCATTGCCAAGGCTCCCGAGCTTGCCGTGAAGGCTGCCAAGGATGCCAACCTGGCCGGTGTGCTGGAGTAAGGTGATTCCTGAACAACAAAAAGGCGGGTCCCATTGCGGGGCCCGCTTTTTTTGTTCGGGCAACGAGAATTTTGCGCTTTCCCGTTTTTTTATTAACTTTGCTATCATTATCACTCAACGCGAAGCTATGGAATACGCCGACAAACTGCAACACTATGCCCCCGCCCCCACCGCAGAGCAGGTGGCCGAGGAGGTGGCCCGCATCCGAGAGGCTGCCAAACGCAACCTCAACCCCGAGGTCTACAAATTCTGCTACTCCGCCATCGACCTCACAACCCTCTCGTGCAACGACTCGGTGGAGTCGGTGAGCCGCTTCGCCCAAAAGGCCGTGGCCTTCTATCAGGAGTTCCCACACATCCCCAATGTGGCCTCAATCTGCGTCTATCCCTCCTTTGTGGATACGGTAGGACTCGCCGTGGATGGTTCGCCGATGCGAATCACCAGCGTTGCCGCAGGATTCCCCGCCTCACAGACCTTCCTGGAGGTAAAGATGCTGGAGGTGGCAATGGCCGTGGAGAGTGGTGCCGATGAGGTGGATATCGTGCTCAACGTGGGCAAAATGCTCACCGGAGCCTATGACGAGGCTGCCAACGAAGTGGAGGTGATTCGTGGCGAGATGGATGAGAGTATCATCTTGAAGGTGATTATTGAATCGGGTGCCTTGAAGAGCCCTGAGCTGATTCGCAAGGCGTCGCTCCTCTCGATGTTTGCCGGTGCCGACTTCATTAAGACCTCGACAGGCAAGATCGACGTCGCCGCCACACCCGAGGCAGCCTATGTGATGTGTCAGGCTATTCGCGACTTCCACGCAGTCACGGGCCGCAAGGTGGGATTCAAGGCCGCCGGTGGAGTGCGCACGGCCGAGGATGCCGCCCTCTACTACACGATTGTAGAGGAGGTGCTGGGCCGAGAGTGGCTCACCACCGATCTCTTCCGCATCGGAGCTTCGTCGGCAGCCAACAACCTGCTTAGCTCGATCGAGGAGCGCGAGGTGAAGTACTTCTAACCGCTCCCGAGCGCTGAAAAAAGCATAAAAATCCTCAGAAGGAGACGCCGGAGATTTCTGCAGCCCTCAAGAAGGATAATCAATAGCGATGAACTGGATTATTTTGATTGTGGCCGGGCTCTGCGAAACCGGCTTTGCGTTCTGTCTCGGAAAGGGAAATCTGGCAAGTGGAAACAAGGCTCTCTTCTGGTATACGGCATTTGCCCTGCTCTGCTTGATCAGTATGGCCCTGCTGACCAAAGCTACCAAGACGATTCCGTTGGGTACGGCCTATCCTGTTTGGACCGGTATCGGTGCCGTCGGGACGGTCATTGTGGGAATTCTCTGCTTCAAAGAGCCCCTCTCATTCTGGAGACTCTTTTTCATCTTCACCCTAATCGTCTCCGTGATAGGTTTGAAGATGGTGGATTAAAATTTCGCGAAACAAACAAGGGGTGCAACTATGAAAGTTGCACCCCTCTTCGTTTTTACCTTATTATAATATCTCGGAAGATCAGAGCCACTTTTTATAGCGGAAGAAGCCGATCGTAAGACCCGAGAAGAGGATCATCAAGCCAATAGCGAAGAGATAACCCACGGGAATGGTATGTCCACTCGAGAGGGTATAGGTCCAGTCGAGCTCGGGCATAAACTTGAAGTTCATACCATACATACTGGCGATCAGCGTGGCGGGCATAAAGATCACCGAAGCCACCGAGAAAATCTTGACGATCTCATTCTGCTCGATGTTGATCAGGCCCAATGCTGCATCCTGGATGTAGTCCAGACGCTGCGAACTGAAGTCGGCATGGTTAATCAGCGAGTTCACATCCTTGATCATCAGTTGAAGGCGCGGGTAGATATCGTTGGGAAATCGCTCCGATCGCAAGACTCCCGAGAGGACTCGCTGGCGGTCGAAGATATTCTCTCGGAGCAACATCGTACTCTCCTGCAAGGAGTTGATGCGATAGATCACCTCCTTGTCGATCGTATCCTCGGTATTGATATCCTTTGAGAGGGCACCTACCTGCTTGGCAATCATCTCCACCAGGTCGGCATCGTAGTCGATACGCACCTCCAAAAGCGAGATGAAGATATGATAGCCGGTGGTGTAGCTGCGATAGTTCATCTGGAGGCGTTTCTCCGCCTCACGGAAGGTACGGAATTCAGCCTGGCGCACCGAGACCAACACGCCTTCGTTGGAGATGGTGAAGGAGACAGGCTCCACGGTGAAACTCTCGCCCGTGGGGACGAAGAAGTTGGCATTTGAAACAATGGTATTCTCCGTCTCAGAATACTTCGAGGTGGACTCGATCTCCTCGACCTGCTGACGAGTCTGGAGGCTGAACTCCATAAAGTTCTCCACCGCCTTCTGCTCCTTGATGGAGGGCTGGAACATATCGATCCACAAAATGTCGTCGTAGCCCAGCTCGTCGAAGAGGGCGGTATCGGCATTTCGAATAATCTTGTTATACTGTTTTAAGTAGATGGTAATCATTGTTGAGCACCCTTTTTTGCGGATTCCCTTTGCTAAAGGGGAGATCCCGGTTTCTTTCCTTGTGGTCTTTTGTGTCCGTAAGGGCGGCGCGGCTCTCTATCGTGCGCCTATGCTCTTCAGCCGGGGTTGACTCGGGGCGTAACCTTGATCCCGGAGTCCCAAAATTTTTGAAGGGCCTTATGTTTCTCGTGGTCGAACAGGAAGTCGATGTTGCGCGTGAGGTAGTCGTAGGCATTGTAGGGCTTTTGGTCAAAGCCATAGTGGAGCACCGCCTCGTAGGTGTGCTCGATGCCGAAGGTCAGGGCATCGGTCAGGGCATCGGTCAGGGCGTAGGGGGTACCCTTACGGGCCACCCAAACAGCAAAAGCAAAGGGAAGGCGGGTTGCCTCCTGCCACTCCGAAGCCAGGTCATACACATAAGGGAAGAGGTGCTCGTGGTCGAAGACCTTGTCGCCAATCAACAGGAAGGCATCGCCCTCCTGGGGGTGATGGAGCTGCTCGTAATCCGACATCTCGTACCACTCGGGGGTGATGTACCACTTGTTGGCTGCCAGCCAGCCGCAGAGCTGCACCGAGGTACGCGAGTGGGCATCCAGGAAGAGGCGGCGACACTCACCAATGGGGCGATGGGAGGCAACCACAACCGTGCGAACGGGCCCCACGGCACCAATGCAGTAGTCGGGCAGCAACTCAAAATCCTTGAGCTGCGGCACCACGACGGCGGGGAGCAGGGCTATATCAGCCTTACCCTCCATAAAATTCTGGGCACAGGTGGCGGGAGGAGCGAGCAAAAGTTGCGCCTCGATCGGATTATCGGCGTGCTCGATACCATAGATGAATGGTATCGTATTGAGATACGAAACGGCCGCTATACGGGGAACCATAACCATCATCCATAGGTGTTAAAAGTTGGTGAAACATACGTTTAATTGTTCAAAGGTACAAAAAATGTTTCTATTTTGAACCCTCGATTGTGCATTTTTTCGATCTTCAATTTTTTTATTGCTGATTTTCAGTTGATTAGACATACATCTTTCTATTTTTTTCGAAAAAAAGCGCAAAACCCCTTGACAAGGGGGTATCGGGGGTTGTATATTTGTCCTGTCAAATCGACGTTATCAACAATCCATACTCAATGTCAATAAGCATTTGAACAGCACTCAAAGTGCTGTAACAGGGATGATTACGTCTTTTTCACAACGCCTTTTCAACAACCTTTCAACCTCTTTTACACAATGATTTTCACAAAATTTCCAGGGGATTTTGCGCCCCTTTACGGGCCCCTTCTCTTCGCCTTTGAGGATGAGTCGGAGCCTCGCGAACTGGAGTTCTTCCTGCTCGACGGAGAGGACCTCTCCACCATTCTGAAAAAGCGTCTCCACAACACCAATGCGGGCGAGGTGAATGTTGCTCCGCTCCTGCGCCGCCGCATCCAATGGGAGCCTCAAGCAGCCCCCATTGGCTTCTCCGAAGCATCGGGGCGCGTTCAGATGATTACAGCCGTGGTGGAGGGGGCCGAGGCGACCTGCCACATCCTCCCCGCCTGGGAGGGAGAGGAGATTCCCAAGGTGGTGATCTCTCCGATGCCTGATCATCGAGTGCTGGTACGCGGAGAGGGCGAAGAGCTCTTCCTGAATCGAGGTGTGGCACGTGCCGAGCTGGAGCTCTTCACCCCCTGGAAGAGCGTCACCCAGAGTTATTCGAGCCTCCATTCGGAGTCGTGCCAGCTCTTCCGCCTCGACAGCAGCGGTTGGGCCAAGGAGGTGGTACGGGCCGAAGTACGCCTCTTCGACAAGCAGAACGAAGAGCTCCAATGCCTCTGCTACACCCTCATCGAGCCGCCAACCGAGGGGATTCGTCTCGCCTGGGTGAGCCGCCTGGGATCGATCGAGCACTACACCTTTCCGGTGGTGAAGTCGATCAGCCAAAAGATCGAAAATCGGGATGTGGTGATGACTGACGGCAGCCGGCGAAGGCTCCGAATCTCGCTGGACGAACTCTGGGAGGTAACCTCCGCCTTCGAGGCTCCCGATATGCGGAGAGCTCTCTCCGAGCTGGCCACCTCACAGCAGGTGTGGCAGGTGGACGATGCGGGAGAGTACCACAAGGTGGGGATTCAGACAAACTCCCTCCAACTCCACCGACACGGAGCCCTCTCCACCCTGCAATTCACCCTTTGTCCCACTCAAAAACAGCTTGCATTATGGAGTTAAAGATTGACGGAAAGGTCTGCGAGGTCACCTCCAGCGAGTCGGCAAGTCGCAGCTGGAGCAGCACCTCACTCCGCAGCATCGCAGCCCAGCGCGAGGGTTGGGAGGTGGAGATTTCGCTCCCCATCACCCCTGTCAACAGCCAACTGCTGGGTCACCCCGACCAACCTCATATGGTCGAACGATTCAACCACTCGCGCCACACGGCAACCTTGAGTTGGGAGGGGACAACACTCTTCAAGGGAAGTGCCCATCTGATAAGCAGCAACCCCTCGACACCCGAGGCGGGCTACCGACTCCGCATTCGGGGAGGCACGGCCGACTGGGCACACACGGCAGCCACCTCACAGCTCGATGAGTTGCCCATCGACTTCTCGATGAGTCTCACACCGGAGAGGATCGTTCAAAGTTGGAGCGAGGAGAGCCCCGTACGCTTTCTCCCCATCCGCTACGACGACTATCAGACCGACTATGCCGAAGGGTCGGTAATGCCCGTCGAACGCATCCTCTCGACCGACGACTACCACCCCTTTCTGCACGCCGCAACCCTCGTGCGAAAGATTGTCGAGCAACAAGGCTACACCCTCCGAAGCGCATTTGTGGAGAGCGACTTTTTTCAGGAGCTCTATGTGAGCGGGGCTTACCCCGAGCGCAATGTGGAGGCGTTGCAGCGACGTCTCGACTTCCTGGCCCGCCGCACGGCCGACGGGACCACAACCGCCAACAGTTCGGGTCGCGTCTATGCTGTACCGCACCAGACAGCTCATTCGGTGGGAAATCTGGTGGATGCCTTCACTCCGCAGGCAACCGACGAGGAGGGAAACGTTTTGAGCGACTGCTTTACCGCCAACAACTCTCTCAAAATGGAGGACGGGGTGCTGCTCTACCGTCCCGGCTGCGAGGCCGAAGTGGGCTTTGAGTACCGTTTGAGCTACACCACCGACTACCGCATCCTCTCCCGTACCCGTCTGACCGGCTTCGACTCCCTCTCGCTGGGCAGCAATGCCGACTTCCGCTTCGAGTTGGCCAACCGTTTCGAGGATCGCCGCTCGGAGCTGACGGCGGGACAGAACTACCGCCTGATCGTATTCGGCCACACCGAGGGCGAAACGTATCGTCTGCTACTGGGCGACGGCTCCCTCGTCGCAGAGTTTGCCTCACGCACCGCCTCCGTCACGCTGCCTGCGGCAGGAGAGCCCGGCACCGCAACCCTCTACCATCGGGTGGATGGCGTGTGGAGCCCCTGGGAGGGGGATTGGGCCCTCTATGACGGATTTATCACCGAGTGTGGCACCACCGAAGTGGAGCTCACGCTCCGTACCTCCCCCGAACCTCTCGGCCCCACTACACCCAAGTATTTCAACAACATTTTCTTCTACGGGGCAGAGCCGGGGATGAGCTTCACCCTCCACAAAGGGAGCCGCCTCACCCCCTTCTTCTCCTCGCGTCCGGGATTGGGATCGGTGGTCGATTGGAGTAACGTTACAGCCCTCGGAATCACACAGGGGGAGCTGCTGGAGGCCCTGGGACACCTCTTCAACTGGCGCATCTTCACCGACGAAGAGCAGAGGGTGGTAACCATCGAACCGGCGGAGAGGTTCTACGAAACGGAGGAGTGTATCGACTGGAGCAGCCGAATGGTGAAGAGTGATCTCGCAATCGAGGAGAGCGACTGCGAAGAGCACGGCATCCGCCACTACGGCTACATCGAGGGGGATGGCACCGTAGAGCGTTTCAACCGCCGGGAGGGGGAGCACTTCGGACGCTGGAGCGTACTGATGGATTCGACGGCAACCCGCTCAGGGGTAGAGCGGCTCACCAATCCTCTCTTCTCGGCCACCCTCAACGAAGCGGGAGGTATGGAGGGTGCCCCCTCGGCCCTGATTCCCGTGGTGGGCAACCGTGATGATATGGAGTCGATCGATACGCTCCACTTCACGCCTCGCATCCTCCGCTATCGGGGTCTCCATCCCCTCCCTACCGGCGAACGATGGGGTTATCCCGCCGCTGAGGGGTACTATCCACTGGCCGCCTTCCACTTCACGGGTGACGACCACAGCGAGGGGTTCACGCTCTGTTTCGAGGATCGGGAGGGGTTGCCGGGGTTGCACCGCTTCTACGACGACGAACTCTGCCATCGCAACCTGGCACGCCGCCTCCGCGCCACGCTACGGGTGGAGCCCTTCGAGGCCGAAGCGTTGTGGCATCTGGCCGAGGCAGGAAGTCCGGGGTTGAACGCCACCTTTCGCCTGCGTCTGGAGGGGGAGCCGGTGAAGGGTCGCCTGGAGAGAATTGAACGGTATGATCCTGCCTCGGGGATGATTCGCTGCTCCTTCACCCTGCTTTGCGACGACAGCCTATGAGAGATCTCGAAGCAGCCTGCACGGCCCTGATGGCCGCGGAGTACAAGATCCGGGAGCGGGATCTTGAGCAACTGATGGAGCTGGGGCTGTTGAATCTCAAAGTGGCCGAGCAACTCCTTCTTCGTCACGAGGTGGAGCAGCTGAATCGGATGGGGGCCGGTCGCTGCGAGGCGATGATTCGTACGGCCGAAAAGTGGTGCTGCTCCTACGAGAAGGTGAGGGCCGCCGTCTATGCCAAACCTCCGAAGAGAGACCGCCTCCCCCAAAAGAAACCAACCCTGCATCTCACAACCAAAGATTAAAAAATGGAAAAAATTTTGATTAAAAATGAGGCCGAGACCTGCATCATCGACATCGAGGGCACCATCGGCATCCCCGAAGAGTGGCAGTTTGAACACCCCGACCAGCGGGTGGCCACCTACGAGGGTTTCCGTGAGGCGGTACAGCGCATCGCCCACGTGGAGAGCCGCGAAATCGTGGTCAACATCCGCTCTACCGGAGGCGATGTGAATGATGCGCTGCTGATCTACGAGGCCCTATGCGCCACCAAAGCCCACATCACCACCCGTTGCTACGGCTACACCGCCTCGGCAGCTACACTGATTGCCCAAGCCGCCTCCGAGGGGTGCCGTGAGCTGGCTGCCGGCGCCCTCTACCTGATCCACAACTCCATCTGTACGGCCGAGGGCAATGCCGAGGAGCTGGCTGCCCAGACCGAACTGCTGCGAAAGACCGACGAGCGACTGGCCGAACTCTACGCCTCACGGGCCCAGCGACCCGTGGAGGAGTTCCGCGCTCTGATGGCCGAGAACAATGGCCGTGGTCGCTGGCTCTCGCCCGAGGAGGCCCTGGAGGCGGGTCTGGTCGATGTCGTGGTGGAACACCACAAGGCGCCCGCTCCGGCAGAGGAGCCGACAGAGCTCCCGAATGAGGAGAGTCTTCCCCAAAACATCGCCCGCGGATGGCGTCGTCTAGTCGCCGCCCTGCGCCGCGAAGAGCCGACCCCCGAGGGGGAGAGGCCCGAGCCTTCGGAGGATCGAAACTTCCTCCACACGCCGCTCCCCGGAGAGCAACTCCTCACACGTTCGGTAGTCGCCTTCCGCGAAGGCCAGCAACAGGCAGCCCCCACCCAAACCCTCAAGCGCGAGGATCCCTCGATGCGTGAGCACCACCTCTCGGCCAACGCTGCCGCCTATGCCGCTGATCTGAAATCCTTTGTCGGTCGCGGCTAACAAAGCAAAAAATTAAAAAATCGAAAAACCTAAAAAACTGAAATCTGTATGAATCTGATTGAAACCCCCAAGACCTATACGGGTCACGACCTGGAGACCATCTTTTTCCGCCCTATGCTGACGGGTGAGTCGGCCGAGGAGCTCGGCATCCGCATTCTCTACAATATGCCTACCCCCACGACCATCCAACTGTGGGACTCGCCGGGCAATGTGCTGCAGAAGTATACCGAGGCGGGCTGGACGGGCGGTTCGTCGGCCACCAAGGGCCAGAAGACCATCCGCCTGGAGCGCGTAAAAGCCGAGCTGGGCTTCTCGGCTGCCGACTACTTCTCGCTGGTCTACGAGCTGATTGCCGGCCGTGCCGATGTGAACCTCGACGATTTGACGGGTACCGAACTGGAGCAGGCCGAGACCGAACTCTTCCGCCGCGCCATTGCCGAGAGCATCCGTGCCACGATGTGGATTGGCGACACCGAGAGCGACGGGGCCTTGAACTGCTTCGATGGCTTTATGACCCTCTGCACGCGCCTCGGCACGGAGGGCGCCTGCCCCGAGTATGGCTACGAGCAGGCTCTGATGGAGAACGAGGATGCCGGCTATATGTTGCTCGACAAGCTCTGGGAGAATGCCGGAGAAGAGCTCAAGCACCTCAAGCGTGAGGGTCAGCTGGCCTACTTCGTCACCTCGGATATCTACGAGTCGTATGAGCGTTACCTCGACTCGAAGGGCGTGGAGAGTGCCTACAGCGGAATGACCAACGGCCGCCAGGGTCTCTACTACCGCGGTATCCCCATCTATGATATTCATATGGGTACCTATCTGATGAAGAGCGACCTGCCCAGCTCGATGGGTCTGCTGACCGATCGCCGCAACCTGGCTCTGGCCGTCAACACCAACGAGTTCCCCGGTACGGAGGTGAGAATGTGGTACAACCCCGACTTGATGGAGAATCGTCAGCGTGCCGTCTTTATGGCGGGCTGTGAGGTGGTGGACGAGCGTTTGGTAAGCTTCTGTCGCGTCTATTAATCCATCTGTTGTTCAACCGGTCGGGGAGAGACTCCCCGACCCCTTTTCAAAAGCCGACTATGACCAAAAGACGAAAATTTGCCCTGCGCAACCAACAAGAGGAGGCCCTGCCCGGCTGCCAGGGGATGACGGTACGCAGCGAGAGTTTCTGGCGTTGGGGCGATGACAACCTGCTACCCGAGGCGTTGGCTCTGATGGCCCGCCGCTCGACCACCCACCGCCGCATCATCAACGATAAGGCCGACTACATTTCGGGCAAGGGCTTTATATGCGACGAACGGGAGCCACTGCTGGGTCGTCTGACTGAGTGTGCCAACGGAAACGGTGAGTCTTTGCGCCAGGTGATCAACAAACTCGCCTTCGACAAAGCCCTCTTCGGAAATGCCTTTTTGGAGGTGGTGACCGATGCTGAAAAGAGCTTCTTGGCCCTCTACCACCAGGACGCCTCGCGCTGTCGTGTGGCGAAAGATGATGAGCACATTCTGATACACCACGACTGGGCCCGCTACCGCTCCTCCGAGGCTCAATCGCTCCCCCTCTGGCCCCGAATGGAAGCACAACCCGACGGCACGCTGCGCTCGATGCTCCACTACAAGGATTACGAGCCCCAGTTCGATCACTACGGCGTGCCCCCTTACATCGCTGGACTCGATGTCTCGACCATCGCCTACAAGACCGACCGCTGGAACATCTCGCGTCTGGAGAACTCGTTTCAGCCCTCGGGTGTGATGATGCTTGACTCGACACTCGACAACGAGGAGGAGGCCGAGGAGCTGATCCGTACCGCCGAGCGCAAATTCGCCGGCCGACCCGGCCAGGTGATGTTTGTGGTGAAGGAGAGTGACGAGAAGGAGAACTCGCGTTTCATCCCCATCTCCTCGCAAAACGAGGGCGACTGGCGGGAATTGCACGACCAGGCGGTCTCCGATATTGTGGTAGCCCACTCCTGGTTCCGCTCGCTGAGTGGTTTGGAGTACAGCTCGGGCTTCAGCGCCGAGCGAATCCTCCACGAGTACGAAGTGGCCCTCAACACGGTGATCCTGGGCGAGCAGGAGGAGTTGCTGGAGCCCATTCGCCGCATCATCCGCCAGACGCTGGGGATCGACAGCTCGTCGCTGGAGATTGTCAACCGTCCGCCCACCCGCTCGAAGCCGATTTATATGAAGGTGTGGGAGGCCCGCAAAGCCGACGGTTTGGAATATGATCCCGAGGCCCCCGAACAGCAATACTACCTCTCGCAAATCGCCAAGTATAACCTCAAATCGATCGATCCTGTATAGCTATGAATCCGCTGATTGCACCCAACAAGATCTATGATCTTGCCTTTACTCGGCACGACTATCTGCCACCCGGAGCCATCTCGGAACTCCACATCGTCGAGGTCCAGGAGCGTTACATTCGTCCCGTGGTGGGCGAGGAGCTCTTCGCTGCCCTCGCTGCGGGGAGCCACCCCGCCTTATTGGAGGAGTTCGCAGCTCCCGTCATTGCCTGTGGAGTAAAACTCTCCCTGTTGCCGCAATTACGCCTTCACATCGCTCCGGGAGGGGTGATGGAGCCCTCGGGCGAGGGGTGGAAGCCCCTCACCGAGGAGAGCCTACACTCGGTTTGTAAGGCTCTCCGAAAAGAGTTGGAGGGGTTGCGCCGCCGCCTTGACCGAGAGCTCAAGAGGCTCCATCGAGCCGGGGAGTTGCCCGAGTATAACCCTCAGGAGAACATCCGTAACCGTTGTCGCATCTATGGAGACTTTGTTGAGACTCTGTAGCGGTTTGATGGCGGCCCTGGGAGCCCTCTTTGCCCCGATTGCCCCACTGGTGGCGTGTGTGGTAACCTTCATCGCCATCGACTTTGTGGTGGGGGTGGCAGCCGATCGTACCCGCACCCTTCGTGAGGGGAAGGAGTGGTATTTTGAGAGCCGTCGCGCCTGGCGCACGGTCTGGAAGGCGGGCTTTGTGATTGTTGCCATCGGGATGGCCTGGCTCATCGACTGCTGCATTTTGGGGCACCTCAGTCTCCAGCTCGCCCGCCTCTTTACGGGCTTTGTCTGTGGCGTGGAGCTTTGGTCCTTCCTGGAAAATGCCGGTGAACTCTCCGATGCACCGCTCTTTCGAGCGTTGCGTCGCCTGGCCCACCGCAAGATGACGAAAGGAGGTCTCTCGTGAGCCGCGGATTGAGAAACTGCAACCCGGGGAATATTCGCCTGACGGGTCGCACGGGACTCTATCGCGGCGAAAAGAGCCCCTCATCAGACCCTGCCTTTCGCCAATTTCAAGCGATGGAGTGGGGATACCGCGCCCTCTTTGTGCTCCTCTACACCTACCGCAAACGCTACGGGTTAAAGACTCCCCGCGAGGTGATCTCACGCTGGGCTCCACCTCACGAAAACCACACCGAGCACTACATCCGCGCCCTCTGCCACGACACGAGGCTGGAGGCCGACGAGCCCTTCGAGATCTCAGACCAAACCACGATGTGTGCAATAGCCGCCTCCATCTCTCGCATCGAGAACGGCATACCGGCCCGCGAAGAGGAGGTGGCTCGCGGCTGGGAGCTCTTTTGGGCCGACTATGCCCCTGCTTCTTGAAAACTTCCCCTCCGAAAGTGATGTAAAATCGCTGTTTGTTCCTATCTTTGTGGTATGAACTTCTCACCAACCCAACTGGAAAAGAGGCTCGACGAGCTGCCGATGCTGCGGGTATTGATTCCCGTGGTCTGTGGCATATTGGTCGCCGACACCTTTCGGTTGCCGATCCTCTTTCTGGTGGGCGCGCTCCTGATAACGGGGCTTCTGACCCTCCTCCTGAAGTCCAATCTCTACGCCCTGGTCCTTCTCTTCTTCGGAGCCTTTCTCTCCTGTGAGCTCCACCACACAACCCTGAAGCCTCCTCTTCATCAGGAGGTAACCCTCCGCCTTCGGGTTGATCACGATCCGGTGGAACGCACGGGATACGCCTCAACCACGGGGCGTGTGGAGGCGTGGTGTGAGGCCGAGGGGAGGTGGCAACCATCCACAACCCGAACAACCCTCTACTGCGACTCGACATTACGCCCTCGGGCCGGTGAGGAGCTCACCCTGCGGGGTCGTATCCGCCCCTACTCGACCCGCTATCCGGGCTATGCCGAACTGATGCGCCGCCGAGGCTTCGCCGGCACCCTCTCGTTGAGCGAATGGCGCATCCTGGAGCGCGATACCACACCCCGCTTCACCCTTGCCGAAAAGCTCCATCACTACGCAGTCGCCCAAATCGAAAAACTTCCATTGAAGGAGAAGAATCGGGCTGTGGTGGCCGCAATGGTGGCCGGTGAGAAGCGACAGCTGACCCCCGAACTGCGGAGTGCCTACTCACGGAGCGGCACCTCGCACCTGCTCGCCGTCTCGGGCCTCCACGTCGGGATTCTCTTCTTTTCATTGAACCTCCTCTTCGGGTGGCTGCCTCTGCTACGGGGTGGCCACCTGTTGCGTAATGGCTTGATGATCATCGCCATCTGGCTCTTCGCCGCTATGACGGGCTTCTCTCCCAGCGTGTTACGTGCCGCCTGGATGTTTTCGTTTTTACAGCTCTCGATGCTCTTCACCCTCCCCTATCGAGGGTTGAACACCCTCTTTGCGGTGGCGGTGGGGCTGCTGCTCTACCGTCCGTCGTGGCTCTATGACCCCGGATTCCAGCTCTCCTTCCTCGCCGTAACGGCTATTTTGAGCTGGGCTGCTCCCTGGTTGACCCACCGACGGGGAGGGGGCCATTACCTGCGAGAAAGCCTTGTGGTGGGCGTTGCCGCCACCCTGGCAACGGCTCCCCTCATTTCGCTCCGTTTCGGGATCATCTCTCTGCTGGGTGTGGTGGTCAATCCGCTGGCCATTCTCCTCTCGCAGGGGATTGTGACTCTTACACTGGGGTGGATCCTTCTGCCGTTGAAACCACTGGCCGGTATCATCGGCAGGATGATCGACCTCCTCACCTCGGGACTCAACGGATTGGTGGAGTGGGTGGCTGCCCGCGAATTCGCAGCTCTCGACTTCCGCCTCTCGGCAACTGCCACCCTCCTGATTTATCTCGTTTTTATCGCTTTTACCCTCCGAATGTGGGGGTTGGAAGCGAAAAAATCGGTATCTTTGCCTCGTGATGATGACGACGACTTTGCTGACGACGATCTTTAGCGAGGAGTTTCGACGAAATGTGGCCGAAAATCGGGGCCGCAACCCGTTGGAGGTGGCCCTCGACAAGCGGATTCCCAATGCCGCCGAGGTGGCTACGCAGCTCAAATACCTGAAGCGGGCCGAGAGCAAACTGCCGAGCTATGCCGCGGCGGGTTGTTACCTGCCGCCACGCGCCTTCGAGCAGGCCTCGAGCGAGACTGTAGCCGCCCGAAAGAGCCTCTCGGGGGAGCGAGTGTTGGATCTCACCTGCGGGCTCGGAGTCGATACGTTTGCCCTCTCAAAACGATTTCGGGAGGTGGTATCGCTGGAGCGCGATCCGCTTCTGGCCGAGATCACACGCGAAAATTTGCACCGATTGGGAGCCGACAATGTACGGGTGGAGTGCTGTTCAGCCGAGGAGTTCACAGCCCGATGCACGGAGCACTTCGACTGGATTTATGCCGACCCCGACCGTCGTTCGGAGGAGGGAAAGAAGTTGGTGCGACTGGAGGATTGCTCGCCCGACATCCTGCGCCTCTATCCGCGTCTTCGAGAGCTCAGCCCGCGTCTCTGTCTGAAAAATTCGCCCCTCTTCGATGTGGATGAGGCCCTGCGACTCTTTCCCGAGAGTCGCGTGGAGGTGCTCTCGCTGGGGGGTGAGTGCAAAGAGGTGGTGATCTATGACGATCGAAGCGGCCCGATGGTGGTGGCCGAGGCTGTAGGACTGGGTCGCCTGGAGGTACGGCTTGACGAGCGGAAAAACACCCCTTCGGAGGGGCCTTTCGAGCCGGCACGCTACCGCTTTTTGGTGATTCCCGACGTGGCGTTGCAAAAGGCTCGCCTGGTCTGCCACCACCTGCGTCCCCACGGCTTTGTCTCGTCGGACAACGGCTACGCCTTTCTGACCGAACGACAGGAGGGGCTCTTGGGCCGGATTTTTGAGATAGAGGCGATGGAGCCCTACGCCCCGCGCGACCTGAAACGTCGATTCAAGGGGCTGAAGGCCGAGATTTGGAAACACGATTTTCCCCTCTCGGTGGAGGAGATCCGCCGCCGTACCGGCATCCGTGAAGGGGCCGAGCGACGGGTGGCATTTACCCGCATCGGAGAGGAGTATTGGACCATATTGTTAAAAAACGAGGAGCCCAGGTGAGTACTTTTTCGGAACGTTTGGATAGGTGGAAGTATCGGACACGCGGTCTGCAACGGCTTGTTCGACGAATCTTCAATACACTGGTTGTCAAGCCGATGCACGAGCTTGGAAGCCCCTTGATGCGCCTGGTCGTGCAGATCTTGCAGCTCATCTTCTTCACGCTGCGCGATATGAATCGCAACCGCACCAACATCCGCACCGCCTCGCTCTCGTTCTATACGCTGCTCTCGATCATCCCTCTGCTGGCCGTGGTCTTTGCTGCCGCCAAGGCGATGGGCTATATTGATCTGCTCCTGGAGAATCTATACGGACTCTTCCCCCAGAGCCCCGAGATCATCGACTATTGCATCGACTTTGCCGAGCGCACATTGGCCCGTACGCGGGGAGGTTGGATGGCAGCCGTGGCGGGAGGAATGGTTCTCTGGTCGGCCATCAGCCTGATGGATGATCTGGTGATTGCTTTCAACGACCCTTGGCAGGTGAAGGATCGACGCAGCATAAGCCGCTACGGAGTCTATCTCCTGATTCTGATCTTCCTGCCCGCCCTTTGGATCGGCGCCGAGGTGTTGGGCCACTACCTCGGAGAGTTGCTCGGCTTGAGCCGCCACTGGTTCTATCGCATCCTGGGAGACCTGGTGAGCGTGGTGATCGAGTTGGGGCTCTTTGTGGTGATTTACAAGGTGATTCCACATACGAAGGTACGCTGGGGGAGTGCTCTGGTGGCGGGCCTCACTGCAGGTCTCTTCTTCCAGCTCTTCCACTGGTTCTTTACCACCATCCTGACGGAAATGACCTCCTACAACGCCATCTACGGCAGTTTCGCCGCCCTGCCCCTCTTCCTCTTCTGGATCCGCTACTCGTGGCAGATTCTGCTGACGGGTAACGAACTGGCCTATGCTCACCAAAACCTCAACCTCTTGCGCGAAGAGCGTCTAAACAGATAAAGCTATGCAACGAATCGTCGTCATCGGAAGCGGCAACCTGGCCGAATCCCTCTGCCTCGCCCTCAAAGAGGCCGGGGCGGGTCTGATCCAACTCTATGCCCGCAATCGGGAGCGCGGAGCACTCCTCTCGGAGCTGGTCGGTGTTCCTTGCGTCTCCACCCCGGAGGAGTTGGCCGAAGCCGACCTCTACCTGGTGGCCGTGAGCGATCGGGCCGTGGGTGAGGTAACCCGCCCGCTCCCCATCCCTCCGACGGCTGTGGTGGCCCACACGGCGGGCAGTATCGCCATCGAAGCCCTGGCTCACCACCCCCGTCACGGCTCTTTCTACCCCTTCCAGAGCTTCACGGCAGGCCGACGCATCGACTTTTCGGAGCTCTTTATCTTCGTGGAGGGCTCCGACCCGCAGACGGAGGAGGTGTTGCACCACGTGGCGGAACAGTTGAGCCGCCAGGTGCTCCACGCTACCAGTGAGCAGCGGCGCAGAATTCACCTTTCGGGAGTCTTCGCCTGCAACTTTGTCAATGCCCTCTATGGCGTGGGGGCCGATCTGCTGCAGGATGCCGAACTCCCCTATGCCATCCTGAAACCCCTGATGATGGAGACGGCCCGCAAAGCGGTGGAGGCATCCCACCCCGCCCTTGTGCAGACGGGACCCGCCGTGCGGGGTGACCAAAGTGTACTGACCCGCCACCAGGAGGAGCTCCGTGCCCTCGGGCGGGAGGAGATTGCAGAAGTGTATAACAATTTGTCCAAGCTGATATGGGAAACTTCAAAGAAGACATTGCAAAAGTAGAGGCCATCATCTTCGATGTGGATGGCGTATTGACCGACGGGGGTATCATCCCCACGCGTGACGGCGACTTTATCCGCAAGTACAACGCCAAGGATGGTTATGCCATCGCCTATGCCCTGAAGATGGGCTACAAGATCTGTATCATCACCGGCGGACGGGGCGAGAACCTGCGCTACCGCCTCGAGATGCTGCACATCCGGGATATCTACCTCGACTGCGCCAACAAGGTGGCCGCCCTGGAGGATTTCCTGACCCGCTACAACCTCGATCGTCAACATGTGATCTATATGGGTGACGATATCCCCGACCTGGAGTGTATGCAACAGGTGGGTATTCCGGTCTGCCCTGCCGATGCCGCCTCGGAGATTCTGGAGATCTCGCGCTACGTCTCGGAGTATGAGGGGGGCCGCGGCTGTGCCCGCGACATCATCGAGCAGGTACTCCGCGCCCGTGGCGACTGGGCCAAAAACTCCGATGGTGTCACCTGCTCCCAGGCCGCAATGTCGCGGTAGGAGCACAAAACAATTGCCAACAACAGGGTCTCTTCCACTCGAAGAGGCCCTGTTTGTGTAAAAAAGAGGGTGGAAAAATCCCCAATGGAACAAAGAGCCCTTTTTGCAACAGTTTTGCTTTTATTTGTATTTTTTATTGTATTTGACAAGTTTTAATTGAAATCTTTGGCTACTTTTGCAACACCTAAAAATCAAAAAATGTGTTGCATATGGTACAGTTGAATCAAGAGTCAGGGCGGGAACGAGAGCCCAAAGTAGTGAAGTACGTCGAGACAGCAGCCGGAGGGGTCCGCTCCCAGGCACTGGAGCGTTATGCCATCGGCTACGTGGTGCAGGGCACCAAATACATCCATTCGGGAGATAAGCGACAAGCCCTCTCACGCGGTGATATCTTCCTGCTCGGCATCGGTCTCCACTACACCGAAGAGTTGCCTGCCGGCGACCGCCCCTTCGAACAGATCGTATTCTACTACACCCCCGACGAACTCCAAAGAATCCTCCTGCACCTCAACATCACCTACCGCCTCAACATCTCGAACAACCACACCTGCTCCGCCTGCCGCAACGCATCGGAGGTGGTGATGCCGGCCTGGGGAGCGATTCGGAACATCTTTCTCGGGGCCGCCGACTACGCCTCGGCCGAGGGCGATGGGTGCGATCCCGCCGCCGAGAACTTCAAACTCACCGAGCTGATCTACCACATCGTCTCCCATAAGGATTGCTGCCTGAAGAGTATGCTTTTGGGGAGCATCGACACCTCAAAAGAGAGCTTCGAGCAGGTGATCCACAGCCACATCTTCAGCGAGTGCTCCATCGAGGAGCTGGCACACAAAACCCATCGCTCGCTCACCTCCTTCAAAAAGGAGTTTCGACGCATCTACCAGATGCCGCCTCACAAGTGGTTTATCCGCCAACGCCTCACCCACTCGCGTCTGCTGCTGATCTCCACCAACAAGTCAATCTCGGAGATCGGGGTGATCTGCTCCTTCCCCAACACCTCCCACTTCATCAAACTCTTCAAAAAAGCTTATGGTGATACCCCTGCCAGCTACCGCGCCCACGAACTCGAAGAGCGCGTGGCGGTATGATATAACGATCAAGAGAGGGCAACCTGCAGTGGTTGCCCTCTTTTGATTTATGCTCTCTTTTTTGTCCGATCTCTACGAATTAGGACTCAACAATACTCCCGGACGTGGGACGCGAACAAGGCCCGAAAGGTCCCGATCCTCGATGTAGTCCTTGAAACGAATCATTATCTGCCCCTCAAACCAACGAAACCTGGCCGCCTTCTCCTCATTGAGGGTAAATCGCAAATTCTGCTTCAGATAACTCTCCAATGCGTGAATCTGAGAGGGCTGGATTACATAGTCGGCACGAATGTGAATCACCGAGGCCGTTTCGAGTATGACTCCTTGATGATCCACCGCCACAAAGACCCACATCACATTGTTGCGAAACCGAGACAACTCCTCTTTGGAGAACGCTTTGCGTACCGCAGAATAGATCACATCGTCATACTCTTTTCGGAGCGAGATCGTGTTAAAGGTCTCTTCTGCATTCTCCACATAACCTCCATTCGCATACTCTCCTATTTTCTCTATTCGAGAATTATTCGTATTGTGCAGAGAGATTGTTACACCCACTTTTTGGAGCAAAACATCATTCATTTGTCTACTCATCATATTCCGAACTCTGTATGTTGTTCCATCAATAGAGAATACTTTTCCCTCGGTATAATCCGTAAATCTCACTTGAGCCCCAATAGGACAAGAACCAACAAGTATGATAATAAAAATTAAAACCAATTTTTTCATAACAATTCAGGACAATTTTTCATTAACTCACAACAATCATCCTAAAACAAATATAGCTGTTTGCTTACGAATTTGCAACTTTTAATAAACAAAAAAGAGCGCAGCGGGCCACACATTGAGTGTAGCCCGCTGTTCTCCGGGTTGGGCAGCCGAGAGGGCCGCTTGTCGTATCAACGATTCAAATTACTTGCGGATGGCTGCCACACCGGGAAGCTCCTTGCCCTCCATATACTCCAACAGGGCACCTCCTCCGGTCGATACATAGCTCACCTGGTTTACCAGACCGAACTTGTTGATGCAGGCCACCGAGTCACCACCGCCGATAAGCGAGTAGGCTCCCTGCGAGGTAGCCTCGGCAATCGCCTCGGCCACGGCACGCGAACCGGTGGAGAACTTGTTGATCTCGAAGACACCCACGGGGCCGTTCCAGAGGATGGTCTTGCAGCCCAGGATGGTCTCACGGAAGAGTTTCTTGCCCTCGTCGGCAATATCGACACCCTCCCAGCCCTCGGGAATCTCACGTACGGAGGCTACCTGCGTGTTGGCCTCCTCCGAGAAGTCGTCGCAAACCAGGGCATCGGGCGAGGTTACCACCTTCACACCCTTCTCCTCGGCCTTCTTCAGGATATCGAGAGCCGTCTGGTAGAAGTCGGGCTCGCAGATCGACTTACCGATCTGACCACCGCGGGCAGCCGAGAAGGTGTAGGTCATACCGCCACCCAGAATCAGCACATCCACCTTCTCGAGCAACTTCTCGATGATGGTGATCTTGGTCGAAACCTTCGAGCCGCCGATAATGGCGCAGAAGGGACGCTGGGGATTCTGCATCACACCGTCAATGGCCTTGAGCTCATTCTCCATCACATAACCGAACATCTTATCCTGGGGGAAGTAGTCGGCAATCAGAGCCGTCGAAGCGTGGGCACGGTGAGCCGTACCAAAGGCGTCGTTGATATAGCAGTCGGCATACGAAGCGAGCTTCTTGACAAACTCCTTCTGGGGACCCTCCTTCAAGGCCTTCTTGGCGGCCTTCTTCTCCTCGTCGGTGGCATCCTCCTTCAGACCGCGGGGCTTGCCCTCCTCCTCGGCATAGAAGCGGAGATTCTCAAGCAGCAGCACCTCACCGGGCTTCAGATTCTTGGCCATCTCGGCAGCCTTCTCACCCATACAGTCGCCGGCGAAGATCACCTTCTCGCCCAGACGAGCCTCGATGGCAGGGATGATCTGCTCGAGCGAATACTTGGGATCGGGATTCTTCTTGGGGCGACCCAGGTGGGACATCAGAATCACCGAACCTCCCTTCTCCAGCACCTTCTTGATGGTGGGGATGGCGGCACGGATGCGGGTGTCGTCGGTCACCTGACCCTCACTGTTGAGGGGCACATTGAAATCAACGCGGATGATGGCGCGTTTGCCGGTAAAATCGTAAGTGTCGATCTTGTACATAATTCTCTATTTTTAATGATAACCTAAATCTCTCTTTGAACCATTATCGTGCCGCCAGACAAGGTTGTAGCGGCCTAAAAACCTAAACCGCCACAAAGGTACAAAAAATTCAAGATTCAAAAATCAAGATTTGAAATTTTTTCTGTGGAGTGGGAGAGGTGTCGAGGAATTTTATCTCCCAATGGATCTTTCTCATATAAAAAAAGATGGGACGAACGGGAGATAACGTTGTTCCCATTCGCCCCAAAGGTCAAAAACTGAAGAGTATCGCTTAAAAAATCGAGTACTGATAGGGGGAGTACATCAGCAATCCCTGCTGGTCGAGTACCTCTCGAGCCTTCTTGTAAGGAAGGAGGGCCTCACCCAGGGTATTGAGCTCGAAGCGGCTCTGGATGTGGGCACCCAAAGAGGAGAGGATCGCCGAGAGACCATCCGCTGCAGGAAGGTGCTCCTCCACGCGGTAGTCGCTCAAACCCGCCTTCTCGGCTGCGATGGCAATGGCCTCCTTCAGACCACCGTTTCCATCCACCAGACCAATCTCGAGGGCATCGACACCCGACCATACACGACCCTCGGCGATCTCCAGGACACGCTCCAGGGGGAGATTACGGCCCGAGGCCACCTTCGTGGTGAAGCTCTTATAAACCTTATCCACCGAGCGGGTGAAGAGCTGCTTCTCGAGCGGCGTGGAGGGGCGAGATGAGCCAATCAAGATCGTCTGACCGAAGTCGCCCGAGGTGTTGGACTTCACACCGTCGAGGGTGATGCCGAGTTTTTTCTCCAACATCTCATCCACGATGGGGAAGGCACCAAAGACACCGATCGAACCGGTGAGGGTGAGGCGGTTGGCCAGGATTGCATCGGCCGGAGCCGAGATATAATAGCCACCCGAAGCGGCATAGCTGCCCATCGAGATAATAACGGGCTTCTGGGCCTGAAGGAGGGTAATCTCACGCCAGATAACATCGGAGGCCAGCGCACTGCCGCCAGGCGAATTGACACGCAATACAACCGCCTTGACATCCTCGTTGTGGCGCAGAGCGGCCACCTCGGCTGCCAGCGTATTGCCGTAGATCGTACCGCTTTCGCTCCCCTCACCATCCACAATTGCACCATCGGCATAGAGAATGGCCACCTGGGGGGCCGTGAGGTTTTCGATGTTGGGAGCAAGCTGCGAAGCGTAGCTGCCCAGCGAGATGAAGTTGAACTTCCGGTCGGCATTGCGCTCCACGCCCTGCTCCTCAAACCAGGCCTCCATCTCATCCTCATAGATCAGGCCATCCACCATTCCGTTCTTCAGAGCATCGGCCGGCATCGAGAGAGCCAAACCATCGGTCAACGTGTTGAACTGCGCCAGATCGAAACCACGATCGGCCGCCACATCCGAGGCTAACACCTCCCACATCGAATCGATGATCTGCTGCGTCTGCTCACGGTTGGGCTGCGACATCTCCTTCAGAAAGTAGGGCTCCACAGCACTCTTGTACTTACAGGAGGTGGGACGATAGATCTCATACTCGATACCGAGTTTGTCGAAGAGTCCCTTAAAGAAGACGGTGGTCATTGCCAGACCCTGCCAGGAGATCATACCCTCCTTCTGGAGGAAGATCTTGTCGGCCACCGAGGCGAGGTAGTAGTGGCCCTGTTCATACATTTCGCCATAGGCTACAATAAATTTACCGCTCTGCTTGAACTCCTTGAGGGCCGTACGCAGCTCCTCGAGAACGGCAATCTCGAGGGCTCCCACCCCCTTCGGGCGAATGTAAATACCCTTGATGCGGTCGTCATTGCGGGCCGCATCTACCGCCTGCAGCACCTGGTAGAGTGAGAGCGAGGGGGTTACCTTCAGGGTCGTAAAATTAAAACCCGACAATGGATCGGAGGAGGGGGCATCGGAGATCTGCTCCGTAAAGTCGATCTGCAAAATGGAGTTTTCCTCCACCAGCGGCTGGCTCTCCATCGAGCCCATAAAACCTGCCACGACCATCATCCAGAAGAGGAACGAGACAATGCCTCCTACCAGCACAGCCAGCAGGGCGGCCAAAAAGATTTTACCAAATTTCATATGCATCTGTTTTTATTGATTTTTACCTCTTTTTTTATTCTAAAAACTCCCTTTCATCCACTTTTTGGAGCGAAAAAAGGGATTGAACGAACAAAATTAAAAATTAATTTTTAATAACAACTTTTTTTTATCGAAAAACAATAAAATTATTTTTCTTTTTCTTTGGCAAGGGATAAAAATATCCTTATCTTTGCTTTCGTGGAGTATTTTTTATTTTTTAGGTTTTCCTTTTAGAAAACAAAACAATATGAGAAATATTGAATAAATGAGGAGAGAAAAATACTTCCGGAAAGTGTAAAAAATAGAGACATAAATCAGATAAACAACGTATGAAAAGCCAAATAGAAAAACTCCTCCGTGAGGTGATACACCCCGAGACGGGGGAGGAGATTGTCGGTAGCGGCATTGTGGAGAACATCGCTGCCGAAGGAGGAAAAATTACGGTGAGTCTTCGCTTCAAGAAGGCCCGCGACCCCTTTGCCCTGAAGATTAAAAATCAGGTACAGGAACTCTTGAAACATCATTTTACGGAAGAGCAGGTGACGGTCTTTATCCGCGAGGGTGAGGCAACAGCCAAACCGCAACCCGAGAAGCCCCACACCACCACCGAGGGAATTGCTCACGTCGTGGCCATTTCGTCGGGTAAGGGAGGTGTCGGCAAATCGACCGTTACGGCCAACCTGGCCATTACGCTGCGCGATATGGGTTATCGGGTCGGTATTCTGGATGCCGATATCTATGGTCCTTCGCAGCCCAAGATGTTTGGTATCGAGGGATATATGCCCGAGGCGGAGCGCGATGCAATGGGACGCGATGTGATTCTGCCGGCCGAGGTGATGGAGCTCAAGCTGATGTCTATCGGTTTCTTTATCCAGCCTACCGACGCCCTGATGTGGCGCGGCGCAATGGCCGTCAACGCCCTCAAACAGCTGATTCACCAAACCAAGTGGGGTGCACTCGACTTCCTTTTGATCGATATGCCTCCCGGTACGGGTGATATTCACCTCTCAATCATCAATGAATTGAAGATCTCGGGAGCCGTGATTGTCTCCACCCCCCAGCAGGTAGCCGTGGCTGACGTGGTGCGTGGTGCCGAGATGTTTCAACATCCGCAGGTCAATATTCCCGTGGCAGGCGTGATTGAGAATATGGCCTGGTTCACCCCCGAGGAGCTGCCAGATAACCGCTACTACCTCTTCGGTCGTGGAGGAGCCCAGGCATACGCCCAAAAGAGAGGTCTTAATTTCCTGGGCGAAATACCTATCATTCAATCGGTTATGGATGGAGCCGACAAGGGGGTTCCCGCCGTATTGGGTGATAAGCGCGTAGAGACGTACTACCGTTCCATCTGCGAAGGACTTGTTGAAAAGGTGGTGACGAGTTGTTAAAAAAGCGTTAAAAAGCGGTTGAAAAACGAAAGATAAAAAATAAAAAGTCGCGGGGGTAAAAATTTGGAAAAGAGATTTTCCTGATTATGCAGCAACCCAAGACAAATTTCCAAAAAAAGTTTTCATTTTTTTCTCACTTTTTTCCGGACGGATTTCCGACAGAAAAGGGGGTGAGGTGTTCACAGTTTTAAGGTGTTGAAATGTGGAGATAATTTTCAACGGTTGTTTATAATTTCACCATCAAACTGAAAATGGGAAAGTTGGAAAAGAGAATAATAAACAACTCATAACAGCGTTGTGAAGAAAAAAAGGAGAGAAGGGATTATTGACATTATGAACAGCCTTTTATATTCTTCTTTTTTATTAAGTATTAAAATTTAATTAAAATTAAAAAATAAGAAAAGATGGCAAACCAACAATCGGAGCTCATCAAACGCATCGAGGAGCTCAAGCGTGAAAAGCAGGCGGTGATCTTGGCCCACTACTACACCACACCCGAGGTGCAGGCGGTGGCCGACTTCCTGGGGGACTCGCTCGCCCTGGCGGTGAAGGCACAGTCGATCGAGGCCCCGGTGATCCTCTTTGCCGGTGTCCACTTTATGGCCGAGACAGCCAAGGTACTCTGCCCCGAAAAAAAGGTCTTGATTCCCTGCCCCGAGGCGAGCTGCTCGTTGGCTGAGTCGTGCCGAGCCGAGGATTTGGCCCGCTTCAAGGAGGAACATCCTGGTCATCTGGTGGTCTCCTATGTCAATACGACGGTGGGTGTGAAGGCTCATACCGATATCTGTTGTACCTCCTCCAATGCACTGAAGGTGGTGGAGTCGATTCCGCGTGAACAACCCATCATCTTTGCCCCCGACCGCAATCTGGGCGGCTATATCAAACGTCTTACGGGGCGCGAAAATATGCTCTTGTGGGATGGTGCCTGCCACGTACACGAAGAGTTTTCGCTGGAGAAGATCCTGGAGCTGAAGGCGGAGCACCCCGAGGCCAAAGTGGTGGTACACCCCGAGTGTAAAGCACATATCGTGGAGGTGGCCGACTTTGTGGGCTCCACGGCGGCCATTTTGGAGTATTGTGAAAAGTCGGGTGTCGATACCTTCATCGTGGTGACCGAGTCGGGTATCCTGGCCGAGATGCAGAAACGTATGCCCCGGAAGAGTTTTATTCCGGCACCTCCCATCGACTCCACCTGTGGCTGCAACAACTGTCAATATATGAAGATGGTGACCCTGGAGAATATCATCGCGGCTCTGGAGAATCTCACCCCCGAGATTGAGATCGACGAAACGACGCGTCGGGCTGCCGAACGTTCTATTCTCAATATGATCTCCATCAAATAGGAGGTTATGGATCGGTTGTGAGTTGAAAAAAAGATGTTTTGAAACAATAAAAACGAAAACCTAAATAGAGCAATGAAAAAACTTTTTATGACTATGGCCGCCGTGATGCTGGCCTGTTCGGCAATGGCTGATGAGGGTATGTGGCTTCTGCCCTATCTGAAGAAGATGAACGAGAAGGATATGCAGCAGAAGGGCTGCGAGCTTTCGGCTGAGGATATCTACTCGGCACAGGGCTCCTCGCTGAAGGATGCCATCGTGATCTTTGGTCGCGGTTGCACGGGTGAAATCGTCTCGCCCAACGGCCTTCTCTTTACCAACCACCACTGCGGTTATCCCAATATCCAGTCGCTTTCGTCGGTGGAGCACGACTATTTGAAGTATGGTTTCTGGGCACAAAATAATCAGGAGGAGATCCCCGCTCCGGGTTTGGAGGTACGCTTCATCCGCCAGATTCACGATATCACGGCCGATATGCTGGGAAATGTACCCGATATCGCCGGCGAGCAGGAGCGTAACCGCATTGTAGAGGAGAATCTCAAACTTTGGATCGAGCAGGCCGAGAAGGAGAATCCCGGAATGGAGGTGGTTGCAAAACCCTTCTTTGGCGGCAACCAGTTTTTTGCCTTTGTAATGGAGGTTTATAAGGATGTACGTCTGGTGGGTACCCCTCCCTCGTCGATCGGTAAGTTTGGAGGTGAGACCGACAACTGGATGTGGCCGCGTCATACGGGCGATTTCTCGATCTTCCGTGTCTATGCCGGTAAAGATAATCGTCCGGCCGACTATTCGCCCGAAAATGTGCCTTATAAGGCCGAAAAATACCTTACCATCTCGACCGAGGGGTATAAGGAGGGTGACTTCGGTATGATTATGGGCTTCCCCGGTACCACGACCCGTTATATGACCTCCTATGAGATTGACTATATGCTGGAGGTGGATAATCCGCAGCGTATCTATATCCGTGGTGAGCGTCAGGCTATCCTGAAGAGGGCGATGGCTGAGAGTGACGCCGTTCGTATTCAGTACGCTTCGAAGTATGCTTCGTCGTCGAACTATTGGAAGAATTCGATCGGTATGTCGCGCGGTATCAAGAAGCTCAACGTAAAGGCCCAGAAAGAGGCTCAAGAGGCTTCGTTCCAGGCGTGGGCCGAGGCCAATACGCTGCCTCAGGAGGGGTATATGGATGCCCTGCGTCTAATCAAGGAGTCGGTGAATGATGCCGCCTATGCCAAGTCGCAGTTCCAGTATCTGCGTGAGGCTTTTGCTTCGGCGGTGGAGATCATTATGCCGGCCAATACGCTGCGTCGTCTGCGTGAGGTGGAGATGAACGATGACTACAAAAATTCGGTGAAGGGGTCGCTGGCCAACTGGTATAAGGATTACAACGCCGAGTTGGATCGCCAGGTGGCCAAGCGTATGCTGACCATTGCCCGCGAAAATATGAAGGAGCTCCCGACGATCTATGCCGAGGTGATCGACAAGAAGTTTAAGGGAAACATTGAGAAGTATGTGGATTATGTCTATGATAATTCACTCTTCACCTCACTGGAGGAGGTTGAGCAGGTGATAGACAACTGGGAGAAGTCGGTGAAGAGACTTAAGAAGGATCCCGCAATGAAGCTTACCGAGTCGGTGATGGAACTCTACTATACAATGTATGAGAAGTCGCAGGAGCACCAGGCAAAATATGCGGAGGGTCACCGTAAGTATATTGCCGGTCTGATGATGCAGCACCCCGAGAAGGCGTGGGCTTCGGATGCTAACTTCACGCTGCGTCTGACCTATGGTCAGGTGTTGCCCTATCGTCCTGCCGATGGTATCCGTTACAACTACTACACCACGTTGAAGGGTGTGATGGAGAAGGAGGATAAGGAGAATCCCGTGGAGTTCTTTGTTCCCGAGAAGCTTAAGGAGCTCTATGTAGCCCGCGATTTCGGTCGTTGGACCAATGAGCAGGGTGAGATGCCTGTTGCCTTCTTGGCCAACTGTGATATTACGGGTGGTAACTCCGGTTCGCCCATTATGAACAAGCGCGGTGAGCTGATTGGTCTGGCCTTTGATGGCAATTGGGAGGCAATGTCGGGTGATGTGGCCTTTGAGCACGATATGCAGCGCACGATCTGTGTTGATGTTCGCTACCTGCTCTTCATCATCGATAAGTTTGCCGATGCCGATTGGCTGCTGGAGGAGATGAATATCAAGTAGTTTGGAAAATATACAATCAAAATAAAAGCGACCCTGTTTCGGGGTCGCTTTTATTGTTGTCGATTTAATCGTTTATTTGTAGCTGATCCATTTCCATAGCTCCTTGAGCGAGGGTTTCTTGCCATGGAGAAGGATTCCTACACGGTAGATTTTGGCGGCTAACCAGATGGTGGCCAGGATGGTCAGATAGAGTACCACCAGCGAGAGTACAGGCTCCCAGGTAGGAATACCGGCGGGAATACGGGCCATCATCACGATCGGTGAGGTGAAGGGGATTATCGAGAACCAGAAGGCCACCGACGAGTTGGGGTCGTTCATTACCACCAACATAATCAGCAGACCCAGGATGATAGGCATCATAATGGGGGTGGTGAGCTGTCCGGCATCAGTCATATTATCCACCGCAGCACCCACGGCGGCAAACATCGCCGAGTAGAGCAGATAACCGCCTACCAGGAAGAGCACCAGGTAGAGGAAGATGGTGGCCAGGTAACCGAAGTCGGTAAAGGTGGCAAAGAGTTGAATGTCGGACAATACCTCGGGATCAACCGTTGAGGTGTCGAGCGTACCGGCCTGCAACTCCGTGAGCTGGGTCATCTCCTCGGCCGAGAGTACCTCGGACATCAGCAGTGAGCTGCCCAGTGAGCCCAGACCAAAGATCACAACTCCCCAGATGGCAATCTGAACCACCGCCACGGCGGCAATGCCGAGAATCTTGCCCACCATCAGCTGGAAGGGGCGGGCTGAGGTAACCAACACATCCAGCACACGGCTGCTCTTCTCCTCCACTACGGCCTGCATTACCATCTGACCATAGAGAATCAGGAACATATAGAGCACAAAGGCGAGAATGTAGCTGATGATGAAGGAGGCTCCCACCGACTGGCTCTGCTCACCTCCCTCAGGGTCATTGCGGAAACTCTGAAGCGAGATATCGGTCTCGATGTGAGCCATAATTTCCTTCAGATTTTCGATCTCGTAACTCTCTAATTTCTTCTGTTCGATTACCTCCTCGATCTGACCTTCGAGATTCTCCTCCAACATCATCGAGGAGGAGCTGTTGGTGTAGAGTTTTACGTTGTTATTATTCTCCAAGACATCCTCTCCGATCCAGAGTACGCCGAAGCGATTCTGATCCTGAAGAGCCTCTTCCAGCGACCCCTCCAGCGGAACAAAGACCAACTCTTCGTTGCTCTCTAGGGCGGGCAGAATTAGGCCGCTCTCATCCAGGACACCGATCTCCTTGGTATCGCCGCCCGAGTAGAGCATAATAAGGCTCGGAATCACCATCAGGGCCACCATAAAGAGAGGTACCAGCAGGGTGGTGAGAATGAAGGACTTTTTACGGACACGTTCGTTGAATTCGCGTCCTATGATAATACCTACCTGTGACATAATTTACTCGTTTTTCAGATCCTTAAACATTTCTCCCTCACTCTGTACAGCCTTAATGAAGATGTCGTTCATCGAGGGGATAATCTCGCGGAAGGAGCGCAGCTCCACCGCCTCATTGACGGCAGCGATGACCTGCTTTACCTCCTGGTCGCTCTTCACCTGCACCTTCAGAGAGTGGTAGATCGACTCGGCTTCGGCACCCTCCAACACCTCACACAACCCGTTGAGGTTGCGGAGCTGCTCTTTGAGGCAGGTTTCATCTCCGCGATAGTCGATCTGGAAGATGTTGTTGCCGTGGCGGTGGCGAATCTCGTCCACTCCACCCGAGAGGATGTTTTTCGAGCGGTTGATCAGTGTGATGTGGTCGCAAATCTCCTCCACCGAGGCCATATTGTGGGTCGAGAGGATAACGGTGGCACCCCGATCGCGCAACGAGAGAATCTCATCACGCAACAGGTTGGCATTCACCGGATCAAAGCCCGAGAAGGGCTCATCAAAAATCAGAAGTTTTGGCTCGTGAAGTACCGTGACGATGAACTGCACCTTCTGGGCCATACCCTTCGAGAGCTCCTCCACCTTCTTGTTCCACCACTCCTCGATACCAAACTTTTTGAACCATACCTTCAGGCGTTGAATTGCCTCGGCGCGAGAAAGACCTTTCAGACGGGCAAAGAAGATCGCTTGCTCGCCTACCTTCATCTTCTTATAGAGGCCGCGCTCCTCGGGCAGGTAACCGATACGATAGACATCCTCCTGCGTCAATTCGCGCCCCTCCAGCAGAATCCGACCCTGGTCGGGTACGGTGATTCGATTGATGATTCGAATCAGGGTCGTCTTACCGGCACCATTGGGTCCCAGCAGACCGTAGACCGACCCTTCGGGAACCTCCAGCGAGACATTATCAAGAGCCTGATGACCCGCATAAGCTTTGGAGATACCCTCTACTTGCAGTAATTTATTCATTGTTTCTTTTTTTATTTATTAGACGCTTTGTGCACTCCAAAATCTACACGAAAGCGGATCTATTTCAACTGTTGTTGCCACCTCCAGGCCGATTGTAACGTCTCATCGAGGCTCTTTTCGGCCCGCCAGCCCAATACCTCGTTGGCTCGGGTGGGATCGGCCCAGATGGCGGTGATATCGCCCGTGCGACGGGGTGCAATGCGGTAGTTGAGTGAGAGGTTGTTCACCCGCTCAAATCCCTTTACCAGTTCGAGCACCGATACTCCGCGCCCCGTGCCGATATTGAAGACTTCGTACCGCTCCTCGCTTTTTGCTCTCAACATACGCTCCACCGCCTTGACGTGGGCCCTGGCCAGATCGGTTACATCGATATAGTCGCGGATGCAGGAGCCGTCGGGGGTGGGATAGTCGTCTCCAAAGATGGAGAGGCACTCGCGGATTCCGGCCGCCGTTTGAGTGATGTAGGGGACCAGGTTCTGGGGTACACCGCGCGGTAACTCGCCGATCAGCCCCGAAGGGTGAGCCCCAATGGGGTTGAAGTAGCGCAGAGCGATTGCCTTCAGGTCGGGCCAGGCGTGGGTGGCATCGCGCAGAATATCCTCCGACATCTGTTTGGTATTGCCATAAGGCGAAGTGGCCGGTTTGCGGGGTGTGAGTTCGGTGACGGGCTGTTTGTCGGCCTCGCCATAGACCGTGCACGACGATGAGAAGAGGATGTTTCCGCCCCCTTGCTCGTGCATCAGCTCCACGAGATTCATCAGCGAGAGGAGGTTGTTGCGGTAGTAGAGCAGCGGTTTTTCGACTGACTCTCCTACAGCCTTTGAGGCGGCAAAGTGGATGGCGGCGTCGAAGTGATAACGCTTGAAGAGTTCACCAAAAGCCTCTTTGTCGCAACAATCGACCTCTACAAAGGGTACATCAACCCCCGTGATGCGGCGTACCCCCTCCACGGCTCGCATTTCCGAATTGGAGAGGTTGTCGGCGATGACTACATCATAACCCGCTTCAATCAGTTCAACGGTCGTATGCGACCCGATATAGCCGGCACCTCCGGCTACCAGTACACGCGCTTTTTTGCTCATAATACCGATCTGTTTGAAAGTCTGATAGATTTCGATAGGGCAAAGTTAAAAAAAAATTTGAAAAATGGTTCTCCTCTCCGCTCTCTCTTTATCCGAAAAAGGGAACGACAACCCTCTTTCTCCTTTCGAGGTGCGGAGAGTGGCGATAAATTGAGCCTTTTTTCGTTGGAGGTTTGCCGAAAAAGTTGTAATTTTGGGCGAAATTTGAAAGACTATACATATATGGCAAAAGAGTATAAGCGTTATTTGGTAACTTCGGCACTCCCCTATGCCAACGGTCCGGTCCATATCGGCCACTTGGCGGGTGTCTATGTGCCGTCGGATATCTATGTGCGCTACCTTCGTTTGAAGGGTCACGATGTCATCTCGATTTGCGGCAGCGATGAGCACGGTGTGCCCATCACCATCAAGGCCCGCAAGGAGGGGGTTACCCCTCAGGATATCGTGGATCGTTATCACGAAATCATCGAAAAGTCGTTCCGTGGTCTCGGAATGTCGTTTGATATCTATTCGCGTACCTCCTCAAAGACCCACCGTCGCGTGGCGTCGGAGTTCTTCAAGAAGCTCTATGATGAGGGTAAATTCATCGAGCAGACCTCCGAGCAGTATTACGATGAGGAGGCACAGACCTTCCTGGCCGACCGCTACATTGTGGGTACCTGCCCCCGCTGTCAGAATGAGAAGGCTTATGGCGACCAGTGCGAGAAGTGTGGTTCGACCCTCTCGCCCGATGAGCTGATCAATCCCAAGAGTGCTGTTTCGGGTTCGGTGCCCGTGAAGCGTGCTACCAAACACTGGTATCTCCCTCTGGATCAGTATGAAGGCTTCCTGCGTGAGTGGATTTTGGAGGGACACAAGGAGTGGAAATCCAACGTCTATGGTCAGTGCAAGAGCTGGCTCGATCTGGGTCTCCAGCCTCGTGCCGTGAGCCGTGACCTGGATTGGGGTATTCCCGTTCCGGTGGAGGGAGCCGAGGGTAAAGTCCTCTATGTATGGTTTGATGCCCCTATTGGCTATATTTCTGCTACCCAGGATCTTACGCCCGATTGGGAGCGTTATTGGAAGAGCGAGGATACCAAGATGGTACACTTCATCGGCAAGGATAATATCGTCTTCCACTGCATCGTCTTCCCCTCGATGCTGAAGGCTCACGGCGATTATGTGTTGCCCGAGAATGTGCCTGCTAACGAGTTCCTGAATCTGGAGGGCGACAAGATCTCGACCTCGCGCAACTGGGCCATCTGGTTGCACGAGTATCTGGAGGAGTTCCCTGGCAAGGAGGATGTCCTGCGCTATGTGCTCTGTGCCAATGCCCCTGAAACGAAGGATAACGACTTCACCTGGAAAGATTTCCAGGCTCGCAACAACAATGAGTTGGTGGCCATCCTGGGTAACTTTGTGAATCGTGCCCTGGTGCTGACGCAGAAGTATTACGGTGGTGAGGTGCCCGCCTGTGGTGAACTTACCGACTACGATCGTGAGACGATTGCCGAGTTGCAGCAGGTGAAGGGTGCCCTAGAGCACAATATCGAGACCTACCGTTTCCGTGAGGCCTTGAAGGAGGCAATGAATGTAGCCCGTATTGGTAATAAGTATCTGGCCGATACCGAGCCCTGGAAGGTGGTGAAGAGCGATCCCGAGCGTGTTAAGACGATTCTCAACATCGCGCTTCAGATTACGGCCAATGTAGCCATTGCGATTGAGCCCTTTATGCCCTTCTCGGCCAAGAAGTTGCTCGAAATGCTCCACGTGGAGCCGCTGGGCTGGGAGAAGCTGGGTTCGATGGAGCTGATTGCTGCCGGTCACACGATCGGGACCCCTGCACTGCTCTTCGAGAAGATCGAGGATGAGGTGATTCAGAAGCAGTTGGATAAGTTGACTGCCATTAAAAAGGCCAATGCGGCTGCTGAGGCTGCCCAGAATGTGACTCCCCAGAAGGAGGCCGTTTCGTTCGATGATTTCCAGAAGATGGATATTCGTGTTTCGACCATCCTGGCTGCCGAGAAGATTGCCAAGACCAAGAAGCTCTTGAAACTGACGGTGGATACGGGTATCGACAAGCGAGAGATTGTTTCGGGTATTGCCGAGCACTTCACCCCCGAGGAGTTGGTGGGTCAGCAGGTGCTGGTGCTGGTGAACCTGGCTCCGCGTGAGATGCGCGGTGTGATGTCGAGCGGTATGATTCTGATGGCCGAGGATGCCTCGGGCAAGTTGATGCTGCTGCAGCCTTCGGATAAGACGAATAGTGGCGCAATTGTTGGTTAATTTATTGATAATCAATAGATTAATATTGCCTGCTGCTATTCTGAAACTCCGGAAAAACAAAAGAGAACTAAAAGTTACAACCAAAAAATAGAAAACCTTAAAACCTTTAAGAAAAATGGAGATTAATTGGAGTTCGCTTGGTTTTGATTACACCAAGACCGATTTTAATGCTCGCTACACCTTCAAGGATGGTAAGTGGAGCGAAATGGAGATTACCTCGGACGAGTATGTTCCGATGCATATGTCGGCTTCGTGCCTGCACTATGGTTGCGAGCTGTTCGAGGGTCTGAAGGCCTTCCGTGGTGCCGATGGTAAGGTGCGTCTGTTCCGTCCCGAGGAGAATGCCAAGCGTTTCATCTCGTCGGCCAAGCGTCTTTGTCTGCCTGAGCCTACGGTAGAGATGTTTGTTAATGCCTGCGTGGAGGTGGTTAAGCGCAACGCTCGCTTTATTCCTCCCTATGAGTCGGGTGCTTCGTTCTATCTGCGTCCCGTGATGTTCGGTACCCAGGTGGGTCTGGGTGTTAAGCCTTCGAAGGAGGCTCTGATCGTTGTTTACGGTTCGCCCGTAGGCCCCTACTTTAAGGAGGGTGTGAAGCCTATCCGCGTAGCCGCTGACCGTTCACAGGACCGTTCGGCCCAGCACGGTACGGGTGACGTAAAGGTAGGTGGTAACTACGCTTCGTCGCTGCTTTGCGGTGAGATGGCTCACAAGAATGGCTACTCGAACGTAATCTTCCTCGACTCGGTTGAGCGTCGTTACATCGAGGAGTGCGGTGCTGCCAACTTCTTCGCCATCAAGAATGGTCAGTACATCACCCCGAAGTCGCCTTCGATTCTGCCTTCGATCACCAACAAGTCGCTGCGTCAGATCGCTACCGACCTGGGTCTGGAGGTTGTTGAGCGTCCCATTGATATCGAGGAGCTCTCTAACTTCGAGGAGATCGGTGCTTGCGGTACGGCCGCTGTGATCTCGCCTATCGGCCTGGTTCACGATATGCAGACGGGTGTTGACTACAAGTTCGATATGGAGAATGTGGGCGAGTGGAGTATGAAGCTCTACAACACGCTGCGCGGTATCCAGTACGGTACTTGCGAGGATATCCACAACTGGAACCTTGTTATTGAGGGTATCTAATCCCAACGTTCCACGTGGAACAATAAAAACAGGCCTTTCGGGGCCTGTTTTTTTGTGCGGTATTTGGAGATTATCGACCGAATTTTACCAACATCACATTGACATCGGCGGGGGAGACTCCCGGGATACGCGAGGCTTGGCCGATGGTGGTTGGACGGATGCGCGAGAGCTTCTGTCGAGCTTCGATGGTGAGGGCTTGCATTGAGAAGTAGTCGAAATCGTCGGGAATTCGAATATTTTCGAGGCGACGCAGCTTCTCGGCGATCAATTTCTCTCGCTCGATATACCCTTTATACTTGATTTGAATCTCCGCCTCCTCGATTGCTTCTGCCGAAATCTTCTCTTCGGTCAGGAATTTTTCCAGCTTGGGGAGGAGGGCTCGCAGCCCTTCAATCGTAAATTCGTTTCGCATCAGTAGGTTTTGGAGTTTGCAACCCTGGCTCAACGGGGCTAAATTTTGCGAAATCAAATAGCTCTCCAAATCGCGTGGTTTGATGCTCAGCTCGCGTGCGAAATTTTTAAGCGATTCTACATCCGATTTTTTTTCGTTGAATTCGCGCCATCTTTTGGCCGAAATCAACCCCAATTCATACCCTTTGGGGGTAAGTCGCAGGTCGGCATTATCCTGTCGGAGCAGGATGCGATACTCGGCACGTGAGGTGAACATTCGATAGGGTTCGTCCACCCCTTTGGTCACCAGGTCGTCGATCAAGACCCCGATGTAGGCCTCGTCGCGTCGCAGGATGACAGGCTCCTCACCCTTGAGCTTGCGATGGGCGTTGATGCCGGCCATCAAACCCTGGGCCGCCGCCTCCTCATAGCCGGTGGTACCATTCACCTGGCCGGCAAAGTAGAGCCCCTCGACCCGTTTGGTTTCGAGGGTGTGCAGCAATTGGGTGGGGAGGAAGTAGTCGTACTCAATGGCGTAGCCCGGGCGGTAGATATGGAGGTCACCGAGGCCGGGGATGGCGTGCAATGCCTCCCATTGTACCTCCCAGGGGAGTGACGAGGAGAAACCGTTGAGATAGTACTCGTTGGTATGCTCTCCTTCGGGCTCCAAAAAGAGTTGGTGTGACTCCTTGTCGGCAAAGGTTCGCAACTTGTCTTCAATGCTCGGACAATAACGGGGGCCGACCCCCTGAATCGTACCATTGAAGAGAGGAGACCGCTCAAATCCTTTTCGTAAAATCTCGTGTACCTCTTGGGTGGTGTGTACGATAAAACACGGGGTTTGATGCTTAACAGGTTGAGTATCAGAAGAATATGAAAATTTTTGAGGATTTTCATCACCCTCCTGCACCTCCAACTCTTCGAAGTTGATGGTGCGGGCATCGAGGCGTGCTGGCGTGCCGGTCTTCATTCGTCCGGCCTCGAAACCGAGGGCTGTGAGAGAGGCTGTGAGGCCGTGTGAGGCGGCATCGCCGATGCGACCTCCGGGCATCGAGTTCTCACCACAGTAGATCACGCCTTCGAGGAAGGTTCCGGCAGTCAGTACCACGGCGCGGCACGAAAATTCCACGCCCAGACGCGTTTTTACCCCCTTTACGCGAGGTTTCTCCCCTTCGGTGTCAAAGAGGATCTCTACCACCGAATCCTGCCAAATATAGAGTTTTCGGGTATTCTCCACGATTCGTCGCCACTCCTCCGAGAAGCGGGCCTTGTCGCACTGGGCACGAGGGCTCCACATAGCTGCCCCTTTCGAGCGGTTGAGCATTCGAAATTGGATGGAGGTACGGTCGGTGACGATTCCCGTCATACCGCCCAGCGCATCGATTTCGCGCACGATCTGCCCCTTGGCCACACCGCCGATGGCGGGGTTGCACGACATATGGGCCATCTTGGTCATATCCATCGTCAGCAGCAGCGTACGCGAGCCCATTCGGGCCGCTGCCACTGCCGCCTCGCAACCGGCGTGTCCTCCGCCGATTACCACAATATCGTAGTCGAGTTTCACGCTTTCGGGGTGTTGGGTTGGGCGGCCATCTCCTCGTAGAGGGCCAGGTATTTATCCTCCTTACGGTGCATCTGGCGCTCGGCACGGGGAGTCTTATCCTTCTGACCGCAGAGGTGCAGCACGCCGTGTACCACCACGCGCAACATCTCGCGGTGGAAGGTGGTTTGGTAGATCCGGGCGTTATCCCTGACGGTCTCCACATCAATATAGATTTCGCCGGCGGCATACCCCTCCTTCAGGTCGCCATAGTCGAAGGTGATGATGTCGGTGAAGTAGTCGTGGCCGACAAACTCGACATTCATTGCACGATGTTTTGCGGAGGAGCAGAAGATGTAGTTGGCCTCCTCGAGGCGATATCCCTCGGCCTCGGCCACTGCCTGCAGCCAACGGCTCACTAGCCGCTTTTGGGGCAGGCGATAGGGGCTCTCATCGTTGTAGTAGTGAACAGCCATCGTAGCTCTTATTTTTTGAAACAATCCGAGGCCAGCATCTTTTGGTTGGCACTCGGGGGATAGATGCCGAAGATCAGCAGATATTCGTTCTTCATTGTCAGGATATCGACTGTCGAGCCGATGATGCCCAACTGTTGGTTGCGATTCACGGATCCCCCCTTTTCCACCACGACCTGCGAGAGGTTGGCATAAGAGGTAATATACTCACCGTGAGCGACATATACATCGTATTTTCCTGTAATTCGATTCTGTTTCACATCGACCACCTTTCCTTCATAAATCGAGAGTACGCGAGCCCCCTTCGAGCCCGAAATCTCGGCCATATTGCCGTGATACTTCTTCACGCGGCCCCCCTCGACCGGCAATCGCAGATTCGAGGTCTTGCTGCTGAAGCCGGCCCCCTCCTTGTTGCCCTTGGTGAGCTTGCGGAGTTCGGCAATGGCCGCATCGAGCTGTCGCTCCTGGCGGAGTTTCTTGTTCAGAGCCTCCTGCTCGCGTTTTGAGAGGCTTTTGATGCTCTTCTTGGCTTCGGAGGCATCCCGTTGCAGACTCCTCTTTTGTGCGGCCAGGGAACGCTGTACCGAGTCGAGTTGCTGGCGACGGAAGGTGAGTACCTCCTGTTGGGCGCGAGTCGAACGTTCCAGTTCGGCAATGCGGGCAATTTGGCGGCTTCGGAGGGATGCCACCTCTCTCAAGTTGGCCAGACGACGGGCTACGTCGGCAAAATTCTCAGCCGAAAAGAGGTAACTCAAGTAGTTGTTGTGGTGATAATTGCGATAGGCCTCGCGCACCATCTCTGCGTAGCGGGCACGGCAGCTCTCCAGCTCACCGGTGAGGCTCTGCAGGGTGCTGTCGGTCTGCTCTACTTCGCGAATTACCTCCTGCTCTTCGGCCTCCGATCGCTCCAGCAGGTCGTTGCGACTCTCGATTTGGCGGGCCAGCTTGCGGGCTCGTTGCTCGGCTGACGAGCGCCCCTTTTGCAGGGTTGAGATCTCCTTTTCTCGTTCGGCAATCTGCTTTTCGAGCCGCTCGATCTCCCGTTTGCGCTCCGAGATCTTTTTGCTCTCACTTTGGGCCATAACCGTGCCCCCCACTCCCAGGAGGAGCAGGCAGAGAAGCAGTCGCAGCAGGTGACTTCGAGAGGGTTGCATTGAACAGGTTATTTAGTCGTTTCACTCCCCTTTTGGAGGCGTTTTTCCACCTCTTCGGGGTTGTATCCGTTGTCGCGGGCACGTTTCCAATAGACCTCGGCCAGGAACTTCTCGCCCAGAGCTGCCAGCACGTCGCCGTAGTGCATCTGAAGTTCGGCACTCCGCTGTCCGTCGAGCGAGAGGGCCTGTTGCAGATAGCGTTTTGCCTCCTCGTTGCGTCCCAGCTTGTGGAGCACCCAGCCGTGGGTATCCAGATAGGTGGGGTTTCCCGGGGTGAGGGCGATAGCGCGACTTGACATTGAGAGGGCACGCTCCAGGTCGCGCTCTTCGAGCGAGAGGAAGTAGGCGTAGTTGTTCAGTACACCGCTGTTTTCGGGGTTGAACTCAAGGGCCTTGTCATAGGCCTCGTAACAACTTTTCATCCCCCGCTTCAGGGAGCGGGCGGTGCGTTTGTCGCTTTGGGCGTGGGAGACCGCCTCCTCGATCGAGGAGTGATTCCCCTGGGCGGTACGCTGGTAGCTGTCGCCGATGAAACCCCACGCCTGGCTGCGAAGTGAGTCGGAGGTAGCCTCCTCGGCGGCTTGTCGGTAGTGGCTGATCGCCCCCTTTTCGTCGTGGCGCATCAGGGCGGCAAAGTGGCCCCGCTGCAACTTCAGATCGCTTTCGTGAGGGAAACAGGTGATGGCGCGCTCCAGGTAGAGCTCGGCCGAATCGGGTCGTTCGAGAAAACTCTCGATGTCGATTACCATCGTGTAGTAATCCTTCTGCTTCGGCTCGTCATCCAGGTGCATCTTGTAGTAGCCCAATGCCTGCTCCACACCTCCCGATGCGATCAGGTGGCGACCGTAGAGGTTCACCGCTTCGGGTTCATTGGGATAGTGCATTGCCAGGGTGCGGGCCAGGGTGCTGATCTGGGGCCAGTAGGTACGATAAAACCGCTCGTCCGCAACAAATCGTTCAAAGATGGAGACCTTTTCGGGAAGGGTTACATCTTCGTGCTCAAAGACGCGGCGTGTGAGATCGAGGTAGGGGATAAACTCCTGCTGTCCGAGGTGGAAATCGGCCATCGTCAGGAGGGTCTCCAAGCGGGTGGAGTCGAGTGCAAAGGCTTGCTGATAACTTGTGCGGGCCAGCGAGTCGTTACCCGTACGCTGGTAGATTTCGCCCAGCACCAAATGCCCCTCCACCTCATAGGGGAGAGCTGCCACCTGCTCCTCGGCCTCCCGCAATGCCTCCTCGGTGCGCCCCTCGGCGATCAACATTCTTCGCTTGAGGCTGCCCAACTGCGGGTCGCGGCCGAAGAGTACCTCGGCCGAGTCGAGCAGGGCAATACCGGCTGAACGGTTCCCTCGCTGCTCCTCCAGGAGGGCCAGCAGACGATAATTCTCGGGGTTGTGTCGGTCGTGACGAGTAAGTCGCCGAAAGGCCTGCAAGGCCTCCTCGAAGTGGCCGCCGTAGAGCTCGGCGTGGGCGTGCAGGGTGAGATAGAAGCGGTTGGTGGTGTCGGCCTCATAGGCGCGACGGGCGTGGTGGGTTCCCGCCTGCTCGGAGGCTGCCTGGCGCAACAGCATTTCCCCCAACTTGTAGTGGGCAGGGGCGTAGGTCGAGTCGAGCTCCAAAGCTCGCTGCCAGGCGCGGCGTGCTGCGGCCGTATCTTGTCGAATGGTCTGCTCCTTCACCCCCTCGGTGTAGTGGTAGAGGGGTGTGTCGAGTGAGTCGGAGGGGAAGAGGGGCACGGCGGCTGCGGCACCCTTTGCGGGGAGGATCCCCACCAAGCAAAGGGCGACCATACAAGCCGTCAGTATCCGTTTTCCCATTCGATATTCACGTTAAAGGGCCGAGTCGAACTGGTGGAGGAAACGTACGTCGTTCTCGAAATAGAGGCGCAGATCCTTTACACCATACTTCAGCATCGCAATACGCTCAACACCCATACCAAAGGCGAATCCCGAATACTCCTTCGAGTCAATTCCGTTGGCCTCCAGCACGTTGGGGTCTACCATACCGCAACCCATAATTTCGAGCCAGCCCGTACCCTTGCAGACGTTGCAACCCTTGCCGCCACAGAGGTTACACGAGACATCGACCTCGGCCGAGGGCTCGGTGAAGGGGAAGTAGGAGGGGCGCATACGGATCGTGGCACTCTCGCCGAAGAGCTCCTTGGCGAAGTAGAGCAACGACTGTTTCATATCGGCGAAGGATACTCCCTTGTCGATGTAGAGACCCTCCACCTGGTGGAAGATACAGTGGGCGCGATAGGAGATCGCCTCGTTGCGGAATACGCGGCCGGGGCAGATGACGCGGATGGGCGGCTTTTGGTGCTCCATCGTACGCACCTGGATCGACGAGGTGTGGGTACGCAGCAGAATGTCGGGCTGCTTTTCGATGAAGAAGGTGTCCTGCATATCACGAGCGGGGTGCTCGGGCGGGAAGTTCAGGGCCGAGAATACGTGCCAGTCGTCCTCGATCTCGGGGCCCTCGGCCACCGTGTAGCCCAGGCGCGAGAAGATCTCCACGATCTGATTCTTCACCAGCGAGATGGGGTGGCGCGAGCCCAGCCCCTCGGCCGAACCCGGACGGCTCATATCGCCCACCTCCGAAGCGGCGGCGGCCGAAGCCTCCTCCAACTGCTCTTTCAGGGTGTTTATGCGCTCCAAAGCGGCACTCTTCAGGTGGTTGAGTTTCTGACCCAGCTCACGCTTGAGCTCGGGTGCCACCTGCTTGAACTCCTCCATCAGGGCAGTCAATTCGCCCTTCTTGCCTAGAATGCGGATTCTGAAGGCCTCGATCTCGGCTGCCGTCTTGGGGGCAAACTGCTCCACCTCCTGCAGCAACGACTCAATTTTTTCTACCATATCTTGTTATTTTTGCTTATCTTTTCTCTACTTTTTTCTTATCTTTGCGCTATCGACTTTGTCGTGCACCTTTTCATAGTGGGCAAAGTTACGAAAAAACAGATAAAATTTCAAAATATTTCGGGAATTTAGATCCGAAGGATCGCCTCTGCTCGAGATATAACGGGTAAAACGCAGCGATGAAAAAGCAACTTTTCAAGGGATTTGTGGCACTCTTGCTCTCGCTTCTCGCAGGCCTGGGGAGTGCCTCGGCCCAGCGGGTGGGCGTGGTGTTGAGTGGAGGTGGAGCCAAGGGCCTCTATCACATCGGTGTCTTGAAGGCCCTCGAAGAGGCGGGGGTGCCGGTGGACTACATCTCGGGGACCTCGATGGGAGCCATTGTGGGGGGGCTCTACGCTGCGGGCTACTCGCCCGAAGAGATGGAGCAGATTGTTGTATCGGGGCAGATCCAGGAGTGGGTTTCGGGAACGATCGACAACCGCTATCGCCGCTACTATCGTGAGATCGGCCAGGTGCCCCCCATTCTCTCTGCCCATATTGGCTTTACGCAGCGAGAGGAGGGGCGTCGCATCCTGCAACTCCCTACCGGTCTGATCTCTCCGACCCAGATTGATATGGCCCTGGTGGGCCTTCTGACCCCCGCTTCGACCGCTGCGGAGGGCGATTTCGACCGCCTCTTTGTCCCCTTCCGCTGTATCTCGAGCGATATGACCAATCACCGCGCCGTGGTTCTCTCCGAAGGGGATCTGCCCGAGGCGATTCGTGGCTCGATGTCAATTCCGATGGCCTTTCCGCCCCTCCAGCGCGATTCGGTGCTCTACTACGACGGTGGCATCTACGATAACTTCCCGTGGCGCACGCTCGATGAGGAGTTCTCGCCCGACCTCCTGATTGGTGCCATCTGCACCTCCGGCAATACGGTGGCCGATTCCGATTCGGGTCTGATGGAGCAGGCTCTGGCTCTGATGATGCAGGAGACCGACTATGTGCTCCCCGAGGGGCGTAGTTTTACCCTGCGGCGTGCCGTGCCGGTCTCGATTCTCGACTTCAGCCGTGGTGAGCAGGTCATCGCTTGGGGTTATGAGGATACAAAGGCCCGGTTGCCCGAGATTCTCTCTTCGATCGATACGTTACGCCCCAAAGAGGAGGTGGAGCGTCGCCGTGGCGAGTTCCGCGACAAGTGTCCCGAGCTGATTTTCGACCACTATACCCTGCGGGGTGTGAACAATGCCAAACGGGCCTATGCCCGTGACCTGCTGGGTGTCGATGAGGGCTTCCGCCCGGGTCGCCGAGGCCGTGAGTTTGAGATGAGCTTCCGAGAGTTCCGCGACAACCTCTATCCCATCATTGCCAGCAATGACTTCACCACCGAGTTCCCCCACGTGACCTACAATCCGGTGACCAATCGCTATGCGCTCGATATGCAGCTCAACTATAAGCCCAGTTTTCAGGCTTTGATTGGCGGCAACATCAGTTCTACGGTATTCAACCAGCTCTACCTGGGCCTCCGCTACAAGCTGATCAACCGCGTGGCGCAGACCTTCTACGGAGATTTTTACATCGGCCCTGCCTACAACTCGGGAGCCATTGGCGGCCGCACCGACTTCTTCGTGGGTTTCCCCTCGTTTTTGGATTACAGCCTCAACTTCTCCTACAAGAACCTCTCGCACGGTACCTTTGGTGATCTGACACCCGTCACCAACACCGAGGATGTGCGTCGCAGTGAGCTCTTCGGAACGGTGCAGTTCGGTATTCCTACGGGTCTCCGCAGTTTCTTCTCGGTGCGTGCCAACGGAGGCCAGATCAACTTCCGCTATTCCCCCGAACCGGTGGGCTCGGAGGGTTTTGACCTCACCCGCTTCTCCTATGTGGCGGGCAAGGCGGAGTGGGCCCGCAATACCCTTGACAAGGTGCTCTATCCCACGCGCGGATCCCACCTCTCGGTCTCGCTCATCGGGGTCTATGGCCACGATAAGTTCACCGAATACTCCTTCAACCATTTCCTCTCGAACGACCCTCGTCGTTGGTTTGGCGGTCGTGTGAAGTGGGATCAATATTGGTCGCTGACCCGCTGGCTGACGCTGGGACTCAATATGGATCTGGTGCTCACCAACCAGCCCCGTTTCTCCCATCCCACGGCGACCGAGATGGCGCGTCCGGTCTATCAGCCCATCCCGCACGCCAATATGGTCTATATGCCCGATTTCCACGCCAAACGCTATGTGGCGGGCGGTTTGATTCCCACCTTCCGCTTCACCCCCTCCTTTATGTTCCGAGCCGGCTTCTATGCGATGTATCGTGACAAGGAGACCGTTCTGCGGGAGATGCACTACATTGCCGAGGCCTCGTTGATCTACCACTCGCCGGTGGGCCCTTTGAGCCTCTCGCTGGTGAAGTATGAGATCAACAATTGGAACAATCTCTACCTGACCTTCAATTTTGGTTACGCAATCTTTGCCCCGCGTGGCACTTTCTATTGATAATTATTTCTATCTTTGCACCTCAAAAAGGCTTTCAAATGGCAAGAAAAAAGCAGAATTATCCCCTGATTGAGGGGTTGGAGATAACAAACCTCGCTGCCGAGGGTAAGGCGATGGGTCGCTGGAACGAGCAGGTGGTCTTTGTGCCGATGACCGTGCCGGGCGATGTGGTGGATGTGCAGATTCGCGTCAAGCGTCGTCGTTTTATGGAGGGCCAGGTAGTCCGCTTCCAAAAACGTTCCGAGAAGCGTTGCGAGCCCTTCTGTGCCCATTTCGGGGTCTGCGGAGGCTGCAAGTGGCAGAACCTCCCCTACGAGGAGCAGCTTCGTTTCAAGAGTGAGCAGGTGCGCGATCAGCTCACCCGCATCGGAAAGGTGGAGCTCCCCGAAATCCGCCCCTGCCTCGGCTCGGAGGAGACCCGATTCTATCGCAATAAGTTGGAGTACACCTTTGCCGACCGCCGCTGGATGACCTATGAGGAGATTGCCGATGCTGATCGGGAGATTACGCCGGAGCCCGCTCTGGGATTCCATATCCCCAATATGTTCGACAAGATCCTCGACATCGAGAAGTGTTGGTTGCAAGCCGACCCATCGAATGCCATTCGTTTGGAGATCAAGCGTTTCTGCCTGGAACACGGCTATGAGTTTTACCAGGCCCGTGAGCACGCGGGGTTGATGCGAAACATCGTGATCCGTACCGCCTCCACGGGTGAGATTATGCTCATCGTGGTCTTCAACCGAAACGATCGGGAGCGCATCGAGGCGTTGATGAGCCACCTGCAAGAGCGATTCCCCGAGATCACCTCGCTGATCTATATGGTCAATACAAAGTGGAACGACTCGCTGGGTGACCAGGAGCCCATCCTCTTTGCCGGCAAGGATCATATCGTGGAGCAGATGGAGGGGTTGAAGTTCAAGGTGGGGCCCAAATCCTTCTACCAGACCAACTCGAAGCAGGCTTACGAACTCTATAAGGTGGCTCGTGACTTTGCTGACTTGCAGCCCGACGAGGTGCTCTATGACCTCTATACCGGTACGGGTACCATCGCCAACTTCTGCGCCTCGCGTTGCCGACAGGTTGTCGGTATCGAGTATGTGCCCGAGGCGATTGAGGATGCCAAGGTCAATTCGGAGATCAACGGAATTGAGAACACCCGCTTCTATGCCGGCGATATGAAGGCGGTCTTGGATGACGCCTTTGTCGAGCGAAACGGTCGTCCCGATGTGATCATTCTCGATCCGCCGCGTGCGGGTGTCGATGAGCCGGTCCTCGAGGTGATTCTGCGTGCTGCTCCCGAGCGTATTGTCTATGTAAGCTGCAACCCGGCTACCCAGGCCCGCGATCTGGCTCTGCTCGACCGACTCTATCGTGTGGAGGCGGTGCAGCCCGTCGATATGTTCCCCCACACCCACCACGTGGAGAATGTCGTGAAACTGGTCAAGCGTTCTTAAAGGGGCTTACCGTTGGGAACAGATGGTAAAAAGAGAAAACTAATCTAAAAACCGAAAAAATAGAAAAATGAAAAAGATGTTGTTTGTAACGATGTTGGCGATGATGGCAGCATCGTGTGGTTCCCAGAAGGGGAGCACCACGCCCGCCATCGATCCCACGAACTTTGATCTGAGTGTGGCTCCCGAGGAGAACTTCTACCAGTATGCCACGGGTGGCTGGCAGGAGAAGAATCCCTTGAAGCCCGAATTTGCCCGCTATGGTTCGTTTGATAAGCTGCGTGAGGAGAACGAGGAGCGCATCAACGAACTCTTCCAGGGCCTGCTGGAGCTCAAGGCCGAGCCCGGTACCACGAACCGCAAGATCTGCGACCTCTACAAGCTGGGTCTCGACTCGGTACGCCTCAACCAGGAGGGTGCTGCTCCCGTGCAGGCCGACTTGCAGGCGATTTTGAGTGTGGAGCGTGAGGGGCTGACCGATCTCCTGGCTACGATGCACTCGTCGGTTGCCAATCCCTTCTTCGCCTCCTTTGCCGAGGCCGATATGAAGAACAGCTCGATGACCGCCCTCTACCTCTGGCAGAGTGGTATGGGTATGGGTGGTAACCGCGACTACTACACTGAGGAGAGCAATGCCCACCTCAAGGCGGGTTATGTGGCCCTGCTGAAGCAGCTCTATACGCTGGCCGGTTTTGAGGCCGAGGTGGCTGAGAAGGGTGCTGCTGCGACGCTGAAGATCGAGCAGCAGATTGCCGAGACGGCCCGCCCGCTGGTGGCCCTGCGCGATATGGGTTCCAACTTCCACCCCCTGACTCTTGAGGAGGTGAAGAGCCGCTACGATGCGGTGGATTGGGATGCCTACTTCAAGATTCTGGGTGTGGCCACCCCCGAGCAGGTGGTGATTGGCCAGCCCGAGGTAATGGAGTTGAGCAACCGTCTGATGAAGGAGCTCCCGATGGAGGAGATCCGCTACTATCTGGCAGCCCATTACCTGCGTGCTGCCGCCCCCTATTTGAGCGACGACTTCTATGCCGCCTCGTTCGACTTCTATAGCCGTCAGATGACCGGTACCGAGGAGCCCAAGCCCCGTTGGAAGCGCGTGATGGCTACCACCGATGGTACGTTCGAGATGGCTGTCGGTCAGATGTATGTCGAGAAGTACTTCCCCCAGGAGTACAAGGAGGATATGTTGAAGATGGTGGGTAACCTCCAGACGGCTCTCGGTCAGCACATCGATGCCCTGGAGTGGATGTCCGACGAGACGAAGGCCCGTGCCCACGAGAAGCTGGCTACCTTCAAGGTGAAGATCGGCTATCCCGACACCTGGAAGAGCTACGAGGGGCTGGAGATCGATCCCGCGAAGAGCTATTGGGAGAATGTGAAGGCCGCCTCGGAGTGGGGCAATGCCGATGCAATGTCGAAGGTGGGCAAACCCGTCGATAAGGAGGAGTGGCTCATCAGCCCCCAGACGGTGAATGCCTACTACAACCCCACCACCAACGAGATTTGCTTCCCCGCAGCCATCCTGCAGCCTCCCTTCTACAACCCCGTGGCTGATGATGCCGTGAACTATGGTGCAATCGGTGTGGTGATCGGCCACGAGATGACCCACGGCTTCGATGATCAGGGCCGCAACTACGACAAGGATGGTAACCTGAACAATTGGTGGACCGAGGCCGATGCTGCCGCCTTCAAGGAGCGCACCGATGTGCTGGTGGAGCAGTTCAACGCCATCGAGGTACTCCCCGCCAAGGGTGATCAGCCGGCCCTCTACGCCGACGGTGCCTACTCGCTGGGTGAGAATATCGCCGACCAGGGTGGTCTGCGTGTCGCCTACACCGCCTTCCGCAACTCGCTGGAGGGTGAGGAGCCTGCCCCCATCGAGGGTTTCACGGCTGCCCAGCGTTTCTATCTGGGTTATGCCGCCCTTTGGTCGCAGAACATCCGCGATGAGGAGATTGCCCGTCTGACGAAGGTTGATGTCCACTCGTTGGGCGTAAACCGCGTCAATGCTACGCTGAAAAACATCCAGGATTTCTACGATGCCTTTGGTGTTGAGGAGGGTGACGGAATGTGGATGCCCGTGGAGGAGCGCGTGATCATCTGGTAAGAGATTTGTGAGCGTCTCGGGCTTTCCCCGACAAAAAAGATCCGCCTGATTTCAGGCGGATCTTTTTTTGTTTATCGTTTTTTGAAGAACCAACTCTTCTGCCGTCGCTTCTCCTCCTGGGAGCGGGCTACATAGACCTTTTCGTGGGTGTAGGGGTTCTCGCCCGTGTAGAACATCACCGACGAGAGGGTCATTGGTGTCGGGGTGAGATCCTGCACCTGCTCAAGGGTGAAGTTGAGGCGGCCGAGCACCTTCTGCGAGAGGGCACGCATCTCCTGCTCCGTACATCCCGGGTGCGAGGAGATGAAGTAGGGAATCAACTGGTAATTGAGCCCCTCGCGGCGACAAACTCCCTTGAAACGGGCGTTGAGCTCCTCAAAGAGCGAGAAGGAGGGCTTGCGCATCAGTTGCAACACCCGATCCTCGGTGTGCTCGGGAGCCACCTTCAGACGACCCGAGGTGTGATACTTGACCACCTCCTCAAAATAGTTGCTCTTGTCGAACAGATCGTAGCGGATGCCGCTTCCGATGAAGGCCTTTTTGATCCCCTTCACCTGGCGGATTCGATGGTAGAGTTTCAAGAGAGGCTCGTGGTCATTGTTGAGATTGGGGCAGGGCTTGGGGTGGAGACACGAGGGGCGACGGCACCTGGCACAGAGCTCCCGATTGCGTCCTCCCATTCGATACATATTGGCCGAGGGGGCCCCTACATCCGACAGATACCCCTTGAAGCCCTCCATTTGGGTAACTCGTTCCACCTCGCGGAGGATCGATTGTTCGCTGCGCGAGTGGATGAACTTTCCCTGGTGGGCCGAGATGGTACAGAAGGAGCAACCACCAAAGCAGCCGCGGTGGATATTGACCGAGAATTTGATCATCTCCCAGGCGGGGATGTCGCCCTTGCCACGGTAACGCGGATGGGGAGCCCGCTCATAGGGGAGGTCGAAGGAGTGGTCGAGCTCCTCGGTCGAGAGGGTGGCACGGGGCGGATTGACCACCACAAAGCGGTCACCAACCCCCTCTGCCAGCACTTTGTCCTGGTGCATTCGGTTACTCTCCTCCTCGATGATGGTGAAATTTTCGCCAAACTTCTCCTTGCTTTTTCGGCAAGCCTCAAAGGGGTGGAGGGTGATCAGCTTTTCGGGATCGAGCCGCTCGATATAACTCTTATCAGCCAGAAAGGCTACCTGGTTGATCTTTCGCAGCAACTTCATATTGAATCCGTTACGCATCGTACGAGCCACCTCTTGCACGACCCCTTCGCCCATACCGTAGATCAGCAGATCGGCTCCCGATTCGGCCAGAATCGAGGGTTTGAGTTCGTTATCCCAGTAGTCGTAGTGGGTCAGGCGGCGCAACGAGGCTTCGATGCCGCCCACCACCACCGGTACGTGGGGGAAGAGTCGTTTGAGAATCTGTGTATAGGTCTTCACCACGCGGTCGGGGCGGAATCCCGCCTTGCCGCCCGGGGTATAGGCATCGTTGCTTCGCAGGCGCAGGTTGGCCGTATAGTGGTTCACCATTGAATCCATTGCTCCGCCTGTGACGGCAAAGAAGAGACGGGGAGTGCCCAATTTGGTGAAGTCGCGCAGGTCGTCACGCCAGTTGGGTTGTGGCACGATGGCCACGCGGTAGCCCTCGGCCTCCAACAGACGACCCACCACGGCCGCCCCAAACGAGGGGTGGTCGATGTAGGCATCGCCCGTGAAGAGGATTACGTCGATGTAGTCCCATCCCAGAGCCTTGACCTCTTTAGCCGTTGTCGGTAGAAAAGCCATTTTCAAATTTAAGATTCAGCCTGTTCGTTCTCCAGACACTCGTTTATGGCAGCCGTATTGGCCGAGGAGTAGGTATCCCACTTCTCCAATACGCGCTTGAAATCCTCCGGCAGTTCGCTCTCAAAGTGCATCTCCTTGCCGGTGGCAGGGTGTACGAAGCCCAGCGAGCGGGCGTGAAGGGCGTGGCGCGGCATCACCTCAAAGCAGTTCTCGATAAACTGCTTGTAGCGGGAGAAGGTGGTACCCTTGAGAATTCGGTCACCGCCGTAGTGGTCGTCGTTGAAGAGCGGGTGGCCGATGTACTGCATATGAACACGGATCTGATGGGTACGTCCCGTCTCCAGGCGGCACTCTACCAGGGTTACATAGCCATAGCGGCGCAACACGCGGTAGTGGGTTACGGCGTGCTTGCCCTCCGAGCCGTCGGGGAAGACACACATATGCATTCGTTCGCGGGGTGAGCGGCCGATATGGCCCGTGATGGTCCCCTCATCCTCCTCGAAGTTGCCCCACACCAGGGCCACGTAGCGGCGCGAGGTGGTGTGGTCGAAGAACTGCTTGGCCAATTTGGCGTGGGCCCGCTCATTCTTGGCGATGACCAGCAGTCCCGAGGTATTCTTGTCGATGCGGTGGACCAGTCCGGCACGGGTATCTCCCTCCTGGAACATCGGCAAGTTCTGGAGGTGGTAGGTGAGGGCATTGACCAGCGTGCCGTCCCAGTTGCCGTGGCCCGGGTGAACCACCATACCGGCCGGTTTATTCACCAGCAGCAGATCATCATCCTCGTAGGGGATTTCGAGCGGAATATCCTGGGGAACGATGGCCGTATCCCGTTTCGGATAGGGCATCATAATGGAGATGTGATCCAGGGGCTTCACCTTGTAGCTTGACTTGGCGGGCTTGCCGTTTACCAGCACGTTGCCGCAGTCGGCGGCCGCCTGGATGCGGTTGCGCGAGCAACGCTCCATTCGGATCGTAAGGAACTTGTCGAGGCGCAAGAGACTCTGCCCCTTGTCCACCACGACCGAGAAGTGCTCAAAGAGCTCCTCCTCGGCCTCCTGCCCCAATTCATCGTCCAATTCGGGGTCGTTATACAACTTCTCTTCTGCCATAGCTACTCGAAAAATTCATCCTCCTCCATCATCTCCAGGAGCTCCTCCTCGTCGGCCGACGACTCCTCGGCAGGAGTTATCGCCTGCTCCAATTCGGCCTGGGCCAACGAATCGGCCAGTTGCTGCTCCTCCTTTTTACGCTTTTCGGCAACCTGTTGGGCCTCCTTGTCGGCCACCGTGCGGGTCGAGGAGATCTTCTCCGGATCGAGGGTGAGGTAGAGCGTTACGGTGGAGCCCAACATCTGTGACGAGCCCAGGGCGGGCTCCTGACGATAGACGCGGGCCTCCTTCTGGTTCAGCAGATCGATCCCCTCATCGTAGTGGATCTCTCCCACATTGAAGCCATTCTCCCAGAGGCGGCTCTTGGCGTCGCGCAGCGAGTGACTCACCACACGCGGCACATTGTTGGTGCCATAGCCTCCCTCGACACCCACATAGAGGGTTACGCCCGACCCCGCCTCGGCCATCCGTTTGCTATGGCGCGTGACGGGCTCTCCGCGGTAGTACTCCTCCAGCACATAGTTGGTCGCCATATCGGAGCGATAGACCAACTTGTCGATCTCCAGGTCGGCAATCTCCAACATATTTTTGGCCTGGCGCAGGGAGCGACCCGCCACATAGGGCAGCGGGACCATCTTCTGCGAGAAGGCGTTGATGGTGATGTAGACCTTGCGCCCGGGTTTCACCTCCACCGAGGGCTCGGGGAGCTGATCCAGCACAATGCCCCCTTCATAGATGGTAACGTGGAGCGAGTCGTTGACAATCAGTTCAAGATCGTTCTTGCGAGCCAGCTTCTCGGCCTCGGTCAGCGGGATACCCGTCAAAACAGGTACCGTGCGGCGTGCTCCGTGGCGGGTGAAGATCCGCATCGTGAAGTGGGCGGTGAGGGCCAGGCCCAGAATCACCAGGCCGATCAGCAGCAGATTATAGACCAACGGCCACTCTTTGAGTCGTTGTATCAGGTCGGTTTTCTTGCTCTTTGTCATATCAGTTGCGGGCTATTTCGTGGTAAAAAGTGTCGCGCTCGACAGCCTCCAGTCCGGCCGTACGGGCCATCTGTTCAATCTCGGCAATGGTCATCACGGGCTTCTGGTCGTCGGCTCCGGCCATCGAGTAGATCTTGGTTGAGTCGTCGATCGTGCCGTCCACGTCGTCGGCTCCGAAGTGGAGAGCCAGCTCGGTGGTCTGCTTGCCATACATCACCCAGTAGGCCTTGATGTGGGGGATGTTGTCGAGGAAGATACGGCTGAGGGCCAACATTCGAAGATCTTCGGTGATGGCTACCTCGCCAATCTCCGACATCGAGTTGCCGAAGTTCCTGTATTTCAGCGGGATAAATGCATCGATGCCTCCGGTTTGATCCTGCAGACGGCGCAGGCGGTCGAGGTGGTCGATGCGGTGGTGAATCGTCTCAATATGGCCGTAGAGGATCGTGGCGTTGGTGTGGAGTCCCAGCTCGTGGGCCGTGCGGTGTACCTCAAACCACTCCGACGTGGAGCCCTTTTCGGGACATATTTGGGCTCGCAACTCTTCGTCGAAGATCTCGGCTCCACCTCCGGGAATCGCCTCCATACCCGCCTCGATGAGACGTTGGAGACCCTCTCGGGTCGAGAGCCCCGCCTTCCGAATCATATAGCTCAACTCGATGGCTGTAAAGGCCTTCACGGCGACACCGGGCAGCACCTCGCGGATGCGGCGAATCATCTCACAGTAGAACTCCAGGTCGTGATCGGGGTGTACTCCTCCCACGATATGGACCTCCGTGAGCCCCTGACTGCGGCGACTGCGGGCAATCTCCACCACCTCTTCCATCGAGTAGTCCCACATCTCGGGACTCTCGATCGGTCGGCGATAGGAGCAGAATTTGCAATTAAAGACGCAGCGGTTTGTCGGCTCGATATGAAAATTGCGGTTGTAGTAGAGCTTGCGGCCATTCTTGCGGTAGCGTACCGCCATTGCCAGGCGTGCCAACTCCCACAGAGGGGCCTCCTGCCAGAGGGTGAGGGCCTCGTCGGGGGTGATGCGATCGCCGCTCATCACCTTTTGCGATATATCTTTCAGCGTAGTCATCATTTGGGGGCTTTGCGATAGAGGTAGATGGCAATCAGGAGGAAGATCAGGTTGGGAATCCAGACCGCAATCTGCGGGGGCAGGGCTCCGCCCTTGGCGAACTCCTCGAAGAAACGATTGAACAAAATATAGCTGAAACAGAGTGCGATACCAATACCGATGTGGAGTCCGGTTCCACCTCGCACCTTGCGCGAGGAGAGCGACACGCCGATCAAAGTGAGGATGAAGGTGGCTATCGGGTAGGCAAAACGCGCCTGCTGTTCCACCTCGATGATCTTGATCGAGTCGGAGCCCTTGGCCTTCTGTTGGGCCAGGAAGTCGTTCAACTCGTGGATGGTCATTGTCTTAATCAGCTCCTTAACACGCCCCAACTCATTGATGTCTAGGTTGATGAGGGTGTCGAGGTTGCGATGTTGCGAGAAGGTCTCGCGTCCCAGATTGTCGCGGGTGCGGAGGGTGTACCGCGAGGCCGTCCAGCGTTTGGTTTCGTTGTCGAACTTGGCATCAGCGGCCTCCAGCGAGGAGGTGATGGCAAACTCCTCATACTTCTCCAGGGCAAAGAAACGGGCCTGGGAGCTGTTCTTCGAGAAGTCGCGCAGGTAGATGAAGGTGCCGGGTTCGATCTGGCGGTAGATGTGTCGGTCGAACTGGATGTTTTGTCGGTTTTTGCGGTACTGCATCTCAAAATCGACCAATGTGCGCTGGGTGTAGGGAATCACCCAGAGGCTCAACGTGAGCGAGATGGCCGAGATGGCCAGGGCTCCCAGGAAGTAGGGCCACATCAGTCGCTTGAAGCTCATACCGCCCGAGAGCATTGCGATAATCTCGGTCTGGTAGGCGAGTTTCGAGGTGAAGAAGATACAGGCGATAAAGGTGAACAGACCACTAAACTGATTGATGAAGAAGGGGATAAAGTTCAGATAGTAGTCGAACAGAATCGCCTTCATCGGGGCTTTCAGCTCGGTGAAGTCGTCTACCTTCTCCACATAGTCGAAGACCACCACGATGACGATAATCATCGCAATGGCAAAGAGGTAGGTTCCGAGGAACTTGCGGAATATGTAGCGGTCGAGAATCTTGATTCCCGGCCACCAGCCAAAGAGCGAGTTTTTATTTTTGGTCTCCACGGGTTGCGACGTTTGGTGCTTGGTTGGGTTTGTTTAGAGTCGCCGCTGCATCTTTATGACCATCTCCTCCTTCCAGGGCTTGAAGTCGCCGGCCAGGATGTGGGCGCGGGCCTCTTTCACCAGACGGAGGTAGAAGGCGATGTTGTGCAGCGAGGCGATTTGGGCCGCCATCATCTCCTGACAGACGGAGAGATGGTGGAGATAGGCCTTCGAGTAGCGGGTATCGACAAAGGCCGTACCGGCGGGATCGATGGGTGAAAAGTCACTCTCCCACTTCTTGTTGCGGATGTTGATACGCCCCTCGAAGGTGAAGAGCTGGCCGTTGCGGCCGTTGCGGGTGGGCATCACGCAGTCAAACATATCGACACCGCGCTCGATCGCCTCCAGGATGTTCCAGGGGGTACCCACTCCCATCAGGTAGCGGGGCTTCTCCTCGGGCAGAATGGCATTGACCACCTCGATCATCTCATACATCACCTCCGTAGGCTCCCCTACGGCCAGGCCGCCGATGGCGTAGCCGTCGGCATCATACTGCTTTACCCCCTCGGCCGCTTTGGCGCGCAGATCGGGGTAGGTGCACCCCTGTACGATGGGGAAGAGCGACTGATAGTGGCCATATTTGGGTGCGGTCTGGTGGTAGCGGTTGAAACAACGCTCCAGCCACCGCTCGGTCAGGGCCAGCGACTTGGCGGCATACTCGCGCGGAGCATCCCCCGGCGGACACTCGTCGAAGGCCATCATAATATCGGCTCCGATGGTACGCTCGGTGTCAATGACATTCTCGGGGGTGAAGAGGTGTTTCGAGCCGTCGATATGGGAGCGGAAGTGGCACCCCTCCTCGGTCAGTTTCCTTCTTTCGGCGAGCGAAAAGACTTGGAAACCACCGCTGTCGGTGAGCATCGGTCCCTCCCAGGTGGAGAAACGGTGCACGCCGCCGGCCTCCTCGAGAATCTTCATTCCGGGTCGGAGGTAGAGGTGGTAGGTGTTGGCCAGGATGATCTGGGCCCCCGCCTCCTCCTTTACATCGCGGTGGAAGATGCCCTTGACGGCAGCCGCCGTGCCCACGGGCATAAAGATGGGGGTTTCGATGGGGCCGTGGTCGGTGGTGATCCGCCCGGCGCGTGCCTTCGAGAGGGGGTCTTTATGTTGCAGCTCGAACTTCATATACGCATATATAACGTGCAAAGATAGTAAAATGTGATGAGATTTCAACACTTCCCGGGGCGGTTTTTGTGCAATGGCGGGGAGATTGGGGTTGGATTTGGATATTTCGCAAAAAATGGTTATTTTTGAACGATATTTTGTACCGAAGCAAAAACAAGACAAAAAATAAAAACCGAATCTTATGTTTGCACCCGAAATTTATGCCAAGCGTCGCGCCGAGTTGCGCCGCAAGGTGGGCAGCGGCCTGATTCTGCTGCCGGGCAATACCTATTCGCCCAACAACTACCCTAACAACGCCTATTATTTCCGCCAGGACTCGACTTTCCGCTACTATTTTGGTCTGAATGTCCCCTCGCTGGTAGGTGTCATCGACGCCGACTCGGGTGAGGAGTGGCTCTTTGGCGACGACTTCACGGTGGAGGATATCATCTGGACGGGTCCTCAGCCCAAGTTGGCCGAGATGGCCGTGGAGGTGGCCGTGGCCCATACTGCTCCGCTGGCCGACCTCCAGCCCCTGGTGCGTCGCGCCATCCAGCTGGGTCGTCGCACCCACTACCTGCCCATCTACCGCGGTGAGACGAAGCTTCAGTTTGCCGAGTTGCTGGGTCTCACGCCGGCTCTTTTGCACGACTACAAGTCGGTGGATTTGATGTTTGCCGTCGCCGAGATGCGCGAGGTGAAGGGTCCCGAGGAGATCGAGGCTCTGGAGCGTGCCTTCCAGATCGGTTATGCAATGCACACCAAGGCGATGAAGATGTGTCGTCCGGGCATTGTTGAGCGTGAGATCTCGGGTGCGCTGGCCGGTATTGCTCACTCGATGGGACAGGGTGTCTCCTTCCCCACCATCGCTTCGCAGCACGGTGAAACGCTCCACAATCTCAACTCGGAGGGTATCCTGGAGGCGGGCCGTCTCCTGCTGGTCGATGGCGGCGGCGAGTCGCTGGAGGGCTACTGCTCCGACCACACCCGTACCTATCCCGTGAGCGGCAAGTTCAGTCAGAAGCAAAAGGATATCTACAACATCGTGCTGAATGCTCACGATCGTATTGCGGAGATCATTCGCCCGGGAATGATGTACCATACCGACATTCATCTAGAGAGCTACCGCCTGTTGGCCGAGGGGCTTATCTCGCTGGGCCTGATGAAAGGCACGGCCGAGGATGCCGTGGCCGCCGGTGCGATGTACCTCTTTATGCCCCACGGTCTGGGTCACGGAATGGGTCTCGATGTTCACGATTGCGAGGCCTTTGGTGAGCGCAGTTTCGACTTCTCGTCGATCCGCGAGCGCGCCGAGGAGTCGGCCACCTGCATCTACCGCGCAGCTTGGCGTGTACGCCCCGGCACGGTGATGTCCGACGAGCCGGGTATCTACTTCATCCCCGCCCTGATCGACAAGTGCAAGGCCGAGGGTAAGTTCAAGGGAATTGTCAACTACGAGGCTCTGGATGCCTACCGCGACTTCGGCGGCATTCGCATCGAGGATGATATTTTGGTGACCGAGACGGGTTGCCGAATGATTGGTGACAAGAAGTTGCCTGTCACGGTGGAGGAGTTGGAGGCCTTTGTGGGACGCGAATAGTCGGCAACGATGCGTATTGCCTATCTCTTTCCCACGGTCGATGAGGCTAAACACTTCATCCTCCAAAACCCCAAGGCGTTGGTCTTTGTGACGGGCGTGGGGCCTGCGGCGGTGGCGGCTGCCACGGTACGTGCCGCCAAGGCCAAGAAGCCTCACCTGATGATCCTGTGCGGTGTGGCCGGAGCTTATGATTCGACCCTGAATCGCGGCGAGGTGGTGGAGGTGGTGACCTCACGAATGAGCCGCCTTCCGGAGGCCTACCGCGAGGAGTATTCCCTGGAGCCGCTGACCGAGCTGCGAGGGGTGATCTCCAACACGGTGGAGAGTTGTGGTGCCGTGGCCGACGGGGCCCACATCGAGGAGATGGAGGGTGCCGCTTTCTTTGCCACTTGCGAGGCTCTCGACATCGAGGCGGCCCAGATTCGTGCCATCTCCAACTATGTGGGAGAGGGGCGCGAGGAGTGGGCCTTTGACGAGGCGGTGGAGAATCTGACCACCTACCTCTCCGAGACCCCCTTTGAGGAGGAGAAAGGGGTCGAGGCGTGAGACCGCTGAAACTCCATATCTCACCCTGTCCCAACGACACTTTTATGTTCGACGGGTGGGTGAACGGCCGCCTCGGAGGAGAGGGGGTTGCCGTTGTGACCTCCTACTACGACATCGAGGAGCTCAACCGCCGTGTGGTGGCGGGAGAGCCCGATATCTCGAAGATCAGCACGGCCCTCTGGCCCGCCATCTCGAAGGAGTATGCCCTCCTGGAGAGTGGTTCGGCTCTGGGGCGTGGCAATGGGCCCTTGTTGGTGCGCCGACAGGGGGAGTGCGGAGCGATCCGACGGGTCGCCGTTCCCGGCCTGCACACCACGGCTTGTGCCCTGATGCGCCGCCTTTTCCCGCAGGTGGAGGAGTTGCAACCGCTCCTCTTCTCGGAGATTGCCGAGGCGGTGGAGCGGGGTGAGTTTGATGCCGGAGTCTTGATTCACGAGGGACGCTTTGTCTATCAGCGTCGCCACCTGGAGCTGGTGGCCGACCTGGGGCTGGAGTGGGAGCGACAGACGGCCCTCCCGTTGCCGCTGGGTGCGATTGTGATTCGCCGTTCGCTGGGCGAGGAGCTCAAGCGGCAGGTGGAGGAGCAGTTGCGGGCGAGCATCCGCCTGGCCTTCGATCAGCCCCTCTGCTCGCGGGCCTATGTGAAGAGCCACGCCCGCGAATTGGAGGATGCCGTGATCGACCAGCATATCTCCTTGTTTGTCAACGACTTTTCTTTGGATTTGGGGGTGGAGGGACACCGCGCCATCCGAGAACTGACCGGGCAGAGCACAACCCGGGATGAATCGAAAAACGAATAAAAACAGAGTGTATGAAGATAGCAACATTGGTTTTCAATCCGATTCAGGAGAACACCTACCTCGTGTGGGATGATACGAAAGAGTGCGCCATCATCGATGCCGGCAACAACGGGCCGCGCGAGGATGCGGTGTTGAAGGCCTTCTTGGCAGAACACGAGCTAAAGCCCGTCCTGGCCGTCAATACCCACGGTCACTTCGACCACACCCTGGGTGTGGAGTTCCTCAAGCGGGAGTACGGCATCCCCTTCGCCCTCTCGGGCAAGGATAAGTTCCTTTTGGATACCGCTTCGGTGAGCGGGATGGTCTTTGGCGTAAAGATCGGAGTCCTGCCCACCATTGATATCGACCTTGACGAGGTAGAGGAGGTGCACTTCGGCCACACGACCTTGAAGATCCTCCGCACGCCGGGCCATACCCCCGGTCACGTGGCTCTCTATGAACCCGAGACCAAGAACCTCTTCACGGGTGATACCCTCTTCCGTGAGAGTATCGGTCGCACCGATCTCCCCGGAGGCGACTATTCGTGGATTATGCGCTCCATTCTGGAGCAGATCCTCCCCCTGGGTGACGAGGTAACCATCTGGCCCGGCCACGGAGAGCGTTCGACCATCGGCCACGAGTCGATGTATAACCCCTTTGTGGTGGAGGTGTTGAATCAGGAGGTGAAGTATTAGCCGTGAAGCGATTGGCTCATAAAATACTCTATCGGCTGTTGCCGCTCGAGAGCTATCTTCGGGTGGTGAGTGCACTTTTTTTCCTTTGGCAGCGACTCGGCCTGGGTCGTCGTTCGGAGGCGTTGGAGTATCTCTATCACCTCGAGAAGTTGGTTCGTGCGGGAGACTGCTGCCTCGATATCGGAGCCAACCTCGGCTATTATACCCGCACCCTGGCCCGTCTGGTGGGCCCCGAGGGGTCGGTACACGCCGTGGAACCGATGGCCCCCACGCGCAAGGTTCTGAGTCGAAATGTACGTCGCTGTGCCAATGTGGAGATCTACCCCTATGCCCTAGGGGCCGAGCGCAAGGTGGTGGTGATGGCCAACGACTCGGCCCGTGAGAGTGGCTATCTCGGTACGGGACAGAACTTTGTGAAGGAGCAGTCGGGGAGCTATGAGGTGGAGTACTCGGCCGAGATGCGCTGTGGCTCAGAGCTCTTTGGGGATTTGCCGCGTCTCGACTTCATCAAGTGTGACATCGAGGGCTATGAGTGGAATGTGATGCAGGAGATGCGCCCTGTTTTGGTCAAGTATCACCCCACGGTGCTCATCGAGACGGGAGGAGACAACCGTCCCCGCATCATCGCCCTCTTTGAGGAGCTGGGCTATCGGGGCTTTACTCTCGAGAACGGTGAGGAGATCCCCTTGACGGCCGAGAGCGGCAAAGATATTATTTTCAGAATATTGTAAGCGAAACAGTTAAACTATGCGTATTGATATTATCTCTTCGGTGCCCGATTTGATGGCGTCACCCCTCAACGAGTCGATTTTGAAGCGTGCTCGCGAGAAGGGGCTGGTGGAGATTGTGGTTCATAACCTCCACGATTGGGCCCACGACAAGCGCAAGACCACCGATGACTACCCCTTTGGCGGGGAGGCCGGTATGGTGATGAAGTGCGAACCGGTCTTTGAACTGATCGAGCACCTGCAGTCGGAACGCCACTACGACGAGATCATCTATACCTCGCCCGACGGTATCCGCTATAACCAGCACGAGGCCAACCACCTCTCGACGCTCGAAAATATCATCATTCTCTGCGGCCACTACAAGGGGATTGATCACCGCATTCGTGAGCACCTGATTACGCGCGAAATTTCGATTGGTGATTATGTGCTGACGGGTGGTGAGTTGGCCGCCTGCATCATTGCCGACTCGGTGGTGCGTCTGCTGCCCGGGGCGATTGGTGATGAGTCGTCGGCTCTGACCGACTGTTTCCAGGATGATCTGCTGGCTCCGCCCGTCTATACCCGCCCGGCCGAGTTTCGGGGTTGGAAAGTCCCCGATGTGCTCCTCTCGGGCAACTTTGCCGAGATTGCCAAGTGGCAGGAGGAGCAGGCGTTGGAGCGTACCGAGCGACTGCGGCCCGATTTGTTGGAGGATAATAAGTAATGCGGTTTGACGATGAGGTACTTTGTGATAGCCGGGGAGCCTTCGGGCGATCTGCACGGCGGAAAGTTGATCAAAGAGCTGCGAGCCGAGGATCCCGAGGCTCGGTTTCGCTTCTGTGGCGGAGACCGAATGGTGGAGGCTGCCGGGGGCGAGGGGTTGCTGATGCACTACCGTGAGATGTCCTTCTTCGGTTTTGTTACCGTACTGCGAAATCTCAAGACCATCTTTCGGCAACTCGACGACTGCAAGGCGGCGATAACGGCCTTTGCTCCCGACGTGGTGATTTTGATTGATTATCCGTCGTTTAATATGCGGATTGCCAAGTGGTGCCATAAGCGGGGGATTCGGGTTTTCTACTATATTGCCCCCAAGGCGTGGGCCTGGAAGGAGCATCGTGTGAAGGGGTTGCGTCGTTACGTGGATCGCCTCTTTACGATCTTCCCCTTTGAGAGCGAGTGGTTTGGAAAGCGAGGTGTTGATCCCCTCTTTTGCGGGAATCCGCTGGTGGATGATATTGCCGAGCGGCAAGCCCTTCTCCCTTCGCGCGAGACCTTTTTGCGTGAAAACAATCTCGATGAGCGACCTATTGTGGCCCTCTTGGCCGGCAGTCGCGTGAGTGAGATCAAGGCCAACCTGCCCGATATGGTGGAGTTGTCGAGACGCTTTCCCGAGTATCAGTTTGTCGTGACGGCCGTGCCCTGGATTGACCGGGGCCTCTACGAGCGGCTGCTGGCCGGCTCGGAGGTGCACTACCTCTGCGACAAGACCCAGCAGACCCTGGCGATGAGCGAGGCGGCGGTGGTGACCTCGGGTACGGCCACCCTCGAGACAGCCCTGATGGGGATCCCCGAGGTGGTGGTCTTTCGTGTCCCCTGGCTCTATGAGGTGTTGCGCCCCTATGTGCTGAAGATCCCCTACATCTCGCTGGTTAATATCAATATGGGCCGCGAGGTGGTACGCGAAATGGTGACGGCGGGTCTCGATGTGGATGCTGCCGAGCAGGAGCTGCGAGCCCTGCTGCCCGGAGGTGCAAAACGCGAAAAGATGTTGGCCGACTTCGACATTCTGCGCCAAATGATGGGGGAGCAGGGGGCCAGCCGACGATTTGCCAGAGCAATGGTGAAGGAACTTTTGGAGAATAACAATTCATAATCGGTGATGATGGGTTATTTGGAAATCGGAGAGGTGATCTCCAGCCTTGTCTATGGGCTTATCTTTGTCGGGTGTGCTCTTTTGGTGAAAAGGTACCCCGAGACGATTTCGGGCATCAGCACGATGCCCAAGGAGAGGCGCGATCGGTTGGATCTGCCCAAGATCGGAGCCTTTTTGGCCAAGTGGATCAACATCTCGGCCGTGGTGGTCTTTTTGGGGATGTGGATCCCTCGGGAGGATCTGCGTTGGCAGGTGACCTATCTTCTTCCGATCTTTCTGCTGATGTTGGCGTGGGGCTATCTGATCAAATATAAAGATACCCGATTCAAAAAGGAGGAGTAACTGTATGAAAATCATCTGTATAGGTCGCAACTATGCCGACCACGTTCAGGAGTTGCATCACCAGGTGGCCGACAGCGGTCGTATGCCTCGGGAGCCGCTCTTCTTTCTGAAACCCGACACGGCGATGTTGCGGAACAATGATCCCTTCTATATCCCCCCCTTCTCCCAGGAGGTGCATTACGAGTGTGAGTTGATCGTTCGGATCAACCGCGTGGGGCGTTGCATTGAGGAGCGTTTTGCCCACCGCTACTACGATGAGGTGGGCCTCGGCATCGACTTTACGGCTCGTGATTTGCAACGCCGTTGCATCGCCGAGGGTCTCCCCTGGGAGCAGGCCAAGGCGTTTGACTATTCGGCGGCGATCTCTCCCACCTTCCTGCCGTTGAGTGAGTTGGGTGGCGATGTGCAACAACTCCACTTCGACCTTGCAATCGATGGAGAGGTGCGCCAGCGCGGCTTTACGGGGGATATGCTCTTCACGGTTGATCGTCTGATCTCGCACGTCTCGCACTTCATCACCCTCCGAATGGGGGATCTGCTCTATACGGGTACTCCTGTGGGGGTGGGACCCGTTGCACGCGGCCAAAATCTGGTGGCAACGCTCGAAGGGCGAAAATTGTTGGACTTTGATATTCGTTAGGCTATGTTGTTGCACGAAAAATTGGCCCCCTACCGCCTGCTGCTGGCTTCACAGTCGCCCCGACGTCGCGATCTGCTGACGGGTTGCGGTCTCCCCTACGAGTTGCCGCCAAAGTATGAGGTAGAGGAGAGTTATCCGGCATCGTTGCCGGCCGAGGAGGTGCCGGCCTACCTCTCGCGGCTGAAGAGCGAGGGAATGCCTCGTCCGCTGGCGGAGCGGGAGATTTTGCTGACGGCCGATACGGTGGTAATTGCCGGCGGCCGAATCCTCGGTAAGCCCCACGATCGCGAAGAGGCCCTCGGGATGTTGCGTCTGCTCTCGGGACGGGCTCATACGGTCATCACCGGCGTTACGTTGCGCTCCGCCCGAAAGATGAAGAGTTTTTCGGCGAGTTCGGAGGTCTATTTCCGCTCGTTGAGCGAGGAGGAGCTGGCCTACTATGTCGACAATTTCCGCCCCTACGATAAGGCGGGCTCCTATGGTATTCAGGAGTGGATCGGCTATGTCGGCATCGAACGTATCGAGGGCTCCTTCTATAATGTGATGGGACTCCCTGTGCAGCGGGTCTTCGTGGAGCTGGAGAGTTTCCTCGAAAGGGAGTAACACCCCTTTCATTGCAGAAACCTTCGGCAAAAAGAGCCCTTGAAAGAGGCGTAAAGTCATCCTTTATCCCTATCTTTGCCCTCCAAAACGAAAAATGATGGAATCTTCACCCATATTGCAGGATCTGAATCCTGCTCAATACGAAGCGGTTGTCAATTACCGTGAGCCCTCGCTGATCATTGCCGGCGCAGGCTCCGGCAAGACGCGTGTGCTGACCTCGCGCATCGCCTATATGATCGAGCAGGGGGTCAAACCCACCGAGATCCTCGCCCTCACCTTTACCAACAAGGCGGCAGAACAGATGCGAGAGCGTATCGCCCAAATGGTGCCCGACGGTCGGGCCCGCTGGATTCGGATGGGGACCTTCCACTCCGTATTTTCGCGGATGCTGCGCGAAAATGCCGAACGCATCGGCTACCCCGACAGCTATACGATCTACGAGCCGTCGGATTGCAAGAATCTGATCAAGAATCTGATCAAGGAGTTGAACCTCCCCGAAGAGAAGTATAAGCCCCAGGCAGTGCTCTCACGCATCTCCTATGCCAAGAACTGTCTGGTCACGCCGGGAGCCTATCTCGCCAACTCGGTCTATGCCGCCGAGGATCGCCAGCGACAGCAACCCGAGTTCGGCCAGCTCTACAACCTCTACTGCCAGCGGTGCAAGAAGAATGGGGCGATGGACTTTGATGACCTGTTGTTGCAGACCAATATCCTCTTCCGCGACTGTCCCGATGTGCTGGCCCGCTACCAGGAGCAGTTCCAATATATCTTGGTGGATGAGTACCAGGATACCAACTATGCCCAGTATATCATTATCCGTCGCCTCTCGCAGACCCACGGCCGGGTCTGTGTGGTGGGGGACGATGCCCAGTCGATCTACTCCTTCCGTGGAGCCAAGATCGAGAATATCCTCTCCTTCCGCAACGACTACCCTACGGCCCGCACCTTCAAGTTGGAGCAGAACTATCGCTCGACCCGTACGATCGTTGAGGCGGCCAATTCGGTCATCGTGCACAACGCCCGTCGAATGGACAAGAGGTGCTTCTCGGAGGGGGATCGGGGGGAGAAGATCCGCATCTTGAGGGCCTATACCGACCGCGAGGAGGCCGAGCGCGTCTCCACGGCCATCCGAGATCGCATTCGCTCCACGGGTGATAGCTGGTCGGAGGTAGCGGTTCTCTACCGTACCAACTCCCAATCGTCGGCCATCGAGGAGTCGCTGCGCCGCAAAGGAATCCCCTACCGCATCTATAAGGGCTCTTCGTTCTACGATCACAAGGAGATCAAGGATCTTTTGGCCTATATCCGCCTGGTGATCAATCCGCGCGATGATGAGGCCTTCCGTCGCATTGTCAACTACCCGACCCGCGGCATTGGCGATACGACAGTGGAGCGCATCGCCACACTGGCTCGTGATCGGGGTTGCTCGATGTGGGAGGCGGTCGATACCCTGGTGGATGAATCAACCACCGATCCCGTGCAGCGCACCATTGCCCGCAAGGTGACCGACTTTGTGGGGTTGATTCGCGGCCTTTCGTTGCTGCGGAACGAGAAGGGACTCTATGACTTTGGTCTTGAGATTGCCAACCGTTCGGGAATCCTCCCCCTCTACCGCCTGGAGAACACCCCCGAGGCAGCCTCGGCCATAGACAATATCGAGGAGTTGCTCAATACGATGCAGCTCTTCAAGGAGCAGCGCGATGCCGAAATTCGCGGTGGTGAGCGCAGCGAGGAGGAGCAGGCCACCATCGAGGAGTGGATGCAGGGGGTGATGCTGATGACCGATATGGACAACGAGGATCCCGAGGATCGTGACAAGGTGACCCTGATGACGGTTCACTCGGCCAAGGGCCTGGAGTACAAATATGTCTATATTGTGGGAATGGAGGAGAATCTCTTCCCCTCGCAGCGGGCGATGGAGTCGCCCGACGGCTTCGAGGAGGAGCGTCGTCTCTTCTATGTGGCTTTGACACGAGCCAAGGTGGCCGCTACGTTGAGTTATGCCGAGTCGCGCTTCAAGTGGGGCAATATGGAGTTCTCACGCCCGAGTTGCTTCCTAAAGGAGATCGACTCCGCCTATGTGGAGATGGAGGAGATCGAGGAGGAGTTGCGCCGTCCGATGGGGGGCAGTTTCGGCAACCGCTCTGCCTCCCCGTCCGCTACCCCTTCGGGGGATCGGGGTTCGGCGATCGAAGAGTTGCGTCGCCGCTTCGACTACCGCTTCCAGAAGAGGGAGAGTACGTCGAGCGATACGGCCCATCGGGTCTCTCCCGGTCATCCGCTCTATGAGCGCACCATCCGACGCGAGACTCCCGCCACCCCCTCATCCCGACCCGCTGCGGCCCCTAATGGGGATCGTCTGCGTCGCGTGAGCCCTGTTGCTTCGTCTGCGGGTACCACCCCCTCGACGCTTCCCTGCCACTATGCGGTGGATGATCGTGTGGAGCATCCCAAGTTCGGAGTGGGAGTTGTGCGCCGCATCGAGGCGATGGCCCAGGATCACAAACTGGTGGTGGCCTTTGGCGACGGTAGCGAGCGCACCCTGCTGGCCAAATTTGCCAAATTGACCAAACTTTAATTGCTTCCTATGACACTTAAAGAGCGTTATGCCGGTATAATCGAGTGGTTCTCGGCCCATATGCCTGTGGCCGAGAGCGAACTAAACTACGAAAATCCCTTCCAACTGCTGGTTGCTGTCATCCTCTCGGCCCAATGCACCGACAAACGGGTCAATCTGGTGACTCCTGCCCTCTTTGAGGCAATGCCCACGCCCCAGGCGATGGCTGCCGCTTCCGTGGAGGAGATTTTTACCTTCATCAAGAGTGTGTCGTACCCCAATAACAAGGCGAAGCACTTGAGCGGGATGGCCCGGATGCTGGTGGCGGAGTTCGGGGGCGAAGTCCCCTCCGACCTGGATCAGCTGCAACGGCTGCCCGGTGTGGGGCGCAAGACGGCCAACGTGGTGGGGGCTGTCATCTGGCAGAAGGAGGTGATGCCGGTCGATACCCACGTCTTTCGGGTGGCCAACCGCATCGGCTTGACGCGCAACTCCAAGACCCCGTTGCAGACCGAGCGCACCCTTTCGAAACATATCCCCTCCCACCTGTTGCCCATCGCTCACCATTGGCTCATCCTTCACGGCCGCTATGTCTGTACGGCCCGCAACCCCAAGTGTGCGGAGTGTGGCCTGACAACCTGGTGCAAAAGTTATCAGAGCGAAGAGAAATAAAAGAGCTCTGCCTTCAAAAGGCAGAGCTCTTTCGTTGCTCTTGCAGGGTTGTCCTATTTGTTCATCGAGGGACGCCAGTTACCCTCGGAATCGAGTACCATATCAACCTCGGCATTCTCCTCCGTACCGTTTCCGTAGGTGAGTTTCACCTCGACCTTGGCACTCTGGCCATCCTCGGCGATCGTCTCGTTGAGGGCCTCAACACTCTTCAGACCCCCCTTGCTCTCTATCTGGGGACCCGCCTTCTCAACGAAGAGCGATTGGATCATCGCCTGGGCCTGAGCTACCTCCTCGGCACTCTTCTCTCCAAAATAGAAGCTCTTGGCAACACCCTCATAGTTGCCGTCGATAACCATCTCATAAACCTTGACAGCAGCCTCGCTCGGGGTGGGAGCACTTCCTGCACAACCAACCAGGAAGAGGGCCAAAACGGCAGTCAGCATCAAAATCGTCTTTTTCATAATCGTTTAATTTTATGGGTTAGTAAATGGGTTTCAATTGTTGGTTGGCTGTCAAATCGGAGGGGAGGATATAGTTTCCCGAAAGGCTCGGAAACCCAACCTCCGTGCGCCGACCTTCGCTCAAGGGGAAGCCTACCAGCGAGTAGCAATACTCAACCAACTCGGTGCAGTAGAGCTGAGTGGTATCTTCGAGATCGTACTCGTGGTCGAAGAGGAGCTGCTTGCGACTCAACCGCAGTGCGTGGGCTGCCGCAGCTTGTCGTCTTTGGGGTTCAATCTGGGGGCGGAAGAGTCCAAACCGGGCATCGGGATAGTGGCCCAGAAAAAGCTCCACCCGTTCACACTTGACACGATCGAAATCCCCCTCAAACTCCCACTCGTGAGGCACGGCGTGAACCACGCTCCAGCCCCCTTCGTGATAGACCACCACGCCGACGTGCGAAAAACTCCCCTCGCGGTCGAGCGAGGTGACCATACGGCCCGCAAACCCCGTTCCGCGTCTGAAGAGTAGATCGCCCTCGCAAAGCTCTGCCATCAGCTCTTCGACACGACGCTCGGCCTTTGGGGTCGAGTGCTGGCACCCAACCAAAAAGAGGCAGAGAGAGAGTATGGCCAAAGTTTTCATTGTGAGGGAGGTACTTCCAACTGCGAATATACGAAAAAAATATTGAAATCAAAATGGTTGGTCTGTTTTTGAAGATAAAAAATGAAGGAATCCGTCATTCGATGGATTCCTTCGCTGCCAAAGCGGTTATCGTCCGGCTAAAACTCTCGCTCTTCGATATGTTCTGCATACCAATCCCAAATCTCTGCCGTTTGGTAGGCTTCGCCTGATCCAACGGGGACGTAGAACTTACGATCGAGGGCGTGGCCCCAAAAAACAAGCCAGGTCGCAAGCATCGGAGGAGTGATCGGTTTACAATAAATCTCCCGAAGATTGGTGCAGTTCTCGAATGCGGAATTGCCAATCCAGGTTACATTTTCAGGGATCGTAACAGTAGTCAAATTTTCACAATATTGGAATGCCATCTCTCCGATTGAAACAATCCCGTTGCCCAAGGTTACTTCCTTCAAACCCCTACAAGATTGGAATGCCATCTCTCCAATCGAAGTCACACTGTCGGGAATGGTAATCGAGGATAGACAAGTGATGCCATAGATATCATAAGAGAATGCCCATGTTCCGATCGAGAGGACACCATCAGGAATGGTGTAGGAGTTCAGACCAGCGGGGGCAAAGGCGATCAAATTTCCATCTTGAATCAGACAGCGACCATCCGAAGAGGCCAGGCCTCCCTTGAATGTGGTGAGGCTCCAACAACCCAGAAATGCACCGACCTCGATAGAACTCAGGGCCTCCGGGAGGGTGATGCTTGTCAGATTGTAACAGTTGTCAAAGGCTGCAACGGCAATGGTGGTCACCGTGTTGGGAATAATAATTTCCGTCAATTCTATTGACGAAACGAAGGCGTGAAAGCCGATCTCTCTTACGGCATCTGCAAAGGTGATCACCCCCTTTCCGGTAGTTTCATCCCATTCATTCGATAAGTATGCCGCACTTCCAAAAGAAAACCAATCGGGCACTACCCGGGCTGTGGCGACATAGTGAATTTCGTTGTCGGGAATGACTCCGTCGGGGAGTTCCTCTTCGTTATCATTGTCCGGATCGTCCGGCTGGTCGTTGGGATCCTCCTCCTTGCCGTTGTCTGGATCGTCCGGCTGGTCGTTGGGATCCTCCTCCTTGCCGTTGTTCGGATCGTCCGGTTGGTCGTTGGGATCCTCCTCCTTGCCGTTGTCCGGATCGTCCGGTTTCTCATTGGGTTGTTCGGTTTTGTCATCGGGCGAGATGGTCGAATTCTCTTCGCAACCCGGCAGCGCAAAGATCAATACTCCGAACAATAAAAAAGTCAGAAACTGTTTCATTGAAATAAAAATTTAAGCTCCGATTTTCGTCGATCGGAGGTGTTATGGATTGAGTTAAAGTGGAACGAACGTATTTAGTGCTCTATCGAATAGCGTTGCAAAGATAGAAAAGTTTTTCGGAAAGAACAAAATTTGCCCAAAGGGATCATCTCCTTCAAAATTACCCGTTCCAAAGAGGATTTTCCACCTTTTGAGCCCGATAGTGGGCTAAAAACGAAAAAAATTCGTATCTTTGTCTTTCACAAGTTTATCCACGAATCGAATCAAAGAGGATGGAAGAGAATAAAACCTCCATTGAGAGCGGTATTTTACCCCTCGACAGCGCGGAGTTGCAGAAGTTTCAGGAGCTCTTTGCAGAGCCCGGAAAGCGTGTGGTGTTGCTGGGTCATACCAATCCCGACGGTGACGCCGTGGGTTCTGACCTGGCTTTGGCGCGTCTTTGTGAGCAGCTGGGCCATACGGCGCATATCATTGTCCCCAACAAATACCCCTATTTCCTCGATTGGATGCCCCGTATCGACGAGGTGATTGTCCATCGGCTCGATCCCGAGCGTGCCGCTGAAGTGGTCAATGAGGCCGACATCATCTGCTGTGTCGATTTCAACGCCGTGGGGCGTCTGGAGGCCCTGGGCGAGTTGGTAAACAGCAATACGACGGCCAAACGAGTGCTGATCGATCACCACCTCTCGGCCTTGGAGCCCTACGACGTGCGCTTCTCCTATCCTTCGAGCTCCTCGACCGCCTTCTTGGTCTATTCGATCATCGAACGTATCTATGGCGTGGAGTGCATCACGCGCGAGATGGCCGAGTCGCTCTATGTGGGTATGATGACCGATACGGGCAACTTCTCCTTCTCGTTCCTCACGCCGGCCCTCTATCGGGCCATTGCCGTCCTTCTGGAGCGTGGAATTCAGGTGCAGTCGCTCCACGACAGTGTCTATAATGCCTATTCGCCCGAGCGGGCACGTCTCTTCGGCTATGTGATCCACCGCAAGATGAAGTTCTTGAAACACAATACGGTGGCCTATATGTCGCTCACCGAGGAGGAGATGCGCCGCTACTACTTCCAGCAGGGCGACAGCGAGGGCTTTGTCAACTACCCCCTCACGGTGGGCAAGATGAAGATGTCGGCAATGTTCCTTGCTCACCATAAGTTCATCCGCGTATCGTTGCGTTCGCGTGGTGATGTGGATGTCAACCTCTTTGCCCGCAAATATTTTAACGGTGGCGGCCACCACAATGCCGCCGGCGGCAAATCCTTCCTGACAATGGAGGAGACTCTCGAGCACTACAAACACGCCGTGGATGAGTTTGCCCGTGAGGGCTACCTCTCGGGGCGTAAGTCGGAGGAGTAACTCCTGGTTTCGATGTTTTCGCTGATCATCTGCTCGGTTCGTCCCGAGATGGCCCGCTCCCTGGAGGAGAACATCCGCGCCACTATCGGTGCGGAGTGTGAGGTCTTGTGTTGCGACAATCGAGATACCGGCAAGGGGATCTGTCAGGTCTATAACGAGGCGGCCCGTCGGGCCCGCTACGACTACCTTGGCTTCCTGCACGAGGATATCGCCTTCCATACCTCGGATTGGGGCCCGCTGTTGGCCCGTAAGTTGGCCGAAGGGGATTGCGGATTGATCGGCTTTGCCGGCAGTACCGTGAAACCCCGTCAGCTGACGGGTTGGTACACGGGGCGTAAGGAGCGTCGCCAGCACTTTCTGCAACGTCGCGGTATGCGTACGCTCAAGAAGGATCAGAATCCCGGCGGTGGCAGCTTCTCCCCTGTGGTGACCCTCGATGGAATGGCCCTCTTTATGCGCCGCAGCCTCTGGCAGGAGTACCCCTTCGATGAGGAGCTCCTGAAGGGTTTTCACGGCTACGACCTCGACCTCTCGATGACTCTCTTTGCGGCCGGCTATGTCAATTATGTCTGCAACCGCCTCTGGATGGAGCACTTCTCGCTGGGGAGCTTCTCGCAGGGGTGGCTGGAGGAGATGAGGCGTCTTCACGCCAAGTGGGAGGGGGTGCTTCCCCTCTCGGTGGAGCCCCTTACGTCGATGCAGTGGCGCAGGTTGGAGGATCGGGTGGAGGCCGAGATGATGCGAGTGATGATGAAGATGGGTCGCTTTGAGGCCTGCTCGTCCGCCGATGTGGCCCGTTATTGGTATCGCCATCCCCTCTCGTTGCGAGCCTGGCGACTGTGGTTTACCCGGTTGCGCTGCCTGCTGAAATATCGCTGATTTGCGCGGATCAAAACAAAAAACCGACTGACAATCAGTCGGTTTTTCTTTTTTAGGGCATTGACCCTTTAACGGGCTCACCTGGTGGCTACTCCAATACCTCCGATACGACAAAGGTGCTGCCGCCAATGAAGATCAGGTCGCGTTCAGTGGCGAGCTCACGGGCACGGTTGAGGGCAGCCTCCACGGTGGGGTGGCACTCCCCCTTCAGGCCGTGCTTCTCGGCCATTGCCTTCAGCTCTTCGGCCGGGATGGCACGGGCGGAGGCGGGAGCGGTGAAGAGGTAGTCGGCCTCCTTGGGCAGCAATTCCAGCATCGACTCAACATCCTTCTCCTTGACGAATCCCACCACGCAGTAACGCTTCTCGAAGTCGCCCTTCATCAACTGCTCGGCGACATAGCGCAGGCCGTGGGGGTTGTGGCCCGTGTCGCAGATTACGCAGGGCTTCTCGCCCAGCTTCTGCCAACGGCCACGCAGCGAGGTGTTGGTTGCGGCGGAGCGCGTACCCTCGCGGAAGGCGCGGCGCGAGATGGTCAGCGGGGTCTCCTCGTGGAGGAAGTCGGCCGCAGCCGAGGCGGTGATGACGTTGCGACGCTGGTAGTCGCCCATCAGATCGAGTTCCACGTCAATGGGCTGGCCATCGCGCTTGCGTACCAGCGTAAAACGCTGCAGATCGGTATCTACGCGGTGGTTCTCGCACGAGAAGATCTGCTCGGCATAGAGCATCTTCGACTTCAGGGCCGAGGCGGCCTGCTCGAAGATCTCGTCGGTGGCGGGATGGTGTTCGCCAATCATCACGGGGATACTCTTCTTGATAATGCCGGCCTTCTCGCGGGCGATCTCTTCAAGGGTCGAGCCCAGCAGGTCGGTGTGGTCGAGGCCTACGTTGGTGATGATGCTTAAAAGAGGCATCACGATATTGGTGGCGTCGAGTCTGCCACCCAGGCCGGTCTCGATGACGGCTACCTCCACATCGCTTTGGGCAAAGAAGTCGAAGGCCATTGCGGTGGACATCTCGAAGAAGGAGAGCTCCAGCTCCTTCATCTTCTCCAGGTGCTTGTCCACGAAGTTCACTACCTTCTGCTTGGGGATCATCTCACCATCAACGCGGATGCGCTCACGGAAGTCGGTTAGGTGGGGCGAGGTGTAGAGACCCGTGCGATAGCCGGCCTGCTGCAATACCGAGGCCAGGATGTGCGATACGGAGCCCTTGCCGTTGGTGCCGGCGACGTGAATCGTGAAGAAGTTGCGCTGCGGGTTGCCCAGGTGGCGGCAGAAGGCGGTGATGCGCTCCAGACCGGGCTTGTAGGCCAGGGCTCCCTTCTCCTGGAAGGAGGTCAGCGACGAAAAGAGAAAGTCGAGAGTTTGGGTGTAATTCATAATTTATCGCGTTTTTTGTTTTTGTTATTCCACCAGGTGGTTGCGTCGTCTTACACGGTAGGCGATGTAGTAAAGTACCGAAAGCAGTGTCAGGAGTTTGGCGATGCGGGCGATGTAGTCGCCGTAGCGGGTGTAGAAGGTCAGCTCACGATTCAGCGGCAGGTCATAGGTGATCACACCGCGCTCCTCCCAGCCGAGCGACTCTCCCACCACATCTCCGCGGCAGTCGATGAAACCCGAACGTCCCGTGTTGGCTGCACGGCCGATGGCGCGGCGGTGCTCCACGGCTCGCAGGCGCGAGAAGGAGAAGAGGTGACGGTAGCCCGGGGTGTCGCCCCACCAGCCGTCGTTCGAGATAAGGAACATCACCTCGGCACCTTTGCGGACAAAGTCACCGAAGAAGTCGCCGAAGATCCCCTCATAGCAGATGGCAGGCCCACCCTTCACTCCACGGGGCGAGGTGAAGATGCGTCGCTGCTGTCCGATGCCGATCTGGCCCACGATGCCTCCCAGATCAACGACCAGGAAGTCCATCACGTCGAAGAACCAGCGCGGAGTATTCTCCACACCGATCACGAGTTTGCCTTTGTGGTAGATGCCCTGTACACCGGTGGTGTCGATGGCCAGAGCGGTGTTGAAGTGGTCGTACCAGCGACCATTGTGGTGGCGGGCCGTCCAGGTGCGGGTCTCGGGCGTGTAGTAGCGCAGCGTGTTGGCTCCCGAGATCAGCAACGCCTCGGGGGCGTGCTCCTTCAAACTCTCGCTGAAGGGTCTCAGATGGGGATAGCGGTTGATCTGCGCCTCATCCATATGGCGTGTCAGAGCCGTCTCGGGAGCGAGAATGAACTCCGTGTCGGAGGGGACCTCGGCCATCAGGTCGAGCAGATTCTGCTCCTGCCAGGCATCGCCCGTTGCGAACTTGTCGTAACAATCCACATTGGGCTGCAGGGCTGTTACGCGGGCTGTCTCGGTCGGATTCTCATAGCTGAAGTAGATGCCCAGCGAGAAGAGTATCGGCAGCAGAATGGCAGCAACCACAACGACCCAACGGCGTGCGGTGCGCTGCTTCAAAGCCTCGAAAATCAGTAGGTTACAGATCCAGGCCCAGAGCGTGCCGCCGAAGATACCCGTATACTCATACCACTGCACCAGCCGCACGTCGTGTGAGAAGCCGTTGCCCACCAGGAGCCAGGGCCAGGAGATATCGACCGACTGATAGTGGTGCTCGCAGGCAATCCAGGCAGCCACCAGCACTACATAGGCGAGCGATTTGGGGGCCTTTTTGCTCACCGAGTGGTAGAGCATAAAGGGGATCATCATCCAGAGGGTGGAGAAGAAGATGGCGGCCGGCGGTCCGATGGGGGTGGCGTTACCGATCCACCAGTCGCAGGCGGCACTCCAGAGGGCAAAGGTCAAAAGGGCCCAGCCGAACATCTGCCACCAGCCGCGACGCGACGAGGCACACGATTCGCTGATCCAGAGCAGGGGGACGAAGCCGATGAGCAGCGTAAGGCCGCTAAAGCCGAGCCACCCGGGAGCGAGCAGCACGATCGACAGAAGCGAAGCACCCAGCCGGTGCCAGAATTGCGAATTTTTCACGGATGCAAAAATAATAAATTCGGCTGAATTTCCCCAATTTCCGTCGCTGAAATTCGCCGATAATGCCTCTTTTTCAAAAAAGGGCTCTTCTGTGCCCCCGAAGCGATCGAAATCGCCAAATTTTTTGTACCTTTGTACCCTAATTCTCACCTTGAAAAAGAATGGAAACAACGATAGAGTTGCTGGAGATTCTGCTGCGCGGCCTCTGCGTGGGCATAACGGCCTCGATTACCGTGGGCCCCGTGGCGGTTTTGTGCATCCAGCGTACCCTCTCAAAGAGCCGTCGCTCGGGCCTCGTTTCGGGCCTTGGTGTCGCTTGTGCCGACTCGCTGATGGCCATTATCGCCTACTTTTGCTACTCGATGCTGCACTCCCACATCGAGCAGTACAACACCCTGTTGCGGGTGGTGGGTGGTATTTTTGTGGTGGTGGTCGGCGTCTGGATCTTCACCCAGAATCCCGTGCCGCAGATTCGCCGCAACCGCTCGGGTAAGAGCACTTCGTGGCAGGATTTTGCCTCGATCTTTGTCCTCACGCTGGCCAACTTCATTATGGCCATCCCCTACATCCTGGCCTTCTTTGCCGTCTTTAAGATTGCAACGGTCGATCAAGTGGATGTGGGTGTCTTCCTGCGCGGTATGGTGGTGATCATCGGTTTCTTCTTCGGTTCGCTGGGATGGTGGAGCCTGCTGGCAACGGCCATCAACCTCTTCCGTCACCGTTTCCGTCCCCGTCATATGCTGACCATCAACCACATTGCCGGTCTGATAATCGGCATTCTGGGTGCCTATACCATTTTGTCTACCTTCTTTGATATCTTCCCCGATGTCTACTGATAAGCAAAAGAGAAAGATCATTGTCGCCATCGACGGTTTTTCGTCGTGTGGCAAGAGTACCTTTGCTAAGGCGATTGCAGCCCGGCTGGGTTATATTTTCATTGATACGGGTGCGATGTATCGCGCCGTGACCCTCTATGCCCTCGAGCACGGAGCCATCCGGTCGGGGTTGATCGACGAGGAGGCTGTCATTCGCCTCTTGCCAGAGATCTCGGTCGCCTTCCGCTTCAATCCCGAGCGCGGGGCAAGCGATATCTACGTCAATGGTGATCGCGTGGAGGGTAAGATCCGCACGATTGAGGTTTCAAACTGCGTGAGCGGGGTGAGTGCCATCCCCGAGGTACGTCACAAGTTGGTGGCCCTTCAGCAGGAGATGGGCAGCCGCAAGGGGGTGGTGATGGATGGCCGCGACATCGGCACCACGGTCTTCCCCGAGGCGGAGTTGAAACTCTTTATGGAGGCCGATCCCGAGGTGCGGGCTCAGCGTCGTTACGATGAGCTCACGGCCAAGGGCGATTCGGTTACCTTCGACGAAATTTTGAAAAATGTCATCTCGCGTGATGAGGCCGATATGACCCGCAAGGTCTCGCCCTTGCGGAAGGCCGATGATGCCATCACCCTCGACAACAGTCATATGAGCGTGGAGGAGCAGATGGCCTGGTTTATGAAGCTCTACGAGAAGACGATTGAACAGTTGTAGGATGCGGATTGAGATTGATCAGGAGTCGGGCTTCTGTTTCGGCGTGGTGCGGGCCATCTCGTGCGCTGAGGAGGCGTTGCGGGAGGGCGCTCCCGTCTATTCGCTGGGCGATATTGTTCACAACCGGGTGGAGGTGCAGCGTTTGGAGGCATTGGGTCTTCAAACCATCACCCACGACCGGATGACTGGATTGGGAGGTCGTCGTCTCTTCATTCGTGCCCACGGCGAGCCGCCAACGACCTATCGTCGGGCTGCCGAGCTGGGGATTGAGGTGATCGATGCTACCTGTCCGGTGGTGGCCAACCTTCAGCGCAAGGTGAAGCGTGCCTATGAGGCGATGGAGGCTGTCGGAGGCCAGGTGGTGATTCTCGGCAAGCGGGGCCACGCCGAGGTGGTGGGCCTTACGGGCCAGGTGGAGGATCGTGCCCTGGTGGTGGAGCGAATGGAGGATCTTGAGCAGATCGACTTCGAGCGACCGATCCACTTCCTCTCGCAGACGACACAGTCGATTGCCCTCTTCGAGGAGTTGGCTGCCGAGATGCGGCGTCGGGCTGCCGATCCTGCCCGCGTGGAGGTGGAGGATACGATCTGTCGCCAGGTGGCCAACCGTGAGGGACATCTGGCGGCCTTTGCCCACAGTTGTGATGTGATCCTCTTTGTGGCGGGTCGCAAATCCTCCAACGGAAAGGTGCTCTCGGAGGTGTGTCGGGCGGCCAATCCCCGTACCTACCTGGTTGAGGAGGCCTCGGAGGTCGATCTCGCCTGGTTGCAGGGGGCCGAATCGGTGGGTATCTGTGGTGCCACCTCCACCCCCAAATGGCTGATGCAGCGGGTGGCGGAGGCCATTGGGGGCGAGTAGCGAAAAATTTGGGGCGACTTACATACCCTCCTCCGTCGTAAACTCGTTTGACAGGAGGAGACCGAAAAATCGAAAAAAAAACGAAAAAACGAAAATAGAGATGATGAGACGATATTGGGTTCGTATGTTGAAGTATCTGGTGCTGTTGTGCCTTCTCTTTTTGGCTCTGATGGCCCTGATGTACTATACCGGATCGCTGGGCCTGATGGCAGGCGACGGCTTTTGGGATACCTTGCAACTGCAGCTCTTCCACACCGAGCGAGGACGCCTGATGATCCCTGCCATTCTCTTGTTGGCTCTCTTCTATCCCCGCTTTGGCTTTGTGAAACGCGTGGTGAGCCCCTGTTCGCTGACCGAACACCGCCAGCAGATCGAAAATGCCTTCAAGGCTTATGGCTTTGAGGTGGCGGGGAGCCACGATGAAGAGTTGATCTTCCGTGCCGGTGGTCAGCTTGCGCGGCTGCAATACCTCTTCGAGGATGAGATCTTCGTGCGTCAGCAGGGCGAGGGGATCGAGATTGAGGGAATCCGCCGTGCTGCGGTGAAGGTTGCCTTCCGCCTGGAGGGCTACCTGTCCAACCTGCGTTAATCAACAAAGAAGAAGGAGATGAGACGTTTTCGCATCCTGTTGCTGCTGGTGGTGGCCCTTCTGACGGGGATCTTTGCCACGAAGAATGACTTCGGTCTGGGGCGCAATATGGAGATTTTGGTCAATATGATGCGCGAGATCTCTACCCACTACGTGGATGAGGTGGAGCCCGATAAACTGATGGTGGATGCGGCAGCCGGTATGGTGCGCCGCCTGGATCCTTATACCCTCTATCTGCCCGAGGAGGAGATGTCCGATTTCGACGTGATGACCACGGGTAAGTATGGAGGTGTGGGATCGCTGATCCGCCAAAAGGGGGAGTATGTGATCTTTGCCCAGCCCTATAAGGGGTCGCCGGCCGATCGTGCCGGCATCCGCATCGGTGACAAGATCGTGGCCATCGACGGCGAGGATGCCCGTGGCTGGAGCAATGCCCAGGTGAGCAGCCGTTTGAAGGGAGATCCCAATACGACGGTGCGGGTGAAGATTCGCCGCCTGCTGGATGACCGGGAGGTGGAGCTTAAGCTCAAGCGTGAGCGTATCGCCATTCCGGGGGTTCCCTATGTCGGTTGGGTTGCCGAGGGAATCGGCTATATCCGCCATAGCGACTTTACCGAGGGGTGTTACGATGAGATGCGGAGTGCCATTGAGCGACTGCAGAGCGAGGGAGAGCTGCGAGGCCTGATCCTTGACTACCGTGGCAATGGCGGCGGCATTCTGCAGGAGGCGGTGAAGATCGTGGGGCTCTTTACTCCGAAGGGTACCGAGGTGGTGAGCACCAAGGGACGCACCGATGAGCGTGCTTTCCGCACCCAGCAGGAGCCCCTGCTGCCCGACCTGCCGTTGGCGGTATTGATTGATGGCAGCTCGGCCTCGGCCGCCGAGATTGTGGCCGGAGCACTGCAGGATCTCGACCGCGCGGTGTTGGTGGGTCAGAAGAGCTATGGCAAGGGGTTGGTGCAGACAACCCGACCGCTGGGCTATAACGCCTACTTGAAGCTTACCGTCGGTAAATATTATATCCCCTCGGGTCGCTGCATCCAGGCGATCGACTATTCGGAGCACGAGGCGGCCCGTGGCCGCGAGGTGGCTGACTCGCTCACCCGCCTCTTCCATACGGCCAACGGGCGTGAGGTGCGTGACGGAGGCGGCATCCGTCCCGATGTGGAGATGGAGCCCAACTACATCAGCCGCTTCGCTTTGACCCTCTACTCGCTGGGGCTGATCGAGGATTGGGTGGATGAGTATGTGAAGCGCAACCCCGAGGCTCCGACTCCGCTGGAGGCCTTTTCGATCACGGAGGCTGACTATGCCGACTTCTGTCGCTTTATCGAGGGGAAGGAGGTTCCCTATGAGTCGGCTTCGCGCCAGATGCTCAAGGCGATGAAGGAGGCTGCCGAGGCGGATAACTTTACCGATCTGAAGAGTCAGATTGCCGAGCTGGAGCAGAATCTCAAGGATGACAAAATGACCAACCTGGAGACCTACCGCGAGGAGATCATCGAGACGTTGAATGCCGACGTTGTGCTGCGTCACGCCTATTCGGAGGGGGTTACCCGCTATCAACTCCCCACGGACAAGGAGGTGAACCGTGCCGCTGAGCTGCTGCTTGACGAGGCGGTTTACCGAGCTCTGCTTACTCCGGCAACCACCCCTCTTTAACCCCGATCAATGAAGTTCAGACGCGACATATTCTCGTTTCGCAACCGCGTGGTAGTCATCGTGGTCGGCATCCTGTTGGGTGCCGTCTCGTTGCTCTACACCAACGATATGGCCCGCCGTCTGAAGATCAAGGAGCAGCACGATGTGGAACTCTGGGCCTATGCAATGGAGCGGGCGAGTGCCGGCGGTGACATCCTTACGGGAGGAGACCCCCTGATCGACTACATCGTCGACAATCAGAACAACATCCCCTTCATTATCACCAACGGTGATTTGAAGGTGTTGAAATCCCATCTGGTTGATCCCGAAGTGGTGGCGAATCCCGATCTGTTGGTCGATTTCCTCAATGAATTGGCGGATCAAAATCCCCCGATTCGAGTGGAGTATGGCTGGTGGGGAAGCGATCACTACCTCTTGATCTTCTATGGACAGTCGTCGCTGCTGAAATCACTCTACTACTTCCCCTATATCCAAATTCTGGCCATCGTGATCTTCATTGCGCTGGGATTCATTGCCTTTCGCTCCACCAAGCGGGATGAACAGAACCGCGTCTGGATCGGCCTGGCCAAGGAGACGGCTCACCAGCTTGGAACTCCGACCTCCTCGCTGCTGGGGTGGGTGGAGTACCTTCGCACGCAACAGGTAGACCCTACGGCAGTGGATGAGATCGAGAAGGATCTGACTCATCTGATGAAGATTGTCGATCGTTTCTCGAAGATCGGCTCCGAGACCCCGCTCACCCTGGCCAACATCAACGAGGTGGTGGGTGAGTCGGTGATGTACTTCCGCAAGCGCATTCCGCGCAATGTGACCCTCTCCTACAACGGCTTGGCGATGGCTCCTCTTGAGGCCCGCATCAATACGGCCCTCTTCGAGTGGGTCGTGGAGAATCTGATGAAAAACTCGCTCGATGCCCTGCAGGGTCACGGCTCGATCGAGGTGAAGATTCACGCCGACGAACACGATGTAATGGTTGATGTAAAGGACTCGGGCAAGGGAATTCCCAAGGCCAACTGGAAGAAGATCTTTGAGCCGGGTTTCACGACCAAGACCCGCGGCTGGGGCCTCGGCCTCTCCCTCTCGCGCCGTATTGTGGAGGAGTACCACAAGGGGCGTATCGCGGTGGTGGAGTCCGAGCTGGGCAAGGGGACCACGATTCGTATCACGTTGAAACGCTCTGATGACCTATGATGCCGACTCCCGATAGCCTGGTGCGTAGTGCCGCACCTCTTGCCGACACCCTCCTGCATCGCGGGGGTGCCGACTCGCTGGCCGTTGATTCGTTGGCAACGGCCCCGTTGCGTGACACCCTCCCCTCCTACGCCTCGCTTGATGGGGTGTTGGAGGAGCGGATGCACGACCTTTTGGAGCCGATTGATACCCTGCAGGTGCCCTTCAATCCTCACCTGACGCTCCAGGAGGCCTATGGCCCTCTGTCGGAGTTGGTGGTGGCTGATCGCGGGGTGATTCCCTTTCGGGAACTTCTGACCGACCATCCCCTCTACCAGGGAATTGTCCTCCTGTTGGCGGTGGCTTATGCACTGCTGATTTGTGCCCACCTGAACGAGGTGATCGGTTTGGTGGGCAAGCGTAGTGAGGGGCGTCCTGCTGCGCCGCGAGCCACCTACACCGTGGTGGTTATTGGTCTGCTCTTGATTTCGACCCTGGTGGTACGCCTGGTGGAGGAGGGAGGTAGCCTTTACTATGAGACTCTCCCCATTCTGGTCTCGACCTTTGTGGCGGGACTTGTCACCATCCTCTTCCAGAGCGTGATTCTCTATCTGATTGGCCGCATCACCATCCAGCGCGAGCTGATGCGGAATCTGATGCAGGCCAAGACCCTGATTTTTGTTTTGGGAACGGTGGCCTGTATGCCGCCGGCCCTGATGTTGCTCTTCACCCCGCCCGGGGTGGGTTTGGGGTGGTTTTGGCTCCTGGCTCTGATGGCAATTCTGCTCTTTTTCTTCTTCTTAAAAGAGAGTTTCCAACTCTTTATTGCGAAAAAAATTTCGATTTTGCATTGGTTTTTGTACCTTTGCGCCGTCGAATGCTTCCCCATCAGTTTGATGGTGTTGCTTGCCATTCGATGGTAGTAACAAAGTTCCGTTAAAAGTTAAAACCCGTTAGCGTTGAAAGTAAAGAAGATTCTGGTATCCCAGCCCCGTCCGGCCATTCCGGAGAAATCTCCCTTTTATGACTATTCGTGCCAATATGAGGTGGCGGTTGATTACAAACCGCTGATTCGTGTGGTGGGTGTCTCCCTGAAGGAGTTCCGCAGCCAGCGAATCGAGATTCTCGACCATACGGCCATCATCTTCACCTCGCGTACCACGGTGGACAGCTTCTTCCACATCTGCGAAGAGGCCCGCATCACCGTTCCCGAGACGATGAAGTATATCTGCCAAACCGAGGCCGTGGCACTCTATCTCCAAAAGTATATCATCTATCGTAAGCGCAAGATCTCTTTTGCCGATGGCTCGTTCAAGAACTTCCTGGAGCTGATCATCAAACACAAGGAGGAGCGTTTTATGCTCGCCCTCAGTGAGCCTCACAAGCCTGAGCTGCCCGATACGCTGGCAACCCTCAAATTGAAGGTCGATCCGGTGATTCTGGCCCGTACGGTGGCTGCCGAGTTGAAGGATGTCAACCTCGGAGAGTACGATCTGCTGGCCCTCTATTCGCCTTCGGATGTGAAGGCATTGGTCGAGCAGTGCAAGGTGGAGGAACTTCCCGTGGTGGCCGTCTTTGGTGAGGGTACACTCAAGGCTGCCCTCGATGCCGGCCTGCGGGTTAAGGCGTCGGCTCCCTCGCCCGAGGCCCCCTCGATGGCCAAGGCGGTGGAGATCTATACCCGCAAGGTGGAGGCCGGTGAGCAGATCGCCGAGGTGGAGCTCAAGACCGACCTCGAGAAGGAGGAGTTCATCCGTACCCAGCAGCACAAACTGGCCAAGAAGACCCGCGCCCGTCGCTCGACGACGGCCACAGCGGCCAAGAAATAGCCTATGAGTCAATATGCCCTCACCCGTGCCGAGCGTCTGCGGACGCTGGGTGCCATCCGCCGCCTCTTCGAGAGTGGCGAGGGGGGCTTTGTCTATCCCTTCCGTTACCTGCTCTTCGCCGAGGCCGATAGCGAGCCTTCGGCCCGCCTGCTCTTCTCGGTACCGAAGCGTTACCACAAGCGAGCCAACAAGCGCAATCTGCTGAAGCGCCGAATGCGTGAGGCTTATCGCCTCCACAAGGGTCTGCTGGGGAACCACTCGACAGCCCTTGACCTGGCCCTTGTCTACTCGGCCAAGGAGGTACTCCCCTATGAAAAGGTGGAGCGTTCGGTGAAGCGAATCCTGGGTGAGGTGGCTCAAAAAATCGGGGGCAATGGCGATCTCTGATCTTTTAAGGAGCCTTTGGAGGGGTGTGAAGCGCATCATCGCCTTCCCGATGCTGCTTTTGGTGCGTTTTTATCAGCGGTGTATCTCACCCCTTACGCCCCCCTCCTGTCGCTATACTCCCACCTGCTCGCAATATGCCATCGAGGCGATTCGTCGCCACGGCCCCTTCAAGGGGGGATGGCTTACCTTGAAGCGGCTCTCGAGGTGTCATCCCTGGGGTGGCCACGGCTATGACCCCGTACCGGAGGAGTATCACTTTTGGAAATAGGAAAATAAAAAGGCAGCGATTTAGTTGCCTTTTATTATTGGTATGGGGAGGGTTAGTCGTCGTAGCCTACCAGTCGTCCATCGTTCGAGAATTTCAACTCGAAGTCACCCGAGAGCGTGAGTTCATAACCACGACGGTCGCGCTCCACCTTCAAGATGCGGTGTCCGGGGTAGTCGCGCTTCACCTGGTCGAGGATGTGGGAAGGGATCAGCCCCTCGGGAACACTTTGCGGGGCACAATCGACGTGAATCCAGCGGCCACTGCGCGTAAAGTCGATCTCGGTACCGCTCTTCAAGCGAACCTCATAGCCCATATCATCCCACTCGCGGTCGTAGAGGGCCAACTGTATGGGATCGTTATTAAAATAGGTGTGGATCATCTGGCGCGCCTCGGCCGGTAACTCTTCGGCCCGCACGGGGCGACCGTCGGCTCGGCAGGCGGTGGGCGTCGAGATCAAAAGAATCGTGGCGGCAAGGAGCATCAAGGCTCCCAAAAAACTTCTTCGTTTCATAGGTGTGGAACTTTAGGTTGGTACTTGGTTTTAACGGTTGCAATATACAAAAAAAGTTCCAAAAATAGCCCGTTTCATCTAAATTATTTTCGCGTAGAATCATCCAATAGTAGTCCATTTTGTCCAATTTTTCGGAATTTAAGCACAAAAAATTTGCTTGTAGCGTATGAATGTTATATTTTTGTACCGATTCTTTATATTCCGGGGACCGTCAGGCGGGGAGTTTTCGGAGCAGATGCAGAGCGAATTTCGATAACCAACCTTGAACGGCGCACCTCAAACAGTAACAACCAAAAATTGAAAAGATGAAGAGATTTTTCCTTACGATTGCGGCAATGGCAGCCCTGCTGCCCGCCGTGGCCGGTGGTCTGATGACCAACAGCAACCAGAGTGCCTCTTTCCTGCGAAGTGTCGCACGAGGCACCTCGATGGATCCCGATGCGGTCTATCACAACCCTGCCGGTGTGGTATTTATGGAGAATGGTTGGCACTTCGGCTTGAGCGATCAGATGGCAAGCCAGACCCGCTCAACCATCTCTACCTTTGCTCCTTTTGCAATGAATGCGGATTCCGACTATCGCGGTCAGATGACCAAGATCTATGAGGGTGAGGCCTTCTCGGCCCTGATCCCCAGCTTCCACCTTGCTTGGAAGAAAAACCGTTGGGCCGTGATGTTCGGTATGGGTGTCAATGGCGGTGGCGGCACGATCGAGTATGACGAGGGTCTTGCCTCGTTCGAGCGTCAGTTCTCGATTCTGCCCGCAGCGATCTCACAGGTGGGTCAGGCTGTAGGTGTCTCGGCTTCGCAGTATGATATGGATATGGAGCTCGAGGGCAAGTCAATGACCCTGGCCTTCAACCTCGGTGCCGCCTTCCGTATCACCGACTGGTTGTCGGTGGCCGCTATGGTGCGCTACAGCAATACCTCGAACAGCTACCGTGGAGAGATTGAGGATATTATGGTCAACCCGGTGGTGCCGATGGCCGGTATGGACGGCAGTAAGATGATGGCGGCCAGCAAGATCTTCGAGATGGCGGCCCAGATGATGCCCGAGATGGCTGCTACGATGCAGCAGTATGCAGCCCTGACAGCCGACCACTACCTTAATGTGAAGCAGAAGGGATCGTCGTGGAGCCCTGTGGTGGCCCTGGCCTTCCACAAAGGCAAGTGGGATGCTTCGGTGAAGTATGAGTTCGAGATGGGCACCAAGCTCACCATCGAGTCGGCTCCCGCCTCGGCTGCAGACCCCGTGATCAATGCCCTCTTCCCCAATGGTGCCGAGATCAAGTCGGAAACTCCGGCTCTGCTGGCTCTGGCCGCCAGCCGCCACTGTGGTCCCGTGAAGGTGACCCTTGAGTGGCACCACTACTTCGACAAGCAGGCCGAGAACAGCTTCTCGTCGGCCGTGCTGGGCAACACCAACGAGTATCTAGTGGGTGCCGAGTGGTCGATCAGCGATCGCTGGCTCGTGAGTCTCGGTGCACAGCGTACGCAGCTCAACCTCGATGAGAAGCACTACTCGGATATGAATTTCTCGATTTCGTCGAGCTCGGTGGGCCTGGGTCTGAAGTACCGCATCACCGACTTTATGGCTCTCAATGCCGGTCTGATGAAGACCTTCTATGAGGATGTGACCAACAAGGGTCAGTATCAGGGCCTCGACTTTACGGACATCTACAAGCGTACCTCCATCTCGTGGGGCCTGGGTCTGGACTTCAACTTTGGTTGCAAGTAGTCGCTTATTGGCAAAAATTTGTTATATTTGCGGTGCGATTCCTTGGGAGTCGCACCCTTTTTGTACTCTTCCCGGTAAGAAGAGAGCGTGTAGAGAATTTATGGAGCAGCAGAGCGAACACCGAAAATTTATGCGGATGGCCATCGAGTTGGCCAACGAGAGTGTGCGCCAGGGGGGAGGCCCCTTTGGTGCGGTCATCGTGCGCGATGGTGAGGTGGTGGCCGGCGGCTCGAACAGCGTTACGTTGCTGAATGACCCTACGGCCCACGCCGAGGTGCAGGCGGTACGTGCGGCCTGTGCCCGCCTACAGAGTTTTCAGCTGACGGGATGTGTGGTCTATACCTCGTGTGAGCCCTGTCCGATGTGTTTGAGTGCCCTCTATTGGGCGGGTGTCGAGCGCATTTACTACGCCAATACGCGTCAGGATGCCGCCGACATCGATTTCGACGACTCGCTTATCTATGAGCAGATACCCCTCGCTCCCGATCGCCGAATGATTCCTGCCCGACAGATGATGCGTGAGGAGGCAATGGAGACCTTCCGTCTTTGGGAGGCCAAAGCCGACAAGGTGGAGTACTAAAAGCGGATGAGAAGGCCCTATAGTTCAAGGGATAGAACGAAGGTTTCCTAAACCTTAAATTCGCGTTCGAGTCGCGGTGGGGCTACAGAAGAGAGGGGGGATAAGAGATGGAGAGTAACAAAAAAAGCGACCGGCAGGGTCGCTTTTTTGTTGGCGGGTATCAGAACTTGTGAACGGCGCGAACCAGATAGGTCAGACCGTTCTTCTTGAGCGGTACCACATAGGGGGGCTTGGTATCCATATGGTGGGTGAGGGCCATTCGCTCATCCTGTTCGGTCGAAGAGTAGTAGAAGAGCATCTTGTCGAGGCGTTTGCCACCCAGCTCCTTCAGGGCATCGTTCACCCGGTTGCGGGCATCGCGGTTGAAGTCGGTACGGGTGCCGCCGTTGAAGTTGAAGGAGATGGTGAGCCACTCGTCGATTGCGGGGAGATACCACCCCTCGCCCAACTCACGGCACCACCGGAAGGCGGGGAAGTGCTCCCACGAGAGGCTGTTCTCCTCGATGTAGCGAGTTACGGCCTCCATATTGATCGCTCCGTCGTGGTGCGATGAGGCTCCCACCAGGCGCAGATCCTCCTTCTCGAAGGTATCCCAGCGCATCAGCTCTTGCCCGATGGAGAGTACCAGGCCGTGGAGTCCTCCGTCGGTGGTGGCAATCACCACCCCTTTTACCCCCTCGACATCGTAGATATCCCCCACTTGGTAGGCTCTGACAAGGGTCGCGGGAGCCGCCTGCGGGGCAGGAGCAGGCGTTACCTCCGGAGTCGGTTGCGGGGTGGCAGGAGTCTCCGCTTCGGTGGTGAAGATGTCGCGTTCGCCATTGGGATACTCGATATAACGGATTCGATCGACGGGGAGTCGATAGGTGGGGCCGTCGGGGTTGGAGAAGCGTTTGTAGCAGACCTCTTCGGTCGAGATCTCCAGCACGCGGGCCTTGATCTCCTGTTGGTCGGTGGTGTGGATCAGATCCTGCGCCAGGGCCGAGCCACCGAGGCCCAAAAGGAGCAACAGCAGGGAGATAAGTCGTCTCATTTTTCTTAAAAAAGGTTTTGTTTTGCACGGATAGAAGCTCTCAATCCCCCCAAAAAAATGAAAATTCCACCCTTCAGGGGTGATAAAGAGTCCTTTCCTCAAGCAAAGATAGGGCTTTCCATCCAAAAAAACGCTATCTTTGCAGAAATATTCTGCAACGAGTAAAAAACAAAAAAGCGAAGATAGAACAATGGGATTTTTTGATCTGTTCAAGAAGAAAAAGGAGGAACCCCTCCAGGGGATAACCCCTGCCGAGGAGCAGCCCGTCGAGTCGGCAGCCCCCGAGGTGGAGGAGCAGCCGAGTCAGGAGGAGGTTGAGACCGAACGCCGCGCATTGGAGGCGGGGCTGGAGAAGACCAAGTCGGGCTTCTTCTCGAAGTTGGCTCGTGCCGTGGCGGGTCGTTCGACGGTGGATGCCGATGTGTTGGATGACCTGGAGGAGGTGCTCATCACCTCCGATGTGGGTGTCGATACGACGGTGAAGATCATCCGCCGCATCGAGGAGCGTGTGGCCCGCGACAAGTATATGAACACCTCGGAGTTGCAGGCCATCCTACGCGAAGAGATCGCCCTCCTGATGGAGGAGTCGCACCGCTCGGAGCGAGACTTCGGCATCGAAGTCAAGCCAGGAATGCCCTATGTGATGATGGTGGTGGGTGTGAATGGTGCCGGCAAGACCACCACGATCGGCAAGCTTGCCGCCCAACTTACCCGTGCCGGCCGTAAGGTCTATATCGGTGCGGCCGATACCTTCCGCGCGGCTGCCATCGACCAGCTGGCCGTCTGGGCCGAGCGGGCCGGGGCGACGATGATTCGCCAGGAGATGGGCAGTGACCCCGCTTCGGTGGCCTTTGATACCTTGAAATCGGCTGTTGCCAATGGAGCCGAGGTGGTGCTGATTGATACGGCGGGTCGTCTGCACAACAAGATTGGTCTGATGAACGAGCTGACCAAGATCCGCAACGTGATGGCCAAGGTGATTCCCGATGCTCCCCACGAGGTGATGCTGGTGCTGGATGGCTCGACGGGCCAAAATGCCTTCGAGCAGGCCAAGCAGTTCACCCAGGCAACGCAGGTTACTTCGCTGACGATTACCAAACTCGACGGCACGGCCAAGGGCGGCGTGGTGATCGGCATCAGCGACCAGTTCCATATTCCGGTTCGCTACATCGGTGTGGGCGAGGGAATCGACCAGCTCAAGATGTTTGACAGAAAGGAGTTTGTAAAAGCCCTCTTTGGTGATGAAAAAAATTAATGTCATAACCCTCGGTTGCTCGAAGAATACGGTCGATTCGGAGCACCTGATGGCACAGCTTCGCGCCTCGGGTTACGAGGTGGTGGCCGACAGCGACCGTACCGATGCCCGTGTGGTGGTGATCAACACTTGCGGATTCATCGGGGATGCCAAGCAGGAGTCGATCGAGATGATTCTCGAGGCTGCCGAACTCAAGTTGGCGGGAAAAATTGACCAACTCTTCGTCATCGGATGCCTTTCGGAGCGTTATGCCGATGAGTTGCGCGAGGAGCTGCCGGAGGTGGACGACTTCTTCGGTGTGAAGGATTGGCCCGGCGTGGTGCGGGCCCTGGGGGGTGAGTACCGCACCGAGTGTGAGGTGGAGCGTGTCACCACCACCCCGAAACATTATGCCTACCTCAAGATCTCGGAGGGGTGCAATTGGAAGTGCGGCTATTGTGCCATTCCGCTCATCCGTGGTGAGCACGTTTCGATCGATATGGAGCGGTTGCTCGAGGAGGCTCGAGGCTTGGTGGCTGCCGGTGTGAAGGAGCTGATGGTCATTGCCCAGGATACCACCTACTACGGCATCGACCTCTACGGCAAACGTCGTCTTCACGAGTTGTTGGAGGCTCTCTGTCGCATCGAGGGGCTGGAGTGGATCCGTCTCCACTACGCCTACCCCACCCACTTCCCCGAGGAGGTGATCGAGGTGATGGCCCGTGAGCCCAAGATCTGTAAATACCTCGACATTCCCTTTCAGCACATTGCGGACAACCAGCTGCGGGCGATGAAGCGTCGCCACACCAAGGCCGAGGCCGTGGAGTTGATCCACCGCCTGCGGGCCCGAATCCCCGATATTGCCCTGCGTACCACGATGCTGGTGGGCTACCCGGGGGAGACGGAGCAGGATTTTGAGGAGTTGGTGGAGTTTGTCCGTGAGGTGAAGTTCGACCGTCTGGGCGTCTTTGCCTACTCGGAGGAGGAGGGTACCTACTCGGCTCGCGAGCTGACCGATGATGTGCCCCAGGAGATCAAGGAGGAGCGTGTGGCTCGCCTGATGGGGGTACAGAGCGAGGTCTCGCGCCAGAACAACCTGCGCCGCGTGGGGCAGTGCGAGCGAGTGATCATTGATTCGCGTCAGGGCGACTACTATGTGGGTCGCTCGCAGTATGACTCCCCCGAGGTGGATCAGGAGATTCTTATCCCCGTGGCCACGACCAAACGTCTCTTCAAGGGTCGTTTCTACACCGTGCGAATCACCGATGCCGCTGAATATGACCTCTATGGTGAGGTGGTGGAGGCCGCGCGGAGCCCTCGTCCCAAAAGGGGGTAAAGGTGGAAAAAATTGGTTTTTTTTGGGAGTTTGGTACTTTTTTGTTACCTTTGTTATCGGAATAGCTGTATATAGACCCAAATGGCTGTAAAAGGAGTAATCACCGAGTTGAACGCCCGAATGGAGCGTCTGATGGAGGAGCATCGCAAGATGGTCTCGCTCTGTGGGAAACTTACGGCCGAACGCGACGCCTTGAAGGAGGAGAAGCGCAAGCTCGAAGAGCAGTTGCGCGCAACGGATCGCGAGTTGGAGCGACTGCAGCTTGGTGAGGGATTGGCGGGCAACAATGCCGACAAGGAGAAGGCCCGCGCACGTGTCAACCGTCTGATGCGGGAGGTGGACAAGTGTATTGCCCTGTTGAACAAGCCCGTGTAAGTGTGCTGAAGCCCTATGGAGACGAAGAAACTGACGATGCACCTCAAGGTGGCCGGCAAGAAGTATGGCGTGAATACCACCCCCGACAAGGAGGAGGCCTATCGTCTGGCCGAGCAGGAGGTGAATAACCTGTTGGATAGCTTCAAGCGCGGAAAATATAAGGGATTTGAGGATCGTGACTACCTGGCAATGGTAGCCCTTCACCTGGCCATCGGCAATGTGCAGATGCGTCAGAGCCGTGAGGTGGGAGGGGAAGATCTAAAGATGTTGGATGAGATGAACAACCGTTTGGATGCCTATTTGAACGCTCCGAACAACGAATAGTATGTAGCCCCGAAGATCGGGGTGCCACGTTCTTATACATACAGAAGAGGAAAAATCTACCCGCATAGATTCCTTGAGCTTTGCGAAACTGAACAATTTTTATATTGGGGCAACGGATGCCTTGTCAAAATCAGGCCTTAACCCTTCGGGGTGTCGCTTTCGGGCGGCCGTTGGAAGATTGCGAATTGCAACGACCCCACACCTGACTTATCTTGCAGATTCGTCAAACGAAAGAGGGAATCTTATGCGGTTTTTTTATTGACCATTTTTAATTGAACATACAAACCAATAACACAACAAACAAATGGGTACCATTATTTTAACCGCCTGTTTGTCCGCCATCGTTGCGATCTGCGTCTATGTGCTTGTGACGAATCTTGTTCTCAAGCAGAGCATTCGCAAACGCCGTGAGGCCGCCATCAAGGAGGCCGAGGCCGAGGGTGAGATGATCAAAAAGGAGAAGATCCTGCAGGCAAAGGAGAAGTTCATACAGCTCAAAAGTGAACACGATCGCCAGGTGAACGAGCGCAACCAGCGTTTGTCGCAGAGTGAGCAGCGTGCCAAGCAGATCGAGAACAATCTGCAGAACCAGCAGCGCGATCTGGAGCACAAAATCAAGGAGAATGACCGCCTCAAGGAGCAGATGCAGAGCCAGATGCAGCGTCTGCAGGGCAAAGAGGAGGAGGTGGAGCGTCTGCGCCAGGAGCAGAACAGCCGCCTGGAGCAGATCTCGGGAATGAGTTCGGAGGATGCCAAGAATATCTTGATCGAGAATATGAAGGCCGAGGCCAAGAGCGATGCTGCCGCCTATATCAACGAGACCATCGAGGAGGCCAAACTCACCGCTACCAAGGAGGCCAAGCGAATCATCGTCGCCTCCATCCAGCGCGTCGCCACCGAGACCGCCATTGAGAATGCCGTAACGGTATTCAACATCGACAGCGACGAGGTGAAGGGTCGCATCATTGGCCGTGAGGGTCGTAATATCCGTGCCCTGGAGGCCGCGACGGGAATTGAGATCATCGTGGATGATACCCCCGAGGCGATCATCTTGAGCGGATTTGATCCCGTACGCCGCGAGATTGCCCGTCTGGCCCTCCACCAGCTGGTAACCGACGGTCGTATCCACCCGGCCCGCATTGAGGAGGTGGTTGCCAAGGTGAAGAAGCAGATCGAGGAGGAGATCGTGGAGGTGGGTAAGCGTACCGCCATCGACCTCGGTATTCACGGTCTGCACCCCGAGTTGATTCGTCTGATTGGTAAGATGAAGTATCGCTCGTCGTATGGTCAGAACCTCTTGCAGCACGCCCGCGAGACGGCTAACCTCGCCGGTATTATGGCTGCCGAGCTGGGTCTGAATCCCAAGACGGCCCGCCGCGCCGGTCTGTTGCACGATATCGGTAAGGTGCCCGACGATGAGCCCGAATTGCCGCACGCCATTATCGGTATGAAGCTGGCCGAGAAGTATAAGGAGAAGCCCGAGGTATGCAATGCGGTCGGTGCTCACCACGATGAGGCCGAGATGACCTCGATGATTGCCCCTATTATCCAGGTGTGTGATGCCATCTCGGGTGCCCGCCCGGGTGCTCGTCGTGAGGTGGTGGAGAGCTATATCAAGCGTCTGAAGGAGATGGAGGATATCGCCCTCTCGTACCCCGGTGTGGTAAAGACCTATGCCATCCAGGCCGGTCGTGAGTTGCGTGTGATTGTCGGTGCCGACAAACTCTCGGATCAGGAGTCGGAGAGCCTCTCGCACGATATCGCCAAGAAGATCCAGGATGAGATGACGTATCCGGGTCAGGTGAAGATCACGGTGATTCGTGAGACGCGCGCTGTGAGCTACGCAAAATAGTGTCAACAGACCCGGATACGCCATTCGGCTCCATTGACATTCCCTCCCCAGCCCCTCCCTTTGATAAAGGGAGGGGTTTCTTTCCCCGAGGGGGGGCCCTCCGGGTCAGGTGAAGATCACGGTGATTCGTGAGACGCGCGCTGTGAGCTACGCAAAATAGTGTCAACAGACCCGGATACGCCATTCGGCTCCATTGACATTCCCTCCCCAGCCCCTCCCTTTG
>JAZSCB010000008.1:0-4058 GCA_045602705.1 Alistipes sp.
AATTCTGCACGCGTGTGTAATCGATTGGGGGAGCGATTATGTGTTGTTCACAATCTACGCAACCGTTATCCTCATCGCAGATACAATATTTGTGATATGGTTGGGTGAGAAGATCACCGACAAGGGTATCGGCTGGATCAGTGCCCAAAACCCCGACATCAGCTAACATCTTGATACATAAAAAGGAGCAGAAATCTCTGCTCCTCGAATTTGTGATTCCGGCGGGATTCGAACCCACGACCCACAGCTTAGAAGGCTGTTGCTCTATCCAACTGAGCTACGGAACCATCCCTTGCCTAAACAGTAAGGCGGTGCAAAAATAATAACTTTTCGGCGGAAAAACAACAAACCGTCGCAAAAAAAGCGGTTTACGGCCCGCAAGGCCGAAACCGCTCTCTTTTTCGGGGGTCGGAGGCCTTTAGCGAACATTCAGCAGTTCGCGGGCTGCGGCCTCGTCTTCGCCACGCACCACCAGCTGGGCGGGAATAATTCCCGTGGGATAGAGCGTGGAGCTGTACTCGTTGCGGATGGCGGACTCGATGCCGCCGCTTGCCAGAATCGATCGGGCAATCTCTGCCTCGGTGGGCGTGTTGTAACTCTGGATGACAACCAACGTATCCTCAATCATCGTATAAAGTTTTAAGGTTCTACTTCAGGTCGTCGGAGGGGCTCCGAAAGGCCCATCGGAAGTTGCCTACCCAAAGATAGAAATTTTATGGGGAAAATGCAACTCTCGGGCCCTTTTTTTTTGGAAAATTATGATTCTTCATTGCGGCGTCCGAAAAAATGCGTATCTTTGAAAGATTTATAATGGCAAATTTTGCGCTCGCGCAATACAACCCGCTGAAACTCAATGCTTGATTTCGTACATCTGCACGTGCACTCCCAGTACTCGCTGCTCGACGGCCAGGCCTCCATTCCCCGGTTGGTGGATAAGGCAATGCGCGACGGGCAGCCCGGCATTGCCCTGACCGATCACGGCAATATGTTTGGCGTAAAGGAGTTTTTCAACTATGTTTCGAAGCAGAACGGCAAGAAGCACGACAAGATCAAGGGGCTGAAGAAACTGCGCGACAAGCTCATCAAACTCCTGGTCGAGGAGCCCGATATGAAGGGTTACATCGCCTCGCTGGAGGCGAAGATAGCCCCTCTTAAGCCCAAGATCGAGGCCGACGAGGCGATGCCCGAGGAGGCCGAGGCCTACAACCGCCTGAAGTCCCAGTTGGATGATGCCCGGGCGATGGAGAGCGACTTCGGCTTCTCACCCGAGCAGGCGCAGCTCAAGATCGACGAGTTGGAGGCGGTGCCCGACTTCAAGCCCATCATTGGCTGTGAGGTCTATGTCGCCCGTCGCGCTATGCACCTCAAGGAGAAGACGGTGAAGGAGGATCAGGGAGGTTACCACCTCATCCTGCTGGCCAAGAATCAGACCGGTTACCACAACCTGGTGAAGCTCGTCTCGCACGCCTGGACCGAGGGTTTCTATATGCGTCCGCGTACCGATCGAAGCGAGTTGGAGCGTTATCACGAGGGGTTGATCTGCTGTTCGGCCTGTCTGGGTGGTGAGGTTCCCAAGCGCATCACCAGCGATCAGATGGCCGAGGCCGAGGAGGCGGTACAGTGGTACAAGAATCTCTTCGGGGAGGACTATTACCTGGAGCTGCAACTCCACAAGGCGACCGTCGAGCGTGCCAATCACGAGGCTTATGGCCTGCAGTTGAAGGTCAATGAGAAGCTCATCGAGTTCTCCAGGAAATATGGGATAAAATTGGTCTGCACCAACGATGTCCACTTTGTGGATGAGGATAATGCCGAGGCGCACGACCGCCTGATCTGCCTCGCGACGGGCAAGGATCTCGATGATCCCACGCGTATGCTCTACTCCAAGCAGGAGTGGATGAAGACCCGCTCCGAGATGGAGGCAATCTTCGGCGATATCCCCGAGGCGATGCTCAACACGGTCGATATCTGCAACCAGGTGGAGCTCTACTCGATTGACAATGCCCCCATTATGCCCAACTTCGACATTCCGGTCGAATTCGGCACGGAGGAGGGCTATCGTCAAAAGTTCTCGGAGCAGGATCTCTTCGACGAGTTTACGCGCGACGAAAACGGAAAGGTGGTGATGGAGGAGAGTGCCGCCCGCAAGAAGATCGAGAAGCTGGGCGGTTACGACAAACTCTATCGCATCAAACTGGAGGCCGACTACCTCAAGAAACTCACCTACGAGGGAGCCCGCAAACGCTATGGCGAGCATTTGACCGAGGAGCAGCAGGAGCGTCTCAACTTCGAGCTTCACATTATGAAGACGATGGGTTTCCCGGGCTACTTCTTGATCGTGCAGGACTTCATTCGTGCAGCCCGCGAGGAGTTGGATGTCTCGGTGGGCCCGGGTCGTGGTTCGGCTGCCGGCTCGGCTGTGGCCTACTGTCTGGGAATCACCCAGATCGACCCCATCGCCTACGATCTGCTGTTCGAGCGTTTCCTGAATCCCGACCGTATCTCGCTGCCCGATATTGACGTCGATTTTGACGACGACGGACGTGGCCGCGTCTTGAACTGGGTGACCCAGAAGTATGGCAAGGAGAAGGTGGCCCACATCATTACCTATGGTACGATGGCAACCAAGATGGCCATCAAGGATGTGGCGCGAGTGCAGAAGCTCCCCCTGGCCGAGTCGGATCGACTCTGCAAGCTGGTGCCCGACAAGATTCCCGACAAGAAGCTCAACCTCCCGAATGCGATCGCCTATGTGCCCGAGCTGAAGGCGGCTGCCGATTCGACGGATCCCATTCTGCACGATACGATGCGCTATGCCCAGATGTTGGAGGGCAACGTGCGCGGAACGGGTGTGCACGCCTGCGGTACGATCATCTGCCGTGACGACATCACGGATTGGGTGCCCGTATCGACGGCCGATGACAAGGAGACGGGCGAGAAGATGCTCGTGACGCAGTATGAGGGCTCGGTGATTGAGGATACGGGCCTGATCAAGATGGACTTCCTGGGTCTGAAGACCCTTTCGATATTGAAGGATGCCGTGGAGAATATCCGGCAGACCCGCCACATCGAGGTCGATATCGACGACTTTTCGATCATCACCGACAAGCCGACCTACAAGCTCTTCTGCGAGGGTCGTACGGTGGGTACCTTCCAGTTTGAGTCGGCCGGTATGCAGAAGTATTTGCGCGAGTTGCAGCCCTCGACCTTCGAGGATCTGATCGCGATGAATGCCCTCTACCGCCCCGGCCCGATGGACTACATCCCCGACTTTATTGCCCGTAAGCACGGCCGCAGCCCCATTGTCTACGATATCCCCATTATGGAGAAGTACCTGAAGGATACCTACGGCATTACGGTCTATCAGGAGCAGGTGATGTTGCTTTCGCGCCTTTTGGGTAGCTTTACGCGTGGCGAGTCGGATACGCTGCGTAAGGCGATGGGTAAGAAGATTAAATCGAAGCTGGACGAGCTGCGCCCCGAGTTCTTGAAGCGAGGCACGGCCAACGGCCACGACCAGAAGGTGCTCAAGAAGATTTGGGCCGACTGGGAGAAGTTTGCTTCGTATGCCTTCAACAAATCGCACGCTACGTGCTACTCGTGGGTGGCCTTCCAGACCGCCTACCTGAAGGCCAACTACCCTTCTGAGTATATGGCAGCGGTTTTGAGTCGCAACCTTTCGGATGTGTCGAAGTTGACGGTGTTTATGACCGAGTGCAAACGAATGGGCATCCAGGTGCTCGGCTCGTGTGTCAATGAGTCAATGAAGACCTTTTCGGCCAACCGTCAGGGTGATATCCGTTTCGGTATGGCAGCCATCAAGGGTATGGGCGAAGTTGCCGCTTCAAAAATCATTGAAAACCGCGAAAAAGAGGGTGTCTTCACCAGTTTCCAGGATTTCTGCGAACGCTGCGGAACGGATGTCAACTCCCGCACGCTGGAACACCTGACCCGTGCCGGTGCGCTTGACGGATTGGGCTTGCGCCGTTCCCAGATTCTGGCGATTGCCGAACCCATGATGGCTTTTGCCGCACAGCGTGCCAAAGACAAAGCCGCCG
>JAZSCB010000009.1:0-24362 GCA_045602705.1 Alistipes sp.
GACAAGTAAAATAAGTGTATATTTGTACTCCATTTAGAGTGATCGAGTAACCTAGTTTGTAAATTGATTGAAATAGATTGAATATGGTAGACAAGTAAAATGACATCGGAGAAGTCGCAGATTAAGTTTGCGAAATCGGAAAGAACGGGAGAGCTTATTGGCTTTGTATCCCGCCACTCAAAAACTCGTCAATTGAAAGGAGTCAGGGAAGACTCAAGATACGGCAAACAGATTTGTGTCCTTGCAGAGGACCTGAAAGGCACAATCGAGCCAAATGTTCTCTATTCGGTTGAATTGAAGCCTATGCACAAGGCAAAGGGATATGTGGTAGTTGCCGCCACACCCGTACAGTTTCCTGCGACAGTAGAGACCATAATCGTTCCCAAAACGCTGTACAAGGTTACAGTGTCATTCGGCAACAAGACCATCTATCTCGACCCGAAGGACGGCAAAAGTGCAATGAGCCGAACACTCGATGGCGTGCTCCAAATCCTCAGAGAGCGCAAGGACATCGAGAACCACGAGGAGGTGATAGCCGACTTCATCAAGCAAGCCCAAGAGATGATTCGCCGCTTCGAGCAGGACGGATACATCTACACCGGCAAGCGTTATATGGGAGGTGGTCGAAAATGAAGCGCCCGACAGTAGGAATAGCCACTGACGGCGCACATTCCACGAAAGAGAGGTTGACACGTTACAGGGCGGTTGACCTCTCTTCTGGATTGGAACTCTTCAACCATTCCATAGGCAACAAAACAAATAACATCGGAGAGTTTCTCGCCATCGTAGAGGCTGTCAAATATATCCTCAGACACCCCGAAGCACCTCGCATTATCTACTCGGATAGCATAACCGCAATCACTTGGTATCGTAATAAGCAAACCGCGTCATCTCGACGCTGTGAGCAGCTGCAATTAGCCGAGATTTTCCTCAAAGTTATGGCGGCTAAAATCGACGATATTCAGGTACTACATTGGGATAATCGCGAGTGGGGCGAGACACCCGCAGACTTCGGAAATAAGTAATCTCTTAATATATAAATAAGGTATGGCGAAACTAAAATCAAAGACACAATGCCTTGTTGAACTCAAAGAGGAAGATTACCTTATGCTCTTAGAGAACACAATAAAGATGGAAGCCTTAAAAATAGCAGGTATCGAGAAGATGGCAATCTATAAAGCAATGGAACATATACTACAACACCAGCATATCGACCTGCTTGTTAAGCCTGTCTCAAGGCGATATTGTTAGTTTTTTGAGGTGATTATTATACACCCTAATATATATAGTATCAATTAATGTAAGTTAATGATACTTAATATGATAAAAAGAAGCGCATGTACGGTTATATGTTTACCACACATGCGCCTCTTTTGTCAGTATATTCTTCCGATAGGAAGAACTTTGATTTCAGTGCTTTACTTTGGCAAGATTTATATATCTTTGCATTCGTAGTTAGTTGGCTTATTTACGACCATCATGTAGCCTTATATGTAGGATTTAGCGATTTTCGTAAAAACTAACACTGAAAATCAATCAGTTAAAAATTAAAAGTCATACCCCAAAAGGACACTCCTTTTTTTGAGTATGAAAATGGCAAGAATTCAAATCAGGAAAAAACAACTGTTATTTGATTAACAGACTAAAAATCAACCCATTTTTCGATTTTTAACCCTGTTTTTCAGGGAAACTACAAAAATTTCGACCCGTTTTTCAGAAAAACATCATATTTTTTCACACTTTGTTGAAAAAACAAGATTTTTACGATAGAACAAATAACGAAAAGAGGTATCTTTGCAAAAGGAAAGAGTTTTCCGCAAAGTTAGGTTAAGAAAAAAGTATATTCCCGATGTCTCTTTTGCGATTTAAGATGGTGGATGCCGCCATCAACCACACGGCCGTAGAGGTTCCGGCCCCCGAGGGTCGCCCCTCGGACTACTTTGGCACCCGCGTATTCGGCCACGAAGCGATGAAACGCTACCTCTCGAAGGCCGACTATCGTGCGCTGCTCGACACGATGGAGAACGGTACTCCCCTCACCCGCGAACTAGCCGACGGCATTGCCGCCGGAATGAAACAGTGGGCAATGGAGAATGGTGCCGACCACTATACTCACTGGTTTCAACCCTTGACAGGCGGCACGGCCGAGAAGCACGACTCCTTTGCCGAGCCCGATGGCGAGGGAGGTGTATTGGAGGAGTTTTCGGGGAAGTTACTGGTTCAGCAGGAGCCCGATGCCTCATCGTTCCCCAACGGTGGTATTCGTAATACCTTTGAGGCCCGCGGCTACTCGGCCTGGGATCCCACCTCACCCGCCTTTATTGTTGATACCACCCTCTGTATTCCCACCATTTTCATCGCCTACACAGGTGAAGCTCTCGACTACAAGACTCCGCTGTTACGCTCCATATCGGCCGTAGACAAGGCGGCCACGGAGGTATGTCGCTACTTCGACAAGAGTGTGGAGCGCGTCTTCACCTACCTGGGATGGGAGCAGGAGTACTTTCTGGTGGATGAGGGTTTGTGGGCCCTGCGTCCCGACCTAATGCTGACCGGCCGTACGCTGATGGGCCACGAGTCTGCCAAAAACCAGCAGCTCGAAGATCACTACTTTGGAGCCATACCCAGCCGTGTGATGGCCTTTATGCGGGAGTTAGAGTATGAGTCGCTGAAATTGGGTATTCCGGTCAAGACCCGCCACAACGAGGTGGCACCCAACCAGTTTGAGTTGGCCCCCGTCTATGAGCAGGCCAACCAGGCCAACGACCACAACCAACTGCTGATGACCATTATGGACAAAATTGCCCGCCGTCACCACTTCCGCGTGCTGCTGCACGAGAAGCCCTTCAAGGGGATCAACGGATCGGGCAAACACAACAACTGGTCGCTGGGAACCGACACGGGAGTCAACCTCTTCTCACCGGGCAAGACGGCAGCCGAGAATCTGCAGTTCATCACCTTCCTGGTGAATGCCATCTCGGCCGTACATCGCCACAACGGACTCTTGAAGGCGGCCATTATGTCGGCCACCAATGCCCATCGTCTGGGAGCCAACGAGGCTCCGCCTGCCATCATCTCCACCTTTCTCGGACAGCAGATCAACGCCGTACTCGACAAACTGGAGAACTCGCGCAGCGATGCCGCCATCCGTTTCGATGCCAAGAACATCTTCAAGATGAGTGGCATCAAGCCCATCCCTACCCTCACGCGCGACAACACCGACCGCAATCGCACCTCTCCCTTTGCCTTTACGGGAAACCGTTTCGAGTTCCGCGCCGTAGGATCGTCGGACAACTGCGCCGAGGCGATCATCACCCTCAATACGGCAATGGCCTACGAGCTCGCCGCCTTCAAGCGTGAGGTTGATGCCCGCATCGAGGCCGGAGCCCGCAAGGAGCGAGCTATCTATGAGGTGTTGCGTCAGATGATCCGTTCGTCGAAGCCGATTCGTTTTGACGGAAACGGCTACTCCGAGGAGTGGAAGGAGGAGGCTGCCCGCCGAGGCCTCGATTGTGAGACCTCTACCCCTCTGATCTTCGATCGCTACCTCGACGAGGAGACATTGCAGATGTTTGCCGAGACCGAGGTGCTTTCACAGATTGAGCTGGAGGCCCGTACCGAGGTGAAGTGGGAGACCTACACCAAGAAGATCCAAATCGAGGGGCGTGTATTGGGCGACCTGGCGATGAACCACATCGTACCCATCGCCTCGAAGTATGAGGCAATGTTGCTCGACAAGGTCTACAAGATGATGCAGATCGGAGGGCTGGACGCCACTCCGGATATCGAACTGATCAAGCGCATTCAGGGTCACACGGCAGCCATTCAACAGGGGGTAAACCAGCTGATCGAGGCCCGCAAGGTGGCCAATCGCATCGAGCAGAGTCGCGAACGTGCGATCGCCTACCACGACACAGTGGCCATCTGGCTCGATGAAATCCGTAACCACATCGACAAGTTGGAGGAGATTGTGGATGACCAGATGTGGCCACTGCCCAAGTACCGCGAACTGCTTTTTCTGCGATAATTGAAAAGAGGAGGCCGAAAGCCTCCTCTTTTTTAATATTAAGAGACCCGAACGATGCATCGTTCGGGTCTCTTTTTGCAAGTTACGGAAAATTCCGCCTAAAGTATTTGATTAGAAGTACTTACCACGCAGATCCTCTACCTCGGCCATCTGCTGAATGGCAGCGAAGGAACCCTGCATAGCCATCGTCTCGGCAGCAGCCTGGAGACGTACCTTCTCGGCATCAGCAACCTGCTTGGCCTCATCGGCAATGTTCTCCACAACGAAGACATAGATGGCGGCATTACCCTTTACGGGACCGGTATAAACACCCTGCTCGGCAGCAGCGATGGCACCAATCACGCGAGGCTCAAAGCCAATGTTCTGTACATAGTAGGAGCCGTAGCGAACATCCGAGAAGTCGCGAACCTCGCTCTCGAAAGCCGTAGCGGCCTCCTCGAGGTTGGTGGCGTTGTACTCCTTGAGGATTGCCTCGGCCTTCTTGTCGCGCAGCACAGCGGCACGAATCTGAGGCTGACGCTTCTCAATCGAGGCATAGTCGCTGTCGTCAATGGCGGTCAGCATAGCAACCACATAGTCGCTGCCCACGTTGAAGATCTCCGAGATCTCACCCTCCTTGGCACCATTGGCCCAGCGTACGATCTCACGCGAATCCTCCAAGCCACGCACCAAGGTCTCACCCTGCGAGATGGTAGTAGTACGGGGGGTAATGGCGGCAGCCGTAGCTGCCTCGTTGAACTTCTCCATCGAACCTGCGCCATCCACAGCGAAGATACCGGCCTTGCCGTGTACATCGCGACGGGTAGCGGTCGAGGGCTCCACAGCGTAGTTCAGCGTTACGGTACGGAGGTGCTTCGAAGGCTTGTCCATACGGTAGATCTGCATTACGTGGATGGCGTTACCGGCGGTAATCTCCACCACGTCACCCACCTTGGCGGTGCTCAATGCGGGGATGAACTCCTCGGTGAAAGCCGAGAAGGGATATACGCGCTCCTCACCCATACCCTCGGCGAGCTCGGCAAAAGCGGCACCCTGACGCAGCTGGGTGGCCAGGCTGTCGGCGAGCAGCTGCTCGGTATAGGGAACAGCCAGGTGGCGAACACCAATCGAATCGGGAGCCATCTTGCTATCCAGCACACGCGACATCGTCCAGATGTTGTTCTTCAGCACGGGACCATACTGGTTGCCGGCGGCCAGAGCGGCACGCTCCTCCTCGGGGAACTGCGAGAGGGCCAGGTAACGCTGAGCTACCAGCGAGTGGCGGTTCTCACGAGCGTAAGCCTTGAGATCCTCGGCAGCAGCAAACTCCTCGGCAGCCTTCTTGGCTTCCTGCTCGATGGCGAGCATATCGTCCGAAGTGGCCTCCACGTCAAATACTACATAGGAGATCGTGCGGTTGGGGAGCTGCTTGTAATTAGCCTTGTGATCCTCGTAATACTTCTTGATCTCGGCCGACGTCACGGTAAAGAGCGAGTCGGGAAGCGTAGCAAAGTTCTTCTGCACAAACTTACCCGAGAATACCTTGTTGGCAGCAGCCACACCACGCTCCACCTCGGCATTGTTAACGGATGCACCGTTCTTCACCAGGGCCAGGTACTTGGTGGTGATACGCTCCTGCATTGCCTGCTCAACGAGCTGCGACCAGATGGCCGAAAGCTGGGGATTGGTCTCGGCCTGCGAGAGGAAGTTAGCCACAGCCTCCAGGCTGAAGGTACCGGTAGCAGGGTCAGCAAAGGCACTGTAGAGGGCCTGGGTGGGGATCTCACCGCTGATCACGGCCTCACGCTCAGCGTCGGTAACGGTCAGACCCATCTTCTGCAGACCGGGAATCGTTACGCGCTCGGCAAAGAGCTGCTGCCAGGCAGCATTCGAGAGCTGATCGAGCTGGGCATCAGTCGTAGCCTCACCGCCCATCAGGCTCTTGGTCTTCTCATAGGTGGCCAGGTACTCCGTATAGGTTACCTTCTCACCATCAATCTCACCGACCTTGGGGTCGTTTCCCGTGAAGCCCATCTCGGCCTTCAGCGAGAGAATAAATGCCAAAAGGGCGAGGCCGATCACAATCGACAAAACAACGCCGAATTTGGTTCTCAAAGTGTTTAAGCTTGCCATATTACTTAATGTTTAATATTTGTTTTCATAATAAGCGGTCAAAGATAGTAATTTTATTCCGAATACGGCACTTTTCGGCACAAAAAAAGCACCCTCCACCCAAGAATTCGGGGTATGAGAGTGCATTTTTGACAGGAGCAGCCTTTTGGAGACTATGCCTTGATTCGTTTTACGCGGGCCAACTCCAAGCGCGAACGAGTGGTACGGAGAATCTTGAAGCGCAAATCGCCAATCGTAACCTCCTCTCCGGCAGCGGGGATTCCCTCCAGGTGGTAGATGATCAGACCGGCCAGTGTGTCATACTCCTTCGACTCCTCGATTTCGAGGTCATACTTCTCGTTCAGGTACTTCACCTCGTGACGACACGAGAAGACCCATTCCGTCTCGGAGAGTTGTTTCTCGGTTAGATCGGGTACATCGTGCTCATCCTCAATCTCTCCGAAGATCTGCTCCAGCACATCCTCCAGCGAGATGATGCCGGCCGTACCTCCAAACTCATCGATCACCACCGCCACATTCACCTTATGTTTGGTCATCTGCTCCAAGAGCACCTGCAAAGGCATTGTCTCCGGCACACAAAGGAGCTCGATCAGCACCTCATCGATCGTTGCGGGCTGGGTAAAGAGGCTCTTCGAGTTGACATAGCCCACCATATTGTCAATGCTCTTGCGCCAAACGAAGATGCGGGTATATTTTGTCTCCACAAAGCGGGCCGTCAGCTGCTCAATGGTGGTATTATCGGCATCCACGGCCTCCACATCGACACGCGGCACCATACAGTCGCGCACACGCAGATCGGCAAAATCGAGGGCATTTTGGAAGATCTTCAACTCGTTCTCAGCCTCGTGCTGCGGCTCCGAGTTGTTGGTATCGAGCAGATGCATCAGGTCAGAGCGATCGAAGGGTTCCGCCTGCATCTCGGGCTGCGTCTTCTGTCCCAAAAGTCGCAAGATCCCCTGCGAAAGAAGGGTCGTGAAGCGAGCGATGGGATAGAGCAGCAGGTAGAAGAAGTAGATCACCGGAGCCAGCATACGATAGTAGAAGTTGGGATTCTGCTTGAAGACCGACTTGGGGATATACTCACCGCAGAAGATCACGATGACGGTTGAGAGGATGGTCTCAAAGAAGACCGATCCCTGCTCCAGATAACTGTCCCAGCCGATCAGATCGGCGATGCCGCGCAACAAGAGTGACATCGAGAGGGAATAGACTACCAGTGCGATGTTGTTACCGACCAGAATGGTGGTAATATATTGCCCAGGATGGCGGGCAAAGATCTCGGCAATGCGGTCGAACAGACGGCTCTGCTTGCGATCGATCTCCAGACGCAGGCGATTTTTGCTCGCAAAGGCGATCTCCATACCCGAGAAGAAGGCCGAGAGGAGCAACATAATAAGGATGATAAGGATCGAAGTGGTCATCGGTTACTCTTCATTATTTTTCTTGGGTTGAACGCGTTGGCGGCGGGGCTGCAGTTTGCCTCCGACAGGGGTCGACGGGTTGCCCCCGGTCAGCGTCTGGGGCTTCAAGGCACTCTCTTCCGTCTTTTCGGAGGTCGAGGTGCGGGGAGGTGCCGCCAGGCGTTGTCTCATCACCGAATCACGCGCTCTCTTTTGTTCGATGTTTCTCTCGGAGGTACTCTTTCCCACTCCCGAAGAGGCGGGACGCACGGGACGCGGCGGCACGATCGACTGCTTCTTGGGCTTCTCCACGCGCTCCATCGTCTTATTCCGGGCTGCCTCTAGCGAATCTCGCTCGGCCATAGCGGTCGAATCGGGAGGCGTGGGGGTGAACTCCATCTCCATCTTGCCATCCATCTCGCGGGCACTCCAATAGCGGAACTCCTCGTCGGACTCAAAGCCCGAAACATAGGTCTCGCCATCGGGTTCCACGATTTTGGAGTCGACATTCGAGTAGATCTTGTTGGTCACATCGTTCCAGAAGAGTTGCTCGGTATAGAGCTCCTTGCCATCGAACTTTTTGACCACCACATTACCCTTGGCCTCCCAAAGTTTTCGATTCTCGTAATAGATGGCATAGTTGGCCGTCAGCGTAACATCTACCTCGCCCGAAGAGTCCTTCTTAAAGGTCTTCATTCGGATTCCCTTGCGGAATTCGCGGTAGGGCTCCTTACCGGCTGTGTAGCCCTCCAGCAGGGGGGCATAGAATTGATACTGTTTTACCCCATTCTCGGAAGCGGTGACGGTACGCCGCTCGCTGTATTCGGTCATCAGTGCATCGTAGCGCGACTCCTCATCAGCCGATTTCGACTCCTTGCAGGCAGATAGCAAGATAGCACTCCCCGCAAGGAGGAGTGCTACCAATGTGGTTTGTAAGCATCTGCACATCATCGCCAAAAGGGGACGAATCAGATTCTGTTAGCGGAAACGAACGACCGTTCTTACGCCCGAAGCGGCACCGCAGGTGATCGTGTAGATATCACCGGCCTTGATACCCTCCATAAAGAACTTCTCATCGTTCGACAGGGGCCAACGAGCAGCGTAGGCACGGGCTGCCTCCAGGGCATTTGCCTTCATCGCCTCATCAGTAAAGAGCTCCTCGGCCTTCTTCATCGTGTCGTAAGCGGCCCAGAAAGCCTCAACGCAACCCGACGAAGCGTAGCAGTTGGCGGTAATGAAGTAGGAGTAGGCATTCTGCTCATCCAGCTCGCGCAGCTCGCGGGCCACCTGCATAGCAGCACTCGTCTTGCTGGCGGCCAGCTCTACCAGACCCAGCTCCTGAAGCAGGCTGATGCGACTCTCCTTCTCGGTCTCGTTCTTCAGCACCTCACGCAGATAGTTCGAAGCCTTGTCAAACTCACCCACCTCCTTGAAACCTTGAGCCAGCACAACTGCGGTGCTCACCGAGGGAGCCAACTCATACTGACGCTCGGCAATCTGGAAGAAGAAGTCGCTCGAGCACTTGGCGCGGGCCATCAGAGCCACGGCCTGGGTCAGGACATCCACGTTATTGGGATCCAAAGCCAGCTTCTTCGAGAAGAGATTCTCCAGGTTCTCGCAACTGGCTACACCGCTCGTACCAAAGAGGGCATCAAACTGATCCTTGAAGTTGATCTTATCGGCGGGAACGTTGGCAAAGAGGGGATCCAGGCGACCATACTCGGCCAGCACAAAATCGGGATAAACCTCATCGTTCTTGTAGTCGGTAACCACCTCGTTGAAATAGATTACAAGGGTCTCGTAGAGATCGGGGCTGCCTGCCTCAACATCGGCGGCGATGGCCTGGTTCAGGGCCTCGCGCAAAGCATCACGATCACGATTGCCATACTTCACATACTGACGAGCACGACGATCCAGAATCTCGGCCCGAGCCTCCGGCGTGGTACCAAAGTACTTCAGGCGCAGGTCATAGACATACATCATCGAGTCGAATTTCTGCTTCTGCTCGGATACGCTCTTGGCAAGGGCCATCTTGCGGAGGTAGATCTGCTCACCACGCTGATAGATCGATACGGCAGCAGCAGGAGCATTCTCCACCAGGTAGTTGAAGTGCTCGGCAGCCTCATTGTAACGCTTGTTGTTCAGAGCCTCCTTCAGGAAGGAGTTGCGCAACATATTGTCACGACGCTCCTCAACCGTCTCACCCCACTTGGCATAAGCCTCGCCCGAGAGATCCTGGGCCATTGCGCCAAAGGCCACGAAGGCCAGAGCTGCACTCAAAAGAAACTTGATCTTTTTCATTCTTCTATTTTTTAGTTTGAATTTTACCGATTGGTTTCAATACTTAATCTCGCAAATATACAAACTCTTTACGACTTCTCCAAACATTTTCAACCTTTCCACAAGATTAGTCGTACTTGGGTCTGACGAACCAATAGTCCTCACCAAAGAGCGAGAAGGCCACCGAGAACTTGAGGTATCGCTGGCGGATCATCCCCACATTCTGGGCTATGATCTCGTGGTTACCGCGGCAGCCGTACTCCATTCCCACATCAATCGAGGAGAAGCCTCCGAACTTGACCGGGATGCCGATACCGAGCGTTACGGCATACTGGGGCACCCGCTTTCCTCCAAACATCTGGTGATAATCGCCATAGTTGAAGCCGGCGCGATAGTGCCAGCGGCGCAGGAAGAGGCGCACGTCGTTGCGGTTGGGAGTCCACTCTGCGCCGAATTTTACGGTGTGCGTATCGCAATAGGCGACCGGGAATCCTCCCGCTGCAGGCTCCGTCGATTGGTTGCGCGAGCCCCAATTCTGGTAAACATAGTCGGCCGAGATGGCAACCTTGTTATTCTCGTAGTGGATACCGGCCACCACCTGTCCGGGCAGGCGTACCTCCAGATAACCCTCCTCCGCCTTGGCATCCGATTCGAAGTTGCCGTTGATGGTGATCTCGTTAGTCACCCGAGGCTTCAGGTCGCCACCCAAATCATAGGTCGCAGCGATGGTAAGGATGTTCTTGCGGTTGTAGAGGGGACTGTACTGGAAACCGAACTGACCCTTGAAGCGCGAGACGCTGTAGATGTGCGTACCCTTGGTTGCCGGATAACTCATCGAGCCGTCACCCGTATAGGGGATGATGGTCATCGTGAAGTAGCGGTCGATATTGCCCCAATAGTATTGAGCAGCGGCACCGATCGAGAAGTTCTTGAAGATCTCCCAGCCGATACCCAGTTTCACCTGCGTAATGTCGCCCTCTCCCTCGTAGTCGTACTCGGCCAGACCCACATCAGGCAACACCTCACGACCATAAAGACGGTAACCCACACTGCTGTAGGGAGTAAGGCTGAAACCCATACCGAGCTTCTTGGCCAGCGGCAACTGCAGGGCGATATCGTGGAAATTGACCGTATTGTAGCTCGACTTGGCCATTGCGCCGTTGCTCTTGGGCTGCGAAAGATAGTAGTTCTGGGCCTCCAAACCAAAGTTGAAAAGAACCGAACGATTCATCGTCACACTGTAGGCGGCCGGATTCAGCAGATTGACCGCCGCCGGAGTACGCTGTGCCACACCGGCACCACCCATCGAGCGCGCAGCCTGCGAACCGGGCTGATTGATCTCTCCCAGGCCGTACATCGAGTAGGGGGAGAAGACGTTGATACTCGCCTCCTGCGCGATGGCCGCCGTACCAAAAAGCGAGGCCAACAGGAGTGACAAAGTCAGATATATACGCTTTATCTGCATAAGATATGATGCTCTAAAATCCGATTCAGCCCCAAAAAGACCAAATCACAGTCTGCAAATATCGTATTTTTAATTCGTTTCTCAAAATGTTTCGCGTCGCCACCCGTAAAAATCACCAATAAATTTGGATTTTCACGCCCGAATCGAGCGATATGACCCTCGATTTCGTAGCAAATTCCCTGCATCACACCCTGACCGATGCACTCCTCGGTCGAGCGGCCCCAGGCAAGCACCTCCTTCGGAGGCTCCACCCGCGGCAGGCGGGCCGTAAACTCATTCAGGGCACGGAAGCGGCTCTGCATACCGGGCGAGATAAAGCCTCCGTGATAGCACCCCGCACTCACCCAGTCACAGGTGATGGCGGTGCCGAAATCGACGATGAGCATCGAACGGCCCGGATAGAGGCTCTCGGCCCCCACGGCTGCAGCCAGGCGGTCGCGCCCCAGGGTCTCGGGGGTGAGGTAGTCGCAGCGCAACGGCACCTCGGTCGAGGCATCGAAAAGCAGCACCTCCCAACCGGCCGCACGCAGCAGAGAGACCACCTCGGTCTCATCGCCCCGTGTTGAAGCGACAATGGCGTGGCAGGGGACTCCCCCACCCGGATTCTCGCCACCTGCTTCGGCCACAAGCTGCTCCACGGCCAAAATCGAAAACCCCTCGGAAGAGCTCTCGGCCAGGAGGTTATCCCTCTCCATCAGGGCATACTTGACGCGTGTATTTCCGATATCGACGATCAGGTTCATCGCTTAAATTTTATTTACAGGGCACGCAGCGTATCCACGGCGGCCTTTACATCTTTCACTCTTCTAACGGTCATCGCCAGGCGATTATTGTGTTGCTTGAGGACAAAGCGGTCGGGTTGCTGCGTCACACGCTTCAAGAGCTCCATAAAGATCTCGCTCTTGAAGTAGGCCGACTGATTGTCGGCGATGAAGTGGACGATCATCAATCCATTCTTCACCTTGACACGCTCCAGGCCCAGTCGCTGGGCCTCCCAGCGGAGACGCACCACCTGCAAGAGCTCTTCGGCGGCACGTGGCAGGACTCCAAAGCGGTCTTTGAGGCGACTTTCGAAGGCAACCAGACGCTCCTCTTCGCGGATGTTGTCCAACTCACGATAAAGACGCAATTTCTCGGAGGTCTGGCGCACATAGCTGTCGGGGAGTTCGGCCTCCAACTCGATCTCGATGTGCACATCGTCCACCCAACTCATCTTGTCGAGCACCTGTTGCTCCTTCTCGCCCATACCGGGGACCTCCAGTCCCTCCTGGCGCAGTTCGGTAATCGCCTGCTGGAGAATCTTCTGGTAGGTCTCGAAGCCCAGGTCGGCGATGAAGCCGCTCTGCTCGGCACCCAGCAGATTTCCCGCACCGCGAATATCGAGATCCTGCATTGCGATATTGAAGCCCGAGCCCAGATCCGAAAACTCCTCGATGGCCCGCAGACGGCGACGGGCATCGCCCGTCAGGAGTTCATCGGCCGGCGAGAGAAGGTAGCAGAAAGCCTTCTTATCGGAACGACCCACACGTCCGCGCAACTGGTGCAGATCACTCAATCCGAAGTGGTGGGCGTTGTTTACGATGATGGTGTTGGCATTGGGAATGTCGATGCCGCTCTCAACAATGGTGGTCGAGACCAGCACGTCAAACTCACCATAAATAAAGTCCATCACCAGTTTCTCCATCTCGGCGGCGGGCATACGGCCGTGTCCCACTGCCACACGGGCGCGGGGGCAGAGGCGCGTCACGAGCCCCTGCAAAGTCTGCAGATCCTCGATGCGGTTGTGGACAAAATAGACCTGACCGCCACGCGAGAGCTCGAACTCCACGGCATCGCGGATCACCTCCTCGGAGAAGGTGTGCGACTCGGTGGTGATGGGCTGGCGGTTGGGCGGCGGCGTGGAGATGACCGAGAGGTCACGCGAGCCCATCAGCGAAAACTGCAGCGTTCGCGGAATGGGGGTTGCCGTGAGGGTCAACGTATCGACATTGACACTCATCTGGGTCAGTTTCTCCTTGGCGGCCACACCAAACTTCTGCTCCTCGTCGATGACCAGAAGGCCCAGATCCTTGAATTTGATCTGTTTACCCAACATCTTGTGAGTGCCGATCAAAATATCGATTTTGCCCGCCTCCAGGTCGGCCGTAATGCGGTTCACTTCGCGGGTCGATTTGGTGCGGTTGAGATACTCGATCGTCACGGGGAAGTCACGCAGTCGCTGCGTGAAGGAGCGGTAGTGTTGCAGAGCGAGGATGGTGGTAGGAACCAGCACGGCCACCTGCTTTCCATCGGTGGCTGCCTTGAAGGCGGCACGGATGGCCACCTCGGTCTTACCAAAGCCCACATCTCCGCAGACCAGACGATCCATCGGGCGATCCGACTCCATATCCTGCTTGACAGCCTGCACGGCACTCTGCTGATCGGGGGTATCCTCCCACATAAAGGAGGCCTCCAATTCGTGTTGCAGGTAGCTGTCGGGCGAGAAACGGAAACCGGGGGAGGCCTTGCGGCGGGCATAGAGGGCAATCAACTCGCGCGAGATATCCTTGACCGCCTTCTTGGTGGCATTTTTCAGCTTTTGCCAAGCCCCGTTGCCCAGCTTATAGATCTTGGGGGGCTCCCCGTCTCCCGACTTGTAGCGCGAGATACGGTGCAGCGAGTGAACATTCACAAAGAGAACATCGCCATCGCGATAGACCAGCTTGATCGCCTCGTGGAGGCGGCCCCCCTCGTTAATCTTCACCAGACCGTCGAAGCGACCCACACCGTGGTCGATGTGAACCACATAGTCGCCCGGACGCAACTGGTTGAGCTCCTGCACGGTCATCTGCTCATCGCGCTTGATCTCACCGCGGATGCGGTAACGCTGGTAGCGATCGAAGATCTGATGATCGGTATAGAGACAGAGGCGCAGGTCGTGGTCGATGAATCCCTCGTGGAGAGTGATCGAGCAGGGCTCTACTTTTACCTGACCGCGCCCCACCTGGTGGAAGATATTCTCCAGACGCTCCATCTGTGCCTTATTCTCCGAGAGGATACGGCACTCGTAGCCCTGTCGACGACGGCTGAGCATATCGTCGGCCAGCATCTCGAAATTCTTGTTGAATCGGGGCTGCGGAGCCGTACGGAAGGTGACAAACGAGGTGGCAGGACGCTCCTTGAGGTTATCACGCAGAAGTACCAAACGAGATCCTGCGAGATCCTGCAACAGGGCGTTGCGGCTCGTGACATAGTGGTCGATCTGTTCCGGCTCCTCCAGGTCGGCAACCAGCTTACGACGCAGGTCGTTGATACGCTTCAGAGCGTAGTCGGGATCGGCAAACCACCAGACAGCCTCCTCTCCGGCAAAGGCAGCCAGCGAGACACGCTCCTCCCCCGCCCCATCCCCGGCACGGTTCAGATTGGGGAGGATCTCCACCCCCGACAGACGGTCATCAGAGAGCTGATTGGAGATATTGAAGCGGCGAATCGACTCCACCTCATCCCCGAAGAAATCCAAACGATAGGGCTTCGACTCGGCAAAGGAGAAGACATCGACAATACCGCCACGACGGGAGTATTGGCCGGGTTCATAGACGAAATCGACTCGTTCAAAGCCCGCCTCCTCCAATCGCTCAATAAGGGCCGTGAGGTCGTAGGACTCCCCCACCCGAATCGGAATGGTCTCACGGCGCAGTTTGTCGGCATCGGCCACCCGCTCGGCCAGGGCCTCGGGCCAGGTACAGAGCACCGTATAGCCCTTTTCGGGGCAACTGCGGATCTTACCCAGAGCCGTGGTACGCTGCACCACCCCCTGCGCCTCCTCCTGGCCATAGGCAATCGATCGTTTCCAGGCCGAGGGGAAGAAGGAGATCTCCTCCTCGTCCAGCAGAGCATAGAGGTCGTTCATCAGGTAGGCGGCAGCATCCCGATCCTCCGACACGAAGATATGCACACCCCCCACCCGACGGATGGCCGCCGCCGCATACGACGAGAGGGCCCCGCCCACCAACTCCTGCAATGCAATGGTAGCTCCGGCCCCCTTCAGGGTACGACAAAGCGAGCGAAGCGTTGCGGCCTCGCTCACCTTACCCAATATCTCCTCTCTTGGTTTCAATGCAAATTAAATCAGACTGTTACCCTTCTTGTCCAGGTAGTGAACATCGATGATGCCGACGCTCTGGTCGGAGGTGATGTGAAGGCGCACCTTATACTTCCACATCCAGCGCAGACGGAACGACCAGAGGCCGCTCTTCAGGAAACTTGCCACATAAGGGCTCACTCGCAACTCGATAAACTTCTGGGCCCGATCCTGCGTAAGGAACGAAATCTGGTTCTCGATCTTCTTGGGGAGCGACACCGTAGGCTGAATACGACCCGTGCCATTGCAGGTGGGACAGGCATCGGTTACATCCTGCACCGCCACGGGGCGTACACGCTGGCGCGTAATCTGCATCAGACCGAACTTCGTGAGGGGCAGAATCGTATGCTTGGCCTTGTCGGTGGACATCAGCTGTTTCATCTCATCGTAGAGGGCCTGACGGTTTTGGGCCTTGTGCAGGTCGATAAAGTCGATGATGACGATGCCTCCTAAGTCGCGCAGACGCAGCTGGCGGGCAATCTCCTTGGCAGCAGCCAGATTGACATCCATTGCCGTCTGCTCCTGGTTGTCCTCCGCCTTGGTGCGGTTGCCCGAATTGACATCTATGACATTCATCGCCTCGGTGTGCTCGATGATCAGGTAGGCACCGCGACGCAGCGACACATACTTGGCAAAGAGTGACTTGATCTGCTTAGTGATATCGAAATTATCGAAGATGGGCACCCCTCCCTTATAGAGCTTGACAATCTTCTCGCGCTCGGGATCGATAACACGGATGTAGTTGCGAATCTCGGTATACATCGCCTCATCGTTCACCACAATCTGCGAGAAGGAGTCGTTGAGCGAATCTCGGATGATGGTATTGGCACGCGAAATCTCGCTCATCAGCAGCGAGGGAGCCTCCCGTTTGCGAATCTGAGCCAGAGTCTTGTGCCAGCGATCCACCAGCGAAAGAATATCCTGCTCAATATCGACATCCTGGGCCTGCATCGCGGCCGTGCGGATGATGACGCCAAAATTCTTGGGAAGCACACCGGCTGCGATGCGCTTCAGGCGCTTCTTCTCCTCGTTGGAGCGGATCTTCTGCGAAAGAAAGACTTTCGACGAGAAGGGAACCAGCACCACATTGCGGCCCGCCAGCGAGATGTCGGCCGTCAAACGGGGGCCCTTGGTGGAGATTGCCTCCTTGGCCACCTGGACCATAATGGTTTGGCCCGTCTGGAGGTAGTCGCCAATCTTACCCTCCTTGGCTACAGGCTCCTCCATCTTCATCGACTCGACACGCAGGCCCCGTTTACCGGGCTGGCAACTTGACACCAACTTATCGAGCGAGGGGAACTGCGGCCCCAGGTCGAGGTAGTGGATGAAGGCATCCTTTTCGTGGCCGATATTGACAAAGGCGGCATTCAGACCGGGCATAATCTTACGCACCTTGCCCAGGTAGATATCCCCCACGGCAAAGCCGGTCTGGCACTGCTCCTTGTTCAACTCCACCAGCACCTTGTCTTCACATTGGGCGATGGTGATTTCGGCCGGAGTAACGTTAATAATCAGTTCACGGTTCATATATGGGTCGCCGCCGAAGCGGCGCAAACGTTTTAATGGTCGGGGCCCCTTCACACAGAGGGCTCCCGTTGCGAAATCAACAATACCCCGAAAAGTCGATTTCGCAGAACTTTTCGAGGGATGATTTTCGGGTTTGAAGTGCAGTCAAGCGAGGGTGCGGCTCGTCCGCATAAAGTCCTTGCTGCATCTTTTTATTAAAATAGGTAAAGCTAAAAGGATCCGTGACCCCTTTAGCTTTATCTATAAAGTCGTTCCCCAAAGGGGGTTTTGACTACTTCTTCTTGTGACGATTCTTGCGAAGACGCTTCTTACGCTTGTGGGTCGCCATCTTGTGACGCTTATGCTTCTTTCCGTTGGGCATAATGGTTAAATTTATGGGTTAAACTTCAGTTTTGCTTGCTTACTTTACCTTGGCCAGGAAGCTCTTGGCGGGCTTGAAGGCGGGAATATTGTGCTCGGGAATGGTGATGGTGGTACCCTTCAGGATGTTGCGAGCCACCTTCTGAGCGCGCTTCTTGATGATGAAGCTGCCGAAACCACGAAGGAACACATCGTTGCCCTGAATCAGCGAGCCCTTTACGCTCTCCATAAAGGCCTCCACTACGGCCTGAACCTGCACCTTCTCGATGCCGGTGCTTTTAGCGATTTCGCTAACGATATCTGCTTTGGTCATCTCTTTATAAAAAGTTAAATTAAACTAAATCTCGTTTTTCGGGAGTGCAAATATACGCTTTATTTCCTTATTTCACAATAAACTGGCAAAATTTTTATTTTTTTTCGCCCGCAGCCAAACCTTTGATTGCCAAAGAGCGCAAATGCCCCTCCCCGAAGAGGGTCGCAAAGCAAAAAAACTACTTTTTGGGGGAGAGGACAATGTAGGGAACAATCATCTCCTCCATCGAAATGCCACCGTGCTGGAAGGTGTTGCGGTAGTAGCGGATGTGGCGGTTGGCATCGTTGTTATAGACCAAAAAGTCGCTGTTGTAGGCAAAAATATAGCTCGACGTAAGGTTCGACGAGGGGAGCTGAATATCCTCGGGGCGAGTCACCTCATAGACCTCGCGCGAATTATAGGCCAGATTTCGGCCCGTCTTGTAGCGCAGGTTGGCCGAGGTCTCCCGATCACCCGTCACTCGCACGGGATTATCCACACGAATGGTGCCGTGATCGGAGGTAATGATGACGGTATGGCCCCGCTCGGCAAGCAGCCGCAGAATCGTGAAGAGGTCGGAGTGCTCGAACCAGGAGCGTGTCAGGGAGCGGAACGATGCCTCATCCTCGGTCAACTCGCGGATGATGTCGGTCTCGGTACGGGCGTGCGAGAGGATGTCGAGGAAGTTGTAGACGATGACCGAGAAGTCGGCCTCATAGACGTGTTGAATGTTATCCACCAACTTACGCCCCGCCTCGGGTCGCACCAGCTTATCGAAACTGTACTTGAAGTTTTTACCCGTCTGGGCCAACAGGCGTTGCAGGAAGTGCTCCTCATGTTGATTCTTACCCCCCTCCTCGTTGTCGTTGAGCCACTTTTGGGGCATCAATTTGTCGATGGCCAAGGGCATCAGGCCGGCAAAGATGGCGTTGCGGGCATACTGCGTGGCGGTGGGAAGGATGGCGCAATAGAAGTCATCGAGGGCCACATCGTAGTAGCCCCTCAACAGCGACGAGATGGCTCGCCACTGATCGTAGCGAAAGTTGTCGATCAGCAGAAGGGTCGTCTTTTCGTGGCTCTCCACCATGGGGAAAATCTTGGAGCGCATCAGCGTATGCGACATCACGGGAGTATCCTCCGCCCGTTTATTGATCCAGTTGTAGTAGTTGCGCCGCACAAACTTCGAGAACTCCTGGTTGGCCTCGTTCTTCTGATAGACCAACACCTCGCGGATGCTCGAATCGTCGGCCTCGGCAAGTTCGATCTCCCAGTTGGTCAGGCGGCGGTAGAGGCTGCACCAATCGGAGAAAGTGGAGGCCATCTGGAGTGATGAACTTAAGCGACCAAACTCGGCCCGATAGTCGGCCGTGGTCTGCTCGGTGACAAGCTGCTGAGAGTGGACGTGCTTCTTGATGGAGAGCAATACCTGGTTGGGATTGACCGGCTTGATGAGGTAGTCGGCAATCTTCGAGCCGATCGCCTTATCCATAATATTCTCCTCCTCACTCTTGGTGACCATAATGACGGGCGTGGTGGGGCGTACCTCCTTGATGCGGGGGAGGGTCTCCAGCCCCGTCATTCCGGGCATCATCTCATCGAGGATGATCAAATCATAGGCCACCTCCTGGGCCATATCGATGGCATCATAGCCGTTGTTGCAACGATCCACCTCGTAACCCTTCGAGGCCAGGAAGAGGATGTGGGGCTTCAGAAGCTCGATCTCATCATCCACCCAAAGAATCTTTACCATAAGCTCTCTTTTTCGATTTTTCTTGCGGCTTTCGGTCTGTCGGAACCCCTCCCCCACCCTGCGGCAGAGTCGGGATCGCTTTCCTCTGCAAAGGTACCAAACGCAGGGCCAAAATCAAAATTTTTCTTCCGTTTTGGTCCCTTTCGCCCTCCGGAATCCTACACCGAAGAGCCTCCGCCATAATATAAAAGGTAAAGAGAGGGTATTTATTGCCCGCGACATCGAAAAAAAATCTAGAGAGCCAATGCGGGCCCGAAAAGAGTTTTTCGTATCTTTGTGGTATGGATACTCCGGGAAACAAGAGACGACAAGCGGATCCGGAGGAGCGGGTGCGCTCCTCCTCCCAAATCACCCCCTTCCAGCGACAAGTCTATCTGGAGTTGCTCAAGATTCCTGCGGGCAGCACCATCACCTACGGGGAGTTGGCCCGTCGCATCGGCTGTCGCAGTGCCCAAGCCGTGGGACAAGCCCTCAAGCGCAACCCCTTCGCCCCCGAAGTTCCGTGCCACCGCGTGGTGGCTGCCGACGGCTCGCTGGGCGGCTACCACGGAGCGCGCGACGGAGTACAACTTGAACGGAAACGTGAACTGCTGGAGGCCGAGAAGGGCTTTCGATCAAAATTGGTCTGATCATCCAATCAACAACGCATCGGCCCGCAGGTCTTGCGGGCATATAAGGGGAACGCTCCTTTTTTCTCGCGGTCTATTCTTGGCACACTTTTGGGAATATCGGCAAAAATCAATCAAAAATAATCCGATATGAATCAAAAGAATAAAAAGCATTTGACGGCAGAGAACGGCAGACCCATTGCCGATAATCAGAATACGCAAACCGCCGGTATTCGCGGCCCCGTGACTATGCAGGATCCGTGGTTTATGGAGAAACTCGCCCACTTCGACCGCGAAGTGATACCCGAAAGGCGTATGCACGCCAAAGGTTCGGGAGCGTATGGAACCTTTACAGTCACGCACGATATCACAGCCTACACCCGAGCCTCGATATTTGCCGAGGTGGGCAAGAAAACCGACTGCTTTGTCCGTTTCTCGACCGTGGCGGGTGAGCGTGGTGCAGCCGACGCCGAACGTGATATTCGCGGCTTTGCGATGAAGTTCTACACCGAAACGGGCAACTGGGATTTGGTGGGTAACAATACGCCCGTATTCTTCCTGCGCGACCCCTTGAAATTCCCCGACCTCAATCACGCCATCAAGCGAGATCCGCGAACGGGTATGCGCTCGGCAAATAGCAACTGGGATTTCTGGACTCTGCTCCCCGAGGCTCTGCATCAGGTGACAATCACGATGTCGCCACGAGGCATTCCCCTCTCATTCCGCCATATGCACGGCTTCGGCAGCCACACTTACAGCTTTATCAATGCCGACAATCGCCGCACGTGGGTCAAATTTCATCTGCGCACTTTGCAGGGGATCAGGAATATGACCGATGCCGAAGCGGAGACGATAATCTCCAAAGACCGTGAGTCGCACCAGCGCGATCTGTTCGAGGCCATCGAGCGGGGCGAATTTCCCCGTTGGGTGATGCAGGTGCAACTGATGAGCGAAGAGGAGGCTCGCGAGTACCATATCAACCCGTTTGACCTTACAAAGGTGTGGTATCACGATGATTTTCCACTGCACGATGTAGGAATCCTGGAACTTAACCGCAACCCCGAGAACTTCTTTGCCGAGACCGAACAGGCGGCTTTTAACCCGATGAATATCATCGACGGCATCGGTTTTTCGCCCGACAAGATGTTGCAGGGACGATTGTTCTCCTATGGCGATGCACAACGCTACCGCCTGGGGGTAAATCACCATCTGATCCCCGTCAATCGCCCACGCTGCTCCCACCACGCCTACCATCGCGACGGACAGATGCGCACCGATGATAATGCCGGGCGCACGCTTGCCTACGAGCCAAACAGCTATGGCGAGTGGCAAGACCGGCCCTCGCTCAAGGAGCCACCTTTGGCAGTTAGGGGCGAGGTATACAACTATGACGAACGGGAGTTGGATAGCGACTACTACACGCAGCCGGGCAAGCTTTGGCGATTAATGTCAAAGGAGGAGCAACAAGCCACTTGTGAAAATACGGCGCGTGCAATGGGTGATGCAGAGCTATTTATCAAACAACGCCATATCCGCAACTGCCACCGAGCCGACCCAACATACGGCGAGGGTGTCGCAAAGGCTTTGGGGCTATCCCTTGCAAAAGCCCTGACCGCCGAAGACCCCGCACACCCCGCGTGGGATTGGAGATAGCACAAAAGATATGGAGCCTGTCTATTTAGCAGGCTCCATATTCGATATCATCCGGGGTTTCGGTTATAAAACAAAATATTATATATTGTCTAATATTTTGTTGACACTCTTTTCCGGCACCACTCAATTATCCTATCTCGCCGTTGATTCTGCGCCTTACGACTGAAAAAGCCTTCTGATAGAGTGCCGAGTCAGACATTGTCGTCAACATCTCCTTAAAACGGCTCATCGGCACGGCAAAGGTCAATTCATTCTTCGGGACGAGGGGGCGTGCCGATGGATCGAACATACCCAAAAAGCAGCGACGACCACTCTTGCGGTTCTCGACCGTGGCAAACGAAACGACCGCAGCACAGCCCGAAGCGAACTTTGTTACAACAGCATCCTCCGCATCGTTGTCAAAAAATGTCCAAGTGCAGAGTCCCGACAAAACATCGGGCGCAGCAAAGAAGACAACCGCCTCAACACCCTCCCAACTATCTAATTTATCTACACTTAAAAAGTTGAGATAGGGTTTATCCGTTATCACGATATCGAGACAATCAACATACTCCTTCACCTGCTCGGGAGTCTGTTTATAGTGCTCGATCTTTGACACGAACACAGGTACCCCCTCGAACATCGGGCGAAAGGCGGTATATAGTCTGCCACCGCCGCACTGCACATTCTCGGCGGTGAGTGTCAATGGGTTACCGTCGCACACTTTGCGAATTGCGCCAATCATACAGCGCGGCACACGGCTGTCGCTATTAACGGCACTATCTCCGTACCAAAAGGCGATAGGCATTGGCGCCGCATCGCCAAACGCCTCACGAAACTTTTTGATAAACTTTTGCGGTGTCATACTACTCGGTTTTTGTTCTCTACAAAGTTACGCATAATTCAAAAACAAAAAGAGAAAAAGCCGAAACTTTTTCTCTCTTATATCGTTTGTGCTCTACTCTCTATCCCACGATTTGAGTTTATCCTCGTCGGTAATCGGGCGCACAACACGGCAGGGATTGCCCACCGCAACCACATTCGATGGAATATCCTTGACCACCACCGAGCCACCGCCAATCACGACATTCGAGCCGATCGTTACGCCCGGCATAACCTGCACGCCCGCACCAATCCACACATTGTCACCCACCGTGATGGGATAGGCATACTCCAAACCTCGATTTCTGCGCTCGGCATCAATGGGATGTCCCGCCGTGTGAAAACCGCAGTTGGGAGCAATAAAAACATTGTCGCCAAACTTCACCTTCGCGCCATCCAAAATCACCGTGTTGTGGTTGGCAAAGAAGTTCTCGCCAATCTCGATATTATAGCCGTAATCGCACCAGAAAGGAGCCACAATGCAGAAACTATCGCCCGTCGTTTTACCTAATAGTTGGCGCATAATCCGCTGCTGCCCAATGGTATCCGACGGGCGCAAATGGTTGAAATCGTAGCAGAGGTCTTTCGCCACCTTGCGCTCCTCGATAAGGTCTGAATCGTTGTTCGCGTCATACAACATCTGACGCAACATCTTCTCTTTCTCGGTCATCTTGAAAAAGTTTAATCACAATAAATTCACCCCAAAGGTAACGATTTTTAGGCACAACACCCACACATCGGAGAGATAATTATCACGCTCAATTAATTTTAACATTTCGTTTACAAGATTATTAATGGCCTTTGATTAGTTCCTCCAGTTCTGTTGTGGATTTCATTGTGTTAGCTCATTTCGTGCGACTGATTTTAAACACGAATGAAGTAGTCGCAGATTAGAGCACAACATTGTCAAGATTGGGGAAAGCAAAAACCCCTCACAGATGTCTGCAAGGGGTTTTCTTTGTTTTTTGAGCGGAAAACGAGAGTCTGTCCATCTGCTCTCCACTCTGTATATCAAGCAATTGCCTTTGCCCAGTACTATACTCCCAATTCGAGGGACACTTGGAAGGTTTCAAGGTGTCGTTTTCGAGTCCGACTTTTGCCATACAAACTTCAGAACTACAGTTGCTTACGACAAATTTACGAATAATTTTTGAAATGACAAAATCGAAGAGAGATGGCTTCTGTTTGTAGCCACCTCTCTACGGTTTACTGAACATTAGCACTCGCCTTCGCTTTGCTATTTCGTTTGTGGGCGATTAGGTTTTGCAGCATCTCCTCACTACTCTTGATTGTGTGAGCACGCAGGCAACGCTTAATTTCGGCAATCTGGTAGTAGTACTTGTTGCCGATGGTGCTGTAAGTGATTTTTCCAGCACTGCGTAGGCGTTGCAGGGTTTTGTCGCAGATGCAGAGATACTCGCATACTGCCTGCCCATCTACCCAATCATCGTCAAGGGAGCTTTGCTGCTCTAACTTGGCTTTGCGGATGAACTCGCCCATTGCATCAATTTTGCTAATCAACTGCTGAAAAGCGCTGTGTTCGATAGTTAATACTTCCATAGATTTTGGTTTTATTGGTTAAACATAAATGTATATCTGCGCGATTGAGGTCGCTTCATTGAAAGTATAGGGAGCCTTTGTCCGGGAAGGTTTGGAACAAGGGCAAAAATTTTTCATTTTTTGCGGTTACCCACTACAAGCATAGGAATATCTGCCCGAAAGCCCGGACAACGACACAAAAAAAGCAGAGGGGTTACCTCTGCTTAAGTATAATATTACAATGTAGTTGTATTACAATTCGAATGTTTCAACAAAAGTTAAAAGTTTACATGCTTTTGTTGTATGAAACGATAATTGGTCGAATAATAAATGTGTTTTCAATTGTGCCACAGCAGCCTCCGCATCAA
>JAZSCB010000010.1:0-15165 GCA_045602705.1 Alistipes sp.
CTCGGCCAACCTCTCCCTGCATCAACACCTTGTTGAGAGCGAGGATAAAAACATCATTCGTCAAGATGGCAACAAAGCGATTGTCGGCTACAAAAAAGGACGACCCGAACTTTCAGGCTCGCTTTCGGCCAAGTGGCGACCAATAGATAGATTGGGACTCTCGGTGGTTGTTCGTGAGGAGATGTTCGGCAAGGAGTGGACTCCGATTATACCCGCATTTTTTGTTGATGGTGTGCTTTCGAAAGTTGGCAATATAACAGCCAAAGCCTCTGTTTCACGCAACTATCGCTTCCCGACACTCAACGACCTCTACTTCCTCCCGGGTGGAAATCCCAACCTACGAAAAGAGAGTGGCTGGACCTACGATGCAGGATTGTCGTTCGCTGTGGGCAAGAAGGGAGTATATTCGCTTAGCGGCTCAGCAAACTGGTTTGAGTCCTTTATCAAGGATTGGATTATATGGTTGCCTACCACAAAAGGATTCTTCACGCCCGAAAATATCAAGGATGTACACGCCTACGGAGTAGAGATGAAGGCAAATTTGGATGTTGTCCTTGCCAAAGAGTGGCAGTTGGGGCTGAATGGCACCTTCTCGTGGACCCCCTCGATAAACTGCGGCGAGCCTCGTACCCCAGCAGACCAATCGGTAGGCAAGCAGTTGCCCTATGTTCCCGAGTACTCGTCATCGGTGACGGGTCGCCTCGCGTGGCGTAGATGGACATTTATGTATAAATGGTGCTACTACTCCGAGCGATTCACAATGTCCTCGAACGATATTTCGCTTACGGGCAAACTGCCTAAATACTATATGAGCAATATCTCGCTCGAAAAGGTGCTGGCGTTCAAGTGGGCCGATCTCTCGCTGAAAGGTACAATTAACAACCTCTTCAACGAGGAGTATCTCTCGGTGCTCTCCCGCCCAATGCCGGGCATCCACTTCGAGATATTTATAGGTATCACTCCAAAGTGGGGCAAGCATAAGTAGTATCATTTCAGGGGCTATAATCGTGTTCCGTGGGGCATCATACGGCTCTCGCTAAGTAAACCTGTTCATCCCCATCCCCTTCTCAGAGGATTTTTCGAGGATTGGACGGTATTTCGCCCGATTTTTTACGGTTTTTGATTGGGGGGGGTGAATCGCCCTAACTGCTTCAGAATGAATAAAAAATAAAGGAGTGCGATTGGCACTCCTTATATTTTTTGTTTTGTAGCCACATTTGCAGCCATTTGGGGATAATCATCACCCAAAAACGGACTTGTTGGTCGAAATTAACACATAATATTTGATTAATATATCACAGGTGTACAACAATTTCATGGTAATTTCCAATCAATTTCCAAAGCACCCAGTAATCAGTTAATTTTTTAACTTACTGTAGTTCAGCGCATTGGTGCAAATTTACTGGAATTTCTGTAAAGTTCCAAATTCATCTAGTGATTTACCTGCCAATCATTAGAAATTTATTTTATTATCACTAAAACTTTGTTGGAAAAAATTACGTAAAATTCCGAAAGCAAAATCCCAAATTTGCATATCCGTGCCTAAAATTTTATCTATTTGCAGGAGCTATGCCTCCAACATCTTCTATCGGGAAAGTCAAGAGAGAAGATCGTACTCTTTCGCTTAAATGAACACTTTTTTGCTAAAAAAGGTTATCTTTGCATTGAGATAGCAAACAAAACCGATTTTTACGCACAAAAGATACCTTTATGTACACTTCCGACAAACGACTTTATGTGGCACACGGCCCCAAGGGGGCAATCTCGATCGAGGGAAGTATGGCCAACCGACACGGACTGATTGCCGGAGCAACGGGTACCGGTAAGACCGTGACGTTGCAGGTGCTGGCCGAGACCTTCTCCCAGGCGGGCGTACCCTGCTTTATGGCCGATATGAAGGGCGACCTCTCGGGCATCAGCCAGGCCGGTGCAATGAATGGTTTTATTGAGAAGCGGTGTGCCGAATTCGGCATCACCGATCCCGCCTTCGGAGGCTCTCCTGTACGCTTTTTCGATGTCTTTGGCGAGCGGGGTCACGCGATGCGTACCACCGTCAGCGAGATGGGTCCCCAGCTCCTCGCACGCCTGATGCAACTCAATGAGACACAGAGCGGTGTCCTCAATATCGTCTTTCGCATTGCCGATGACAACAACCTGTTGCTCATCGACCTAAAGGACCTGCGTCTGATGCTCGACTTTGTGGCAAAAAATGCCAAGGCCTACACCACCGAATACGGCAACATCTCCTCGGCCTCGATCGGGGCTATTCAGCGTTCGCTGCTGGCCATCGAGAGCGAGGGAGGCGACAAATTCTTCGGCGAGCCCGCCTTCAACATCTTTGACCTGATTCAGACCGAAGGGGGACGTGGCGTAATGAACGTTCTGGCTGCCGACAAGCTGATGCTCAACCCGAAGCTCTACTCCACCTTCCTGCTCTGGCTGCTCTCGGAGCTCTACGAGAATCTGCCCGAGGTGGGAGATGCCGACCTCCCGAAGTTGGTCTTCTTCTTCGACGAGGCCCATATGCTCTTCAACGGCACCTCCAAGGCCCTTATCGAGAAGATCGAACAGGTGGTACGCCTCATCCGTTCAAAGGGGGTGGGCATCTACTTCATCACCCAATCGCCGACCGACATCCCCGAAGAGATTTTGGGCCAGCTGGGCAACCGCATTCAGCACGCCCTGCGCGCTTTCACGCCGAAGGATCAAAAGGCGGTACGTGCGGCTGCGCAGACCTTCCGCACCAACCCCGACTTCTCGACCGAGGAGGCCATTATGGAGCTCGGCACGGGCGAGGCCCTGGTCTCATTCCTCGACACCAAAGGTGCCCCCTCGGTGGTTGAGCGGGCCAAGATCCTCTTCCCGTTGAGCCAGATCGGAGCCATCACCGACGAGCAGCGTCGCCAACTGATGGCCACGGCTCCCGTCGGCATCCGCGCCTACGACGCCGCCATTGACCGTCTGAGTGCCTACGAAGTGCTCAGCGAGCAGAATGCGGTGGCCGAAAAGCGAGCAGCCGAGGCGGCTGCCGCCGAAGAGGAGGCCAAGCGAGCCGCCCTCGAGGAGAAGGAGCGAGCCAAACGGGAGCGGAGCGGTGCAGGTCGCGGCCTGCTCGGCACCCTGATTGGTGCCGCCGCCACGAGCTTCATCCGTAGCGTGAGCACCTCGATGGCCAAGTCGCTGACCGGCAGTTCGAAGAGTAGCGGCAAGACGATTCTGGGCAAGGCGGCCCAGACGGCCACCACGACTGCCACACGACAAATCGTAAATCAGACGCTGAAAAAGCTCTTCAAATAGGGCTTCAGCCTCCCTTTTCAAGCTCCGAAGGTCGATTTTTTCACCATTTCGTCCTTCGGAGTTCGTTTTTTTCGTACCTTTGCCCCGCAAGTCCGCCCTATCGCTGCCTGTCTGGGTACAGGGGGAGGAAAGTCCGGGCAACGCAGAGCACCGCGCCGGTTAATGGCCGGATCTTCGTGAGGGGATACAAGCGTAACAGAGAATAACCGCCCGCGCTCGTCCGAGTCGCAGGTAAGGGTGAAAAGGTGGGGTAAGAGCCCACCGCGGCGGCAGCAATGTCGACCGGCCGTACGTCTCGCGGGTTGCAAGACCGTGTATACCGACAATTAAGGGTTGCTCGTCCAATGTCGGGGGGTAGGTTGCTGGAGGCGGCAGGAGACTGCCGTCGTAGATAAATGATAGGGACCCGGTGCCAAAACATCGGGGACAGAACCCGGCTTATAGGATTTGCTGCGCAATGAGGGGAGTGGTTTTGGGCTGCTCTCCTCTTTGTTTTTGCCGGGTTCTGCCCATTCGTGCAGACAATCCTCCCCAAACCCCTCCTTTGAAAAGAAGGGGCTTAGTCGCTGCGCTCCCCCGGCTTATAGGATTTGCTGCGCAATGAGGGGAGGGGGTTTGGGCTGCTCTCCTCTTTGTTTTTTTGCAAATCACTCTTTTTGCCCCCAAAAAAGAGTGTTTATCGACCAAAATATATATCTTTGCAAGATATATAAACAAGCAAAACGAAAACGATGCTCGAAAAGTTGGCAAAACAGACGGCGATCTACGGAATCAGCACCATTGTGGTTCGGTTTCTGAGCTACCTGCTCACACCCTTCTACACCCGTGTATTTGGTCCCGAGACCTATGGCATCGTCACCGATATCTACGCCCTGATCCCCTTTGCATTGGTCCTCCTCTCGATGGGTATGGAGTCGAGCTACTTCCGCTTCGCTGCCAAGGCCGAGGCCGAGGGGGAGGCGCACAACCTCGCCAAAGATTCGGCCGAAGTACAAGCCCAAAAACGAAACCTCTTCGCCTCCTGCTGGGGAATGTCGTTCTACGCGGCCACCCTCTTTGCCCTGTTGGTTATTTTGGGCCGGGAGCAGGTGGCCGAATGGATGGGCGAGGCCTATATAGCCCATCCCGAATACATCATCTGGGTCGCCCTGATCATCCTCTTCGATGTCTGGGGGATGATGCCCTTCTCGCGGCTGCGTGAGCAGGGGCGTTCGGGCACCTTTGTCCTCCTGAAGGCGGTCAATGTGGTGATCAACGTCTCGCTCGCATTCCTCTTCGGAGCCCTGGGTCTCTACGCCTCCGACTTCGGGGTAGGATGGGTCTTTGTGGCCAACTTTGCAGCAAGCGTCGTTACGCTGTTGTTACTGCTTCGCACGGTGGATCGAACCCTCCCGAAGGTGGATTGGGCCGTAATGGGGGGCGTATTGGTCTACTCGCTTCCGCTTCTGGTGAGCGGCATTGCCGGCACGGCCGGTGAGTTCCTCGACCGTCAGATGATCAAGTTCCTCGTACCCGAGGATGCAATGGCCCAGCTCGGCATCTATGGTGCCATCACCAAGATTGCCGTGGTGATGATGCTCTTTACGCAAATGTACCGCCTGGCCGCCGAGCCCTTCTTCCTGGCCAACTACAAAAAGGGGGACTTCGTAACAATGAATGCCGCAGCAATGAAGTACTTCGTGATGGCCTCGATGCTCATCTTCCTGGGCATCGCCCTCTTTAAGGAGCTCTTCGCCCTGATCGTGGGTCGCTCCTTCCGCGAAGGTATCTTCATCCTGCCGGTGGTACTCGGAGCCAACGTATTGAGCGGCATCTGGCTCAACCTCTCCTTCTGGTACAAGCGCGAGGAGCGCACCTCATTGGCGATGTGGGTCACCTTCTCGGGTCTGGCGGCAGCCATCACAGCAAATGTGTTGCTGGTTCCCCGCTGGGGATACTACGGAGCCGCTTGGGCCCGTTTTATCTCGGAGGCGGCAATGGTCGCCGTGAGCTACGCCCTGATGCGTCGCTACTACCCCGTACCCTATGACCTGCGACGAATGGGTGAATTTGTGGTGGTGGCCCTGGCCCTCTTCTACCTCGGAGAGTCGGCAGCCCGCTACCTCGCCTTCCCCTGGCTGCACTATGGATTCAATACCCTGCTATTGGCGGGCTACATACTCTACCTGGTACGCAAGGAGCAAATTGACCTGCGGGCAATGGTACGCTCCGTGATGCATCGAGGCGGCAACCCAACAAGATAACAAAACGCGTATGCAATTCAAGGATATCATCGGACAGGAGGAGCTGAAGGCCCATTTGGTGCGGAGCATCGACACGGGCCGCATCAGCCACGCCCAACTCTTCAGCGGAGCTGCCGGCACGGGGGCTCTGCCTCTGGCCCTGGCCTATGTGCAGTATCTGAACTGCACCAACCGCCACGATGGCGACTCCTGCGGCGAGTGCCCCAACTGCCGTCAAGCCGAGGCGTTGGCCCACCCCGATCTCCACTGGGTCTTCCCGGTCAACAAACAGGGCAAGAAATCGGGCGAGGTGGTACTCAGCGACGAGTTTCTGCCCAAATTCCGTCAACTGTTCGCCACCCACAAGGGCTACTTCTCACCCCAAATGTGGTACGAGGAACTCGACCTGGGCAAGACTCTCAAGGGGATGATCACAGCCAAGGAGGCCGACCGCGTCATCGAAAAGCTTGCCCTCAAGAGCTTCGAGGCAAAGTATAAGTGTGTCATCATCTGGCTCCCCGAGGCGATGAATGAGGAGGCAGCCAACAAGTTGCTCAAGATCCTGGAGGAGCCCTGGGAGCGCACCCTCTTTTTGCTGGTCTCGGAGCACCCCGAGCGACTGTTGCAGACCATTCTCTCGCGTACGCAGGAGGTGGCCGTTCCGCGTCTTTCGATCGAGACGCTCACCGAGGAGGCGATCAGACGGGGCATCATCGATCCCCAAGAGGCCCGCAACAGGGCCCGCCTGGCGGGAGGCAACCTGATGGAGTTGCGCCACCTGGTCGAGGGGGAGGAGGATACCCGCCGCCGCGAGAACTTCGCCCTCTTCTGTCAGCTGATGCGCCTGAGCTACAACGACAAACACCTGGAGCTGTTGAGCTGGGCCGACGAGGCAGCCCAACTCTCGCGCGAACAGCAGCGCGAACTGCTCATCGACAGCGTACGTCTGCTGCGCGAGAGCTACCTGCTCCACGCCGGGTTGGGCACTATCAGCTACCTCTGGGGCGAGGAGGCCGACTTCTGCCGCAAGTTCGCCCCCTTCATCGGCAACCAAAACATCGAACCCCTGGTAGCCGAGATCGAGACGGCGATGGCCCAGTTGAGCCAAAATGGCAATCCGACCATCATCTTTACCCACTTTGCGCTCGCCGTAAGCAAGCGCATCAACCGCTTGAAGTGATGGCACGAGCCGTATTGATCACCGGAGGGAATCGGGATGACCAGCGTCGCCTGCTGGAGGAGGCCTGCCGCCTGATTGGGGAGCAGATCGGCTCCGTAACTGCCGCCTCAGCCCACTACGAGAGTGAGCCCTGGGGCTTTGAGGCCGAGGCCTCGTTTTGGAACCAGGTGGTGGAGGTCGAGACCTCACTGGAGCCCGAGGAGCTGCTCAACGCCACCCAGCGCATCGAGCAGCAGTTAGGCCGCGACCGCACGGCCGAGGCCCGAGAGAAGCAGCAGAGCGGACAACGCTATGCCTCACGCGCTATGGATGTCGACATTCTGCTCTACGACGACCGCGTGGTGTCGAGTGAACGACTCACCATCCCCCATCCCCGAATGGCGGAGCGAACGTTTGTCTTGCGCCCGTTGTGTGAGTTGATGCCCCACCGTCGCCACCCCCTCACGGGCGAGTGCTTCGGGGATTTATTACGAAAATTGGAAAATGAGAAATAGATGAAACGGATCAGAGAGTGGCTTTTGGCCCTGATGGGATTACTCCTCTTTGTCGGCTGCGGCAAAGATGTGGAGTTCTGTACCTCGGTGGTCGTCAAGGCCTATACAAGCGTCAAGAGCAACGAGAAGCTGCCCCTGAACAACATCCTGCTCTACGGCTATGCGGCCGACACGGCCCTCTACGCCCCACAGAGTTACAACGATGCCCTGGAGGGTATCCTGACCAACAAGCGCGACCCGGAAAAGCAACTCAAGGCCGAGCGGGTGGGTACCAACTGCCTGATCGACGGCCACGGAGCCTCCCAGCAGGTGGATGCCTCCGGAATCTCCTCGCTCTACGTGCTGGTGGTCGATCCCACCAACCGTCTCTACGGCTACACGCAACTTGCGCTGGTGGAGAATCTGCCCCACCTCTACCTCTCGGTCACCTTCGAGTTGAACAAGACCGAAAGCCGTTACAAAAGTGGCAATTGGATGATATTCAACGAGTTCTTCTTTCCAGACATCACCTGTACCGTGCGCTCCAACACCCAGATCATCGAGGGGGGAAGCCTCTCTACTCTCAAAGGGTCCAAACTCTTTGTCTTTGCGGTTGATGAGCCCGAAATGTGGTATGCCGCCTCTCTTGAGGAGGCCGAGGTGGGTCGCCTGCGCCACCGAAGCGACAACTCGATCCGCGACTTCGATTACAGCGCCTCGAGCAACGCCTCGGGTGATGCGAAGCTCACCCTACCACCCCGTACCTACCTGCTGCTGCTCTTCAACCGCAGCCAGCGCGGCTACGGATTGCGCCCCTTGACCTACAAAGAGCTCTGCGGTGAGGATGCCGAGATTCCCGCCTTCCCCGAATACCCCGTTCGTCCCTTGAGCGAGGGCTACCAGGGGGAGCCTCAAAACAAAAACCTCTCGATCTGCTTCGCCTCGTGGCAGAGCGTCTCGCCCTACGAGGATGAGAACGGCTGGACCATCTATGTCTACGCCCCGGAGGAGGAAGCAGAGCAACCCGAAGAGCCTGACACGGAAGCGTAACACAAAAAGCGAAAAGACTCTATGCAACAAAATAGCAACAACCACCGCCAGCTCCGCTTTTGGAGCAGCTGCCTGATGATGGGGCTCTTCTGCGCCGCCTTTACCATCCGGTGCGCCAACATCAACACCAACCTAACGGGCGGGCCGAAGGATACGCTGCCTCCGGTGATTGTGGGAGTGACTCCCGCCAGCCACACCACTCACTACCCGCTGACGGGCTCCAAACGCGAAATCTTCATCGAGTTCGATGAGTTTGTGCAGGTGAAGGATCAGCAAAAGGAGTTCTTCACCTCGCCCCAGATGAAGAAGAAACCCACCATCACGGTGCGTGGCCGCGGCATCGTCATCCAGATCAAGGATACGCTGCTCGAAAACCAGACCTACGCCCTCAACTTCGGCTCCGCAATCCGCGACAACAACGAGGGAAACCCCCTCAACTCGTTGCGCTACGTCTTCTCGACCGGCGGCGAGGTTGACTCGATGGTCTGCTCGGGTTATACGGCCGACAGCTACAAGGCCGACTCTGTATCGAAGAGTTTCATCTGGTTCTTCCCCGCCGATTCGCTCGAGTATCACGAGGAGTATGACTCGACCCTCTTCAACCACAAGCCGGCCGTCATCGGTCGTGCCGAGAACAACGGTATCTTCATCGCCCAGAACCTCAAGCCCATCCGCTATCGCGTCTATGCCATCGAGGATACCAACACCAACCAGCTCTACGACCCCTCGGTGGATCAGGTGGGCTTCATCGACGAGGAGATCAACCCCGCCGAACTGCCCGACTTCGCCATCTGGTACGACTCGTTGCGTCAATACCTGGTGGCTGACCCGCAACTCTACTTCCGAATGTTCACCGACGTCACCTTTAAGCGTCAGCGTCTGGCCGAGGCGGTGCGACCGCTGCAACACCAGGCCCTGCTCCACTTCGGAGCCGCACGCCCCCAGATCGTGAAGCTCGAGTTGGACAGTATTCCCGACGACAAGATTATCCGTGACCCGCAGACCATTGGCCGCGACACCATCGCCCTCTGGTTCAACCTCCCGGCCGAGCAGCTGCCCGACACCATTCGGGGCCGCATCACCTACTTCAAACACGACTCAATCAACCAACTGGTGGAGCACACCGAAGAGTTGAAGCTCGCGTGGCGTTATGTCGAGTCGAAGGAGGAGCAGAAGGAGCGTGAACGCCAGGAGAAGGAGCGCGAGAAGGCTCTGGCTGCCGGCGAGGAGTATATCGAGCCCCAAAAGCCCAACCCCTTCAAGGTCTCCATCGCCTCGGGCGAGGTGAATCCCGAGCAGGGTGTGAGCTTCGACTTCGACTATCCGCTGGTGCGCTTCGACTCAACTGCCGTGGAGCTCTTCCTCGAGGAGGAGGGGAAGGATCCCGTACGGGTCAAGAGCCGCTTCCGCCGCGATACGGCCAAGTTGCGTCGCTGGTATCTGGATGCCGATTGGAAGGATGCCTCGAAGTATCGCCTCCATATCCCCAAAGGGACCTTTACCGATGTGGCGGGGTTGCAGAACGACTCCATCGGCAACAGCTACACCACCATCGACCCCAATAAGATGGCTGTCGTGAAGGTGAACCTCACCCCCCGTCAAAAGGGGTATAAATACATCGTGCAACTGCTCAACGGCAGCGGCAAACTCATCGAGGAGAAGCTCAATGTCACGGGTGGTACCGTACAGTTCAACTACATCTCCCCGGGCGACATCCAGCTGCGCCTGGTGGAGGATCTGAACGGCAACGGCAAGTGGGACACCGGCAATGTGGTGGAGCGTCGTCAGCCCGAGCGGTCGGAGCTCTACATCGACGAGCAGGGGGCCGAGACCTTCACCACGAAGGCCAACTGGGAGATGGAGTTGACAATGGATATGGGTGAGTTATTCCGTCCTGTCACGATGCAGAACCTCATCGAGCTGCTCGACACCCGCGAGGAGCAACGCCTGCAGAAGCTGGCCGAGGAGGAGGCCAAGCGTCGAGGTGAGGTGGAGAACCAGAACGGCAACTCGGGCGGTGGCTTCGGCTTCGGCGGAGCCTTTGGCGGAGCCGGCGGCCTGGGAGGCGGCAACTCCCGTTCAACCGGCAGCGGAGGTTTCGGTGGCAGCAGTATGGGCTCCTCGAACAATCGTCTCGGCGGGGGCACAAACAACCGAACAGGTGGTTTTTAATCGGAAATTCAGCCTATGAAGAAGATAAAAAAGATCTATTGGGCCCTTTTGGGCGGAGCCTTCCTGCTGCTGGGTTCGGCATTGCCGGCCTCGGCACAGCACACCCTGGGCGTTTATGGCGGCTATGGAATGGGTACGGCACGCATCTACCCCAAACAGGAGACGCGTCCCACCTGGGGGCTCTATACGAGTGGTGTTTCGTGGCGACACTATGGCAAGCAGCGTTTCGCCGGCGGCTTCGGCATCGATCTGGAGTGGATGGAGAGTGCCTACTCCTTTGCCACCAACCCCTGGATGGAAGAGGAGGAGTACAAGTGGTACTCCCGCCGAGTGAATACCATCTCGCTGCCGATCGTCTGGCAACCCCACTTCTACATCAAGCAGCGGGCCCGTATCTTCCTGGAGGCGGCAGCCACCTTCAGCTACCGCTTCAAATCGACCTATCAGAACGAGAATCTCTCCGAGGAGTGGCTCGACTACAACTTCAAGCTCCCCCGCGATAACCGCTTCGGCTATGGCCTTGCCTTCGGAGCCGGAGCCTCCTTCCTGGTGGGGCAGTTTGAGATCCAGCTGAAGGGCCGCTACTACTTCGGCCTGGGCGATGCCCTGAAGAACCGTAACAAGTATGCCGACAGTGCCACCGACGGCCCCGAGAATCCCTTTGCAGCCCAACCCTTACGCTCACCGATGGACAACATTATGATCACGGTGGGTCTCTCCTACCGCTTCAACAAGGAGGGCTTTGATGTCTGGTTCATCAAGCGTGAGAAGCTCCAGAAGAGCGGCATCGAGTTCGGCTACAAGACCGAGGGAGGCAGCTCCTCGGGCAACAAACGTACCTCGGGGCGCAATACCCGTCGTCGATAAAATATTGAAAAAACAAGAACAAACAAAAACGAGATACAAGTATGATGGAGACTATGTCGATTCGGCAACAGAAGATCGCCCGACAGATTCAGAGCGATATGGCCGAGATTTTTCAGCGTGAGGGTAAAGCCTATACGCTGGGTACGCTGCTCACGGTAACGGCCGTGCGCGTGTCACCCGACTTCAGCTATGCCAAGGTCTATGTGAGCATCTTCCCCTTTGAGAAGGGGGAGGAGGTACTGCAGGCCATCGAGGAGAAGAACTGGTTCCTGCGCCGCGAGTTGGGTCGCCGCATCAAGAACCAGATGAAGATTGTCCCTGAGCTGCAGTTCTTCCTCGACAATTCGCTGGAGTATATCCGCAACATCGAGGAGAAACTCAAGGAGTAACCCTCTACCCGCTGCACTATGCTGACGCTCCGCTTTGCCCGCCGCTACCTCTTCTCGAAGAAGTCGCACTCGGTGATCAACCTCATCTCGGGGGTGAGCGTAGTGGCTGTGGCTGTGCCGGTGGCGGCAATGATCATCCTGCTCTCGGTCTTCAACGGCTTCGAGGGGCTCATCAAGTCGATGGCCTCGGCCTTTGACGCCGACCTCACCATCACCCCGAAGAGCGGAGTACTCTTCCCCTCGGCGGAGCTCGACACGGCCCGCCTGCAACAAGTAGAGGGTGTCGAAGCCCTCGGCTTTGTGGTGGAGCAGAATGCCCTGGTACGCCACAAGGAGCGGCAACAGCAGGTGACCCTGCGCGGCGTGGAGACGGGCTACCACAAACTCTTCCCCATTGAAGAGGCCCTTGCCTCGGGCCGATACAGCCTCGACGAAGGGGGCGACAAGGCCTTAATCGGACGTACGCTGGCCTATATGCTTGGATTGCGCGGGTACCTCGACCAGGAGATCTCCATTTATGCCCTGAAGCGTAACGGATTCTCGTCGATTTTGCCGCTGGAGGGTTACACCCGCCGCGAAGTGGTGGTGACGGGAAACTTTGTGCTCGACGCCGAGAGCGAGGAGCGATACCTGCTCCTGCCCCGCCAAACGGTGGATGAACTCTTCCAAAGCGAGGGAAAATCGACCGCCCTGCTACTGAAGGTGGTCCCTTCAGCCCGCCCCGAGGAGGTGCAGCAACGAGTGGCAGCAATCATCGGCGACACTTTCCGTGTCCGCACGCGTTATGAGTTGCGCCCCACCTTCTACGACATTATGACCTACGAGAAATGGGGCATCTTCTTCATCGCCCTGCTGGTCCTGATTCTGGCCAGTTTCTCGATGGTGGGAGCCCTGGTGATGCTGATTCTCGAGAAGCGCAAAGAGCAGTTCACGCTGCGGGCCCTGGGAGCCGACAATCGCTTCATCCGCCGCATCTTCCTGGGTGAGGGGGCCCTAATCGGGGGGCTGGGAGCCCTGATCGGCCTGGTACTGGGAGTGGGGATCACCCTCCTGCAACAACACCTCGGAGTGGTGAAGATGCCCGTTGAGAGTTTTATCGTGGAGAGCTATCCCGTAGAGTTCCGCTGGAGCGATCTGGTTGTGACACTTTTGGCCTTTGCCGGCGTGGTGGCCACCATCTCCCAACTGACGGTACGGAGTATGATCCGCCCCGAAAAGAGAGTAAAAAACGACGAGTTATGATACGCAAAATAGTAACCTTTGGCCTCTGCCTTTTGGTGCTCTGCGGCAGTGCAGGGTGCAAGAAGCACACCATCATTCCCGACGAGGAGCTGGCCCTGATCTTCCACGACGCCTTCCTCGCCAACAGCTACCTCAAGAACAGCAACCCCAAACGCGACTCGTTGCTGGTCTATGAGCCGATTTTTGCCCGCTATGGCTATACCACCGAGGATGTGCAGTACACCATCGGCAACTTCTCGAAGCGTAAGAGTGCCCGCCTGGGCGATGTCGTGGAGCTCGCCATCACGATGCTGGAGCGCGAGGGAGAGCGACTGGACAAGGCCGTTGCCGACCTCGATACGGTCAACAACGTGGCCCGTCGCTTCTCGGAGCGAATCATCCATCACGATTCACTGATTCGTGTCACGCGTCTCAAGGATACCACGCTGCTGCTCTTCGAATTCGATTCGATCCGCCCGGGCGACTACCGTATTACGACCCGCTATCGGATCGACTCGCTGGATGAGAATTCGGGGTTGCGCTTCTACTTCCAGATGGAGAAGTATGATAGCACCACGACCGGTGTGCAGAGCATCGCCCTGCGCCGCGAGGAGATGGAGGAGATCACGCGTCTGATGAAGGCCGACACCTCGATTCGCCGTCTGAAGCTCAGCTTCTGGCATCCGAGCCGCAGCTCGGAGCGCAAGCGACCCCACATCACCCTGCACGACCTGAAGATTTACTACAAGATGCCGGCCGAGGAGGCTCTCGACACCCTCTACCAACACCATCTCAACATCCGAATCTTTGCCAATGACTTCCTTCGTCAGATCGAGGCGGATAGCCTCACACTTCCTGCTGACTCCGCAGGGATGGCTGAAAAATCCACTCGTTGAGGTGGGCCCCGAGGGGGAGATTCTCGCGGTGAGGTCGCTTGACGAACCCGACCGCTCTCCCCTTACGGAGTTCTATGCCGGAGCCCTGATAGCGGGGTGGGTCAACAGCCACTGCCACCTCGAGCTCTCCTACCTGAAGGGGGCAATCCCTGCCGGGGAGGGTTTTGCCGCCTTTGCCCGCCATATGGGCGAGGTGCGCCACCGCTTCACGGAGGAGGAGCGACTGCAAGCGGTGAGAGAGGCCGATGCCACAATGTGGCACGAGGGGGTAATGGCTGTGGGCGATGTAGCCAACGGCGAGAGCAGCTTCCCCGTCAAAGCCCAAAGTCCGATCCGCTACCACACTTTCACCGAGCTCTTCGGTCTGCGGTGCGACCATACCAACCATCTGCAACCCCTGCTTCAACACCCCCACACCTCGGCCACACCCCACTCCCTCTACTCGGTGCAGGAGGCCCCCTTTCGGGAGCTCTGTCACACGGGCAAAGGGCCTCTGTCGATCCACTTTCTGGAGAGTCCGGCCGAGAAGGAGCTCTTCCGGCAACAAGGGCGGCTCTGGAACTGGTATCAGGAGGTAGGCTTTCGGTGCGATTTTCTTCACTATGACGGCCCCGCTGATCGACTCATTCAATGCGTGCCCGCCGACCGCTCGGTGATGCTGATCCACAACTGTTGCCTCGACGAGGAGGATCTCGATCGAATCACCAATCACTTCTCCGCCCCCGTCTGGTGGTGTCTCTGTCCCCGTTCCAACGACTTCATCAGCCACCTCCGCCCCCCCGTGGAGTTGCTGCGCCGCCGAGGAGGCCACATCTGCCTCGGCACCGACTCGCTGGCCTCCAACCAGAGCCTCTCGATGCTTGAAGAGGTGCGAATGTTGGGCGAAGAGATCCCCCTGGCCGAACGACTCCTTTGGGCCACCCTGGGCGGAGCCCGCGCCCTGGGGCTCGACCACGAATTGGGAAGCGTCGAGAAGGGGAAACGCCCCGGTCTGCTCCTCTTGGAGGGTCTCGATCTGCAAACGATGCAACTCACAAATCAGACCTCCATCCGCCGCCTTGTCTAAAAATTCACTTACCTAATGTAAATAATAGAGAAGGGAGTGCTTGAGCACTCCCTTCTCTATTGGTTTCGGTTAAGACTATTTTGCGTAGCTCACAGCACGCGTCTCACGAATCACCGTGATCTTCACCTGACCCGGAGGGCCCCCTCGGGGAAAGAAACCCCTCCCTTTATCAAAGGGAGGGGCTGGGGAGGGAATGTCAATGAAGCCGAATGGCGTATCCGGGTCTGTTGACACTATTTTGCGTAGCTCACAGCGCGCGTCTCACGAATCACCGTGATCTTCACCTGACCCGGAGGGCCCCCCCTCGGGGAAAGAAACCCCTCCCTTTATCA
>JAZSCB010000011.1:0-108047 GCA_045602705.1 Alistipes sp.
AGCACGGCCGCAAGCCTATCGTTTACGACATCGACATTATGGAGAAGTACCTGAAGGACACCTACGGCATTACCGTCTATCAGGAGCAGGTGATGCTTCTGTCGCGTCTTTTGGGCGGCTTCACGCGAGGCGAGAGCGACACGCTGCGCAAGGCTATGGGTAAGAAGATCAAGTCGAAGCTGGATGAGTTGCGCCCCGAGTTCCTGAAGCGTGGTCAGAAGAATGGCCACGACCCCAAGATCCTGAAGAAGATCTGGGCCGACTGGGAGAAGTTCGCCTCCTACGCCTTCAACAAGTCGCACGCCACCTGCTACTCGTGGGTTGCCTTCCAGACCGCCTATCTGAAGGCCAACTATCCGTCGGAGTATATGGCTGCCGTGCTGACCCGCAACCTGCAGAACATTGAGCAGCTCACGATCTATATGAGTGAGTGCAAGCGAATGGGTATCAATGTGCTGGGCCCCGACATCAACGAGTCGATGCGCCAATTCTCGGCCAACGAAAAGGGAGATATCCGTTTCGGTCTGGCTGCCATCAAGGGTGTGGGTGAGGCTGCCGTGGAGTCGATCATCAAGGAGCGTAAGGCGAATGGCCCCTATACCGATATCTACAACTTCATCGAGCGTGTAAACTTCTCGGTGGTGAATCGCAAGTGTCTGGAGAATATGGCCCTGGCCGGAGCCTTTGATACCATCTCGGAGAGCCACCGCTGCAAATTTTTCGCCTCGGCCCCCAACGATCCGCAGAGCTTCATCGAGCAGCTGATCGGTTATGGCCAACGTTACCAGCAGGAGCGCAACAATGCCCAACAGAGCCTCTTTGGTGGTGGCGGTGCGATCGATATCCGCCGTCCGATGATGCCCTCCTGCCTGGAGTGGAGCCAGCTGGAGACTCTGAACAAGGAGCGCGATGTGATCGGCCTCTACCTCTCGGCTCACCCGTTGGATGCTTACAGTGTCATCATCCGCAATATGTGCCGGGTACAGTTGAGCGATCTGGATCACCTCGACGAACTGAAGAACCGCGAGGTTGCCGTGGCGGGTATGGTTGTTGACGTGCAGAATATGATGTCGCGCACCAACAAACCCTGGGGTCGCTTCAAGATGGAGGATTACAACGGAACCCACGAATTTGCCCTTTTCGGCAAGGATTACGAGAATTTCCGCAACTTCCTCTTCAAGGATTACTTCCTCTTCGTGCGCGGTAAGGTGCAGCCCCGTATGCGCTGGGATAAGGATACGGGCCGTTCGGTGCCGACCGATGAGATGGAGTTCAAGATTGTGGGGATTACCCAGCTCTCGGAGATGATGGAGAACATCAAGTCGCTCACGGTGCAGATCCCCCTCTCGGAGGTGAACCACGAGCTGACCGAGGAGTTGCAACGTCTGGTGAAGCACCATAAGGGCAAGGCGACGCTCCACCTCAATATCTTCGACCCCGAAACCGGAGTGCGGGTCGGCTTCCTCTCGAAGCGACACAAGGTGGAGGTGACGGCCGAGCTGCTCGACTTCTTCGACCAACAAGAGATGAAGTGCACCATTGCATAGAACCAAACAAATTTTTTAACAATATTTATCAACCAACTAAAACATTTACAATTATGGCATTAGCAATTACGAACGAGAATTATGCAGAGGTAACGGCAACCGAGTTGCCCGTTGTGATCGATTTCTGGGCCGAGTGGTGTGGTCCCTGCCGTATGATCACCCCGATCATCGAGGAGATGGCCGGTGAGTATGAGGGCAAGGCTCTGATCGCCAAGTGTGATGTGGAGGCTGCCGACGAGATCGCTATGAAGTTCCGCGTACGAAACATCCCCACCATCATCTTCCTGAAGAACGGTGAGGTTGTAGACAAGCAGGTAGGTGCCTGCTCGAAGGAGGTTCTGGTTGGCAAACTCAACGCCCTGCTCTAATGATTCGCTCCGTTGATTGGAACGGACTGAAAGCCGTGGAGTTCTCGAAAGGGAACTACACGGCTTTGCTCGTTCCTGAGGTGGGGGCCAACCTCATCAGCTTGCGGCGTACCGACCTCGATGCCGAGTTGCTGCACTGCCCCACGGCCGAGGAGGTGGAGACCTTCAAGGGTCGTCCCCAGATCTTCGGTCTGCCTCTGCTCTTCCCGCCCAACCGCATCGCCGGGGGCCGCTATACCTTTGAGGGTCGTACCTATCAATACCCCATTACCATCCCCAAGGAGAACAACTACCACCACGGGATCTTGAAGAGCCAGCCCTTTGTGGTCTCGAAGGCCGAGGAGCGTGACGAGGAGGTGCTGATCGAGTGCCGCTACTATGCCAATGCGGCCAACGATGCCATCTACAAGGATTTCCCCCACGCCTTCAAGTGCAAGGTGATCTATCGCCTTTCGGATAAGGGGCTGGAGCAGGAGGTCTGCTTCTTCAATAAGAGCGGGGAGCGTATGCCGATCGGTGTAGGCTTCCATACGCCGCTTGCCATCCCCTTCGAGGGGGGCACGGGTGCCGAGTATCGTCTCCGTATGGCGGTGGGCGAGCAGGTGGAGTTGAGCGAGAAGAATCTCCCGACGGGCCGTCGTATGCCTCTGAAGGAGCCCTTTGCCAATCTCCCGACGACGGGTATTCAGTCCACCGACTGTGAGCCGCTGGAGGCTGCCTTTATGCTTCGTGAGATGGAGCTGGATGGCAAGCCTTTCCGTGGAGCGGTGGTCGAGCACCTCACGACGGGTCGCAAGCTCTGCTATGAGGTGGATGAGAAGAGTATCTATTGGACGCTCTGGAACAACGGTGGTCAGCAACCCTACTGCTGCCCCGAGCCCCAGTCGTGGGTGACCAATGCCCCCAATGCCGCCGATCCCGAGGCTGCCGGCTTCTGCTCGATCGCTCCGGGTGAGGGTTGGCGAGCCAAGTATTGGATCTATCTCAAGTAGCCCTATCTGCCCAAACAAAAACAGCAGGATTTTTTAATCCTGCTGTTTTTTTGTCCTCTCTTTTTTACTCTTCCCGAAAGGCCTCGATGGTGGCAATCACCTCCTCCACCTGGTCGGTGAGCGTAAGTTGCAGATTGCGGTATTTGCCGCGGGCCGACAGCTCCTCCAGCAGCGGATAGAGGGGCAACTCGTTGCGCCAGTAATCCTCTCCGAGGAAGATCATTGGCGAGGAGTAACCAAAGGTTTCGTAGTGGTTTTGGGCAGCATCCTGAAAGACCTCCTGCATCGTGCCGGCACTTCCCGGTGTGTAGATTACGCCCCCCTTGGCGATGGCCAACAGACCATCCTCACGGATACTGTTGTCAAAATACTTGGCGATGTGGGTGGCAAAGGGGGTGGCGGGCTCGTGACCATAAAACCAGGTGGGGATACCGATGCTCCGGAACCCCTGCTGCTGTGGAAAACACTCCCGTACGGCAAAGGCCGAGGCGAGCCATCCGGCATCCTGGAACGAGGGAGCTCCCTGCAACATCTCGAGGGCTGCAGCCAACTCCTCCTCCGTGCGCCCCGCCATCCAGGCTCCGAGGTGAGTGGCCTCCATTGCCCCCGGGCCGCCCCCGCTGATCAGAAGCGATCCCCGTTCGGTGAGCTCTTTGGCGATGCGGGCTACTCGGGCATACCCCTCCTCGGTGCGCTTCAGGGCGTGGCCACCCATCACTGCCACCACGCGTCGCTCGTCATACTCCTGCAACAGATCGTGCAGGGCATCGCTGATCGAGTGGTCGTGGAGCGAGCGTCCCAGCGTCTCTCCGAAATCCTTTGCCTGCTTCCCCTTTTCGAGGTAGTGGCGATAGACCCGCGTGTCGTAGCACCCTTCAAAACTCGCCTCAGCTTCGGGTCGGTAGCCGTTGTAGAGCTCTTCGGCCGAGTAGAGGTGGGCGGGAAAGGCATTGAAGGGGAGGGGCAGTGCGGGCAGCACCAGACAATCATCCCCGAGCTGCTCCATCAGTCCCTCGCTCAATCGGCAACCGATGAAGATGCACTCCGAGAAGTGAAAGTCGGTTATGCGGGGCTCCAGGGTGAAGTTGATCCCTTGAAAGGCGTAGTGGCGCAAGGTCGGCGGAGCCGTGGCCAGCACCTTTTGTAACTCATCGAGTTGCTCGATCTCCTGAAACGTGTGATTTCTCATAGTCGGTGGGGTGAGTTAGAGAAAACGAAGCTCCTCCACGTCGCGCAGACCCAGCAGCAACTCCTTGACTGCCATACGCTTCTTGCCTGCCAACTGTAACTCTTCGAGCGAGATCCAGCCATCCTGACAGGCCACCTTGATGTAGGTGCGGTTGTCGCTCTTCACCGTACCGGGAACCTCGTTGTGAGTGCTCTCCTCGAAACGGGCACGGAAAATCTTGGCCGACAGGTCGCTCTGTGCCCCCTTTTGAATGGCACTCCAGGCGGCGGGATAGGGCGAGAGGCCGCGAATGAGGTTGATGATCCCCCTACCCTCCTTTCGCCAATCGATGCGGCCATCCTCCTTGAAGATCTTGGGGGCAGGACGCAGCGTGCTCTCGTCGATGTGAGCCTGCTCGATGGGGGTTACCTCTCCGGCTGCCAGACGCTCCACCGTCTCAAGCACCAGGCCCGTGCCGGCCGTCATCAGCTTCTCATACATCGTGCCGATGGTATCCTCCTCCCCGATGGGCATACGGAGCTGTCCCACGATGGCACCCTTGTCGATCTCGTGGTTCAGCAGGAAGGTGGTGACACCCGTCTCCCGATCTCCATTGATGATTGCCCAGTTGATGGGGGCTGCACCGCGGTACTCGGGAAGCAGCGAGGCGTGGAGGTTGAAGGTGCCCAGGCGGGGCATTGCCCACACCACCTCAGGCAGCATACGGAAAGCGATGACAATCCCCAGGTCGGGCTTCAGGGCCTGCAACTCGGCCACAAAGGCCTCGTCACGGAGCTTTTCGGGCTGCAGGATGCGAAGTCCCAGTTCGCGAGCCGCCACCTTCACGTCGCTCTCGTGGAGCTTCTGACCGCGACCGGCGGGGCGATCGGGGGTGGTGACTACCGCCACTACATTATAGCCCCCCTCGACGAGGGCCTTGAGAGAGGGTACGGCAAATTCGGGCGTACCCATAAAGATGATTCGCAGATCCTTGGCGTTCATTATCTGTTCTGATTTTTATTTCGAAATCGCACGGCTCTTCTTCGCCTCCCGACGCTCGCGATGACGCTCCTTGAAGGCCTTCCATTTGCCGATGTACCAATCCAGGTCGAGCAGACCCGAGTCATTGGTTGCCTGGTAGGTGAGGTAGATGGCCACCGGGGCCAGAATGAAGGCCGAGAGCCACATTCCGTAGACGGCCTCCCAGGTGCCCTCTTTGGCGAGCTTTTCACCCATCAGTGAGATGATGTAGTAGATCACGAAGAAGATCACCGAGATCACGATCGGCATACCCAGACCACCCTTGCGGATGATCGCTCCGAGCGGAGCTCCGATCAGGAAGAAGATCATAATGCAGACCGGAAGCGAGATCTTGCGGTGCCACTCCACCTTGCTGCGATAGAGCTGGTTGAGCGACTCCTTGGCGGCCGTCTCGTCGAAGGAGAACATATTGCGCGAGTTCTTGGCCTGCACGCGGGCCTCGTTCCAGATTCGCCCCTTGCCGCGCACATCAAGTCGGGCAATCGAGTCGAGTACCTCGGCAGGTCGGAAGCCCGACTTGTCGTAGAGCAGGCTGTCGGGTAGGGCCAGCACGGTGTTGTCCTTGGTGAAGAGGTGCTCCTTGAGAAGGGGCTCATAGGAGCGGGTTGTTGCCGTATTCACGGTCTCCTCCAGCGTGCCGATCACCTCCTCCAACTCGTTGATGTTCTTTGTATTCTCGTTGTTGAACTCCTCGGCGTTGGTGCGTGCCATATCGAAGCCCTCCATCGGGATGTTGAGTTTCTGAATCTCAAAGACGTGGCGGCTCAAAGCACTTGCGTTGTACCACTTCTGTGAGTTACGGGTCTGGTCGTAGGTCTCGCCGTGGTAGAGCGTCACGCGCAGAAATCGTTTGTCGTCCGAGAGGCGGATGTAGCCCGAGTCGGCCATCGTGGTGGTCATATTGCCGTTGGTGGCTCGGTTGTCATAGATCAATACGTTGGTCAGTAGCCCCGTCTCGGGATCCTGGTGATCAACACGGATGCTCATATCGTCGATACCCGTGAAGAAGAGGCCGTCCTGGAACTCCAGGGTCTGTTTCTGCTTCTTGATGTCGTAGCGCAGACTATACATCTGCTGATAGGAGTAGGGAACCAGGTTGTTGATCAGAAAGAAGCTCCCCACGGCAATCAACCCCACCACCACAATCAGCGGCTGCATAATCTTCGGGAGAGACATTCCGGCCGACTTCATTGCCAGCAGCTCGTAGTTCTCGCCCAGGTTACCCATCGTCATAATGGCAGCCAACAACATCACCAGCGGCAGACCCAGCGGCAACATCGTAATCAAGGCATAGCCCAAAAGCTCCAGAATCACATCGAGGCCGAGGCCCTTGCCGACCAGCTCGTCGATGTAACGCCACAGGATATTCATCAAGAGGATGAACATAATGATGAAGAAGGTCATCACCAGCGGCCCGAGGTAGGACTTCAGTACGAGTTTATGGATGGTTTTCATTTACAGGCTCTTCTGTTTAGTGTTCCACAAAGATACAAATTTTACCGCAATAAGAGCAAGGGTCAGGGTAAATATGATGGCCGCTCCGGGGGGCACCTCCCATTGGTAGCTGATCATCAGGCCGATGATATTGCCGGCTACGGCTGTCAGCGGGGCTGCAAGGGCGATCTTGCGGTAGTCGCGCGTGAGGGTGTTGGCAATGGTGGTGGGCAGGGTCAGCAGCGAGAGCAGCAGCACGATACCCATAATGCGGATGGAGAGGACGATGGCCAGAGCCGTCACGGCCGACATCAGATAGCTGATCCACCGTGTAGGGATCCCCTGGCTGCGGGCAAAATCGCGGTCAAAGGCGGTGTAGATGATGGGGCGTAGCCACGCCAGAGCTCCGAGGATGACCAGCAGGGTCAGGAGGGCCAACGCCCGCACATCCCCTTCGGTGACGGTGATGATGCTGCCGAAGAGGTAGTTAGAGAGGTCGCCCGAGGTGTAACCCGGTCGGAGGGCCATAAAGAGGGCTCCAATGGCCATACCCACCGACCAGACGATGCCGATGGCCGAGTCCTCGCGGATGCGTCCCCGCTCCCCGGCCCACTCGATGCCCAGGGCCGAGAGGATGGCAAAAAGGGTGGCTCCGAAGATGGGGTTGGCTCCGAAATAGAAGGCGATACCGAGCCCGCCGAAGGAGGCGTGGGTGATGCCGCCGGCCAGAAAGACCATCCGTCGCGCCACGACATAGGTGCCGATCAGCCCGCAGGTGATGCCCGCGAGAATCGCCGCCCAAAAGGCGTGGTTGAGGTAGCTGTAACGCGCTATGTCGAGGAAAAATTCCATATCCAATCCCATTGACCTCTTAAGAGGTCACAAAAGTAAGCTTTTTTTTCTCAATTTCACGCAAATTTCGTATTTTAGCGCGATAATTACCAATTTTAAGACCGCTATGTCGCGACGAGTAAGTTTTCATACCCTGGGCTGCAAGCTCAATTTTTCGGAGAGTTCGACCCTGGCTCGTGAGTTCGAGCAGGGGGGATTCGAGCGTGTCACCTCGGAGACCGAGGCCGATATCTGCGTCATCAACAGCTGCTCGGTCACCGAGCACGCCGACAAGAAGTGTCGCAATCTGATCCGCCGCATCCATCGCCGCAATCCCCGGGCCATCATCGCCGTTACGGGGTGCTATGCCCAGCTCAAACCCGAGGAAATCTCTAAAATTGAAGGTGTTTCTATCGTGTTGAGTAACAATGATAAGGGGGATTTATATAAACGAACGGTCAAGCTGTCGAGAAACTCTCCCGTGGAGGTCTACTCCTGCGATGTGGACTCCCTGACGCGCTTCTTTGCCGCCTTCTCGTCGAACGATCGCACGCGTACCTTCCTGAAGGTGCAGGATGGCTGCGACTACTGCTGCGCCTATTGCACTATTCACTATGCCCGCGGTTCGAGTCGCAATATGCCCATTGCCGATCTGGTGGAGGAGGCTCGTACCATCGCCGCCGGCGGCCAGAAAGAGATCGTCATCACGGGTGTCAATACGGGTGATTTTGGTCGTACGACGGGTGAATCGTTTCTCGATCTGCTGCGGGCCCTGAACGAGGTGGAGGGGATCGAGCGTTACCGTATATCCTCCATCGAGCCCAATTTGCTAACCGACGAAATTATAGCATTTTGTGCTGCGTCACCTAAATTTCAGCATCACTTCCATATTCCCCTCCAGAGCGGCTCCGATTCAGTCCTGGAGCGGATGCGTCGCCGCTACACTTCGGCCCGTTTTGCCGAACGTATCGCCGAGGTGAAACGTCTGATGCCCGATGCCTTTATCGGAATCGATGTGATTGTCGGCTTTCCGGGTGAAACGGAGGAGAATTTTATGGAGACCTATCACCTCCTGGAGCAGGTGAACCCCGCCTTCCTTCACATCTTTCCCTTCTCGGAGCGACCCGGAACTCCGGCCGTGGAGATGCCCGATAAGGTGCAGTCGTCGGTGGCTACCGAGCGTGTGGAGCGGCTGGAGGCCCTCTGTGAGCGGTTGCACGCCGATTTTTGTCGCGGAGGCATCGGACAGACGGACGAGGTTTTGGTGGAGAGCACCGTGCGGCGCGGGCGGATGTTCGGTTATACGGGCAACTACCGTCGTGTAAGCCTTCCCTACGACAAACGCTACATCAACCGGATTGTGAAGGTGAAGATGGTCGGAATGGAGGAGAATCACGACCTGACGGGCGAGATTGTGGAGTAAAAAGCGATGTCGGGAGATGCAACGCCCCTCCCTTTCGCAAAAACCGCCTTGGGAAGTGTTGAAATCTCGTCTCATTTTCGTATATTTGTCGCATAAGTAAAACGGAATCGTTATGAAGGGAATACGCAAGCGGGTTACGGTGGCCTTTTTGAGTATCGTCTGCCTGCTCTTCTTTTCGGGCTTGTTGTCCCTCTTTGAGTTGAACCGCGTGAGCCGCGGTTCGGGGGATATTTTGAAGGCCAATCAGCGGAATATCGAGCTGGCCAAGGAGATGCTGGATGCAGCCCATCAGCAGAATATGGCCTATCTGCACCTCACGCTCTATCACGAGGCCCAGTACGACTCGCTCTGTCGGGCGGGTCTGACCCGCCTGGAGGAGACCCTCCGCATCGCGCAGGAGGAGGCGGTGGAGAAGAGTTTTCTCGATCCCCTCTCCTTTGCCATTGCCGAGTTGCGGGTTGCCACCGACAACTACCTCTCCCACTTTGCCCAACGACAGGCCCACGAGGTGGAGTTGGCCGAGCGCAACCGCCTGGTGGACTCGTTGGATCGTCTGGTGGCGGCGGGGCGTGTCGATTCGTTGGGACGACCGCTGGTGGACAGTGCTACCCTGCAGCGGGTAATGGCACCGGCCCCTACCCTGGCCGACTTTGCCGAACACGAGCGTTACGACGAGATCTATCAGCGTCTGACCTCCGCCATCCAGCACTATATGACCTCCACGCAGAGTTCGTTGGCACCCCATACCGAACAGCTCAAGAAGAATGCCTATCGGGCGGTAACCCCTGTGTTGATCTCCCTCCTGGTGATGATTGCCACGGTGCTCCTGCTCTACTACTTTATGATGCTCTATTGCGTGAACCCCATCGTGCGAATCAACCGCAGCCTGGGTGAGTATCTCCAATTCAAGGTTCCTTTCCGTCCCAAGGGGGAGTTTCAGGATGAACTGCGTGAGATCAATGAGAAGGTGGATGCCCTCATCACCCTCTCGAAGCACGCCCAAAATCGTTAGTCTATGCGCTTCCACGTTGTTGTACGCTATATCGGAGTGGTGCTTTTGGTCTTCGCTCTCTTTATGTTCCTGAGTGCCGGCATTGCCTTCCACTCGGGACCCGATTCGTCGTACTACCCCCTGCTGCTCTCGGGTCTGCTGACTGCTCTGCTGGGGGCCTTCCCCCAACTCTTCGTCTCGCGCCAGGAGCAGATCACCTCAAAGGAGGGCTACTGCATCGTGGTCGGGGCGTGGATCGTGGCCAGCATCGTGGGAATGTTCCCCTACCTGATGTGGGGCGGTGAGTTCTCGCTGATCAACGCCTGGTTTGAGAGCGTCTCGGGCCTCACCACCACCGGAGCCTCCATCCTGACCGATATCGAGGCCCTGCCGCGCGGACTCCTCTTCTGGCGTACCTCTTCGGCCTGGGTGGGCGGTATCGGAGTGGTGATGTTTGCCCTGCTGATCCTCCCTTCGATGGGCCGCTCGAAGAAGATGCTCTCCAACGTGGAGCTCTCGGCCGTTTCGCACGATGATTATCACTTCCGTACCCAGCGCATCGTGCAGATCCTGCTACTGGTCTATGTGGGGCTGACCCTCCTCTCTACCCTGCTGCTGAAGCTGGCGGGTATGAATTGGTTTGATGCCCTCAATCACGCAATGTCGGCCTCGTCCACCTGCGGCTTCGGTACCAAGAATCTCTCGATTGCCTACTTCGACAGCCCGCTTATTGAGGCAATTCTGATCGGTACGATGGTGATCGGCGGTACCCACTTCGGATTGATCTACTCCACGGTGGCGGGCAGCCGCAACAATATCTTCACCTCGGAGGTGACACGCACCTATCTTCTCTTTCTGTTGGGGGGTGGCGTGTTGATTGCCTTGAGCCTTTGGGCCTCCGACATCTACCCCACTTTGTGGAGCTCTCTGCGACACGGCATTTTCCAATTCGTGGCTCTTACGACCACTTCGGGTTTTGCCACGGCCGACACCAACGCCTGGACTTCGTTTGCCATCGTACTGCTGATCTTCGGCTCGATTGTCTGCGCTTGTGCGGGATCGACTTCGGGTGGTATGAAGATGAATCGCCTGATTTTGGCCTACAAGGTGCTGGTGGCTCGTCTGAAGCGACAGCAACACCCCAATGCTGTGATTCGTGTGCGGGTGGATGGCGTCTTGCAGGAGGATGGCGTGCTCCATACGGCGATGGTCTTCATTGTCGCCTACATTATGCTGATTCTCTTTGGTACGCTGGTCAATACCCTCTTCGGGGCTGACCTGCTGACGGGATTCTCGGCAGCCGTCGCCTGCCTGGGCAATGTGGGCCCCGGTTTTGGCGAGGTGGGTTCGATCAGTAACTACGCCGCACAGCCCGTGATCCTGAAACTCTCCGATACGTTGCTGATGTTGTTTGGCCGTCTGGAGATCTTCGGATTGGTGCAGCTCTTCTTCATCAAGTGGTGGAGGTAAACATTGTTAAACTGCTGAAAATTATGAAAAATACCCTATCGAAATACAGATTTCTCGGATCGCTCTTCCTCCTCCTTTTCGGAGGGGTGATGCCGGCTGCTGCCCAGCTGCAGGATTCGCTCTACCGGGCCTCGATGGAGCGAATAGAGGAGCTTCGGGATCAGCTGGAGGAGGCCGAAGTGCAGTTGGGTCGTCTGCGTACGGAGTATCGCTCGGAGCCTGAACGGCGGGGTGAACTGACCCCTGCAATCCTCGATCTGGAGAGCCGCCTACTGGCTCTGCAGGGGGAGCTAACCCCGCTCAACGACCGAATTCGGGCGATGGAGTTGGCGTGGAGTATGCAGCAGCTGACCGAGGTTTCGGTGCCCGAGGAGACCCTCCGCGAGGAGTTGCAACCCCGCGAGGAGCCGACCGACCATTCGACGGCCCCGCGCTTGAGAAATCTGGTGGACAATACCTTTTTCCGTGAGGGTTTGCCCGTGGCCGAATATGAGATGCTTCTCGCGGCCCAGCGCGATGAGCGTACGGCGGCCGATTTGGTAATTCTCTTTACCGAAAACCACGCCCGCTTGAGCGAGATGTTGGGCGACTACCAATCGACTACCGATCAGGGGGTGGCCGACTCGCTCTACGAGTTGATGGAGCCTCTGCAACGAGAAAATCGCCTGCTGGATGACTCCTTGTCGCGGATCTGGAATCCCCTCTTTGACCATAAGGGCTATGCCTACAACCTGTTGTTGGAGCAGCGAGGCGAGGAGCCCCTTTTGGAGGGACAGGTAGCCCTTCTGGCTGCCGCCTCTGCCGAAGCCGATGCCGAAGCGGGAAACTACGCTTCGGATGCATTGACGAGCTATGTGATCGAGAAACGCGCCCTCCTGGAGAGCGAGATTACTTTGGCCGATCACTTCGATCTGGGCCTTGCCCTCGACTCGCTGGCCGGGGAGCAGGAGTATCTGCAGAGCCTTGACTATCAGTTGCCCCGCATCGACTTTGCACGCCGCTATCTGCTCGACTATACCCCCATCACCTTCGTCGATAAGAGCCCCTACACCCCCTATAATCTGCCCGAGTGCAAGGTGCACGCACGAGGCACCATCTACCGCATCTTGTTGGGCAGCTACAAGTATCGTCAGCAGCTCAACATCTTCCGCGGAGTGGATCCCCTCTATGTACTCTCTGAAGGGGGTCGCTTCCACTACTATGCCGGAGGCTTTGCCACGCTCGGTGAGGCGCGTCAGGCGGTGCAGAAACTGCGTGATAAGGGCTTCCGTCAGCCGATCATTATGCGCTGGAGCGATGGCCGTCGGGAGGAGATCACCGATCAGGGGCCTGCGACCCGCTATCGGGTGGAGATTGCCGGTGTGGAGAGCCTCTCGGATGCAATGCGTCGTGCCGTGCAGGAGTTTGCTCCGGGAAAGGAGCTGGCACGAGCCGGAGCCACCTTCCTGGTGGGCCCCTTCGATGAGGAGGCACAGGCCGTGGGACTTGCCCAGGCTCTCCGTCGTGCCAACGGTTCGGCCGAGGTGCGGGTGGCGGAGTTGGGCGAATAGCAGCCCCGAGATTTGGAAAATAGCGCAAAAATTGCTATCTTTCCCCAAGATTATGAACCAAACTCTTTTGCGCCTATGTTTGCAATACCTGTTTTAATCCTTCTGGCTCTCCTCTTTTTGGTAGCCGAGTTGGTGCTCTTCCCGGGCCTGACCCTCTCGGGTATTTTGGCAATGGTGTGTGGCGGTGGAGCCATCTATCTGGCTTTCAACGACTACGGAACGGTGATCGGAATCATCGTCACGGTGCTCGTTCTCCTGCTGGCCCTTTTGACGGTACTCCTTTCGTTGCGCTCGAAGACCTGGCAACGCTTTGCTCTGAGACAGCAGGTGGAGGCCGCTGCCTCCGACCCCATCGAGGAGCAGGTGGCCATCGGCTCGCGTGGCCGTACCCTCTCGCGCCTCTCTCCGATGGGCAAGGTGGAGATCGAGGGTAAGATCTATGAGGCCAAGCTCCTCTCGGGCTATGCCGATCCCCACGTGGAGGTGGAGGTTATAGCCTACGAAAACTCGAATATCATCGTGAAAATCATTAAATAAGCAATTCAATATGGAAATGGGATTTCTGGCTCTTGCCATCTTTTTGGGCTTTATCGCCCTCTGGATCATCTTCTATTTCGTGCCGGTGGGCCTCTGGTTCTCGGCCCTCGTTTCGGGAGTGCATATCAGCCTTCTGCAGCTGGTGCTGATGCGCTGGCGTAAGGTGCCCCCCTCCACGATCGTCTCCTCGATGATCGAATCGACCAAGGCAGGTTTGAAACTCGACCCTAACGAGTTGGAGGCGCACTACCTGGCCGGTGGTAATGTGACCAACGTGGTGCACGCCTTGGTTTCGGCCCAGAAGGCCAATATCTTGCTCGACTTTAAGATGGCCACGGCCATCGACCTGGCCGGCCGTGATGTCTTTGAGGCGGTGCAGATGTCGGTGAATCCCAAGGTGATCAACACCCCTCCCGTGGCTGCCGTGGCCAAGGATGGCATCCAGCTCATTGCCAAGGCGCGTGTTACGGTGCGAGCCAACATCAAGCAGCTGGTGGGTGGTGCCGGTGAGGAGACGGTGCTGGCCCGTGTCGGTGAGGGTATCGTCTCGTCGATCGGCTCGGCCGAGTCGCATAAGATCGTGTTGGAGAATCCCGATTCGATCTCGCGCGTGGTGCTCGACAAGGGTCTGGATGCCGGTACGGCCTTCGAGATTCTCTCGATCGATATTGCCGACATTGACGTAGGTAAGAATATCGGTGCTCAGCTTCAGATGGATCAGGCCGAGGCCGATAAGAACATCGCCCAGGCCAAGGCCGAGGAGCGTCGAGCAATGGCTGTTGCCCTGGAGCAGGAGAATAAGGCCAAGGCCCAGGATGCCCGTGCCAAGGTGATTTTGGCCGAGGCTGAGGTGCCCCTGGCAATGGCCGAGGCCTTCCGCAACGGCAATCTCGGCATTATGGACTACTACAAGATGAAGAATGTGATGGCCGATACGCAGATGCGTGAGTCGATTGCCAAACCCGAGAAGAAGTAGTCGCGGGGAATCAAAAAAGAGCGAGGACCGAATCCAGTCCTCGCTCTTTTTTTCTATTCTTACTTCATCCAGGGCATCAGAATCGCATTCAACTGTTCGTGCTCGACCAGGAAGCCGTCGTGCCCGAAGGGAGAGGCGATTTCGTGGTAGCTGCTCCCCGGAATCCGGGAGGCCAGCTCCCGCATCTCTGCGGGGGTAAAGATCAGGTCGGTGGTGATACCCACCACAAGGGTTTGGGCCTTGATTCGCTTCAACGCCTCGGCTACCCCACCTCGATTACGCCCCACATCGTGGGTGTCGAAGGTGTCGAGGATCGCCATATAGGAGTAGGCATCGAAGCGACGGCAGAGCTTTTCTCCCTGATAACTCTGATAGGTGCAGGCGCGGAAGTCGGCATAGCGCGGTGCGGTGTCGTGCTCCTGCTGGGTGAGGTTATAGCCTTCGGGGCCTCGATAGGTCAGCAGACCGATGGCACGGGCTGCGGCCATTCCCGCCATTCCGGCATCGGGCCGTCTCTCTCCGTAACTTGAGTCGGCCAGGATGGCCATACGCTGCGTCTGGTCGATGGCAATCTGCCAGGGAGTCGCCTTGGCCGCCGTGGCAATCAGGGCCAGCCGCTCGATGAAGTCGGGCTCCGAAACGGCCCACTCCACGGCCTGAAATCCACCCACCGAACTGCCGATCAGTGCCTTGATGCGACGGATGCCGAGGTGGTCGGCCAAGAGCCGATGGGCACGAATCACATCGTGCATTGTCAACTTGGGAAACTCCCCATACCAGGGCTCGCCCGTCGCGGGATTGGGACTCAATGGGCCCGTGGTTCCGTAGTGGGAGCCGAGGATGTTGGCGCAGATCACAAAGTGGCGATCGGGATCGAGAAAACGCCCCTCTTCCACCGTGTGGGGCCACCAGTCGGCCACCTCCGAGTTGGCCGTCAGGGCGTGGCATACCCACACCACGTTGTCGCCCGCCTCATTCAGGCGGCCATAGGTGTGGTAGGCGATCCGCAGTGCGGGCAACTCGCCGCCTCGCTCCAACGGGAAGGGTCTCGGGTAGTCGTAGTAGTGTGGCTCCATCCTATTCTTATTTGGAGGCGGCAAAGGCCTCCTCAAAGTCCTGAATCAGATCCTCGGGGTGCTCCAGACCCACCGAGATGCGCAGCAGCGTGGGGGTTACGCCTGCGGCCTTCAAGTCGGCCTCCGAGAGCTGCTTGTGGGTCGTCGATGCGGGGTGTGTAACCACCGTGATCGAGTCGCCAATCATTGTCATATGGGCCGCCAGGTGAAGCGACTCCACAAACTTGACGGTACTCTCCAGCGTACCCTTCAACTCAATCGTAAAGACGGCCGAGGTGCCGTAGCGGTAATACTTCTGGGCATTGCGATAGCTGGGATGATCCTCAAAGCCTACCCAACTAACGCGCTCCACCTGGGGGTGATTCTTGCAATATTCGGCCAGACGACGGGTCGACTCCACCTCGTGCTTCACACGCAACGAGAGGGTTTCCAGGCCGATCATCATCAGGTAACTATCGAAGGGCGAGGGGCAGCAACCGAAGTCGCGCAATCCATCCACACGACACTTGACGATGAAGGCTGCGGCTCCGAAAGCCTCGTAGAGGTTCAATCCGTGATACCCCTCCGAGGGGCCGTCAATCTGTGGGAATTTGCCGTTATCCCAGCGGTAGGTACCGCCATCGACAATCACGCCGCCCATCGAGGTTCCGTGGCCGTTGATCCACTTGGTGGCCGAATCGACCACGATGTCGGCACCCCACTCAAAGGGGTTGCAGAGGAAGCCGGCGGCACCAAAGGTGTTGTCTACCACGAAGGGAACATCGTGTTTGCGGGCTACGGTAGCCAGCGATTCCAGGTCGGCTACGGCGCAGGTGGGGTTACCCATCGACTCCACATAAAGAGCCTTGGTCTTCTCATCCACCAGCTTGTCAAAGGCCTCGGCCTCGGGGGTCGGAGCGATGCGTACCTCGATGCCGAGCTTCCGCAACGAGTGACGGAACTGGTTGTAGGTGCCACCATAGAGATAGGGCGATGCGACGATGTTGTCCCCCTTCTGGGCCAGCGAGAGAATGGTAATCAGGATGGCCGACATTCCCGAGGCGACAGCCAGAGCCCCCACACCACCATAGAGGGCTGCAATACGCTCCTCGTAGGCCGAAGTGGTGGGATTTTGCAGGCGGGTATAGATGTTGCCCCCCTCGCTCAACTCGAAGAGATTGGCTGCGTAGTCACAACTCTTGAAGCGATAGGCCGCCGTGGGATAGATCGCCACGCCGCGCGAGCCGGTCGGCTCATCGGGGGTGAGGCCCGCGTGAATCTGTCGGGTCTCGAAACGAAGTTTTTTATAATCCATATTGAAAAAACGATTAATCAACCTAACAACCCACAAAAGTAGTAAAAAATCCCAATATAACAAAAGAGCAGGAGGTGGTTACACGCTCCTGCTCTCGATATCTCATTTTTGGGGCTCTACTCCTCGGTGATGTCGATTTCACGACCGCCACCCAGGGCGGTGTAGAGGTTGATGGTCGACTGCAACTCCTCGAAGCGGTCGGCAATCTGTGCGATGCGTCCCGAAAGGAGATTCTGCTGGGCGGTGAGCACCTCCAGGTAGGTGGTCGAGCCGTGCTTCATCAAGAGTTCGGTACTCTCGTAGGCCCGGGTCAGTGCCTCTACCTGGCGGGTGCGCCACTCCTGCTTGGCACGTGCCGACTGCACAGCCGAGAGGGCATTGTTGACCTCAGATCCGGCATCGAGCAGCGTCTGCTGGAACCGCAGCGCCGCCTCCTGCTGCTGGGCCTGGGCAATCTTGAGTTGGGCGCGAGCCTTCCCGCCATTGAAGAGCGGAGCCGCCAGCTGGGCCGCCGCCGAAAGGAGGAGCTTGCCGGGGTTGACGATTACCGATCCGGCATTGTTGGTCCATCCGGCCGTGCCACTCAGCGAGAGCGAGGGATAGAGGGCCGAACGAGCTCCGGCCGTGGCGTAGTGGGTCACAGCGAGCTGATACTCGGCCATCTGCACGTCGGGACGGTTGCTCAACAACTGTACGGGGAGTCCGGTTTGGAGCTTGACGGGCAGTATCTGCTCCTCGAGGGTCGAACGCTCGATGGCGTGAGGCACCTCTCCCAACAGGGCGCAGAGACCATTCTCCACCTCACGAATCTGCTGGCAGAGGTCGAAGAGTGAGGCGTGAGCCGCATAGGCGGCAGCCTCCATCTGGGACACACCGGCCCGGTTGGCCATACCGGCCTCCATCATCGCCGCCATCGTCTCGGCACTCTTGCTCATCAACGAGGCCATCTCCTCCGTCACGCGGTACTGGCTGTCGAGCATCAGCAGCGTGTAGTAGCAGTTGGCAATGCCGCCGATAAGCTGGGCGCGCACGGCCTGGCAGTAGGCCTGCGACTGGGCGTAGGAGGCCTTGGCACGTCGTTTGGCGTTGGTCAGACCGCCGAAGATATCCACCTGCCAGGAGGCGGCCAGAGGTACCGTGTAGGTCCAGGCTGCGGGCGAGTTATCGAAGCTCGCCACCGCTCCGTTGGGGGCCAGGTTGAAGGAGGGCAGGTAGCTCAAACGGGCCGATTTCAGGGCCGCCTCGGCCTGTACGACGGTGAGGTGGGCCGCCTGCATATCCACGTTGTTCTCCAACCCTTTTTGAATCAGGATTTGCAACTGCGGGTCGGTAAAGAGCTCTTCCCACCTGAGGTCGGCCATCGAGGTCGAATCCGAGGTCTCGAACTCTGCCCCATAGAGCAGGTCGCTCTTCACCTCGGGGCGCGTATAGGGCTTGTAGATGCCGCAACCCACCATCAGGGTTGCCAGGCAACATATCAGAATCTGTTTCATACTATCTCTCGTCTTCGTTCAGAATTTGGTTTACCTCCTCGATTTCGCTCTGAATGGCCCAGTCGGGCTCGTTGGTGATGTGGATGGGCTGAATCTTCTCCTGCAACCACTGGAAGGCGATGAAGAGACCCGGCACGAGGAAGAGCAGGGCCAGCGTACCGATGAACATACCACCCACAACGCCCGTACCGAGCGAGGAGTTGCCGTTGGCACCCACACCCGTCGAGAACATCAGTGGCAACATACCGAAGATCATCGTCGCCACGGTCATCAGAATCGGGCGCAGACGCGCCTTTGCGGCGGCTACGGCAGCCTGCGTGAGGGTCATACCGCACTTGCGACGCTCGGTGGCATACTCCGTGAGCAGAATGGCCGTCTTCGACAACAGACCGATGATCATAATCATACCCGTCTGGAGATAGATGTTGTTCTCCATTCCCATCGTCTTGGCGAAGAGCAGACAGCCCATCAGACCCGTCGGCACGGCCAGCAGCACAGCGAAGGGGATCAGGTAGCTCTCGTAGAGGCCGGCCAGCAGCAGGTAGATCAGGATGAAGCAGATGCCATAGACCACAATGGCGTTGCTTGAGGTCTGATCCTCCTCACGGGTCAGGTCGGAGAACTCATATCCGTAACCACGGGGTAGCACCTCGGCAGCCGTCTCCTTGATGGCGCGGATGGCGTCACCCGACGAGTAACCCTCGGCAGCCTCGCCATTCACGGCGATCGAGTTGTACATATTAAAACGGCTCAGGGTCTCGGGGCCATAGATCTTGGTCAGGGTGACAAACTGGCTGGCGGGGGCCATCTGACCATTCACGCGCACAAAGACGTTGTCGAGCGATTCGATATCCTTTCGCGACTCGGGGGCCGCCTGCAACATTACGCGGTAGACCTTCGAGAAGCGGTTCATATTCGAGACATACTGACCTCCGTAGTAACCACCGATGGTGGAGAGTACGGCCGAGGGGGAGATGCCGGCACGCTTGCACTTGGCAGCATCCACCTCCACCATATACTGCGGGAAGTTGACGTTGTAGGTCGTGTAGGCCATCTTGACCTCGGGACGCTGATTCAGGGCTCCGATGAACTGCATCGTCACTCGGTAGAACTCGTTGATGTCGCCACCGTTGTAGTCCTGCATATGCATCGAGAAGCCGTTGGTGGAACCAAAGCCCGAGATCATCGGGGGTACCACAGCGATCACCTGGGCATCCTTGATGTCGGCACAGCGGGCCATAATCTCCTGGCTGATTTGGCTTACGTGATCCTCCTTTTCGGGACGCTCCTTCCAATCTTTCATCTTCATAATGAACATACCGTAGGAGGGACCCTGTCCTGCCAGCAGGCCATAACCGGCCACTTTGTCGTAGATACGCACCTGGGGCAGATCGCCGATGCGATCCTCGATCTGATCCATAATCTTGACCGTCTGCTCCAGTGTCGAGCCCGGGGCGGTGGTGACGTTCACCATCACGGTACCCTGATCCTCGGTGGGAACCAGACCCGTCGGGGTGGTCGAGAAGAGGTAGGCCATCAGTGCCAGGGCCAGGAGCAGCGTACCCCACAGCAACCACTTCTTCTTCATAAAGAGGAGGGCTCCGCGCTGGTACTTCTTCACCATAGCGTTGAAGGCGGTGTTGTAGGCGCGGCGGAAGCGGGCGGCGAAGTTCTCCTTCTCGTTGCCATCCTCATCCACATAGGGCTTCAGGATTAGGGCGCAGAGGGCCGGCGAGAGGGTCAATGCATTGATGGCCGAGATACCCACTGCCACGGCCATCGTAATACCGAACTGCGTGTAGAAGATACCCGACGTACCACCCATCATAGCCACGGGGATGAAGACAGCCATAAAGACCAGCGTCGAGGTGACAATGGCCGACGAAATGCCGCCCATCGCATCCACGGTGGCCATATAAGAGGATTTGTAGCCGACATCGAAACGGGCCTGCACTGCCTCCACCACAATAATGGCATCATCCACCACGGTACCGATGGCCAATACCAGGGCGAAGAGGGTCAGCAGGTTGATCGAGAAGCCGGCCACGATCATAAAGGCAAAGGTACCGACCAGCGAGACGATGATCGAAACCAGCGGGATGATCGTGGAACGCAGATCCTGCAGGAAGATGTAGACCACCAGGATTACGAGGATGATTGCCTCGAAAAGGGTCTTGATCACCTCGTGAATCGAGGCGAAGAGGAAGTCGTTGATGTCCATAATGCTCACGAACTCAACACCCTTGGGGGCCTTCTTCTGCTCCTCCTCCAAAAGCTTGTCGATGCTCTTCAATACGGCCGTGGCATTCGATCCGGCAGTCTGGAAGATCATCGCCGAGACGCCCGGGTGGCCGCTGATCTCGCCGTGGTAGGCGTAGCTCTCCTGACCAAACTCCACCTCGGCCACATCCTTCAGACGCAACACCTCACCCGTGGGGAGTGACTTGATGACAATCTCGTCGAACTCTTCGGGGAGTACCTTGCGGCCCGTGTAACGCATCGTGTATTGGAAGGTGTTACCCGAGTTCTCACCCAGGTTACCGGTCGAGGATTCGATATTCTGCTCGGCCAGTACTCCCGTGACATCGGAGGGGATCAATCCGTATTGGGCCATCACGTCGGGCTTCAGCCAGATACGCATCGAATACTTGGCACCCAGTGCCATACACTCACCCACGCCGTTGATACGCAGCAGCTGGGGCTGAATGTTGTTCATAAAGTAGTTGGCCAGGAATACCTCGTCGTAGGTGTCGTCGGGCGAGGTGACACCAATCACCTTGATCATCGACGACTGTCGCTTCATCGTTTGTACACCCACCTGGTTGACCTCGGCGGGGAGCACGGCTGCGGCACGCGAAACGCGGTTCTGCACATTCACGGCTGCCATATCGGGATCCACCCCCTGCTTGAAGTAGATGGTGATGGAGGCACCACCCGAGTTCGACGACGTAGAGGTCATATAGGTCATATCCTCCACACCGTTGATCTGCTCCTCCAGCGGGGCGATTACCGACTTCTGAATGGTCTCGGCCGAGGCTCCCGGATAGGAGGTACGAACTACCACTGTCGGCGGTGCAATGTTGGGGTACTGCTCCACCGGCAACGACAACAGGCCGATGATACCACCCAACATAATGGCGATTGAGATGACCGTCGAGAGTACCGGACGGTCGATAAAGTGTTTCAGATTCATAGGGCTACTCCTCCGTTACCTGGTTTTCGGTTGCGGGCGACTGCTCGCTACCCTCCTCTTTAATCTGGATGGGGGTGCCCTCACGCAACATACCTACCCCCTCGGCAACGATCTGATCGCCGGCCTGCAGACCGCTCTTTACGATGTAGTTCAGACCGTCGTACTTCGTTACCTCCACCATCTTCGAGGAGGCAAGACCCTCCTCAACGGTGTAGACAAAGATCTTGTCCTGCACCTCAAAGGTGGCGGAGCACGGGATCAGCAGAGCCCCCTTCTCCTCCTGGGTCAGCAGGATGTTGCCGGTGCTGCCGCTGCGGAGCAGACGGTCGGGGTTGGGGAATACGGCACGCAGCGAGATGGCTCCCGTCGAGGGGTCAATCACACCACTCACCGACTCCAGACGACCCTCCTGGTTGTAGAGGGTGCCGTCGCTGAGCTTGAGTTGCAGGGCGGGAATCAGTTCGAGCATACGCTCCATCGAGCCGAAGCGGCGCGTGAGGCGCAGCAGCTGATTCTCGTTCATCGAGAAGTAGACATACATCTCCGAGTTGTCCGATACGGTGGTCAGCGGCTGGGGCATCGAGGGGCCTACCAGGGCGCCGACACGGAAAGGAATGGTGCCCACCACGCCATTGGCCGGAGCCTTGACTACGGTGTAGCTCAAACTGTTGCGGGCGTTTACCTCCTGGGCCTTGGCCTGGGCCAGAGCCGCCTTGGCGGTCAAAAGCTGATTCTCGGCCAGACGCAGATCATACTCCGAAACCACCTCACGAGCGTAAAGTTCCTTCTTGCTGTCGTAGGTGAGCTGGGCCGTGGCTACACCCGCCTCGGCAGCCTTGACATTGGCCTCGGCCGTGGTCAGGGCTGCACGGTAGGGCACCTGGTCGATGATGAAGAGAGTTTGACCCTTGCGGACGCTCTCGCCCTCATTGACACAGAGCTGCGAGATGGTACCGCCAACCTGGGGCATAATCTGAATGTCCTGACGACCGCGGATGGTTGCCGAGTAGAGGCTCTCCACCTCGACATCGGAGGCCGTCACGGTGAAACCGGCATACTCGGCCACCTGTTGCGTCTGCTTCTTTTCGCCGCACGCCGTCACGGCCAACACAAAGGCCAGGGCGGCAACTTGAAAGATCTTCTTTTTCATAGGTTTAAGATTTTTATACTTTTTGTCTTTTTCTGTCTTGAAAACGGATTGTATCCTATTAAAATAGGATTTTGCGCGGCAAAGATACCTAAAATTGGGCGAAAAACCATAAAAAAGATGGTAAAAAGAGGAGAAAATTTCTATCTTTGTGGTCGAAAAATCTGAAGCAAAAGCCTTTTTGGCGGGGTAAAATATTAAGAGAATATGGCCGATAATTATCTGGAGAAAAAGATGGAGGAGTGGCGCGAAAAACCGGCCGCTTCCACCAAGAAGAGCAATCGCAATCTGCTCACACTCCTGCGAAAAAATCGCAGTTACAGAGGGTATGAACCATCGTTTGAGGTAAGACGTGATCAATTGCTGAAAATCATAGAGGTAAATCGGCTGATACCTTCGGCAAGAAATCGCCAGGCATTGCGCTTCCGACCAGTCCTGAAGGGGGAGGCTCAGAAGGTGCTTCCCCATATCAAACTGGGCGGAGCTCTCCCCCACCTTCACCTCCCCTTTCCGGGAACCGAGCCCGAGGCTTTCATCGTGATCGGCATCGAGCCCGAGGATGTCGATGACAAGTTCCTCTATGTCGATCTGGGCATTTCGGCGCAGAGTATGCTTTTGCGGGCTGCCGAGTTGGGGTTGGGCGGTATCATCATCGGGGCCTTCAACCCCGACGAACTCACCCGGAGCCTTAACCTGAAATTGAAACCTCTTTTGGTGGTGGCGGTAGGTCGTCCGGCCGAGCGCATCGAGCTGGTCGATATTCACGCTTCGGAGTCACACGCCTACTACCGTGAAGAGGGGGTGCACTATGTGCCGAAGGTACTTTTGGAGGAGCTGATTGTCGAATAAGGGACGGAAAGTTCTGAAAAAAATTGAAAAAATAGTGGCGGATAGCGAATTTTTAGTAACTTTGCCCTAATATTTCCGATTATTATAAAAAGTAAGCTATAATGAATATTTCCTACAATTGGCTCAAACAGTATGCCGACTTTAACCTGTCGGCCGAGGAGGTTGCCACCATCCTGACCGACATCGGCCTGGAGGTGGAGGGCTTCGAGAAGATTGAAACCATCAAAGGCGGCCTGAAGGGTGTGGTCGTGGGTGAGGTGCTCACCTGTGAGGATCATCCCGATTCGGATCACCTCCACATCACCACGGTGGATGTGGGTGCCGAGGCTCCTCTGCAGATTGTCTGCGGTGCGGCCAACTGCCGTCAGGGTCTCAAGGTGATGTGTGCCACCGTGGGCTCGGTGCTCTACCCCAACGGCGGTGATGAGGAGTTCAAGATCAAGCGCAGCAAGATTCGCGGCGTGGAGTCGCTCGGTATGCTCTGTGCCGAGGATGAGTTGGGCATCGGAACGAGCCACGAGGGAATTATGGAGCTTCCGGCCGAGGCTCGTGTGGGTATGACGGCCAAGGAGTATCTCCACATCGAGGATGACTATCTGATCGCCATCGGTTTGACCCCCAACCGCATCGATGCCGCTTCGCATATCGGTGTGGCTCGCGATCTGGTGGCCTATCTCAAGAGCCAGGGCCGGCCCGTGGAGCTGAAGTGGCCCTCGGTGGAGGCCTTCAAGGTGGATAACCACGATTTGAAGATCGAGGTGGAGGTGGAGAACACCGAGGCGGCTCCCCGCTATGCCGGTGTGACGGTGAAGGGGTGTAAGATCGGCCCCTCGCCCGACTGGATGCAGAACTCGCTGCGTGCTGCCGGCATCAATCCCAAGAACAACCTGGTGGATATCACCAACTATATTCTCTTCGAGCTGGGTCAGCCCCTGCACGCCTTCGATGCCCAAAAGATCGAGGGTGGCAAGATCGTGGTCAAGACTTGTGCCGAGGGTACCCCTTTTGTGACGCTGGATGGCGTGGAGCGCAAACTGACGGCCAACGATCTGATGATCTGCTCGGCCGAGCGTCCGATGTGTATCGCCGGTGTCTTCGGTGGTCTGGATTCAGGTGTGAGTGACACCACCTGTGATGTCTTTATCGAGAGTGCCTACTTCAACCCCGTCTGGGTGCGTAAGACGGCCAAGCGTTTTGGGCTGAATACCGACTCTTCGTTCCGCTTTGAGCGAGGTGTCGATCCCAATATGCAGCTCTATGCACTGAAGCGTGCCGCCCTGCTTTTCAAGGAGCTGGCCGGAGGTGAGATCTCGAGCGAGGTGATTGACCTGAATCCCTCGCCCGCCCGGGATTTCCGCTTCGATATCGACCTGAAACGCGTGAACAGCCTGATTGGCAAGGAGATCCCCGTTGAGACGGTGCGTACGATTCTCGCCGCCCTGGAGGTGAAGATCGAGAAGGAGGAGGGAAGCTGCTGGTCGGTGGCTGTGCCTCCCTATCGCGTCGATGTGCAGCGTGAGGCAGACCTGGTGGAGGATATTCTGCGTATCTATGGTTATAACAACGTGGAGATCCCCCAGGCCGTACACTCGACCCTCTCCTATGCACCCCGCCCCGACAAGAATAAGTTGCAGAATATGGCTGCCGACTTCCTGACGGCCAACGGCTTTGTGGAGATTATGTCCAACTCGCTCACCAAAGGCTCCTACTATGAGTCGCTGACGAGCTACCCCGCCGATCATTGCGTGAAGATTATGAATCCGCTCTCGGCCGATCTGAACGTATTGCGTCAGACCCTGGTGTTCAATATGCTGGAGGCTGTGGAGCTCAACGTGAACCACCGCAATGCCGATCTGAAGCTCTATGAGTTTGGTAACTGCTACGCCTACAACGCCGAGGCAGCTGCGGAGGAGAATAAGCTGGCACCCTATTCGGAGAGCTACCGCTTGGCCATCGCCGTAACGGGCGTTGCCGAGCCCCTTTCGTGGAACCAGAAGCCTGTGGAGGCCTCCTATTATACCCTGCGTGCCGTGGCCGAGAAGCTGTTGCGCCGCTTTGGCATCGACATCTATGCCCTGAAGAGCGAGCCGCTGGCAAGCGATCTCTTCTCGGAGGCTCTCTCGTTGCAGCAGAACGGCAAGGAACTTCTGCAGATCGGTGTGGTAAGCCCCAAGATCCGCAAGGGATTCGATCTGAAACAGCCGGTCTACCTCTTGGAGCTCAACTTCGACCTCCTGGTCAAGGCGACCAAGAAGCAGCGCATCCAGGCCGAGGAGCTCTCGAAGTTCCCCGAGGTGAAGCGTGACCTGGCCCTGTTGGTGGATAAGCAGACGACCTTCGCCCAGTTGCGCGAGGTGGCTCTTCAGGCCGAGAAGAAGCTCTTGAAACGCGTCTCGCTCTTCGATGTTTATGAGGGTGACAAGCTCCCCGATGGCAAGAAGTCCTACGCTTTGAGCTTTGTTCTGGAGGATAAGAGCCGCACGCTCGATGACAAAAGTATCGAGAAGGCGATGGCCAACATCCAGCGTCAGCTGGAGCAGCGTTGCGGCGCAACCCTGCGATAGCGATCCAAAGCTAAAAACGACCCGAATGGAAACACCATTCGGGTCGTTTTTTTGTTGGTTGCGCCCTATTGCTTTATCTGCAGGGGTTGGATGATGACTCGCTCCTCGCCATTGCCATCGGCGGTGGCCGTCAGTCGGATCGCCTTGATCGGCATTTCGGGTCGGAGGGTGATACATCCGGCGGTGAGGGGGCCGACCTCGACAAACGCTTTGCCGTCGTAGCTGACCTCTACCCGACTGCCCCAGACAATCTTGCGCGGCAGATGGAGATAGCCCGTCTGCAGGAAGATCTCGCGGCACGAGAGGGGCTCCTCAAAGGTGAAAAGGAACCAGTCGCCCGTACGGTGGGATCGGGTGGTCCAGGCGGCACCCTTATAGCTCTCCAGGCGGCTGAAGGGGACCTTTTCGCTCTGGGTCATCGAACTCTCGAAACGCACGGCGGGCTGAATGGTCTTGTAGTAGGAGGCGTGGGCCGTCAGCGGACTGCGGGCCGTGAGCAGACGGCTGCGGAAGCGGTAGAGTTCGGGCTGTGAGGTGCGAATGGGCCCCTTGTAGGGGATCTCTTCGGTCGAGGGCTCCTTGGTGTAGTAGAGGGTCGATCCATCGTCGGTTGAGGCCGAGAGAAGCCCCTCCCGGTAGCTGACCCTGGGCGGGAAGAGACGGAAACGCAGATCCATTGCCGTCATTCGGGCGTAGTGCTCCTCGATGAGTACCTTTTTGAAGTGTTCCCAATCTTTCTGGTCGTAGTGCCAGGCTAACTCGGCCAGAGCTACCGTGCGCGGATAGAGCATAAAGTCGAGGTAGTCGGGCTCCTCGGGGTTGTGGCCGATGTAGGCTTCGCTGAAGAAGGTGCACTCGAAGCCTGCGACGTGGCGGATCTCCTCGGGGGTGAAGCCCTGCTTTTGCAGGTCGAACTCATAGACCTTCCGGGCATCAAAGATGGCAGCCCAGGTGTGCCCCTCTTCGTGTTGCGACTGACGCATATCGAAGTAGAAGAACTGTCCCGGCATCACCACCGTCGGATACCCCTCGGCAGCCGATTTCCGACACGCCCTGATGCTCTCCCAACCCTGTACAAGAGTCGATTTTTTGAGCGATCCCCCGTTGATGGCCTCGTTCCATACGACAGGCGTTTTCCCGTTGGATTCCAGGATGGTTATCAGACGCGACATAAAGTATTGCTGCAACTCTTCGGGCTCCTTCATCCCTCGTCTCTGCATCAACTCCCGGCAACGGGGACACCGCTTCCACTGGCTCATATCGACCTCATCGCCGCCGATGTGGATATAGGGCGAGGGGAAGAGTTCGCAGACCTCGCGAAGGATGTCGTTCAGAAGTTGAAAATTCTCCTCGCGGGCGGCACACCATACGTTGCGGAGATCGTAGCCGGCGGACTGTTCGAGGTAAGGGGTGTAGTCGCAGAGAATTTCGGGATGCAGGCGGGCTACGGTGCGGCTGTGTCCGGGGAGGTCGATCTCGGGGATGATCTCAATGCCACGCACCGCTGCGTAGCGGATGATCTCGCGCATCTCCTCCTGGGTGAAGAAACCGCCGTAGCGTTCGTCCCAGCGACCATAGACCGACTTGACGGGCGAGTCGCCGCCACGGAAGCCCCCTTCGAGGGCCAATTCGGGGTGTGAACGAATCTCCAGTCGCCACCCTTCGTCGTCGGTCAGGTGGAAGTGCATTGTATTGAGTTTGTGGTATGCTGCCCGATCGATGTAGCGCATCACCCGCTCCCGGTCCATCCAGGTGCGGGCCACATCGAGGTGAAAGGCACGGTAGCGGAAACGGGGTGCATCCTCCACCCGGCAACAGGGAATGGTGCAGGCGTAGGGCTTTATGCCGCCGTAAAGCTCCGAAGGCATTAGTTGCAAGAGGCTCTGCACGCCATAGAAGAGGCCGTTGTAGTCGCCTCCCGTGATCGTAACCCGGTCGGGATCTACCTGAAGATGATACCCCTCGCTCGGCAACGCAGGATCGATATCGAGCAGAATGGCGGGGAGGAATGGCAGGGTTACTCCCAGGCGGAGATTCAGGTGGTCGGAGAGGTATTCGGCAATGGGGCCCGACTCCTCGGCGAGGGGAACAATTGTGCAGGTGGGATCTACCCAAAACTCGCCTGGCCCCGCTTCGAAGTGGCGCGGCGTGGGGAGGATGGTGGGCATTGCTGCCGCAGAGAGGGTGGTCGCCAGGGTTAAAATCAGTAGCGTAAGGGTGCGTTTCATAGGATGAAATATTATTCGTTGGTCATAAAAGTTGTAAAAAGGCTCTATTCTCCTCGGAGCAGGCTGTCAGTAGGATGTGCAGGGTGCCACCACAACTATGCGGAGCAGCACCAAAATAACAGGTGAAAAAAAATTCATATTCGGTCAGGTTTGTGTACAAAGTTAGCAAATCAATTTGTTTTTTTGTATATTTGCGCGAATATAAATATAAGATTCGATACCCGAATATGATAAAAGACGAACGACTGATCGCCACCGAGCGACTGCTGGAGGTGATGAATACCCTGCGCGAGAAGTGCCCCTGGGATCGGGAGCAGACCTTCGACTCCTTGCGAAACAATACCATTGAAGAGACCTATGAGTTGGTGGATGCCATTCTTGACCACAATATGGAGGGAATCAAGGAGGAGATTGGCGACCTGCTCCTGCACGTGGTCTTCTATGCCAAGATGGGCGAAGAGCAGGGGGCTTTCGACTACACCTCTGCGGTCAATGCCCTCTGTGACAAGCTGATCTATCGTCACCCCCACGTCTATGGCGACATCCATGCCGCCACCCCGAAGGAGGTGCTCGAAAATTGGGAGGCCCTCAAACTTCGCAAGAAGAGACGCAAGAGTGGTACGCTGGGCGGTGTCCCCCGCTCGTTGCCGGCAATGGTCAAGGCCTTCCGCGTGGGCGAGAAGGCCGCCTCGGTGGGATTCGACTGGGAGCGTCGCGAGGATGTGTGGGCCAAGGTCAAGGAGGAGATCGGAGAGATTGATGCCGAGATGCTGGCCGAGGATCACGATAAGATGGAGGGTGAATTTGGCGACCTCTTCTTCGCACTAATCAACGCCTGCCGCCTCTATGGGGTCGATCCCGAGGCGGCTCTGGAGCGCACCAACAAGAAATTTATCCGCCGTTTTACGGCAATGGAGGAGGCCGTAGCGGCCCAAGAGAAGATGCTCCACGACCTCTCGCTCGACGAGATGGAGGCTCTTTGGCAGCAGGCCAAAAAATCGGAATAACAAAAAAGAAGATATGGCAATCATCAGAAGTGTACGAGGCCACGAGCCTCAAGTGGGTGAAGGAACCTTTTTGGCCGAGACGGCAGTGCTGATCGGCGACGTAACCATCGGTCGTGACTCCTCCATCTGGTATGGGGCGGTGTTGCGTGGCGATGTGAACAAGATCACCATCGGCGATCGCACCAACATTCAGGATGGTGCGGTGATCCACACCCTCTACGATAAGTCGCCCAAGCCCTCGCAGACCCATATCGGCAGCGATGTCTCGGTGGGCCACAATGCCACCATTCACGGAGCCATCATCGAGGATAACTGCCTGATCGGTATGGGAGCCACCGTGCTTGATAATGCCGTGGTGGCCTCGGGCTGCATCATTGCAGCCAATGCCCTGGTACTCTCGAATCAGAAACTTGAGCCCAACTCGGTCTATGCCGGTGTTCCTGCCAAGAAGGTGAAGGAGATCACCCCCGAGCAGCGAGAGCAGATCGTGCGTCGCACGGCGCGTGATTATCAGCTCTACGCCTCCTGGTACAAGTAGCACTCAAAACGAATATGATGAAGCAACACTCGGGATCTTCCCGCATCATAATGAACCTGCTGGTGGCATTGGCTGTCAGCCTGGTGGTCAATTTCAGTTATCTGTTGCTGTTGTTGGTGGCAGATCAGCCCGATGAGCCGCATCGTCACGGTCAGCGGGAGACGTTCATCGAACGCGAGGGTTGGCTCGATGTCAATCCCGACGGACACGGCTACCTCATCACCCTTGCGGAGGAGGGGGTGGACAGCCTCTATGTCACGCAGCATCGCATCAATTGGCTGCAACTGCAGGATGGCGATCAGTTGATCGTACGAGCCGAAGTGGTTGAGTCGGGACATCCGCGCGTAAAGGCGGTCTTGATGCGAAATGGCGAGGAGTTTGATGAGGCGGCCCTCTATCACCGCCCCTCCCAGGGGGTGGTCTTTGCGGCCCAGCTCCTCTTCTATCTCGGTCTTTCGTTCCTGATCATTACCCTCCTGCTCTCGGGAGGTGAGCGACGCAACTACTCCAACACCTTCTACCTCAAGCGCATCTTCTGGTGCCTGCTGTTGGCGGTATTCTTCTATATGGTGGCCCCCGTGCAGCGGTGGCGCACCGGAGAGCTTATCCTCAACTTCCAGAGCAACGAGACGATCGACTATGTGGTCTTGTTGCGTGTTACCTTTACGGTGGTGGTCTCGATCCTCTACGGTTATCTCTACGGCCTGCTTCACAAGAGTCAGCGCATCGCTCTGGAGAATGAGCACCTCAAGAACGAGAACCTCACCTCGCGCTACAATATGCTGACCAGCCAGATCAATCCCCACTTCTTCTTCAACTCGCTCAACTCGCTGGCGATGCTGGTGCGCGAGGGGGAGACCGATGGGGCTCTGACCTATATCGACCGCCTCTCCTACACCTTCCGCTATATCCTCCAGAACGGCCAGGCTACGCTGGTGCCCCTCAAGGAGGAGCTGAACTTTGCGGAGGCCTACGGCTATCTATTCCAGACCCGCTATGCCGATAAGCTCTTCTTCGATATCGAGGTTGATGAGGCGGCTCGCGAATACCTTCTGCCGGCCCTCACGCTGCAACCCCTGCTGGGAAATGCCGTGAAGCACAATGCCATCACCCGCCAGCAACCTCTCCACGTCTCGATTCGTACCGAGGGGGATGTGCTGGTGGTTGAGAATCCGATGCGTCCGAAGCTCGATCCCGAGCCCGGAATGGGCATTGGTTTGGAGAATCTGCAAAACCGCTGGGAGCTCATCACGGGTCGTCGTGTGGAGATCACCTCCACCGATGAACTTTTCACCGTGCGTCTCCCGCTGCAAAAGAGTGGTAGCCGATGAGACGAGTAGTGATCATCGAGGATGAGACCGCGGCAGCCCGTAACCTGGAGGCTCTGCTGCGGGGGGTGGTACCCGATTGGGAGGTGTTGGCCACCCTGGAGAGTGTGACCGAGAGTGTGGAGTGGTTGCAGCACCACCCGATGCCCGATCTCCTCTTTATGGATATCCACCTGGCGGATGGCGACTCCTTCCGCATTTTCCAGCAGGTGGAGATAACGGCCCCCATCATCTTCACCACGGCCTACGACCAATATGCCCTGGAGGCCTTTAAGGTCAATTCGATCGATTATCTGCTCAAACCCATTGCGCGTGTGGATCTGGAGCGGTCGCTGAAAAAGTTGGAGCAACTCTCCACCGTGGAGCGCATCAACTACCGCGAGACGCTGCCTCCCCGCGAAGAGGCGGAGTCGGCAACGACCAAGCAGACGGTCTTTTTGTTGCCGGCCGGTGCCGATAAGATCGTTCCTCTGCACCGCGATGCCATCAGTTTCTGCTATGTGCAGCGCGAACGACTCTCGATCTATGATATGGAGGGTCGCAGCTACCCGATCGATCGCACGATGGAGGCGATGCAGGCGGCTCTGCCCGAGGAGCACTTTTTCCGTATGAACCGCCAGTTTTTGGTGGCCCGTCGAGCCATCAAGGAGATTTCGCAGTGGTTCAACGGCCGCCTGACGGTGCATTTGACGGTCGATGTCCCCGAGCGAATTATCATCCCGAGAGCCCGTGTGGCGGACTTCAAACGCTGGATAAGTGCCATTGAGAGCCCTTTGTAGTCCTTTGATCGACAGGGGCAATGTCATTTGGTAGGTTGATTTTGTCAGTTCATACCCCAATTTGATCCATTTCGTAGGTTCGGGTGTTGTGGCAACGATATTCAGGTCGTAACTTTGCATCAGGAAAGGGAAGAAAACACTTCTGCTCCAAAACAAACCTGCAGGTTGTTTTTAACAGATTCGAAAACACTTAAATTTCGAAAACGATGAAAAAGATGCAAGTTTTGATGCTGATGGCCCTGATGGTTCTGGGCGCAGCCGAGTTGAGTGCCCAAGTGAGAGGTCGTGAGTCGATGTCGCCCCGCAAGGGATCGATCGCACAGTACGACAAAAAAGATAAGCCGTCGAATGGCAGTGCAGTACGTGGAGGTGATCTCCGTGGATCCCACAAGCCCGGAGGCCCGCAGATGGGTCGTCCCGGTCAGAAGCCCGGAAAGCCCGGAGGCCCGCACGCAGCCTGGGGATATGGACATCACCACCTTCACCAGGTAGCACCTTGTCCTCACCACCTGAAGTATCACAAGGGTTGCTGCTGTGACAAGAAGCTTTGCCGGAAGTACCACAAGCACTACTACAAGCATCACAAAAGATGCCCCCGCTGTGGTCACCGCTACGCTTGTTAGAGGTTAAAAACAGGGTTTCGGCCTCCCCACCCACTTGAGAGGTTGTAACCAACGATATAGGGTTAATAATTGGTGTTTGATTTTTGAATGATTCGGTTGGCGGGTTGCTTTTGCGGCACCCCGCCCTCCGAGCAAAACAGAGACAGTTGCGGTAATTTTTTATGTCCACTCCCTGTTCTTGGGAGCGTTTTCTTAATAGTTAAAGTGTTTGTGCTACCGCAGCTCAGGGAGCCGTATTGGGTGACGGCTCCCGCTTTTTTGAAAGTAAGAAAAATTGAAGATAGGAAAATGAGACGATTTTGTTTGACACTCCTTTTGATCTGCCTCTCGTGGGGAACTTTTGCACAGAAGGGAACCGTGAAGGCCACGGTGTGGGATGTTGATGCCCAGATGGGTGTGCCGGGTACGGTTTTGGAGGTTACCTCGAAGAGCGATCCCTCGGTCAAGAAGTTCTACACTTCGGGTTACGGGGGCGAGTTCTCGATGCCGGCCCTCACCTATGGTGAGTATACCCTCTCGGCCTCCTTCCTGGGATATGAGACCACCACGATCGACTTCCGTTTGGCACAGACGACTCTCGATTTGGGCCGTATCGAGCTGAAGCCCTCGGCCACGCAGATTGATGCCGTGGTGAAGGAGGTGCAGGCTCTGCGCACTTCGCAGAAGGGCGATACCTTGAGCTATAACGCTGCCGCCTTCAAGGTGGCCACCGATGCCGATGTGGAGGGCCTTCTGAAGAAGATGACCGGCATCACCATCAAAAATGGTACGGTCGAGGTGCAGGGCGAGGAGGTGAAGAAGATCTTTGTCGATGGCAAGGAGTTCTTCGGAGAGGATGTTACGACGGCGATCAAGTCGCTGCCTGCTGAGGCGGTGGATCGTGTGGAGGTCTTCAATAAACTCTCCGACCAGGCCGAATTCTCGGGTATGGACGACGGTGAGGGTTACAAGGCTCTCAATATCGTCACCCACTCCAATATGCGTCAGGGCCAGTTTGGTAAGGTCTATGCCGGAGGCGGTTACGACTTTGAGAACAGCAAAGGTCGCTATCTGGCGGGAGGTAATGTCAATATCTTCCACGGCGATAGTCGTCTGTCGGTAATCGGCCTCTTCAACAACGTCAATCAGCAGAACTTCTCGTTTGAGGATATTTTGGGCGTGAATGGTGGCGGTGGCCGCGGTGTGGGTGCCTATATGATGCGCCCGCAGGATGGTGTGGCCCGTGTCAATGCCGTAGGTCTGAACTACTCCGACACCTGGGGCAAGCAGGATCAGGTTACCTTCCAGGGAAGCTACTTCTTCAACCACACGCGCACCGAAAATGAGTCGTGGCGCGAACGTTTCTCCGAGTATTACGACCAGGAACAGATGTTGCAGCGCGATACCCTGGAGGAGTGGGGCGAGTCGCTTACCAAGAATATGAATCACCGCCTGAATGCCAAGCTGGAGTGGAAGATCTCGAAGAATCAGTCCCTGATGTCGCGTACCTGGATCAGCTACCAGGGCAACGACCCCTACAGCCTCAAAGAGGGTTACCAATGGGGCAACAGCGGTTATTCGCAGCTCTATGATAAGAGTGAGAGCAGTCGTCAGGGCTTCAATATCAGTGAATTCCTGCAGTATCGTGCCAAGTTGGGCAAGGATGGCCGCACCATCACGGTGGATGGCAATGTGCGTTACAACAACCGCGAGCGCATCTCCGAAACCTGGGCCAACCAGGCCGCTCCGACACCCTACGATCCGTCGCTGGTGGTGAACAACCATCTGAATTATCCCTATCCCGAGCGTGACCTGCTCTATCAGCGTCTTACCGATCCCACCTCGTCGCTTGATCTGCGCGGTAACTTCACCTATACCGAGCCGGTGGCCAAGTATGCCCAGGTGAGCCTGCAGTATCGCTTCGGCTATGAGCAGGATGAGTCGGATCGTCGCTCCCAGACCGAGAATGAGGCGGGCGTTTTGGAACTCAACCCCATCCTCTCGAACAGCCACACTTCGACCTACACCTCCCATCAGGTGGGCCCGGGCTTCCGTTGGTCGAAGGATCGCAATACCTTTGTTGCCAACATCTACTACCAGCGTTCGAATCTGGAGGGACAAACCATCTTCCCCCAGGAGGATAAGATCAGCCAGGATTACAACCACCTGACCTACTTCCTGATGTTCAACTGGCAGTTTAATCCCGAGAACTCGATTCGTCTGTTTGTCAATTCGCGCACGCAGGAGCCCAGAATCTCCAACCTGCAGGATGTTTATGACCTCTCAAATCCGCAGTATATCTCGAAGGGTAATTCGGCCCTCGACCCCTCCTACTCGCACAACGTGCGTTTCCACTATGTGAACTCCAATGTGGAGAAGGGTCGTACCTTTATGTGGATGGCGATGATGACCAACACCTCGGATTTCATTACCTCGAATGTGCAGTATAACCAGACGGTGGAGGTGGATGGCGTAACTTACCACCCCCTGCAGTTCACCTCGCCGGTGAATATGGATGGCCAGTGGTGGTTGCGTACCCACGTCAGCTATGGCCTACCGCTCAACTTTATGAAGTGTAACTTCAACGTGATGGCGGGTGTGAACTACTCGCTCAACCCCAGTATGATCAACAACGAGCGTAACGAGGCCTCGAATATGGGCTACGATGCCAACTTTACGCTGGGTAGCAACATCTCGGAGAATATCGACTTCACGATCTCGTGGAATGGTACCTACAACGTGGCCAAGAACTCGCTTCTGGCAGCTGCCGGCAACAACAAGTACTTCAACCACACCGCTTCGGCCAACCTGAAGTGGACCTTCTGGAAGGGATTCACGCTGACGGCCAACGCCTCTTACAACCAGTACAAGGGTATCACCAACGACTACAACGAGGATTATATCCTGTGCAACGTCTATCTGGGCAAGAAGTTCCTCAAGAACCAGCGAGCCGAGGTACAGATCGGTGTAAACGACCTCTTCAACCAGAATACGGCCTTTGCTCGTACGACGGGCTCGGGTTGGGTGCAGAATGCCACCAACAGCGTAATCGGTCGTTACTATATGGTCAATCTGGTTTTCAACCTGCGCTACTTTGGCAAAAAGGGTTCGACCAACATCAACAACTATGAGGGGATGGGCGGCCACCGTCCTCCAATGGGAATGCCTCCCGGCGGCTTCCGTCGTTAATAAAAGAAGTAAAACGACCGCTCAATCGGGAGCGGTCGTTTTACTTCTTGTGGCGCATTCCGATTCCGATCAACAGGGTCTGTTGCAGGATCAAAATCACCACGCCGGGCATCAGAAAGCTCCCGTAGCCGAGCCGCGGGTTATAGAGCGTGTGCTCGGTGTAGGCGACAGGCTCCACCCGAGCCTTAACATCGTCGGGAGAGATCTCCTCGGTCAGCAGACGTGCCCCCTCCACGGAGGCTGCGGTATAGAGCAGTGAAGCCACCGACTCCTGGAGGTTCTGTTTGTAGATCAGGAAGTTGCTGGCGTCGAGATAGAGTGCCACAACCCCCTGCTCACCACTCAGCAAGGCACGCTCATACCCTCGGGGAATGTAGATAATACCATAGATTTGCCGACGAAAGAGCTCCCTTTCGGCCTCCATCAGGTCGGAGGAACGGGTAGCGACCCGCACCTCCTCTCCTGCCTCCACGAGTCGAATAAGGCGGCGTGAGGCGGCCGAGTGATCCTCGTCCACCACCCCGACAGGCACCTCGTGGAGTACCTCCGATCCATAGCAGGCCGAGTAGATCAAGGCGTAGATCAGCGGGGCACCTACCACAATCAGCAGTCGCCCCGAATCCCTAAAGAGGTCACGCAGCTCCTCCCGAAATCCATTTACGAAATCCCCTCTCATCTTCGATACCAATACTTTTCGTTCGACATTACCCGCCCGACTCGCCATCCGGCCGGCAGAAAGAGGAGCAGAAAGAGTGCCATCTGCCCCAATGCACCCCACCCCTCTGCCACGGGGGCTCCCCGCAGCGTCTGATCCATCAGCAGATCGGCAAAGGGGGTGAAGGGGAAGAGGTGGGCCATCCCCTGCATCAGGGGCCACATTGCCATTCGAGGAAAGGTGAGTCCCGAAAAAGAGAAGGCCATCACACCATAGCCCCCTCCGAGCGAAAGGCTCAACCGTAGATTGGCACTCCAAATGACCAGCAGGGATCCAACTGCCTGGTAGGCCAAGATCAGCAGAATGATTCCCCCTTCCAGGAGCAGCAGGCTCCCCCGAAAGGGAACTTTCAGCACACCCCACATCAGCAACAGCAACCATTGAGCCCACCCGAAGAAGATACACCCGATGGGAAGGAGTTTTCCGGCCAGCAGTCGTGTCGGGCTCTCTTCGGCGGCCTCCCAGCAGGCTCTGCCACTCCCCTGTCGCAGTTCGATGCCGAGGGTGGTGATGGTGGCCAGGAGCAGAAAGAGGAGGAGCACCATCATCATAAACCCTGGGGCGAGGTAGATGCCGTAGTCGAGTGTCGGGTTGAAGAGCGGGTGAACAACCATCCTCAACGGTTCGACCTGTTTGCGCGCCTCGCTCGGAGCCATTCCCTGCATCGTGAGTCGTTGGAGTGCTACCCCGCCTTCGAAGGTGGAGATGATCTGTTGCAGGTCGCGTTTAATCAGACCATTCATCGAGAGGTTGGTGCCCGGGATATAGCTCTCCACCCGAGCTTGTCGAGCCGTGAGCAAGGAGCTCCCGAAGCCCTCGGGGATCACCACAACGGCCCAAACCTTCCCCTCCAGAATGAGCCTGCGCCCCTCTTCCGGAGAGGTGACGGGCGGGTCGATGCGCAGCGTCGGAGAGGCCTCTATCTGGTGGATGAGTTGGCGGGAAAGCGGGGTGTGGTCGAGGTCGCAGAGGGCAATGGGGGCGTCGTTCACCCGCCCTCGAAAGAGGAGTGCGACAAAGAGTAGCGAGGCCGTCAGGGGCCCCCACACCAGAAGCCATCCTCCCATTGGAAGAGAATGCAATTTGTGCCACTCCCTTCTTAAGAGTGCCCCAAAGCCCATCTCAGCGAGAGGTTTTCAGGTTGACCAGAGCACTCATTCCGGGCCGTAATCCCGAGCTCTTATCCGTGGGGCGGGCCTTGATAAGAAAAGTGCGTAACTCAAAGTTGCCCATCTCGCGGGAGGCCTGCCAGGAGGCGAAATCGGCCTCGGGGGCGATGTAGAAGATCTCCAACTCCACCGTGTGCCCCAGTGCGGGGATTTGAGCCTCCATCCGACCACCGAGGGCGATCGTGGGGAGCAGATCTTCGCGCAGATTGAACTCCACCCAGGGGTCGCTGAGTTTGAGGATGGTTACCACCGGGAACCCGCTTCCCACCAACTCTCCCGTCTCGGCCAGAATCTCACTCACCTCTCCGCTTGTCGGTGCATAGACCAGTGCATCGCTTAGGTAGCTCTCCACCTCGGAGAGGGCTCCTGCGGCCTGTTGTACCCCTCCGGCAGCAGCTTGACGATCCTCCTTTGAGGCTCCGGCCAGCACCAGCTCATATTGGGCGCGGGCCGCCTCTTCGGTGGCTGCCGAGGCCTCCCAGTTGGCCAGAGCCTCGTCATATTGTTGGGCCGGCACGACCCCCTCGCCGTAGAGCCGTTCTACCCTTCGAAATGTACGCTCGGCCAGTACCCGACCCGCCTGGGCCTTCTGCCAGATGCTCTTCACCTCGCTCTTCTGCTCCTCGCGGGCACCTCGGAGAGCCTTTTCGTCGAGGGCCCGGGCTGTCTGTCGGGCCCCGAGGGCCTGCTCTTTGCGGGCCTCCAGTTCGGGGGTGGAGAGCAGGTAGAGTAACTCTCCTTCTGTAACCTGATCCCCCACCTCGACCCGCATTTCACGGATGCGGCCCGCCAGTTTGGAGGAGGCTCGATAGGTGGTACAGACCACCTCCCCCTGCACCCAAAGAGGCGAATCTTTGTGCAGATGGCGATAAAAGAGGGCGACAATCACCAGTAGGAGTGCAGCCGCCGCCGAAATAAGGAGTGTTCGTTTCATACCTATTGAATATAGTGGGTTGATTGACAACGGGTGAGTTCGATAAATCGCTCGGAGGCTCCGGCTGCCTCCATCAGTCGGCAGAGGGCAATGCAGTAGCGGAGGGCAGCCTCCATTCGTTCGACGCGCACGGCCGTCAACTCCAGCTCGGCATCCATCAGTTCGGTGGCACTCCCAACCCCTTCGCGGAAGGCGGCACGGCGAGTGGCAAGGTAGGCCTCGGCGAAGCGCAACGAGGCTTCAAAGGTTTGAACGGCCCGTTGCAGGCTTGCCACCTCGTTGTAACGCTTCTCGATTAGGAGTTCAATTTCGCGGTCGGCCACCTCTTCCAGACGGGTGACGCGCTCCACCTGCAGACGGGCAGACCGGAAGATGCGCTCACTTCGCCAGCCATCGAAGAGCCGCCACGAGAGCCCTACGCCGATGGCCCAGCGGGGCAACAGATCGCTCACCTGATAGTGACAGAGGGTGGCACCGCCTACCGCCACAATTTCGGGCATCAAGGCCGCTCGCTCCACCTTCATCCCCTCTTCAGCCTCCTCACGGCGCAGCTTTACCTCCTGCAGCAGTGGATTGTGAATCTCGGCAGCAGCCTGAAAGAGCTTCTTGTCGGGAAGTGAGTCGAGGATGAAAAGGTCGCTGATGGGTTCGATCTCCACGCCGCCGAGGCAACTCTTCAGAGCCTCCCGAATGGTGGCCAGCTCCAGACGGGCCGACTCCAGATCGCGCTCAGCCTGGGCTGCCTTATACCTTATATAGAGTACCTCGGCGTGGGCAATCATCCCCTCCTCCTCCATTCGCTCGGCATCCGCAAGGTGGCGTTCGATGCTTTGCAGGGCCTCCTCGCGAAGTCGTAGGGCCGCTTGAGCCACCTTAACTCCGTAGTAACGCTCCACTAGATCTCCGATCACCTCCTGGCGGGTACGCTGCGCTTCGCGGCAGGCGATCTCCTGTCCGAGAGATGCCACGCGAATCGCAGCCTCGACCTTGCCGCCCAACCAGATGGGAATGGTCACTTCGGCACCGAGGGTTGCCAGCTGCCGCTCTTGCAACGGAAAGCTCCAGTCGGCCTGAAAGAGGGGTGCGGTGAGCTCCCCCACCACCCCCTGCATCCCCTCGGGCAGGAGGGCTCCCAGCTGATTGATTCTCCCCTCCAAGAGGGCCTTTTGGTCGTTGAAACGAAGAGCGATGTCGCGGTTCAGCAGCGTATAGCCACCCATCAGGCGCACCTGGGGCCACCGCAATCCGCGGGCTGCCCGCAGCCGCTCAACAGAGGCCTCCTGCTCGAAGGCGGCAGCCGCCACCGCCGGGCTCTGGGCCAGGGCACGTTGTAGGGCCTCCTCGAGGCTCACAGCCTCCTGGGCAGCTCCCGGAAGTTGGCCCCCGAGGAGCCATAGAAGTATCAAGAGTGGTCGTTTCATCGCCGCACCCTACCGCAAATCATCCGCCAAAGTGCGCTTAAAAGAGGCCTTTTTCCTTAAAAGTTACCCGGCTCTTTCCGATCGGCTTTGGCATACAACTTGCTCTACCCCCAACCAAAAAAGAAGACAAACTTTGCGAATGAACAGACACAGCAACTGAAATTATTCACCAAAAACAACCTGTATGAAAAGAATTCGACTTATTCTTGTTTCGATGCTTGCGGTTGTGGCTCTGCTTCCTGCCTCGGCCCAGCATCACCACCGAGGCCACCATCGGGGCGATTACAAGCCCACGGTCTATCTGATATCGGTGGAGGAGATTGACACCACGATGCTCGACTGTGTGGCACGCCAGGAGGCGGCCCTGATGAATCGTCTGGCTGTGGAGGCGGCAATCCAGGATCACGAAGATACCTGGCGTCCGGGTACCCACCAGCCCCAGAAGCCGCAATTTATCTTCGCCTCGAAGAACAACCGCTTCTCGCTGGCCCTGGGTGGATCCATTGAGCTGCGTACGAGCTACGACTTCAAGGGGATCGTGGATGGTCGCGACTTCCGTCCCTTCGATATCCCGATGCGTCCCACCTTCAACACTTCGCAGCAGCTGATGATGGATGCCTCGGCCTCGAGCCTCTTCCTGAAGGCGATCACCAATACCCGCCACGGACGGATCTTGGTGATGGTGCAGGGTGATTTCCACGGAGGAGCCCCCGGAAGCTATACGCCCCATTTGCGCCTGGCCTATGTGAACTTTGCAGGCTTTACGGCGGGTCGTGATGTAACCACCTTCTGCGACCTGATGGCCGCTGCCCCCACCATCGACTATACGGGCCCCAATGCCTACAACCTGCGCTATGCCACGATGCTGCGCTATGAGTTCTCGCTCGGACGCGACATTTTCCGAATGGGTATGGCGGCCGAGATGCCCGAGGTGAGCGCCCAATATGGCGACTACTTCGCCCCCTTGAAGCAGCGTATGCCCGACTTCCCGGTCTATATGCAACTTTCGTGGGGTGCCGATCGCCTGAGCCATATCCGTCTGTCGGGAGTCTTCCGCAATATGTACGCCTTCAATATGCAGTCGGGCAACCGCACTTCGCTCTTTGGCTGGGGAGCCCAGGCGAGCGGTTATATCCGCATCTTCAAGGGGATGGAGTTCTTCTTCAACGGCGTTTACGGACAGGGTGTGAGCCGCTACATCCAGGATATTGCCGGTGCGGGCCTCGACTTCCAGCCTAACCCCGCCTCCCCCTCGTCGATTCAGGCTATTCCCGCCTTTGGTGCCCAGGCTGCTCTGCGTTTCAACCTGGTGCCTGGGATCCTCTCCCTCTCGGGCGGCTACTCGATGGTGCAGGTCAACCACCGCAACGGCTACCTCTCGGCGGATGAGTATCGCCAGGGCGAGTATATCTTCGGCAACCTCTTCTGCCACGTTTCGCCCCGTATGACTCTTGCATTGGAGTATATTCGCGGCAAGCGTGAGAATATGGATGGCCTCTCGAACCACGCCAATCGTGCCTCGATGATGATCAAGTATCACTTCTGATACCCCCTCTTCTTCTGCCATCAAAAGGCAACCACCCGATCCATTCTCAAGGGTCGGGTGTCTTTTTGCGAGGCGGTTTACGGTGCAATTTTTTGCAAGATCCGATTCCGGGCGTTATCTTTACGGGAAATTTTGAGATTATGATTGAATTTTTGGCGCAATACAACCTGCTGGGATTGGTAATCGGAGTGGCTACCTTTCTGATTATCGGTGTTTTCCATCCGCTAGTAATCAAGAGCGAATACTACTTCGGCGTGAAGTGCTGGTGGGCCTTTGCCTTGATGGGAGTGTTGGCGATTGTCGGGTCGATCCTGGTGGATGAACTCTTTTGGTCCACGCTGTTGGCTGTCTGGGGGGCCTCCTCCTTTTGGTCGATCGGTGAGCTCTTCCAGCAACGTGAGCGTGTTCGTAAGGGGTGGTTTCCCAAGCGCGAAAAGTGATAAGCACGAATAAAAAAGAGAATCACCCCCGTAGAGAGATCCTCTCTACGGGGGTGTAATCGTAACGTTGGGGTTGTGAATCGTTGATTTTCGCTATACGCACTCTCCCCAATGGCTTTTCAGCAGATCGACAAACCACTCGGGGGCACGTCCCGGGCGGCGGCTCTGGCTGTTGATGAAACACAAGGTGGTGGAGCCCGAGTTGATCAGCTTTCCCTTCTCGTTGAAGATTTCATAGAAGGCGGTGAAGCGGGTCGAGGGGATCTCCTTGACGGTCAGTCGAACGGTCAGCTCCTCCTCAAAGAAGGCGGGGCTGTGGTACTTGAGTTGTACATCCAGGATCGGCATCATCACACCGCGGGCCTCCATCTCGGCATACGACACCCCGAGGTGACGCATAAATGACGAGCGGGCCGCCTCGTAGTAGGCCACATAGTTGGAGTGGTGGACAAATCCCATCTGGTCGGTCTCCTTGTACCAGACCCGAATTTTCATTTCGTGGGTAATCATATTGCGAATGTTGGATTATACAAAGGTAAAGAGCCCCTCCTCGCAGTCGGGTTGCGGATCGAAGCGTAGCTCTCCCGAGGAATCAATCTGCAGTCGGTAGGGCTGCCCGGCCTCGTTCTTCACGGGGTAGGCTCCGACTTTGGGAAGCATCTTCCAGGGGTCGGAGCTCTGCCAGCTCTCTGCGCTCGAACGGCGGGCCGACAGTCGGTAGGGGTGACCCAGCAGACGGGCAGCGTGGGCCACCTCACCCTGCTCGATTAGACGGCGCACGGCCGTGGAGCTGAGGTGCTCGCTCTCCATCTCCTGTTCGGCGACCTCGATGACCCGCAGGCTCCCCAGCTGTTGCAACAGATCCATTCCGCCGCTCTTGTCGCGACCGAAGCGATGGTCGTAGCCGATCACCAGGCACTCGACGTGGGCTCGTTCAACGAGCAGGCGCACAAACTCTTCGGGAGCAGTACGGCTGAAAGCGCGGTCGAACGGTAGGATGACCAGGTGGTCGATTTCCTCCGCCTCGATCAGTCGGATCTTCTCGTCAAGCGAGGTTAGAAGACGCATTTCGCACTCCGGATCGAGGGCCAGACGCGGGTGAGGGTCGAAGGTGAAGACGACACTCTCTGCCCCGATGCGGAGGGCCTCCTCACGGGTACGCTGCAATAAAGAGCGGTGGCCGGCGTGTACTCCGTCATAGGAGCCCACGGTGGCCACGGCCCGTTGAAAGGGGGGAAGTGAGTCGAAACCTCGGAAAATCTGCATAGGATCAGTTGTTGTTCGACTCCTCGTTCTCTTTCACAAAGTAGGCGACCTTCTCCAGCAGCGTGGTGATGTCGTAGTTTTCGACCACGATACCCTGGGGAAAGTTCAAGGGGGTGGAGGTGAAGTTCAGCACCCCTTTGATGCCGGCATTGATGATCGGCACCACCATCTCGGGGGCCACTTTGGCCGGCAACGAGACGATGACGATGCTGATCTCCTCGCGGGCTACCACCTCTTCAAACTCCTCCATATGGTAGACACGGATGCCGTTGATCTCGGTGCCCACCTTTTGGTCGTCGATATCGAAAGCGGCCACAATCTTGAGTTTTAGTCCTTTGCTGTTGAAGTACTTGGAGATGGCCTGTCCGAGGTGACCCATACCCAGCACGGCGATGTTCATCGGCTGCTGGCTGTCCAGGATTTCGGAGATGAAGTCGATCAGTACCTTCACGTCGTAGCCCTTCTTGGTGTCGCTCGAGAAGCCGATGAGCATCAGGTCACGACGCACCTGCACGGCAGTAATGCCGTGCATACCGGCCAGCACGTGGGAGAAGATGTGGGTGATGCCCTGTTTGTGGCTTCGCAACAGGGTACGGCGATACTCACTCAGGCGTTCGATGGTCTTTTCGGGAATTCCGCGGGGAATATTTGCCATAGCTCTTCTCTATTCAAGGGTAATGGTAAAATTGGCGTTGTAGTTTACACGGGTCCACTCCTGGTTGATGTGGGTGCGACTACCCTCCTCTTGTCGGAAGCTGTAGGTGCTCTGCAACGGGCGATAACGGCGCCCCTCCATATCGTACTCAATCTCGGAGAACATTCCGCGGCAGAAGATCACGGCCGTCTCATAGCCTCGGTAGGCATAGAGGGTGGGCAGCGTGCCAAAGGCGCGGATGTAGCGGCTGTCGAAGATCTTCACGGCCTCGCTGTCGCGCTTGGCGTGGAGCAGCGAGAAGAGGATCACCCGATTTTTGAAGAAGGTGGTGCGGTCGATGTTGGTGTAGCGGTTCCAGCGGGTACTGCCCACCACCATATATTCGGCCGAACCGAGGCTGCGGGCCTGTAGGTTGGTCTGTGCCGAGGCCAGCGAAGCGAGGATGCGATCGACATCCACCTCGTTGTTGGGCAACACAAAGAAGAGGTGCTTGCCGTGTTGCTGCAAAAGGGGCGTGAGGTCGCTACGCTCGGCATTCTCCACACCTTGTACCGATTCGTAGTCGTGGTAACGGTAGGCGCGACCGCGGAGCTGTTCCAGGATCTCGGCCTCGAACTCCTTGTCGTTGTTCTTGGTGCGAATCAGGGTGATGGCATACTCCGGATCGGCCAGCAACGGCTGCAACTTGTCATACTTGTGCTCGTCGGTGGGGGCCATCTGGAAGAGAACATCGCTCTCCAGGTGCGAAAAGTCGGCCAGCGGCGATACCATCGGAACACCCGCCTGCTCGGCGTGGTGAAGGATCGGTTCAATTCCGTCGGCGTAGATCGGGCCCACGATCAGATGGGCCTCGCGCAGAGGCTCCTCCTCGAGCAGCAAGGCCAGACGCTCCGTGTTGCGCTGAGTATCGTAGAGGTGCAAATCGACCGAGTATCCGCTCCGCTTCACATCCTCCAGACCCAGCAGAAAGCCCTGGTAAAAGGCGGTGAAGTTTTTGTTGGGTCTCCCCTCGCTGGTAAGCGGGAGCAACAGGGCCGTACGCAACGTCTCGGAGGGACGCAGTGCGTGGAAGACCACCTCCTCCACGGGGGCGGCGGCCAGGGTGTCGGGCTCCTCGGGGGTGCTGAATACCTCTTCGGCCAGCTCGGCTCGCGAACGAAAATCGGGATTGGGAACCTTGATGATGGCTCCCGCCTTCAGTCCCTCCTCCAGCCCGTTCAGGGCGACGAACTCCTCCTCCGAGAGACCATAAAGGCGCGAGAGGCCGTAGATCGTCTCCTTGGGTTGCACAACGTGGTAGCGGAACTCCTCGCCGACAGTCGCATCGTTCAGACGCTCGCCATACTCGGCCATCTCGGCCCGGGCGGTATCATCATCGGTACGTCCCACTTCGGTCTTGCGAATCAGCAGCTCCTGCCCGATGGCAAGGTGCTGGGGATCGGCTTCGGGATTATCCTCCAAGAGGGTCTCGACCGAGATGTGGTAGCGGCGCGAAATGGCATAAAGCGTCTCTCCCTGGGCCACTTCGTGTTTCAGAAAACTCTTCTTCAGACGCTTCTCCTCCTTGACGGTGAGCGGCTTGGAAGTTTCGCTCATCGCTTCACTGACCGGAATCTTCAGGGTCTGCTCCTCGCGCAGGCCATCGGCCGCCGAGGGGTTCACCTGTTGAATCCGCTCGACGCTCACCCCATACGTGCGAGCCACATCGGCGAGGGTCTCACCGCCCCGCACGGTGTGGAGGTGGTACTTCACGCCGTGGATATAGACAATGTTCCGGCTCTTGCCGTCGGTCAGCTCGGTACTCCGACCCGCGATGGGCAGCAGTGCCGCCAGAGCCACCGTAAATAGAAGCTTTTTCATTCAATCCAAATTTTGGGTGGGCGGCAAGGGGCTAACGCTCCTTCATCCGCAGACGAATCTCGCTGATCACCTTCTTGGTGTAGAGCGGGAAGTCGCCATTCATCATCCAGGCGTAGTAGCTCGGTTCGAGGCGGAAGACCTCCTCTACCGTACGCCCTTTGTATTTGCCGAAACCGAAGATCTCCTCCCCCTTTTCGTTGTAGAGGATGCGTCCCGCATAGTCGGCACACTCGCCGCGGGTCGAGAACTTGGCCAGCTCCTCCACATCGTTCTTCAGATCGGCGTACCGGTCCAACTGTGCCTTCAGCACCTCATAGGTGGCCCGGGTGTCAGCCTCGGCCGAGTGAGCCTCCGTGAGATCTTTGTCGCAGTAGAACTTATAGGCGGCCACCAGCGTGCGCTGCTCCATCTTGTGGAAGATGTTCTGCACGTCGATGAAGCGGCGACGTTTGAAGTCCACATCCACTCCGGCCCGCATAAACTCCTCGACCAGCATCGGAAGATCGAAACGGTTGGAGTTGAAGCCGCCGAAATCGCACCCCTCCAGAAATTGGGCCAGCGACTTGGCGATCTGGCGGAAGGTGGGCTCATTCTTCACATCCTCGTCGGTGATGTGGTGGATGGCCGTTGCCTCTGCCGGAATGGGCATCTCGGGGTTGATGCGACGCGTCTTGACGATCTCTTCGCCGTCGGGCATCACCTTTACGAGCGAGATCTCCACGATGCGGTCACGCGATGTATCGACACCGGTGGTCTCCAGGTCAAAGAAGACAATCGGTCGTTTCAGGTTGAGCTGCATAAAGTCTCAGCCCCTCCGTTAGGCGTTAATCATCATCGGCATCAGCAGCATCAGCGTCGTGGAGGCCTGCTTGTCGTCATAGACGGGCTTGAAGACGCCGGCACGGGTCGAATCGGCCAACTCGATCAATACGGTGGGCGTCTCGATGTTGGAGAGAATCTCCACCAGGAAGGTCGATTTGAAACCAATGGTAATGGGGTTGCCCTCGTAGCTGCACGAGAGGGTCTCGTTGGCCGAGAGCGAAAAGTCGATATCCTGTGCCTTGAGGTTGATCGTGTTCGAAGCGATATCCATACGGATCAGGTTGGTGGTGGGGTTCGAGCAGTGGGCCACGCGCTTGATGCCGTTTACCAGCTCTACGCGATCCACCAGCACCTTGTTGGGGTTGTTGGCCGGAATTACGGCGTTGTAGTTGGGGAACGAACCCTCGATCAGACGGCAGATCAGCGTGTGGTTCGACATCTCGAACTTCACATTGTTCTGGTCGAAACTTACGACAATATCCTCCTCCTCTTTGAGCAGAATACCCTTCAGCAGGTTGGCGGGCTTTTTGGGCAGGATGAACGAGGCATTCAGCTCGTTCTGCAGCTCGCTGTAATACTTCACCAACTTGTGGGCATCGGTGGCTACGAAGGTGATGGCCTCGGGATCGATGTTGAAGAATACACCATTCATCTGGGGACGGAAGTCGTCGTCGGCCGTGGCGAAGATGGTCTTGTTGATACCATTGACCAGCAAATCGACGCCCAGCGAGAGTTTGCGGCTCTCGTTCGAGATCTCGGGAGGCGTGGGATAGCTCACGGCCGAGGCGCCGGGGATGGAGAGCTGACCGCTCTTCCAGCTGACGGTGATCTCCCAGGTCTGGTCATTCACATCAAAGGTGAGGGGCATCTCGGGGAACTCCTTCAAGAGATCCAGCATCTGCTTGGCAGGGGCGGCAATCGTTCCCTCCGACTCCACGTTCTCCACGGGAATCGAGCTGACCATCGTGGTCTCCAGATCCGAGGTGGTAACCTTCAGCACATTGTTGGCCAGATCCATACGGAAGTAGTCGAGGATGGGCAGCGTGTTGCGGTTGCTGATCACCTTGCCGGTGGCAGCCAGAAGCGAAAGCAGAGCGGAGCTCGATACGGTAAATTTCATAATCTTTAATCTGTTTTTACGTTTATAGTTTTCTGTCAATTTTTTTTCAAAAATCAAAGGGTGCTCAAGCGGTCGAGAGCCTTGCGGATCATCTCCCGCACAAAGGGCTTGTAGTCGGTGCAGGCATCCAGGGCAATGCGCTGGGCAATGATGGTGCAGAGGGTGCAGGCACGGTGTCCCATTAGCGTGGCGAGTCCTGCCAGGGCCGATGACTCCATCTCGAAGTTGGTGATGCGGCGACCTTGGAAGTCAAACGATTCGATCTTTCGGTTCAGTTCGGGATCGGCGGGCTGAAGACGCACCCAGCGACCCTGGGGTGCGTAGAAACCCGGTGCTGCGATGGTGATGCCCTCGCGGCTCATATCGGCAAAGAGCTTTCCGAGCGAGGGGTCGTTGTCGATGAAGTAGGGCTTGGGCAGCAGTTCACTCCAGCCGGTGTGGGCCATAAAGGCCTGTTCGATCTCAAGGTCGCACACCTCGTTGCGGCCGGCGTAGTAGTTCAGCAGACCGTCGAAACCCACCGAGGTACGCGAGAAGATCACCTCGCCGACCTTGATGTCGGGCTGAACAGCCCCCGAAGTGCCCAGGCGTACCAGGGTCAGCTGTCGCTTTTCGCTCCGCTCACGGCGGGTTGCAAAGTCGATGTTGGCCAGCGCATCAAGCTCCGTGACCGAGATGTCGATATTGCCGATTCCGATGCCGGTGGAGAGCACCGTCATCCGTCGGCCGTGGTAGCGACCCGTTACGGTACGAAATTCGCGGTTCGAGACCTCGCATTCGCGCTCCTCAAAGTGGGAGGCGACCAGCTCCACGCGACCCGGATCACCTACCAAAATGATGATGTCGGCCACCTGGTCGGGAGTCAGATGGAGGTGAAAAATCGAGCCGTCATCGTTGATAATCAACTCGGAAGGGGGAATGGTACGCATAAAAAGTCCTTCTTAAATTTTTATAATTGGCATAAAAGTAATATATTTACATCGAATATCAAAGAAAAGAGCGAAATTTTTCTTATTTATATAGGTGTAAATCGCATAAATTAAACGATAAAAAAGAACAGAATCGTATGACTCTAATCAAATCGATCTCCGGCATTCGAGGCACCATTGGCGGTGCGGCCGGCGAAAATCTTACGCCGATCGACGTGGTGAAGTTCACCACCGCCTATGTGCGCTTTATCTCGGAGAAGAATCCGGGCAAAAAGCTGACCATTGTGGTAGGCCGTGATGCCCGAATTTCGGGAAAGATGGTCGAAAACCTCATCGAGGGCACCCTTTTGGGGTGTGGTGCCGATGTGATCAATGTCGGTCTTTGTACCACTCCGGGTACCGAGATGGCCGTGATTGTAAACAAGGCTGATGGCGGTATCATCATCACCGCTTCGCATAATCCCAAGCAGTGGAATGCCCTCAAGTTGCTCAATGCCGAGGGCGAGTTCCTCAACGACGCCGAAGGAAAGCGAGTGTTGGCTTTGGCCGAGGATGAAAGTTTCCTTTTTTCCGAGGTGGATGCTCTGGGAAAAGTCCTCTCGCGCGAGGATTTCAACGAGGAGCACATTCGCCGTGTTCTTGCTCTTCCATTGGTTGATGTAGAACTTGTTAAGTCAAAGGGTTTCAAGGTGGTGGTTGATGCCGTTAATTCGGTTGGCGGCGTGGTGATCCCGGCCCTGTTGCGTGAGTTGGGCTGCCAGGTGGTGGAGCTCAATTGTGCCCCTACGGGCTACTTCGCCCACAACCCCGAACCCTTGCCCGAGAACCTGACCGAGATCTCGGAGGTGGTGCGTCGTGAGGGGGCAGACCTGGGTGTGGTGGTCGATCCCGATGTGGATCGTCTGGCCTTTGTGATGGAGAATGGCGAGATGTTTGTCGAGGAGTATACGCTGGTCGCTGTGGCCGACTACATTCTATCCCGCGTGAAGGGAAATACGGTCTCGAATCTCTCCTCGTCACGCGCCCTGCGGGATGTGACCGAGCGTCACGGCGGCAGCTATTCGGCTGCTGCGGTAGGTGAGGTGAATGTGGTGGCCAGGATGAAGGAGACGGGTGCCGTGATCGGTGGCGAGGGCAATGGCGGAGTGATCTATCCCGAGCTGCACTATGGACGCGATGCACTGGTGGGCGTAGCCCTCTTTTTGACCTATCTGGCCCACAAGGGGAAGTCGATGTCGGAGTTGCGAAAAGAGTATCCGGCCTACTTCGCCTCGAAGAATAAAATTGAGCTTACGCCGGCCATTGATGTAGATAAAGTTCTGCGTGAGATGAAAGAGCGTTATGCTGATGAACAAGTGAATGATATCGATGGCGTAAAAATTGATTTCCCCGAGAATTGGGTACACCTTCGCAAGTCGAATACCGAGCCTATCATCCGCATCTATACCGAGGCTAAAACCCGCGAGGAGGCGGAGAGCCTGGCCCAGCGATTCATTGCCGAAATCAAAGCAATTTGCAATCTTTAACATACCTAAATAAAACCTATGGAACAAGTTAAGAATTACATCAACGAGAACAAAGATCGTTTCTTAAGTGAGCTCTTTGAGGTGCTGCGTATCCCCTCGATCAGTGCCCAGCCCTCGCTCCACAAGGAGGATATGGTACGCTGCGCCGAACATCTGGCAGCAGCCCTGGTTAAGTCGGGTGCCGACCGTGCCGAAGTGATGCCTACGGCCGGTAATCCGGTAGTCTATGCCGAGAAGATCATTGATCCCAAGGCCAAGACGGTGCTGGTTTACGGCCACTACGATGTGATGCCGGTGGAGCCCCTCGAGGAGTGGCGTACTGATCCCTTTGAGCCGGTGGTGAAGGATGGCCGCATTTGGGGCCGTGGTGCTGACGATGACAAGGGTCAGCTCTTTATGCACGCCAAGGCCTTCGAGGCGATGTGTGCCACCGGTACCCTCCCCTGCAACGTGAAGTTTATGTTGGAGGGTGAGGAGGAGATCGGTTCGGGCAGCCTCTATGATTTCTGCCGCCAGAACAAGAAGCTCCTCAAGGCTGACGTGATTTTGGTTTCGGATACCTCGATGATCGGAATGGACACTCCCTCGATCACCTGCGGTCTGCGTGGTCTGACTTATATGGAGGTGACCGTAACGGGTCCCAACAAGGATCTCCACTCGGGCCTCTTTGGTGGTGCGGTGGCCAATCCGGCCAACGTGCTGACTCGTCTGGTTTCGTCGCTGGTGGATGAGAATGGCCGTGTGACGATCCCCGGTTTCTATGACGATGTGCGTGAGCTGACTCCCGCCGAGCGCAAAGCCTTCAACAAGGCTCCCTTCTGCCTGAAGGAGTACAAGAAGTCGCTGGAGATCGGCGACGTGGAGGGTGAGGCCGGCTATACCACGATGGAGCGCACGGGTGTACGTCCTTCGCTCGATGTGAACGGCATCTGGGGTGGTTATATCGGTGAGGGTACCAAGACCGTTATCCCCACCCACGCCTCGGCCAAGATCTCAATGCGTCTGGTGCCCAACCAGGATTGGAAGAAGATCGCCAAACTCTTCGAGAAACACTTCAAGGCGATTGCTCCCAAGAGCGTGAAGGTGACTGTGAAATCGCTGCACGGCGGTATGCCTTATGTTTCGCCCACGGATCTGCCCGCCTACCGTGCGGCCGAGAAGGCAATGCAGGAGTCGTTCGGCAAGAAGCCTCTGCCCTTCTATTCGGGTGGCTCGATTCCCGTGATCAGCGGCTTTGAGTCGATTCTGGGTCTGAAGTCGATTTTGATCGGTTTCGGTCTCTCGGAGGATGCAATTCACTCGCCCAACGAGAGCTTCGGTCTCGATCAGTTCTACAAGGGTATTGAGACCATTCCTTTGTTCTACAAGTACTACGCCGAGATGAAATAGGGTCGGCCTACCCCACTTTGGGCGGTTTCCATTTTGCGGGAACCGCCTTTTTTTGTACCTTTACGCCACGAACGGATACTTATGTGTAGGCGAATTGTAATACTTCTTGGTCTGCTACTGGCAACGGCACATCTCTTTGAGGCAAAGGGGCAGAAGCACGAACTGCGCTTCACCTACGGCCTCTACTCGGTCAATACCTCCCAGGATCACTACACCGATGTGCTTCGGAATATTTTCAAAGGGGAGGATATCTTTCAAGCCAATGCTCACACCACCGGTTGCTATGCCCTCTCCTATCGCCACCGTCTGGTTCACTCCCTCTATCTGGGGTGTACGCTCGCTTACGAACAGCAGAGGGGGGAGCTCTTCTCCGAAAATGGCAGCGGGAAGCAGTTGCTGGGGAGTCGCAAGATGAACTTCTACAACGCTACACTCGACTTGCAGCTGCGTTACCTCCAGATCGCACGAGGCGTTTTGACCCTTTACGGCAGTGCCGGAGCGGGTGTTACCCTCTCGGGGGAGCGTTTCTCGTCGCTTGCCGACTACAAAAATCTGGAGCCCGAATTTGCTTATCAGTTCTCGCCCCTCGGCCTGACGCTCGGCCTGCGCTGGTTTGGTCTCTTTGCCGAGGTGGGCTATGGCTACCGCGGTATTGTGCAGGCGGGGGCCTATGTCCGATTCTGATTCAAGCTTTATCCCCCAAAAGAGAGGCTTCCGGAAATGGAAGCCTCTCTTTTTACATCATCTCCTCGTAAGCGAATTGCACGGCACGATTCAGAATTTCGGTGAAGTGGCAGGTTTTGCGGAACTCGGTGACGAGGAGCTGCAACAGGTCGGTGCGGGTGAGCCACGCATCGGGAATCCGCTGCTCCAGGAGAAAATCCTTCTTCTTCAACCACTCGTCGTAGGGCGATCCCGAGGGGTATCCCTGCGGGGTGCGCTTGAGGGTCTCGCCTGCGAAGAGCTCCCATCCTTCAGCCTCGCGGATGGCGGTCTCGATTTCGACTCCGTTGTCGAAGATTTCGTCGCGCAGGCTCTTCAGAATTGCCCCCTGGGACATATAGAGGCCCGAAGAGATCAGATTGTGCCAGCGGTCACCCGCCTCGGTGGGCTCGAGATGGAAGTAGTAGCCGGCATATCCCGAACACTTCCCCTTGGGGCAGATGTAGATACCCATCCAGGTTTTGTAGGGAGATTTGTCGGGCGAGAAGCGGATGTCGCGGTTGATGCGGTAGGTGCAATCCTGCACCCGAAGTCCGCGTACCGAGGGGTCGAACTCGCCCACGGCCTCGATCAACTCCGCCGCAAAGGCCTGGTGGCGTTTGCGTATGCGCTCCCACTGCGGACGGTGGGCATCGAACCACGCCTTGTGGTTGTTGGCCCTCAGTTCGGCCAGAAATTCAAGTGTCTCGATCATTGCTGTATGATTCAGATAAAATCAGCCCGAGTGGAACTCCATTCGGGCTGATTGTCGGGGTTGGGTCGGATTACCAGGCGAACAAGGGGTATTCGGCCATCATTGCATTCACATCTTTGCGAACGGCGGCGATGTTCTCCTCGTTCTCGGGATCGTTCAGTACGCGGTCGATCAACTCCACGATGTAGTCCATCTTATCCTCCTTCACACCACGCGTCGTGATGGCGGGGGTACCGAAACGCAGGCCCGAGGTCTGGAAGGGCGAACGCGAATCGAAGGGAACCATATTCTTGTTCGTGGTGATGTCGGCAGCTACCAGGCACTTCTCGGCCAACTTACCCGTCAGCTCGGGGAACTTGGTACGCAGGTCAACCAGCATCAGGTGGTTGTCCGTACCGCCCGAAACGATCTTGTAACCACGCTTGACAAAGGCCTCGGCCATTGCTGCAGCGTTCTTCTGTACCTGCTTCTGATACTCCTTGTAGGAGGGATCAAGGGCCTCACCAAAGGCTACGGCCTTGGCGGCAATGACGTGCTCCAGCGGACCACCCTGGATGCCGGGGAATACGGCCGAATTGAGGATGGCCGACATCTTCTTCACGACACCCTTCGGCGTGGTCAGGCCCCACGGATTGTCGAAGTCCTTACCCATCAGGATGATACCGCCACGGGGACCGCGCAGCGTCTTGTGGGTGGTCGAGGTTACGATGTGGGCATACTTTACGGGGTTGTCGAGCAGACCGGCAGCAATCAGACCGGCCGTGTGGGCCATATCTACCAGGAAGAGGGCACCCACCTTGTCGGCGATCTCACGCATACGCTTGTAGTCCCATTCACGCGAGTAGGCCGAAGCACCACCCACGATCAGCTTGGGCTTGCACTCCAGTGCCTTCTGCTCCATTGCATCGTAGTCCACCTGGCCCGTCTCTTCGTTGAGCTGGTAGCCTACGGCATTGAAGTACTTACCCGACATATTGACCGGCGAACCGTGCGAGAGGTGACCACCGTGAGCCAGGTCAAGACCCATAAAGGTGTCACCGGGCTGCATCACGGCGAAGAATACGGCCATATTGGCCTGGGCACCCGAGTGAGGCTGAACGTTGGCGTACTCGGCACCATAGAGCTCGCAGATGCGGGCAATGGCGAGGTTCTCCACCTCATCCACCACCTGGCAACCGCCATAGTAGCGGGCTGCGGGATAGCCCTCGGCATACTTGTTCGTCAGGACAGAGCCCATAGCCTCCATTACCTGGTCGCTTACGAAGTTTTCGGATGCAATCAGCTCGATGCCGCCCATCTGGCGCTTACGCTCCTGACCAATCAGGTCGAAAATCTGAGAATCTCTTTTCATAGCAGTTATTAAGGTTCGGTTTATGAATTTTCAGTTTAAGTAGTTTCTATCCTAACAAAGATAGGAATAAAAACTTAAGATTCAAAATTCACGCTCCGATTTTTTCTTTCGGCAAAACAAAAATCCCGAATCGCTGTTCGATTTGGGATTTTTTTGAGTCGGATTCTCGTTGTTTAGAGGAAGATCAACTGCACGATGACATAGACGGGCAGCAGTACCACCAGCGAGAACTTCACCATATAACCGAAGAACGAAGGCATCTGAACGCCCTCCTGCTCGGCGATGGCCTTTACCATAAAGTTGGGGCCGTTGCCGATGTAGGTCATTGCGCCGAAGAATACGGCACCCAGCGAAATCGCCTTCAGCAGCATCTCGGGAATGGAGGCTACATACTCTACGCCCGACACCTCCGGCAGACCCGTGGCTACGGTGTGGAAGGCCACGGCCGTGGGGGCATTGTCGAGGAACGAGGAGAGCGCACCGGCCGAGTAGAAGAACTGCCAGGGCTTGGTAAGACCCAGATCGGCGGCGTTGGCATTCAGATACATCATTGCAGGGGTCATCGTCACGAAGATACCCACGAAGAGGATGGCTACCTCCAGGATGGGAGCCCACTCAAAGTGGTTCTCTCGACGGATCTCCTTTCGGGTGGTCAGGAGCGAGAGCAAGATGATTACGCCCAGCACGATGTCGCGCAGGAAGGCGATATAGAAGGGGGCACCCTCCTCTCGCATTGCGGGGATGTAGCTGCGGTTCAGGAAGAGCACTGCCAGGATGATCATACCCAGGTAGAGGAAGTTACGCGTGCCGGAGATCGAGATGGGCTCCTGTTCGGTGTTGTCGCGCATCTTGGCCTCGGCGGGCTCCTTGGCGTAGAAATGACGTTCGAACAGCAGGTAGAGGGCCAGCAGGAGGATGCCTGCCGTCATCCACTCGGGCAGCATCGACGAGAACCACTCGAAGGGGGCTCCACGCAGATAGAGCAGGAACAAGGGGGGATCACCCAGTGGCGTGAGGACACCTCCGCAGTTGGCTACCAGGGCGATGAAGAACAAGACGGTGTGTACCTTGAAGGTACGCTGCTTGTTGATTTGCAACAGGGGGCGAATCAGCAGCATTGCTGCACCCGTCGTACCCATAAACGAGGCCAGAATGAATCCCATACCCAGAATAAAGGTATTGACCGTGGGGGTGGCGGCAATGTCGCCCTTGATGTGAATGCCGCCCGTCACCACGAAGAGGGCCAGGAGCAGCATAATGAACGGAATGTAGTCGTAGAGGAGATTGTGCACCACCTTGCCGCCCAATCCGTAGCAGGATAAGAGAATGATTGTCGGGATCGAAATCGCCAACGTGAAGATGAGTTTATTGCGGTTGCTTTCCCATATATGCTCGGCGACTAGCGGAGCAATGGCAATGGTCAGCAGCATCACCACAAATGGAATCACCATCCAGAGTTCTACTTGTTCCATAATGCGTATTGTTTTGATCTTTTTTGCACGGCAAATGTACGACTTTTTTTTGTCGAAAAAGAATAAAAAACCGGATAAATTTGCCACGCAGAGAAAAGAGAATCAACCATAGGGGCCCCTTCTGAACCCATTTTTTGCAGAATGATAAATCTCTTTCCGAAACGAGGGACGTAAAAAGAAATTGGGGCGAACCGATATAGAATCGTTCGCCCCAACGGTGGCAGAAAAAGGTTGAATCACCTCCTTCGAAATTAGCAATTCATTGCTCCGCAGCAGTGGATTACCTGACCGCTCACATAGGCCGAGAGGTCGGAGGCGAGGAAGAGAGCCACGTTGGCCACATCCTCGGGCAGACCGCCGCGACGCAGAGGAATCTGCTTGTACCAACCCTCCTTCACCTCGTCGGGCAGCTGGTTGGTCATCTCGGTGATGATGAAGCCGGGGGCGATGGCATTGGCACGAATACCGCGGGGACCCATCTCCTTGGCGATCGACTTGGCCAGACCGATCATACCGGCCTTCGAAGCCGAGTAGTTACACTGACCGGCGTTGCCGCTCACACCCACTACCGACGACATATTGATGATCGAGCCACCCTTCTGGCGAGCCATTATGGGGGTTACGGCGTGGATGAAGTTGAAGGCCGACTTGAGGTTTACCGTCAATACGGCATCCCACTGGGCCTCCGACATACGCATCATCAGACCATCCTTCGTGATGCCGGCGTTGTTTACCAGAATGTCGATACGACCGAAATCCTTCATAATCTGGTCGATCACCTCGTGGGTCTGCGTGAAGTCGGCAGCGTTGGAGGCGTAACCCTTGGCCTGTACACCCAGAGCCTGCAGCTCGGCCTCGGTGGCCTTGCCGTTCTCGTCGATTACCAGGTCGGTGAAGGCTACGTTGCAACCCTCCTGGGCATACTTCAGCGCAATGGCCTTACCAATACCACGGGCTGCACCCGTTACGACAGCCACTTTTCCTTCCAATAATTTCATACCTCTTTATTTTTGGTTGTTAAACTTGCTTTTCGTTGTTCTCTCCTTTCGGACGCGCAAAGATACAAATTTTATTTCGGTTTAGTACACTTTACCCTATTTATTTGCCATTTTGACGCTCTTGGAGTACCTTCTCAAGGAGTCGTCGGCAACCCTCCTCCAACAGGTCGAGCACCAGTTCGAAGCCTTCGTGTCCCTCGTAGTAGGGGTCGGGAACATAGTGCCAGTCGGGGAAACGATGACGGGTGAACTCCACCATCCGATAGATGCGTCGGGCCGCTTCGCGCGAGGGGGCCAGGCGGTGGAGATTCTCGTAGTTGCTGTCATCCATTGCCAGGATGTAGTCGAACCGCTCAAAGTCCTCCTCCTGTACGGGGCGGGAGCGGTGAGTGAGGCGGTAGCCGCGCGGCAGGGCCGCAGCACGCATACGGGGATCGGGCAACTCCCCCCGATGGCCGGCATAGGTGCCTGCCGAGTCGATCTCAAACTCATCTTTCAAACCGGCACGCTCCACCAAAGCGTGCATAATGCCATCGGCTGCCGGGGAGCGGCAGATGTTTCCCAGGCAGACAAAAAGGATGCGTGTTATCTTATTGGTTATCATATTATTACTATTTTTAATATTTTATGGTTTACATTGCGGTTTACATTCTTACTATCCATTTTTTACTCAACATTGCTGTAAACCTTAGCAAAGGTAATCATTTTTAATTAGTTTTATCGGCATATATCACAATCATATTTAATTTCTGCAATTCGCTCTTTGTAGAAGTAAGAGCCTAATTTCCATTTGGTTTTCTCATATTTTTTTTGTATATTTATAAAAATTGAAAAATATGAGTGAAACTATTAAAGAATTTAGTTATGAAAAAAGTAAAGTGATTTTATTTAATTCGTATTCAAAGATTGGAACTGAAGTATTGAGCAACCTCCACTTGTGTAGGATGGAGTACGAAGGTAAGGTATTCCATAGTTCGGAGCAGCTGTTTTATTGGTTAAGATTGACGGGATACCCCGAACATCAGGAAGCGTTATTGCAATGCTCGACTCCCAAAGAGACAAAGAGGATGGGTGAGCGATTTATGAAGAAGTTGGGAATTGCCGATGATATATATCGTGATGTCCAACTTCTTCGATTGGCTATTAGAGTCAAGTATAATTGTTGTGAAGAATTTAGGAAATTCCTTGACAATCACCCCAATATACCTATTGTAGAGTACGCTTGGTGGGGCGATACGACCTTTGGTTGTGTAGATGAGGATGCAAAGTTGAAATATGATTGGTTGAATGGTTTTGTCAAGGGTAAAAATGTGTGTGGTAGAATTATAAAAGGTGTTAGAGACGAGGCGAAAGGTATTGAAGGTAAGGCAATTATAGCAATTCCTGACTGCTTGAGTGCGATGAAACCCCAACAGCTTTTTTAAGGTAAAAACGAAAAGGACGGCTAAAAGATGCCGTCCAATTTCATTTCTGATGGGTTTGCCAACCTCAACTCCTCCTCGATGCTCTTAGTGTAAATCTGACTCGTTGCGGGCGATGCGTGGCGTAGCACCGACTGAACATCGGCAAGGCTTCCATTCTTTAGGAGCATCACTGCCGTTGTATGCCTCAACGAGTGAGCTGTGTACTCGTGAGCATCTATACCGATGGCACGAAAGCCCTGTTTGCATATCTTGCTAATGGTGCGTGTGGTCAATCTGCCGTTCTGATTGCGATTGGATGTCGATACAAACAACGGCTCTTTGAGTGTGGTGCTACCTCGTGTTTCAAGATATGCCTTAATCGGAGCGTATGCCTTATCGGTTAGCACTACAAAGTTATCACGCTCATCACGACCTTTGCCCCATATCTTCAAGATTCTTTGACCGCCCTTGAAAGTAATATCCTCAACATTCGCTCTAATAACTTCGATGCAACGGAGACCTGTGCGTAGTAGCAAGTTTACGATGGCATAGTCTCGTGGATTACCCTCAAAGTGTTGGAGAAGTTGGTGAATCTGATTCTCCCGTAGGTGCTCCTTGATGTAAGCATTTTTCCTTTTTGGGGATTTGATACCTCGTGCAATGTTCGGGTATAATTTGCATCCCTCAGTCCATTCGTAGAATCGTCTCAGAGCCACCATATACCCTGCAATAGTGAGATTGCTATGGGTATGCAACAAAGTCTCTTTGAAAGCTAAGATGTCAGCACGGGTAAGCTCACTTATCACCCTTCCCGTTTGCTCTACCCACTTGAAAAAGTTCAGCAGCCCTCTCCTGTAAACATTCTTGCTGTTTGCTCGGATGTCACACTCACTCAGGAAAGCCTCAACAGCCTTAATGATTGAAATACTCTTATTCGCTACGGGAGCATACCCCTCAACCTTAACAATCCCTTCCATATACATATATATTATTTAGTCTCCACCATCGTATCAATTACCCTTACAAGACAATCCAAATAAATATCAGTCTCTTGCTGCTTGATGCTACCATCCTCATTCAGGGTGTTCACAACAAACAAGTCTGCCCCCTCATCGTATCGCACCTCAACATCGCCCTGATGTAGATAGCCATTCACCTTGAATCGGATTCCGTCACCGATAGGATAAGCCCCGTGAAATCCCCACGAAAAGACCACAATCGGCTGAGTTCTAAAGATACTGAGTATATATTTCGCCATTTCCATATAAGAGGGTGTTTGTGGGAGGGTTGCCCCTCCCTGTTTGATTTAGAATACTTGGATTAAGTTCTCGTAGCGCAACGAGCGATAACCGCCCTTCTCCACATCCCAATACTTCACGGTGTTTACCATATCACCACTCAAGCCTCTGCCGTTCTGAGTAGCCTTCATTAACTGACCACTACAAGTACCCCAAGCCTCACGAATCTCACCTGTGCTCTGCTTTTTGTAAAGGAAATGAGCCACGCCATTACGAAGCTTCTCTTTCAACAAGTCAATCATTTGAGCCTTTACTACGCCCATTGCTGCACTACCTGTACGAGCAAAAATCACATTAGCACGATGTGCCGTCATTCCATTTACTACAACCATTGTCTCCATAGTCTGTATCTGTTTAATCGTTAAAATACTCTCTTTATATATTTGGGAGTTCCCCAACCATTGAGGCGATATACCTCTGTGACTGCCTCTTCGTAGGTTCTTACATCCTTGATGAATCTTGCAGATGCACCCGTCTCTGAAACCCAATCCCACTGCCAAATGCCCCACAAGTTATAGTGGCGACCAAACTTATATTTCCCAACTTCTGCTTTCATAGTTATCTCCTTTTCTTGATACAAATATATGACTTTATTTTAATATAAGCAAGTTTTTGAAAATATTTTTATTGCTTTTTTGAAAAAATAGCCACTTTTTTATAACTTTGAAGGAAATTGTATATACTATGGATAAAATTAAGCAACAAAGAACTGTTGTACATCTCGAATTAGAGGGAGGTCGCCACTATTATTTTGGTAATCTGAAGGCTCTGTGTGATAATTTTGACAAAGAGATAATCGGAGTAGGACACGCATATCTGAAGAACTATGGTATTTCAGAAGATAACCCATTTCGCAACAAGTATTGCATTATTAGGAAGGGCATACTATTAACGAGTCCGAAGAAGATGGAATAACAGGAAGAATTTATCCATACAATTTGAGAATAATGGAGATGCCTAAACAATTTGACAATCTGAATAGTAAGGTTGTCGATGACTTGAAGATAACCTTAAAGAGGTCGAGCAAAGTATCTATTGCTGCGGCGAGTTTCTCTATCTATGCTTATGAGGCCCTCAAGGAAGAGTTGGAGACCATAGATGAATTGCGCTTTATCTTCACATCTCCTACATTCCACAAAGAGAGAGCATCTAAGGAAAAGCGAGAGTTTTTTATCCCCAAGTTGAACCGTGAGCGTAGTTTGTTCGGTTCAGACTTCGAAGTTAAGTTAAGAAACCAATTATCACAGAAGGCCATTGCAAGAGAGTGTGCCGATTGGATACGCCGCAAGGCTTGTTTTAAGACTAATGTTTCAACGGGGGTTCTTACGGGATTTATGAACATTGTAAGCGAGGACGCAAAATATACTTATATGCCATTCAATGAGTTCACAACTACAGAACTTGGATGTGAGCGAGGTAATAATATGTGTCCGACCTCAATACGTATGCCATCGCCATTTGCCGACGAGTACATTAGGAACTTCAATGAACTATGGAATAATGCTGAAAATTTCAAGGATGTTACCGAGACTATAATTGATAATATCAGCACTGTTTATAAGGAGAACGCCCCTGACTTCATTTACTTTGTAACCCTATATAACATCTTCAACGAGTTCTTGGAAGATATTTCTGAGGATGTATTGCCTAATGAGGCTACAGGCTTCAAGAATAGCGTTATATGGAATAAACTCTACAACTTCCAAAAGGATGCGTGTCTTGCCATAATCAATAAGTTAGAGAAGTATAACGGCTGTATCCTTGCTGATAGTGTTGGTTTGGGTAAGACCTTCACAGCGTTATCTGTTATCAAATACTACGAGAATAGAAATAAGACTGTTCTTGTGTTGTGCCCTAAAAAGCTGAATGACAATTGGATTACCTATCGTAGCAACTATATCAACAACCCGATAGCTGCAGACCGTCTGCGCTATGATGTTTTGTTCCATTCCGACCTCTCACGCCGAGGAGGTAGTTCTAACGGACTCAACCTTGACCATATCAATTGGGGCAATTACGACCTCGTGGTTATCGATGAGTCGCACAACTTCCGTAATGGTGGCAAGATTTCTACCGATGAGAACGATGAGAATCCTCGTGAGAACCGCTATTTGCAGTTGATGAACAAGGTGATTCGCTCAGGCGTTAAGACTAAGGTATTGATGCTCTCGGCTACACCTGTAAACAATCGTTTCAACGACTTGAAGAATCAGTTGGAGTTAGCCTATGAGGGTCAGCAGGAGAGTATCAACGACCTACTTAACACAGAGAGCAGTATCGAGACCATTTTCAACCGTGCACAGAAGGCATATAATGCGTGGTCCAAACTGCCTAAGGAGGAGCGCACCACTCAACGACTACTCGATAGCCTTAGTTTCGACTTCTTCGAGGTGCTCGATTCCGTCACCATTGCTCGTAGCCGCAAGCACATCGCGCAGTATTACGACACTGCCGATATTGGTAAATTCCCGACACGACTTACGCCAAAATCGTATAGTCCAAATCTGACGGATATAAACGATGCTATCAACTATAATGAGATATTCGAGGAGTTGAACCGACTCAACCTTTGCATATACCGTCCTTCGTCATATATCCTGCCGAGCAAGATTCATAAGTATATCGACACTGACGATGAGGCCGAGTTTGGTGGTCACTCAGTATCGGGCCGAGAGATTGGTATCAGCCGACTTATGAGCACCAACCTACTCAAGCGTTTAGAGAGCTCAGTAAACTCGTTTCGTTTGACCCTAAGCCGCATCGAGGCCTTGATTAGTAATACTATTGCCAAAATTGATGCAGGAGAAGCATCGGTCGATGATTACGAGATAGAGGATTTGGATATTGACGATGCAGAGGCAACTGTTGGTGGTAAGAAGAGCAAGATTCTTATCTCCGATATGGATACCTTGTCGTGGAAACGAGACCTCACCGCCGATTTGGAGGTGCTTACCTTGTTGCGATTGATGTTGAGCGACATTACTCCTGAACACGATACCAAGTTGCAGACCTTGAAGGAGGTCGTATATCACAAGATTGACAACCCATTCAACGGACGCAATAAGAAGGTTATAATTTTCACTGCGTTCTCTGACACAGCAGAGTATCTATACAACAATCTTGCCGAGCAAATCTTGAAGGATAAGGGTTTGCATACGGCAATGATTACGGGCGATATTGAGTCGAGAAGTACGCTCAAACTCAAACGCAAGATGGATTTTAATGCCCTTCTGACACTCTTTTCTCCTATGTCGAAGGAGAAGGCTGCCATCTTCCCCTATGTGCAGGATGAGATTGATGTGCTTATTGCTACTGACTGTATCTCCGAGGGTCAGAACTTGCAGGACTGCGACTACCTGATTAACTATGACATCCATTGGAACCCTGTGCGTATCATTCAGCGATTTGGTCGTATCGACCGTATCGGCTCGAAGAACGACACTATACAACTCGTGAACTTTTGGCCCGATATGACGCTCGATGATTACATCAATCTCAAAGGGCGTGTCGAGGCTCGTATGAAGATTTCGGTTATGACCGCCACAGGTGATGATAACCTACTCTCGCCTGAGGAGAAGGGCGATTTGGAGTACCGCCGTGAGCAGTTGGAGCGACTTCAGAAGGAGGTTGTGGACATTGAGGAGATGAATACGGGTGTCTCGATTATGGATTTGGGCCTTAATGAGTTCCGCTTGGACTTGTTGGAGTATATGAAGACCCACGACGATGTGGAGCATACCCCTTATGGCCTACACGCTGTTGTTGGGGCCACCGAGGATTGCCCGAAGGGTGTGGTTTATGTGTTGAAGAACCGCTCTAACAGCGTGAATATCGACCAAAAGAACCGCCTACACCCGTTCTATATGGTCTATCTGCGTGATGATGGCGAGGCCTTTATCAACCACCTTCAACCGAAGGAGTTGCTTGACCGTGTTCGCTATATGTGCCGTGGTAAGGTTGAGCCTATCGTAGAATTGTGCCGTTCGTTCAATAAGGAGACGAAGGATGGCTACAATATGAAGCACTACTCCGACCTATTGGGCGATGCTATCAACTCGATTATCAGCGTTAAGGAGCAGAGCGATATAGACCTATTGTTGAGTGGATTCCAAGGCGAACTATTCACGAAGGAGATTAAGGGCTTGGATGACTTTGAATTGATTTGTTTTTTGGTTGTAAGATAATATGTTCGGACTACCCGAAAATAGCGTTGTTGGTAAGCAACTACCGAAGACGGCGATATACGCCAAGTTCGCAATGAACACTGCCGAGAGGGAGCGTTTCGATGCGGGTATAAGCCGTATTGCCATCGCTAATGTGGTAGATACACGCCATCTTGCCGAGGGTAAGGATGTGAAGTCGATATATGTTTTCACCGTGCAACTCAAACGCAAGGATTATGACCCCAAGAATATCGCCACCCTTGCCAAACTTATCGAGCAGAAGATTGTCTTTGCACTAATGTTCGAGGGGGAGACACAGTTGGCTACCTACTGCACACGCCTTATCACTTCGGAATGGGGTCCGACTGAGGATGTAACCGTGCCACTTGGGGGCCTCAACCTCGACAGCGTATGGGAGAATATAGTTGCTGCGATTGGTAATATCACCGTTATTGGTAGTAATAGTGTAGCAGAGCAGATTGTTACCGATGATGCACACGCCAAACTGATGAAGCAGATTGAGCAGTTGGAGAAGAAGGTTCGTGCTGAGAAGCAACCTCGCAAGAAGTTAGAACTATTTGAGAAACTTAAGGAATTGAAAAATAGATTGTAAATATATGAATGAGTATAGAGATTATGACATATTATACCCTAATCTTATAACAGAAATTCTTGAGTATTTTTGGTGCGATGTAAATCTCGACAATAAAAAAGTTGTGGATTTCTGTCGTTTCTGTACACATAACCCGAATCCTGCCACGGTCGTTGTACAACCTGAAATTATTGTAAAGATATGCGACAGGTTGGTGCAACTTAATACTATGAGTTGTCTGCGTCGAGGTGGTGTTATGGGATTTGAGAATTGTTATTGTTTCGTATGGAAAAAACCGAGAGAAAAATGGGAGGAAACAAAACATATATATAATTTCTACTTTAGTTCTCTTGTATATGGTTTTGAGTACATATATAGGCATTATAGGGATAAGGTTTTACCTATAGTCGCAGAAAAAAGTGGCGACAAATCTATGGGAACGGTGTTTAGATGCCTTAATGGGCTTGTGACTGCTCGACATTGTATTGAAGGTCACGATTCGTATATGATTAAGGGATACACTGCTCAACAATTGCAAACTGCTCCTATTTTTGTTAGTAAAAACCCTGCTATTGATATTGCGTATATTTACACAGGTGAACCATCGGAAGTTTATTGTGATGCTCCAAAAGTGCTTGATGAGGTATTAGTGATGGGTTATCCACGAGTAGCATTATTCCTTGATTTTCTCACTGCAGAAAAGGCTACCATATCTACAATGGTCAAGGCAAGAATGACTCCATCAAGAGGAAGCATTGCTGCTACGGCTAAAACGATATGGACAGGAGAGCAGGATTTAATGTTAATTACGGCAAAGATAAAGGGTGGGAACAGTGGTGGTCCTATCATTAATAATAGAGGATGTGTGGTAGGTGTGGCATTTGCTGACCCAAGTGCCGAAGGTTTATATGATGAAATAGGTTACGGCGTTGGTATGCCAATTCAAGTGCTTGATGATATTATCAGAGAAGGTATAACTACCACTGTTAATTTTACAGATTGGAACGAAGAATAGAAAAAGACTACTAATATGCAAAAACTCAAACTACAAACCACAGATATGGCAGAGCGAAATGTTGAACTGTTGGGGCAGATGTTCCCGAACTGCTTGACCGAGACTATAAATGCCGATGGTAAGTTGGTGCGTGCTATCGACTTCGATAAGTTGCGTCAGGAGTTGGCGTGCGAGGTTGTCGAGGGTGCCGAGGAGCGTTACCAATTCACTTGGCCCGATAAGCGTGCTGCTATCCGCTTGGCTAATGCCCCTACGAACAAGACGCTGCGTCCTTGCCGTGAGGAGAGTGTGGATTTCGATAATACCGAGAACCTATATATCGAGGGCGATAACTTGGAGGTGTTGAAGTTGCTCCGTGAGAACTATTTGGGTAAAGTCAAGATGATTTATATCGACCCACCATACAACACAGGTAACGACTTTGTCTATAACGATGACTTCGCACAGGGCAAGGCGGAGTTTGAGGCACAGAACGGTCTGTTTGACGAGGAGGGACGCCGTATGGCAGACCCTATGGTGCAGAATACCGAGAGCAATGGTCGTTTCCATACCGATTGGCTCAATATGATTTATCCTCGCTTGAAAGTCGCAAAAGACCTTCTTTCAGACGATGGTGTAATCTTTATCTCGATTGGTGATGAAGAGGTGAGAAATATGAAAATAATATGTGATGAAGTATTCGGAGAGGGGAACTTTGCTGCTCAATTCTTATGGACTAAAACTGCGACTCCTCCCGCATTGTCTCACAAATGTAGAAAAACCATAGAATATGTATTATGCTACGAACGAGTTAGTTCTAATAGAAGGTTCTTTGGTTCGTTATTAGATGGCGGAGATGCCCCTCTCCTTAACACAGGAAATCCTATCAAAGAACTTCTTTTCCCTAAAGGTAGTGTCAGATTCAAGTTTGTTGAAAATGGCACCATAACAAAGGGGGAATATGATAAAACGACTATACTTGATGATGTCGTCATAGTTAATGGCGTAAATCAAAAACCGTTTAGAATGGCAGGAACTTTCAAGTGGGGACAACCAATGCTTGAACAAGAGATAGCGACAGGCACATATTTCATTATCAAATCGGAAAAGATGTCTATTCGTTTTCAACGACCATTTAACGAAGATAGTTTCAAGACCCCCAATAATTTTCTAAATTTGGAGTTGTCTCGTGAAGTGGGTATTGGAACTAATGAAAGTGCCGTTAAAGAACTCGAAGAATTAGGAATGATTGGGCTATTTGATTTCCCCAAGCCTACTTCTTTGATAAAGTATTTGATTGATATGCCTACTCATATTTCTAAGGAAGGTTTAATCCTCGACTTCTTCAGCGGTTCAGCAACCACTGTACACGCTGTAATGCAGTTAAATGCCGAGGATGGTGGTAATCGCCGCTTTATTATGGTGCAGTTACCCGAAAAGACAGACGAAAAGAGTGAGGCTTATAAGGCGGGATACAAGAATATCTGCGAGATAGGCAAGGAGCGTATCCGTCGTGCAGGAAAGAAGATTAAGGAGGAGAACGCATCGAAGGAGGGCATCGAGCGACTCGATGTGGGTTTCCGTGTATTGAAACTCGACGAGTCGAATATGGCAGATGTATATTACACCCCTGCCGACACGCCTATACAGACCACAATGGCGTTTGATGCGTTGGTGGATAACATCCGTGAGGGTCGCACCGCCGAAGACCTTTTGTTCCAAGTATTACCTGAATGCAACTTGCCTTTGTCGAGCAAGATTGAGGAGCGTGAAATCCACGGAAAGAAGGTATTTGTAGTGAATGATGGCTACCTCGTGGCGTGCTTCGACAACGACATCAACGAGGCAGTAATCACCGCCATAGCGAAGGAGAAACCATACTACTTCGTGATGTGCGACCGCTCCATCGCCACCGACAATGTCGCTGACAACTTTGACCAAATCTTCAACGCTTACAGCAAAGAAACCGTGAGGAGGATATTGTAAGATGAAAAGTTCGTTCAAAGATTTTTTCATAGAGCATCTATGGCTGTTTGCAGTCTGTATTCTACTCCCTTTTGTGGTTGTTGATTTGTTCTGCTATTTCAATAACTATGACTTGGAGCAGGGAACGGTTGCAACCATAGTTATAGGTGTGCTTACATATATTGGAACAATTCTTTGGGGTATGTTCATCTACTATAAATCGTGGTTGGATAAAAAGAAGCAAGAGATTAGGTATTGGCCAAGGGTTGATATTAAATACATCCCTAAAAAAAATGGAAAGGCTTTTTATAATAGCCAAGATGCTGAAATCAAGGACCTTTTAAGTATGTATAGTTTTATGAATATACATAATTGCTTTTTAAGGATTAAGTTCATAAACTACGGGAAATATACGACAATACACAATATATATCATACCTCAACCACTATAATAATAGATGGAAAAGAGATAAATGAATCCATACTTAATTTTATTGATGCGACAGAAGGTAAGGCATTAGATTTCAAAGAGACCTATGAGCGATATATTGGTGTGCTAATTACCAATATTCCCAATTATAATACTGCAACAGTAAAGATTAAGAGCGTTTTTCAATTTACTGACAGTTTAACAAATACATATAATTTGGAAACGCTTATAGATATTCAGGATGGATATTTGTCATTACCAACCAATCGTGTTTTTAGAAAGGAAGAATTATGAAATTCAAATTTAAGATACAGCAATATCAGACCGATGCGGTAGAACGCACAGTAGAGGTATTCGAGGGGCAGCCATCTATGGATAGTCTTGCATATCGCCGTGACCTCGGTAAGCAAGCAGTGCATCATCAGACCTCGATATACGATGCTGATATTGAAACAGGCTACCGAAATTGTGAGGTACAGTTACTACCAAAAGAGATACTCGCCAACATCCGCAAAGTACAGTCGTGGGGCGATATTAAGTTATCGGATAGCCTCGTGCCAAGCATAGGTGCGTGCAGCCTCGATATTGAGATGGAGACAGGTACGGGTAAGACCTATGTTTACATCAAGACGATGTTCGAGTTGAACAAGCGTTATGGATGGAGCAAGTTTATTGTGGTAGTGCCAAGCATCGCTATTCGTGAGGGTGTAGGCAAGAGTTTCCGTATGCTCGAAGACCACTTTATGGAGCACTACGGTAAGAAGGCTCGTTGGTTCATTTACGACAGTAGCCGTTTGAAGAGCCTTGATGACTTCTCAAGCGATGCGGGTATCAATGTGATGATTATCAACACTCAGGCCTTTGCTGCTTCGCTCAAGGAGGGAGGAAAAAGCAAGGAGAGCCGCATTATCTATTCGAAGCGTGATGACTTTGCGAGTCGCCGTCCGATTGATGTGATTGCTGCGAACCGTCCAATTATCATTATGGATGAGCCACAGAAGATGGAGGGCGAGGCTACACAGACCGCACTCAAACGCTTTATGCCGTTGTTCGTGCTCAACTACTCGGCAACACATAAGACCAAGCACAACACCGTATATGCACTCGATGCACTCGATGCCTACAACAAGAAACTCGTAAAGAAGATTCAGGTTAAGGGATTCGAGGTGAAGAACCTGAAAGGCACATCGAGTTACCTCTATATCGACAGCATCGTCCTATCGAAGACCGAGCCACCAATGGTTAAAATTGACCTTGAGGTAAATACTGCAACGGGTATTCGTCGCAAGTCAATGAAATTCGGCAAAGGTGATAAGTTGCAAAGCGCAAGCGGTCTTAAACAATACGAAGGCTTCGATATATCGGAAATCAATCCATATACCGATACCGTTACATTCCTCAATGGCATAACACTCCGAAAAGGTGAGGTGTTTGGTGATAGTAGCGAGAGATGGATGCAGCGTGTGCAGATTCGTGAGACCATAGCATCGCATTTTGAAAAGGAGCGAGAACTGTTTGCACGAGGTATCAAGACTCTATCGTTGTTCTTTATCGACGAGGTGGCCAAGTACAAGAGTTATGGAGATGATGGCGAGATAATACAAGGCGTATTTTGGAAGGACTTTGAAGAGGAGTACACCAACATTCTCAATGAGAACCTTTCGCTATTTGACCCTGAGTATCAGAAGTATCTACGCCGATTCAGTGCAAGCGAAGTACACAATGGCTACTTCTCGATTGACAAGAAGGGTCACTCGGTGAATAGTGAGGTGAAGCGTGGTCGTGACACCTCGGACGATATTTCGGCTTACGACCTTATCTTGAAGAACAAGGAGCGACTGTTGAGTTTTGAGGAGCCTACACGATTTATCTTCTCGCACTCAGCTCTGCGTGAGGGTTGGGATAACCCTAATGTATTCCAAATCTGCACCCTCAGACACGCCAACTCTGCAACGGCCAAGCGTCAGGAGGTTGGTCGAGGTCTGCGTATCTGCGTGGATGCAGATGGTAATCGTATGGACTTTGATACTCTCGGCGAAAATGTGCACGAGTTGAACAAACTGACAGTAATCGCTAACGAGAGTTACAGCGACTTCGTAGGTGGCTTACAGCGTGAGACCCGTGATGTGCTCCGAGACCGTCCCACAAAGGCTGATGAGGCATACTTTACAGGCAAACTCGTATTTGTGGGCGATGAGAAGCGTGCAATCACAAAGGAGGAGGCCCAAATGATAGTTGGATATCTACTTGGTAATTCTTATATCAACAGTAGCGGTCAAGTCACAGAGCAATACAAGAGCGATTTAGCAGAAGGTAATCTCGAACAGTTGCCTAAAAAGTTACGACCTATGGCCGATGGCATACAGTTGTTGATTCGTGCGTTGTATGATGAGTCTGTGGCTATCGACAATATGTTTGAGGATGGTAATGCAACGGTTATCAAGGAGAATAAATTGAACGATAACTTTGCTAAGGCCGAGTTCCAAGCATTATGGAAAGAGATTAACCATAAATACGCCTACACAGTTCACTACAATAGTCAGGAGTTGATTGAGAAGGCCGCACTAAACATTAACGCAAACCTCGAAGTAAACCAATTACGATATGTAGTGGTAACAGGTGAACAGGATAAGGATAAAGTAGATACTTTCGGTAACACAACCTCGACCTCTAAGCGTGTGGGTACAGTATCCACCTCAACCGTTAAATATGACCTCGTAGGTGAAATTTCCAAGAGTGCAACACTCACTCGTAGAACCGTTGTCGAGATATTGAAGAGGTTAAGTCCTGCCAAGTTGGCTATGTTCCAAAACAACCCTGAGGAGTTTATCCGTAATGTAGTTAAGTTGATTAAGGAGCAGAAGGCAACAATGATTGTGGAGCACATATCATACAACCTAATTGAGGGCGGATATGATAGCACAATCTTTACGCAGGAGAAACAATCACAGTCTATTAGCAAGGCATATCCTGCACAGAAGCACATTATGGATTATGTATTCAGCGACTCGGATGGTGAACGCAAGTTTGCTTCGGCTCTCGATGGAGCATCAGAAGTATGCGTATATGCGAAGTTGCCTCGTTCGTTCCAAATCCCTACGCCTGTGGGCAACTATGCTCCCGATTGGGCTATTGCTTTCAATAAGGGCACTGTAAAGCATATCTTCTTCATCGCAGAGACCAAAGGTTCATTGGATTCTATGGAGTTGCGAGGTGTAGAGAAGGCAAAGATTGCGTGTGCTCGAAAACTATTCAATGATGTATCTACAAGCAATGTGAGATACAATGCAGTCTCATCGTATGAGCAGTTATTGGATTTGGTACAGGGGGTATAAACCTAATATTAGCTACTAAAATTATCATCTTTTGGTGATAAAAATGAAAGATAAAACAGCGTATAAAGCATTGGAAAGTATAGCCGAGCATATATCTCTATCAAGGCTTGCAAAGAGCATTGGTAAAGATAAGAGTTGGCTATATCACAAACTGAAGAATGATATTGTCAATAGGGTTGAATATCGTTTCAATGTTTCTGAATATGCTATATTGGCAGAGCAACTTCACAAACTTGCAGAGGACATACATAGATGTGCAGAAAAGTTGGATAGCGTAGTACAAGATGCTAACCGTACAGCAGGAAGATATTATACAAATGAGAATGTATTTGAATATCCATTATTCAAAGAGTGGCTCAAACTTATACCTGAATTGAAGAGAACAACTATATTAGAACCTTTTGCAGGAGAATGTGCTATTCCTCAAATGCTTGAACAATATGGTTTTAAGTGGAAATGCTACGATATTGAAGGAGGGGATAATGTTGTTAAGAGAGACACTATAAGCAATTTCCCGAAAAATCATAGAGTTTGTATCACCAACCCTCCATATCTTGCGAGAAACTCTGCCTCAAGACGAAGTTTACAATACCCTAATTGTGAATTTGACAACATCTATAAGTATTGTTTGAAACTGATGCTGGATAATTGTCAGTATATTGCCGCTATTATACCTGACAGCTTTATTCAATCAGGATTGTTTACCGATAGGTTGTATGGGGTTATATCAATTCCCGAAAAGGTGTTTGAAAATACAGAGTACCCCGTTTGCCTTGCGATGTTTTCTCCAAAGAAGAGAGCCGATTTTGAGATATGGCGAGGGGATACCTTTTTAGGTAGTTATAGCGAACTATCGAAATCAGCACTTTTGGAGTATCGAGACGAGCGATGGGTGTTTAACGATGAGAATGGTAGCATTGGAGTAATATGCGCTGACGGTAACAAGAGTCGCATCCGATTTGTCAAGGGTGAGGAGATAGACAGCGAGATTAAGGAGAGCAGCAGATTTTTGGTGCGAGTATCAGGATTGCCTGATGATATAGACCGAGATACATTCATCGAGCGTTGCAATACCATCTTGGAGCAATACCGAGAAACCACAAAGGATATTTTCCTCAACTCATTCAAAGGGTTGAGAAGTGACGGAATGTACAGAAAGAGAATCCCGTTTAAGGTGATACGCTCGATATTGACTTATGCGTTACGGCAAAAATGAGTATATAGAGAGAATATCCAAAAACTGACAAATAAATCAGTTGGGATTCTTTTCAAAATAGATGTAGATAAAATGGTCGGAAACGACTGAAATTCTTGAAATAACTAATTGTGGAAATAGAGAAAAGGCTGCATCAACATTCAATTTGAAGCAACAGAAACGGAATTCTCAAAGCAGAACAACTTTGGATTACATCCATAGAGGATGTTGAAGCAAGATAAAATATATTATATTTCGAGGATTGTGAGCAACTCAGTCCCACCGTTAGTTTCAGAAAGCATATAAAGCCCCCAATTACCACTACCTTTCAGCATTGGTTTGTTAAGAAAACTATTGAAATATTCTTGATAAAACTTATAAATTGTTGATTATTAAGATAATATATTATTTTTCTTATTTAAGTATTTATATTGAATTAAAGGAAATAATATATAGAATATTTTTAATTTATTGATTATTAGTATATTATATTTAATTTATATACTCTTGTAAATATACAGCAATCCCCTTAAGGGAATCTCAAGAATACCTATCCTCGTGCGTTCAGATGTTAAGTTTGGGGTGATAAGGGTTCTTTTGTATTTCTCTCAGATTAAGCAGCCTCTATACTACTTAAAATCCTGATTTCCTTAAGACATCAATCAGTAATCACTCCTATATAGCATCCATTTTTGACGATGGAGGGGCTTACGCTAACTTCCTATGTGCCTTGATACCTATTTGGTTCTACTACAACCCTCCGTCTAAGCCTCGTCCTAATTTGCGTGCTTCCATACTTGTTCTACTACAAGTACCGCATTGCTACGAGGCTGAATCCACACTATGCCGTGTGGTCGTCTGCCATTTTAAGATTTTGTTTGATATTATATTTGTCGGACTGCTCACAATCAGCCCACCGTCAGTTTTTCAATTTTTATAAATATACAAAAAATAATCGAGAAAATCAAGTATTTTTCAACCATTTCTATATATAAATAGTTGGTAAGTATAAAAAGTTTGGAAGGATGGAGATTTTTTTGTCAAGAATATAATAATGCCCCGACTCGATATGGTCGAGGCATTTTTACACTAACCTATCGGTGATTGTTCCATCTGTTTGTTGCTGCGGAATCTGCTGCCAATATCCTTCCAATCCTCTTGAAATGTTTTGGCAATGCTGAAAGCTCTTTTTTCTACCTTTTAGACTTGCAGAAATTTTCTGCTTTGTAATGTCATTCATTGACCTTTGTTTTCTTTTATATTTCATACTTAAATCTATTTTACTATAAATAGTTAGTAAGTTTGAAAAGTATGGTAGGTCGATGATTTTTTATGGAAAATTTTACCCAAAAATTTTCACGCCCAACAGGCTAAAGCCCTCCTACTAAACCTACGAGAGAAAAGTTATCGTAAGTTCGTTAGGATAAATAGACTTTGTCCATATGAGGGAGGCTAATTGCTCATTCTTTCCATCAAATACTTGCATTTTGCCTCATTATCATCACCAAATTTTTCAAATAATTCTGCCTCTAAATCATCCATTTTTTGCTTAATGTAATTATTGTATCCATCAACACCTCCATACTTCTCAAGCAACACGGTTTCTTCTGCTTTTTTCTTTTCAAAATAAGCCTTGCGCTCTTTATCTTGGGGTTTATTTTCCTTGGCAGCAATAAATTCAGGTTGTCCTGTAATATATGATAGCTCATTTGCCTTGATGATATTCTCATCTTCAAACTCCTTAAGATATGTTTCAATCTCGGCAGGATTACGACCCATATTCTGAGCAATCAAACCCATAGGAACATTGCTGTGGTAAAGGTTGGATGCGTATGAGTGACGAGCAGAATAAAATGTAATTCCATCTATACCCAAACGCTTTCCAACTCGTTTAAGATTGTAATTTACGAGATATGTTGCATATGTCATTCTGCCAAATTTCTTGCTCGATGTGTCATCCATATCAGCAAATATGGGGAATACATAGGAATTGTTATACTCCTCATCCGATAAGCCTTTAAGACCTTTAGTGAATGGCAGTGTGTACGGGAGTAGCAGTGTCTGCTCTACAATGATACGAACAGGGTGTCCTGTCTTAGTACGAGCAATTTCAATTTTATAATACTCTTTTACCTCTTTGTTTTCTTCTGCATAGTCCATTCCATACATTGCAGAATCTCTTAGATATTTATTCTTATTGACAACTTCATAATCTTGTAAGTCCTTCCATTTAAGATTTGCTAAATCAACCAATGCTAAACCTTGCAAAAGGTATGAACATAAGAATAATGAAATCGAGAGCTGCTCTGCATCTATCGGTGTTAATTTTGTTTCACCTCTTCTCTTGAATGATTTATTCCAATAATGCTTTTTACATACTTCAATATTAGGCTTTTTATTACCCAACACTCCATATGTATCAGCATAATAACGCATTATTTGAGTTATCTCAGGGAATGATAAGGCTCGTTTTTTGGTGCGAGTATCAAGTTTGCGAATATATGTGTAATTTTCAAGAGGTGATTTTTCTATATATCTTTTTGACACGGCATAATTCATAATTGCCTTCAACCCATCAAAAAATTTCCTTATGCTTGTGTCCTTATACTTGGTTCTAAGATGACTTTCAAAGTCTCTCACCCACACAGTATCCACTTCAAATAGCTCTATGTCATCGTTGTCAGTATATCGTTTAATGACATTCAACAGTGTTTTATAGCCTGTTGCCGTATTAAACTGCTCAGTAATATTCTTGAAAAAATATATTCTCTCTTCAAAGAGATTGAATAATGTCATTGTTGATGGAGCTACCTTTGTCAGTGCGTTTACAATAGATGTGACGGAATAGGTGGTACCCGATTTTTCAAGTGAAAGAATAACATTGTCTGCATTTCTCTTTTCTTGTCTTATGATTGAATTGAAACTCACCGATTGAGGATGACCTGACCTCACTTCTTCCTTTTTCTCATTCCAATCTTTGGGAGCACAAGAAAGCCCAATGCTTTTATATTTACGCTGTCCATTATAACAAACTCTCAACATAATAGGATGCTCTTTGTTTGCTAACTGCTTGGACTTGAATAAAACGGCAGAAATAGAGGGGAGATTCTTTATCATCTTTGCAAATTTAGTTTACATTGTGGTTTACATTTTTACGCTTAAAACACCTGTTTTGGTTTACATTGCAAAGATATAAAAAAATCCTAACACGCTATGTATTAGGATTTAATAAAGTTATTTATAAATTGCTATTTATTTCCGAGGCAGACAAAAAGGATGCTCGTTTTCATAGGGACAAAGATACGATAAAGCGTGATGGAAAACAAAAGGCGGGTGCGAAAAAGTTTCGGTGGTGAAAAATCGACTGTTGGTGGGGAAAATGGTGGTTTTGGCCAAAACGAGGAGAAATTGGAGGTGTGTGAAACGAAAAAATATTATACCTTTGTCCCGCAAACGGAATGGAACTCTTTAAGATCCCTCTTTGGGTCGGATATAATATTAAAGTAGGAACGCGAAAAGAAAGGAAAATACGATGAAACAGAAATTTGTACTCACCCTGATTCTCCTCACTCTGATCGGTGGCCGCCTGATGGCCCAGACCGAGCAACTGCCCCTCCCCCACCCGGTGTCGGACATCGAGTTGATTGATGGCAAGAAGGTGCCGATGACCTTCCCTTATTGGGGTGAGAAGAACCTCCTGATCTTCTACGTCGATCCCGATGTGGCAACGCAGAATCACGACTTCACGGTCGAGATGGAGGAGAGCAAGCGGGCTGCCGGCAACTCCATCTATGGTTTCGGCATCCTTAACCTCAAGGATACCTGGCTCCCCAACGGTATTGTGCGCCGCCTGGCCTACAATCGCACCAAGAAGAACGGCGCCCTCATTATGGCCGACGAGCACAGCCTGGTGCGCGACACCTGGAACCTGGGAGACATCAACAACAAGTTTGTCCTGATGATTGTCTCCAAGGAGTGTGAGCTGGTCTATATGCATAAGGGCGAGTTCAGTGAGGAGGAGAAGGCGGAGTTTTATCGTGTGGTGGATCAATACCGCAACAATTAGCCGATGCGTCGATTGCTTCTTCTATTAAGTGCCCTGTTCGGGGCACTTTCGCTTTTTGCCCAGGAGCCCGATGAACGGATGCTGGTGCGCGGAGGCGATACCCTGCGCTATACCTATACGCCGCAGGTCGCCGAGTCACAACCGCTTCCGGAGGCGGAGCGCAGGAGCGGGTGGGAGAAGTTCATCGGCTACTTCGAGCGGGCCAACCAGGATCGCACCCTTGAGAAGAGGTTTGATGTCACCTTCATCGGTGGCCCCAGCTACTCCTCGACCAATGGCGTGGGATTGGGCGTGATGGCGGCGGGCCTCTATCGTACCGATCGCTCCGATGCCTTTACCCGCCCCTCCGATGTCACTCTCTTTGCCTCGGTCTCGACCACCGGTTTCTACACCATCGGCCTGCGGGGTAATACCATCTTCAAGCACGATAAGAACCGCCTCAACTATAAACTTCAGTTTTGGTCGAAGCCCCTCGATTTCTGGGGTGTCGGTTACGATGCGGGACTTTATAACCCCTCGGTGGAGTACGATGAGAAGTACTACCGCGTGGAGGCGGACTACCTCCACCGCCTGGCTCGCAGCCTCTATGGCGGTTTTCAGTTCGGCTTCCACTCGGTGCGGGGCCGAAATTTCGAGGATCCCTCCTACCTCGGGGAGATGTCCGACCACTACCTCTATACGGGGGCCGGTCTGCTTCTTGAGTATGATACGCGTGACTTTGCGCCCAACCCCTACAAGGGTATCTACGCTCAACTTTCCACCCTCTTCTACCCCAAGTCCCTGGGCAACTGCCCGGCCAACCTTTGGAAGGTAGAATTTACCCTCTCGGGCTACCAACAACTCTGGAAGTCGGGCATCCTGGCTGCCGAGCTGCGTGGTGAGTTCAACAGCCCCGAGACTCCCTGGCCCTTTATGGCCCGTATGGGTGGCAACGATCGAATGCGCGGTTACTACGAGGGCCGCTATACCGACCGCAACCTGATCACGGCCCAGGTGGAGCTCCGCCAGCGTATCTGGCGACGCATCGGCTGCACCCTCTGGGCGGGTGCCGGCAACCCCTTCCCCTCCTTCAAGGCCTTCCGCTGGGATCACACCCTGCCCAACTATGGTCTCGGTCTGCGCTGGGAGTTCAAGAAACGCGTCAACATTCGCATCGACTACGGTTTCGGAAAGGATACACGGGGCCTGGTCTTGCAGATCAACGAGGCTTTCTAACACTTTACGATTGCTGAAAAATAAAAAAAAACGCTTACCAGCTTGGTAAGCGTTTTTTCGTTTGGGAAGCCGAAATTATTTGGCAGCCTCTACCGAAACCTTGCGGAACTCCTTCATCAACTTCGACAGCTCCAGGGCAGCCTTGCGAGCGCGCGTGCCGGCAGCCTTGTTGTTCTTCGTTACCTGGGCCTCGGCGTTAACGGCGAAGTTCTGGTACTCGGCCTGAATCTTTTCTACTAACTCTTTCATAGTCCTTAATGTTTTGTGGTTTAACGTTTAGGCAAAGTTATAAAAAAAAATGAAGTTGCAAGAGTTCTCCCGAAAAAAAGTGCGAAAATTCTGCTTTTTAACCCCTTTTTTTGCCCTCTGAGGTATGTTTTTTGTCGCTCGGGAGAAAAATTTCTCCTATGATCAGAATTTCTGCCTCACTTCTTTTGGGTACCCTTCTTTGGGCCGGAGGGTGCACCTCCCCCCAAAAGGGGACGACGAACACGCCACCGCTCCATCTGCTTACGGCTGAGGCGCGGGTTGAACATCAGGCCGTCGAGCGTACCTTCATCGCCTACCTCGACAACAACTTCTCGGCCACCATTCAGCCGCGTGTCAATGGCTTTCTGTTGGCCAAGCACTACAACGACGGAATGCCGGTACGTCGTGGCGAGCTGCTCTTCACGCTGGAGGGGCGCGAGTTGCGTACCTCCCAACTCGCGGCTGCTGCAGCCCTGGAGTCGGCCCGAGCCCAGTTGATCGAGGCCCGCAACAACTACGAACGGGCACTCCCCCTGGCCCGTATTGAGGCGATCAGCCGGGCACAGCTCGACCAATACACGGCTCAATATCGGGCGGCCGAGGCTACGGTACAGTCGGCCGAGCAGAGCTTGCGTTCGGCCGAATTGCAGGTGGGCTATACCCGCATCACCTCCCCCATCGACGGCATCGTAGCGGCCACGGAGGCCCACGCGGGCGACTATGTGGGGCCCGGCACCCGCTTCGAGGTGCTGACCACCATCTCCAACCTCGATACCCTCTCCGTGGAGCTGCAGCTGCCAACCGCCGACTACCTTGTGTTGGGCGGCAATCGTCCCGACAGCTATCGCAACGAGGGTTTTCTCTCCGATATTCGTCTCTACCTCTCCGACGGCTCGCTCTATCCCTACGCGGGACGTTACGACTACACGCGCAAGGATGTCTCCCAGGCCGAGGGGACCCTCTCGCTGGTGGTCGAGTTCCCCAATCCCGAAGGAAGGCTCAAGGCGGGTGAGTTTGCCCGTGTGAAGGCCCGGGTGGGTGAGCCGCAACGCTATGTGGTGGTGCCGGCCGAGGCGGTGAGTCAGGCCCAGGGAATCTCCTCGGTGTGGGTTGTGGCGAAGGATAGCACGGTTGCGTTTCGTCGGGTGGAGGTAGGTCGGCTCCTCCCCTCGGGACTCTCCATCCTTGCGGGCCTCGACTCCGGAGAACGGGTGGTCTGCGAGGGGTTGCAAAAGATTCATCAGGGGGAGAAGATCGCCTTTTAACCGCGTGTTGCTATGGAAAAATTCTTTGTCAATCGCCCGGTCTTTGCCATCTCGCTCTCGATAGCGATCCTTATTTTGGGCGGGGTCTCGATTCTGAACCTCCCCATCGAGCAGTATCCCGACATCACTCCGCCGGTGGTGGAGGTGGCCGCCTCCTATCCGGGGGCCGATGCCGAGACGGTGGATGATGCCGTGGCCATTCCCCTTGCCCAGCAGGTGATGGGGGTGAGCGATATGCTCTATATGCAATCGACGAGTGCCAATGACGGCTCAACCAACCTGCAGGTGAGCTTTGCCATCGGCTCCGATCCCGATATGGATGCCGTCTTTACCCAGAATCGGGTGGCCGAGGCGACCCCCTCGCTTCCTGCGGAGGTGACCCGCCAGGGGGTGACGACTCAGAAGACGATGACCGGCTTTTTGATGGTCTATGCCCTCTACAGCGATGGCCGCTACGACGATACCTTCCTGGCCAACTATGCCTACCTTCACATCGAGGACGAACTTCTGAAAATCAATGGCGTGGGCAAGGTCTCGATTATGGGAGCCGGAGCCTATGCAATGCGAATTTGGCTGCGTCCCGATGTGTTGAACTACTATCAACTCTCGACAGCCGAGGTGGCGGCGGCCATCGAGGCGCAGAGCGGCATCTATCCGGGTGGTAAGTTCGGGGCAGAGCCATCACCCGAGGGGACGCCCTATACCTATACGGTGATGATGCCCGGTCAGATTGCCACACCCGAGCAGTTTGAGGAGATCGCCTTGAAGGTCTCCTCCGATGGCTCGGTGGTGCGTCTGAAGGATGTGGCGCGGGTGGAGCTGGGGGCTCAGAGCTATGGCTCCACCTCGGCCTTTGGCGAGCAACCTTCGGCTCTGGTGGTGGTCTATCAGCAGCCCGGCAGTAACGCTGTGGCCGTCGGCAAGGCGGTGAGCGAAAAGATGGCCGAATTGAAGGAGAAGTTCTACGACGGCATTGACTATACGCCGATAGTGGATGCTACACAGAGTATTCGGGCCGGTATCGAGGATATCTTCCTGACGCTGATCATCGCTCTGCTCCTGGTGGTGGTGATCATCTACCTCTTCCTGCAGGATTGGCGCGCCGTGGTGATCCCCTTGATTGCCATTCCGGTCTCGCTGGTGGGAGCCTTTGCCCTTTTTCCGCTCCTCGGCTTCACGATCAACATCATCTCGCTTTTGGGGTTGGTGTTGGCCATCGGCCTGGTGGTGGACGATGCCATCGTGGTGGTGGAGGCGGTGCAGCTGCACCTCTCGGCGGGGATGTCGTCCCGTGAGGCGACCCTCAAGGCGATGGAGGGAGTCTCCTCTCCGATCATCGCCACAACGGTAGTCCTTTTGGCCGTCTTTCTGCCCGTCTCCTTTACGGGAGGCATCACGGGGCTCTTGTTCCAACAATTCTCCATCACGATTGCCGTCTCGGTGGTTCTCTCGGCCTTCAACGCCCTCACTCTCACGCCGGCACTTTGTGCCCTGATGTTGCACCCCCATCGGGCTCCTGAAAAGGGATTTTTCGCCCGCTTCAACCGAACGTTTGATCGCGGGATGAAACACTACGACGGGGCAGCGACCCGCCTGATGCAGCGCGGGGGGCGCACGGCCCTTATCCTGCTCCTCTCGGCGGGGGTGATTGTCGGCTTATGGCGGTGGCTCCCCTCAGGATTTCTTCCCGAGGAGGATCAAGGTTATCTGATGGTGATGGCCGAGTTACCCGAGGCTGCTTCGTTGCCACGTACCCGCTCGGCAATGGCTCACATCGATCGGGTGGTGGCTGCTCACAAAGCGGTGGCGGCGACCAGCTATGCAGCGGGATTCAATATGATGGCAGGAATTGCCTCCCCCTCGAGTGGAGTCCTCTTTGTTGCACTGAAGGGGTACAAGGAGCGATCGGTTTCGGCAGCGGAGCTGGCTGCCGAGCTCAACGGTGAACTCTTTGCGGCCATTCCCGAGGCGGAGTGCTACGCCATCATTCCGCCATCGATTCCGGGTCTTGGGGTCGCATCGGGAGTCTCGGTCGAGGTGCAGGATCTGACGGGCAATGGCGGTGAGGTGCTGGGTCGGGAGTGCCGGGCCTGGATGGCCGAACTGGAGAAGATTCCCGAAATTGCCTCGGTGACGACCCAATACAACGACGGGGTGCCTCGAAGAAGGCTCCAAATCGACAAGGAACGAGCCTTGGCCCAGGGGGTCAATCTGGGGGATCTTTACCGTGAGATCACGATGCTGCTCGGAGGTCAATACCTAAACAATTTCAGTCGTTTCGGACGATTATATCAAACATACCTTCAGGCTGCTCCCGACTACCGGCAGGGGGCCTCCTCCTTGTCGACTTACTTTGTCGCGGGGACCGATGGAAACTCCATTCCCCTCTCCGATTTCGTGACCGTGCGCGATACGGTGGGGGTGGAGTTTGTGACCCGCTTCAACGGCTATCGTTCCATCTCGCTCAATATCACACCCCGCGAGGGGCACTCTTCGGGCGAGGTGATGGAACTCATCGAGGCGAGTGCCCGTGAGCACCTGCCCGACGGGATCGGTTATGCCTGGAGCGGCACCTCTTATCAGGAGGTGGCCACATCGCGTTCGGGAGGCTGGGTCTATCTTCTGGCTTTGACCTTTGTCTTTTTGACGCTGGCAGCCCTCTACAATTCGTGGGGTCTGCCGTTGGCCATTCTGTTGAGTGTGCCGCTGGCGGTGGCCGGAGCCCTCCTCTTTGTGGGGGGAGGCCATCTGCTCTCGCCTCTTTTGGTCAATGACCTCTATCTGCAGATCTCGTTGGTGATGCTGATCGGTTTGGCGGCCAAGAATGCAATTCTGGTGGCGGAGTATGCCGATACGCTCTTCTTTGAGCAGGGACTGCCGCTGCTGGAGGCGGCTCGCGGGGCAGCTCATCTGCGTGTAAGGCCGATTTTGATGACCGCTTTTGCCTTTATTCTTGGTGTTCTGCCCCTGGTCTTTGCCCACGGAGTCTACTCCACGGCCCGTCACGTGATGGGGGTGGCTCTGGTGGGAGGAATGCTCGTCGCTACGGCGGTGGGAATCTTCCTCTACCCTGCCCTCTACTACATTGTGGCCCGCCTCTTTGGCTTTGAAAAACGACGTGAACAACTCAAAAACAACGCTTTGAAATGAGACGTCTGATCCTTCTTTTGTGGCTTGTGCCCTGTGTGGGGTGCGTGAAACTTCCCGCTCCGGTGGTGGAGCCCCCCGCCTCCTACCTCTATGGCGAGGGCTTTTCGAGCGACTCGCTCCCCTATGAGATTCGTTGGTGGGAGCGCTTTGGCGATTCGCTGCTCAATCGGCTGGAACTGGAGGCTCTGCGTCAAAACCGCTCGCTGGCCGAGGCGGCATCCGAGGTCGAGGCTGCACGCCTGAATCGCCGCTCGGTACGAGCAACCTATCTCCCCCAACTCTCCCTGGAGGGGGTGGCCTCCGGAAACTATACCTCCGGGGTGGGAATCGAGCAGGAGTACAGGCTGGCCCCCTCGGCGAGCTGGGAACTCCCCCTTTTTGGAGCTCTTCGTGCGGTGCGTGAGGAGTCCGAGGCGGAGATTTGCGGCCAGGAGTGGACTTTTCGAGGGGTTGTCCTTTCGCTGACGGCCGAGGTGGCGGTTACCTACTTTACGCTGTTGGGCTACCTGCGCGATTGGGAGATTGCCGACCATACCTGTCAACTGCGGTATGAGGCGTTGGCTCTGACCGATTCGTTGTTGCGCTACGGAATGACGACTGCCGTGGATCGGGATCAGGCTCGCAGCCTCCTCTATACGGCGGCCTCCGACCGCATCCAATATGAGCGGCTGGCGCGTCAGACGCTCCTCTCGTTGCAGGCCCTTTTGGGGCAGGAACCGACACTAATGGCCCCTTCAATGCGGGGAGAACGACTTACAAGGCTCTCATCACCCGAGCCGATTCCCGTCGGGCTTCCCTCCGATCTGCTGCACCGTCGTCCCGATGTGATGGAGTCGCTCTATGCCCTCGATGCGGCGGCGGCCCGGGTCGGATTGGCACGGGCGGCCCGCTATCCCGCCTTTTCGCTGACGGCGGAGGGGGGTGTGGTGGCCGAACTGGTGAAGGGGGTACGCGAGGGGAGACCCTGGCTCTGGAGTGCCACCGCCTCGATTACAGCTCCGCTCTTTGCCTTCGGACGCCTGAAGGCCGAAGAGAAGATTGCCCGTGAGAACTATCTGCAATCGCTCTTCAGCTATGAGGAGACCTTGCTGGAGGCCCTCTCCGATGTGGAGCAGGCCCTGATCGGGGTTGCCTCCTATCGGGAGCAGGAGGTGGAATTGGAACGGCTGGTGGCGGTGAATGAGCTGATTTTGGAGAAGAATCGAGCCCTCTATCGCAATGGAATGTCGCCCTACCTGGATGTGATAGATGCCGAACGTACCTACTATCAGTCGCAGATGGAGTTGGTCGATATGCAGGTGAATCGCCTGACGGCCTATGTCAATCTGATCAAGGCATTGGGAGGCGGATGGTAAGCAGTAAAGAGTTGGGCCGTTGGGCTGTTTATGTGGTGGTGGATGCCCTGATTGCCCTCTACCTCTTCACGTTTCACTTTATGCTCTTCGATCTCCCGATTCGAGGCTCCCTCTTTGTGGTGGCGATGTTGCTGCTCCCCTACCTCTTGGCGGTGGTCTTGCTGGCTGCCCTGCTCGGACAACTCTTTCGACGACGAGAGGATGCCCTTTCGGCGCTGCTCTGGAGTTCCATCCCGATGTTGATGTTGAGCGGCATTTCGCTGCCTCGGGAGGCTCTGCCCGGTTGGCTCTACGAATTGGGAAACCTGCTCCCCTCCTCTCCGGCTGTTCGGGGCTTTGTCCGTGCTCATACGATGGGGGCCTCGCTCGCGGAGATTCGTCCCGAAATACTCCATCTTTGGCTCCTTACGGGGCTTTATGGAGGGCTGCTGCTCCTTATACGGAGGCGAAATACCTAACAATGGGGATTCCGCAATCGCAAAAAAATAGTTAATTTTGCCCGCGATTAAAGAGAAGGAGGACAAAATTATGCGATTGTCGGATTTGAAGACCGGAGAGTCGGCCGTTATTGTGAAGGTGTTGGGCCACGGAGGCTTCCGTCGCCGCATCCTGGAGATGGGCTTCGTGCGCGGAAAGCGTGTGGAGGTGGTGCTCAATGCCCCGCTGAAGGATCCGATCGACTATCGGGTGATGAATTACGATGTCTCGTTACGTCGTAGTGAGGCCGACCTGGTGGAGGTGATGACCGACCGCGAGGCCGAGCAGTTGATGGGCGGAGTGCAGTCGGAGGGTATTACCGAGTGCGAAACGATCGACGAGGTGGTACGCCAAAGCGGCAAGCATATCCACATTGCACTGGTCGGGAATCCCAACAGCGGCAAGACCTCCCTCTTCAATGCCATCTCGGGTAGCCGCGAGCACGTTGGTAACTACAGCGGTGTGACGGTGGATGCCAAGGTGGGTTACTGCCACTATAAGGGCTACCACTTCGAGATCACCGACCTGCCGGGCACCTATGCCCTGGCGGCCTACTCCCCCGAGGAACTCTATGTTCGCGAGCACCTTTTCGAAAAGACCCCCGATGTGATCATCAATTCGGTGGTTGCCTCCAATCTGGAGCGAAATCTCTACCTTACGACCGAGCTGATCGATATCAATCAGAGAGCGGTTGTTGCCTTGAATATGTATGATGAGTTGGAGGCGAGCGGAGCCACACTCGACCACCGCAGCCTTGGGGCGATGATGGGTCTGCCGATGGTGCCGGTGGTGGCCCGTACGGGGCGCGGCCTGGATGAGTTGCTGGATCGTGTGATTGCCGTCTATGAGAACAACGACCCTGAGGTGCGCCACATCCATATCAATCAGGGAGCTATCGTGGATAGCGGGTTGAAACCCCTTCACGACCTGATGCGAGAGCATCGTGGCGAGTTGCCCAAACAGTTCTCGATCCGTTACTTTGCCCTCAAGATGTTGGAGGGCGATCGCTATGTGATGGAGCGGTTGAAGGGGTGCCCCCACTTTGAGGAGTGGAGGCAGTTGCGCGATCGTGAGGCAAAACGCATTGAGGCGGAGCTGGGTGAGGACGTGGAGACGGCTCTGGCCAACCAAAAGTACGGTTTTATTGCCGGAGCCCTGAAGGAGACCTACACCCCCACCAAGGGGGAGAAACTGCGGGCAACCGATGTGATCGACTCCTTTGTGACCCACAAATTGTGGGGATTCCCCATCTTCTTCTTCCTGATGTGGCTGATGTTCTACTCGACCTTTATGCTGGGTTCCTATCCCCAGACCTGGATCGAGTGGGGCGTAGCGTGGTTGAGCGGCTGGGTGCAGAGTTGGATGCCCGATGGCGTGTTGAAGGATCTGGTGGTGGATGGCATCATCGGAGGTGTGGGTAGCGTGATCATCTTCCTGCCCAACATTATGATTCTCTATCTCTTCATCTCCTTCTTTGAGGATTCGGGCTACCTGGCGCGTGCCGCCTTTATAATGGACAAGGTGATGCACCGAATGGGGTTGCACGGCAAGTCGTTCATTCCGCTGGTGATGGGCTTTGGCTGCAACGTGCCCGCCATTATGGCGACCCGCACCATCGAGAGCTTCAGCAGCCGCCTGATCACCATCCTGATTATGCCCTTTATCTCGTGCAGTGCCCGCCTGCCAATCTATATCCTTCTGGTGGCCACCTTCTTTCCCGCCCACGCCGGATTGGTGATGATGGGACTCTATGTGCTGGGTGTGCTGCTGGCGATGTTTACGGCCAAGCACCTGATGCGCCGCTTCGTTTTTAAGGTGGATGAGACCCCCTTTGTGATGGAACTTCCGCCCTATCGTGTCCCCACTCTGAAGGCAACGCTCCAACATATGTGGGAAAAGTGTGCCCAATATCTTCGCAAAATGGGCGGTATGATCCTCGTGGCCTCGATCGTCATCTGGTTTTTGAGCTACTATCCGCTGCCCAAGGATGACCTTCACGCCGAGACAAAGGTCGAACACTACGAAAACTCCTACCTGGGCCGCCTGGGCAAGGCTTGTGAACCGGTGGTGGAGCCACTGGGCCTCAATTGGAAGTCGGCCGTGGCCCTTTTGTCGGGTGTGGCAGCCAAGGAGATTGTGGTGAGCACCATCGGTGTCCTCTACCCCGAAGAGGAGGCTCCGCAATATGACGGCCACTTCGGCGAGGAGGTGACGGCCGAGAGCGACCGAAACCTGCCGGCACGCCTGCGTGCCAGCGGAGACTTCACCTCTGCATCGGCTCTCGCACTGTTGGTCTTTATCCTGATCTACTTCCCCTGTATCGCCACAATTGCTGCCATTGGAGCCGAGGCTGGCTGGCGGTGGGCAACCGTCTCGATTCTCTACAACACGGGGCTTGCCTGGCTGATGGCCTTTGTGACCTATCACCTTGTTTCACTCTTTTAGGATGGATTGGCAGCAACTTGTGGTCTGGATCATCGGGGCGGCGGTCATCCTCTATCTGGTGCGTCGCCTCTGGTGTCTTGTGCGGGGTGGCGGCAGCAGTCGTTGCAGTACTTGCCCAGCCGACTGCCCCTTGAAAAGGGGCACAGAGAGAGGGAAAGGGGCTAATACCCTATGAAGCGACTCTTTGTCTTGCTGCTTGTGGTGGGATCCGTTTTTGAACTCTCGGCTCGTGAGGTGATCCTCGATCCGACGACTTCGGGCGTTAGCCGAGGCTTCCAACGGCGAAGATCTCTTTGCGATCCCACTCGGTCCAATAGCGGAGGGCACATTGGCGCACCTGCTCCCGATAGCGGGGCGTGAGGTTGCCATAGCGGGCCTTTGCCTCCGAGATGTCGTGTTGCAACTGCTCGTCATAACGACGCAGCAACTCCAGCGTGCGGCTCTCCTCTCCACAACGGAAAAGTACCTTGGTCGTAGGATGTCCCCGCTCGGCTATGCGGATTGCGCCGTGGCCCAATGTCGCCCCGGTAGCAACTTGCAGGCCGTCGTTCAGACAACTTATGGGTGGATGGGCTCCGGCATAGGAGGTGACCTCCAGCTGCCCCTCTTTGTCGAAGAGTTCCAACACCCGAATCCCCATCTTAACCCCCAGAATGGTGTAGATTCCCAGGTGACCGTGCAGTTCCCCACTCAAGACTGTCGCCCGCCACTCGCGGAGGCCGAAACGCTCGACGGTGGATTGCAGAATGGCCGCCACATCGGGGCGGTAGGAGTCGATGCCGAGGGGAAAGTGATCGAAGATGACCGCCTCTTCGGCGGCAAGGGAGGGGTGTGTGATGTGGTGCATATTTTTTCGATTTGCTTCTCTTGAGGGAAACAAGAGCCTTGCCAAAGGGGAAGTGAAAATCCCTTGAAGGATGATTGGAGCGGGAAAATGTAATTTTTTTACTTTTCTTCTTGCGAAATTTGGATAATTGAAAAATCCGCTCTATCTTTGCACTCGCAATTCGAAAGAATAGCCACATATTGCGGAAATAGCTCAGTTGGTAGAGCACAACCTTGCCAAGGTTGGGGTCGCGAGTTCGAGTCTCGTTTTCCGCTCAAAAACAATAGGTTGGCTCAATGCCAACCTATTGTTTTTGGAATACGGACTCGCACGGAGCGACCCCAATGTTCCCCCTTTCAGGGGGTTAGGGGGTGCAAACAACAGTTCGCGAGAAATTGCCCACGAGCATCGTGGGCTCGAGTCTCGTTTTCCGCTCTGATAATCAAGCAGTTACGAAAGTTTCTGCTTGATTTTTTTGTTTCCTGCCACTCGAACAGGCGATGTCGCCTTTAATTCAAAAGCGGTAGAAACCAATTATTTACAGCAACTTGATGCTTTTTTTCTTGTTCTGATTTGAGAAGGAGAAGTGGAGTGTGGAGAGTTACACCTTCAGATAGATCCCCTTCTTGTGGAGCAGGTAGAGCAGCAACCAGCAGGCCGTCACATAGCCGGCGGCAAGCAGTAGGCTACCCCACGCTGCGGGCAGCAGGGAGGAGAGACCTCCCAGGAAGAAGCGGGCCACCCCTCCGAAGTCGATAAATTGCTGGGCCATATAGATGGTGATGGAGTTCAATCCAATGACTCTGAAAAAGGTTGATCCGCCTTGCCAACCCCGTACATCAATGAGGTAGTAGAAGAGGGCGAACATCGCCAGCGAGTAGGCGGCTGCGGTTAGGACAAAGGCACTTGTCCAGAGGGTTTTGTTGATGGGCTGAATCGCTCCCCAACCCAATCCGCCAACCAGCAGCAGTGCAGCGGCAGCGACCATAACGAGGCTCTTGCGAGGGCCCGAAAGGCGGCTGTTGCAGACAAACTCTCCCGTGAAGATGCCGAGCATTGCCGTTACGATGGCGGGCAGGGTGCTCAATATGCCTTCGGGGTCGAGGGCTCCCTGGATGTAGATGTGTTTGCCGAGGATCAGTCGATCGACATATCCCGCAATATTCCCCGCTCCGCTCCAGAGTTCTGCCCCCATAGCGTCGGGAGCCGGGATGGTCAGCAGCAGCGAATATCCGACAAGGATCAGCAACGACAGCGCAATGCGGCCCCGAGTGCCGATCCAGAGGGTTATCAGCGAGGCAATCATCCACGCCAGACCGATTCGTCCCAATACGCTTGCAATGCGAAAGGTTGCAAATTGCAACTCAAAAAATCCGTTGTAAACAATGCCCAACGCAGCAAGAATCAAGGCTCGACGGATGATCTTCAGGGCTATGGTACGATTGGAGACACCCTGCTCCCGCTGCCTGGCCAGCGAGAAGGGGAAAGAGATGCCGGCAATGAAGAGGAAGAGCGGGAAGATGGTGTCGTAGAGGGTAAAGCCATCCCACTGAACGTGTTCCATCTGCCCGGCGAGCCACTGTAGGGCGGCACAGTCGGGAGCGAGGGCGCAGAGGGCAACGATAAGGGGCGCACCACCCATAATGAGGAACATATCGAAGCCTCGAAGGGTGTCCAGCGAGAGAAGTCGGTTTTGGGGAGTCATTATTTTAATTGGTTGGGTTGCAGGTTGATCGAATTGGTGGGACAACTACCCTACTTCTGTTTACCCTTTCGGAGGGCCTTTTTCAGGGTGGGCATCAGGTGCTCAACATAACGTACGGCTCCCAGGTCGGTGAAGTGGATGCCATCGACCGTGGCTTCGCCATCGTCGCCGATCATCCCTTCGGCCCCCACATAGTAGATCCGCTTCTCGCCGGCCCGCTTCAGCTTGAGGAAGAGGTTGCGCTGGGCCCGATTCTTGGCCATAACCTCCTCCAGGATCTCCTGATCGAAGGCCGAATGGGGGAAGATGGGATCTTCGACAAAGATGACAGGCACCTTGGGATGGCGATCACGCACCAGGCGGAAGAAGGCCTCACCCTCCTTGTCGATTGCCTCGGCCGAGGCGTTGGGAACATAATCCATCACAAAGAGCGAGGGACTCTCCACCGAGGCCATCAGCTCTCCAATTTCGCGGTCCAGCAGGGCGTTACCGCTGAAGCCGAGATTGATCACCTCGCGGTCGAGTTGGCGGCTGATGATGGCGGTATGGGCCATTCCGGGACGATTGGCGCAGCCACCCTGCAGAATGCTGGTACCATACATCACGATGGGGCCCCGGTGGGTGGGTCGATCTATGGCCGGCGAGGCGAGCGTGGCATCGGCATCGACGCCGATCTCCAGCGAGGTGATGCCGTCGTAGAGCGGAAGGTAGAGCATATACTCCCGCTCGAGAGGCTGCATATATTCGATGATGGGGCTCTCGTTACACTTGCCATTGGGGAGGGCACTGCGAACGTGTCGCCACTTACCATCCAGCAGGGCATAGAGGTCGAGACCCTTGATCCCCACGGGGGTCATATGGTTCATCTCACAGTCGTACATCGCCTCCCAACGGGCGTGAATGGCCGTGGAGTTGGAGCGGAAGCGGATATAGAGCCCCGCCGAGTGGGCACCCAGGTAGCGCAAAGGTTCGCGCGTGATTGCCTTGACGGTTGCCGGCAGACGCTCGTAGCGGCTCTCGGTTGCATCGGAGATCTTGCCATAGAGGGGCAGTGTCGAGGCATCCTGCCAACGAATCTGCTGTGCGGTTAGGGGTTGAACTCCCCCAATGAGGACCCCCAAGAGGATTGCCAGGCGAAGTGCACTCGGGCCGATTTTTATGCGATTTGGTTTCATTGTACGAATTTTTAGGGTGAACAGACTCCCTCCTGCGGCCTACATCTGCCCTGAAGGAGAGTTTTTACAAAATTAGGGATTTATTTTCAATGATAAAAGCCTCTTTCGGAAGAAATAGGTATCTTTGTTTCTGTGACAAGCGAAAATTTTGCTTGGATGTGTAGTTTTTCGGTCGTATTGAGCGTCTAAATGGTCAGAGAGGATTCGGTGATGGGCCCGAAGCCGATCTCTCCACCCAAACAAGAACGGAAATAGAAATGAAGAATCTGGAACAAGCTTTTACTGCAATGGTTCACCAACATAAGGGGACCATCTATACCGTCTGCTACCTCTTCTCGAAGCAGGCTGACGAGGTGGAGGATCTGGTGCAGGAGGTGCTGATCAACCTCTGGAGGGGTTATCCCCGCTTTGAGGGAAGGAGCGAAATCCGTACCTGGATCTGGCGTGTGAGCCTCAACACCTGCCTCTCGGCCGAGCGAAGCAAGCGACGCAGAAGCTCCATTCCCCTGGAACTCTCCTTCGACCCCTACCGCGACTCCGACTATGAGAGTCGGCAGATCCGAATGCTTTACGAGCGCATTCACTGCCTGGGCCCCTTTGACCGGGCCATTGTGCTGATGTGGCTCGAGCATATGCCTTATGAGGAGATCGCATCCATTGTGGGAATCTCGGTGAAGGCTCTCTCGGTGCGTCTGGTGCGTATCAAAGAGTCCTTGAAAAAGATGTCAAACCCTGAAAAAAAGTAGATTATGAATCAATTGAATCATAGAAACGAAATGGCCGAGATCAATGAGATGAAGGCCCGAATTGATCGTCTGGAAGAGCGATTGAATAATGAGTTTGAGGAGTCGATGGAGTGGGCCGAACTCTCGGATATGAGGGCCCAGATCGGCCTTTTGAAGGAGCGTTTGAGTCGCGAGATCATCATCAACGACAAGATGGTGCGGCGAGCCATCGGAGAGCGTGCCTCCTTCCTTTGGCGACGGGGACTTCTCTTTTCGATCATCGGATTGGTTGCCATTCCCTACCTCTATTGGGCTTACAGCCTGCTTGGGGTATCCCCCGCCTTCCTTATCGTAACACTGCTCTTTATGTTGACGGCGAGTCTCTACACCTTCCATAGCCACTTCCAATTGAGACCCCACCACCTCTCGGAGTGCGATCTGCTGACGGTGGGACAGAAGGCGGCCGAGTTGAAGCGGAAATATGTCGTTTGGCACTACTTCTCCATCCCCTTTGTTATCTGCTGGCTGGGGTGGTTCATCTGGGAATTCTACCAATCCAACCCCGATCTTCCCACCATTATCGTCTCCTTTCTGGTAGGAGCTCTGATCGGGGGTTGGATCGGCTGGCGACAACACCGTTCAGTAGTGCGGGCGGCCGATGAGATTCTTCGTCAGGTGGAGGAGCTCTCCGAGCGCGATTAGCCTGCACTCTCTTTTTGTCTTATCCCCTCTTTTCCGCAAAAGAGGGGATTTTTCTTTTGAGAAGTGGAATGTTTTTATTATTTTTGTAGTTAGATATAAGATTTTTTTACTAAAAAAGACAGACCGATGAAAAAACTCTTTAACCTTTTCTGTTTCGTTGCGCTTCTTCTCTTTTCGGGGTGTGGCGAGAAGAATCCGGAGCCCTCACCGAACCCCGAACCACCTACCCCCAGTTCCAATTATGAAGTATTGAATAAGGGCCCCTTTGCCATTGAGATCAAGGATCTGCACGCCAGCTATTGTACCATTCACATCACCCCCGAAACCCTCTCCAACCACTACATTTGGTATGGAGTGACGACCGAGAGTTATCTGGCCGAGTTTGGCTCCCTGAAGGAGGTGGAAAAGACGGTGCAGAACTATATTGATGCGGTGATTGACAACAATATATCGACACCAATTGAAGAGATGGTAGAGGTTGGAGAGTTCCAAACCGAGGTGAAGGGTCTCTTGCCCGAAACCCGCTTTGTGGTCTTCGCCTGTCACGTGAATGAGATTGGCAGAATTACCTCGGAGGTGAAGCTGGTGGCAGCCAAAACCCCCGCGGTGACCCCTTCGGCCAACCGATTTGAGATTGCGGTGAGTGAGGTGACAGCGACCAATGCCAAACTGGAGATCACGACCACCAACAACGACCACTATGTCTGGTTGGAGCTTCCCGAGGATATCTATGCCGGAATGAGCGAGTCGGATATTCAGGCCTTCCTGATGCAGCATTATGAGCCCTTCTTTTCCATCCGTTCCCACTCGGGTAACCTAAGCTATGACTTCGAGGATTTTCTGGAGCCCGAGACCGAGTATATGATCATTGTTTTTGGTTACGATGGCGGAATGACCACGGGCCTTACAACCTATACTTTCAAGACCGGATCTCCCGGAGATGCCACGAATGTCACCTTCGAGGTGGCGTATGGCACGATGGGAAGCCGTAGCGTGAAGGTAACCATCATTCCCTCGGATCCGAGTGTGGCCTACCTTGCCCTGGTGGTCGATGAGGAGCTGATCGGGGAGTATGGCGGCCCCAACGAGGCGGGAGTCAAGGCTTTGATTGATGGCTATATCGAGGAGTCGATTGCCTATGGCGAGTGTGAAGATCGTGGCGACTTCTTCGAGAGCTACTCGCTGCGCGGTACCCGCACGGGCAACTTCTCGATCATCCCCGGCCTGGAGCACTACACCTGCGTTGTCTGCGTGGATGAACTCTGCAACTTCGTCTCGAAGGTGACCATCGACCCCTTCACGGTGCCCGGAGCCGAAAAGACCGATGCCTCGGTCAAGGCCGCTTTTGCCGAGAGTTTTGATGGTGATCTGCTCGCCCGACTGGATGAGGAGAAGTATGGCGACTATGCCGGCAAGGCGGTGTTGCCCGTATCCTTTACGCTTGAGAACTCGGCCGTGAAGGCCCTCTATACCCTCTTTGATGTGGCCACGCTGGAGGCTGCCGATGCTTCCGAGGCCGATATCCTCGACTCGCTGCTCAACGACGAACTGATCGACCTCTACAACTTCTATGCGGAGCCGCGCATTGACCTCCTGCTCGACTGGGATACCGATTACAAACTCTATATGGTGGCCTTCGATGTGACGGAGAGTGTGGGCCAGTTGATTGAGGTGGAGATTCCGGCCTTGAGTCGTGCGGCGTGCAGCCCCATCGAGGAGTATGAACCGATTGATGGCAGTCGTCTGCCCGAGACCAACTATGTGGAGGTACGCTACGATAAGCACTTCGATGGCTCGGCCCTGGCCGATCTCGATGCCGAGCGGTTCGGCTACTACGACTATTGGGCCGTGTTACCCGTAGAGTTCACCTTCGGCCTCAATACCGACCGCGCAATCTGTATGGTGCTGGATGAGTACAACTGGAATGAGATTTATAGTGATTCAAGAGCCTCCTCGCTGCTGCTCGACGAGTCGAATATCGGAGATCTGACCTTCTACGCCACGCCGCAGCACAACCTGCGTTTGGAGTGGGGTACGCGCCACCGCCTCTATATGATTGCAGTGGATGCCAACGGCTATCCGGGCGAGGTGGTGACCATCGAACTCCCTGTCCTCTATCAGGAGGAGGTCTCTCCGGTGGAGGAGTATCCTTTCTGATTCAAGATTTAAGATTCAAAATTGGGGCCTTGCGCCCCTTTTTTGTTGCCCTTTACACCTCCCAGGATACAGCCTTTCTGTAGCTTGCTCGTGTAAAGCCATACACACAACGACCGAAGGTCTGCTCTCGCCAAGATCTACCCGCGTTCAGACAAAAAAAGAGAAGTTCATTTAAGAACTTCTCTTCTGGTACCCGGAGCCGGGATCGAACCGGCACGGCCATTACTGGCCACAGGATTTTAAGTCCGGCGTGTCTACCGATTCCACCATCCGGGCAACCCTAAAATGTGATGCAAATGTAAGAAAAAAATAGCGTTCCTACAATCGCAAAACTATAAAATCGAAGGATTAATACTCGTCCTCGTTAAAGAGGAAATCATCCTTCGAGGGGTAGTCGGGCCAGATGTCCTCGATGGATTCGTAGATATCGCCCTCATCCTCGATTTCGCGCAGATTCTCCTGCACCTCTAGGGGGGCACCGGAGCGAATGGCGTAATCCAGAAGCTCCTCTTTGGTGGCGGGCCAGGGAGCATCCTCCAATTTCGACGCAAGTTCAAGAGTCCAATACATAGTCGTTTGCTTTTTTAATGGTTTTCCGTGGAGGGCTGTTGCGCTCCAATTCGGGGTGCAAATATAGAGAAAAATCCTTAAACTGCAAATAGTATGATAAGTTTATGGAATCCAAAGGATTTCCTCCACGCCTAGGCGACTGGTGATCAGTCGGCCGAGGGTATAGAACAGGTCGGAAAGTCGGTTCAGGTAGTGGAGAGCCGCGGGATCCGTGGGGTGCTGTTCCGCACTCCGCAGGGCGGCACGTTCTGCACGGCGACAAACGGTGCGACAGACGTGTGAGAGGGAGAGCAGAATCTCTCCTCCGGGGATGGTGAACTTCGTGATGGGGGTGAGCTCCTCGCTCATCTTGTCGATCTCCTGCTCCAGCTCCTCAACGGTCTCGGGGGCCAATGGGGCGATCTTGCCTTCCCCCCCCTCCCCTACGGCCAAAAGGGCCGAGACGGTCATCAGACGGGAGTTGATGCGGTCGAGCAGCGGACTCAACCCCTTCAAAGCCTCCTCGTGGCGCATCTTGTCCGCGAGAAGAGCCACGAAGGCCATCAGTTCATCCACCGAGCCGTAGGCCTCGACCCGCAGGTCGCACTTTGCCACTCGTTCGCCACCAATCAGGGAGGTGGTACCTTTGTCACCGCTTCGCGTATAGATTTTCATAGTTTGAAGTGTTGTTTCGGAAGATGATTGTTGAAGATGATCAGGTAACCGCGATTATCAACTGTTGTCCCCTTGTGCTTCTCGATGATGCGACGGCAGAGCTCCGTGCGCTCACGGCAGGCGTAGGGACGTGCCAGGACCAGCGTGGCCCGCGTACGGGCTGCCTGCTCCACCAGGGAGCGGGTGGTTGTCTCGTCGAGCGTGCTGCTCAAGATGGCAAAGGGACACCCCTCGGGCAGTGCATCGATCGCAAAATGCGTATAACCGCAGTGAATCATCAGATTTTGCAACTGAATGGCACGACGACGCGGAGCTCCCTGCTCCAGTAGCAGGTGGTAGAGATCCGACCGTTCTCCATTCAGTTCGCGGCGCATAAAAACTTGCCGTACAATGGCATAGACGTAGGGCGAATGAACGCCGTGGCCTCGGAAGTAACGGGCGCGGGCCACACGACTCGGCAGTTGTCCGAGTCCGTAGAGGCGTTGCTTGAGATTGCGTCCCGTCTGTTTCATCAGCTCTTATCTCTTCAAAAGTCCCGCCAGACGACCCGTCGAGAAGGCGATCTGAAGGTTGTAACCACCCGTATTGGCATCGAGGTCGAGCACCTCACCGGCAAAGTAGAGGCCCTTGACCTTGAGCGACTCCATCGTATATTTGTTCACCTCGTCGCAGCGTACACCTCCCGCCGTTACCACGGCATACTCGAAGGGGGCATAGTCCACAATGGGGAAGACGAAGCCCTTGAGGAGCTTCACCAGACGCTCCTTCTCCTGGTCGGTGAGCTTGCGTACATAGTTCTTGGAGTGGATGTCCAGCTCGTTGGCAATGGGCATCACCAGGGGCTTCGGAACCAGCTTGCGCAGCAGCTCGGAGAAGAACTCATCGGGCTGCATCTCCTTCAACTCGCGCTCGATGCGGTCACGCAGCATCTCCTCCGTCAGACCAGGCTTGAGATCGACCACCAGCTTCACGCGCTTTTCATCGATGAGTGCATCCACCGCATCGCGGCTCACACGCAGGGCCACAGCCCCCTCAATGCCACGCTCCGAGAAACCGATCTCGCCGAACTCCTCACGAACGGGTTCGTTGTCGATGAAGAGCTGCACGCGCACGTTGCGGAGCAGCAACTTATCCATAAATTTGATCTGGGCGTGCGACGATTTGAGCGGAGTCAGCGAGGGACGTATGGGTTCGATGGTATGGCCCAGGTCGGCGGCAAAGAGGTAGCCGTCTCCGGTCGATCCGGTGCCGGGATAGCTGACACCGCCCGTGGTGATGATCACCACCGGAGCCTCCACCTTGCGCGAGAAGCCTCGCTTGTTCTGGTAGCGCACACCATAGACGCGGCCCGCCACCGTCAGTACCTCCTGCACACGGCAGTTGTAGGCGATCTTTACCCCACTCTCCACGCAGTACTCCAGCAGGGCGTTGGCCACATCCCACGCCTTGCCGCTCTTCGGGAAGACGCGCTCGCCTCGCTCGATGTCGAGCTTTACACCCATACGCTCGAAGAAGCGGATGGTTGCCTTGTTGTTGAACTCGGCAAAGGCCACCTCAAAGAAGTCGGCATTGGTGCGAACGTGCTCCATAAACTCCTCGGGCGGACGGGCATTTGTCAGGTTGCAACGCCCCTTACCCGTGATACGAACCTTGCGGCCCGACTTCTCCATCTTCTCGAGCAGCAAGACCCGCTTGCCACTGCGGGCTGCCGTACCGGCAGCCATCATACCCGCAGCTCCGGCTCCGACGACGATCACGTCGTACTCCTCGGCCAGGCCGCGTGCCTGCTGTAAATTCTGTTCCGTCTGAATCATACAACAAAGATACGAATAAACGGCGATTTTCTACCACTTCCGGCGAGTTTTTTACAAAAGGCCTTACTGTTCCCATTTCCGAATAAAAAATCCGGTAATGGGGAATACCCATTACCGGATCTCTTTTTCCAAAAGCAAAGGCTTTTTGAGCCTGCCTGCGGATTGATTATGCCTCCAGAGCGAAACGCTTGTAAGCAACAACCGTAGCCTCCTTGTCAGCCTTCTGGATGAACTCGCGGATCGACTCCTTCTCACCCACAACGCACTGGTTCAACAGCGTGTTCTCCTCGAAGAACTTACGCATCTTACCCTCGGCGATCTTCTCCAGAATGGCGTCGGGCTTGTTGGCGTTCTTGGGATCCTGCTTCATAGCCTCGATGGCGATCTTGCGCTCGTGCTCCACGGTCTCGGCGGGGCAGTCGTCAACATCGATCGAGATGGGGGCCATAGCCGTAGCCTGCATAGCCACGGTGTGAGCTACCTCCTGGGGAATCTCCTTGTTGAAGCCCAGTACGGTACCCAGCTTCTTGTTGAAGTGAACGTAAGCGTGGCAGTAGGGAGCCTCGATGCGGGCATAGTAGGCCAGCTCGCACTTCTCGCCGGTCTGACCCGACTTCTCGGTTACCATCTCCTCTACGGTTACACCCTCGGCATTCTTGGTAGCCAGCAGAGCGGCGGTGTCGGCTGCATCGGCAGCAACGGCAACCTCCAGCATAGCGTTGGCCGAAGCCGAGAACTCTACGTTCTGAGCCACGAAGTCGGTCTCGCAAGCCAGGCAGAGGATGTAGGCCTTCTGACCTACGATCTTGGTTACAACAACACCCTCGGTGGCGGTGCGGTCGGCACGCTTGGCAACGATAAGCTTACCCTTCTCGCGGATGATATCCTGGGCACGGGCGAAATCACCCTCGGCCTCGATCAGAGCCTTCTTGCAATCCATCATACCGGCACCGGTCATCTTGCGGAGCTTCATTACATCAGCTGCTTTGATTTCCATAGTCTTTTCTATTTTTTATTGTTTGTAATCTTCAAAAAATGGGCCGCACGGGCCTTTTCGGCGGGATTCCCCCACGTCGTGCACCTGCGGCCCTTAAAATTTGTTTTTGAGTAGCCTTACTCAGCCTTGGCCTCCTCGGTGGCAGCAACTACCTCCTGAACAGCAGCCTCCTGGGCATCTACGTTGGCCTTTACAGCCTTCTTGATGCGGGGCTTCTGCTGCTTGGCAGCGGCAGCCTCCTGAACCTCAGCCTCCTGGGCCTCCTTCTCCTTCTCGAGCTTGCGCTCCTCAACACCCTCGGAGATGGCGGCACACATAGCGTCGAGCACTACGGCAATCGACTTGGCAGCATCGTCATTTGCAGGAATTACGTAATCAATGTCGGTCGGATCACAACAAGTATCAACCATTGCAAATACGGGGATGCTGAGACGCTTTGCCTCCTTCACGGCGTTGGCCTCCTTCTGTACGTCAACTACGAACAGGGCGGCGGGCAGACGGGTCAGGTCGGCAATCGAACCGAGGTTCTTCTCCAGCTTGGCACGCTGACGCTCGATCTGGAGCTTCTCGCGCTTCGAGAAGTTGTCGTAGGTACCGTCCTGGGTCATCTTGTCGATGGTGGCCATCTTCTTCACAGCCTTGCGGATGGTGGGGAAGTTGGTGAGCATACCACCGGCCCAGCGCTCGGTAACGTAGGGCATACCTACAGCGGCTACCTTCTCGGCAACGATCTCCTTGGCCTGCTTCTTGGTGGCTACGAAGAGTACGCGACGACCGCTCTTGGCAATCTGCTTGATGGCAGCGGCAGCCTCGTCAATCTTCAGCACGGTCTTGTGCAGGTCGATGATGTGGATACCGTTCTTCTCCATAAAGATGTAGGGAGCCATTTTGGGGTTCCACTTGCGCTTCAGGTGACCGAAGTGAGCACCGGCCTCCAGTAAGGTCTCAAAAGTAATCTGTGACATAGTCTTGTTTTGTTTTTCTTTGTTTTAATTTTTGTTTTCATCAACCGCCGGGTAGCGACTTTGGGTCGGTCCCTGCGATTTTTCGCATTCGAGCAACCGGTCGGTAGTTTGGCCTTCGGGGCCTTGATCCGAGAGGTTTGGCGGTTGGTTTTTCAGGCGGCAGGAGCCCTTTTCAGGCTGCTACCCTGCCACCGGTAACCAAACATAAACTCGGAATGCAGCAGGTTGTCGCAATAAAAAGTTTTCGGGCGTAAGGATTAACGCTTCGAGAACTGGAACTTGCGACGTGCACCGGGCTGACCGGGCTTCTTACGCTCCACCTCACGGGGATCACGCATCAGGAAGCCGTTCTTCTTCAGAATCGAACGGTACTCCTCGGCGTTTACCTCGCACAGAGCACGGGCGATACCCAGACGGGCGGCCTCAGCCTGACCCTTGATACCACCGCCGTCGAGGTTGATGGTTACGTCGAACTGCTCCAGGGTGTTGGTAACCATCAGGGGCTGCTTCACCTCATAGCGCAGGATCTCCAGGGGGAAATATACGTCGAGAGCTTTGTGGTTAATGGTGATCTGACCATTGCCGGGCTTCAGGAATACACGAGCCACAGCGGCCTTACGGCGACCTACGGTATTGATAACTTCCATAATCTTCTCTCTTACTTAAGTTCGTTCAACTTGATGGCCTTGGGGCTCTGTGCGGCGTGAGGGTGCTCGGCGCCGGCATACACCTTCAGGTTCTTGATAATAGCCTCGCCCAGACGAGTCTTGGGAAGCATACCCTTTACAGCGTGCTCTACCAGGAAGGTAGGCTTGCGGTGCAGGTACTCCTCGGGAGTAGCGAAACGCTGACCACCGGGGTGACCCGTGTAGCGAACATACTCCTTGTCAGTCAACTTCTTGCCCGTGAGCTTCACCTTGTCGGCGTTGATTACGATAACGTAGTCACCGCAGTCCGTGTGGGGGGTGTAGCTCGGCTTGTTCTTACCGCGCAGAATCTTGGCAACCTGCGAAGCAAGACGTCCCAGCACCTCGTCGGTAGCATCGATCACGTACCACTCCTTCTGGATGGTAGCAGCATTCGCCGAGATGGTCTTGTAGCTTAATGAATCCACTTTGTTTTACGTTTAGTTAATAACTTGTTAATTAATGTAATCCGCCTACTTTTCCTCAAAGTAGTGGCGCAAAAGTACAACATATTTTTTTTCTGTGCAAGAAAGTTGTGAAAAAAAATCTTCGTTTTTTGTAATTTATTGAAAATCAGCACCCCCAAACGAAACTTTGGATTTGCTCAAAGTGGAATATCCATCAAAAAAAGAGGAGCAGGCCTTCCCCGCTCCTCAATACCGGATCTTAAGTCTCAAATCAATAATAAAGCCCCGCTCAATATGGAGCAGGGCTTTATTATTAATATAGGTATGGTTTAGCCCAGGAACGAGAGCAACAGACCGGCAGCGACTGCCGAGCCTACCACACCGGCTACGTTGGGACCCATTGCGTGCATCAGCAGGTAGTTCGAGGGGTCAGCCTCCTGGCCTACCTTCTGCGATACGCGGGCAGCCATCGGCACAGCCGAAACGCCGGCCGAACCAATCAGCGGGTTGATCTTGTTACCATCCTTCAGGAAGAGGTTCATCAACTTGGCGAAGAGTACACCGCAAGCCGAAGCTACACCGAAAGCCACAATACCCATTACCATAATCTTGATGGTCGAGGGGCTGAGGAAGGTGTTGGCCGTAGCCGTGGCACCCACGGTCAGACCGAGGAAGATTACCACGATGTTCATCAGCTCGTTCTGAACGGTCTTCGAGAGACGATCCACCACGCCGCACTCCTTCATCAGGTTACCCAGCATCAGTGAGCCGATCAGCGGAGTAGCATCGGGCAGCAGCAACGAGATGATAGCTGCGATGATGATCGGGAAGAGGATCTTCTCCTTCTTGGTCACGGGACGCAGCTGCGACATCTTGATCTTACGCTCCTCGGGGGTGGTCAGCAGCTTCATAATGGGAGGCTGGATCACCGGCACAAGGGCCATATAGGAGTAGGCAGCAACAGCAATCGGGCCGAGCAACTCGGGCGAGAGCTTTGAGGTGATGAAGATGGCCGTAGGGCCGTCAGCACCACCGATGATACCGATCGAACCAGCCTGCTCGGGGGTAAAGCCCATGGCATAGGCACCGATGAAGGTAGCGAAGATACCGATCTGGGCAGCAGCACCCAGCAGGAAGCTCTTGGGGTTGGCGATCAGCGGACCGAAGTCGGTCATTGCGCCTACGCCCACAAAGATCAAACAGGGATAGATACCCAGCTTGACACCCAGGTAGAGGTAGTCCAAAAGACCGGCACCGGCCTTGAAGTCACCCCAGTGTACGTGGCCGCCGGCAAAGAGCTCCTCGTGGAAGAGGCCCGCACCGGGGAGGTTCGACAGGAGCATACCGAAGGCGATGGTCATCATCAGCATCGGCTCATACTCCTTCTTAATGGCCAGATAGAGCAGGAAGAAGGCGATAAGAATCATCACCAGATTTCCCCAACCCATCTCCGAGAAGAAGGCCGTGAAGCCCATCGAGGAGAAGAATTTTTGGATGCTCTCCAGCGCAAAATTGGAGGTTTCAAGCAATCTAAACATAACTACTCAATCACAATCAGATTATCGCCCTCCATCACGGTAGCACCCTGCTGTACGTTTACAGCCTTCACTACACCGGCGCGGTCGGCGTTGATTTCGTTCTCCATCTTCATAGCCTCCAGAACCAGCAGGGTCTGACCTACGGCTACCTTGTCGCCAACATTTACCTTGACGCCCAATACCGTACCGGGCAGCGGGCTCTTCACGGTGTGGCCACCGCCAGCGGGGGCTACCTGGGCAGGACGCGAAGGAGCTGCCGTGGTAGGCGTTACGGCGATGTTGCTGGCTGCCGTGGGAACGGGAGCCACGTGGGGCTTCTTGGCGGCTGCAGCCTTACCACCCTCGATCTCAACCTCATAGGCCGTGCCGTTTACGGTCACGTGTGCCAACGTAGAGGCCTCGTTTACTTCGTCAATGGTCACATCGTAGTTGTGGCCGTTTACTTTTAATGAATATTTTTTCATTGCTTTTGGTTAAATCTACTTACGATTAGGCATTTGGGTTAAGCCGTGGATCTTCGAACTCCAGGGCGAGTAAGCACGCTTGATGCTCAGGATGGTCAGGATCTCCGACTCCTTATCGTGCAGGTCGGTCTTGTAGAGCTTGAGGGCCGTCATAATGGCAGCAACCTCCTCCTCGTGCAGCGAGAGCGTCTGCTTGGGAGCCGTAGCTCGATGGTAGGTCACCACCTTGCCAAAGATCTGCATAATGAAGACCAGCAGAATCAGCATGGAAAAGACCAGCACAATCGAGATGAGCGACGTCCAAAGAATCTCCGACCAACCCCAGGTTACTTGTAACAAATTCATATTCTTAACGAATTAAGGTTGATTACAAAGGAATGTTCGAGTGCTTCTTGGGCGGGTTCTGCAGACGCTTCGTGGCGAGCGACTGCAGGGCACGGATGATGCGGAAACGCGTGTTGCGGGGCTCGATCACATCGTCGATATAACCATAGCGGGCAGCGTTGTAGGGGTTCGAGAACTTGTCGCGGTACTCCTGCTCCTTCTCGGCTACAAACTTGGCCTTCTCCTCGGGATTCTCGATGGCAGCCATTGCCTTGGCCTGCAGCACCTCTACGGCACCGCTGGCACCCATTACGGCGATCTCGGCGGTAGGCCAAGCGTAGTTGATATCGCCACGGATGTGCTTCGACGACATCACGATGTAGGCACCACCATAAGCCTTACGCAGCGTAACGGTTACCTTGGGAACCGTGGCCTCGCAGTAGGCGAAGAGCAACTTGGCACCGTGGGTGATCACACCACCATACTCCTGGGTCGTACCCGGCAGGAAGCCCGGAACGTCCACGAGGGTTACCAACGGAATATTGAAGGCATCGCAGAAGCGTACGAAGCGGGCAGCCTTGCGCGAAGCGTTGATATCGAGCACACCGGCCATAAACTTGGGCTGGTTGGCGATGATACCTACCGACTGACCGTTGAAACGAGCGAAGCAGGTGATGATGTTCTTGGCATAACCGGCCGAAGGCTCGAGGAAATCGCCGTTGTCGACGATGGCACGAATCACGTCGTACATATCGTAAGCCTTGTTGGGGTTGTCGGGGATGATCTCGTTAAGCGAGTCCTCCAGACGATCGATGCGGTCGGTGCAGATGGCCATCGGGGTCTCCTCCATATTGTTCTGGGGAATGTAGCTTACCAGCTTCTTGATAACCTCGATACCCTCCTCCTCGGTGTCAACGGCAAACTGGGCCACACCCGACTTGGTGGTGTGCATCGTGGCACCACCCAGCTGCTCCTGGGTTACATCCTCACCCGTTACGGTCTTCACAACCTTCGGGCCGGTAAGGAACATATTGGAGGTCTCCTTCTTCATAATGATGAAGTCGGTCAGTGCGGGCGAGTAAACGGCACCACCGGCGCAGGGACCGAAGATGGCCGAGATCTGGGGAATCACACCCGACGACATTACGTTGCGCTGGAAGATGTTGGCGTAGCCGGCCAGGGCATTCACACCCTCCTGAATACGTGCACCACCCGAGTCGTTCAGACCGATGCAGGGAGCACCGTTACGCATTGCCATATCCTGTACCTTGCAGATCTTGTCGGCCAGCGAGATCGACAGCGAACCTGCCGTTACGGTGAAATCCTGGGCAAAGACATAGACCAGACGGCCGGCAATCGTACCATAACCGGTTACCACGCCATCACCAAAGGTGTGGCTCTTCTCCATACCGAAGTCGTAGCAACGGTGTGTTACGAACATATCAAACTCCTCGAAACTGCCCTCGTCCAAGAGCATCTGAATACGCTCACGCGCAGTGTACTTACCTTTTGCGTGCTGCTTCTCGATAGCCTTCTCGCCGCCACCCAAACGGGCAATCTCGCGGTTCTCAATCAATTTGGCTACCTGTTGTTTTTGAATTTCGCTCATAAAAGTGCTAAATATTTATTAGTTGATTATTTGTTCTTGTCCTCACACAACTCTGTCAAAATACCCTGAGTTGATTTCGGGTGAAGGAATGCGATTGAAAGGCCCTCAGCGCCATTGCGGGGAGTCTTGTCAATCAAACGTACACCGTGAGCCTCGGCATCAGCCAACTGCTCCTCAAGATTCTCGCAAGCGAGTGCTACGTGGTGAACACCGATACCGCGAGTCTCGATAAACTTAGCGATAGTAGAATCCTCTGAAGTAGGCTCCAACAACTCAATCTTTGTCTGGCCCAACTTAAAAAATGCTGTCTTAACCTTCTGCTCGGCTACCTCCTCGATAGCATAGCACTTAAGACCCAATACATTCTCCCAATAGGGAATAGCCTCGTCGAGACTCTTCACAGCAATACCAAGATGCTCAATGTGTGAAACTTTCATAATTGTTAATTTTGTTTTTTGTAAATATTTTTGTGTATGTATGATTCGTAAATTTGCTATAGCACAAAACTTCACAAAGGTACGAGTAAAATCTCAAATAACGAAATATTATAGCAAGTTTATCTCTAAAAAAACTTGAAAAATCAAGAGTTTTTCACCCATTTCGATACTTTTGTCCATTCCGCGAGATTGATACTTCGAAAAAGGTTTGTTTCTTTGCGCGAAAGTTGCTAATTTCGCTCCCGACAAACTAACCCGACACCGCGATGAGAAAGTTTTTAAGCGTTTTGATTACAATCATAGGCACGGCTACTATTGCCAATGCTCAAAACGTTATAACAGGAGAGGTAGCCCCCGACCTTAAGGTGAAGCAGTGGCTTATGGACCTGCAACCCGAAGAGGCCGACTACACCTGCATTGTATTCTACCACTCGGAGAGTCCGCAGTGCCGTAAGTGGTTGGCACGCGTAAAAAATTTAGCGCAGAGTGCCGAGTCGAAAATGAATGTCATCATATTGACAAAAGAGAAATATAGCGAAGCCGGCGTCACACTGACCGAGCATCTGGGTGCTAACACTTGCGTAGCATTTGATGACGAAGGGCGTTCATTCCGTAATTATGGCGTAAAGTTTATCCCCTTCTGCGTCATCTGTAACAAGCAGCGTATAGCCTTATGGTGTGGCCACGCAGGAGGGCTTACGCAACAGACCATAGACAAGATTACAAACATAAAAACAAATAAAAAATAACGAGATGGCTTTTACCAAAATAGAACATTACGAAAAAGAGTATATCGATGCTCATCACGACAGTGCACTAAATGTTACTCAAGGAGTTGAAGACCAACCCATCGTTAATCCATACTTCAAACGCAAGCGTCGTCGTGCGCTCTCTACCGATGAGTACGTTGAGGGCATATTGAACGGCAATATCACCATTCTCTCACAAGCAATTACGCTTATCGAGAGCAACAACCACGAGCATTACGCTCAGGCACAGGAGATTATCGAGCGCTGCCTACCATACGCAGGAAAATCGGTTCGCATAGGTATCACAGGTGTACCGGGAGCAGGAAAATCGACATTCATAGAGGCCATCGGCGGTATGGTCGCATCGCTCAAACACCGCTTGGCCGTATTGGCTATCGACCCAAGTTCGGAGCGTAGCGGTGGCTCTATTTTAGGTGACAAGACTCGTATGGAGAGCATATCATCAAATCCCAATATTTTCATCCGCCCTTCACCCTCCGCAGGCTCATTAGGAGGTGTAGCGCGAAAAACGCGCGAAACGATAGTCTTATGCGAGGCTGCGGGTTATGACGTGATATTTATCGAAACGGTAGGCGTGGGACAATCCGAGACAGCCGTACACTCGATGGTTGATATGTTTATGATGTTGCAGATTTCAGGTGCCGGTGACGAGTTACAAGGTATCAAGCGAGGCATTATGGAGATGGCCGATATGATGGTTATAACGAAGGCCGATGGTGAGAACGTTCACAAAGCCGAATTGGCGAAGGTACAATATCAGGGTGCGCTACATCTCTTCCCATTACCTGAATCAGGCTGGAGAGCCAAAGTATATACCTGCTCATCGTTAGCAAAAAGCGGGTTGGAGGAGGTATGGAAAGGCGTAGAGGAGTATCTGGACCACATCGAGGCCAATGGATATTACACTGCGAATCGCAACCGCCAAAATAAATATTGGATGTACGAAAGTATTAACGAAGTCTTGAAGAGTAGTTTCTATCAAAATCCTTTGATAGCCGGGCGCATCGAAGAGGTTGAGCAAAGAGTACTCTCGGCAAAGCAGAGTTCATTCATCGCGGCAAAGGAGTTGTTGGATTTATACTTCGGTCAAAAAAACTCAGATTACAATATGTAAGAGGGCAACAGACACCCCAATATGCAATAAAACGGGCTATTTATGCAAAATAAATGGTCCGTTTTGCAATTTTATTAAAAAATTTATATTAATTTTGAAAATCAATTTTGACATAAAACGAAGAAATAATAAAAAATTGTTACTATGAGCAGAGTAAAATTCTACCGTGGAGGTGATTTACCTTTGGAGATGCACAAAGTTCGCGTCGTACAAAAACTCCACCTCGTACCCATTGAGCGCCGTATAGAGGCTATGAAAGAGGCCGGATTCAATACATTCCGTTTGAGCACACGTGACGTATTCTTGGATATGCTTACCGACAGCGGAACCAACGCAATGAGCGACAATCAGTTGGCTGCTATGATGCACGCCGACGATGCTTACGCAGGCTCGCAATCATTCGAGCGTTTGCAGAAAGCCGTTGAGGATGTTTTGGGCAAGAAATATCTATTACCCGTACACCAAGGACGCGCTGCCGAGAACGTCATTTGCCGCTCGTTTGTAAAGCCCGGCCACGTCATTCCGATGAACTATCACTTTACAACCACTTTGGCACATATTCAGGAGTGCGGTGGTCGCGTTGTAGAGTTGTTGCACGACCACGCATTGGAGCTCAAGTCTGACCATCCATTCAAGGGTAATATGGATATCGAGAAGTTGGAGAAGTGCATCCAGGAGGTAGGCGTGGAGAATATCCCCTTCATCCGTATGGAGGCTTCGACAAACCTTATCGGTGGACAGCCCTTCTCGTTGGCCAACTTGATGGACGTGCGTCGTATTGCCGACAAATATAATATTATGTTGGTACTCGATGCCAGCCTTATGGGCGAGAACGCCTACCTTATCAAGCAGCGCGAGGATAAGTGGAAGGAGAATGAGTTAGGCGAGATATTGAAGATGATGACAGGCCTTGCCGATTTGGTTTATTTCTCGGCTCGTAAACTTTCATCTTCACGCGGTGGTGGTATCTGTACCAACCAACGTGCTTTGTATGCAAAGATGGAGGCTATGATTCCTCTGTTCGAGGGTTTCCTCACTTATGGTGGTATATCTGTTCGCGAGATTGAGGCTATGACAGTCGGTTTGTACGAGACATTGGATGAGACGATGATTAGCCAGAGCCCCAACTTCATCAAGTACTTGGTCGAGGAGTTGGAGAAGCGCGGTGTGCCTATGGTAACGCCCGCAGGTGTCTTGGGTGCACACGTCGATGCAATGAAGTTCTGTGAACATATCCCACAAGAGGAGTATCCCGCTGGCGCATTGGCTGCGGCATTGTACATCTGTTCGGGTATTCGCGGTATGGAGCGAGGCACCATATCGAGCGTACGCGACGAAGAGGGCAAGGAGATTCTGGCCGATGTAGAGTTGTTACGTCTGGCTGTTCCTCGCCGCGTATTTACTCTCTCTCAGATTAACTACGTCATTGACCGCATTGATTGGTTGTGGCACAACCGCAAGTTGATTGGCGGTTTGAAATTCAACTATGAGCCCCCCGTACTTCGATTCTTTATGGGCGGTTTGGAGCCTACATCTAATTGGCCGCACCGCTTGATGGAGAAGTTCCGCAAGGATTTCGGTGATAGTTTGTAGTATAAATAGACATCAACAATAAAGCAGGGTATTGAGCCCTGCTTTATTTGTATGCGTATAACACAACGTTTTCTTCATTTCTAATAATCTCGTCCAATATTGCCATCGAACGTCGTGACAACACCGGACACCCCCAACTGCCTATGGTAGGCATTGGCCATATAGGAAATGAGGTTGTATGCTTCCATCCGTGAAGAACTATACAACGTTCGCGCATAGCCGAATTACTCTCATCCAAGCCATCCAAACGATAAGCAACACCATAACGTCCAACATACCGTTCCGCCACGAGCGCACGGCCAACAGATGAGAGATGAGAATCTGCGACATTCGACGTCGTAGCATAGGCACTATATCGCAGACTACACTCCTGACCACTACCGTGCGAGGCAACAAATGCCCGCTCTACCCTATTCTCCGCGTAGTTCCACACCACAAAACGCCTACGGCCCGAATGTAGGGACAAATCCCACAAAAGAGCAATACGGGAGTTGTAGCCATTGGCTGTACAAAACTCCTTCAACTCGGCTGCCCGACGGCGAAATTGCTCGGTATTCATTACTTAAGTTCGTT
>JAZSCB010000012.1:0-262506 GCA_045602705.1 Alistipes sp.
TATGCTCGACCGTGAGGCTCTGAAGCAGTTCCGTGCTGCCGCCCTCAACCCCGAGCACCCCGTAACCCGCGGTACGGCGCAGAACCCCGACATCTACTTCCAGGCTCGTGAGGCTTGCAACAAGTTCTACGATGCAGTGCCCGATATGGTAGCCGAGACGATGAAGGAGATTTCGGCCATCACGGGTCGTGAGTACGCTCCCTTCGTTTACTACGGTGATCCCGAGGCCGAGAACGTGGTTGTTGCCATGGGTTCGGTTACGGAGACCATCAAGGAGACGATCGACTACCTGCGCAAGGAGGGTAAGAAGGTGGGTCTTATCACCGTACACCTCTATCGTCCCTTCTCGGAGAAGTATTTCTTCAATGTAGTTCCCGCTTCGGTGAAGAAGGTTTGCGTGCTGGATCGCACGAAGGAGCCCGGTGCCGAGGGTGAGCCGCTCTATATGGACGTGAAGTCGATGTTCTACGGCAAGAAGATTCAGCCCCAGATCATCGGTGGCCGCTACGGTCTCTCGTCGAAGGATACGACGCCCGCCCAGATGCTGGCCGTATTCGAGAACATGGAGAAGGCCGAGCCGAAGGATCACTTCACGGTAGGTATCGTGGACGATGTAACGAACCTCTCGCTGCCCGTAGGCGAGGAGATCTCGATGGCCAAGCCCGGTACGTTTGAGGGTCTGTTCTTCGGTCTGGGTGCTGACGGTACGGTAGGTGCCAACAAGAACTCGATCAAGATCATCGGTGGCTCGACCAACAAGTATTGCCAGGCCTACTTCTCCTATGACTCGAAGAAGTCGGGTGGCTACACTTCGTCGCATCTCCGCTTTGGTGATAACCCCATCACCTCGCCTTACCTGGTAACCACGCCCGACTTTGTCGCCTGCCACGTTCCCTCCTATGTAGAGAAGTACGACGTGCTGAAGGGTCTCAAGTCCGGCGGATCGTTCCTCTTGAACTCGGTGCACGATGCCGCCACGACCTGTGCCACGCTGCCCGATGCAATGAAGGTTTACCTGGCCAAGAACAAGATCAACTTCTACATCATCAACGCTACGAAGATCGCCGCCGAGCTGGGTCTGGGTTCGCGTACCAATACCATTATGCAGGCAGCCTTCTTCAAGATCGCCGAGGTGATCCCCTTCGAGAAGGCTGTTGAGGAGATGAAGAAGGCCATCCTGAAGTCCTACGGCAAGAAGGGCGAGGATATCGTCAATATGAACTATGCCGCTGTGGATGCCGGTGGTTCGGCTGTAGAGAAGGTGGAGGTTCCCGCCGAGTGGGCCTCGATCGAGGTGAAAGCCGCTGCCGCTGCCGTGGATAACAACCGTCCCGAGTTCGTCCGCAATATCGTTGATCCGATCAACGCCCTGAAGGGTGACCTGCTCCCCGTTTCGGCCTTCAACGGCCGCGAGGATGGTACCTGGGACAACGGTACGGCCGCCTGGGAGAAGCGCGGTATCGCCGTGTGCGTTCCCGAGTGGAAAGTTGATAACTGTATCCAGTGTAACCAGTGTGCCTATGTCTGCCCCCACGCTGCCATCCGTCCCTTCCTTGCTACGGAGGAGGAGGCTGCCGCTTCGGGTCTGGCGTGGAAGCAGGGTCTGGGTGAAACCAAGGAGTACAAGTTCCGTATCCAGGTTTCGCCGCTCGACTGTACGGGTTGCAACAACTGTGTGGATGTCTGCCCCTCGAAGGAGAAGGCTCTAGTGATGAAGCCGCTGGAGAGCCAGATGCAGGAGGCCGACAACTGGAACTACTGCATCGACAAGGTGGGTTACAAGCCCGTGGTTGACAAGACCAAGTCGGTGAAGAACCTCCAGTTTGCCCAGCCTCTCTTCGAGTTCTCGGGCGCCTGTGCCGGTTGCGGTGAGACCCCCTATATCAAGGCTATTACTCAGCTCTTTGGTGACAAGATGATGGTTGCCAACGCTACGGGTTGTACCTCAATCTACTCGGGTTCGGCCCCCTCGACTCCCTACTGCACCAACGAGAAGGGTCAGGGTCCCGCCTGGGCCAACTCGCTCTTCGAGGATAACGCCGAGTTCGGTCTGGGTATGCACGTCGGCGTGGAGAAACTCCGCGACCGCATCCAACTGATGATGGAGGATGCTATTGCCAACTGCGAGAAGTGCTCCGAGGAGCTGAAGGGCGTAATGAAGGAGTGGATCGAGAATCGCGGCTCGTCGTCGCGTTCGGCTGAGGTGACGGCTCGTCTGGTTCCGATGATGGAGGCTTGCGGTTGCAATACCTGCCGCAAGATTCTGGAGATGAAGGATTGGCTGGTGAAGAAGTCGCAGTGGATCATCGGTGGTGACGGCTGGGGCTACGATATCGGCTTCGGTGGTGTGGACCACGTCCTTGCTTCGGGTCAGGATGTCAATGTGCTGATCATCGATACGGAGGTCTACTCCAACACCGGAGGCCAGTCGTCGAAGGCTACCCCCGTGGGTGCTGTGGCCAAGTTCGCCTCGAGCGGTAAGCGTATCCGCAAGAAGGATATCGGTGCCATCGCAATGACCTATGGCTATGTCTATGTGGCCCAGGTTTCGATTGGTGCTTCGCAGCAGCAGCTCTTCAATGTGCTGAAGGAGGCCGAGGCCTATCCCGGTCCCTCGCTCATCATCGCCTACGCTCCCTGTATCAACCACGGTATCAAGGGCGGTATGACCCGCACCCAGACTATTGGCAAGCAGGCCGTAGAGTGTGGTTACTGGCACCTGTGGCACTACAACCCCGAGTTGGAGGCTGCCGGTAAGAATCCCTTCGTGTATGACTCGAAGGAGCCCGACTGGTCGAAGTTCCAGGACTTCCTGAAGAAGGAGGTACGTTACACTTCGCTCCAGAAGGCCTTCCCTGCCGAGGCCGAGGAGCTCTTCCAGGCCGCTGAGGAGAATGCCAAGTGGCGTTATAACAGCTATCAGCGTAAAGCAAAGATGGAGTACTAACGGGTAGCATTACCCGACGGATCTGCCCCGGACAGGATTGCCTGTCCGGGGCAATCTTTTTATGGGCTGGGAGGCTGGGGATGAGGTACGGCTCTCTTGCCTATGGGAGGGGATAAAAAATCGCCGCAGAATTTTCTGCGGCGATTTTTGTTCGGAGCGATTCCGATTAGCGGGTCATATACTCCTTCATTCGGGCGGCGGACTCCTCCTCGGTCAGAATCTGACCCTCCACCTGCTTGTAGAGGATGGGATTCTCCAGCTCAAAGCGGGTCAGCGAGTGGCTCTTCACCTGCTGTGCCGGGGCCTCACCACCCATCGAGGGCTGCTGCTTGATAACACGGGCAGCGCGCGTACCATCCACGGGAACGATGGGCTCCGTGCCGGCCTCCCAACCGCGGGTCAGCACCAGCTCACCCACCGAGTAGGCGGCAGCCTCAAACTGTACGCCCGACCACGAAGCGACGATGGGGTAGTAACTCTGGCCGTTGTACTTCAGGGGCTTGACAGTGATGGTATTCAGGTCGTCGGAAACCTCTACGGGGAAGTAACCCGTCGTGGCATTGCCCTTCTCGTCAAAGACGAAACTGATGGTATTCCAGGCACTCGTCGGAGCGGTCGAGTTGAGACCCACCAGGTGGTACTCGCTCAAGCCGAAGATCGGAGCCATCGTGTTGGCGTTGAAGGGAACACCCAGCGTACCCTGATCATCCATTACCTCGATGAACCACTTGGGACCGAAGTCGTAGAGCACCGACGCGGCGTCGTAGTAGCCATACTTCAGGCTCGAGATGCCGTAGAAGAGCGAGTAGGGCGAGCAGTACTCCAACTGACTGTAGTTCAAGTAGTAGGGGATGGGGTAGGTGTCGAGACCCTGGCAGAGGATGCGGTTCTCGCTACGCGTACGTGCGTTATAGAGGTCCACCTGGTTGCAGATCTCCTCGTAGGTGTTGTCCACTTTGTCCTGATCCCACCCGACCTTCGTCTGGAAGCGGTCGTATACCTCGCTTGAGAGGCTCTCGGGCATTACGATATCACCGATCGTTACCTTGCTCTGGCGGATACCCTCCTCAAGCGAATAGGTGAGGTCCTGGTTGTTGTAAACCGTGTAGTGGATATGGGTGCGCATCGTCCACTCGCCCTTCAGATCCTCGTAGAGGTTGGAGGCGATGGGATCGGGCAGCGGCTCCACACCGGCGGTATTCTCCACATAATCGGCCTTACCCATACGGCCCTCATCACTGAAGCCCACGGCACCGAAGCCATAGGTCGATTCGGGCAGTACGTCGAAGCGTACGTTGAAACCGGCATCGGAGTTGATGGCCACGACCTCATCGGAGGAGAAGTAGCCACCCCAGCGGATGATATCCTCATAGCTGCCATAGATGGCCAGTGCCGACTCCCAGGCGCGGGCCGTGTTGCAGGCGTACATCACCTGGTAGGCGTCCTTCGTGGGACACTTCACGTTGTACCAGATCTCGTAGGGCGACTGTGCACCATCCTTGGCAATCTCTTCGGTGGGTTTGGTGATAGCCGTTACCTCGATGGTGGGGGCGGGTTTCGTGGGGGCGGGGAGCTTGAAGGTCTCCACCTGGAAGAACTGCGAAGTTCCCTCCTCGTTGCCCATACCAACGATGGCGACGATATACTCGGTCTCGGTATCAAACCAGGTGACGGCACCCGAAACGTCGATCTCGGCAGGACCATACTCGGCACCCACACCATAGCTGTAGAGAGCCTCCTCGGTGGTGAGGAACCACTGGATGGACTCCTCGTTCGAGTCGGGCAGACCGCGAATGATGGACTCCCAGTTCGACTGGGTAAAGATACCGTAGAGGTAGAGGGCTACATTCTCGGAGGGGAGGAAGCGCAGCGTACCGCCGTTGAGCTTCAGCCCCGACTTATCGACCACCACCTCGCCGTCGAGCTTCTCGGGGGCCTTGGTGTTGAACTTGTAGCAGGCGTAGAAGCCGCTCCAATACTGCGACTGGTCGGTTACTGCCTCCACGGCCAGGGGCGAGATACCCCAGCTGTTGACCTGCGGCGAGCCGGCATTTCGCCAGGCAGCCTCATCGAAGAGGGCATTGTAGTAGCCCGGCTCGTGGAAACCGTTGGTGAAATCGACGTAGATCTCGTCGCCATCCTCGTCGGTGTACCAGTAGCCGATGTTGTCGGCATCCACATAGCTGAACTCTCCGATGAAGAAGTAGGTGAGCTGGCCGGGGACAATTATACCGTAGTAGGGATAGTTCGTGTCGTAGCCGCCCTTTCCGTCGGGAGGACAGCAGTTCTCGATCTCATTGTCGATGATGAAGGTGTGGCTATCGGTGATGTAGTTGCCCATTTCCTTATCGTGCATATTGAGCTTTGCGGCATCCGATGCCCCCGTGTAGTGGTACATATAGTAGTCGGCTACACCCCACTTCAGTACGTTGCCCTCCTTCACGGTCTCGGGCCAGTTGACGTGTACGCGGAAGCCGCGGTAGTCGATGTCGTAGATCGTGATCTCGTCTTCAAGCGAGCCCGTCTTGAAGGTGAGCTCCACCACCTGATCATACCAGGTCTCATCCACCGTAGCGGCGGCAAAGAGAATCGAGTAGTCGGTGTCGGGATTCAGACCACTCATCGTGAAGTTGGTCGTGCCGTCGGCCTCGGCCTCCATCTCGCGTCCCTGGTTGAAGATCTGCGAGGCGTTGTAGTTGATGTCGGGAGTCAGATTCACCAGGTAGGCGAAACGGGTAATCTTCTCGGTCGTAACCTTGATGGTTACCGTGGTAGCACCCGGAGCTACCACCTCAGCCTTGAGCGAATAGGGGCTCTGGGGCTGGTCATCCGGGCCCTTGTCGGGGTCGGTACAGCCGACGATGGCAACGGCAGCAAAGAGGAGCATTGCCGACCACATCAGCTTGTTCAAAAGGTGTTTCATAGTATGGTTATGTTTTTTAAGGTTTTTCAAACGAAGTGCAAGATAGTAAATGTTTCTCCAAAAAGTGGTAACGAGGTCCCGTTTTTTTACTCAAAAGAGTAAAAATGGTATCTGAAAAGGGATGAATAGATCCCTCTACTCTTTCCCTCCCGTGGCTTTGGACTCCAACTTTGAGATCTCCTCCTCGGCCTTGGCCACCAGCTTGTCGGCCTGTTTGCGAGCCTCCTTCACCAATGCCTCTCCGGCCGCCTCGGCGGCGATTTTTGCCAGGGCATTATTGGCCTTGGCCACCAGAGCCTCCTTCTGCTTCTCGGCCTCTGCCACCAGCTTATCGCCGGCTGTGCGGGCCTCCTGGCGCAGACGCTCGGCCTGCTTTTGGATCTCGGCATTTACGCTCTCGCTGCCGGTGAGTTTCTGCACCTGCTCGTTCAGCAGGTTGGTCGCCGCCTCCTTGGCTGCCGCAGCGACATCGACCGAAATCTTGGGCGAGGAGAAGGAGCCACCGATCTTTACGTCGAGGTTTTGGAGCGTGTTGGCCGCCTTGCCAGGCAGAGCGACACGGGCCGTGTAGTCGATTGTCTGGTCGAGACCCGTCGAGCCCGAGAGGTTGATGGTTGTCGAGCCCAACTTCAAATCGAAGGGCTTGGTCGAGAGGCGGCCGTTGGCTACGGTGAACTTCACTACCACCAGCTTGCCCTCCAGCGAGGATTGGATCTTGCCGACATTTAGGGCCGAGGTCAAGGCATTGAAAATTGGCACGTTGCCAAGTTGAATATTCGATGAGGAGATCTCTCCCGAGGCATTGAGCGTGGGATAGTCGATCCCCATATCGGCCGTCAGACGGCTCTTCAGGTTGAACTCCATCGAATAGTCGCCACCCGTCTTCTCAAAGAGAGGGACGATCTTGCGAATCATCTCCAGCTCACGGAAGGTGCGGGCAAACGAGGCTTTTTCGATTTGGGCCTGGAGAGCGAGGGCGGGGGAGGCGGGATTTTGAGCCGAGGAGTAGCTGCCCGAAGCCGCCAGCGTGCCACCCAGAGCCTCCATCCGAAGTTGTGAGAGCTCGGCGGTCCCCTCCTTGACGGCGATGTTGCCCGAGAAGTTGTCGAGTGTCATCTGTTGGAAGAGAATCTGCTTTACGGAAGTCTGCAGAGCCAGATCGAGGTTCTTGGGGACCTCAAAAGGTTTGGTTGCTGCCTCTTCGGCGGCAGGAATCTCCTCGGCCGAGGCCTCCTCTTCGGGCAGGATACCCATCAGCTCGTTCAGGTCAAGCCGCTCGGAGTGGATGTAGAGGCGGCCGCCGAGCAGATCATCGCGCAGGAACCACCCCAAAAAGTTCGTAACCTGGCCGTTGGCCTTCAAGTCGCTGCGTCCCACCTGTACCTGGCACTCACCCAGCGTCAGGGCACGGGGCGAGAGGGTGGCTGTCAGTCGCTGGATGTCGACCGCCGGGATCCCTGCCATATCGGCCTGCATCTGCTCCAGGGTGAGCGTCCCTTCGGCCTTCATCGATTCATAACGCTGCTTTTCGAGGTCTGACATCCGGCCGGCAGCCTTCACATCGAGGGTTACCTTTCCGGCCAATGAGAGGCTGTCGCCCAGGGGATAGACCTCCTTAATGGCCCCCAAATCGACCTTACCCTGCATCGCAGCGGCAAATTGCAGATCGCTCATTGGCGTCGCCACCGAGGCGCAGCCCGTGAGGGTGTTGCCGGCCAGGGTCATCCCAAAATCGGAGATATCGACCCGCGTTTGATCGAGGGTGCCTCCCGGGTTGCTGGCTCGGGCCGCCAGGCGGATGCCCGTCACCGACTTGGGGAGCATTGCATATTTGAAGCTACCGTCACGCACTCCCAACTGCAGATCGAAGGCGGGAAGCTCTTCGCCTGCCATTCGCCCCTTGGCCCAGGCCGAGAGGGTGAGCTCACCCGCCGCCTTCAGCGACTCGAACTCCCGCGTATAGAAGGCAGGAATGAGCGAGAGCAGCTCGCGGAACTCGATCTTATCGGACTGTAGCGCGAGGTCGAGATCCATTCCCTCCTCCAACAGAGTCACCTCACCATCCAGCACCATTCGGATGGCATTCAGACGGAACAGATTCTTGTTGAGCACAAAACGTTGGCCCTCCAGGTCGGCATCAATCTCGGCATTGATCTCCGCCTCCATCCCGTTGGCCAGTGTCATATCGCCCATCACCAGGCGGATTCCCTCGGCTGTGGTCTTGAGCTTCAGCCCGCTGCGGGAGGCTGAGAAGTCGCCACGCAGTTGGAGATTCAGCGGAGCAATGGCCGCCTCCATTCGGGTTGAATCATCGTCGTAACGCAACTCTGCCTCCGAGATGGTAAAATCCTTCAAGGCGAGGCGGAACGACGATTTCTCTGTTTCTAGCTCTTCGCCTTCCGATGTTTCGGGGCTCTCTTCGCTCTCCTCCGAGGGTTTCATGACATCCCAGTTCACCGAGCCGTTTTCGGCAATGTGGCCGTGAATCCGGGGTCGCTGGAGCAGAATGCGGCGTACCTCAAACCCCTCGTCCCCGAAGAGCGAGAGGAGGTTTACCACCACCGAAATGCGGTCGGCAGCCACGATGGTCTCCCCCTCGAAGGGCTCGACACCTCCTGTGAGCGACAACCCCTTTAACTCCAACGAGGCGTTGGGAAAATGGCGCAAAAGGCTGATATCCAGCTCATCAAACTCGAGCGTAGCCGTCAGCAGTTTGTTGGCCTCCTGCTTGACGATCTCCGAGATCTTACCCTTCAGGGCCATCGGCACAATCAGGGCCACGGCCAAAATTACGGCCACCACAATGGCGACCACCTTTACCAGACGTTTCATAGTTGTGATTTGTTGACTCTACTTTTGGGGATTGAGGCGAAAGAGGGTGGTTGCCACCTCCTGGAAACCCTCTTTGCGATAGAGGGCGTGGGCGGCGACCCGATGGGCTGACGAGGTGAGCGAGAGGCTCACGGCCCCCGCCTTCTCGGCCTCTTCCCGCGCCTTGTCGAGCAGCCTCCGTCCGAGGCCCGCACCGCGTACGCACTCATCCACTACCACATCCTCGATCCAGGCCCGGCGACCCTCCAGCGTGTCGTAGAGGGCCAGGGTCAGCATTCCCGCCACGGCACCCTCCACCTCGGCCACAAAGAGGTGGCAGAGAGGGGCGGCAACCATTCGGGCCAGCGACTCGCGGTCGGCGCGAAGCGTGGGGTTGAGTTGCGGCATCAGGCGATTCAGCTCCTCAAAGAGCCCCTCGCGGAGTTCGGTTACTTCGTAAATTCGGCTCATCAAGGGCAAATTTAGCAAATAAATACGAGAAAACGCGCAAAGAGGGGATTTCTTTGCGCGTTTTTCTGTATGGAGGCGGTTAAGCGATCAGCTGCCAAACGTAGATACCGTAGATGGCGAGGAAGATCATGCCCTCCCAACGATCGAGTTCGCGACGCTGGAAGGTGAAAGCGGTCAGCAGCAGCAGAACCGAGCTGAGCAGCACGACCAGCATATCCAACATCGTGATGCCACCCAGCGTGAGGGGGTTGATCGTGGCACTTACACCCAGAATCAGGAGGATGTTGGCGATATTCGAGCCCACGACGTTACCCAGGGCCATCTCCGACTTGCCCTTCAGCAGCGAAACGACCGACGAGGCCAACTCGGGGAGCGAGGTACCGCCAGCGACGAGCGTGATGGCAATTACCGACTCGCTGACACCCAGGCGGCGGGCCAACAGCGTGGCGTTGTTGACGAACATCTCACCGCCGAAGATCAATCCGCAGAGACCGCCCGCGATCATCACCAGCGAGAGCCACAGAGCCATCGGCTTCTTCCCCTCCTCCTGGGGCTCCTCGACGGGGAGCTCCTTGCGCGTGAGGCGGATCGTGTAGATCATCAGCAGGATGTAGAGAAGAAACATTACCACACCCTCCCAGCGGCTGAGTACGTTCTCTGCACCCAGGCCCAGCGACTGGTCGAAGGCGAAGAAGAGGAGCAGCAGCGAGGCGGCCACACCAATCGGAATGTCGCGGCGGATGTTACCTCTCGTGAAGGGAATGGGCGAGATCAGAGCGCAGATGCCCAAGCTCAAAAAGACGTTGAAGATGTTGGAGCCCACGATGTTACCGATAGCCAGATCGCTCTTTCCCTGGATGGCCGACATCACCGAGACAACAAACTCCGGCATCGAAGTTCCCACGGCGACAATCGTCAAACCGATGATGAACTCCGGCATTCGGAAACGCTGGGCGAGGGCGGCCGAGCCGTCGGTCAGATAGTTGGCTCCTACCAGAATCAGAGCCAGGCCCAAGATTAAGTAGAGAATATCCATTGTGCTTGTTTTTATTAGACGATTATCAATTTTCAACTCAACAGAAGCAGGCTTGCGGCCATTATGGCCATACCGCTCACCACACCATAGATGGCCGTGTGAGCCTCACCATACTCACGGGCGGCGGGGAGCAACTCGTCAAGCGAGATAAAGACCATAATGCCTGCCACGGCGGCGAGGATGCAACCCGTCAGCATTGGCGAGAGAAAGGGGGAGAGCAGGGCCCAAGCGAGCAGAGCTCCGGCAGGCTCGGCCAGACCCGAGAGGAGCGACCAGCGGAAGGCCTTGCCGCGGTTGCCCGTGGCGTAGTAGACCGGCACCGAGACAGCGATGCCCTCGGGGATGTTGTGAATGGCTACGGCGACGGCAATGGCGATACCGAGCGTGGCATCGTCGGCTGCCGTGACAAAGGTGGCAATACCCTCGGGGAAGTTGTGGATGGCGATGGCCAGGGCGGTCAGCAATCCCATTCGCATCAGCTTGGCATTCTGGGGTTTGTGGTCCATCTCTTCGGCAACGTGGGCCTCGTGGGGGTTCTCTACGGCGGGCACCAGGCGGTCGATGAGACCGATCAGCAAAATGCCGCCAAAGAAGGCCAATACGGCATAGAGGTCGCCCAACCTTTCACCGCCGACCTCTTGCAGGGTGAGGCGGGAGTCGTGCAACAGCTCCACAAACGACACATAGACCATCACACCACCCGAGAGTCCCAACGCGAACGAGAGCAGTCGTTTGTTGGTGCGGGGGGCAAAGAAGGCGATGGCACTGCCGATGCCGGTGGCCAAACCGGCACCCAGCGTCAGCAACAGCGGGAATATGAGTTGTTGCAACTCCATAGCGAGGGCAAAGGTGGTAATAATTTGGATGAAAAACAAGAAAAATTTTTCATTTTTTCCACCTCGTCTTCGGTACTTCTCGCCTGGTTGTCGGAAAATTTTAACGGTCGGCAGGCTGGCTACCTTTTGCGGCGGGCCCAGGCGATTCCGACAAGAATCAGCACGGCTCCGAGGGCTGCGATGGGGGTGAGTCGCTCGCCGAGAATCAGGGCGGCAGCCGTGGTGGCCGCAATGGGGTTGAGGTAGAGATAATTCGAGGACTGGGTGGTGCCGAGGGCCTTGACAACGGCATTCCAGGTGGCGTAGCAAAGCAGCGAGGCGACCAATCCCAGGAAGAGGAGATTGCTCCAAACGGCGGGTTGTAGCAGGGTTGCCGCCTCGATGTGGGGCGGTCGCCACAGAAAGTAGGGTAGGATGGTCAGCAGACCGTAGCCGAAGACCTTGCGGGTGATCATCAGGTTGGGATAGTGCCCCTCCACCTTTCGCAGCAGCAGGGTGTAGAGGGCCCAGAGGATCGAGGCGGAGATGGCCAACAGATCCCCTTTGGGGCTGAGTTGGAGCGAGAAGTGGCCGTTGAGAACCACCAGGGCCACTCCGAAGAGGGCGAGCAGGGAGCCGCCCACCGTGTGGCGGGAGAGACGGTCGCTCTGCGGGTAGACCAGCCGCATCAGCAGCAGCGTGAGCAGCGGGGTGGTGCAGACCAGCAGCGATACATCGGAGGCGGGGGCATACTTCAGAGCGGCATTCTCGGTCAGGAAGTAGAGCGACCCGCCCGTGATGCCGAGCCCCGCCATCTTCAGCTCGTCGCGCAGATTGCGGCACCATCGTTCGCTTCGCGGCCCGAAGAGCGAGAGCAGTCCCCAGGCAAGCAGGAAGCGCAGGGTGAAGATCTCGGCCGGTGCGAGGCCGTGCGCCAGCAGCACCTTGGTCGAAACAAAGGTGGTGCCCCAGATGACCACCGTCACGACGGCCAATATGTGATAGAGAGCCTTCATCGCCGCAAAGATACTCTTTTTTGCCCTGCCGAAATACCCTTTTTGCAGATTTTTTGCCCCGATTCCGTTTTGCTGTTTTTTGAAAGTTCCTTTGTTGTTTTTTCTTGCCCTTTTTTTGTAAATGCCGATTTTATTTTAAATTTTGTGGCGAGCCTCATCTCCGCAGGGGTACCGGATAGTTGCGGAGAGATCAAAAGATGAAAGCCTACGAAAAAGTGGATGGTTTTTTGTGCGATGGCCCTGATGTGGGTGTCGTGCAGTGTGGATGATGAACAGGGAGGACTTCCTCTCCTTCCTGAGGATAATTCAGCCTCTTATGTGGTTCCTGTCGAAGAGGCGCTCCAAAGGCTTAATCTTGCGTTGGAGCGCATTGATGGCGGAACCCGGGCCGGTCGCATTCGTTCAGTGCAATAGGTAGACCGTGTCAAAGCCTCGCGCGTGATGGATTTGACCCGATCTGCTCCAATCCGTTGATTCCGCCTCCCGGTGATGGAATTGGAGGCGGAGGTATTCAATTCCCGGGAGAGACAGAAAAGGAGTGGCCTGTTACCATCTATTCTGAAGTTCTTGATGATACCCGAATAGGCCCTTTTTGGGAAACACATTGGAGCCAAGAAACTCCGTACAATAATAATTGCGGAGGTTATTGGGCCGGTTGCGGCCCGATTGCAATGGGCCGGTTTAGCCTATTTTAAGCCTGCCAATATCGAAGGTTATACCTTTGATTGGGATTTGATAATGGAGACAGTACCGACAGGGGTAGGAGATGAAAAAGTTACAATCTCTGCCTCTTCGGCTGAAACTTGAATTTTGGCGTGTGATAAAAAAAATGCGGCGGAGCGTGGATAATCCCCGAAAAATTGTTATCTTTGCCCCAATAAACAAGAGTAATGATGTACGCGATCCCGAATATGGCGGCAGCGTGGCTGCAGAGTGCGGAAAACGCGTCCGGAACGCCGGCGGGTTGCGGAGATATTGTTTTTTGGGGGTAACTGTTTTCGGTTACCCCTTTTTTATGGCCAAAACCATTAAAATTCAGGCAAAAAGATGAAGAAAATGCTGCTTCGCGGTGGAATGGTATATCGAAACGGAGGTTTCGAGGTGTCGGATGTGGTGATTGCAGAGGGGCGCATCGAGCGTATCGCTCCCGTGATCGAGGCCGACGATATGGAAGTGGTGGAGTGTGCTGGTCGCTACCTGCTGCCCGGCCTTTGTGATGTGCACGTTCATCTGCGTGAGCCCGGATTTACGGCCAAGGAGACCATTGCCTCGGGTACGCGGGCTGCAGCGCGTGGCGGATACACCACCGTCTGCTCGATGCCCAACCTCTTCCCGGCTCCCGACTCGAAGGAGAACTTGGAGGTGCAGCTGGAGGCGATTCGTCGCGATGCGGTGATACGGGTTATCCCCTATGCCACCATCACGAAGGGGCAGAAGGGTCGCGGAGAGTTGATCGACTTCCCGTCGGTGGCTGACGAGGTGATCGGCTTCTCGGATGATGGGCGCGGTGTGCAGGCCGAAGAGCTGATGCGCGAGGCGATGTGTCGCGTGAAGCCCACGGGCAAGAAGGTGGTGGCCCACTGTGAGGTGGAGGAGCTGCTCCACGGCGGCTACATCCACGACGGAGCCTACTGCCGCGAACACGGCCACCGTGGTATCTCGTCGGAGAGCGAGTGGCGACAGGTGGAGCGCGACCTCCGACTGGTAGAGGAGACGGGTTGCCCCTATCACATCTGCCACATCTCGACCAAGGAGTCGGTGGAGTTGCTGCGTCAGGCCAAGGCCAAAGGGCTCCCCGTGAGTGGAGAGACGGCGCCCCATTATCTGCTCCTCACCGACGAGGATCTGCAGGAGGAGGGCCGCTTCAAGATGAATCCCCCGCTCCGAAGCCGTGAGGATCAGCTCGCTCTGATCAACGGTGTGCTGGATGGTACGCTGGAGGTGATTGCTACCGACCACGCCCCCCACACTGCCGAGGAGAAGTCGCGCGGTCTGGCGATGAGCGCAATGGGTATTGTCGGCATCGAGACCGCCTTCCCGCTGCTCTACACCTACCTGGTGCGTCGCGGCCTCCTCTCGCTGGAGCGGCTGGTGGCGCTGATGTCGGTCAATCCGCGTCGCCTCTTCGGGCTGGAGCCTCTGTTGGTGGAGGGTGCCCCGGCAGATCTGGTGGTGATGGATCTGGAGCACGAATATACGATCAACCCCGAGGAGTTCCTCTCGATGGGTCGCGCCACCCCCTTTGCCGGTTGGCAGGTGCGAGGTCGCGCTGTGCTGACGTTGGTGGGCGGTAAGTGTGCCTACCGAGCCGAGTAGCCTCGGATGACTCCCGAGAAGAATACCCGAGAGGAGTGTCCGAGAAGAATACAGCAGCCCGAATAAGAGGTAAAACGGAAAAAATAGAAATGATAGAAAAACAAAAATAGAAGAACGTATGATGAAACCCTTTGACAAAAAGATTGTTTTGGAGAATGGTCTGGAGTTCTACGGCTACGGCTTCGGTGCCGACAAGGAGGTCGTGAACGAGATCATCTTCAATACCTCGATGGTGGGTTATCAGGAGATTCTTTCGGATCCCTCCTACACCGACCAGATGGTGGTAATGACCTATCCGTTGATCGGAAACTATGGTGCTGCCGATGAGGATTACGAGACCAAATTCCCGACCATTGGCGGTATGGTGGTGCGCGAGTATAACGACACGCCGAGTAACTTCCGCTATACGAAGACCCTTGATGAGGTTTTCCAGGAGCATAACATCCCCGCCATCTCGGGACTCGATACGCGTCGCCTGATGCACATCATCCGCGATGAGGGGGTACAGCTCTCGATTCTGACCGATGCCTCGACCCCCAAGGAGGAGGCTTTGGCCCGTCTGCGCGCTTATGAGCGTCCCCGCAATTCGGTGGCCCGAGTGAGCTGCAAGAAGCGTTGGTTCTCGCGTACGCCTAACCACAAGTGGGACGTGGTGGTCATCGACTGCGGTATCAAAAATAACTTTATCCGTCAGTTCAATGCCCTGGGCTGCAACGTGACGATGGTTCCTTACAATGCGACGCTGGAGGAGGTGATGGCCTTCCGTCCCGATGGCGTGATGCTCTCGAACGGCCCGGGCGATCCGGCCGATCAGACGGCTGCCATCGAGCTGGTGAAGGCCCTGCGCGGTAAGTTGCCGATCTTCGGTATCGGTCTGGGTATGCAGATCATTGCGCTGGCCTATGGTGCCCGCGTGGAGAAGATGAAGGCGGGACACCGCGGAGCCAACCACCCGATCAAGAATCACGAGACGGGTGCTATCGAGATTGCCGTGCAGAACCACGGCTATATGGTCGTTCCCGAGAGTTGTCAGGAGGTGAAGGTTACCTATACCAACCTGCTCGACGGTACGGTGGAGGGTCTGGCCGCAGAGGCTGACCGTGTGATGGCTGCCCAGTTTGATCCCACGGCGGCTCCGGGCGAGTGCCACGAGATGTTCAAGAAGTTTGTTAAATTAATGGAGAAGAAGTAAGATGCCGAAGAGAACAGATATCAAGAAGGTGATGGTGATTGGCTCGGGCCCGATCGTGATCGGTCAGGCTGCCGAGTTCGATTATGCCGGTACGCAGGCCTGCCTGGCCCTCAAAGAGGAGGGATATGAGGTGGTGTTGGTGAACTCCAACCCTGCGACCATTATGACCGATACGAATATTGCCGACAAGGTCTATATGGAGCCTCTGACGCTGGAGTATGTGGCCAAGATCATCCGCTACGAGCGTCCCGATGCCATTGTGCCGAGCCTCGGCGGTCAGACGGGTCTGAACCTGGCCGTGCAGCTGGCCAAGAAGGGTATCCTGCAGGAGTGCCACGTGGAGATTCTGGGTACCTCCTTCTCGTCGATTGAGCGTGCCGAGGACCGCGAGCTCTTCAAGGAGCTCTGCCAGGGCCTGGGTGAGCCGGTGCTCCCCTCGGAGGTGGCAACCTCGATCGAGGAGGGTCTTGCAATTGCCAACCGCATCGGCTTCCCGGTGGTACTGCGTCCTGCCTTTACACTGGGTGGTACGGGCGGCGGTTTCGCCGACAACGAGGAGGAGTTCCGCGAGCTGATGCGTAACGCCCTGATCCTCTCGCCCGTACATCAGGTGCTGGTCGAGAAGTCGATCAAGGGCTACAAGGAGATCGAGTTCGAGGTGATGCGTGATGCCAATGATACGGCGATCGCCATCTGCTCGATGGAGAATGTCGATCCGGTGGGTGTGCACACGGGTGACTCGATTGTGGTGGCCCCTGCCCAGACCCTCACGAATCGTGAGTTCCAAATGCTGCGTACCTCGGCCTTGAAGATCATCCGCGAGTTGAAGATCGAGGGTGGCTGTAATGTGCAGTTTGCCCTGGATCCCCTCTCGTTCAAATACTATCTGATTGAGGTCAATCCTCGTGTGTCGCGTTCGTCGGCCCTCGCATCGAAGGCTTCGGGATTCCCCATCGCCCGCGTGAGTGCCAAGATCGCCGTGGGTTTGACCCTCGATGAGATCCGCATTGCCAACACGCCGGCCTCGTTTGAACCGACGCTCGACTATGTGGTGACGAAGGTGGCCCGCTTCCCCTTCGATAAGTTCTCCGACGCCTCGAATAAGCTCGGTACCCAGATGAAGGCTACCGGTGAGGTGATGGCCATCGGTCGCACGATGGAGGAGTCGCTTCTGAAGGCGGTACGCTCGCTGGAGACGGGTGTCTGCCACATCTACCACAAGAAGTTTGATGATTGGAATGTAGAGCAGTTGCTCGACTACATCAAAGATGGTACGGACGACCGTCTCTACGCCATTGCCCAGTTGATCCGTATGGGAGAGGATCTGGTGATGATCTACAACCGCACGAAGATCGACCTCTTCTTCCTCGAGAAGTTCAAGAATATTGTCGAGATGGAGAATCTCTTGAAGAGCCACGTGGGCGATAAGGAGGTACTGCTGGAGGCGAAGCGTATGGGCTTCGGTGACAAGTTCATCGGCCAGCTCTGGGGTAAGAAGGAGAGCGAGATGTATCTGCTCCGCAAGGAGTGGGGAATCTTCCCGGTCTATAAGATGATCGATACCTGCGGCGGCGAGCTGAAGGGTTATGTCCCCTATTTCTACTCGACCTATGAGCAGGAGAACGAGTCGATTGTCAGCCAGAAGGAGAAGATCGTGGTGCTCGGTTCGGGTCCCATCCGTATCGGCCAGGGTGTCGAGTTCGACTACTCGACCGTACACGCCATCTGGTCGATTCGCGAGGCGGGTTACGAGGCAATCATCATCAACAACAATCCCGAGACCGTTTCGACCGACTATACCACCTCCGACAAGCTCTACTTCGAGCCGCTGACGGTGGAGGATGTGATGAATGTCATCGAACTGGAGAAGCCCAAGGGTATCATTGTATCGTTGGGCGGCCAGACCGCCATCAACCTCGCCGAGCCGCTCCACAAACTGGGTGTGCCCATCGTTGGTACCGACGTGGAGGCGATCCGCAATGCCGAGGATCGCGGCTGCTTTGAGCGTATTATGGTTGAGCTGGGCATTCCCCAGCCCGAGGCCGAGGCCGTGACCGACATCGAGCAGGGTGTTCGCGCCGCCACGCGCATCGGTTACCCCGTTCTAGTGCGTCCGAGCTATGTGCTGGGTGGTCGCGCTATGCAGATCGTATCGAACGAGGCGGCTCTGCGTCACTACCTGCAGACGGCTGTGGAGGTGAACGAGGACAGCCCCGTATTGGTGGACCGCTACATCCAGGGTAAGGAGCTTGAGGTCGATGCCATCTGCGATGGCGAGCAGGTATTCGTGCCGGGTATTATGGAGCATATCGAGAAGACGGGTATCCACTCGGGAGACTCGATCAGCGTATACCCCACTTTCAGCGTCAGCCAGAAGGTGAAGGATCAGATTCTGGACTACACCCAGCGTCTGGGTCTCCGCATTGGTATTGTGGGCCTCTACAACATCCAGTTCATCTGCGACCAGGACGACAAGGTCTATATCATCGAGGTGAACCCCCGTTCGTCGCGTACGGTTCCCTTCCTCTCGAAATCGACAGGTGTTCAGATGGCCCATATCGCTACGCAGGTCATCCTGGGTCGCAAGCTCAAGGATCTGGGTATCACGGAGCTCTACGGTAAGGAGAAGAGTCGTTGGTTTGTGAAGGCTCCTGCCTTCTCCTTCTCGAAGATTTCGGGTATGGAGTCCTACCTCTCGCCCGAGATGAAGTCGACGGGTGAGGCGATTGGTTACGACGCTTCGCTGACCCGAGCCCTCTACAAGGCTCTGCAGGCCTCGGGTATGACGGTTGCCAACTACGGAACGATCTTCGTGACGATTGACGATGCCCGCAAGGAGGCCGCCATTCCGTTGGTACGCCGCTTCTATGATCTGGGCTTCAACATCGAGGCAACGACCGGTACGGCCGCCTTCCTGCGTGAGCACGGTATCCGCACCCGCACTCGCCGCAAGGTGAGCGAGGGATCGACCGAGATCATCGACTCGCTGCGCCAGGGTCACGTCAACTACGTCATCAACACCATCGACATCAATCAGCAGAAGACTCGTCTGGATGGCTATGAGATTCGTCGCACGGCGGTCGAGAACGGTGTTACCCTTTTCACGGCACTCGAGACGGTGAAGGTGCTGCTGGATGTGCTGGAGGAGATCACGTTGGGAGTATCCACGATCGACGCAGAGTAACCTATGTACAAGAAAGATATCTATACCATTCAGAGCAACGAGCCGCTCACCTCTACGGTGTGGCGGATGGTGCTCGAGGGCGATACGCAGTGGATTTCGCGTCCCGGACAGTTCGTCAATATCGAACTGTCGGGTCGCTACCTGCGCCGTCCCATCTCCATCTCGGACTACGATGCTGAAACGATCACCCTGGTCTATAAGGTGGTGGGTGGCGGTACGGAGCAGATGAGCCGGATGCAGGCAGGCGAGAAGCTTGACCTGCTGACGGGGCTTGGTAACGGCTTCGACCCCGAGGCTCCGACCCAAACGCCACTCTTGGTGGGTGGTGGCGTGGGCGTACCTCCGCTCTACAACCTGGCCAAGGTGCTTCTGGCTGCCGGCAAACCCGTTACGGTGGTGCTCGGCTTCAATAAGGCTGACGAGATCTTCTACCAAAAGGAGTTCAAGGAGCTGGGTGCCACCCTCTACATTGCCACGGCCGACGGCTCGGTGGGCGTGAAGGGCTTTGTGACCGATGTACTCCGTGAGAAGCAGGTGGCCTACGACTACTTCTACTCGTGCGGCCCGCTACCGATGCTCAAGGCCCTCTCCGCTGCGACCGACACCGAGGGAGAGCTCTCCTTCGAGGAGCGTATGGGGTGTGGCTTCGGTGCCTGTATGGGCTGCTCCTGCAAGACCCTGACGGGGAACAAGCGCATCTGCAAGGAGGGCCCCGTGATGAAAAAATCTGATATATTGTGGTAAAATGAGAGATACCAAAGTTATATTGAGTGGTCTGGAACTGGACAACCCGGTGATTCCGGCCAGTGGAACCTTCGGCTTCGGCAACGAATTCAAGGATTTCTACGACATCAACATCCTCGGCTCCTTCTCCTTCAAGGGGACGACCAAGGAGCCGCGCTTTGGCAATCCCACCCCCCGCATCGCGGAGTGTGAGGCGGGAATGATCAATGCCGTGGGGTTGCAGAACCCCGGCATCGACCAGGTCATTGCCGAGGAGCTGCCCCGTATGCGGAGTTACTTCCACAAGCCGGTGATTGCCAATATTTCGGGCTTCTCGATCGAGGAGTATGCCTACTGCTGCGAGAAGATCGACAAGGAGGAGCAGGTGGGAATCATCGAGGTCAATGTTTCGTGTCCCAACGTGCGCCACGGAGGAATGTCGTTCGGCACCTCGCCCGAGGCGGCTGCCGAGGTGACGCGGGCCGTGAAGGCGGTGACCACCAAGCCCGTCTATATCAAACTCTCGCCCAACGTGACCGATATCGTGGCCATCGCCAAGGCGTGTGAGGAGGCGGGTGCCGATGGTATCTGCCTGATCAATACGATGCTCGGTATGCGAATTGACCTGCAGCGTCGTCGTCCCGTGATTGCCAACACGATGGGCGGCTTCTCCGGCTCGGCGATCTTCCCCGTAGCCGTGCGAATGGTCTATCAGGTGGCCAAGGCGTGCCAAATCCCCGTGATGGGGTGTGGCGGCGTGACGACGGCCCGCGATGTGATCGAGATGATGATGGCCGGTGCCACGGCCGTACAGGTGGGTGCTGCCAACCTTAAGAATCCCTATGCCTGCAAGGAGATCATCGAGGCCCTGCCCCACGAGATGGAGCGTCTGGGCATCGAGCGTCTGCAGGATATCATCGGAATTGTTGAATAACCCAAAATGAGAGATACCTATGGTAGAACGTGATGTGATTATTGCCTGCGACTTCAAGTCGGCAGAGGATACCTTTAAATTTCTGGATCTCTTCAAGGAGGAGGCTCGCAAGCCCTTCCTGAAGATCGGTATGGAGCTCTACTACGCCGAGGGCCCCTCGATTGTGAAGGAGATCAAGCGTCGTGGTCACAAAATCTTCCTCGATCTGAAGCTCCACGATATTCCCAACACCGTAAAGAAGGCGATGTCGGTGCTGCGGAACCTCGACGTCGATATGACCAACGTCCACGCGGCCGGTACGATCGATATGATGCGTGCCGCTCTGGAGGGCTTGACCCGTGAGGATGGCTCGCGTCCCCTGCTGATTGCCGTGACGCAGCTCACCTCCACCTCCGAGGAGCGTATGCAGCAGGAGTTGCTGATCGGAGCTTCGATCAACGATACGATTGTAAAGTATGCCCAGAATACGAAGACCGCCGGTCTGGATGGTGTGGTTTGTTCTCCCCTGGAGGCCGGTATGGTCAAGGAGGTGTGCGGCAAGGAGTTCTTCACCATCACCCCGGGCGTACGCTTTGCCGACGGCGAGGTGGGCGACCAGGTGCGTGTTACCACGCCGGCCCGTGCCCGTGAGATTGGCTCCGACTTCATCGTTGTAGGACGCCCCATCACGGCTGCGGATGATCCCGTAGCGGCCTATCGTCGTTGCGTGAAGGAGTTTTTGAACGAATAAAAGAACCGATAAAAAAAGAACCCAATATGGAAAAACAGATTGCAAAAGATTTGCTCTCGATTGGTGCCGTATTTCTGCGCCCCGAGCAGCCGTTTACCTGGGCTAGTGGTATCAAAAGCCCGATTTATTGCGACAACCGTCTGACCCTCACCGCCGTTGAGGTGCGCAAGCACGTAGAGGCCGGTCTGGCCGAGATCGTTCGCACGAAGTATCCCGAGGCCGAGGTGCTGATGGGTACCTCCACCGCCGGTATTGCCCACGCTGCCATCACCGCCACGATTCTCGATATGCCGATGGGCTATGTACGCTCGGGCTCGAAGGATCACGGCCGTGGCAACCAGATCGAGGGTAAGCTCGAGAAGGGCCAGAAGGTGGTCGTGATCGAGGATCTGATCTCGACGGGAGGCTCCTGCATCGAGGTGGTCAATGCCCTGCGTGAGGCGGGTGCCGAGGTGCTGGGTGTCGCTTCGATCTTCACCTATGGAATGAAGAAGGGTCTGGATCGTATGGCCGAGGCCAACGTAATCAACTACTCGCTCTGTAACCTCGACTCGCTGGTAGAGGTGGCTGCCGAGGAGGGTTACATTGCAGCCGAGTGGAAGGAGCGTATTTTGGCCTTCCGCAACAACCCCTCGGACGAGAGCTGGGCAAAGTAGTCGCGCACTCTGAAGAGACCGATTAAAAGAAGAAACCATAAAAACAGTTAGGAATGAGACATTTGATTGACCCGACCGATCTCTCCGTAAAGGAGATCGACGAAATCATCGCTCTGGCGGAGGATATCATCGCCAACAGGGCCAAGTACAGCGAAGTTTTGAAGGGGCGCAAGCTCGCCACGCTCTTCTATGAGCCCTCTACGCGCACGCGCCTGTCGTTCACCTCGGCAATGCTTGAGCTGGGAGGTACGGTGATCGGCTTCTCGGATGCTGCTTCGTCGAGTGTCTCGAAGGGAGAGACCGTGGCCGACACGGTGCGTGTGATTCGCTGCTTTGCCGACATCATTGCGATGCGCCACTTCAAGGAGGGTGCCCCTCTGGTTGCTTCGCAGTATGCCGGGATCCCCATCATCAATGCGGGTGACGGCTCGCACAGCCACCCCACGCAGACGATGACCGACCTGCTGACCATCCACCGTGAGAAGGGTCGTCTTCACGATCTGACGATCGGTTATTGCGGTGATCTGAAGTATGGCCGTACGGTCCACTCGTTGATCAAGGCCCTGATGCGCTACGAGCGCGTGAAGATGGTTCTGATCTCGCCCGAGGAGCTGCGTCTGCCCGCCTATATGCTGGAGGAGATGCGTCAGTCGGGTGTGGAGTACCGGGAGGCAGCCACCATCGAGGAGGTGATGCCCGAGTTAGATATCCTCTATATGACCCGTGTGCAGAAGGAGCGTTTCGACGACGAGGCGGAGTATGAGCGCGTGAAGGATAGCTTCATCCTCGACGAGGAGAAGATGCGTCTGGGTAAACCGGATATGATTGTGCTCCACCCGCTGCCCCGTGTCAATGAGATCACGCGAGGTGTGGACAATGACCCTCGTGCTGCCTACTTCCGTCAGGTGGAGAATGGTAAGTTTGTCCGTATGGCACTGATCTACTCGCTCTTGAAGTGGGCCCCCGAGAACAAACCTTTTGAGCAGACGCCTGTGCTGGCCGAGGGGCTGTCGGTCAATACCCACACCTGCCACAATCCCCGCTGCATCTCTGCTACCGAGGATGTGGATCAGCTCTTTGTCAAGAGCCGTGAGGGCGTGGTGCGCTGCGCCTACTGCGAGCACCTGGTGGAGTAATCTGCTTTCCCAAAGCTGAATTTCCAATAACAGCCGACTATTAAGGTCGGCTGTTATTTTTTTGATGGGTCTGCTTTGAAATCGGGGTGCTCCATTGGCCAAAATCGGGAAACCCTGCCATTTTTTTTGCTTTTTGGGGGAAATAAGAAAAAAAATAGTACCTTTAAGGGTCAATTTGAGACAAAGGAGAAACTAATACCTTAATTTATATGAGTACCAAAAAAGTCAAGAATCTGTTGGAGCGTCTGATGACGCTGATGGTTATGGTGTCGTTGGCCTTTGCCACGGCTTGTGGTGATGACGGCGAAACGGGAAAAGAGGAGCCCGAGCCTCCCCAGCCTCCCACCCCTGTTGTGGAGGTCGAGATTGTGGTGGAGCAGACCGCTGCCACCTGGGAGGATGTGGAGATCTCCTTCTCCATTACGGGTGCCGAGCGTTACTATGCCGGCGTGGAGCCCAAGTCGGGCTACTTTGCCGATACGGTGCTGGGTGGTGTCGCCTCCGAGAGCTATCCCGCCTATACGGAGAGCTCCTACACCGGCTCGATTACTGCCTTTCCCGCCGAGAATGATATTCAGGTGACCCCCGAGACGACCTATGTCGTATGGGTGGTGGCCGAGAATCCGGAGGGTCTCTACACCAAGGCCGATATCTACACCAAGGAGGTGACTTCGGGGGCAGATGAGCGTGAGCCCGAGGTCTCGATCGAGCAGGTAAGTGCTTCGTTCAACGATATTCAGATCAAGGTCGAGATGTTGGCCGTGGAGAGCTACTATGCCGGCTATGAGCTGACGAGCAGTTTCTCGGCCGAGGAGATCATCCTCTATGCCAACGAGGATACCTTCTCTGCCCACAATAAACTCTCCTACGAGGGTTCGATTCGTCAGTTCCCCTCGATCGGCTACCTGGAGATTATGCCTGATACGAGCTATACGGTATGGGTACTTCCTCTCGGTAAGGAGGAGCCGACGGTTGATGATCTGGTAACCTGTGAGGTGAGTTCGGCAGCTCTGTCTGCCGGCGGCTCGATTGCCGTAACGGCCGGTGAGCCGGTGATTGATGCCACTACGCTGGAGGTACAGCTCTCCGCCGAGGGTGCCGAGATGCTCTATTACAACTACTGCTCCCTCTCGGAGGCCGCCACGATGCTCGATGCCGAGTCGCGTATCCATTGGCTCCTGACCGAGGGCCAGAATGTGGCCGGTACCACGGTGTTGCTTTCGGCCGAGAATTTGCTCGACGATACCAACTATGTGGTGATGGCTCTGGCCATCGATGGCGAGGGCAAGTATGGTTCGCTCTTCTACAAGGCCTACAAGACCGAGAAGCTCCCCTTCAACGATATGGTGATCACCATCGACGATGCTGCAGTGCAGGTGAGTGAGCAGGAGGCTTCCTTCAGTTGGTCGGTATCGGGTGGTCGTGCCAGCAGCTACATCTACTTTGTAGGCCGCACCGCCTATACGATGTGGAATACCACGCTGGGTGGCAGCGTAGAGTCCGCCCAGGGCTACATCTCGCTCCATCCCGACGAGTTCGAGACGACGAGTGGTACCTCACTGAAACTCACGGGTCTGAAGCCCGGTGCCGAGTATATCTTCCTGGTGATGGCTGTCGATCGTGAGGGTATGTACTCCGTGGCTGACTCCTACACCTTCACCACCTCGGGTACGCCCCAGAACTTTATCGCCCGTTACAACGAGGATGGTTCGACCAATGCTGCCTGGAGTGCCTATGGCATCCCCGCCATCTCCTTCGGTAACAGTTTCCAGCGTGCCGGTATCTACCGTGCCGTTTGGAAGGTGGCTACGGTTGAGGGTCTTAAGGTCTACACTGTGGTTTCCAATCCCGAATTTGTGTCGCTCTATTACCCGACGGCGCGTGAGTGGGCCGAGAAGATTGTTACAGGTGGTGAGGACTTGGGTGCCACCTACTATTGCGATGTGGATGGCAACAACGAGCGCAAGCAGGTAACCTCCACCGAGGTAACCGATGGTGAGCAGTACTACATCTATCCTTACGCCACTTCGACCTATATGGTCTATGTGGTTTGGGAGGATGCCGAGGGTAACCTCTATGAGGCCTACTCCGAACTGCTACCCGAGCTTGAGACCGAGGAGGAGTAGTTTTCGGTTGATCTTAACTTTAGAGGGGTCGGATCTTTGTGTCCGCCCCCTCTTGTTTTGGCATTGCACAAAAAAAAGGAGAGCGCACGGCTCTCCTTTCTCTTTTCGGGGAGGGGATTACTCCTCTTCCTCGACCTCTTTCATATTGTGGTAAACGTTTACCACATCATCGTCCTCCTCCAGACGCTCCACGAGCTTCTCGATGTCGGCACGACCCTCAGCGTCGAGCTCCTTGTAGTCGGTGGGGATGCGGGCACCCTCTCCCGATACGATCTCGAAGCTCTTGTCGTCGAGCCACTTCTGGATGGCACCGAACGACTCGTAGGGGGCCTCTACCGAGATGGTCGTGTCATCCTCGGGAGCGAACTCGTCCACACCCAGGTCGATCATCTCGAGCTCCATCTCCTCGCGGTCGATCTCGGCCGGAGCGTGGAACTTGAAGATGCACTTGTGCTCAAACATAAAGGCTACGCTGCCCGAGTTACCGAGCGTACCGCCACAACGGCTGAAGTGCATACGGATGTTGGCCACCGTACGGTTGGTGTTGTCGGTTGCGGTCTCCACCAGAAAGGCGATGCCGTGGGCACCATATCCCTCGTAAACCACCTCCTTGTAGTCGGTCGTGTCCTTCGAGATGGCACGCTTGATGGCGCGCTCCACATTCTCCTTGGGCATATTCTCGGCCTTGGCATTCTGCATCAGAATACGCAGGCGGGTATTCGACGAGGGGTCGGGACCACCGGCCTTGACGGCGATTTCGATCTCCTTACCGATTTTGGTGAAGGTGCGGGCCATATTGCCCCAACGCTTCAGTTTTCTGGCTTTGCGATACTCAAAAGCTCTTCCCATTGTAGTTCGTTTTTATCTGTTTTTTATTGTTTTGCTCAATTGGTGGCACAAAGATAGGAATTTTGCGCCACTTAAGAAAAAAAAGAGCCCCTTTTTCGGTTTCGGCGGTGAGGTTTTGTTTCCTTGCATCTTTTTCGTACCTTTGTCGGGTATAGCCAATGAAACAATGAAGAACGAACGACTGATATTTTTGACCAACGATGATGGTTACTCGTCGCGCGGTATGGAGGCCCTGATTTCGGTGGCCCGCCGTTTCGGACGCGTGGTTGTGGTGGCCCCTGAAGGGGCACAGAGCGGTATGAGCCAAGCCTTTACGATGAATCGTCCTCTCTTCCTGCGCCCGGTGAAACGGGAGGAGGGGTTGGAGATCTACGCCTTCAGCGGTACGCCGGTCGATTGCGTGAAGATGGCCTTCGACCATCTGCTCTTCGGCCAGAAGGTCGATCTGGTGGTCTCGGGCATCAACCACGGCTCCAACTCGGCGGTCAATGTCCTCTATTCGGGAACGATGGGTGCAGCCATTGAGGGAAGTTTCTATGGTTGCCCCTCGATCGGTCTCTCGGTCGATGACCACTCCCCCGATGCCGACTTTGAGGGGGCGATCCACTACGGCGAGCAGATCATCCGAGCCGTTCTGGAGGGCAATCTTCAGACACCCCTCTGTCTGAATGTCAACCTGCCCGCCATCCCCCTCTCGGAACTGCGCGGTATCCGCGTCTGTCGCCAGACGGGTGGCTATTGGCGTGAGCACTTCGTGCGTCACGAGGATCCCCGCGGTCGTGAATACTTCTGGCTCACGGGCGAGTATGTCAATTCGGAGCCCGAGGCCGAGGATACCGATGAGTGGGCCGTAAAGCAGGGCTATGTGGCTGTTGTCCCCGTGCAGGTCGATATGACCGATCACCGCCGTATCGGGGAGTTGAAAAGTTATTTGGAGTAGAGATTTTGCCACAATGGAAGTCGCCCATCTTATCTTAAGGATTCTGCTGGTGCTGGCCATTCTCTTTCAGCTGGCCGCCTCGCTCTACGCCGTGCGTCTGGTGAGTACCACGCGCTACAACGCCATTTGGATTCTCTTCATCGTGGGTTTCTTTCTCCTCTCGGCCGAGCGTATCTTTCAGTTCATCTGGCTCAGCACCGACTCCTTTCCTATGGAGGTGGCCATTTGGCTCGGTGTCGTGGTTTCGATGGCCCTCTCGGTGGGTGTGATGTATGCCCACAAGCTCTTCCGGTACATCGATCGCCTGAATCGCCACCGCCAGCTGGTCAATAAGCGCATCCTGACCGCCGTGCTACGTGCTGAGGAGCGCAAAAGCTCCCACGTGGCCAAGGAGTTGCACGATGGCTTGGGCCCGTTGCTCTCGTCGGCCAAGATGTCCCTCTCGGCCATCCCGCGTGAGGGGTTGGAGCCCGATCGACGCAAGATTCTGGAGCAGATGTCCTATCTGATCGATGAGGCGATCCGTTCGGTACGCGAGATCTCGAACAATATGTCGCCCCACGTGCTCAATGATTTCGGATTGGCTCGTGGCGTGCAGAACTTCATCAACCGCTGCGCCTCGATGCGCTCGGAGCACATCCGTTTCATTACCAATCTGCGGGGAGAGCGTTTTGACAAGGATGTCGAGGTGATCCTCTACCGCGTGATCTGTGAGTTGATCAACAATTCGCTCAAACACGCCGCCTGCAAGGAGATCTTCGTGCGCCTCGAACATCAGGGAGATGAGGTGCGGGTTGATTATTGGGACGACGGCAATGGCTTCAATCCCGACGCGATGATGGAGTGCGGAATGGGCCTCTCGAATATCCACTCGCGCATCGAATCGCTGGGAGGAAAGCTCCGCATCGAGAGCCGTATGGGCGAGGGAATGTCGGCCCACGTCCGTATCTCGCTCAGCGAGGCAGCGGCAGGCCCCGAACACGAGGTGGTCGAGTAGCAACAAAAAACAACGAAGATGAAACCCAAAATTATTCTGGTCGATGACCACGCCCTCTTCCGGGGTGGCCTGCGAGGCCTGCTGGAGCAGTTCGGAGGGTGCGAAGTGGTGGCCGAGGCGGCCTCGGGCGAGGAGTTTTTAGCGCTGCTGCCGGAGGTGAGTTGCGACGTGGTCTTTATGGATGTCTCGATGCCCGGAATCGGAGGGGCCGAGACGACCCGACGTGCCTTGCAACTCAACCCTGAACTGCGAATCGTCACCCTATCGATGTTTGGCGACGAACACTACTATACCCTGATGGTGGAGGCGGGAGCCTGTGGTTTCCTGCTCAAGGACTCAGCCATCGACGAGGTTTTGGAGGCCATCCGCTGTGTTTCGGAGGGCGGTACCTACTTCTCTGAGACGCTCCTCTCCTCCCTCTCGCCGCGCTTCAAGACTCTCCCCTCCCTCCCTGTTGCCTCGGAGGAGAGCCTCTCGGAGCGTGAACACGAGGTCTTGGTGGCCGTCTGCCGCGGTCTCTCGAATCAGGAGATTGCCGACCAACTCTTTATCTCGAAGCGTACGGTGGATAAGCACCGTGCCAACATCCTCGAAAAGACCGGCTGCAAGAATACCGCCAACCTGGTGGTTTACGCCATTCGCCACGGCCTGGTCGAGATCTAAAAACTCATCAACGAGCTCTTTTCTATTTCGCGGAGTACCTGTCGGGCTCCGCTTTTTTTGTCGGGCTCAAAAGCGTCGAAAGCGACGACTACTCTCACCACACTGTGGGCAGCAGGGGTCGGGGTAGCGGTCGTCGGTCAGGTAGCCGCAGCGGGGGCAGATGGCGTAGTGAGGGGCCTCGGGTTCCCCGCTGCGCAGGTAGTACTCCACGGCCCGCAGGCAACGGTTGCAGGAGGCAACGTGGCGTACCATCAGTCGCTCGGCATAGCGATTCCCCTCGGCCGCCACCCGTTCGATCTCCACCAATCCGTAGGGGTGGGGTGTGTAGAGAAGAGTTTGCAGATTGTGCTCGGTGGCGTGAATGAAGAGTTTGGGACGGTAGGGCGGAGTGTAGCCGCCTCCGAGGCGGTCGATCGCCTCGATGCAGTGTCGCTCCTGGATGCGTTCGCTGCAGGCCAGTGCCCGAAAGAGCCGTTCGGCTCCCGGCAACTGCTCCACGGCGGCCCGTGTGGCTGCCGCCTCATAGAGTGCAGCGCGGCAGAAACCCCATTGGGCACCCTCATTGAGCTGCTCGATACTCTCCCGCCAGCGCAACACGCCGGGCTCCTCGCGCCGACACCCCGCCAAGAGGAGCAACAATCCCAGAATCCCCCAGCCCCATCGACAGAAAATTTCTCTCATCACATCGTTTTCTCTCCCCTTTCGCATATTTGGTGCCACGCTGAAAGATTACAATATCTCCTATCCTCTACCCATTTTACTAAAAAAAGAGCAAAAATTTTGTGATATTCCTTTATTTTCCTATATTTGTGGGTCCGATTATTTAACCAAGGTTTCGGGCACTTGAAACGATGAAAAAAATCTTTAGACTTTTTATGGTGGCCCTGATGGCCGTAGCCCTTTGCAGTTGCAATGAAGACAAACCCGACAACGGACCTGAGCCCGGTCCCGTGGGAGGTGCCGGTGAGGTAGTGGAGGCCACGATGGAGAATATGCACGGCGAGTGGAAACTCACCGCTTGGAGTGGTTCTGTCGGTTTCCCCGACGACCAGCATACGGTCTACCTTCGTCTTGACAAGAGCGGCTCTTTTGCCCTCTATCAGATCAATATCAACAATGCCGGTGTGGAGGTTTATAACGGAACCTTCGCCCTCAACGGCCGCACCATCACGGGTAACTACAGCGACGGTGCCGCTTGGGGCTCGGACTACAACCTCGAGGAGATCCGTCAGAACCAGATGATCTGGCAGGTAGGCTCCACCGGTGAGAAGTCGACCTATTTCCGCACGCAGATTCCTGAGGATGTCCTCAACCGTGCCGAGGCCGGTGAGACCGTCCGCAGCATTGACGCCATCCGCTTCCTCTAATGCCGAGGGGGGCGATAGAGAGCGAGAAGACCAAGAAGATAGAATGAGCGGGGGGAGGTAAGAGAATAGAGTCCCTCAAAATAGCGAAAATCGCAACTCTAAAAATAGAAAAGAGTCATCAATTGGTGACTCTTTTTTTTTGCCCATTCTTCCCAATCCTTTCACTCCAGCCCCACTTAAAGCCTCCCCGAAAATGAAAAATCCCCGAATGATTGCCATTCGGGGATTTTTCATTTTCGGGATGATCTTACAGACGCGCCTTAATCGCCTTCGAAGCCTCCTCATAACCGGGCTTGTCCAGCAGGGCAAACATATTCTTCTTGTAAGCCTCCACACCGGGCTGATCGAAGGGATTGACCCCCAAAATGTAGCCGCTGATGCCGCACGCCTTCTCGAAGAAGTAGAGCAGGGCACCAATCGTGTAGGCATCAATCTTCTCAATCTCCAAACGCAGATTGGGAACACCGCCATCCACGTGAGCCAACTGTACGCCTAGTTCGGCCATACGGTTCACCTCCGAAATACGCTTGCCGGCCATAAAGTTCAGACCGTCAAGGTTCTCCTTGTCGGCCTCTACCACCACGCGGTGGGCGGGCTCTTTGACCGATATTACCGTCTCGAAGAGGTGACGCTCTCCCTCCTGAATGTACTGACCCATCGAGTGAAGGTCGGCCGTGAGAGTTACCGAGGCGGGGAAGATACCCTTGCCTTCCTTGCCTTCCGACTCACCGTAGAGCTGCTTCCACCACTCGGCGATGTACTGCAACTTGGGCTCATAGGAGGCCAAAATCTCCACCTTCTTGCCATCGGCATAGAGCAGATTGCGTACGGCAGCATACTGGGCGGCGAGGTTCTCCTCATAGGCCACACCCTCGGCCGTGGCAGCCTCCATATCGCGTGCTCCCTCCACCAGGGCGGCGATGTCGACACCGGCTACCGCCAGCGGCAGCAGACCTACGGGGGTCAGCACCGAGAAGCGGCCACCCACATCGTCGGGAATGACAAAGGTGGGGTAACCCTCGTTGGTGGAGAGGGTCTTCAGGGCACCGCGGGCCTTGTCCGTGATGGCTACGATGCGTTCGGCGGCCTCGGCCTTGCCGTAGCGCTTCTCCAGCTCGCCCTTCAGGATACGGAAGGCGATGGCCGGCTCGGTCGTCGTACCCGATTTCGAGATGACGATGACGGCGAAGGAGTAGTCGCTCAAGGTCTCCAGCAACTCGGCAGTGTAATCCTCCGAGATGTTCTGACCGGCAAAGAGCACGATGGGATCCTGCTGCTTCTTGTTCAGCAATTTGAAGGAGTGGCTCATCGCCTCCAATACCGCCTTGGCTCCGAGGTAGGAGCCGCCAATGCCGATGCAGACAACCACTTCGGCCTTCTCGCGTAGCTTGCGGGCCTGCTCTTTGATCTGCTGAATCTCCTCACCGGTGATTGACGAGGGGAGGTTTACCCATCCCAGGAAGTCGTTGCCGGCACCCTCGCGGGTGTGGAGAAGACGGTTGGCCGCAAGGGCCTTCTGTTGCATATCGGCGGGCACCGTGATGCCCGACTTGGAAATGTCTAAACGAATCGCTTTCATTCTACCTAAATATATCTAAAATATAATGTGTTTTAAATGAGTTTTCCGGTGAGCTGTCGCATCGACTTGCGGGCCGAGGCCCCCTTGTAGAGCACCTCATAGACCATATCGGCAATCGGCAGGCTGATGTTGTAGCGACGATTCAGGTGGCGCAGGCAGTCGGCGGCAAAGTAGCCCTCGGCCACCATCGTCATCTCATTCAGGGCACTCTTGACCGAGCAGCCGCGGCCGATGAGGTTGCCCAGACGACGGTTGCGGCTGTAGATTGAGTAGCAGGTGACGAGCAGGTCGCCCAAATAGGCTGAGGCGCGCGTGTTGCGCTCGTAAGGGGCACTCTCGTTTAGGAAACGGCTCAACTCCATCGAGCTGTTCGAGATTAATACTGCCAGGAAGTTGTCGCCATATCCCAGGCCGACGGCAATGCCGACGGCAATGGCGTAGATGTTCTTCAGAATGGCTGCATACTCCACACCGTAGAGGTCGGTGGAGTAGGAGAGTTTCACGTAGGGGGTTGAGAAGTGCTCTCCCAGCAGGCGCGAGTGCTCCTCGTTTTTGCAGACTACGGTGAGATAGCTCAACCGCTCGAGCGCCACCTCCTCGGCGTGCGAGGGGCCGGTGATGATACCCACCTGATCCATATTCAGCTCATAGTGCTGCACCAGCCACTCGACGATGGTGAGGTAGTCGCCCGGCACGATACCCTTGATGGCCGAGACGATGAACTTATCTTTGAGCGATACGGTCAGAGGGGCCAGAAACTCCTTCAGGTAGGCCGAAGGGGCGGCCAAAATGAGGATGTCGGCCTCGCTGACCACCCGGTTCAGATCGTCGGAGGGGGCGATACGTTCGGTGTCGAACTCGATATCGCGCAGATAGCGGCTGTTGCGTCCCTCGCTGCGGAGCATCTCGAGCACTTCGGGGTTTCGGACATACCAGCCTACCCGACACTGCTGTTCGGTGAGCACCTTGACCAGGGCCGTGGCCCAACTTCCGTAGCCGATGACGGCACATCGGGCACTTTTGTCTAGCTTGTATTTCATCTTTTGCTACTTGACTAGGTCGATACAATCGGACAAATATACAAAAAAAATATGGAGAGCCAAAATCAAAACCGCCCGAAGGGAGAGCAAAGGGGGAAAACTCCTCTTCCTCTCCGCTTTGTTTGCAGATTCCGACTTTTTTTCGTAACTTTGGTAACACAATTTGAAGCAACGACACTATGGCAATCTTCCAAGTCGAAGGCGGTCACCGCCTTTCGGGTGAAATAACCCCCCAGGGTGCGAAAAACGAGGCCCTGCAAATTCTCTGTGCCACGCTCCTCACCCCTGAACGGGTGGTGGTGCACAACGTGCCGCAGATTCTTGATGTGCTCCAACTCATCGAACTCTTGAAGGCGATGGGGGTGGAGGTGGAGCGTCTCTCCGAGGAGAGCTATGCCTTCCGGGCCGCCGACCTCAATCTCGACTACCTCCAGACCGAGGATTACCGTCGCCGTTGCAGCCGTTTGCGCGGTTCGGTGATGATGCTCGGCCCGCTGTTGGCCCGCTTCGGAGTGGCCTATATCCCCAAACCGGGTGGCGATAAGATCGGTCGCCGTCGTCTGGATACCCACTTCCTGGGCTTTCAGAAGTTGGGTGCCGACCTCGATTTCGAGAATGGTCGCATCACGGCCCGCGAATTGAAGGGGTGTTATATGCTCCTCGATGAGGCTTCGGTGACCGGTACGGCCAATATCGTGATGGCTGCCGTGCTGGCCAAGGGGACGACGACGATCTACAACGCCGCCTGTGAGCCCTATCTGCAGCAGCTCTGCAAGATGCTCAATCGAATGGGTGCCCGCATCTCGGGTATCGCCTCCAACCTGCTCACCATCGAGGGCGTGGAGTCGCTGGGGGGAACCGAGCACACGATGCTGCCCGATATGATCGAGGTGGGAAGTTTTATCGGTATGGCGGCAATGAACCGCTCGGAGCTCACCATTCGCAACGTCTCCTTCGAGAATCTCGGCATCATCCCCGCCCAGTTTGCCCGTATGGGTATTCGGTTTGAGCAGCGGGGGGATGACCTCTACATCCCGCAGCAGGACCACTACCACATCGACACCTTTATGGATGGTTCGATTATGACGATTGCTGATGCCCCCTGGCCGGGTCTCACGCCCGATCTGCTCTCCATCTTCCTGGTGGTGGCCACGCAGGCCAAGGGTGCTGTGCTGATTCACCAAAAGATGTTCGAGAGCAGACTCTTCTTCGTGGATAAACTGATCGATATGGGGGCCCAGATCATCCTCTGCGATCCTCACCGTGCCACCGTCATCGGCCACAACCACGAGCACCGTCTGCGGGCTACGCGAATGTCTTCGCCCGATATCCGTGCCGGAGTGGCCCTGCTGATTGCGGCGATGAGTGCCGAGGGTGTCTCGACGATCCAGAACATCGACCAGATTGATCGTGGTTACCGAGATATTGACCGCCGTCTGAATGCGTTGGGAGCCCGGATTACCCGTCTCGACGAGTAACCCTTTGATAGGACAGAAAGATAGAAAAAGATAGAAGATCGTATGTTTTTGGAAAATTCGACGAAGAAGGGTTGGATCGAGGTGATCTGCGGCTCGATGTTTTCGGGTAAGACCGAGGAGTTGATCCGCCGTATGAAGCGCGCCAAGTTTGCTAACCAGCGGGTGGAGATTTTCAAACCCCGCATTGATGTGCGTTACTCGGAGGAGGAGGTGGTCTCTCACGACTCCAATGCCATTCGCTCTACGCCGGTCGATTCGGCGCAGACCATCCTCTTGATGGCCTCCGATGTCGATGTGGTGGGAATTGACGAGGCGCAGTTTTTCGATGAGGGAATTGTCGATGTCTGCCGACAGTTGGCCGACAGCGGGGTGCGCGTTATTTTGGCGGGCCTCGATATGGACTATTTGGGTAAACCTTTCGGCCCGATGCCGGCCCTGATGGCCACGGCCGAGTATGTTACCAAGGTACACGCCATTTGTGTCCGTTGCGGTAACCTGGCTCACCACTCCCACCGATTGATTGTCGATGATAAGCAGGTGGTGTTGGGGGCACAGGATAGCTATCAGCCCATTTGCCGCCACTGCTTCCGCGAAGAGATGGAGCGGAGAAAGTAGAGAATCCAAAATTCAAGATTGAGGAGGAGTTTTCCTCCTCTTTTTTTGTCGTTGATGGTGACGGGAGGGGGAGGTGAAAAAGCCCCGAATGGGGTTTCATTCGGGGCGGGGCGGCAGGAAGATTCCTGGCCTGAAGTCGAAAAATTACTGCTGCTGCCAGATCAGGGCCGAGGCACCGAGGATGGCGGCGTTCTTACCCTGAATACCGCTGGGCAGGAGCTTTACCTTGTTTTTGAATACACCCAGCATATTCTCCTCCATATACCACTGCGTGGGCTCGAAGATGAACTTGCCGGCCTTGGCCAGACCTCCGAAGAGGAAGATGGCCTCGGGCGAGGTTACCGTCACGATGTCGGCCAGGGCACGACCCAGCATCTCACCCGTGTAACGGAAGGCTTCGAGGGCCACCTTGTCGCCCTTGGCGGCAGCGGTGGAGATCATCGAGGCGTCGAAGTCGGAGAAGGCGATGTCGCGCATCTCGCTGGGCTCGTTCATCGTAGCCATCAGTTCGAAGGCAGTACGCTTGATGCCGGTGGCCGAAACGTAAGCCTCCAGACAGCCCTTGCGACCGCAACCGCACTCGCGGCCTCCGCGATCCACGATTACGTGGCCGAACTCACCGGCAAAGCCGTCGTGGCCATAGATCATCTCGCCATTGGCCACAAAGCCCGAGCCGAGACCCGTGCCGAGGGTGATCATAATGAAATCCTTCATTCCTTTGGCATTGCCATAGACCATCTCACCAATGGTGGCAGCGTTGGCATCGTTGGTCATCAGCACCTCCACACCGGGGAAGTAGGCCTTGATGTCGTCGGCCAGGTGGAAGATACGGAGGGACTCATCGGGATTCTCCTCCGTGGAGGGGTATTTCCAGAGGTTGGCAGGCTGCTCAATGGTGCCGAGGTGGTAGTTGGCGTTGGGGGCTCCGATACCGATGCCCACCAGCTCATAGTCGAACGAGAGACTGTTGGCCATAGTCTTCAGTGCCTCACAAAGATCTTTTACATAGGAGGTATAGTCCTCAAAGAGGGGGTACTTTTTGGTTGAGATGACCGATTCTGCGTAGAGATCGCCCTTCTCATCAACCAAACCAAACGCTGTATTGATACCTCCGATATCAATACCGATTGCCAATTTTTTCATAGGGTAGTAATTATTGTTTAACGGTGTTTTTCCTCTCATTAACGGGGTTTGTCGTAACATTTTAATGTAAAGTTAGGATAAAAATTCGGTTGGTACAAACTTTTTTCGTATTTTTGAAAAATCTTTTGACCCAGTTAGTGAAAATATGCAAAAGAACGACCAATTGCTTGCTGTTTTTGAAAATTATTTGGCGCAGCTCGCTCTGCCTGACGAGCCGAAGCTCCTCTATGCCCCCATTGAGTACTCGTTGGCCGGCGGAGGAAAACGTCTGCGCCCTCTCTTGTTGTTGCTCTCGTGCGAGGCCTTCTCGGGGAACCACCAACAGGCCTTGAGTGCGGCGGCAGCCGTGGAGGTGTTCCACAACTTCACGCTTCTGCACGACGATATTATGGACCACTCGGATACGCGTCGCGGCAAACCCTCGGTGGTGGCTCGCTGGGGTGAGAATGTGGCCATCCTCTCGGGAGATGCGATGCTCATTACGGCCTACCGGCTGCTGGCCTCGGTTCCGGCGGCTCAACTCGGCCGTGTGATGGAGATTTTCAATACGATGGCCGTGGAGGTGTGCGAGGGGCAGCAGTATGATATGGATTTCGAGACGCGCCAGAAGGTGAGTGTCGTGGAGTATATGCGAATGATCGAACTCAAGACCTCGGTCTTGCTGGCCGGCTCGGCGATGATCGGAGCCTTGATCGGCGGAGCCTCGGAGGAGGATGCCCGAAAACTCTACAAGTTTGCCGTGGAGCTGGGTATGGCTTTCCAACTGCAGGATGATCTGTTGGACAGTTACGGCGATGAGCAGCTCGGCAAACCCATCGGTGGCGATATCTTGGAGGGTAAGAAGACCTTCCTAATGATTACGGCGATGAGTCGTGCCTCGGAGGAGGAGCGTGAGACGTTGCGTACGACGCTCCTTGATAAAGCTCTCGCGCGCGAGGAGAAGATTGCCCGTGTGCGCGCCCTCTACGATAAGTTGGAGGTGCCTCACCTCACCGAGCGGCAGATCTCGTTGCGTTTTGAGCGGGCTCTGGCCCAGTTGGATACCCTCTCGCTCCCCGCAGAGCGTACGGAGGGCCTTCGGGAGTTTGCTGAGAGCCTGATGGGAAGAAAGAAGTAAACCCGAATCCGATGAAGAGAAAAGATATCGAAATTATGGCCCCTGTGGGGTGCTACGAGTCGTTACGGGCCGCCATTGCGGCCGGTGCCGACTCGGTCTATTTCGGCGTGGGAACCCTCAATATGCGAGCCAAGTCGGCGGCCAACTTCACTTTTGAGGATCTGGATGAGATTGTCCGCATTGCCCGCGAGGCGGGGGTGAAGAGCTATCTGACGGTCAATACCATCATCTATGAAGAGGAGATCGAGGCGGTACACCGCACCATTGATCGGGCCCGTGAGGCGGGGGTGACGGCCATCATTGCAACCGATATGGCGGCGATCCTCTATGCCCGCCAAGTGGGGGTTGAGGTGCATATCTCCACCCAGTCGAACCTCTCCAACTCGGAGGCTGTGCGCCACTTTGCCCAGTGGGCCGATGTGGTGGTGCTGGCCCGAGAACTCTCGCTGGGACAGGTAAAACAGATCGCTCAACGAATTGAGAAAGAGCAGATACGAGGTCCTCGCGGCGAGTTGGTCAAGATTGAGATGTTTGCACACGGAGCCCTCTGTATGGCGATTTCGGGCAAGTGCTACCTGAGCCTCCACGAGTCGGGCTGCTCGGCCAACCGAGGAGCCTGCCGACAGGTCTGCCGTCGCAAATATACCCTGACAAACAAGGAGACGGGCGAGCAGCTGGATACCGACGGTCGCTATCTGCTTTCGCCCAAAGATCTCTGCACGATCGACTTCCTGGATCGCTTCATCGATGCCGGTGTACGGGTGTTGAAGATCGAGGGACGAGCCCGCGGAGCGGAGTATGTGAAGCGTACGGTGGAGTGCTATGATGAGGCCCTGCGCGCCCTGGAGGCCGGGAGCTATACTCCCGAGTTGGCCGCTTCGCTGAAGGAACGGCTGCGCGAGGTCTTCAACCGCGACTTCTGGGGTGGCTACTATGCCGGAGCCCCCACGGCCGAACTCTCGACCCGATATGGCTCGGGAGCAACCCTGCGAAAGGTCTATGTGGGCAAGGTGACCAACTTCTACAAGAAGATTTCGGTCGCCGAGGTGCTGGTAGAGGCAGCCCCCTTACGGGCCGGTGAGCGCATCCTCTGGATGGGCGAGACGACGGGTTGTGTGGAGCAGGTGGCCGAGACAATCCATCTGACCGACTCCCCGGTGGAGGAGGTCAAGCAGGGAGAGCTCTGTGCCATCCGGACCCAAGAACTGATCCGTCGCGGCGACAAACTCTACAAAATGGAGTCTGTTGAGGAGTGAAAGACAAAATAAAAAACGATAAGCAATGAAAAAGGAGATTGTTACGGCCCTGTTGGGCGGTGTGCTGCTGGTAGGTTGCGGCACGATGGAGAAGAATTTTTCCGACTACTCGGAGTATCCCACCCCGAAGGGGAACTATCAGGAGATGAGCTATACCCCCGAGGCGACGACCTTTACCCTCTGGGCCCCTACGGCCGAGGAGGTGCGTCTTGCCCTCTATGCCGAGGGTCTGGGCGGTGAGGCCGTGGAGGAGATCGCTCTGACCCCGGGTAAGGGGGGCCTTTGGCAGGCCGAGCTTACTGGTGACAAGCAGGGGCTCTTCTATGCCTTCCGAGTGCGCGTGGGTGAGAATTGGCTCGCCGAGTGTGCCGGTATTGATGCCAAAGCGGTTGGCGTAAACGGTCAGCGCGGAGCCATTCTCGACCTCGACACCACCGATCCCGAGGGGTGGGCCGAAGATCAGCGTCCCGTGTTGAACTCGCTGGCCGATGTGGTGATCTATGAGATGCACCACCGCGACTTCTCGATCGACCCCTCGTCGGGTATCGAGCACCGCGGTAAGTTCCTTGCCCTGACCGAGGAGGGTACGACCAACCCGCAGGGTGACAAGACGGGCATCGATCACCTCAAGGAGTTGGGGGTAACCCACGTTCATCTTCTCCCCTCGTATGATTACGGCTCGGTGGATGAGACCTCCCTGGAGGAGAACAAATACAACTGGGGTTACGATCCGGTGAACTACAATGTGCCCGATGGCGGCTACTCGACCAATCCGTTCGATCCCGCCTGCCGCATTCGGGAGTTCAAGCAGATGGTACAGGCCCTCCACAAGGCGGGGATCCGCGTAGTGCTCGACGTGGTCTACAACCACACCTTCTCGATTGAGGGGTCGAACTTTGAGCGTACGGTGCCCGGTTACTTCTTCCGTCAGCGGGAGGATGGCAGCTATGCCGATGCTTCGGGCTGTGGCAATGAGACGGCCAGCGACCGCGAGATGATGCGCCGCTATATGGTGGAGTCGGTGAAGTATTGGATCGAGGAGTATCACCTCGACGGCTTCCGTTTTGACCTGATGGGTATTCACGATGCCGAGACGATGCGTCAGATTCGTGCTGCCGCCGATGCCATCGACCCCACGATTCTGATCTATGGCGAGGGTTGGGCTGCCCAGGCTCCCCAGCTGCCTGCCGAGGAGTTGGCAATGAAGGCCAATATGAAGAGAGTGCCGGGCGTTGCTGCCTTCAGCGACGAGATGCGTGATGCCTTGCGTGGCCCCTTCAGCAACAATGAGCAGGGCGCCTTCCTGGCCGGTCTGGCCGATATGGAGGAGAGCGTCAAGTTCGGTATTGTAGGAGCCGTGGCCCATCCCCAGGTCGATATGTCGAAGGTCAACTACTCGACCGAGCCCTGGACTTCGGAGCCTACGCAGATGATCTCCTATGTCTCGTGTCACGACGATATGTGCCTGGTGGACCGCCTGAAGGCAACCATTCCCGACTTGACCCATTACCGCCTGGTGCGCCTCGACAAGTTGGCCCAGACAGTAGTACTCACCTCGCAGGGTCTCCCCTTCATCTTCACCGGTGAGGAGGTATTGCGCGACAAGCAGGGGGTACACAACAGCTACCAGAGCCCCGATACGATCAATGCCATTCGTTGGGAACTTAAGCACGACAACCGCGATCTGTTTGACTACTATCGCGCCCTGATTGCCCTCCGCAAGGGGCACCCTGCTTTCCGTTTGGGTTCGGCCGATGCGGTACGCAACCACTTGGAGTTCCTTCCCGTGGAGGGGTCAAATCTCATAGCTTTCCGCCTGAAGGAGCACGCCGGAGGGGATGCCTGGGAGGAGATCGTGGTGATCTTCAATGCCCGTCAGGAGGCCGCCTCGGTGGCTGTTCCCGAGGGGGATTATATGGTGGTTTGCGCTGAGGGTCGTATCGACGAGCAGGGCTTGAAGCAGCTCTCGGGGGCTACGGTAGAGGTGGCTGCCGAGTCGGCTCTGATTATGTACAAATAACCAAAACAAAATTAGGGCTCCGAGGTGAACTATCCGGGCGGAGATATCAAGTTTGTCCCCGGTGTGGGTGAGGTGCGTGCCAGGCTCCTGGAGAAGGAGCTCGGCATCCGCACGGTGGGAGATCTGCTCTGGCACATCCCCTTCCGCTATGTCGATCGTACGAAGTACTACACCATCCGGGAGATTCAGGAGCAGGGTGAGGAGCTTTCGCTCGTGCAGTTCCGTGCCCGCGTGACGGGTGTGGCCTATGCGGGAGAGGGGCGCAAAAGACGCTTCTCGGTCTTTGTCTCCGACCCGACAGGCTCGGCCGAACTGATCTGGTTTCAAGGAATCAAGTGGATGGAGAAGCGAATCGAGGTGGGGCGCGAGTACCTCATCTTCGGTCGTCCCTCCTTCTACCGCCACGAACTCTCGATGGTTCATCCCGAGGTGGAGACGATGGAGCAGGCCTTGAGCCGCAAGACCACGGGGGCGCTGCAGGGGGTCTATCCTTCGACCGAGAAGATCTCATCGACCTTGGGAGCTAAGGGATTCGCTGCGCTGGTTCGCAGTGCCTGGGCGTTGGTTGAGGGGCAGATTCCCGATCCGCTACCCGCCGATCTTCGCCGGCGTTATGGGCTGATCACCCTCAAAGAGGCCCTCGAGCGGGTCCACTTCCCCCGTACGCAGGAGGAGGTGCGCCAGGCGCAGTGTCGCCTGAAGTTCGATGAACTGCTGGGGGTTCAATTGGGGGTACAGTCGCGCCGCACGGAGCGTCTGCAGAAGATGGGAGGTTTCCTCTTCCCCAAGGTGGGGGAGGCCTTCAATACCTTCTATAAGGAGAAGGTGCCCTTCCCATTGACAGGGGCCCAGAAGCGGGTGATTCACGAGATTCGCAACGATACGATAACAGGTTACCAGATGAATCGTCTTTTGCAGGGTGATGTCGGCTCCGGCAAGACGATGGTGGCTTTGATGTCGATGCTTTTGGCCGTTGATAACGGATTCCAGGCCTGTATGATGGCTCCGACCGAGATCCTGGCTCGCCAGCACTTTGCCACCTTCAGCCGAATGTTGGAGGGGATGGCGGTGAAGGTGGCCATCCTGACCGGGTCATCGAAGGCCAAAGAGCGGCGTGCGGCCCTGGAGGGGATCGCCTCGGGAGAGGTGCACCTGCTGATCGGAACCCACGCCTTGATTGAGGAGCGGGTTCAGTTCTCAAACCTGGGTTTTGTGGTGATCGACGAGCAACACCGCTTTGGGGTGGAGCAGCGGGCCCGCCTTTGGACCAAGAATGCTCGACCGCCCCATATCCTGGTGATGACTGCCACACCGATCCCCCGTACGTTGGCGATGACCCTCTATGGCGACCTGGATGTCTCGGTGATTGATGAGTTGCCTCCCGGACGTCAGCCCATTCGCACCTACCACTACTACGACTCTTCGCGTCTGAAACTCTTTGGCTTTATGCGTCAGCAGATTCGTGAGGGGCGGCAGGTCTATGTGGTCTATCCCTTGATCAAGGAGTCGGAGAAGATGGATTACAAGAACCTCTATGAGGGGTATGAGGCCCTTTCGCGCGACTTCCCGCTGCCCGAGTACATTACCGAGGTCTGCCACGGCAAGATGAAACCCGAGGACAAAGAGGCCTCGATGAACCGCTTTAAGCGGGGGGAGGCCCACATCTTGGTTGCTACCTCCGTAATCGAGGTAGGGGTTGATGTCCCCAATGCCACGGTGATGGTGATCGAGTCGGCCGAACGATTCGGCCTTTCGCAACTCCACCAGTTGCGTGGACGTGTGGGGCGTGGTGGCGGACAATCTTACTGCATCCTGATGTCGGGGGAGAAACTCTCGCGTGAGTCGCGAGCCCGCCTGAAGGCGATGTGCGACACGACCGACGGATTTCAGTTGGCCGAGTTGGATCTGAAACTGCGTGGTGCGGGCGATATCAATGGCACGTTGCAGAGCGGTATGGCCTTTGATTTGAAGGTGGCCAACCCCACGCTGGATGTGCAGATCTTGAGCCGCTCCCGCGAGGCGGCCGAGGAGATTTTGGCGGGTGATCCATCGCTCTCGAAACCTGAAAATCGGGGGTTGGCCGAGCTGCGGGAGCGTTACTCCGGAAAGGAGCGGATCGATTTTTCGCGGATCTCCTGATCTTCGGCATACGGAAACAACCCCAAAGAGCGTTAAATAAGAACAAACAAACAGACAAATAACCAATGAAACGCCTGTTGCTTATCCTTCTGATGCTGGCTCCGACCTTTGCCTGGGCCCAGCTTTATCAACCCGGAGAGAAACTTACTTACCGGGTCAGCTATCGTGCCAAGATGGTCCCCAATACGGAGGTGGCCACCGTGGAGGTAACCACCACGCCCGCCGATTGGAAGGGGCGTGCGTGCCACAAGGTGAAAGGGCACGCCTACACCACCTCCCTCTTCAAGTGGTTCTTCGACCTGGACGACTGCTATACGATCTATGTCGATACCGAGAGCCTCAAGCCCCTGCGCTTTGAGTCGGATCTCCACGAGAATGACTACACCTTCTGGAGCCACTATGACTACGATTGGGCGCGCAAGGAGGCCCGTACCCGTTGGCAGTCGCGTCAGCGACCCATTCAGGAGCGTACCATTCCGCTGACCGATGAGAGTATGGATGCCATCTCGCTCTTCTTCAGTATGCGTTCGGCCCGCGCCGACAGCTTCAAGGAGGGGGAGCAGCGCACCTTGCAGATGGTCTTGGAGGATACGGTGCGCTATCTGAAATACCGCTTTGTGGGACGAGAGGAGAAGCGGATTCGCCGCCTGGGCCGCTTCAATACCTTGAAGTTTGCCTGTCAATTGGGTACCTCGGAGGGCTACTCCTTCACCGATGGTGATGAGTTCTTCATCTGGATTTCGGATGATGAGAACAAGGTGCCTTTGTGGCTCGAATCACCTATTAAAGTGGGCAGCGTGCAGGCTTACGTCAGCGAGCTGGAGGGGTTGCGGCATCCGTTGACCAGCAAAATCAAGTAGCGAATATCAATTTTTTCGTATCTTTGCAGCCGAAAGGGGAGAAAAGCCCTAAAGAGAGAAACAAAAGTTGTAAAATTCTACCCAAAAGCAGAAAAAATGGAAGAGTATAAGGAGAAGGAGGAGTATCGCTCCGACTATGAGTATGATTACGAAGAGGATCGCCCGGCGGGCGATAAGGCGATTCGCGGCTATCGGATGGTGATCATTCTGCTGGCCGTGATTCTGGCTGCCCTCTCGATTCTCTATTTCAACATCCACCGCCAGCAGCAGGCCGACTATGCCCTCCTGCAGGTGGATCGTGATTCGATTCAGAATAACCTCTCGGAGTTGATGGTCGATTTCGACAGTCTTCAGTTCAATAACGACTCGATCAACGCCTCGTTGGCCATCGAGCGTCAGCGTGCCGACTCGCTGATGGATCGCCTGAAGAAGGAGCGTTCGTGGAGCTATGCCAAGATCAAGCAGTATGAGAAGGAGGTGGGCACGTTGCAGAGCCTGATGCGCAACTATCTGCGTCAGATTGATTCGCTCAACACCCTCAATAAGAAGCTTATCACCGAGAATGTGAGCTACCGCAAGGAGATCTCCTCCATTACCCAGCGAGCCGAGCTGGCCGAGGAGAAGGCCTCGGAGCTGGACAATATGGTGAAGGCCGGTTCGGTTCTCAAGGCCCGCAACATCCGCCTTACGCCCCTCAACGAGCGTAGCAAGGAGGTTTCGCGTGTGAAGAGTGCCGCCCGCCTGCGTACCGACTTTATGTTGGCCGCCAACGAGCTCACCACGCCGGGCGACAAGACGATCTATGTGCGTCTGCTGGCTCCCGATGGCTATGTCCTCTCGTCGGAGGGTACCCCCTCGTTTGACTTCGAGGGCGAGCGTCTCTCCTACTCGGCCGAGCGTACGATCGACTACCAGAACGAGGATATCGAGGTGGGTATCTTCTACACCGGTTCGGGCTTTACGGCCGGTACCTATACCGTCCAGCTCTATGCCGAAGGCCGTCTGATCGGCTCCTCGGAGGTGGTGCTGCGCTAAACGACCTGCAAAATGGATATTGCACAACTCAAACGCCGCGAGAACATCGCCGAATATATCCTCTACCTCTGGCAGTTGGAGGATCTGTTGCGTGCCCTGCAGTTCAGCCCCGAGGCGATCTACTCCCAGTTGGTAGCTCCGCGTGATATTCCTGATGAGGGGAAGAACAACTTCCTGATCTGGTATATGGAGATCGGCAACCTCCTGCGTCAGGAGGGAAAGGAGTCACAGGGACATCTGGAGCATACGCTCCACTTGATTCGTGATCTCCACGACCTGCATCTGCAACTGATGGAGCTCCCGTTGGGAGCCCACTACCGCACGACCTTTGCCCGTGTGGCTCCCGAACTGCCGCGCCTGCGGCTGATTTTGGGCAAGGAGCAGGCCGAGATGAGTGATACCGAGTTGCAATTCCGGGCCCTTTATGCCGCAATGCTCTATCGTATCAAGGGAGAGGGAGACAAGTCTCCCGTGAGCGATACGCTGGCCTTGATCTCTCCCGCCATCGGAGAGTTGGCGGCCATCTATGGCAAGGTGGAGCGGGGAGAGGTCGATCTCTTCAAAACCGAGTAGGGGAGTTGGGCTGCGAAACGGGCATCTCACAGGTTGTCCCTTTGCCAAGCCCTCTCCGTACAAAAAATAAAAAAGGCTGTCCCTTGCGGACAGCCTTTTTTGTGATCGGAAGTAATCGACTACTTGTTGTTGTAGGCGTACATCTTCTCGATGAGCATCAGCACCTTGTTCGAGTAACCCCACTCGTTGTCGTACCACGAAACAACCTTCATAAAGGTATCCGAGATAGCGATACCGGCGGTGGCATCGAAGATCGACGTGCGAGCGTCACCCAGGAAGTCCGACGAAACTACAGCATCCTCGGTGTAGCCCAGGATACCCTTGAACTCGCCCTCCGAAGCCTCCTTCATAGCGGCACATACCTCAGCGTAGGTAGCGGGCTTCTCGAGGTTTACGGTCAGGTCAACAACCGAAACATCGATCGTGGGAACACGCATCGACATACCGGTCAGCTTGCCATTCAGGGCGGGGATTACCTTGCCTACGGCCTTGGCGGCACCGGTCGACGAGGGGATGATGTTGCCCGAAGCGGCACGGCCACCACGCCAATCCTTCAACGAGGGACCATCCACGGTCTTTTGGGTAGCGGTGATCGAGTGAACGGTGGTCATCAGACCATTTACGATACCGAACTTGTCGTTCAGCACCTTGGCTACGGGAGCCAGACAGTTGGTGGTACACGAAGCGTTCGATACGATGGTCTGGCCGGCATAGGTGTCGGTGTTTACACCGCAAACAAACATCGGGGTGTCGTCCTTCGAGGGGGCCGACATAACCACATACTTGGCACCGGCATTGATGTGAGCCTGAGCCTTCTCCTTGGTGAGGAAGAGACCGGTCGACTCCACTACATACTCAGCACCTACCTCGTTCCACTTCAGGTTGGCGGGATCCTTCTCGGCGGTTACGCGGATCGACTTGCCGTTTACGATCAGCAGGCTCTTCTCGGTGTCGAAATCCACGGTGCCCTGGAACTTGCCGTGCATCGTGTCATACTTGAGCATATAAGCCATATAATCCACGGGCACGAGGTCGTTAATACCCACTACCTCAATGTGCTCGTTGGTGCAGGCTGCACGGAAAACCAGACGGCCGATACGACCGAAGCCGTTGATACCAATTTTAATAGTTGCCATAGTTGTTGAATGTTAAATATAAATGAATAAAAAAATCTTCAAAACGGATCTTAATTCGCTCGCATCTCGGGAAGTTCCCGTTCTGCGTTATTTTTTTCACAGTGCAAAAATATATACTTTGCGTCGGTTATGCAAATAAAATTTTAATTTTTTTTATTAAATCACACTTTCTTTGCCAAAATTGGGCCAAAAATCTCATTTTTTGGTCGCTTTGGGGCTTTTTGAATCATTGTGGTGCCCCGTTGTTGCGGCTTTGAGGGAGTGTGTGTTTTATCGGACGGCTCGTGCCCGCTTGGCCATTGCCGAAGCAAAGACAAAGTCGTTGAGCTCGCGGTTGTCGGAGTGGAGGATCTCCTCCTTGTTCCCCTCCCACCACTTGTTGCCTTCGTAGATGAAGACGATCTTCTCGCCAATCTCCATCACCGAGTTCATATCGTGGGTGTTGATGATGGTGGTGATGTTGTACTCCTCGGTGATCTCGCGGATCAGGTTGTCGATCACGATCGAAGTCTGAGGATCGAGGCCCGAGTTAGGCTCGTCGCAGAAGAGGTAGCGGGGGTTGAGCACGATGGCGCGGGCGATGGCCGTGCGCTTGATCATACCGCCCGAGAGTTCCGAGGGGTAGAGGTGGTTGGCATTCTCTAGATTGACGCGCTTCAGGCAGAAGTTCACGCGCTCGAGTTTCTCCTCCTCCGACTGCTCGGTGAAGAGATCGAGCGGCAGTTTGATGTTCTCCTCCACGGTCGAGGAGTCAAGCAGGGCTCCTCCCTGGAAGATCATACCGATATCCTTGCGGATTGCCTTGCGCTCGGCAAAACCCAGCCGCGAGAAGTTCACCTCGTCATACCACACGCTACCTGAATCGACCTCGTGGAGGCCTACCAGGCTTTTCAACAGCACGGTCTTGCCCGAGCCGCTCTTGCCGATGATGAGGTTGGTCTTGCCACTATCGAAGGTGGCAGAGACATCGTTTAGGACGGTGCGACCGTCGAAGGTCTTGATCAGATGGTCGGCCTTTATCATATAAGGAGTATTTGCGTGAGGATGAGGTTAAAGATCATAATGACGATCGAGGAGGCTACCACGGCGCGGGTCGAGGCCTTGCCCACTTCGAGCGAGTTGCCGGCGGCGTAGTAGCCGCAGAAGGCGGAAATCGAAGTGATAAGGAAGGCAAAGACCGAGGTCTTGATGAGCGAGTAGATGATCGAGTAGACGCGGAAATCGTAGAGCAGACCCTCCACATAGTCGTCGGGGATCATAATGCCGGTGAAGAGGGCGATGACATAGCCGCCGATGATGCCGATCAGGATCGAGAGGATCGTCAGGAAGGGGAAGAAGAGCACCGCAGCCACGATCTTCGGAAGGATGAGATAGGAGGCAGAGTTTACGCCCATAATCTCCAGGGCATCAATCTGTTCGGTAATGCGCATCGTGCCGATCTCGGAGGCGATCGTCGAGCCTACCTTACCGGCCAGAATCAGGGCTACCACCGTGGAGGAGAACTCCAAAATCAGGGTCTCGCGCGTGGCGTAACCGATCAGGTACTGGGGGATGAAGGGCGACTCGAGGTTGATCGACATCTGGAGCGTGATCACGGCTCCGATGAAGACCGAGATGATGGCCGTGAGGCCGATCGAGTTGATGCCCAGGGCATCCATCTCGAAGAGGATGCGACGACGATAAATCGAGATCTTCTCCGGACGGGAAAAGACCTTTTTCATCAGCAGGAAGTAGCGACCGATCTGTTCGAAAATCTTCAGCATAGGTTACTTGTTTTTGGTCTCTTCGAACTCGACATAGTCGCCCACATCCTCCTTGATGCGCTTTTCGGGGGTCTCGGCCGTGCGATAGACCTTCACCTCACCCTCTCGGGGGGTGTTTTGGGAGCCTCCCGGCGGAGTCCCCGGGGTGCGGCCCGCCTGGCGGAACTGCTCCTCCATCGAGCGTTGGGCACTCTTCAGTCGCCAGCGCAACAACAGCACCAGTACCACGCCGAAGAGGAGGATGCCGATCAGGAAGTAGAGGGCAAAGGCGGCCAGCCCCTTCAGTACCGAGGGGGCCATCAGGGCGAGCATCACCACCATCAGGCAGAAGAGCGGGTTGCGCTTGATGAAGGTGACGATGCCGTCCAACAGGGCATTTATCCAGTTCATTGTTTGCTCTTAGGTTCTTGTTTCAAACGGTCAAAGGTACAAAAAATTACCGACTTGATAAAATTATTCCGTTTATTTGCACCAAACGACCTCATTTGAGTCGCTTTTAGGGGTGTAACACCCTTTTCGATCCCCTCTCTTTTGTAAAAACAGTGCCGGAAGTGTTGTAAAGTCCCTCTTTATTTGTATCTTTGCGTGGCGGATGGTGTCGCCAATCGAACAGAATCAGAGAGAATGACAAAAACAGAGAATAATATGAAAGAATTGACGGCCTTGACGGCCATTTCGCCGGTGGACGGTCGCTACCGCTCCAAGACGGACAAGTTGGGTAACTATTTTTCGGAGGCAGCCCTGATTCGCTATCGCATTCGTGTGGAGGTGGAGTACTTCATTGCCCTGTGTGAGCTTCCGCTCCCGCAGCTTGCCTCGGTTCCTGCCGAGAAGCTGGAGGCCCTGCGCACCCTCTACACCGACTTCTCGCTGGCCGATGCCGAGCGCGTGAAGGAGATCGAGTCGGTAACCAACCACGATGTGAAGGCCATCGAGTATCTGCTCAAGGAGAAGATGGATGAGCTGGGAATGGAGGCTTACAAGGAGTTTGTTCACTTTGGTCTTACCTCGCAGGATATCAACAACACCTCGATCCCCCTCTCGCTGAAGGAGGGCCTGGAGGAGGTGTTCTATCCCGCCATTGAGGAGCTGATTGACCGCCTGGAGGGTTTTGCTACCGAGTGGAAGGAGGTCTCGATGCTGGCCCGCACTCACGGACAGCCTGCTTCGCCCACCCGCTTGGGCAAGGAGTTTTTGGTCTTTGTGGAGCGTCTGGACAAGCAGTATCGACAGCTCTGCGCCCTGGGGGTTCCTGCCAAGTTCGGCGGCGCCACGGGTAACTTCAACGCTCACCACGTGGCCTATCCCGAAGTGGAGTGGGTGGAGTTTGCCAACGATTTCGTAAACAATGTGTTGGGGTTGGAGCGTTCGCAGTATACGACCCAGATTGAGCACTACGACAATCTGGCTGCCATCTTCGATGTGCTGAAGCGCATCAATACCATTTTGATCGACCTCTGCCGCGATATGTGGACCTATATCTCGATGGAGTACTTCAAGCAGCGCATCAAGGCCGGTGAGGTGGGTTCGAGTGCAATGCCTCACAAGGTCAATCCCATCGACTTCGAGAATGCCGAGGGTAACTTTGGCGTGGCCAATGCCCTTTATGAGCACTTGGCGGCCAAACTGCCCATTTCGCGCTTGCAGCGCGATCTGACCGACTCCACGGTGCTGCGTAACATCGGTGTTCCGGTGGCTCATACGCTGATTGGTCTGCAGTCGCTGATGAAGGGCCTGGGCAAGGTGCTTCTCAACGAGGAGGCACTGGCTCGTGATCTGGAGAATAACTGGGCCGTGGTGGCCGAGGGTATCCAGACGATCTTGCGCCGTGAGGGCTATCCCAAGCCCTATGAGGCGCTGAAGGCCCTTACGCGCACCAATACCCACATTACAGCCGAGTCGATTGCTGCCTTCATCGAGGAGCTCAACGTCTCGGAGGAGGTGAAGGAGGAGTTGCGCCGCCTCTCCCCCTCGACCTACACGGGTCTCTTCTAATTCGGGAGAAATCTGGGAGAATAACTCCGCAGGGGAGCTCTTTTGGAGGCTCTTCTGCGGAGTCTTTGTTTCGACGCCCTCCCTTTTCGAAGAAAAATGTTGAAAAAATGGCATAGAAAATTTCCATTTTTCTCCAATCTTTTTACTACCTTTGCACAGGGTATAGCCGTATCCCCGATTGGTGATATGTAAGTTATTGAAATTGAAAAATTTGGACAAATAGAACTATGGGTATTTTTTCATTGACGCAAGAGTTGGCCATCGATCTCGGAACGGCCAATACGCTGGTCATATACAACAACAAGGTGGTGGTGGATGAGCCCTCGATCGTGGCCCTGGACAACCACTCGGGTAAGTTGGTGGCCATCGGTCACCAGGCTCGCCTGATGCACGAGAAGACCAACCCCAACATTCGCACGATTCGTCCGTTGAAGGATGGTGTGATTGCCGATTTTAATGCCACGGAGTTGATGCTGCGCGGTATGATCAAGAAGGTGAAGACCTCGGGCAGCCTCTTCTCGCCCTCGCTTCGTATGGTGGTCTGCATCCCCTCGGGTTCGACCAACGTGGAGATTCGTGCCGTGCGCGACTCGGCCGAGCACGCCGGTGGTCGTGAGGTCTATATGATCTACGAGCCGATGGCTGCTGCGCTGGGTGCCGGTCTGGATGTGGAGGCTCCGGCCGGTAATATGGTGATTGACATCGGTGGCGGCACCTCGGAGATTGCCTGTATCTCGCTGGGCGGTATCGTCTGCTCGGAGTCGATCAATATCGCCGGAGATGTCTTTACGGCCGATATTCAGAACTATGTGCGTCAGCAGCACAACATCCGCATTGGTGAGCGTACGGCCGAGGCCATCAAGTGCGCCATCGGTGCTGCGGTTCCCGTGCTGGAGGATGCTCCGGAGGATTTTGAGGTGACGGGTCCCAATATGCTCACCTTCCTGCCCCAGACCATCTCGCTCAACTACAACGAGATTGCCTATGCGCTGGAGAAGTCGCTCGTGAAGCTCGATGCGGCCTTGATGAAGGTGCTGGAGACCATTCCGCCCGAGTTGTATGCCGACATCGTGAAGAATGGTATCTATCTGGCCGGTGGTGGAGCCCTGCTGAAGGGCCTGGATCGCCGTTTGAGCGAGAAGACCGGTATCCCCTTCCACGTGGCAGAGGATCCCCTGCGTGCGGTGGCTCGTGGTACGGGTATCGCCCTGAAGAATATCAACAACTTCTCCTTCCTGATGAAGGGAAATTAGGGGAAGTTCGGATCGAAAAGTCGAAATTCTCAAGCCAAAAAGGGGGCTGTCCGACTCGAGGTCGAACAGTCCCGTTTTGGTGGATAACCCTTTAAGAGAAAGAATCTGTGCGTAAACTGATCGCATTCATCCGCAGTGTCTATGTGCCGGTGCTCTTTGTGGTGCTGGAGCTCTTTGCCTTGAGCCAGTATGCCACCTCGAATCCCTATGCCCAGGCGCGTCTGCTGACCCGCTCAAACCAGGTGGTGGGAGGTGTGCAGGGCTTCTTTACGCGGGTGAGAAACTTCTGGTCGCTCGGTGTGGAGAATCGCCGTCTGACGGCCCGCGTAGTGGAGCTCGAGGAGGAGCTGACCCGCTATCGGGCTGCCGAGGCGGAGGGAGATCTGCAATTGCTGCGTGATTCGATGGCCTCGATGCCCTTCTTCTTTACCACGGCCCGTGTGACGACCAGCAGTGTCAATCGTACCCACAATTTCATTGTCTTGAATCGCGGGGAGCGGGATGGTGTGGAGCCCGATATGGCGGTTCTCTCCGAGAGCGGGGCAATGGTGGGCTATGTGGTGAGTGCCTCGGAAAACTACTCGGTGGCCCTCTCGGTGCTGAGTCCCCACTTCAAGGCGAGCGGCCATTTGGCCGACTACCCCGACATCTATGAGTCGATCCACTGGCAAGGGGGCGACAAACGCTTTGTCTGGATGGAGAACCTCTCAAAGTATGCCGAGGGAATCGAGGTGGGTGATGAGGTTCTCTCGACCGGTTTCTCGGGCTACTTCCCGGCCAATGTGCCGATTGGTACGGTGGAGAGTTTCCGCCTGAATGAGACGGGCGACTTCTACCGCGTGAAGATTCGTTTGAAGGCCGACATCGGTGCCCTGCAGGAGGTGATTCTGTTGCGTCCGAGTGGCCGTGAGGAGATCAAGGGCCTGGAGGCCAAACTTAAAAAACGCTACCACTGATGATACGCATACTCTCCTATCTGCTTCTCTTTCTGGTAACCCTGTTGTTGCAGGTCTTCTTCTTTGACCACCTGGCACTCTCGGTCTACCTGAGTCCGCTGATCTATATCGCCTTCATCGCCCTGTTGCCGATGGAGACCCTGCCGATTGTAATGCTCGGCTGTGGCCTGGTGACGGGTCTGGTGATGGATTGGACGATGGGCCTGGAGGGAATCAATACGGCAACGACCCTTTTGGCCGCCTTTTCGCGCCAAATGGTGTTGCAGGTGGCCTGTGGCCGCGAGACGGTACGCGAGGGGGGTATTCCCACCGTCTGGCGATTGGGCAACTACTCCTTTATGCTCTATCTGCTGCTCTTTGTCGGGCTGCACCACTTGAGTTTCTTCCTGCTGGAGAGCCTCTCGTGGAGCCTGCTCCCTTACACTTTGATTCGCTTCGCACTCAGCAGCCTGGTGACGATGCTCTTTGTCTGGCTGCTTTCACAACTCTTTGTGGGTAAGATGTCGCGATTATGAATGATTTTGAGGCCCGGGGGCGGGCAAGAACGCTCCAAATCATTGTCCTGCTGATCTTGTTTGTCTTTGCCGGGCGACTCTTCTATTTGCAAATCATCGATTCGGAGTCGAGCAAACTGCGAGCTCGTCAGGCCCTGCGTTACGAGGTGCAGTATCCTCCGCGTGGCGAGGTTTTCGACCGCAACGGAGATTATCTGGTCAAGAGCCGCGAGAGCTATGACCTGATGGTGATCTACCGCGAAATGAACCGCAAGGGTTTTGATACGGTGACGATGTGCTCGGTGCTTGGTATCACGAAAGAGAAGTTGATCCGAGAGTTGAAGCGAGCCCGAAGTGCTCCCCGTGCCCCCCATTTGGTGCTGAATCACCTCTCGAAGGAGGATAAACTGCGCTTTGAGGCGTGCGGCTTTCAGGGTTTCCACGCCGTCTATCGCACCGAGCGTGAATATCCGATGCAGGTGGGAGGTAACCTCCTGGGCTATGTGGGCGAGGTGAACCAGCGTCACCTGGAGCGTGACGAGTACTACAGCGAGGGCGACTACATCGGCATCACGGGCGTGGAGTCGGCCTATGAGCAGGTGTTGCGTGGCCACAAGGGGGTGAAGGTATTGGAGCGTGATGCCCACGGAGCCATCAAAGGCTCCTATATGGGCGGGGCTCTCGACACCTTGCCTGTGCCGGGCAAGTATATCATCTGTACGATTGATGCCAAGCTCCAGAAGTTCTGCGAGGAGTTGATGGAGGGCAAGGTGGGTGCCGCCGTGGCCATTGAGCCCTCGACGGGCGAGATCCTGATGATGGTTTCGTCGCCCACCTACGATCCTGACCAACTGGTGGGACGTGAGCGAGGCAACCACTATATGGAGATGCTTTATAATCCTCGGACCCCGATGTTTAATCGTGCCGTGAGTGCCAAATATCCTCCGGGCTCCACCTTCAAGCTGGTGCAGGGTCTGATTGGTATGCAGGAGGGGGTATTGACCCCTTCGACCCGCTATTCGTGCCATATGGGTTACACCTCGCGTGGTCTGAAGGTGGGATGTCACGCCCACTCCTCGCCACTCGATCTGCGCGATGCCGTGGCTCACTCCTGCAACGCCTACTTCTGTCACGTCTACCGTAATATCCTTGACAATCCGAAGTATGCGAGCGTGAAGGATGGTTTTGATGTGTGGCGGGACTATGTCTTAAGTTTTGGCTTCGGTCGCAAGTTGGGCTCCGACTTCTTGAGTGAGGGTAGCGGTACGGTTCCCACACGAGGCTCCTATGACCGCACCTATCGCCGCTCGTGGAACTCTCTGACCACCGTTTCGCTCTCGATCGGTCAGGGTGAGTTGGGTTGTACCCCGCTCCAGATGGCCAATCTGGCGGCCATCATCGCCAACCGCGGCTACTACTACATCCCCCACATTGTTCGGGAGATCGAGGGACAGGATTCGATCGACCGCCGCTTCTACGAGCGTCAATACACGAAGGTCGATCCCAAATATTTCGATCCCATCGTCGAGGGTATGTGGCGAGGCGTGCACGTTGCCGGAACTTCGGGCTCGGCCCGTCTGGAGGGGCTGGATGTCTGCGGAAAGACGGGTACGGCACAGAATCCCCACGGCAGGGATCACTCCACCTTCCTCTCCTTCGCACCGAAGGATAACCCCAAGATCGCCATCTCGGTCTATATCGAAAATGGCGGCTTCGGAGCCACGGTGGCTCTTCCCATCGCCAGCCTCCTGGAGGAGTACTACCTGACCGATACCATCACGCGTCCCCAACTGGTGAAGCATATCAAGGAGATGCGAATAAACTATCCGACCTATGCAGAGAAGAAGTGAGAAAATCGGACTGTTTGAGGGGGTGGATTGGCTGACAATCCTCTGTTACCTCTTGATTGTGGCCTTTGGGTGCCTCTGTATCACCTCCGCTTCGTCGGAGGATTCGGTGGGCGGGCCCTTCTCGTTTGGCAATTTCTATATGAAGCAACTTGTCTGGGCGGGAGTTTCGTTGCTCTTTGCCCTGCTGGTGTTGCTGCTCGATGCGAGCATCTTCCACAAGTGGGCCTATGTGGCCTATGGCGTGGGTATTGTCTTGCTGCTTGCCACGCTGGTTATCGGCACCGAGATTAACGGTGCCAAGGCGTGGATCAACCTCGGTGTGATGAATTGGCAGCCGGTGGAGGTGGCCAAAATCGCCACGGCCCTCGCCCTGGCGCGTCTGATGAGCGAGTACAACTTCTCGATCAGCCGCCCGAGTGACATTGTCAAGGTCGGTCTGCTGTTGCTGGTGCCGCTGGCCATCATTGTATTGCAGAATGATACCGGCTCGGGTATCGTCCTCGGCTCGTTCCTCTTTGTCCTCTACCGCGAGGGGTTGAACAAGTGGCTCTGTGTTCCGATTTTGATGGTGGTGGCCCTCTTCATCATCTCGTTCCTCCTCTCTCCGACGGCTCTGTTGCTGCTCATCCTGCTGATCTATACCCTCTCGGAGGGGATGATGAACCGACAGTTCCGTTCGCGCATCATCTTCCTTGCGTCGATCCTGCTGGGGAGCCTGCTGCTCTTCTTCCTCTTCGAGAGTCTCTCCTATTACGGGGCTCTCCTGACGGCTAGCCTGATCGGAGCTCTGGTGGCCGGTATCTACGCCTTCCGTGCCCGACTGATGAATGCCCTGATGATTCTAGGACTCTTCCTCTGTTCGCTGGCCTTCCTCGACACCACCGATTATGTCTTCAACTCAATCCTCAAGGAGCACCAGCAGAATCGTATCCGTGTCTTTTTGGGCCTCAAGGATGACCCTACGGACCTCGGCTATAATGTGATCCAGTCGAAGATCGCCATCGGCTCGGGAGGTTTCTGGGGCAAGGGCTTTATGGAGGGCACCCAGATCAAATACGGATATGTGCCGGAGAAGCACACCGACTTCATCTTCTGCACGGTGGGTGAGGAGTGGGGCTTTGTGGGCTCGATCTTCCTCCTCTCGCTCTATGGATTGTTGATCTTCCGCCTGATGCGGATGGGTGAGCGGCAGGCCGAGTCCTTCGGACGTATCTATTGCTACTGCGTAGCCTCGATTCTGCTCTTCCACGTGATGGTCAATATCGGAATGACCATCGGACTGATGCCCGTGATGGGCATCCCGCTCCCCTTTATGAGTTATGGCGGTTCGTCGCTGATGGCCTTTACGCTGATGCTCTTCATTGCCGTCCGCCTCGATGCCTCAACCCGCAACTTTTCATCCATCTCAACCTTTTAATCCGTGAATAAAAGTCTGTTGAAAGGCCCTCGGGGTTTGAGCGAAGAGGAGGTGGAGGAGAGTCGCCGTCTCCACGGAGAGAACGTCATCACGCCGCCCGCCGACGACTCGGTGTGGCAACTCTTCTTGGATAAGTTCCGCGACCCCATCATCCGTATCCTGCTGGTGGCAGCCGCTCTCTCACTTGGTATTGCCTGCTTTGATGGAGAGTTCACCGAGACAATCGGTATCATCTCGGCCATCCTGCTGGCCACGGGGGTCGGATTCCTCTTTGAGTGGGATGCAATGCGTCGCTTCAAACGCCTCAACAAGGTGAATGATGAGGTGCCGGTCAAGGTGGTGCGCGAAGGTGTGATCCGCGAGATTCCCCGCCGCGAGGTGGTGGTGGGAGACTGGATCCACATCGAAGGGGGCGAGACGGTGCCGGCCGATGGAGAATTGGTCGAGGCGGTCTCGTTGCGAGTCAACGAGTCGACCCTGACGGGTGAGCCGGAGACGATGAAGACGACCCATCCCGAGGAGTTTGATGCGGAGGCCACCTACCCCTCGAATGAGGTGCTGCGAGGCACCACGGTTACCGATGGCTACGGTCTCTTTGTTGCCACACGAGTGGGCGATCGGAGTGAGGCGGGGCGTGTAACCGAGCAGTCGACCGTGGAGAGTGGCGAAGAGACCCCGCTGAATCGACAGCTCAACCGCCTCTCGACATTGATCGGGAAGGTGGGCTTTACGATGGCGGGCCTGCTCTTTGTGGTGCTACTTGTCAAGGGCTTCTTCTTTGGCGGAATTGCTCCGGAGGCGGATTGGCTGGCGATTGCCCGCTATCTGCTGGAGAGCTTTATGATTGCTGTGGTGATGATCGTGATGGCGGTTCCCGAGGGGCTGCCGATGGCCATCACCCTCTCGCTGGCAATGTCGATGCGGCGAATGCTCAAGACCAACAATCTGGTGCGTAAGATGCACGCCTGCGAGACGATGGGAGCCGTGACGGTGATCTGCACCGACAAGACCGGAACTCTGACTCGCAACCAGATGACCGTTCACGAGGTGACCCTGCTCGACGAGGAGGTGCGAGGTGAACTCCCCCGAATGGTGGCGATGAACTCCACGGCCTTCCTCGATGGTGAGGATCGGGTGCTTGGAAATCCGACCGAGGGGGCTCTGCTCCTTTGGCTGCGGTCGGAGGGGTATGACTATGAGTCCCTGCGTCACGAGGCGAAGATTGTGGATCGCATCACCTTCTCTACGCAACTCAAATATATGGCAACCCTGATTGAACTGCCTGACGGAGGCCGACTTCTTACCTTGAAGGGGGCTCCCGAGATTGTGCGGGGACTCTGTGCTGCAGAGGCGCAGGGTAGTGGGGTCGAGGAGTTGTTGCTCGGCTACCAGAATCGGGCAATGCGTACCCTGGGCTTTGCCTGTTGTCGTACGACGGCGGCGAGTTGCCGAGAGGCACTGGATGAGGGGTCACTCCGCTTTGTGGCCGTGGCGGCCATTGCCGATCCGGTGCGTGAGGAGGTTCCCGGTGCGGTGCAGCGATGCCTTGGAGCCGGTATTGCCATCAAGATTGTGACGGGCGACACACCTGCGACAGCAACCGAGATTGCCCGCCAGATCGGGCTTTGGGATGATCGAACGGATGGAGAACAGAGCCGCCTGACGGGTGCCGAGTTTGCCTTAATGAGTGACGAGGAGCTCCTTGAGATTGTTCCTCGACTGAAGATTCTTTCGCGTGCCCGCCCCCTCGATAAGCAACGTCTGGTGCGCCTTCTGCAACAGCGGGGTGAGGTGGTGGCTGTAACGGGTGATGGCACGAACGATGCTCCGGCTCTCAACTTTGCCAATGTGGGACTCTCGATGGGTTCGGGAACCTCGGTGGCGAAAGATGCCAGCGACATTACGTTGCTCGACGACAGTTTCTCTTCGATTGCCACGGCGGTGCTGTGGGGACGTTCGCTCTACCGCAACATCCAGCGATTCATCCTCTTCCAACTCACCATCAACCTGGTGGCTATCGCCATTCTCTTCTTTGGTACCCTCTTCGGTACGGAGATGCCCCTGACGGTGGTGCAGATTCTGTGGGTAAACCTTATTATGGACACCTTTGCCGCGATGGCGATGGCCTCGTTGCCCCCCAACGAAGAGGTGATGCGTGAGAAGCCGCGCCGTCGCGAAGATTTCATTATCTCGCGCTCGATGGGGGTAACGCTCCTCTTTACGGCTCTCCTCTTCATCGCCCTGCTGCTCGGAATGCTCCTTCATTGGTACGGGGCCTCGGAGCAACTTACCCTGCATCAGCTCACCCTCTTCTTCTCGGTATTCGTCTTTCTGCAATTTTGGAATATGTTCAACGCCAAGGGGTTTGCTGCTCACCACAATACCAGTCTCGACTATCGTGGTTGCCGCACCTTCTTCGCGGTGTTGCTCCTGATCGGCCTGGGTCAGATGGCTATCGTGGAGTGGGGTGGCGAGGTCTTCCGCACCGTGCCTCTTTCGCTGGCGGAGTGGTCCCGTCTGATTGGTTTGACCTCGCTGGTGGCCACTGGCGGAGAGTTGATCCGCTGGATCAAGCGTAGACGAGTCTGAAAAGCTCTTTGACCCAATCGAAAATAAAAAGGTGTTGCACGTTTCTGTTGCAACACCTTTTTGAATTTTGAAGGCTCTTCCGCTACTCCATTTGCTTGTAATCCTTGGCCAAACCGCCCTCGGAGGTCTCCTTGTAGAGCGAGGGGAGGTCGTGGCCCGTCTGCTTCATCACCTCCACCACGCGGTCGAACGATACGCGGTGGGTACCATCGGTGAAGGTGGAGTAGATATTGGCATCCAGGGCTCGGGTAGCTGCATATGCGTTGCGCTCGATGCAGGGGATCTGTACCAGTCCGCAGACGGGGTCACAGGTCATACCCAGGTGGTGCTCCAGGCCCATCTCGGCGGCATACTCAATCTGGGCCGGCGAACCTCCAAAGAGTTGGTTGGCGGCAGCCGCCGCCATTGCACAGGCGACGCCGACCTCACCCTGACAACCTACCTCAGCACCCGAGATTGAGGCGTTGTGCTTGACGATGTTGCCCACCAGACCGGCCGTGGCCAGGGCTCGCAGGATACGTTTCTCGCTGAAGCCGTGTCCCTTCTCCAGGTGATAGAGGACAGCCGGCACTACGCCACACGAACCACAGGTTGGGGCCGTGACAATCTTGCCGCCCGAGGCATTCTCCTCGCTGACGGCCAATGCGTAGGCGAATACCAGACCTCGAGTCTGAAGATTGGCCTTGTAGCCCAGAGCCTTGATGTGGTACTTGGTTGCCTTGCGGCTCAGATTCAGCGGGCCAGGGAGCACTCCCTCAGCCTCCAGACCGCGCTCCACGCTGGAGCGCATCACGCGCCATACCTCACGCAGGTAGTCCCAAATATCGGAGGGCTCACACTGCTCGACATACTCCCAGTAGCTGTGGCCCGTGCGCTCACACCATCCCAGAATCTGGCTCAGACGCGTCATCTCGTAGATGTCGGGGGTGTGGGTGTGAACGATACCCTCGCCATCCAGGGCTCCGCCGCCGACACTGAAGACCACCCAGGGATCCGAGGGGGTGCCGGTGGAGCTCAAGGCCTCGAATCTCATTCCGTTGGTGTGTCGCTCCAGGACGATCTTGGGCTCCCAGACAATCTCCACAGGGCGGGGAGTCAATGCCTCGATGATCGCCGTGTCGGTCATATGCCCTTTACCGGTGGCTGCCAGGGCTCCGTAGAGGGTTACGCGGAAGGCCGCAGCCTCCGGATGGCGCATTCCATAGAGGGTGGCAGCCTTTCGGGGGCCCATCGTGTGGCTCGATGAGGGACCACAACCGATGCGGTATAACTCTTTGAGTGATTTCATACGTTTTTCTCTTTCTCTTTGTTCGTTCCTAACCTAAACCTGTGGCCTTTGTTGCCACGCAACAAAGGTAGTAATTTATTTCGATATTAAGGTGCAAACTCCCCGCCGGAAAGGGGTAGAATCTCCCTTATATATAAATAGGTATAAAAAAAAATGGCTCTCCGAGGAAGTTTTCTTAAAAACTATGTTGCGTATTCTGAATAATATGTTTATATTTGCACCCGATTTCGCCCCCGACAAAGCGGGATTTGACGAAATGAGTTCTTTGGAAAGAATTTGAAATTTTTATCTCCAAAAATTTGGTGGTTTAAAAATTAATGTATACTTTTGCAAACCCAAACAAAGGATTTGCCGATGTAGCTCAGCTGGTCAGAGCAGCTGATTTGTAATCAGCAGGTCGTGGGTTCGAATCCCTCCATCGGCTCTTCGGGTCGAAAGGGTTCGGGGCAAGCAAGTTTGGGAAAAGTACATACGGGAAGATACCAGAGTGGCCAAATGGGGCAGACTGTAAATCTGCTGGTTTATACCTTCGGTGGTTCGAATCCATCTCTTCCCACTTTAAACGCCGGTTGGAGTTCGATCGAAGGTCTTCGGATCTGAGAGAAGGAGATTCTGAACGGTGTATTTTTGCGGAAGTAGCTCAGTTGATAGAGCATTAGCCTTCCAAGCTAAGGGTCGCGAGTTTGAGCCTCGTCTTCCGCTCTAAAAGGTGAGCCGGGTGGCATACCAGACAGTTTCGGTCAATGGCCGACGATCTTTCGGGGTCGCTTTTTTTTGAGGAGGGCGCGCGGCTCTCTGAGGAGGAAAACTGGCGGTATGTTACGCCGTTTTCCGGTAAAATGAAACTTAAAACTTGAACGAAACGAATTTTTGAATTTTTAATACTTTAAAGCTATGGCAAAAGAAAAATTTGACCGTTCGAAACCGCACGTAAACATCGGTACTATCGGACACGTTGACCACGGTAAGACCACCCTTACCGCTGCTATCACCACCGTTCTGGCAAACAAGGGTCTGTCGGAGCTCCGTTCGTTCGACTCGATCGACAACGCACCTGAGGAGAAGGAGCGTGGTATTACGATTAACACCTCGCACGTAGAGTATCAGACCGCTGGTCGTCACTATGCTCACGTAGACTGCCCGGGTCACGCCGACTATGTGAAGAATATGGTTACCGGTGCTGCCCAGATGGACGGTGCCATCCTCGTAGTAGCCGCTACCGACGGTCCTATGCCCCAGACCAACGAGCACGTTCTGCTGGCCAAGCAGGTAAACGTTCCCCGTATCGTTGTGTTCCTGAACAAGTGTGATATGGTTGACGATCCCGAGATGCTCGACCTGGTTGAGATGGAGGTTCGTGACCTGCTCTCGAAGTACGATTTCGACGGTGATAACGCTCCCGTTATCCGTGGTTCGGCCCTGGGTGGTCTGAACGGCGAGCCCGTTTGGGAGGAGAAGATTATGGAGCTGATGGACTCGGTTGACGAGTACGTGCCCATTCCTCCCCGTGAGAATGAGAAGCCCTTCCTGATGCCTGTTGAGGACGTATTCTCGATTACCGGTCGTGGTACCGTAGTAACGGGTCGTATCGAGACTGGTATTATCCACGTAGGTGATCCCGTTGAGATCGTAGGTCTTGGCGAGAAGTCGATGAACTCGACCTGTACCGGCGTTGAGATGTTCCGTAAGCTGCTCGACGAGGGCGAGGCTGGTGACAACGTAGGTCTGCTGCTCCGTGGTATCGACAAGAAGGAGGTTAAGCGTGGTATGGTTGTTGCCAAGCCCGGCTCGATCAAGCCCCACACCAAGTTCACCGCTGAGGTTTACGTACTGAAGAAGGAAGAGGGTGGTCGTCACACTCCGTTCCACAACAAGTATCGTCCCCAGTTCTACCTCCGTACGATGGACGTAACCGGTGAGGTTGCTCTGCCCGACGGCGTAGATATGGTAATGCCTGGTGACCACGTTACCATCACCGTAACCCTGATCTACCCTGTAGCCCTGAACGAGGGTCTGCGTTTCGCAATCCGTGAGGGTGGTCGTACGGTAGGTGCCGGTCAGATTCTCTCGATTGTTGAGTAATTACCGACAATAAAAGGGTAGTGTGCCAAAACACACTACCCAACTTTAGGAGCATAGTTCAAGGGTAGAATAGCGGTCTCCAAAACCGTTGATGGGAGTTCGAATCTCTCTGCTCCTGCTCGAAGAAAAGAAGAAGATTATGATTAAGTATTTCAAAGAATCCTATAACGAGCTGGTTAACAAAGTAACGTGGCCCTCGTTTGCACAACTGCAGAGCTCGACGATCGTGGTAATGGTTGCCTCGGTTGTTTTTGCGTTGGTTGTGCTGGCGATGGACGTGACCTTTGAGAACCTGATGGCTCTGATCTATAAGACCCTGGGTAATCTCGGTCGTTAATTGTCTGTTGATTTAAGCAATGAGCGAAGTTAAGAAAGAGTGGTATGTAGTCCGTGCCATCGGTGGTAAGGAGAATAAGGTCAAGGAGTATCTTGAGGCCGAAATTCGCCACAACCATCTGGAGGATTACATCTCACAGGTACTTATTCCCACGGAGAAGGTCTACACCATTCGCAATGGCAAGAAGGTCTCCAAGGAGAAGGTATCGTACCCGGGCTACGTATTGATCGAAGCCGCGTTGGTAGGACAAATTCCGATTATCATTCGCAATACTCCGAACGTTTTGGGCTTCCTGGGTGACACCAAGGAGGAGAGTCGCACGATGAAGGCTACGCCGCTTCGTCCACAAGAGGTGAGTCGTATTCTGGGTCGTGTTGATGAGCTGAGCGTAATGGAGGAGGAGAACGAGGTTCCGTTCTTCGTTGGCGAGGTCGTCAAGGTTACGGACGGCCCATTCTCAAGCTTCCAAGGTACCATTGAGAGTGTCGACGAAGAGCGCAAGAAGCTCACCGTCTCGGTGAAGATTTTCGGACGCAAGACTCCTATGGAGTTGAGCTATACACAAGTTGAAAAAGAATAATTAACCAAAGGAAAACTATGGCAAAAGAGGTTGCTGCATTTATTAAATTGCAGATCAAAGGTGGTGCCGCGAATCCTTCGCCCCCGGTAGGTCCCGCTCTGGGTTCCAAGGGTGTGAACATTATGGATTTCTGCAAGCAGTTCAATGCTCGCACGCAGGACAAGGCCGGTAAGGTTCTTCCCGTAATCATCACCGTTTATAGCGATAAGTCGTTTGACTTCATCGTTAAACAGCCGCCCGTGGCCATTCAGCTCAAGGAGGCAGCCAAGGTCAAGAGTGGTTCCGCTCAGCCCAACCGTGATAAGGTGGGTCAGGTTACCTGGGATCAGGTAAAGGAGATCGCTCAGGACAAGATGCCCGACCTGAACTGCTTTACGCTTGAGGCTGCAATGCGTATGGTTGCCGGTACTGCTCGCAGTATGGGTATCAGCGTAGTTGGCGAATTTCCTAATCTGTAATTAGACTACAAGAATGAGTAAGTTGACAAAAAATCAAAAGATTGCCTACGCGAAGGTAGATTCGAACAAGGTCTACAAGTTGGTTGAGGCTGCCGCTCTTCTGAAGGAAATTACCTTTACGAAATTCGACGCTTCGGTTGACATCGACGTACGTCTGGGTGTGGATCCCCGTAAGGCGAACCAGATGGTTCGTGGCGTGGTGACGCTGCCCCACGGTACCGGTAAGACGGTACGCGTGCTGGTACTCTGTACCCCCGACAAGGAGGAGGAGGCCAAGGCTGCCGGTGCAGACTACGTAGGTCTGGACGAGTATGTTGAGAAGATCAAGGGCGGTTGGACCGACGTGGATGTGATCATCACCACCCCCAACGTGATGGGTAAGGTAGGTGCTCTGGGTCGTATCCTGGGTCCCCGTGGTCTGATGCCTAACCCCAAGACCGGTACGGTTACGATGGAGGTTGGCAAGGCCGTTAAGGAGGTTAAGGCCGGTAAGATCGACTTCAAGGTTGATAAGTACGGTATCGTACACACGGCCATTGGTAAGGTTTCGTTCACTCCCGAGCAGATTGTCGGCAATGCCAATGAGGTGCTCTCGATGATTATGAAGCTGAAGCCTTCGGCTGCCAAGGGTACGTACGTGAAGAGCATCTATCTCTCCACGACGATGAGCCCTGGTGTGCAGGTTGACCCCAAATCGATTGATAACAAGTAAAAGAGGGAGGATTAAAGAATGACTAAGGAAGAAAAACTGGTTGTAATTAACAACCTCGCCGAGCAGCTCAACGCTTATCCTCACTTCTATGTTACCAACATTGAGGCACTGAACGCCGAGCAGACCGCAAAGCTGCGTCGCAAGTGCTTCGAGAACGACATCAAGCTCGTTGTGGTAAAGAACACCCTCTTCGGCAAGGCGCTGGAGAAGGTTGAGAAGGCTGATGCTGATCTGGTAAGCGTATTGGAGGGTTCCACCTCGGTAATGTTTGCTAACACGGGCAAGGCCCCCGCAGTGCTGATCAAGGAGTTCCGCAAGTCGTGCGACAAGCCGGTCCTGAAGGCTGCTTATGTGGAGGGTTGCGTTTATGTAGGCGACAACCAGCTGGATACGCTCTGCAACATCAAGAGCCGCGAGGAGCTTATCGCCGACATCGTTGCTCTGCTGCAGTCGCCCGCCAAGAACGTTATCTCGGCTCTGCAGGCTAACGCCGGTCAGAAGATTGCGGGCCTCGTAAAGACGCTCGAAGAAAGAAACAACTAATCTAAAGAACAAAAACAAAATTTAATACAAATTACAACTATGGCAGATGTAAAGAAACTTGCAGAAGAATTGGTAAATTTGACTGTAAAGGAGGTAAATGAATTGGCAACCATCCTCAAGGAGGAGTACGGCATTGAGCCCGCTGCTGCAGCTGTTGCTGTTGCTGCTCCCGTTGCTGGCGCAGGTGAGGCTGCTGCCGCTGAGAAGACCTCGTGGGATGTAGTTCTGAAGAGCGCCGGTCAGGCCAAGCTTCAGGTGATTAAGGTCGTTAAGGAGCTGGCTGGTCTGTCGCTGGGCGACGCTAAGGCTCTGGTTGACGGTGCTCCCAAGGCCGTTAAGGAGGGTGTCTCCAAGGAGGAGGCCGAGTCGATCAAGGCTCAGCTCGAGGAGGCTGGTGCTGAGGTTGAGGTTAAGTAGTTTACTGCTTCAATTCACACAAACAGGTATAGAGCTTACTCCGGTAAGCCCTATACCTTTTGTGGTCTAAATACCGGAAGTGCCGATCAGAGCTGTGTCCGGTGTTTGGATTTTCGAGGTGCTCTCAGGGTGTAATGTGTTTACACTGAGGGCATTAGTGGGATATGAAAATCCCACATTTTTTGCCATTTTCGTTCCCTTTTGAGCGCTCGCGGAACGAACTCCTTTGGGAGCCGGCAAATTCGGGTAGCCCAAGGCTGCGGAGCCCCGTTTGCGGGTAGAAATCCGGCAGCGAGGCGGCGACTCGGAAAAATGGGGGAGGAAACCCCCAACAACGAAACACATCAACCCCAATATTGGATAACCGATGTCTGCGACAAAAACAGAACAACGAATCAGCTTTGCCACCGTAAAGAACCGGGTGCCTTATCCCGATTTGCTGGAGGTACAGCTCAAATCTTTCCGTGATTTCTTCCAGATGGACACCACGGCCGAGAATCGTAAGAACGAGGGCCTCTACAAGGTGTTCCAGGAGAATTTCCCTATCACAGATACCCGGAACAATTTCGTTCTGGAATTCATCGACTACTATATCGATCCGCCCCGCTACTCCATTGAGGAGTGCCTGGAGCGTGGTCTGACTTACAGCGTGCCCCTGAAGGCCAAGTTGAAGCTCTACTGCACGGATGACGAGCACGAGGACTTCGGCGTGGTGGTTCAGGATGTCTATTTTGGTAACATCCCCTATATGACCGAGCGCGGTACCTTCGTCATCAATGGTGCCGAGCGTGTGATTGTGTCGCAGCTGCACCGTTCGCCCGGTGTATTCTTCGGTCAGTCGATGCACACCAATGGCACGAAGCTCTACTCGGCCCGTATCATCCCCTTCAAGGGTTCGTGGATCGAGTTTGCTACCGACATCAACAACGTGATGTATGCCTACATCGATCGTAAGAAGAAGTTGCCCGTAACGACCCTGTTGCGCGCCATCGGCTTCGAGACCGACCAGCAGATTCTGGAGATCTTCGACCTGGCCGATGAGGTGAAGGTGACCAAATCGAACCTGAAGAAGGCCGTGGGTCGCAAGTTGGCTGCCCGTGTCCTCTCCTCCTACCAGGAGGACTTCGTGGATGAGGATACCGGTGAGGTTTACTCCATCGAGCGTAACAATGTGATCATCGAGCGTGAGACCGTGCTGGAGGAGGAGGATATCGAGAAGATTCTCGATGCCGGTTGCAAGACCATCCTGCTGCACAAGGAGAATCCCTCGGGTGTCGACTTCTCGATCATCTACAACACGTTGCAGAAGGATACCTGTAACTCTGAGAAGGAGGCCGTGGTCTATATCTACAGACAGCTGCGCGCTTCGGAGCCGCCCGATGAGGCTACGGCTCGTGACGTGATCGACAAGCTCTTCTTCTCGGACAAACGTTACGACCTGGGCGACGTAGGACGCTTCCGTATCAACAAGAAGCTGGAGATGGATATCGATCCCGCCATCCGTACGCTGACGCGCGAGGATATGATCGCCATCATCAAGTACCTGATCCAGCTCATCAACTCGCGCGCCGAGGTGGATGATATCGACCACCTTTCGAACCGCCGTGTCCGCACGGTGGGCGAGCAGCTCTCGAACCAGTTCTCGCTGGGCTTCGTGCGTATGGCTCGTACCATCCGTGAGCGTATGAACGTGCGTGACAATGAGGTATTTACGCCGATTGACCTGATCAATGCCAAGACTCTCTCGTCGGTGATCAACACCTTCTTCGGTACCTCGCAGCTCTCGCAGTTTATGGACCAGATCAACCCCCTGTCGGAGGTTACACACAAGCGTCGTCTTTCGGCCCTCGGCCCCGGTGGTCTTTCGCGTGACCGTGCCGGTTTCGAGGTGCGAGACGTACACTATACCCACTACGGCCGTCTCTGCCCCATTGAGTCGCCCGAGGGCCCCAACATCGGTCTGATTTCGTCGCTCTGTGTCTATGCGAAGATCTCGGAGATGGGCTTTATCGAGACTCCCTATCGTTCGGTAGAGGATGGCCAGATCGATATGGACAACTCGCACATCCGCTACTACTCCGCTGAGGAGGAGGAGGGTAAGGTGGTTGCCCAGTCGAATATGCCCATCGATGATGAGGGTCACTTCCTGCAGCCCGACCGCATCAAGGCGCGTCTGGGTGCCGACTTCCCCGTGGTAACGGAAAAGGAGGTAAATTTGATGGACGTGGCTCCCAACCAGATTGCATCGATTGCTGCATCGCTCATTCCCTTCCTGGAGCACGACGATGCCAACCGTGCCCTGATGGGTTCGAACATGATGCGTCAGGCAGTACCTCTGATCACCTGCGAGTCCCCCATTGTGGGTACCGGTATCGAGAAGGATATGATCATCGACAGCCGCATCCAGGTGGTTGCCGAGGGTGACGGTGAGGTGGTATTTGCCGATGCTCAGAAGATCCAGGTGAAGTACAATCGCACGGAGGAGGAGGTGATCACCTCGTTCCGTCCCGAGATTACCACCTACGATCTGCCCCGCTATCGTCGTACCAACCAGAATACCTCGATTACCCTGAAGCCTACGGTGCTGACGGGCGACAAGGTGACCAAGGGTCAGATCCTGACGGAGGGTTACTCCACGCAGGGTGGCGAGTTGGCACTGGGTCGCAACCTGAAGGTGGCCTTTATGCCCTGGAAGGGTTACAACTTCGAGGATGCCATCGTGATCTCGGAGCGTATCCAGCGTGAGGATATCTTCACCTCGGTACACGTGGACGAGTATATTATGGAGGTGCGCGATACGAAGCGAGGTGTGGAGGAGCTGACCTCCGACATCCCCAACGTGAGCGAGGAGGCTACCAAGGATCTGGATGCCAATGGTATCATCCGCATTGGTGCCAACGTACATCCGGGCGATATCCTGATTGGTAAGATCACCCCGAAGGGTGAGAGCGATCCCTCGCCCGAGGAGAAGCTGCTGCGTGCCATCTTCGGTGATAAGGCCGGTGATGTGAAGGATGCCTCGATGAAGGCACAGCCTTCGTTGCACGGTGTGGTAATCGATACGAAGCTCTATAGCCGTGCCGGCAAGGAGTCGAAGCGTTCGAAGGCCGCCGAGAAGCAGGCTCAGGAGCAGTTGATCGAGAAGTTTGCCGGTCAGATTGCCAACCTGACGAAGGTGCTGGTAGAGAAGCTCTTGAAGCTCCTGAACGGCAAGGTAACCACCGGTATCACCGACTACTTCGGCGTGGAGCTCTATCCCGCAGGTACGAAGTTTACGCGTGCCCTGTTGGAGGAGATCTCGATGAAGTCGATTGACGAGAAGACGGGCGTTCCCCAGGGTTATCTCAACCTGGGCAGCTGTAAGTGGACCGGCGATGAGCACCTCGACAGCCTGATTGAGCTGACGATTAACAACTACAGCATCGAGTGGAAGAAGTATGACGCCGCCATCAAGCGTGAGAGCTCCAATCTCACCAACGGCGACGAGATCCCGACCAACGGTGTGATCCAGATGGCCAAGGTCTACATCGCCAAGAAGCGTAAGCTCAAGGTGGGTGATAAGATGGCCGGTCGTCACGGTAACAAGGGTATCGTGGCGAAGATTGTGCGTGACGAGGATATGCCCTTCCTCTCGGACGGTACGATTGTCGATATCTGTCTGAACCCGCTGGGTGTGCCTTCGCGTATGAACCTGGGTCAGATCTATGAGACCGTACTGGGCTGGGCCGGTCGTGAGCTGGGTGTGAAGTTTGCCACCCCGATCTTCGACGGAGCTTCGCTCGAGCAGATCAACGAGTACACGGCTCAGGCCGGTGTTCCTCGCAGCGGTCGTACCTATCTCTATGATGGTGGTACGGGCGAGATGTTCGACCAGCCGGCGACGGTGGGTGTGATCTATATGCTCAAGCTGGGCCATATGATCGACGACAAGATGCACGCCCGTTCGATCGGTCCCTACTCGCTCATCACGCAGCAGCCTCTGGGTGGTAAGGCCCAGTTTGGTGGTCAGCGTTTTGGTGAGATGGAGGTTTGGGCTCTGGAGGGCTTCGGTGCCGCCAACATCCTGCAGGAGATCCTGACCATCAAGTCGGATGACGTCGTAGGCCGTGCCAAGGCTTACGAGGCAATCGTGAAGGGCGATAATCTGCCCCGACCCGGTATCCCCGAGGCGATGAACGTGCTGCTGCACGAGCTGCGTGGTCTGGCTCTGTCGGTGAAATTAGAGTAAAAGTTAGTCGGTATAATTGAGAAAAAGAGATTTTTATGCCAATCAATAAGGAAAATAAGGCAAATACGGGGTATAGCAGCATCTCGATCAGCCTGGCCTCTCCCGAGGAGATTATGGCCCAGTCGAGCGGTGAGGTGCTGAAGCCCGAGACGATTAACTATCGTACCTACAAGCCCGAGCGCGATGGTCTCTTCTGCGAGCGCATCTTTGGTCCCGTGAAGGATTATGAGTGCCACTGCGGAAAGTACAAGCGTATCCGTTACAAGGGCATCGTCTGCGACCGTTGTGGTGTGGAGGTGACCGAGAAGAAGGTGCGTCGTGAGCGTATGGGCCACATCTCGCTGGTGGTGCCCGTGGTACACATTTGGTACTTCCGTTCGCTCCCCTCGAAAATCGGCTATCTGTTGGGTATCCCCTCCAAGAAGTTGGAGTCGATCATCTACTACGAGCGTTACGTGGTTATCAATGCCGGTGCCGCTGCCGAGCAGGGTATCGAGCGTCTGCAGACCCTGGCCGAGAAGGAGTACCTCGACGTATTGGATCAGCTGCCCACCAAGAAGGGCCCCAATGGCGAGGAGATTCGCAACCAGCAGCTGCCCGATGACGATCCCGACAAGTTTGTTGCAATGATGGGTGCCGAGGCTATCCTCACCCTGCTGCAGCAGATTGATCTGGATACGCTCTCCTATCAGGAGCGTCACAAGGCCTCGACCGAGACCTCGCAGCAGCGTAAGAGCGAGGCTCTGAAGCGTCTGAATGTCATCGAGTCGTTCCGTGCCTCGAATGGCAAGAACAAGCCCGAGTGGATGGTGCTGAAGGTGATTCCCGTGACGCCTCCCGAGTTGCGTCCGCTGGTGCCCCTGGATGGTGGCCGCTTCGCCACGTCGGATTTGAACGACCTCTATCGTCGTGTCATCATTCGTAACAATCGTCTGAAGCGACTCATCGAGATCAAGGCTCCCGAGGTGATTCTGCGTAACGAGAAGCGTATGCTGCAGGAGGCTGTCGATTCGCTCTTCGATAACTCGCGCAAGAGCAACGCCGTGAAGAATGAGTCGAACCGCCCGCTGAAGTCGCTCTCGGACTCGCTGAAGGGTAAGCAGGGTCGCTTCCGTCAGAATCTGTTGGGTAAGCGTGTGGACTACTCGGCCCGTTCGGTTATCGTCGTGGGTCCCGAGCTTAAGATGCACGAGATGGGTATTCCCAAGGATATGGCTGCCGAGCTCTACAAGCCTTTCGTGATCCGCAAGCTTATCGAGCGCGGTATCGTGAAGACGGTGAAGTCGGCCAAGAAGATCATTGACCGAAAGGATCCCGTTATCTGGGGTATTCTGGAGAATGTGATCAAGGGTCACCCCGTATTGATGAACCGTGCCCCGACGCTTCACCGTCTGGGTATTCAGGCTTTCCAGCCCAAACTGATCGAGGGTAAGGCAATGCAGCTGCACCCGCTGTCGTGTACGGCCTTCAACGCCGACTTCGATGGTGACCAGATGGCCGTTCACTTGCCGCTGGGCAATGCCGCCATTCTGGAGGCACAGCTGCTGATGCTGGGTTCGCACAACGTCTTGAACCCCGCCAACGGTGCTCCTATCACCGTGCCTTCGCAGGATATGGTTCTGGGTCTTTACTACATCACCAAGCCCCGTAAGGGTGTCAAGGGTGAGGGCCTCTGTTTCTATGGTCCCGAGGAGGCAATCATCGCTTACAACGAGAAGCGAGCCGATCTGCACGCCACCGTGAAGTGTATGGTGGAGGATCTCGACGAGGCGGGTAACCCCGTGAAGGTGCTGAAGGAGACGACCATCGGTCGAATTCTCTTCAACCAGGTGGTTCCCAAGGAGGTAGGCTATATCAACGAGGTGCTGACCAAGCGTTCGCTGCGTGACATTATTGCCGTAGTGATGAAGAAGGCCGGTGCCGATAAGGTGGCTGCCTTCCTCGATGATATCAAGAATATGGGTTATCGTATGGCCTTCCAGGGCGGTCTGTCGTTCAACCTCGACGCGGTGATTATCCCCGAGGAGAAGCAGAAGCTCGTACAGGAGGGTTACGACCGTTCGGACGAGGTGATCGAGTCCTATAATATGGGTCTTATCACCAACAACGAGCGTTACAACCAGATCATCGATATCTGGACTTCGATCAACTCGAAGCTCACCAAGACGGTGATCGATACCCTGAAGAATGATCAGGATGGTTTCAATCCCGTCTATATGATGCTCGACTCGGGTGCCCGTGGTTCGAAGGAGCAGATTCGTCAGCTCTCGGGTATGCGTGGTCTGATGGCCAAGCCGCAGAAGTCGGGTGTTGAGGGTGGTCAGCAGGTAATTGAGAACCCCATTCTCTCGAACTTCAAGGAGGGTCTTTCGGTGCTCGAGTACTTTATCTCGACCCACGGTGCCCGTAAGGGTCTTGCCGATACCGCCTTGAAGACGGCCGACGCCGGTTATCTGACGCGTCGTCTGGTGGATGTGGCTCAGGATGTGATCATCAACGAGGAGGATTGCGGTACGCTGCGTGGTCTGACGGCTACGGCCATCAAGCGCAACGACGACGTGGTACAGACGCTCTACGACCGTATTCTGGGTCGCACGGCTTTGAACGACGTAATCCACCCCCTGACCGGTGAGGTACTCTGTGCTGCCGGTGAGGAGATCACCGAGTCGATTGCCGAGGCCATCGAGAAGTCGCCGCTGGAGTCGGTGGAGATCCGTTCGGTACTCACCTGTGAGGCCCGTCGCGGTGTCTGCGCCAAGTGCTACGGCCGCAACTTGGCTACGGCTCGTATGGTCCAGAAGGGTGAGGTTGTCGGGGTGATTGCCGCTCAGTCGATTGGTGAGCCTGGTACGCAGCTGACCCTCCGTACGTTCCACGTCGGTGGTGTGGCCGGTGGTACGACGGTAGAGACCAACGTAATTTCGAAGTATGAGGGCCGTCTGGAGATCGACGAGCTGCGTACGATCAAGACCAAGAACGCCGCCGGTGAGGCGACCGACCTGGTGATCTCGCGTCAGTCGGAGTTCCGTATCGTGGATCCCAAGACCGAGATCGTACTCTATACGCACAACCTGCCTTATGGTGCCACGCTCTTTATGAAGGATGGTGCCGAGGTGAAGAAGGGAGATCTGATCTGCGAGTGGGATCCCTACAACGCCGTAATCATCTCGGAGCACGAGGGTCGCGCCCAGTATGAGGCTGTGATCGAGGGTGTTACCTACCGTGATGAGCGCGATGAGCAGACCGGTCTTTCGGAGAAGGTGATCATTGAGTCGAAGGATAAGACCAAGAACCCCGTCATCAAGATCCTGAACAAGGAGGGCGAGGAGGTGAAGGCCTACAACCTGCCTGTAACGGCTCACGTGGTGGTGAAGGATAACGCCAAGATCAAGGCCGGCGATATCCTAATCAAGATCCCGCGCGCCGTAGGTAAGGGTGGTGGCGATATCACCGGAGGTCTGCCGCGTGTTACGGAGCTCTTCGAGGCCCGTAATCCGTCGAATCCCGCCATTGTATCGGAGATCGATGGTGAGGTATCGTTCGGTAAGATCAAGCGCGGTAACCGCGAGATCATCATCACCTCGAAGCAGGGCGATGTGAAGCGTTACCTGGTGCCCCTGTCGCGTCAGATCATCGTTCAGGAGAACGACTATGTGAAGGCCGGCAGCCCGCTTTCGGATGGTGCCATCACTCCGGCCGATATCCTCAACATCCTCGGCCCCACGAAGGTACAGGAGTACATCGTGAACGAGGTACAGGAGGTATACCGTATGCAGGGTGTAAAGATCAACGACAAGCACTTCGAGATTATCGTTCGCCAGATGATGTCGAAGGTCAAGATCGAGGATCCGGGCGATACCCGCTTCTTCGAGGACCAGCTGGTGGACAAGTGGGAGTTTATGGATGTCAACGACGAGCTCTACGACAAGGTCGTGGTGACCAACGCCGGCGACTCGACCTCGGTGCAGCCCGGCCAGATTATCTCGGTTCGCAAGCTGCGTGACGAGAATTCGAGCCTGAAGCGTCGTGATCTGCAGCCCGTGGAGGTACGCGACATCGTTCCCGCCACCTCGACCCAGGTACTGCAGGGTATTACCCGTGCAGCCCTCCAGACCTCGAGCTTCATCTCGGCCGCTTCGTTCCAGGAGACCACGAAGGTCCTCAACGAGGCTGCAATCCAGGCCAAGGTGGACTATCTGGAGAATCTGAAGGAGAATGTCATCGTCGGTGGCAAGATCCCCGGTGGTACGGGTCAGCGTTCGTTCGAGCACCTGCTGGTAAGCTCGAAGAGCGACCTGGAGATGCTGAGCAAGTAATCTCAATCCTTAATAGAGAATCAGGCGAGCCAAACGGCTCGCCTGATTTTTTTTTGTTATTGTTGGTCGGAGTAGGGTGAGGGTGGATCAGAGAGAGATGACTCCCAACGTAATCAAGAGAATAGTGCCGTAGCGAACCACCTTTCCGATCAGCATCGAGAGGGCGACAATCGACTGTCGGGCCCGCATAATGCCGAGCGTGACGGCCGTAGCCTCCCCAATGTAGGGGAGAAAGGTGAAAAAACCCATCCAGGCTCCGCGCCCCTGCAGAAAGCGGGCCGCCTTGTCGAGTTTCTCTTCGCTTACGCCGAGCCAGCGGTGAATCCACTCCCGCTTGCCGAGCATTCCCACCCAATAGCAGCTCATACTGCCGAGGAAGTTGCCGAGTGAGGCGGCGATCAGCACCAACAGCGGAGCCTTGCCTCCCGAAATCATCATCGCAAAGACCAGTTCCGAGCTGAAGGGGATGATACTGCCGGCCAGAAGGGCCGAGAGGAACATTCCTCCGTAGCCCCACGAGGCAAAAAAGTCGATAATGGTCTCCATCATAAGCTACTCGCCAACCTCCTCATACTCCTTGGCAGCCTTTCCGGCTGCAATCTCTGTGCCGGGGATAGCATACCCTTTGGTGCCGGCATAGGCGGCAGGCAGCGAGGAATCGGCCTCGTCACAAGCCCAACACTCGCAGCTCAACAGCGTGGCAAAGGAGGTGGGAACCCCCGTCTTGGGGTCGACGTTGATGCGGCAGATCGCCTGCGGATCTCCATCGGGGGCGTGGTAGACCTCCTGTGAGGTGAAGCTGAAGAGGCCGTAGAGACCGTAGTGCTCCACCCCTGAGGCATCGGTCGAGAGAATGCCTCGGTTGGTGAGGATCGAGAACCAGCTGCGTCCCTCGTTGTCGCTCCAGTTGCCCTCGCTATCCGATTTCCAGCCACAGCCCGAGAGGCAGAGCTGGCTGTTCGTTTCGTCGTAAAAGCCATCCCAGCGGACACTCGAGTAGAGCAGGCCGGTCAGGGTGTAGCTTCCGTCGTCGTTAACCTCGATGTGGAAGGTGTCGTAGCCTCGGGCTGTCACCTCGCCCTCGGGGTTGAGGTACTCGGCTGATTGGAAGTGGTAGTCTCCCGCAACGACAAAGGCCTCGATGGCGGGCTTCTCTTCGATCGTGGGGGTGTTGTCGGGCTCCTCTTTGTTGCAGGCAATTGCTCCGATGAGGGTAGCGAAGAGCAGCAGGCGGCAGAGGTATGGTTGCAATTTCATTCTTCTATACGCTTTACAGGTTATGAAAGCAAAGGTACGAAAAAAAAGAAAAATAAAAAAACCGGCCCGCGAGAAACGGGCCGGCTTGTAGGATGAAAGCCGATGATTAGAGCACAACCTTCTTGCCAACGAAGTTGTCGTTGCCGTTGAACATCACGTAGTTGTTGTTGATGTTGAAGTTGTTGATCTGCAGCATCGAAGCACGCGACTGGGTAACCAGGTTGCCCTCCTCGTCGATGTTACCGTTCATCAGGAGCGTACCACGGTTGATGAAGCCCAGCGACATCAGGTACTGCATATCGGTGATGTAACCCTCGAAATCGAGCTTGAGAGCGTAGGCGTTGTCATAAATGAAGGTGTCAAACGAGAGAACCTTCTCACCAGCCTCGTTCAGCGAGTAGAGCAGCTTGATGTCAACCATATCCTCGGGCATAGCATTGGGATCATCGAAGGTCTCGATTACATAACCAATGTAGGAGAAGCCGTTGGCCAGCAGGTCGCGGTAGTAGGTGGCATCGTAGCCAGCATCCTCCAGCATTGCGATTACCTCTGCAACATCCTCAAAGGAGTAGAAGATGTTCTGCCAGATGTTGGCCACTTCGGTCTTGTTGCCCTTGTTGTCCATCTGATAGAAGTCACCGTTGAAATAGGTGGTCTTCTCCTTGGCATCGTAATCACCTACCAGGAAGATGGGCAGGTTGAGCAGACCATAGAGGTCATAACCGGCCTCGCTCTTTACCAGAGCCATATTGCAATACTCAATCGAATCGTCGACGATCTGGTTGTTGTCATCTACCTCATAGTAGGAAACGGTGCAGTAGAGACCCTCCTGGGGATCACCCAACTTGTCAACGGGCTGCTCGGTCTGCCCACCGTCCCCGTCGGGCTTGGGTTCGTTGGTGTCGTCGCCGCAGGCTACCATCGAAATTGCCAGCAGGGCAAAAGCGAAAAAGCTCAAAAATTTCTTCATAATCGTAAAATGTGTTAAAAATTTGTAAATCAGTTAATTTCCCTTTCTTTTGCCGATTTGTCACTCCCCTTGAGGGGGAAGCTCAACCGAAATATCTGCAAATATATGGATAAAAATCGGAAATACAATCAAAACCGGGGGCTTGGGGCTAAATAAAATTTTTATAAAACCCCGAAAAACGAACTTCTCTTCTGCCAAATAAAAACGGGGCCTCCGGAAAAGGCCCCGTTTTCTACTCTTCGATGGCTTCAAAATCCTCCTTGCCGGCTCCGCAAAGCGGACAGGCCCACTCGTCGGGGAGTTCGGAGAAGGGGGTGCCGGCAGGAATGCCGTTCTCGGGGTCGCCTACGGCGGGATCATACTCCCAGCCACAAGGAATGCAACGATACTTTTTCATTTCGCTTGTTGTTATGAACTGTTTGACGCCTGTTGATCCTCAAAATCTGAGCCAAAGGATATTACCGCATCAGCAGTGACGAGTCACCGTAGCTCAAAAAGCGGAAATCGTGCCCCAGGGCGTAGTCGTAGATCTTGCGCCAATCCTCCCCCAGGTAGGCCGAGACCAGCAGCAGCAGGGTCGATTTCGGCTGGTGAAAATTGGTGATGATGTTTTTTACGATGCGGAAACGGTAGCCCAGCGGCGTAATCATAATGCGTGTAGCCGCCTTGATTCGCTCTTCGCCCCTCTCCTCCAGGTAGGAAATCAGCGTATTGAGGGCCTCTTCGCCCGAGAAGTCGGCCGGAATGTCATAGAGTTCCCACTGGCCTACCACCTCGCCGGCGGGCTCTTTCCCCTGTCGGATACGCCACGCCAGAGCCGTCAGCGACTCCAGGGTGCGTACCGAGGTGGTGCCCACCGCTACAATGGCCCCCATATGGGCTCGCAGGGTCTTCAGTGTCGGCAGATTGACCTCAAAGTGCTCGGTGTGCATCGGGTGGTCGGCGGCATCCTCCGCCTTGACCGGCAGGAAGGTGCCTGCTCCGACGTGGAGTGTCACCTCACCAAAGTGGAATCCCTCACCCTGCATCCGCTCGATCAGTTCGGGGGTGAAGTGGAGACCCGCCGTGGGGGCGGCCACCGATCCTTCAAATTTCGAGTAGACGGTCTGATAGCGGGTGTTGTCGATCTCCTCGCTCTCTCGGTTGAGGTAGGGGGGGATGGGGATGCGTCCTAACTCCTCAAGCAGTTCGCCAAAGGTGCGGTCGGCCTCCCACTCGAAGCGAATTAGGTGTTCACGGCTGCCACGCTCGACCATATGGGCTCGCAACTGCGTGGGGCGACCATCGAGCTCGAAGCAGATCTCCAGAGGCCCCTCTTTCCATCGCTTCAGGTTGCCTACGATACAACTCCAGACGCACTCCCCCTTGACGGTGAAGGCGTGTTCGTAGTCGGCCGGGGTGTGGGGCTCGAGGCAGAAGACCTCGATGCGGCCCCCCGAGGGTTTCTGCATAATGATGCGGGCGCGGATCACCTTCGTGTTGTTGAAGACGAGCATCGAACCCGCCGGCAGATGGTCGGACAGCCGCTCGAAACGGCTCTCGGCAATCTCACCCCCGCGGTAGAGCAGCAACTTGGATTGACTGCGCTCGGCCAGCGGAAATTTGGCAATGCGCTCCTCGGGCAGCGGATAGTCGAAGTCGTTTATGTCGATTTTGCGTGGTTCCATAAAAAGTATCTTGAATGGTCGAACAAAGGTATGAATTTATTTTGTATCTTTGCCGTCGTAAGGGCCGATTTCCCAACTTTCAGCCCTTTGAAACCTAAAAACGCGGGAAGATGAAGTGCGATTATCTGGTTATTGGTTCGGGCGCAGCCGGTTTGAGCTTCGCCCTGAAGGCGGCCGAGCACGGCCACGTAACGATCGTAACAAAGGGTGAAATCGAGGAGGCCAACACCAACTATGCCCAGGGAGGCATCTGCTCGGTGACCTATGCCCCCGATACCTTTGAAAAACACATTGAGGATACCCTGACCTGTGGAGCCGGAGTCTGCGACCGAGAGGCGGTGGAGCTGGTGGTGCGTCGCGCCCCCGAGCTCATCAACGACCTGATTCGCTGGGGTACCCGTTTTGACAAGACCCCCGACGGACGTTTCGAGCTCAACCGCGAGGGAGGACACTCCGAACACCGCATCCTCCACCACGAGGATCTTACGGGAGCCGAGATCGAGCGTGCCCTGATCGCCTCGGTGCGTGAGCACCCCAACATCACGGTTTTGGAGCACCACTTTGCCATTGACCTCTTGACCCAGCACCATCTGGGCGAGTTTGTGACGCGCCACACCCGAGGCCTGGCCTGCTTTGGTGCCTATGTCCTCAACGAGAAGACCAACGAGATCGAGACGATGCTCGCCAAGTTTACCATCGTAGCCACGGGCGGTTGTGGTAACCTCTACTCCTCGACCTCCAACCCCATTGTCGCCACCGGCGACGGTATTGCAATGTGCCACCGAGCCAAGGCCATCACCCGCGATATGGAGTTTATCCAGTTCCACCCCACGACTCTCTACAATCCGGGAGAGAAACCCAACTTCTTGATCACCGAGGCGATGCGTGGTTTCGGTGCCATTCTGCGCCTTCAGAATGGAGAGGAGTTTATGGACAAGTATCACCCGATGAAGTCGCTGGCTCCGCGTGATGTGGTGGCTCGTGCCATCTATCGTGAGATGACCAAGCGTGGTGAGGATTTCGTCTATCTGGATGTTACGCACAAGGAGCCCGAGGCAATCAAGAGCCACTTCCCGAATATCTACGAAAAGTGCCTCTCGATCGGCATCGATATCACGAAGGATTGGATTCCCGTCACCCCCGCAGCCCACTACTCGTGTGGTGGAGTGAAGGTTGATCTCAACGGTCAGACCTCGATCCGCAATCTCTATGCGCTGGGAGAGGCCTCCTGCACGGGTCTGCACGGTGCCAATCGCCTCGCCTCCAACTCGCTGATCGAGGCGGTGGTCTATGCCGACCAGGCAGCCCGCCACACCGCCCAACTGATCGATAAGGTGGAGATTCAGGAGGGGATTCCCGACTGGGACTTCGAGGGAACGCAGCATACCGAGGAGATGTTGATGATTATCCAGTCGAAGCGAGAGATGCAGGCCATCCTCTCCAACTATGTCGGTATCGTGCGCTCCAACCTCTCGCTGAACCGCGCAATGCACCGCTTGGATCTCCTCTTTGAGGAGACGGAGGAGCTCTACTGCAAGACCAAGCCCAACCGCGAACTCTGCGAGCTTCGCAATATGATCGCCGTGGCCTACCTGGTTATCAAGCAGGGGCGTGAGCGCAAAGAGTCGGTTGGCTGCCACTACAACACCGATTATCCGAAGAATTAACCCTATGCCCTGCCGGACAGGGCCTCAAAAAACCTATGACGTTACAGGAAGAGATTACACGCCGCCGCACCTTTGCGGTCATTGCCCACCCCGATGCCGGTAAGACGACCCTTACCGAGAAGTTGCTCCTCTTTGGAGGTGCCATCCACGTGGCGGGAGCTGTGAAGAGTAATAAAATCAAGAAGGGAGCCACCTCCGACTTTATGGAGATCGAGCGTCAGCGCGGAATCTCGGTGGCCACCTCGGTAATGGGATTCGAGTACAAGGAGCGCAAGATTAATATCCTGGATACCCCGGGTCACGAGGATTTCGCCGAGGATACCTACCGCACCTTGACGGCGGTCGATTCGGTGATTATCGTGATTGATGGTGCAAAGGGTGTCGAGTCGCAGACCCGCAAGCTGATGGAGGTCTGCCGTATGCGAAATACCCCCGTGATTGTCTTTATCAACAAGCTCGACCGCCCCTGCAAGGATCCCTTCGATCTGCTGGATGAGGTGGAGAATGAGTTGAAGATTCGGGTGCGCCCCCTCTCTTTCCCCATCTCAAGTGGCGATACCTTCAAGGGGGTCTACAACATCTATGAGGAGCAGCTCTCGCTCTTCACCTCCGATGAGCGTCAGACGGCCGATGCCTCGACCGTCGAGATCAAGGATCTCTCGTCACCCCTTTTGGCCGACCACATCGGCGAGAAGTTTGCCAAGCAACTGCGCGAGGATATCGAGCTGGTGGAGGGCGTCTATGACCCCTTCGAGCGAGAGGAGTACCTCTCGGGCAGCCTCGCTCCCGTATTCTTTGGCTCGGCGGTCAATAATTTCGGTGTTCGAGAGCTCTTGGAGTGCTTCATCCGCATTGCCCCCTCGCCCCGCTCCTCCACCACCGAGACGCGTCCCGTGGAGCCCGAGGAGGCCAAGCTTACCGGCTTTATCTTTAAGATTCACGCCAATATGGATCCGAACCACCGCGATCGTATCGCCTTCCTGAAGATCTGTTCGGGCACCTTCGAGCGCAATAAGAACTACCTCCACGTGCGAAGTGGCAAGCAGCTCAAGTTCTCGTCTCCCACCGCCTTTATGGCCGAGAAGAAGTCGATCATCGACTTCGCCTATCCGGGTGATATTGTGGGTCTGCACGATACGGGCAACTTCGCCATCGGTGATACCTTCACCGAGGGCGAAAAGCTCAAATTTACCGGAATCCCCTCCTTCTCGCCCGAGCAGTTCCGCTACATTGAGAATGCCGACCCCTTGAAGTTCAAGCAGTTGGCGAAGGGTATTGATCAGCTGATGGACGAGGGTGTGGCCCAGCTCTTCACTTCAAGCCTCAATGGTCGCAAGATTATCGGTACGGTGGGAGCCCTCCAGTTTGAGGTGATTCAGTATCGTCTGGAGCACGAATATGGTGCCAAGTGCCGTTGGGAGCCTATCTCCATCCACAAGGCTTGTTGGATTCGCAGTGAGAATCAGGAGCAACTCGCCGATTTCAAGCGTCGCAAGCATACCAATATGGCCGTTGATAAGCATGGTCGCGATGTCTTCCTGGCCGATACGAGCTATGCGCTGGCTTTGGCCCAGGAGAATTTCAAGGATATTGAGTTCTACTTCACATCGGAGTTCTAATTCGCGCGAAGGTTACTCCTCAAAGATAGGGGCGGATGGTAGACCATCCGCCCCTATCTTTTTACTTTCCGATCGCTTACAGTGTCTCCTGCAACAGGCTCTCCAATTGCGAGATCTCCTCTTCGGTGGTGGCCCAGCTGGTGACAAGGCGTATGGTGGAACTCCTTTCACCACGCGGCCCCCAATACTCGAAACTCACTTCGCGAGCCAGACGATCAATCAGGCAGTTGTCGAGGTGGAAGAACTGCTGGTTGGTGGGAGACTCCACCGCCACCTTGCAGCCGGCTCGTCGGAAGGCTTCGCGAAGACGTAGGGCCAGAGCTACCGCCCGACGGCCGATTGCTTCGTAGAGCCCGTCGCGGAAGAGGACCTCAAATTGCAATCCCAGCAGTCGCCCCTTGGCCAATAGGGCTCCGTGTTGTTTGACCAGCGAGAAGAAGTGGTTCAGGAGTCCCGGACGGGCTACCACCGCCTCTCCGAAGAGGGTGCCCATCTTGGTTCCTCCGATGTAGAAGATGTCGGCCAGACGGGCGATGTCGCGCAACGTGACGTCGGCACCCTCGGCTCCGAGTGCGTAGCCCAGGCGGGCTCCGTCGATGTAGAGGAGGATGGCGTGGCGACGGCACACCCGACTGAGCGACACCAGCTCCTCGAGTCGGTAGATGGCCCCCAACTCGGTGGGTTGCGAGATGTATAGCATTCCCGGGGCGACCATATGGGGATGCGTTTCGTCGGCATAGAAGGTCGAAATATAGGCCTCTACGGCCTCGGCCGAGACCTTGCCTTCGTGGTGGGGCAGGGCCAACACCTTGTGGCCCGAGGCCTCGATGGCTCCCGCTTCGTGGACGTTGATATGGCCTGTGTCGGCAGCCAATACCCCCTCGTGGTGGCGGAGCAGGGCATCAATCACCGTGGCATTGGTCTGGGTGCCGCCCACCAGAAAGTGCACCTCGGCATCGGGCACGCCCACCGCCTGGCGAATCAGCGCTACGGCCTCGGCCGTATAGGGGTCGGCCCCATAGCCGGCCGTATGCTCCAGATTGCTCTCCACCAGCCGTTTCAATACCTCGGGGTGGGCCCCCGCCGTATAGTCCGATTTGAAACTGATCATAGGTAAAACGTTTTCGTTTACGCAAAGATAGAATTTTTTGTCCACCCGACCAAAAGAGAAGGGGGCTTTCGAAAAAGCCCCCTTCCGGTTCGGTCGGATCAGGTGTTACTCCTTGTCCTTTACACAGCGCAGCGAACCGCCGGCCATCACATTGCCATAGGCTACCGTAATCTTCTCGAAGGTGGCATTCCAGGTGGACATCAGGTTGTAGTACTGGTAGTTGGTAATCACGCCTTCGTTGTTCTTCTTCACCTGATAGCAGGTAGAACCGAGCACATAGCACATCACACCATAAACTACATTGCCCTCGCTGTTGGTAACGTTGGTCACCAGGTAGGAACCCTTACCCGTCAACGAGGTCTTGTTGCGGACACTGGCCGAAGTCCAGTTGAAACCATCGGCGCAGAGGGCTGCGATCGAAGCACCGCTGATCGAAGCATCGTAGTAGGGGGCCTCGGTGTTGGTCATCGCCGAGTTGGCGCAGTGACCGACCAGACCCGTCAGCTCGGCACAGCTGGGGATATGCCAGCCCTTGGGACAGATACCTTGCGTACCCTCGAACGAGAAGGCGTTCTCCTCGGTTATCTCCTTCACGCCAAAGGCCGTAGCGGTGTCATAGAGCAGACCCAGCGTAGCCACCAGAGCGGGATCGGCCTGCTTCTCGGCATTGGCTGCGGGATACCAGATGCCGGAATCCACCGTAGGATCGCTCGATACCGTCTTGCCGTCGGGGATGAAGCGCAGATTCTCGGCCATCCAGGTGTTGCCGTCATCCATTACAACCGTCTTGTAGGTCTCACCGTCATAAACAAAGTAGCCGTCGAACTCCTCGAAGGGGATCTCACCGGCATCGAGCGAGCCCATATCCTCCCAGTCGGAGATATCGCCGTCGAGCGAAACATCCACGTCGGAGGGGAGCAGCGTTACGTGCATCGTGTACTGGCCACCGCTCTGAAGAGTCGATTCGGCCAGACGCTGGGTGTGGGTCTCGATGGTGCCGTTGACATTAACCAAGACATCCACCTTCATCGCCACGCTCTGGGGAACGATGATGGCGGCGAACTTCTTGTCTGCCTCCAGCTCCTTGGCATTGACCGAGACAATCTCGCTACCCTCGGCAGCGACGGCCGTCTGGGCCTCCACGTCGATCTGGGCCTGCTGGGCCACGTTGTGGAGCGTTACGCCCTCCACATTCATTCCGTAGTCGTTCGTAATCTCGATCATAATCTTGGTCATCTTGTGGTAGAAGGTCATATCCACCGCATTGATCGAGGGCTTCACACCCTCCTTGCGGGCCATCATCAGGTCGGAGGCTGAGTAACCCTCGCCCGTCTGGTCGGCCGTAATGGCAAAGTTCGTGGGGATGGCGTTACCCTCCGAGAGGGGGTAGTAGGCTGTCAGGGTCGAGGTCAGACCCAGATCCTCGTACCAGAGCAGACCCCCATCCGAGGTGAAGGCGGTACCGTTGAAGGTGAAGGGGGCATTCAGGGCCAGCTGATTACCCTCGGCCGTGAGGATCGAGAGGCCGATCTGGTCACCCTGCTCGAAGTCTACCTCCGTGGCGCGGGTGATGGTGGGGTCAATCGATACGGGCATTACGCTTCCGGGCGTAACATCGGGCTCGTTTGAGCATCCGACAACAGCCATCAGGGCTGCCAAAATCCAAAGTTTTTTCATCGTTTTCTATTTTTTGGTTTATTTGAAATTTTCTGTTTGCAATCGGCGGGGTAGATCCCGACGAACAAAGGTAGCGATTTTTTCTTCCCTCCCAATCCCCTCTTTTAGGTATTTTCGGAAGCCGGACAGAGAGCTTCAAAATTCTTGAGTCGGGGGTAGCCTCCCACTCCTCTTTCTCCCTCTCTACCAGCGGTATCCCAGGCTCAGGATCGCCTCCACACGGTTGGGTTGAGGGAGATACTGAAGACGGAAGCCGTGCTCGTAGCGGGCTGTGAGGTCGATGTAGAGTTCGCGGTAGAGTGTCACCCGCACACCCGCGAGAGCCCCGAGGCGCGTTGCGGTGAGGAACTCATTCTGCCAGTTGAGGTAGGTGAGTTGTTGGGTGGGGTAGGGACTCTCGGGCAGTAATTCTCCTTCGCAGCTCTCGTGGGTAACCTGTCGGCCCCACGAACCGAAGAGCCCGGCCGAAAGATCGACTCCTCCAAGCCCCCAACGCCCCTCGGCTCGTACACGCCATTGGCGCAGCGACTGGCTGCGCAACAGGGGGTAGAGCAGTGAGGATTGTTTGCGTTGCAGCAGGTACTCGGCACCTACTTCGATGCGGTCGCCAGCCCGTTGCCAGGTGTAGGAGAGGTCGCTTCGCAGTTGGCGGCTCTCGAAGATGGGCACCGAACCGTAGATTGTGGAGGTGGTGATGCCTCCCGCGGTTTCGGTCGAGAGGATGGTCTCGCGGTTGAAGAGTTGCTCCCAGGTAATCTCTCCCCGCAGGCGGTGCAACGAGCCTCCGGCCGTAACTCGCTGCCAGCGGAGGCGGCCCGTCAGTTCATCCCCCTCGAAGAGGTGCCAGGTGGTCCCCTTCTCGCCCGAATCGCCCTTTGTGTGGTGGTACTCAGCCTCGGCGAAGAGTTCGCCGGGGCCGATCAGCATTGAGCCGTACTGCAACTGGAGCGATGCCCCGTGGAGCTGTTTCTGGATGGGGAAGGCCGAGATGCCCGATTCGTTGAGGTGAAGCTCATTGCTGGTCCAGAGGGCCTCCACTCCATAATAGAGTCCTTTGTCGAAGAAGGCGAGGTAGGAGTCGGGCGTGGAGCCGATCTCTTCGGCCTCCACCCGCTCGGAGTGTTTCTCGTAGAAGTAGGCCAGACCCACCGACCAAATTCCGCGGTGCCACTGCACCGAGGGGGCGGCCTCCAGATCGAGGGCTGTATTCTTGTGGCGCAGGTCCTTGCGCTTGGCGTAGTTGGCGGCGGTGAAATCGACCCAGAGTCCTCCTCTCCACTCGCTGCCCAGATCTGCCGAGAGACCTCCCGCAAAGGCGTAGTGTTCGCGCACCTTGCGCCCCGGGGTATATTCGTAGATATCCACGGGCCAGTAGCCCGGACGCAACATCATCGAGCCCGACATCTCCTGACCATCCAGATAGTCGTACGCAAATCGACCCATATAGGAGATCTTCCCGAAGTGGCGGATCGACTCGGTCTTCACTCCGGCCGTATAGCTCTCGGGAGAGCAGGAGTGGTCGCTCATCGCTCCACGTTCCAGACCGCCCCACACCTCGGCATAGGAGAAGGTGGAGTTTGCATCAGAACGCAGACCGGCCCGGTTGAATCCCTCATTCCAGGGGTTGAGATCCCGGATCTCCTCGAAGCGTTGGCCGTAAGCTGCCATCGAACCCGACAGCAGGAGACCCAGCAGCAGGGTTTTCATCATCGCTCTCATAAGGCCTTCAAGGATTGTTCTTCGCGCTCGTAGAGGTCGACCGAAGAGTTGTTCGTATCACGGTAGATTTCATAGCCGGCATCCTCGCTGGCCTTCGTGTCGAGGTGGCGGTGGAGCGTGTGGCCCATTGCAGAGCCCGAGAGCACCACAAAACCTGCATCCACGGCATCGGGCAGACGCTTTTCATTGTTCGAGGCGGTGCCGTTATAGACCTCCACGCCATCGAGTACCCACTCCCAGGGAATCTTTACGCAGATCTCCGTCGAGCCGGGTTTGGTGACCGTCGAGGTGGCTCGATCGGCCAGATAGCTCTCCATATCCACCTCCTCGGGGGCGCGGAAGAGGATCAGCGTGGGGGAGTTGATCGATAGAATGTAGCCATTTGCCTTGCCTACCTTGAGAAGTACTTGGCAGTAGCGTTCCGGGGAGATGCGGTCGCCCGGGGCGGGGTGGTAACTTACATTGGGATAGAGGGTGGGGTTGTAGCAGACGAAGTACTCCTCGTGGTTCAGATTCACCGATTCGGGGTACTGCTGCGTATGGTCGATGGCTCCATTGACCACCACCACGGCATCCTCGCCCGGCTGCAGGGCAAAGTCGTTGCCTCCACCCGGCAGTCGCCACACGGCCTCCACTACAGGGGCATAGTCGCGGAAGAGTACGGCTCCCGTAACCGGGTCGGTCGTGGCCCAGACATTGCCTGACGGAGCGTTGGAGTTGTGAGGATCGAGCGTACCGAAGCAGAGTCCGTCTAGGTACTCCGTCTTGCTGGAGTTGTTGTGCAGAATGAAGTAGCGATCCGACTGATAGGAGCCTTCGTAGGGGGCCTTTGAGCAACCGCCTGTGTAGATCTCCTTGATGATGATCTGTCCCGGCTTGGAGTAGGTTACGGCCAGAGCGAGCGAGAAATCGCCCTCGGTGAGGCGCACGCGGTCGCTCATCCCGTTGAAGATGGCATCGCCCGCGTCATCGGCCACCGAAATACGGTAAAAGCCCTTGATCAGGCGGAATTGGGCCACCCCCTTGTCGTTGGTCGGGGTGGAGTAGCGGTTGGAGGTGTAGATCTCCTCGGCCGTTACCATCACCCCCTCGCGGCGATAGTTCTCATACCCCTCGGGGTAGTTCACCTCGACCCTCAAATCGAGGAGGGCCTCCTCATAGACCTCCTCCGAGAGAGTGGTGCAGGCCGTGATTCCCAGGAGGAGGGCCAGCAGGCCGCCTCCGAAGAAAAGTCGTATCATCTTCTCTTGCATATCGGATTAAAATTTCAGGCGCAGCGTCAAACCGTAGTAGAAGGCCGGGGTGCGAATCACCCGCAGGCCCGTGGCATAGGCGGTGACGTAGCGGCGCGAGTTGGTAAAGTTGTTGGCGTAGAAGGAGATGGAGGCGATGTCGCCAATCTCCTTGGTGATGCTTAAGTTGGCCGAGAAGTAGGGATCGTAGCCATCGGGATTGTACTGATAGGCGGTGCTTGAACGCAGAATCAGACTAGCAAAGGCGGGATCGGCAGCCTCCTGGTCGGTGAAGGGGCGGATGGCTCCCGTGGTGTCCATATAGGCCACGGGACGAATCGCCGTGTAGCTGTCACCCGCATAGACTGAGCCGCCGGTGGCGTTGCCCGCCTCATCCACGTTGTAGGCATACTCCTCGCCGTTGTAACAGCTCAAGTGTTGCGAACGCTTGATGAGTGACCCCTCCAGGCGTAGGGTGACCACCATACGAATTGCCGGAATGTGGGTCGTTGCCGTGAGGTTCATATCCAAAGAGTGTGACTTCAGACCGTTGTAGGTAACCGAGGTTCCACCGCCCGTATCGGCATAGATGCCTACGTATTGGTAGCTCAGGTTGCTGTTTTCGGTGCTCGATACCGAGGGGTAGTACCACGCCTGTCCCGTGCGGAGATACTCCATATAGCCGTAGGCGGCATCCAGGCGCAGTTCGGTACGGATGGGTCGGATAGTGGGGAACTCGGCCGTCAGCTCCACGCCATAACGATCGACCGGAGAGCCGTTGCGGGCCGAGATGCTGCGTGTGAAGGTCTTGTTCAGAGCCTGTTGCTCCAGGGCAATCCACCCCTCCTCCATATGGTCGCCATCGCGCACAAAGATCTCACCGGTTTGCGAATCGACCTTCAACAGAGGATTTTGGGGCATTGCAAAGCCCTCGGGCAATCCATAGAGAGCAAACTCGATGGGAAGGTATTGGGTATGGGTCTCGAAGGGATTCTTCGTGCGGTTCCAATAGCCAGTCAGAGCCACTTTGGTCTTGCCGAGCGAGAGATCCATTGCCACCTCGGCATTGCGGTTGCGCTGCCAGCGGAGATCCTCGTTGTAGAGCATTTCGTAGGGGTGGGTGTAGTAGATGTAGGAGCTGCCACCGGGCCACGAGGCATCAAAGATGCGGACATCGGTGTATTGGGGGCGGGGATAGAGTACGCCGAGAGAGGGGAGCTTCTCGATCAGGCCCCAGCCTCCGCGAATCTGCACCTTCTCTCCCAGCTGCCAGCGGGCATTGAAACGGGGCGACCAGGTGAGGGTGTGGCGGTAGTCGGTCCCCTCGATGAAGCTCTTCTCGCCACGCAGACCCGCCATCAGGGTCAGGGCGGTGCCTCCGATGGGGAGAGTGAAGCTCTCTTCAAGCCAGAAGGCGAGGTTGTGGAGGTAGGGGATCTCGGTGTAGGGGTAGGGGCGATAGCCGTGGGGTGCCAACTCGGGGTCGGCGTAGTACTCGCCTTGTCCGATGTTACCCTCCGAACGCCAGGCGACACCCGCCTTGAGGTGGCTCAGCGTGCGCCCCTCGTTCCACGAACGAATCCATTTGGCCTTGAGCGAGAGGTCGTAGTCGAGCTGCTTGGAGTCGATCATCTGCAGGGCGTAGTGGTTTTCGGGGAGCATCGTGGCGAAGAAATAGCCCTCCTCCTCGCTGTGGGCTGCCGGCATCATCGCTCCGGTGGAGACATAGGTGCGGTGTTTGGAGAGGTTATCCAGGTAGTTGATCGACCCCTCCAGGGCGATATCGGTGATCCAGGGCTTGTTCAGAAGCCAGGTCAGACGGGCATTGGCTCGCAACGAGTTGTCGCGCTCGCGCTCCCACTGGCCGCTGAAGGCGTCGGGATCATCCTCCGAGTTCATACCTCCCACATTGCCCGAGAGACCGGCCGAGAAACGCAGCACGTGGGCAAAGGTGTTGGAGAAGTTGAGCGAGAGACCCGTACGGGTATAGGAGGTGTAGGGTGACACGGGATTCTTCGTGGCACGGGCATACTCGGCCGAGGCATTCACCACGCCGCGTCGTGTCCCCAGGTCAAAACCTTTGGCCAGCGAAATCTGCTTGGTGCGGGGGTTGGTGGTCATCTGTACCGTCCAGGGGGTCTTGCCCTTGCGGGTCGAGATCTTCACCATACCGCTGCCTACGTCGCCATACTCGGCCGAGGGGACACCCGTCATCACCTCCACCTTCTCAATGTTGGTCGAGGCGAGGTTGCGGGTCGAAACTCCCGAGACATCTCCCAGCGAGGAGTTGGTCGAGAGACGCACGCCATCCACCTCCACGGCGGTCGAGAAGGCGGCATTGCCCTCCGAGGAGCCACCATCGCGCAACGAGATGGTCTGGTCGGTGGTCAGGTCGGGATTGACCGTCTTGCCGCCCGGAAGCAGCGAGAGGATGTCGGAAGCATTCAGCAGCTGGAGGTGCTCCAGGGCAGTGCTTCCGATGGTGCGGGAGGTGGAGAGGGCCGAGTTGTTCTCGGTGGCTGTAACCACCACCTCATCCACCTTGAGGTTATCCTCCACAAGTTCCAGCAGCAGAGGCTCTGCGAGGGGGAGTGTTACCTCTCGCTCCAGCGTTACAAAGCCCAGCGAGGTGACGGCCAAAAAGTGTTTGCCGGCAGGCACGCCGTCGAGTTGAAATACACCCCGTTCGTCAGCCACGGCCCAAAGGCCCAGTTTCGGAAGTTCCACCACTGCCTGGGGAACGGCTTCACCACTTGTGCGCTCGATCACGCGTCCCTTCAGTTCGGTCGCCCGGGCAACCAGAGTGTCGGCACCCAGGAGCAACACCAGGAGTAGCAGGGCTCGGATGTTCCACGAAAAAACGTTATCGAAAAGTCTCTTCATTGTTTGGTTCGCAATTATGGGGCAAAGGTAACCGCTTTTTATGGTGGGCGAAATACCCAAAAATCGGTATTCCGAACTGCCAAGCCCTCTACCCAAAGACAAAGATAGCGAAAAAATAAAAAAAAGGGCCTAAAAGGCCCTCTTTTCTCGCTATGGAAGGTGTAGTTTGTTCTCTTCGTCCCAATTCGAGTGGTCGGGTTCGGGGATAAAGGGGGCTTTGTGGGGGTGTTGCTCCATCTTGAACATCGGGAGCAGGAAGAGCCAGGTGACCAGGCAGAAGGGGGCGGTCAGTGTCGGCAACCCCCAGGGCCTTAAGGCCATATTGCAGGCAGCCTGGGCAAAGAGAGTCATCACTATGCCGGTTAGGGTCCAGAGAGCCGAGCGGAGAGTGGGGCGATAGAAGATGGAGCCGAGTGCGATGGCCGTCAATACGGGGCTGAAGCCGTAGAGCCCGGCCGTGAGAGCGGCTCCCGGGGCTCCGAAGAGGAGGGCCGTGCCGAATGAGAGGGCCGAGGCTGCGGCGGCCCAGAGGGCTGACCAGCGGTTGGAAATCCAGAGGGCGATCAGGAAGAGGAGCCCGGCCCCCCAGGAGTCGAGCAGAAAGACTTGTCCGATACCCCGCAGCCAGCCGGTCAGCAGGAGACCTCCTCCGCTCCAGGTGATGTGGCTGCTGGTTGCTTCGGGAAGCCCCGGGGCGGCCAACCCCTCGAGGGAGAGGTGGTTCAGGGTGCGGGCCGCCAGCAGAAAGAGCCAGCAGACCACCACAAAGGGCATTGTCAGGGAGTTGATTTTCCAGGGGGCCATCACCCGATTCATTCCTCGACGAATCCAGGTGGTGGAGGCGGCCCCCAGCACCACGACGGCCCAACTCAAGGGGGAGGGTTTCAGAAAACTCATCAGCGCACATCCGACCAGCGTGCCATTGAAACCCCAGAGCCCCTGGGCTCCGTCATCGGGCTCCAGACGCAGGAGGGCTCCGGTGGCGGTGGCAGCAAGGAGACCGACCACGGCACCCCACGCCACTTCGATCCGTCCCTCCTGCCAGGCTCCGACAAAGATTCCTGCTAGAAAGAGGGCTCCGCACCAACTCTTTTTTTGAAACATCACCTGCCCGACACCTCCCAGCAGGGCTCGTGCCCACCAGCGAAATCCTCGCTCGGGGAGCAGATCCAAATTTTCAATTTTCATAGTTTTATTTTTTTTCTTGAAGCAGCATAATGATTCATCCAAAAATTGAAATTCCTCGCGATACGATTCCCTCTCCAAAATGAAAACCCTCACAAATACGATTCACCCAAGAATTAGAAGGGGGCTTTTAGACCCCCTCCAGCCCAGGGGAAGGGAGTGGGGAGAGGGGAGCCTTTGACGACTTTTCGGACCGTGGAGCAGACTTCGCGTAGAAGATGGCTGACTTCGTTGCTGTGATGGCCGAGGATGCGCCCCGAGAGGCCGGCTCCTTCGGGGAGTGGCAGGAGCCCGAAGGCGAGCTCCTGGCGATGAAAGGGGGAGAGGAGGGCGGCAATCTCTTTGGAGTGAGGCGTTGCAATCAGCAGGTTGGCAACGATCGGATAGTGGGAGATCGCTCCGATTCTCTTCAGGGCCTCTTTGGCGGGTTGCAGGAGCATCTTCTCGCGATAGAGGGGCTCCCTGCCGACCCTTTGCAGGGTGGTGGTGAGCGAGAGGAGATCGTAGGCGAAAAGTTCCCCTTGGTGAAACATTCGCCCGGGAAGGAGGATCTCCGACCAGAAGAGGGTGGCCGAGGGGGCCACCTCCAACTCCGTGAGGGCGATGTAGCGGCTGTGGCGACAGGGGATGAGGGGTTGGGGCAGATACTCGAGGTAGGCCCCCTCGTCGAGGTGTACACGTTGGTGGGTGGCGGCAAAGTTGTGGCGCATCGAGGCCACTTTGGTTGCCGCCCCCGTGGTGATGTGGGCCATTGCCTGCGGCCCCACGCGAAACTCTACCTCGAAGCGGTCGCCATCGACCTGGGGCCCTCCCGATGAGAGAATCTGAACGCAGGGCATCTCTGGCATTGCTCGATCGAAATAGAGGGCCTGCTGGGCAATGAGCGGAGCCCGCCTTGCCCAGTGACGCAGTGTGCTCCGACCGCGGCTGTCGAGTTCAAAGCCCAACAGCAGACCACCCCGCTTACCGCGGCTGCCACTCGGAACAGCCGGGGGCTCGGCGCGGTAGGGGTCGAGCTCGCGAAAGGCTCCCCATTCACCCTTCATTGCCGGAGGGTATGCGGTCAAAGAGGGCCATTTGGCTGATCAGGGCGACCAGTTCGTGAATCCCTTCGCCGGTGAAACAGTTGGTGAAGAGGAAGGGTTTGCCGGGGCGCATTCGGGCAGAATCTTCACGCATCACCTCCAGCGAGGCCTTCACATAGGGGGCCAGGTCGGTTTTGTTGATGACCAGGATGTCCGATTGCGAGATCCCGGGCCCATCCTTGCGCGGGATCTTGTCGCCGGCCGCTACGTCGATGACATAGATGAAGAAGTCAACCAGCGCGGGACTGAAGGTGAGGGTGAGGTTGTCGCCCCCTGATTCGATGAAGAGAACATCGCTCTCGGGGAAGCGACGCTCCATCTCCTCCACGGCCGAGAGATTCATCGAGGGATCCTCTCGCACGGCAGTGTGGGGACAGGCTCCCGTCTCGACCCCTGCGATACGCTCCTCGGGGAGGTAGCCCTTCAAGACTTTGCGTACGTGCTCGGCATCTTCGGTGGTTACAACGTCGTTGGTGATGATCAATACTTGGAGCCCCATTCGCAACAGATGGGGCGTGAGAGCCTCGATCAGGGCTGTTTTCCCCGACCCCACGGGCCCTCCGATTCCGATTCGACAGGTGGTTTTCATTGTGTGTGGACTAATTCATAAAGAGTCGTTGGTGTCCCCGCTCGTGTAGCGAGGCCAGGATCTCCGTTTCGGGGGTAAAGCGGTGCATCTCATCGAGTTGCAACATTGCCGCCGAGGCGTAGAGGGAAGGGATGTGCGTGGCGCAGCGGAAGAGGAGTTGCTGGGTGGTCAGGTGGCTGATTCGCAGGGTGCGGAGGGCCGCCCCCGTGAGCTGGCTAGCCACTCCGTAGAGCAGTGCGGTGAAGAGCGACTCCTCGTCAAGACCTGCACGGGCAAAGAGGAGTCCCAATCCCACGGCGTGGCAACCCTTGACCTCCTCGCTGCGGATGGCAGCCAGCCATCGCTCTACGAGGGGCTCTCCCGGCAGCAACTCTCGGCCCAGTTCAGAGAGTCGGTGCCCCATTCGGCGACACATCTGCCGACTCTCCTCGCCCGCTTTGTGGCTCCAGAGTACGCAGTCGGCCCTTCGGATCCCCTCAAAGTGGCCCTTGCAGGCGGCTCGAAAGGAGACAAGGGCCGCCACTCCGTCGAGCGTGGCGGTGTTGCGAAGCGAGGTGTGGAGGTAGCTCTCCAGGGTCTCGGTATCGACGATGAGCCCCTCTCCGGTGGCCGTCTCCACCCCGCCCGAGAAGGAGAATCCTCCAACGGGCAGGGCCGAGTCGGCCAGTTGAATGAGGCGGAAGAGGCGGGCGGGATTAGGCTTCACGGTGGCACTCGTTGTGGGGATGCGGGTGGGGCTCGCTACCTCCGAACAGACGGCGAATCTCGTGGGGCGAGAGGTAGGGGATGATCTCATCCGCCTCTCGCCAGTCGAAACAAAAGCCCTCGATGGGGTGGCTCTCCATCACGCTCTCCATCACCTTGCGATCGACCACGAGGGGGAGGTAGATCACTCCTTGACGTACGACGGCGGGCCAGTGTTGGTTGCCGATGGCGTGGCCCAGCTCAAAGGAGCGTTGCAGGAGTTCCTCGCGGGAGGACTCGGCTCCCTCGGGGGAGATGCACATCACCCGCCCCAGCCGAATCCGCACCACGGCCATTCGTCGCGATGCGGGGTCGTAGGCGATGATGTCGCCGTCGAGCAGCCGCTGGTGGCGATTCAGAGCGATGCGAAAGTCGTTGCCACGGCTTCCCACTACTCTTAGACGGCTCCGCTGGGCGGTCCAGCGATCCAACTCCAGCCACTCGACTTCGGCATTGTGCAGGCGGTCGTGCCACGCTGTCGAGTGAATGTTGCCCAAAATTTCGGTGTAGATCGGCTCCATAGGCTAGGCTATCCAAACCAGTAGAGTTGACCCAGGGCGATCTCCTCGGCGGGTTTCAGCGAGACGATCTCACCGTTGATCCTCACCTCAAAGGTCTCGGGATTGACCTCCAGATGCGGCGTGGCATCGTTGAGGTACATATCACGCTTGGTGAGCTGGCGGGTGCGTCTTACGGGCCACACTTCGCGCTCGAGGTGGAGTCGTCGGCGGATGTCGGACGCAGCGGCGGCCTCGGAGACAAAGCTGATGGTGCTGCGTTTCAAGGCGGTACCCCGCATTCCGAACATCGGGCGGTAGTACATCGGCTGGGGCGTGGGGAGTGAGGCGTTGGGGTCGCCCATATTGGCCCAGGCGATCATTCCGCCCTTGATCACCATCTTGGGCTTGGCTCCGAACATCGCCGGCTCCCAAAGTACCAGGTCGGCCACCTTGCCTCGTTCGATGGAGCCGATGTAGTCGGACATACCGAAGGTGATGGCGGGATTTAGGGTCACCTTGGCCAGGTAACGCCTCACACGGAAGTTGTCGTTTTGGGGAGAGTCCTCCCAGAGACGACCTACAGCCCGCTTCATATAGGAGGCGGTCTGGATGGCGCGCATAAAGCTCTCGCCCACACGCCCCATCGCCTGCGAGTCGGAGGTGATCATCGACAAGACCCCCAGGTCGTGGAGCATACTTTCGGCAGCCTGCGTTTCGGGTCGCACGCGACTGTCAGCAAAGGCGACATCGGAAGGGATCTTGGGGTTGAGGTTGTGGCACACCATAATCATATCGAAGAGTTCGGCCTGGGAGTTAATGCCGTAGGGGAGGGTGGGGTTGGTCGAGGAGGGGAGGACATTGGTCATCGAAGCCACCTTCAGCAGGTCGGGAGCGTGGCCTCCGCCCGCCCCTTCGGTGTGGTAGGTGTGAATCGTGCGCCCCTCCATCGCTGCGATGGTGTCCTCCACGAAGCCCCCCTCGTTGAGGGTGTCGGTGTGGATGGCGACCTGTACGTCGCAACAGTCGGCCACCCGCAGCGAGGTGCGGATCGCTTCGGGGGTGGAGCCCCAATCCTCGTGTACCTTCAATCCGCAGCAGCCCGCTTCGATCTGTTCGAAGAGAGGCCTCTCGGCCGAGCAGTTGCCCTTGCCCAGGATTCCCACGTTGACGGGCCAATCCTCCACCGCCTGCAACATCCGCTCCACGTTCCATACCCCGGGGGTGATGGTGGTGCCGTTGGTGCCGTCGGTGGGGCCGACACCTCCGCCGATCAGGGTGGTGATGCCGTTGGAGAGGGCCGCCTCGGCCTGCTGGGGTGAGATGAAGTGGACGTGGCCGTCGATGCCTCCCGCCGTGAGGATGAGATGCTCACCCGAGATGGCATCGGTGGAGGCCCCCGTCACCAGCTCGGGAGAGACCCCCTCCATCGTGTCGGGGTTGCCCGAGCGGCCGATGCCGGCAATGCGTCCATCTTTAACTCCCACGTCGGCCTTCACCACCCCCAGCAGGGGGTCGATGATCGTGACGTTGGTGATCACCAGGTCGAGGGAGCCCTGGCAGGAGGTGGTGGCTGTTGCCTGCCCCATTCCGTCGCGCAGCGTCTTGCCGCCGCCGTAGACCACCTCGTCGCCATAGCCGCGCAGGTCGCGCTCGATCTCGACATAGAGATCGCTGTTGCCCAGGCGAATCTTGTCGCCTACGGTCGGGCCAAAGAGGTCGATATAGGATTTTCTGTCAATGGTTGCCATTGGTTATCTCTTCTTTTGTGTGATTTTTTCGTTTTGTTGCCTCGGAGTGTTGCGTGGCGTGGCAGAATCCCCGGGCCTCCATCCGATGGAAGGCCCGCTCCCGGGTCGGATAGTAGGCGGGCTGATCCTCCACCCCCGAGAAGCCCTGCACCAGGCCGTTGAAGCCTACGATGCGCTGTTTGCCCCCAAAGGGGACAAGCTCCACCTGTTGTTCGTCTCCCGGCTCAAAGCGGATGGCGGTGGTGGCGGGGATGTTGAGGTGGCAGCCGAAGGCCTGTCGGCGGTCGAACTCCAAGAGGCGGTTTACCTCAAAGAAGTGGAAGTGGGAGCCCACTTGAATGGGACGGTCGCCTGTGTTTCGGACGGTGAGCCGCAGGGTGGGTCGCCCCTCGTTGTAGCAGATGGGGCTCTCTGCCGCCACAACCCCGCCCACGGGAATCTCTTCGGCGGGGGTGAAGCCCGCCTCGGCCGGGTAGAGGTGCTGTCGGATCTCTTGTTTGCTCTGTTTCATAGGAGAATGGCTATTTGATGGGTGAATGAATGCTGACCAGACGCGAGCCGTCGGTGAAGATGGCCTCCACCTGCAGCAGGCCGATCATATCGGCCACTCCCTCCATCACATCCTCGCGCCGCAAGAGGGAGGCCGCCTCCTGCATCACCTGCTCCACGCTCTTTCCTTCGCGGGCCCCTTCGATGGCGGCCGAAGTGATGTAGGCCACCGCTTCGGGATAGTTGAGCTTCAATCCCCGCGCCTTGCGCCGCCCGGCCACTTCGCCCAGCGACAGCAACAACAGTTTGTCAATCTCTTTTGGTGATAAATGCATCTCTTTTTGGTTTTGTGTGATTTTTTTCATCTCCCCAAAAACAAAAGCCTTGCCAAACAAGCCCCTGCGAAAAATAGTTGTCTTTTGAGGGGTTTTTCCTGTTTCCCTGCAAAAGTTGATTCTGTTTTTAGGGGTCGGGAACGGCTTCTGTTTGGGTGTTTTGGCTAATTCTGGCCGAAAAGTTGATAAACCAATCACAATATCCCCACATTTGGGTATTGCGCAGGGAGCAAAAAGTCGCTATCTTTGCCCTCGAAAAGGGGATAAAACCGCAAGGTATACCCAAAAAGAGTAATATTGGTAGAAAAAGGTATGGTTTTGGCCAAGAAATACAGAGCAACGGATCGAATGAGCGAGCTGGTGGGTGAGAACTACAACATCCTGCTGGTGATGAGCCGTTTCGGCATCTCGTTGGGCTTTGGCGACCGCACGATTGAGGAGGTGTGCCATCGCCACGGGGTGGATTGTCCTACCTTTCTGGCCATTGTCAATACGCTGCTCGATGCGGGCTATGAGCCGGCACCCGAGGATGGCGTGATCTCGGTGGAGAGTTTCCTGCACTATCTGCACAACTCACACGACTACTATCTCAATTACCGACTCCCCGAGTTGCGCCGAAAGCTCATCGAGGCGATCGACTGCCGACACGGCGACATCGCCTTTGCCGTGCTGCGCTTCTATGACGAGTATGTGGATGAGGTTCGCAAGCACCTCGAGTATGAGGAGCGGCGGGTATTCCCCTATGTACGTCGCCTCTTGGCCGGGGAGCGTGAGGAGAACTACAACATCGACACCTTCTCGTCGCAGCACAGCCGCATCGATGAGAAACTTACCGAGCTGAAGAGTATTTTGGTGCAGTACTACCCCTCGGAGGATAGCTTTGAGCTGAATGGTGTCCTCTTCGATATCTTCGCCTGTGAGGAGGATCTCGCCTCGCACAACTATGTGGAGGATCACCTCTTTGTACCGGTGGTCAAGCAACTGGAGCTGGAGCAGGCCGAGCGTCAGGCGCAGCGCAGAGGCTCCGAGGAGGATCTCCCCCGCGAGATCTTGAGCCAGCGCGAGAAGGAGATCATCGTCTGCGTGGTGAAGGGTATGACCAACAAGCAGATTGCCGAGCAGCTCTTTATCTCGACCCACACGGTGATTACCCACCGCCGCAACATCGCCTCGAAGTTGCAGATTCACTCCCCGGCAGGTCTGACGATCTACGCCATCGTTCACAAACTGGTGGAACTGGAGGAGGTAAAGGAGGGGGTGGAACTTGCTGCCAAAGAGTAGGCCCTGCCGCAGGATGCGTGTGTGAGGATTGCTCCTGCTCCCCAAGGAGATCGGTGGGAGATCTCCACCCAAAAAATGGAAAATTTTATTAGTTTGTAAAGTGTGTTTTTCGGAGTTCCGCTCGGCTTGAGGCCGGGTGGAACTCCACTTTTTTGGGGCCGGGGCGAGGTTTTCTCGCCAATTTTTTGTTCCTTTACGGGAGAAAAGAGACGAAAATCGATAGCTTTATGAAAAAGAGCGTGAAGAGCGGCCCGATCGGGTTGCTGATCCTGGCCCTCTGCGGGGTGGTGTGTGCCACCTCCTGCAACTCCTCGGTTTCGACGGAACAGGAGCCGCTGACCACGGTGGGAAACCCCTTCCTACCCCTCTGGGAGCATATCCCCGATGGAGAGCCCTATCTCTTTGAGGATCCCGACCGGCCAGGAAGTTACAGGCTCTACCTCTATGGCTCGCACGACAGCCGCCTGACCGACTATTGCGGTCGCGAGTTGGTGGTCTGGTCGGCCGCAGTGGAGGAGTTGCACCACTGGCGATACGATGGCGTGATTCTGCGTGTCGATCGGGATGCACGGGGCGAGTTGCTCGATCCCGAGGGGTTGGGCGATATCCTCTTTGCCCCCGACATCGCTTTGGTGACGGAGGCCGATGGGGGCAAGTGTTACTACCTCTACCCCAATGATCAGGCGGAGGGCCGACAGACCCTGATTGCCAAGTCGAAGCGTCCAGACGGTCCCTTTGAGGTGTGCAACTGGAGCTCCGAGGCTCCGGATCGTACCGAGGGGGTGCTCCGCTTCGACCCTGCCGTGTTGGTGGATGATGACGGGCGGGTTTATGGTTACTGGGGCTTCAAACGCTCCTACGCCGCCGAGCTTGATCCCGCCACGATGGCTACGGTGAAACCGGGGACGGAGATTATCGAGGATCTGATTCCGGCTCGTGAGGATCCCTCCGAATTCCGATTTTTCGAGGCCTCCTCCATCCGCAAGGTGAAGGATAAGTATGTTTTTATCTACAGCCGCTGGACCCAAGAGGGGGAGTTCGGCCTGCCGGTGACCAACTATACGCTCGCCTATGCATACAGCGACCATCCGCTCGGTCCCTATACCTATGGCGGCACGATCATCGATGGCCGAGGCCGCGAGATCGACGAGGCGGGCAATCCCATCGCCTCGGCTACTGTGACGGGCAATACCCACGGCAGCATCTGTGAGATCAATGGACAGTGGTATGTCTTCTACCACCGCCAGACCGGCACCAATGAGTTTGCCCGTCAGGCGATGGTGGCTCCGATTCGGCTCTCCGTGGAGGAGGGCCCGGGAGGTCGGGTGGAGATTTCGGAGGGGGAGTACACCTCCGAGGGATTCTCGTTAGAGGGGCTCGACCCCACGGAGCGACACTCGGCCGGTATTGCCTGCTGGCATACGGGCCCCAGTGTTGCCATTCACGGTTGGCCCGAAAAGCAACTCTTCGGCTCCTATGTGGCCCCCGGCTATGGCACCGAGGATCGCTTCGAAGCACCCTATGCTCTTCATAACAACACCAACGAGGTGGTCAATAATACGGATGGTTCGATTGTGGGGTATAAATATTTCAACCTGACCAAGACCTATGGTCGGGAGGGGTTGCGCCTCTATCTGCAGCTGATCCCTGCCGGAATCGAGGGAGAGATAACCCTGATGGCCGATCGCCCCTGGACCTCGCAGGGAGGTGTGGAGATTGGTCGTATCGAGCTGAAAGCTACGATGGAGCCCAGTTCCACGGAGTTTGCGGTCGAGGTGCCGCTCTTGGCGGAGATGCAGGGAAAGCACGCCCTCTATCTGCTCTTCTCGTCGCCGGTAAAGGGCGAATCGCTCTGTACACTCCAGGATTTTGTGATTCGATAGGTGTCGGGGTACAAAAAAGGCAGGGGTCGAGTGTCAAACACTCGACCCCTGCTGTTTCTTGTGCGGGATTCGGATTAGATATTGATATCCAGAATCTCGAAGTGGAGCGTGCCGGCAGGAACCACTACCTCCACGTGCTCACCCTTCTTCTTGCCCAGCAGGGCCTTGGCGATAGGGGTGCCGATGGCGAGCTTACCCTCCTTGAGGTTGGCCTCGTGCTCGGCTACGATGGTGTAGGTTACCTCCTTGCCGTTGTTGTGGTTCTTGAGCGTTACCTTGCTCAGAATCTGTACCTTCGACTTGTCGATCTTCGTCTCGTCGATCACACGGGCATTGGCCAGCGTATCCTCCATCTTGGCGATACGCATCTCCAGCAGTCCCTGAGCCTCGCGGGCAGCATCGTACTCTGCATTCTCCGACAGGTCGCCCTTGTCGCGCGCCTCGGCGATGGCCGCCGAGATGGCCGGACGCTCGACCGAACGCATATGGTCGAGCTCATCTTTGAGCTTCTTATAGCCCTCGGCCGTCAGATAAATAATCTCATTTGCCATATCTCTTGCTTTTAATTTTTTTGTTCAAAACACAGAAAAAAGAAAGAATCCTAACCCGAAGGTTAGAACCCCTAACTCCTTTTTCCGAGGACAAAGGTAGAAAGGAAAAGCCAATTTTCCAAATTATTTGTTGCCGAAAAGTTTTTTTGTCTCGCCGTAACTTGTTTTGCTTCTCGATTTTGGCACAAACTGTGCCGAAAGAGGGCAAAAGCCCGAAAGAGTTGGTCGATTCGGGGCTGATGCTTGCAAAAATGGCGGGAGGAAGAGCCCCTGTCCGCCACTTTTTGTACCTTTACGGAAGTCTATGCAACAGAAAACAGAAGAGATTATTGCGCGCAACTGCGGGTCGAAACCCTCGATCCGCAACCGGGTGGCTTTGCTCCACAACGGCAGCCAAACCTATGCTGCTCTCTTGGCAGCCCTGCATCGGGCTCGCCACTCCATTCTGTTGGAGTACTATGCCTTTGACGACGATCGCATCGGACAAGCCATCTCCGACATCCTGATTCGCAAGGCGCGAAACGGGCTACATGTAAGCCTGATCTATGACCTGCTGGGGTCGTGGCTTCCCGCCTGGGGAATGTTGCGTCGTCTGCGGCGGGCAGGGGTTGAGGTACTCTGCTTCCGACCCTTGAGAATCCTTCATCTCTGGCACGATCTGAACATCCGCAATCACCGAAAAATAGCCATCATTGATGGGGAGGTGGCCTTCCTGGGCGGGGTTAATATCGCCCGCCGCTACCTGGAGGGGAACGAGTTGGGGCGTTGGCGCGACGAGCACCTTCGCCTGGAGGGGGAGGCTCTCGAAGATCTGTGTCGTCTCTTTAAGGCGGATCGTCGTCGCCTGCTTAAGGTGGAGCCTACCTTTGTAACCCCCTCTTTTCGCCCCTTGCCTGTCGATTTTGAGGGGCGACAACGGGTGCAGATTCTTTGGAGCGAGGAGGGGCCTACCCGCTTGGTGGTAGAGCAGACTCTGCTGGAGCTGATTGCCTCGGCCCGCGAGGAGATTCTCCTTGCTTCTCCCTATTACCTGCCCCCTGCGGAGCTGCAGGAGGCCCTCTGTGAGGCGTTGCAGCGAGGGGTGCGAGTCTCTCTGATGGTGCCCGGACGCAGTGATCTGCGCCTTCTGCCCCGGGCTGCCGAGGAGCTTTGCGGCCAGTTGCTGAAGGCCGGAGCCAACCTCTTTTGTTATGAGGGGGGATTTCTTCATACCAAGATGGTGGTGGCGGATCGTCGGGTGGCACTGCTCGGCAGCCCCAATCTCGACTACCGCAGCCTGAGAATCAATTGGGAGGTGGCAGCACTGATCTCCGATCCGGGGTTTGCCGCCGAGGCGGCCGAGAGCTTTTGGACGGATAGCCAATCCTGTCGGCGGCTTTTGCCTGCCGAGTGGGAGGAGCGCACCCAATGGCAAAAGGCCCGAAGCCGGATGGCCTGGGCCTTTCGCAAGTTGCTATGATAGAATGGGTTACTCCTGTATCGGGGTGGGATCGGGAAACTCGATCATATAGACCAGGTGTTCCACATCGCGCAGGAAGTTGCGTTTGTTGAGCTTCGGTGAGTAGATGTAACAGTCGAGAGTAATCACCTCGCGTGTCGCCTCGTTAAGGGTTGTGTAGCTCACGAAGGGGCCTCCCATAAAGTCATTCTCCACATCCCAGAAACCGCGCATCTCGGCCCAGATACGGCCGTCGATCTCCACCAGACGGTAGAGGGGAGGGAAGACGGGTGAGGTGGTCATATAGGAGCCGTCGGAGGGGCCCGGAATCTCGGCGGCAAACTTCAGACGGGCGGCCAGCAACTCCCCCTCCGAGAGGGACATCTTCCCCTCATAGGGGCGTGAGTAGAGCATAAATCCCTTCGAGGCAGCGGGATACTCATAGCGCATCCACATAAAGTCGGGCGTCTTCTTGGCCAGAATATACCCCTTCGGTACGTACATCTTGATATGGAACTGCTCTTCAATCTCCTGCTCCACAAAGGGTTCGCCGTGTCGCTTGGCATAGGCTACCGAGCGGTCGCGTTCGCTCTTCTCAAGCAGTTGCAACAGAATCTCCCGATTCTCGCCCAGGTAGTCGGCCACCGCCTGCTCGGAGGGTCCCTGCAGGGTGATGACTACCTGGGGCGTGGCCGTCACATCGTACTTCACCCCCGAGGCAGCCTCGGAGAGCGAGGGGTCGATCAGCACCTGGATCTGGTTGCGGTGATCGGCCACGATCTTGGTCAGGTTGTGAGGGGTCACCTGGAAGAGGTCGAACATCGACTCTTTAGCATTGATGTAGGGATCCTGCTGGCGCAGAATCGTGCGGAGCGAATCGCCTACGGGCCCCTCCCAAACAGGTTGGGTACAGATGGTTACCACCTCATAGGGAGAGCCCTGCGAGGCGTAGCGTTTTGAGTCGGAGAGGGTCTTGAAGGCGTCGCAACCCACCAGCAGAAGGGCCGCAAAGGCTACCAGCAGAGTTTTTGATATATTGCTTCTCATTGCATCGCTTGTTTTTAGGTGAAGAAATCTCTACAAAGGTAAAAAAAAAATGGAAAGCAGCAAATAACAGGCACTTTTTTCCCGATCTGACATATTTTTTTTACTTTTGTACCCAAAGCCTTGCAGAATGGGGCTTTGATGGAGAACTATGCGGATCAAACCACCCAAAATATTGCGTCGTCTGATGCCCAACCTCCTCTGGGAGGTGGAGGATTGTGAGGGGATATTCCTTACTTTTGATGACGGCCCTACGCCCGGTGTCACGGAGTGGATTTTGGCCACGCTGGAGAAGTATGAGGCCAAGGCCACCTTCTTCGTGCTGGGAAAGAATGTCGAGTTATATCCCGACCTCTACCGGAAGATTCTCGATGCCGGCCATCGGGTGGGAAACCATACCTACTCCCACCAGAAGGGGTGGCGAATGTCGCTTGAACGCTATGTCGAGGATGTCGAACTGGCTGCCGACTTTGTCCAAAGCGACCTTTTCCGTCCTCCCTATGCCCAGATCACTCCGGCCCAGGCGCGTGCCCTGGCTCCTCGCTACAAGTTGGTGATGTGGGATGTCATCTCGCGCGACTACAACCGAAATCTCTCGCCCCGCACCTGTCTGCGGAATGTGGTCAAGTACCTCGAGCCGGGAACCATCGTCGTCTTCCACGATAGCGAGAAGTCCTTCCGCAATATGCGCTACGCCCTTCCGCGCACCCTTGAAAAGTGTCGCGAATTGGGGCTCAAGTGCAAGACCATTGACCTTTAATCTATGCTTTTACGCCTGCTTTTGACGCTTTTCGCTCTGCTGCTTGTCGGCTGTGCCGATTCGTCGTGCGGCTATGCTCCCGCATCGGGAGGGGCCAAACTCTACTACGAGAGCTGCGGATCCGGGGAGGCCGTTCTTCTGCTCCACGGCCACTCCCTCGATCGGAGGATGTGGGAGGAGCAGGTGGAGCCCTTTGTGGAGGCGGGTTATCGGGTCGTGCGCTTCGATTTTCGTGGCTACGGTCGCTCCTCTGATCAGAGCGAGCATTTTCAATTTACCCATATGGAGGATGTGCTGGCGGTGATGGATCACCTCTCGATTGATCGTGCTCATCTGGTTGGGCTCTCGATGGGAGGCTTCGTGGGGGCCGATCTGGTGGCGATGCATCCCGAAAGGCTCCTCTCGGCGGTCTTGGTCAGCGGGAATCTGCGAAACAGCCCGGGCCCCTCGACCCCGATGGATGTCGAAGAGGCAGCTCGCCGCGACCGTGAGATTGCAGCCTTGCGGGAAAAGGGGGTGGCGGCAATGAAACGCGAGTGGTTTGAGGCGCTGATGGCCTCGGGAGGCTCCCAACGGGAGCGGATGCGCGAGCCGCTGTGGCAGATGATTGAGGAGTGGTCGGCCTGGCAGCCCCTTCACAAGGAGGTGCGCGTCATTGTGGGGCTCGATGCCCGTGCCGCTCTGGAGACTAGCCCCTCCGAAGTGCCCGTCCTCCTGGTAGAGGGCTATACCACTCCACAACCGCCTCAAAGGCCGCCCCGAATGCTCTACTATCTGAAAAATGGCGAGGTGGCCTACCTGTCCGATTGCGGCCATATGCTCTCGATGGAGCAGCCCGAACGTTTCAATCGTGTGGTGTTGGATTTTCTGGAAAGGGTAGAGAGGTGATGCGATTTCTATCGCAAAAGTTAACAATCAGCTATTTTCGGCACCTTGCGCAGGCAGACAAATTGCATTCCTGGAGCTAAAAACAAAAAAGATGCGAGGCAAAACCTCGCATCCTGTTTTCAAGGGGGTGGAAGATGGGATTCGAACCCACGACCTTCGGAACCACAATCCGTCACTCTAACCAACTGAGCTACATCCACCATTTATGGTTAGTATCCCTAACCGGGGTGCAAATGTAGGGCAAATTTTTGTTCTGTGCAACAAAAATTGAAAAAAAATTCTACATTTGCCAAATTGGCAGAGATTTCGAGGCGTGCTGACAAATTTTCTGCCAAACGAGGCTCCCGGCTGCTTTGGCATACGGATTGATGTCCTCAAAGCCGGTTGCAGAACCGAAATGTGCAGACAACAACAAACAATAATAACTAAAAACAGAGAACAATGAACGTAAAACCGTTAGCAGACAGAGTGTTGGTATTGCCCAACCCTGCAGAGGAGAAGACCGCAGGAGGTCTCTTTATTCCCGACACCGCCAAGGAGAAGCCCCTGGCCGGCAAAGTGGTAGCCGTGGGCCCCGGCACCAAAGAGGTGGAGATGGAGGTCAAGGTAGGTGATCAAGTGCTCTATGGCAAGTATGCCGGCACCGAACTCCAGATCGAGGGTGAGAGCTACCTGATTATGAAACAGAACGATATTTTGGCAATTATCTAATCAAATTCAGAGAACGAAAATGGCAAAAGAGATTAAATATAATGTAGAGGCCCGTGAGGCCCTGAAGGAGGGTGTGGATGCCTTGAGCAATGCCGTGAAGGTAACCCTCGGCCCCAAAGGTCGCAATGTGATCATCGACAAGAAATTCGGTGCTCCCCAGGTGACGAAGGATGGTGTTACCGTGGCCAAGGAGATCGAGTTGGAGGACACCTTTGCCAATATGGGTGCCCAGATGGTGAAGGAGGTGGCCTCCAAGACCAATGACGATGCCGGTGACGGTACGACGACTGCCACGGTGCTGGCCCAGGCCATCATTGGTGTCGGCATCAAGAACGTGACGGCCGGTGCCAATCCGATGGATTTGAAGCGCGGTATCGACAAGGCCGTGGCTACGGTGGTGAAGTCACTGCGCGAGCAGAGCCAGGAGGTGGGTGGCGATAACGCCAAGATTGAGCAGGTGGCCACCATCTCGGCCAACAACGACAACGCCATCGGTAAGTTGATCGCCGAGGCGATGGCCAAGGTAAAGAACGAGGGTGTAATTACCGTCGAGGAGGCCAAGGGTACCGAAACCCACGTTGAGGTGGTGGAGGGTATGCAGTTTGACCGCGGTTATATCTCGGCCTACTTCATTACCGACACCGAGAAGATGGAGGCCCAGCTCGACAAGCCCTACATCCTGATTACGGACAAGAAGATCTCGACGATGAAGGAGTTGATGGGTGTATTGGAGCCCGTGGCCCAAAGCGGTCGTGCACTGCTCATCATTGCCGAGGATGTGGATGGCGAGGCTCTCTCGGCCCTCGTAGTGAACAAACTGCGTGGTACGCTCAAGATTGCTGCCTGCAAGGCTCCCGGCTTCGGTGATCGTCGCAAGGAGATGTTGGAGGATATTGCCACCCTGACGGGTGCCACCGTGATCTCGACCGACAAGGGTATGAAGATGGAGGATGCCAACCTCTCGATGCTCGGTACGGCCGACAAGGTGACCCTGAACAAGGAGAACACCACCATCGTGGATGGAGCCGGCGACAAGGAGGCGATTGCAGCCCGCGTACAGCAGATTCGCGCCTCGATCGAGAAGGCTACTTCGGATTACGACCGCGAGAAGCTCCAGGAGCGTCTGGCCAAATTGGCCGGCGGTGTGGCCGTACTCTATGTGGGTGCCGCTACCGAAGTGGAGATGAAGGAGAAGAAGGATCGTGTGGATGATGCCCTGGCTGCAACGCGTGCTGCCGTTGAGGAGGGTATCGTACCGGGCGGTGGCGTGGCCTATATCCGTGCCACGGCTCACCTCGAGGGCCTCAAGGGCGAGAATGAGGATCAGACGACCGGTATTCAGATTGTGAAGCGCGCCATCGAGGAGCCGCTGCGCCAGATCGTGGCCAATGCCGGTGGTGAGGGCTCGGTAGTGGTGAACAAGGTGAAGGAGGGTCAGGGTAACTTCGGTTACAATGCCCGCGAGGATCGCTACGAAGATATGCTCGCTGCCGGTATCATCGACCCCACGAAGGTGTCGCGCGTGGCTCTGGAGAATGCTGCTTCGATCGCCTCGATGTTCCTGACCACCGAGTGTGTGCTGGCCGAGAAGAAGTCGGAGCAGCCCGCAATGCCTCCGATGCCGGCCGGTGGTATGGGCGGTATGATGTAGTCCCACTTGTTGGCGGAATTCTTCCGCCTTCAATTTCAACCCGAACGGAGTTATTCCCGTTCGGGTTGCTTGTTTCTGGGGAGCTTGTTTGTCTCCTCGTGCCGGGTAGAGAACGGTAATAAGTGTCAAAAATGGCCTTTTTGAGCTGTTTCGGTGAATTCCTGTTAAATTGCTGATTTTTAGCCGGATACGTCTGCCCTATATGTGGAGTATATAAAAATAGTTTTGCAAGTTGCTGATTTTTAGCAAATTGAAAAATCGATTATATATTCAGAAATAATGCTGTTTAGGACAGAAAATAGGGTATAAATACCTAATTTTGCACCGGTAAAGAAACCTCCAGGTGAAGAGGAGCGAAGAGTTACCCGGCCTCATCAAAACGCCACCCGATCTTAAGCGGATCGGCTGGCGTTTTTCTTTGAGGGAAAGCCGAGGAAGGTAAGAGCGAAATTTATTCTCCTCGAATGTCGAAAAGCTCGGATAAATTTGTTATCTTTACCCAAATTTTAACCCCGACGATGAAGAAATTGTTGATTCTCTGCCTGCTGCTGGGCGGAGTTGCCTGCGGTACAAGCCGCGAGGTGAAGGTGCTCCTGAATTGGGCCGAGGCCGAGATGGAGTATCAGCCCGACAGTGTGATGCGCTGCCTGGCTGCGCTCGACCGTTCGTTGCTCCGCACCCCTTCGGCCGAGGCACGCCACGCCTTGCTCTACTCGCAGGCCCTTGACAAGTGCTATGTCGATTTGACCAGCGATACGCTGATTTGTCGTGCGGTGGACTATTACGAGCGTCGCGGCAGTGACCACGAGCAGGCTCTGGCCGGCTACTATCACGGTGTAGTGCATATGAATGCCGGCGAGCTGGACGAGGCGGTGGAGGCCTTTGCTCGGGCCCGCCTGGCTGTTGAAAAGTGTGACGATGACTTCTTGAAAGCTCTGATATCGAGCTGCTTCGGCAATCTCTACTATGGGCAGGGCGATTTTGAAAACTCCCTGAAGCAGCACCGTGAGGCCTACCGCCTCTTTACGCAACTTGAGCAGCCCTACAATCGCCTGATTATGCTCGAAAGCATCGGCACGGCTCTCTGGGAACTGCACAAAGATCAAGCGGCAATCGATACCCTGGAGATGGCAGAGGAGCTGGCTCGGGAGCTGGAGGAGCGATATCCCAAAAAGCGTCTCGACATCTTTCTGAAACTCGGTATCGCCAAGTCGGATTGGCAGATGGGGACCGATCAAGCCTTTTTTGCCCGAGCCAAGGAGGGGTTGTATACCTATTGTGCCCGTTACAACGAGGGGAAGATCCCCTTTGAGTTTTACCCTTTCCTGGGGCAGATTCACCTCTACGATAATGAGCTCGATTCGGCGCGTTACTATCTGAAGGCCTACCTTTTCGACTTTGAGAACTCTCCCAATCGCGATATCGGCTACTTCCAACACCTGGCCGAGGTGGAGCGTCAGGAGGGGAATCTGGAGCTTGCTCTCGATCTGGAGCGTACCTACTCCCATCTGCTCGATTCGATCCATCAGGTGCGTCAAGATGTGCTCGTGGCCAACCTGGAGCAGCAGCACCTCTTTCGGATGGCTCGCGAGTCGGAGGAGCTTTTGTTGGCGAAGCACCGCTATATGGGAATCTCCTATCTCCTGGTGGCGACCCTCATCGTGCTGGCCCTTGTCAATGCCCTCATTCGCTTGCGTCGCGTGGCGCGTGAACGCCGAGAGAAGATGGAGCTCTATCAGGGCTATGTGAACGAGAGCGAGCACCATTATGACGAACTGATGTCGAAATATGTCGATCTGCAGCGCGACCTCGACCTGAAGGATGAGAATATGCAGCGACTCTATGCGATGTTGGGAAACCGCATCGAGAGCATTCGCTATGTGGTGGAGCTGGCCCATCTCCACAGCAGCAATCCCGACCTCTTCTACAAGCGATTCCGTGAGCGAGTCAAACTCTCGGCCGACAAGAGCCGCGATTTTGCCCGCGATGTGATTGAGATGGCCGACATCACCAGCGGAGGGTCGATTGGTCACCTCCGTGAGGAGTATCCCACCCTCACGCTGAACGAACTCTGCTACTGCAGCTTGCTCACGTTGGGATTCTCGAAGGAGAGTATCCGTATTCTCTACAACCATACCAATCCCAACAGCATTTACAATATCCACAACAGCATTCGCACCAAGTTCGGATTGGTGAAGAGTGGGCCCCTCACCCTGGAGGCCTTCCTCAAGGAGAAGCAGGCTCCGTTTCTGGAGAAGCGATCGTAGGGCCTATCGCTCAATCTGAATATACTCCGCAGCGACAATCTGTGTATGGGGATTCTTGGAGTGGATCTCTTGCCGCAGGGCCTTGGTGCCCCACCGAATGAATAAAAAACGGTGCGGGATGCGGTGGACGACCTGCACCAACGTATCAACACTCCGAATCCGACAGGCAACGGAGTCACCCTGCAGTGCCCCCTCGACCTCTACCCAGGGGTCTTGCCATCGAAAGAGCCGCAGGGTGTCGAGTAGTGGCGTGAGACTGTCGTGCAGGGGGGCCTCGGCTCTCACTTCGCTTTGGAGGGTCGTGCGGGCGGCCGCTTCCAGGCGGCGAATCTTGAGCCCCAGGGAGCGTATCTCCTCCGCATCGCGGGCACGTAACACCTCATACTCCTCGCAGCGCAAACGCAGAGCTTGTACCGAGGCGATCTCTCCGCCCAACCGTTGTTGGTAGTGGGTGATTTCGGCTGTCAGGGCCTCCTGATTGGATTTGAGACGTCGCCCCTCACGACTTTGGGTCAGGCAGACACGTCCCAAAAGTGCCACCGCAACAAGCAGCAGCACTTCAAAAAGTACTCTTCGCATAAAGATTGGATTTTGGGGATTAAGTGCCCCAAAGATAGCCTCGGGAGGGGCCTGGAGGTTTCTATATCTTTCGGAAAATCGACTCCATTGCCACTGCGACCCGCTCCGCCATTGCCGACATCATCAACTTTTTATTGCAGCTCCCGAGGGCTGTTATCCCCCGATAATCGACATAGAAGAGCTCCTCGATCTGAGGGAGATACTCCTCGCGCAGGGGCTCCACCTTCCAGGTGTATCCCGCGCGACGAATCGCCTCTGCGGCCAACATCGCCTCTACGCCCTGGTGGCGGGTGGAGGTGTAGAGTGTGCGTCCCACGGCAGCATAGAGCGGGGATCCATCCCCCTCGCAGAGCACTCCTTCACGATTGATTCGCACGACCGAACCCACACCTCGTTGGCGAGCCACCGTGTGGGCCAACTGCCACGCCGCCTCGGATGCCGAAGTGGAGAGCCCCTCAAAGGGGAGGTCGAAACGCAGGGTGCAGGCCTCGGGCCGAAGGGCTCGCAACACATATCCCTGATAGAGGGCCTCGCCGACAGCCTCCAACTGCCACTCCTCCGAAGCCGTTGCCGCCATCACTACGCCGACCGAGCGGTCGAGCGGGTAACGCTCCCGCTCCAAGAGGGTCGTTATGGCTTGCTCGACCTCCTGCACCTCAACCCGGAAACGAGTGCCATAGAGGCTCTGCATCGCGCGATCGATCTCGGCGAGGTGCTCACGCAGCAGCCGCGGACGGCGGCCCAGCGTGTGGATGGTTTGCAAAATGGCGGGGGTATGCATCATATTGGGCTACATAAAGATCTTGAGCAGCAATTCGCGGCGCAGCTCTCCGTCGGAGATGGAGCCGGCACCGAGTCCCTTACTCTTGGCATCGTACTCGCGTAGCAGCCCCAGGATGGCAAAGACCTGTTTGTTGGGCCAAAGCGGGGCGCACTGCTTGATCTCCTGCAGGGAGTAGTAGTTGGCCTTCAAGAGGCGGTAGAGCTCCTGGTCGGGCGGTACGGGAATCCCCTTGTGGCGGGCCTGCCAGAGGAGGTAGTTGTATAAAAAGAGGCTCTTGAACTGGCTGAAGAGGGCCATAATGGTCAGGAGCGTGGGGTTATCCTTCGGGTTGCGGTTGAGCTGGTCGGCAATCAGCAAGGCTCGCCCCGTGTTGCGGGTCAGCACCGCTTTACAGAGCTCGTAATTGTTGAAATCCTTTGAAATGCCGATGTTCTGCTCGATGTGAAGGTCGGTGATACGCCGAGTCCCCTCGGGCAGCGAGAGGAGCAGCTTCTCCAACTCGTTGATGATCTTCGCAATGTCGGCTCCCAGGAAGTCGGTGAACATCGAGAGGGCCTTGGGCTCGATCGTACACCCCTTTGAGGCGATGTACTGCGTGAGCCATCCTGCAATCTCGCTGTCGTAGGGGCGCACCGACTCCAACACGGCACCACTCTTGGCTGCCCACTTGTAGAAGGCCGAGCGTTTGTCCATCGTCTTGCCCTTGTAACAGATGACCAGGATGGTTGTGGGGGAGGGGTTTTCGGCATAGAGGGCCAGCTTCTCGGGCTTGGCCATCTGCTGGGCCTCCTTCACAATGACTACCTGGTGGTTGCCGATCATCGGCATCTGGCGACAGAGATTGACCACCTGGCCCCCCTCCACATCGCGTCCGTAGAGGGTATATTGGCTGAAGGCGCGGGCCGCCTCGTCGAGAATCGTGGTGGAGAGGAGCTCCGCCAGCGAGTCGATGAAGTAGCTCTCCTCGCCCATCAGAAGATAGACCGGAGCAAATTGGCGAGCCTTGATCTGCGCCATCAGCGCATCGTGGGCCGCCACGGTGTCTCGGAATCGGATTGCACTCTTGGCCATCGGGTTACAGAATCTCTTTTGTAATTCGGAATACGGTGTCGGTCTCATCGCCGAGTGCGTAGCGGTTGTCGATGCGGCGACCCACTACCCAGACGATCTCTTCGCCCGAGAGGAGGACAAACTGTCGCTCCTTTTCGGCCATCGAGACCTTGTTATCGATCAAAAAGTCGCTTACCTTGCGTTTCCCCGTCATCCCGAAGGGGACGAACCAGTCGCCCTCCCGCCAGCGGCGCAGGGTGAGGGGGAATTTTAGTTTGTCGGCGTCAAGTTGGGCGATGTGGGGCGGTACGCCAAACTCTTTGATGGTGCCGATGTCGCACTTCTCGTAGTAGAGTACCGAGTTGCCACAGTAACTTCGCAGGGCCCCTTCGGCCACCTGTACCTCGCAAGGATCCTCCGTGGAGATGCGTTCAATAAGGATGGTGCCGCGGTCGATGCAGGCGACATATTCGCGGGCATAGAAGCGGCGACCCGTGAGTCCCTGTCCCAGCGCAATGCAGAGTGCATCCACCACATCCCCCTTGAACCCGTAGGCCGAGTTCAAGAGTTCGTAGATCACAAAGTTGCGAGGATAGGCTCCATTGATGCGCTCCACCTCGATTCGGTCAATTCCACCCTCGGAGGAGAGCACCTCGCGGCGCACCACCTCGATGGCACTGTCGATGAATCGCTGGGCGTCGGTCAGACGGCCGATGTTGCGGCGCATCAGATCGGTAAACTTGGCGTTGATCTCGCGGATGCGGGGGACCAATCCGAGACGGATCTTGTTCCGCAGGTGTTTGGTCGAACGGTTCGACGAATCTTCACGGAATGGGATGTGATGCGCCACGGCATACTCCAAAATCTCCTTGCGGGAGGCGAACATCAAGGGGCGGATCAATCGCCCGTTCTGGGTATGAATTCCCGTCAGGCCGCGCAGACCCGTACCACGCAGCAGGTTGATAAAGAAGGTCTCGATCGAGTCATCGGCGTGGTGTGCCACGGCAATCAGGTCGTAGCCCTCGTTTTGGCAGAGCTCCTCAAACCAGGCATAGCGCAATCGGCGGGCCGCCATCTCCATCGATTCGCCCGTACGCTCCATCTCTCCGGCGGTATCGAAGCGGCGGTTGTAGCAGGGGACTCCGTAGCGGGCTGCCTCGCGGGCTACCAGCTCCTCATCCTCTTCGCTCTCGACACCCCGCAGCTGGAAGTTGCAGTGGGCAACTCCCACCCGGTAGCCACTCTCGATGAAGAGCGAGAGCATTACCATCGAATCGACACCTCCCGAAACCGTCAGGAGGAGCCGCTTGCCGGCGGGAATCAGTCCGTAATGGGCAATATAGCGTTGAAAATTCTTGATCAGCATAGCGTTGAATTACCAGATATTGACCTCCGTATCGATGATGATACCGAACTTGGCCTTCACCAGCTGCTGCACCTTGCGTGCCAGAGCCAACACCTCGCCACCCGTGGCTCCGCCGTGGTTCACCAGTACCAGGGCCTGCTTCTCGTGGACTCCGACGGCTCCCTGGCGATACCCCTTCAGACCGGTGCGGTCGATCAGCCAGCCGGCAGCCAGTTTTACCCGTTCGGGTCCCTCGGCCGAGGGGTAAAGGGGCATTTCGGGGTAGCTCTCCCGAAGTTCGTCGGCGATGCGTCGCTCCACCACCGGATTCTTGAAGAAACTGCCGGCATTGCCCAGCAGGGCCGTGTCGGGCAACTTTGAGCGGCGGATCGAGCAGATCGCCTCGCGGATGTTGCGGAGCGAGACTCCGCCTCGTGCCTCCACCTCGCGCATCACATCCCCATAACCGATGTTGGGTCGGGGGGTGCGGGAGAGGCGGAAGATGACCGAGAGGATGATGGCTCGTCCCTTGAGCTCCTGCTTGAAGATGCTCTCGCGGTAGCCAAAGCGGCACTCGTCACGCGTGAGGGTGTGCGCCTCAAGATCCTCGGGCGAGAAGTACTCCACCTCGCAGATTGCATCCTTGGCTTCGGCTCCGTAGGCTCCGATGTTCTGTACGGGGGCAGCTCCCACCTTGCCGGGGATGAGCGAGAGGTTTTCCAACCCCCAGAGTCCCTGCTCCACACTCCAGGCCACCAGGTCGTCCCACTCCAAACCCGCATCGACACGGATGCAGACCCCCTGCTCATCCTCCCCGAGGAGGGTGATTTGGTCGGCGACGGGGGTGATCAACAACCCCTGGTAGTCGCGCGTGAATAGGATGTTGTTTCCTCCCGAAAGAACCATCCATCGCTCGCCGACACCCGCCTGAAAGAGGCTCTTCAAGTCGTCGGCCGAGGTGAACTCCACCAGTCGGTCGGCCTGCTGCTCAACGTGAAAGCTGTTTCGATCACGAAGGCTGATATGATGAAATTCTCGTAACATAGTTGCAAAGTTAGAAATAATTTTACTAATTTTGAGTAGTTTTTTTACAAAGCGCACGGCAAACAGCAGAAAAATATCCAACAAAATATCAAAACTATGGCATTTACCGAACAAGATCTGCAGCAGATCAAAGCGCACGGCCTGACCCCCGAGGCTGTGGAGTTGCAGGTTGAAAACTTCAAACGGGGATTCCCTTTTTTGCAGGTTGTGAAGGCTGCCTCGCCTGAAGATGGGGTCTTGGTACCCACCGAAGAGGAGGTGGCTGCTGCCGTGAGCCGCTATGAGGCCCAGGCCGATCAACTCACCATCGAGAAGTTTGTGCCCGCTTCGGGTGCCGCTACCCGTATGTTCAAGGAGCTCTTTGAGTTTGTGAATGAGGATAAGCGGGGCAAGGGTATCGATCAGCTTTTGCAGCATATCGAAAAATTTGCCTTCTGGCCAGAACTGAAGTCGCTGCTTCCGGCCAATGCCGATGAGAAGCAGGTGGTTTCGGCCATCATCAAGGAGGGTCTCAACTACGGAGCCAAGCCCAAGGGCCTGGTGACCTTCCACGCCTATGAGACGGGGAACCGCAAGGCGGTGGAGGAGCATCTGGTGGAGGGAGCTCTCTATGCCGCCTCGAACGGCGTGGCCAAGATCCATTTTACGGTTTCGAAGGAGCATATGGAGGGTTTCAAATCGCTGCTCGACGAGAAAATTTCCGCCTACGAGGAGCTCTTCGGCCTGAAGTATGAGATCTCCTTCTCGGTGCAGAAGCCCTCGACCGATACGGTGGCTGTCAATCCCGATAATACCCTCTTCCGTACCGATGAGGGTAAGTTGCTCTTCCGTCCTGCCGGTCACGGTGCCCTGATTGAGAATCTGAACGATATGGAGGCCGATGTGGTCTTCATCAAGAATATCGACAACGTTACGACCGATGCCCTGAAGGGGGATACCGTCACCTACAAGAAGGCTCTGGCAGGTATGTTGCTCGAACTGCAGAGTCTCACCTGGGAGTATCTGGAGGAGTTACGTGCCGGCAAGGCCGATCTCGAGGAGGTGGCTGCCTTCATCGAGGATCGCCTCTTTACGAAACTCCCTGCCGAGCGTGATGCGGTCCTGCTGGAGCGAATCCTCGACCGCCCGATCCGCCTCTGCGGTATGGTGCGTAATGAGGGTGAGCCGGGCGGAGGCCCCTTCTGGGTGAAGAATGCCGACGGTACGGAGTCGCTGCAGATTGCCGAGTCGAGCCAGATCTCGCCCGAGGATATGCCGCTGATGAAGGGGGCAACCCACTTCAATCCCGTGGATCTGGTCTGCGGTGTCCGCAAGGCTGACGGTACGAAGTATGACCTGCGTTGCTATACCGATCCCGAGACGGGCTTCATCTCCTCGAAGTCGGCCGGTGGTCGTGAGTTGCGTGCCCAGGAGCTGCCCGGTCTGTGGAATGGAGCGATGGCTCGCTGGAACACCATCTTTGTCGATGTGCCCATCTCTACCTTCTCGCCTGTGAAGGTGGTGCAGGATCTTTTGCGTCCCCAGCACCAGTAGTGCGGGATCTCCGATAATGGCGGGGCGGATGAACACTCATCCGCCCCGTCTGGTTTTTATTTTTTGGGGTCTGTCGTTGCGCGAAGATTTTATCAATTGCCCCTCCTTTTTTCTTCAAAAAAGAGTAAAAAACCGAAAAGCGGGCGATCTTCTATAAAAATGGGTGGGAAATTGTTAGGAAATTCACAACACTTTGTTTAACTTTGCGCGGATAATGTGCAGCGAATACCCGAATCATCTGATCTGCACGATCCAGGAAGCAAAAAATTCTTAAATACAACATAAAACTACGATGGAAAACAAATTGCAAGAGTTGACCCGGACGCTCTACGCCGAGGGGTTGGAGAAGGGCCGTTCGGAGGCCGACCGTCTGGTGGCCGAAGCCAAGGCCGCTGCAGAGAAGATCGTGGCCGAGGCCAAAGCCGAGGCCGAGACCATTGTCAAGCAGGCCGAGAAGAAGGCTCTCGACGTGGAGAAGAACTCGATGACCGAGATCGCCCTGGCCGGTAAGCAAGCCGTCTCGAAGATCAAGAGCGAGATCGCCTCGATGATTATTGCCAAGACCACCTCCGAGGGGGTAAAGGCCGCTACGCTTGATGCCGACTTTCTGAAGGAGATGTTGGTGGCCGTGGCCAAGAACTGGGATGGTGCTGCCGCCGGCAAGGTGGAGCTCAAGGCCCTGTTGCCCGCTGCCGAGCAGGAGAAGCTGTCGGCTGCCTTTGAGAAGGCTGCCAAGGAGCTGCTCAATGCCGGTATTGAGGTAGGTTACTCCGAGGAGGTTCGCACTGGTTTCAAGGTGGGCCAGAAGGAGGGAGGCTACTACATTTCGTTCACCGATGCCGACTTCGACGCCTTGATGAAGGAGTATCTGCGTGAGAAGGTGGCCGTACTGCTGTACGAGAACAAATAGCCTTGACGCTATGTTCGGAAATAATTACTACTGTCTGGTAGCCGGCCTGAGGGAGTATGCGCTCGACTCGGAGACCAAGGGTTTCGACCTGGCGGCCATCCGCGAAGAGATCCTCGGAGAGCTCTCGAAGCGTGACCGTGAGGCGGTGAAGCTCCTCTATGGCTACTACGACACCGAAAACCTCATCGCAGCCCGCGCTGGCCGCCAGAACCACAATCCGCTGGGTCTGCTCTCGCGCGAGGAGATCGAGGAGGCGTTGCAGGATCCCCGCCGGTTGCCCCGCGAGTTGGGCGAGGTGGTGGAGGCCTATGCCCGCGAAGAGGAGGACGAGGAGGAGCGTACGATTGACACCTCCCGCCCCTTTGAGAAGAGCCTGATGGAGGCCTACTTCCGCCTCTGCGCCCGCTCGAAGAGCCGCTTCCTGAAGGCGTGGTCCGAGTTCGACCGTACGCTGCGTAACATCTCGGCCGCTGCCACGGCCCGCACCATCGGTCGTGAGCCCGATCAGGTGCTGGTGGGCGGTGGTTTCGTGGTGGAGCAGCTGCGCCGTTCGTCGGCTGCCGACTTCGGCCTTCGTGGTGAACTTCCCTACATCGATACGGTGCTGGCTGCCGTCAATGACGAGCAGAACCTTCTGGAGAAGGAGCACAAGATCGACCTTATCCGCTGGAACGAGAGCGAGGAGCTCTCGGTCTATGACTACTTCAACATCGACTTCATTCTCTCGTACCTCACCCGGATGAACATTGTGGCCCGTTGGACGCTGCTGGATAAGGAGCGTGGACGCAGAATGTTCGATCGTCTGATTGCGGAGCTCGATGCCAAAGAATTGATAAATAAACAATAACAGGATATGAAAACTTTAGGAAAAGTTAACGGTATCATCTCCAATATCGTCATCGCCAAGGTCGATGGCCCCGTGGCACAGAATGAGATCTGCTACGTATATTGCGGTGATACGCGTATGATGGCCGAGGTCATCAAAGTCGTGGGCGAGAATGCCTACGTCCAGGTTTTCGACTCCACGCGTGGCCTGAAGATCGGCGATAAGGTGGAGTTTGAGGATCATATGTTGGAGGCAACCCTTGCCCCGGGTCTCTTGTCGAAGAACTACGACGGTCTGCAGAACGACCTGGAGAAGATGGAGGGCCTCTTCATCAACCGCGGTTCGATCACCGAGCCCATCGACTTCGAGAAGGAGTGGGAGTTCCAGCCGCTGGCCAAGGCCGGTGATAAGGTTGCGGCCGCTTCGTGGTTGGGCGAGGTGAAGGAGCAGTGGGTAAACCACAAGATTATGGTTCCCTTCGTAATGGAGGGCAGCTACACCGTCAAGGAGGTGGCCAAGGCCGGCTCCTACAAGGTGACCGATACCATCGCCACGATCGTCGATTCGGAGGGCAAGGAGCATAAGATCACGATGGTGCAGAAGTGGCCCGTGAAGAAGGCTATCCGTGCCTATGTGGAGAAGCCGCGTCCTTCGCGTGTGATGGAGACGGGTGTGCGTGCCATCGACACCTTCAACCCCCTGGCCGAGGGTGGTACGGGCTTTATCCCGGGTCCCTTCGGTGCCGGTAAGACGGTGCTTCAGCACGCCATCTCGAAGCAGGCCGAGGCCGATGTGATCATCATCGTAGCCTGCGGTGAGCGTGCCAACGAGGTGGTGGAGATCTTCAAGGAGTTCCCCGAGTTGGTGGACCCCCGTACGGGCCACAAACTGATGGAGCGTACCATTATTATCTGTAACACCTCGAATATGCCTGTGGCCGCTCGAGAGGCCTCGGTATATACGGGTATGACCATTGGTGAGTACTACCGTGCAATGGGTCTGAAGGTGCTGGTAATGGCCGACTCGACCTCGCGTTGGGCCCAGGCTCTGCGTGAGATGTCGAACCGTCTGGAGGAGCTGCCCGGTCAGGATGCCTTCCCGATGGACCTCTCGGCTATCATCTCGAACTTCTACGCCCGTGCCGGTCTGGTAAAGCTGACCAACGGTGAGACGGGTTCGGTAACCTTCCTCGGTACGGTATCGCCCGCCGGTGGTAACCTCAAGGAGCCTGTGACGGAGTCGACCAAGAAGGCCGCCCGCTGCTTCTACGCCCTCTCGCAGGGTCGTGCCGATTCGAAGCGTTATCCCGCCATCGATCCCCTGGATTCCTACTCGAAGTATCTGGAGTATCCCGAGGTTTCGGAGTATCTGGACAGCCACATCGAGAAGGGCTGGGTGGAGAAGGTCTATGCCGGCAAGACGCTCGTGCAGCGCGGTAAGGAGGCCAACGACCAGATCAACATTCTGGGTGACGACGGTGTGCCCGTGGAGTACCACGAGCGTTTCTGGAAGTCGGAGTTGCTGGACTTCGTGATTCTGCAGCAGGATGCCTTTGATGACATCGATGCCAACTGCCCCATTGAGCGTCAGAAGATGATGTATGAGATGGTGCTCGGCATCTGCCAGCAGAACTTTGATTTTGCCGACTTTGAGGAGTGCTCGCGCTTCTTCAAGGGCTTGATCAACCTCTTCCGTCAGATGAACTACACGATCTGGAAGTCGGAGAAGTTCTACGACTACAAGCGTCAGATCGAGGAGTATGTTACTAACCGCAAATAAGCCGAAGGTATGACTACACGTGCATTTCAGAAAATCTATACGAAAATCGACAACATTACCAAGGCGACCGTAACGCTGAAGGCCTCGGGCGTAGGTAATGACGAGCTGGCAACCGTAGGTGGTAAGCTGGCTCAGGTGGTGAAGATTATGGGCGAGAACGTCACGCTGCAGGTCTTCGCCGGAACGGAGGGTCTGGCTACCAACTCGGAGGTAATCTTCCACGGTGAGCCTCCCAAGCTCAAGGTGTCGGACAACCTGGCTGGCCGCTTCTTCAACGCCTATGGTGAGCCCCTGGAGGGTGGTGAGCAGATCGAGGGCGAGGCCCGTGAGATCGGTGGCCCCACGGTGAACCCCTTCCGTCGTATTCAGCCCTCGGAGCTGATCGCTACGGGTATTGCCGGTATCGACCTGAACAATACGATCGTGTCGGGTCAGAAGATCCCCTTCTTCGCTGACCCCGACCAGCCCTATAACGCCGTGATGGCCAATGTAGCCCTGCGAGCCAAGGCTGACAAGATCATTCTGGGCGGTATGGGTCTTACGAACGACGACTTCCTCTACTTCAAGTCGGTCTTCGAGAACGCCGGAGCCCTGGATCGTATCGTGTCGTTCGTCAATACGACCGAGAATCCTCCCGTGGAGCGTCTGCTGGTGCCCGATATGGCCCTGACGGCTGCCGAGTATTTCGCCGTGGATAAGGGCGAGAAGGTGCTGGTGCTGCTGACCGATATGACCCTCTACGCTGATGCCCTGGCCATCGTGTCGAACCGTATGGACCAGATCCCCTCGAAGGATTCGATGCCCGGTTCGCTCTATTCGGACCTGGCCAAGATCTACGAGAAGGCCGTACAGCTGCCTAACGGCGGTTCGATCACCATCATCGCCGTGACGACCCTTTCGGGTGGCGATATTACCCACGCCATCCCCGATAACACGGGTTACATCACCGAGGGTCAGTTGTTCCTGCGTAATGACTCCGATACGGGTAAGGTAATCGTTGACCCCTTCCGTTCGCTGTCGCGTCTGAAGCAGCTGGTAATCGGTAAGAAGACCCGTGAGGATCATCCCCAGGTGATGAATGCCTGCGTACGTCTGTTCGCCGATGCCGCCAACGCCAAGACCAAGCTGGAGAACGGTTTCGACCTCTCGGACTACGACGAGCGTTCGCTCAAGTTTGCCCACGACTACTCGGAGAAGCTCCTCTCGATCGACGTAAACATCGAGATCGAGGAGATGCTCGACACGGCGTGGGAGCTCTTCGCCGCCTTCTTCTCGAAGGAGGAGGTTGCCATCAAGGCCGAGCTGATTGAAAAGTACTGGAAAGCGTAAGCACAAAGGCCTATGGCAATCAAATTTCAATATAACAAGACCTCGCTCGGCGAACTCGGCAAGCAGCTGAAGATGCGTCAGAAGGCCCTCCCGACCATCAAGTCGAAGGAGTCGGCCCTCCGCTCCGAGGTGAAGCGGGCGAAGGACTCTGCACAGGATTACCGTGAAAAGTTGGAGCGGCTGAAGGCCTCGTACGACTATATGACGGCCCTGTGGGGAGAGTTTGATTGTGACCTGCTGCGAGTAAAGGATGTCGAACTGGATATCCAGAAGATCGCAGGCGTACGCACGCCTGTCCTGAAAAATGTCGAATTCGAGGAGCGTCCCTATGACCTCTTCACTGCGCCGGTGTGGTATGCCGAGGGTGTGGAGATTCTCAAGGGGCTGGCCCGTCTGGGTATCGAGTTCGAGGTGTACAACCGTAAGATGGAGTTGTTGGACTACGCGCGTCGCAAAACCACTCAGAAGGTAAACCTCTACGAGAAGGTACAGATTCCCGGATACGAGGATGCCATACGTAAGATCAAACGCTTTATGGAGGACGAGGAGAACCTCTCCAAGTCGGCCCAGAAGATTGTGAAAACCAAACAGGAACAAGCCGAGGAGGGCTCGATGTTATGATAGCCAGAATGTCGAAATATGACTTTGTGCTTTATCGTGCACAGAGTGAGGACTTTATCGAGCGTCTGCGAGAGCTGGGTCTGGTGGATATCACGACCACCGGCTGGGAGCCTCGGGAGGAGGAGCGTCAGATGATGCTCCGCATCGAGGGCTACACCAAGGCCATCGAGTCGGCCAAGCACTGGGCCAAGCAGCCCGAGAATGCCGCCATTCAGGGTGAGGCTTTTGCCTCGGCCGAGGAGGCCTATGAGGCTTATGGCGTGATGCAGCAGCAGATGGCTTCGCGCAATGCGGAGCTGGGTCGTCTAGAGAAGGCGGCCGATGAGCTGCGTCCCTGGGGCGAGTTCGACGTGGAGGTGTTGCAGAAGCTGCAGGCCGCAGGCCTTCAGATGCGCTTCTTCTTCGGCCCTGCCAGCGGTTTCGAGGAGTTGGTGAAGGAGGCCCCTGAGGGCTACGCCTTCCACCCCATCAACGAGGCTTCCGGTAACACCTATTTCGTGGTGACGGGTCGTGGTGAGGAGCTGATGATCGATGCCCAGGAGGTGAAGAGCCCCACGATGGATATTCGCGAGGCGGAGCGTCGCATCGCCGAGATTCGTCAGGAGCTGACGGTGCTGGACGATACTTTTGCCCGCATTGCTGCCTCTGAGTCGCAGCTGCTGGAGGGTGTTGCTGCCCTGAAGGAGCGTCTGCAGTCGTCGAAGGTGACCTCGACGGCTACGCAGGAGGCCGATGGTCTGCTGCTGGTGATGGAGGGTTGGGCCGAGGCCGAGACCTCCGAGAAGGTGGACAAACTCCTGGAGGAGTATCCCAACGTGGTATGGCTCAAGAGCGATCCCACGCCCGAGGATAATACGCCGGTGAAACTGAAGAATGGTTGGTATACCCGTATCTTCGAGATGGTGGGTGATATGTATGCCCGTCCGAAGTATGGTACCATCGACCTGACCCCCTTCTTTGCCCCCTTCTATATGCTCTTCTTCGGTATCTGTCTGAACGATGCCGGCTATGGATTGGTGCTGTTGCTGCTGGCCCTGGTGATCCTGATGAAGAATCCCGAGCCCGGAATGATGCGTCGCGCCGGATGGTTTGCCACGATGTGCGCCATTGCCACCATCCTCTTTGGTGGCTACGGAGGTTCGTTCTTCGGTTTGAGCCTGGGTAACTACTTCCCCGAGATCCCCTTCTTCGACTTCCAGGGTAAATTCTTTGGAATTGCGTTGGCGATCGGTATCGTGCAGATCATCTTTGGTCTGATGATCAATGTCTGGGGCCAGACGCGCACATTTGGTTTCACCTCGTCGTTTGGAACGCTGGGTTGGCTGCTGGTTTTGAGCTCCTGTGCCATTACCATCGGTCTGCCGAAGCTCGATGAGAGTCTGGTGATCCCCTGGTTCACCTCCTCGTCGCCGGCCTTCTACGTTGTGGTGGGCGTTGGTGCCGTGCTGATGCTGCTGTTGAACAACATTCGCCGCAACCCGCTGGTCAACTTCGGATCGGGTCTGTGGGATCTCTACAACAACATTACCGGTCTGTTGTCGGATGTCCTCTCCTATATCCGTCTGTTTGCCATCGGCCTTTCGGGCGGTGTGTTGGCACTGGTATTCAACTCGCTGGCCGAGGGATTCGTTCCTGAAGGGGCCAATATCGTGGTGCGTATTCTGGTGATGTTGCCGATCCTGTTGATCGGTCACGGGATCAACCTCTTTATGTCCGCGATCTCGTCGTTCGTTCACCCGATGCGTCTGACGTTCGTCGAGTTCTACAAAAACGCAGGTTTCGAGATGGCAGCCCGCAATTTCGAGCCGCTGAAAAAAGAGAATCAAACAAACAAATAAAAAACAAACAAAAAAACTTTTACAACTATGGAAATGAACACTATGGCTTTGATTTTGGCTTACCTCGGCGTTGTGATGATGGTAGGTTTTGCTGGTATTGCTTCGGCAGTAGGTACCGCAATGTGCGGTCAGGCAGCAGTAGGTGCTATGAAGAAGAATCCTTCGGCTTTCGGTAGCTATATGATTCTCTCGGCACTTCCCGGTTCGCAGGGTCTTTATGGCTTCGTCTGCTTCTTTATGGTGCGGGGCTTCCTGACCAATCCTTCGATGCTGCAGGCAGCTGCCATCTTCGGTGCCGGTCTGCTGGTAGGCATCGTAAACCTCTTTGCTGCCATCTACCAGGCCAAGGTCTGCTCGAGCGGTATCGTTGCCACGGGTAACGGCCACGATGTAATGGGTAAGACCCTGATTCTGGCAGCATTCCCCGAGCTCTACGCTATTCTGACGGTAGCTGCTACCTTCCTTATCTCGAGCCTGATCGGTTAATCCGACCCGCTTTGAGTGAAAAATCCGTACTCCCGAATGGGGGTACGGATTTTTTTGTCGTTATCCTGGCACAGAGGGGTCAGCAATAGTTTCGGACATCCTCGGCGGTAATCTCCTCGCCGGAGAGGATAAAGAGACGTTCGATGACGTTGTGCAGCTCTCGAATGTTGCCGCTCCAACTCTTTTTTTGGAGGAGCTCCACCGCCTCGGGAAGAATCGGTTTGGGGGAGGAGCTCTGCTCTCGGGCCATCTTCTCGAGGAAGTAATCGACCAGCTGCGGAATATCCCCGGCGCGATCTCTCAAAGCCGGAACGTGGATGACAATGACGCTCAATCGGTGGTAGAGATCCTCGCGGAAGTTCCCCTTGCGAATCTCCTCCCGCAGATTTTTGTTGGTGGCGGCTACCACCCGAACATCCACCTCTACATCCTTGTCGCTTCCCACGCGGCTGATGCGGCTCTCCTGCAGGGCTCGCAACACCTTGGCCTGGGCCGAGAGCGACATATCCCCAATCTCATCCATAAAGAGAGTCCCGCCATCGGCCTGCTCGAACTTCCCCTTGCGTTGCTTGATGGCCGAGGTGAAGGCTCCGCGTTCGTGGCCGAAGAGCTCGCTCTCGATCAGTTCGGAGGGGATGGCGGCGCAGTTTACCTCCACGAAGGGGGCTGCGGCCCGCGGACTCTTGGCGTGGAGCCAGCGGGCCACTAGCTCTTTGCCCGTTCCATTCTCTCCGGTGATAAGGACCCGCGCTTCGGAGGGGGCCACCTTCTCGATCAGATGCTTCACTCCCGCAATCCCCTTTGAGGAGCCGATGATGGGCTCTACGGCTGCCGTTTTGGCCCTTCGGGCGCGGGTGTGCCGCCGCTCGGGGGTGGGGGAGGAATGCTCCCGCTCTTCGAGGCTGCGGCGCAGCGAGGCCAAGAGTCGATTCATATCAATCGGGCGTGTCAGGTAGTCCTCGGCTCCGCTTCGTACCGCTTGAATGGCCGAGTCGATCGAGGCCTCGCCCGCCAGGACGATGAAGGGGATTCCTACCTCGGCCATCTCGCACCCCTCTTCGCTCAAAATCACGTCGAAACCCGCCGAGGCACAGCGTTGCAATGCCTCCTCGCGGCTCTCGACCGCCTCGGTGGAGAATCCTTCATACTCCAACCGTTCGCGGAGCGTGTTTCGCATACTTTTTGAATGCTCCAGAATTAAAACCTTAGCCATAAACCTTTGTGTATTCTCTTTTTTTGTCTATATTTGTACCAATTATTACCTGCAAGGTGTTTGACGGGTAAAAATACAACCGGAAGAGCTCTCCCTCCAAATTCCGTCCGAGAGCCGACACGCCGGAGGATGAGTTACCGTCGGGGCCGGACTCTCCTATCTCAAAGTCCCGCAGAGAGAATCATTCAAACCAAAAGAAGCACTGCCGAAGCAGCGTCATATTATGAAGCAAAACTATAACTATACACGCAAAAAACTCTTCCTGCCCGAGTATGGGCGCCATATCCACGAGATGGTCGATTCGTTGTTGGAGATTGAGGATCGCCGCGAGCGCAATCGCCAGGCTCGGGCTGTCATCGCCGTGATGGGCAACCTCTTCCCGATGTTGCGCGATACGGCCGATTTTACCCACAAACTCTGGGATCACCTCTTCATAATGTCTGATTTTCAGCTTGATGTGGATTCTCCCTATCCGCGCCCGTCACGTGAGGAGCTCACCGTCAAGCCCCGTCGGATGAACTACTCCGAGGGTCGTATCGCCTTCAAACACTACGGCAAATATGTCGAGCGGATGATCCGTTCGCTTGATCGTGAGGCGGAGCCTGCTGTTGTGGCTGCCACGATTGATCACCTGGCCCGTTATATGCGTACCAAGAGCTACGAGTACAACCAGGAGCACCCCGATAACGGCATCATCATAAAAGATATACGCTCGATGTCCGGAGGGGAGATCGAGATTGATGAAGCGGCCATCAATAACATCAAAAACGACTACAAACAGAGCCAACCGGCACGTCCCCAGAAGGGGCGTCAGGGGGGCGGCAAGGCGCACGGCCAAAACAAGGGTCGCACCTTCCAGAAAAACACCTTCCAGAAGGGTAGCAGTCGTCACAAGAGTTCAAAACAGTAACCAACCATTGTTCCCATAAAGATGAAAAACCTCTTGATTTTTCTGGCTCTGCTGCTACTCGGCAGTTGCCAACAAACCAACGTAACGATCTCGGGTCGCCTGGTGGGCACCAACTCCCAAGTGGTCACCCTGGAGCGATTTGCTGCCACTCCGCAGTCGCCCATCGACTCGGTGACCCTCGAAGAGAACGGAGCCTATACCCTGACGCTGGCCGAGGCTGCCTCGCAACCGGAGCTCTACACGCTGCGCTGTGGTACCGAGCGCATTCCCCTCTTGTTGCAGGCGGGGGATCGCGTGGAGGTGAGTGCCATCGGCAACATCACCCACAACTATACGGTTCAAGGAAGTGAGGAGTCGGCTCTGTTGCGAGAATTTTATCAGCGTTATGCCGCCGGCATCCAGGAGTTGGATCGCCTCTCGATCCGCTATGCCCGGGTGGAGGCACATCAGCGCGAGGAGGCGCGAGAGGCCTATACCGAGGCCTTCCGACGCATCAAACGCGAGCAGTTGCGTTTTGTCGTGGAGCACAAGAGTTCGTTGGCGGCCCTCTATGCCCTTTATCAGCGTCTGCCGGGGGATCCCCACCTCTTTAATGCCGAGAGCGATGTGATCTACTACCGCACGGTGGCCGAGGGGTTGCGTGAGAGCTATCCCGACTCTCGCTACTTGACGATGCTTGAAAACGACATCGCCCGAATGGAGTCGCAGCAGGATCTCTTGAGCAATGTGCGGGAGATCTCCTTCCCCGATCTGGAGATGAACGATATGTATGGCCAGAAACACCGCCTCTCCGACCTGGTGGGTCAGGTGATTCTGCTCGATTTCTGGTCAGCTGCTGCCGGGAACAGCAATGTGCTGAACGCCGAACTCAAGGAGCTCTATTCGGCTTGCCACGAGCAGGGCTTTGAGATCTATCAGGTGGCTATTGATCGCTCGAAGCCGCTTTGGATCAATACAATCCAGGAGCAGATGCTCCCCTGGATCTCGGTTTCGGATCTTCAGGGCGAGAACTCGCTGGCCTGCCGTCTCTATCAGGTGGTGAAGCTCCCCTCGAACTTCCTCTTCGACCGAGAGGGTAACATCGTGGCCCGCGACCTCTATGGTGATGACCTGGAGCAGGCTGTCAAGAAGCTGCTCTAACCCCTTTTCGTATGATCTACTTCGCAGCGGATACCCATCTCGGAGCCGGAACCCCCGAGGAGCAACGCCAGACCGAGTGTCAGTTTACGGCCTGGCTCGACCACATTGCGCCCGATGCCGAGGCTGTGGTGCTCTTGGGCGATATCTTCGACTTCTGGTTTGAGTATCAGCGGGTGGTACCCCAGGGCTTTGTCCGTACGCTGGGACGGTTGGCCGCCCTGGCTGATCGTGGGGTACGGGTTATCCTCCTCTGTGGCAACCACGATATGTGGATGGGCGATTACCTCACCCGCGAGTGCGGTGTGGAGCTCTATACCGCCCCCACCATCCTCACTTTGGCGGGCAAACGCCTCTTCCTGGCCCACGGTGATAATATGCGGATCCGGCGTTTTTCGCTCCTAAAACTGATGAACACGATCTTCCGTTCACCCCTCGCCCGCTGGCTTTTCCGCTGGCTGATCCATCCCGATTGGGCGATGCGCTTCGGCCATTGGTGGAGCGGTAAGTCGCGTAAGTCGCACAGTCAAATTCCTTTGAAAGAATCCCTGACCCAACCCCTTTGGGAGTATGCCCGTGACCACGCCGAGAGCCATCCCGAGGTTGATTACTACCTCTTTGGCCATATGCACGTGGCGGTGGATCGCACGGCTGAAATGCCCGCCGTTCTCCACCTCGGAGCCTGGGAGCAGGATCCCACCTATGCGACCCTCGATGCGGAGGGCCGCCTTACCTTGAGACACTTTCCCCATTAAAAAGAGTAGGACGATGAAACAGTACCTCGATTTGTTGCACCGAATTCGTACCGAGGGCGTGGTCAAGAGTGACCGCACCGGAACCGGCACGATGAGCGTCTTTGGCCACCAGATGCGCTTTGATCTGAAGGAGGGCTTCCCTCTGCTGACCACCAAAAAGGTCTTTTTGAAGGGAATCATCCACGAGTTGCTCTGGTTTCTAAAGGGTGACACCAACATCCGCTATCTGGTGGAGAATGGGGTTCACATCTGGGATAACGATGCCTACCGTTACTATACGGAGCTCTGCACCGTGGGGTGCTACTCACCCCTAACGCGGGAGCGTTTTCTGGCCTTGGCGGGAGAACTTTCGCCCATTCCGGGCTACCGCTACGGCGATCTGAATCACGTTTACGGTTATCAGTGGCGCAGCTGGCCCGCCGAGGGGGGTGGCGAGCCCATCGATCAGATCCGCCAGGCCCTGCGCCTGATCAAGGAGAATCCCGATTCGCGTCGCATCCTCGTCTCGGCTTGGAATGTGGCCGAGGTGGAGCAGATGGCTTTGCCTCCCTGTCACGTTCTCTTCCAATTCTATGTGGCCAATGGTCGCCTCTCCTGCCAGCTCTATCAGCGCAGTGCCGACACCTTCCTCGGAGTTCCCTTCAACATCGCCTCTTATGCTCTGCTGACGATGATGATGGCCCACGAGTGCGGTCTGGAGCCGGGTGAGTTCGTTCACACGCTGGGTGACACCCACCTCTACCTGAACCATCTGGAGCAGGCCGATGAGCAGCTGCAGCGCGAGCCTCGTCCCCTGCCGACCCTCCACCTCAATCCCGAGGTGAAGTCGATCTTTGACTTCCGCTATGAGGATTTCCGCCTGGAGGGCTATGATCCCCATCCCGCCATCAAGGGTGAGATGTCCTTCTGACGAGAGGTGAAAATTTGGCGATTTTGGGGCGGTAAATGGGCGAGGGGACTCTTTTAACCTCGTTTTAATGCCCTTGAGAACCCTTTTTTTGAAAAAAAACGAAAAATTTATTGCAGAATCGGATTTTATCCCTATCTTTGCAGTCGCAATCAGCAAACGGTGCGTTAGTTCAGCTGGTTAGAATACGTGCCTGTCACGCACGGGGTCAGGGGTTCGAGTCCCCTACGCACCGCGAAAAGACGACTTGAAAAGGTCGTCTTTTTTTGTGTCCATCAGCGAAGACCGCTCAAGATCGGGCGGTTTGAAAAAGCGGGAAGAGAGTGAATAACCGAGCGAGGAGGATGGCTGACCATCCTCCTCGCTCGGTTTCTCTATTGTGTACCCCTATCGGATATGGCAGGAGAGGTATTTCAGTGTCGGGGAGGGGGTAAGGGTGATGTGCGGAGTGGAGGCGGGGATGAGTACCGTCTCACCCTGACGGAGCGAGAGGGTGTGCCCCTCGTGGTCGGTAAGGGTGCCTTCACCTCCCAAAACGATGACAATCTCAAAGCTGTCGTGCGTTGCGAGGTTGCGCTCCTCGCGGCGGGTCAACTCGTGGAGCGTGGAGGTGAAGCAGGGGGTGTCGATCAGCGGCACCTCTTGATCGAGGGCCGGGATATAGGGAGTGCGATACTCCTGCTCGACCCGGAAGTCGAGGGCCTGGCGGGCCAATTCGGTGTGCAGCTCGCGCAACTTGCCAGCTTTGTCGCGGCGGTTGAAGTCAAAGATACGATAGGTCAGATCAGAACTCTCCTGGATTTCGGCAACCAGCAACCCTGCACCGATGGAGTGAATACGCCCGGCAGGCAGAAAGAAGAGGTCGCCCGGGTGTGCTTCGTGGCGTTGCACCTTCTCAACAATCCTCCCTTCGGCCACGGCGAGGTCGTAGGATTCGGGCGTAAGCTCCTCGGAAAAGCCACAGTAGAGGCAGCTGCCGGGTTCGGCATCAATTACATACCACATCTCGCTCTTTCCGTGGGCATTGTGGAGACGGCGGGCCATTGTTTCGTTGGGGTGAACCTGGATCGAGAGATCCTGACGGGCGTCGATGAACTTGACCAACAGCGGGAACTCACGACCGAAACGCTCCGAGAGCCGCTTGCCCAGCAACTCCTCCCCCTTGAGGGCCATCACCTCGCTGAGGTGCAGCCCCTCCAACTCTCCTTCGCAAACGACCGACTCGGCACCCGGAAGGGCAGAGAGCTCCCAGCTCTCACCGATATAGGGATTCTCGGAGGAGAGCTGCTTGAAGGCAGCGATGCGCTCGCCACCCCAAAGGGTTTCGCGCAGGAGAGGATGGAATTTCAACGGAGTCATAAAATTTCTTCTCGGATCTCGTTTGACGGAACAAAACTACACAAAAAAAGAGAATTTGCCAATTTTGTATTATCGGCTCTTTGAATTTTGCTGGGAATTCTGTAATTCCGACCGGTTGCCGGATGATGCCGTGTAGCAGCCGAGTTGGTGATGGATCTTCTCTCCAACGCCGAAGAATAGTCCCAAATAGGGGGTGCCCGACTTTCGATCGGGCACTTTTTTATTGCCCTGCGGAGTGGAGCAGCCTACGTTTTCCCAAAAAAATCGTACCTTTGCCCATATGATGACCGAATTTGGATTGATTGCAGCGATCGAGCAGATGACCAAGCAACTGCCCGACAACGGCTTCGAAGGGATTGGCGATGATTGTGCCCTGCTTCCGATTGGCGGAGGCGAGGTGCTCTGCTTTACGGCCGATCTGGTCGTTGAGGGGGTTCACTTCCTTCGGCAGACGATGACCCCCGAGGAGGTGGCCGAAAAGGCCCTGCAGGTCAATTTGAGTGATGTGGCCTCGATGGGCGTACGCCCCGTGGCAACCCTTCTCTCGGTGGCTCTGCCGCGCGAGGTGATGGAGGGAGACTGGGTTGAGCGATTTATGGCGAGCTATGGAGCCGCCTCGCAACGGAGTGGGGTAGCCCTGATCGGAGGAGATACCACCGCCTCGGAGCGTGACATCGTGATCAATGTCACGGCTATCGGTCGAGGTCGCGAGGAGCAGATCAAACGTCGCAGTGCAGCCCGCGTGGGGGATTGGATTGTGGTCACGGCCCCGCTGGGTGGCTCGGCTGCCGGGTTGCGCGACTTGTTGGCTGGGCGACTCGATACACCGGCGGCCCGCCTCCATAAGTCTCCCGAGGCGCAGATCGAGGCCGGGGTCTGGCTGGGGGCTCGTCGTGAGGTACACGCAATGATGGATATCTCGGACGGCATCGCCTCCGACTTGCGCCATATCCTCCACCGCTCGGCGGTTGGGGGAGAGGTGGAGCTCTTGCAGGTGCCGCAGCACCCTGCCGCCACGCGCGAGGATGCCCTTGCCGGAGGGGAGGAGTATCAGCTACTCTTCACGGTAGCGGAGGAGGCGTGGCCCGCGTTGGCTGCCGACTACCGTCGTCACTTCGCCCGGGAGCTCTATGCCATCGGTCGCATTACCGCCTCGAATGGGGCCTCTTCGCTCCGTTGGCTCCTCGATGGCAAAGAAATCGAGGGGAACTGGCAAGGTTTTCGCCACTATTAGTTACATTGTAACGATAAACTTTGTATATTTGCAAAAATATAGCAACCTTTTCGATGAAGAATACCGTAACTCTCAATGATCGCACTTTTGAGGTGATGATTCCTGCCGAGGAGATTGACCGCGCTGTTTCGGCTGTGGCCGAGCAGATCAACCGCGACTATGCCGACAAGGAGACGCCCCTCTTCCTGGGTGTGTTGAACGGCTCGTTTATGTTTATGAGCGACCTGCTGAAGAAGATTGACTTCAATTGTGAACTCTCGTTTGTGAAGCTGGCCTCCTACGCCGGTACCGAGTCAACGGGCAAGGTACACAACCTGATCGGCCTGAACAATGACCTGAAGGGCCGCCACGTGGTGATCGTGGAGGATATCGTCGATACGGGCCGCAGCATCGCCCATCTGGTGGATCTGCTCAAGAGCCACGAGCCCGCCTCGATTGAGGTATGTACCCTCTTCTTCAAACCCAACTCCTACGCCGAGAAGTATGAGATTCGCTATCGTGCCCTCGCCATCGGCAATGAGTTCATTGTAGGCTATGGCCTTGACTACGATCAGTTGGGTCGCAACCTGAAGGATGTCTATGTGGTGATCAATGAGTAACCCGATTCCATATGCCGAGTTACTCGACGGGGGGCGCAAACTGCCCCTCGTCGAGGATTTTTATACCATTCAGGGAGAGGGCTTCCACGCTGGAAAACCCGCCTACTTCATCCGCCTCGGCGGATGCGATGTGGGCTGCAGCTGGTGTGATGCCAAATATACCTGGAATCCGAAACTCTATCCGCCGGTTGCAATCGACGAGGTGATTGCCCGTACGTCGGCCTGCCCTGCCCGGGCGATTGTCATCACGGGCGGCGAGCCGCTGATCTACCCGCTGGAGCCCCTCACCCGTGAGTTGCGGGCCCGCAAGTTGGAGATCTTCCTCGAGACCTCGGGTTCACACCCTTTCAGTGGCTGCTTCGACTGGGTATGCCTCTCTCCGAAGCGCAAACAACCCCCTTTGGAGGAGGCTTTTGATCGTGCCGATGAGCTGAAGGTGATCATCGAGCGGGAGGAGGACTTTGCCTGGGCCGAGGAGAATGCCCGCAAGGTGAAGCACCACTGCCGTCTCTATCTGCAACCCGAGTGGAGTCGCTCGGAGGAGATGATGCCCCGCATCGTGGAGTATGCCAAGGCGCATCCGGCCTGGTCGATCTCGATCCAGACTCACAAGTATATGCATATTCCTTAACCTCGGTTCCCGATGTCTCCGAAGCTGACCAAGACCCTCTGGATGGTGCTGACCGCCGTGGCGGTGGGCTTCACGGCCTATGTCGTGGGGCGCAACCTCCTCCATATCTGGCAGACCGGTCGTTCGCTTCGGGCAATGCGCCACGAGGCCGAGGAGTATCGTCGGCAGATTGAGGCCGACAGCACCCTGATCGAACATCTGCGCTACGACGACTACCTGGAGGAGTATGCTCGTGAGCGTTTCAATATGCAGCGACGCGACGAAAAGGTCTACAGGATTCGCTGATTTCTCCCCACATTCCGATTCCATCTGCCAATTTGTCAGTTTTTCCCGCTCTGGCACACCCTTTGATTGCTCCCCTTTTGAGTGGGGGCAAAAAGCCTGCAAGGGCGAAGGCTTCCGAAGCTGAAGGGCCGCCGAAGGTCGGCCCTGTGAAGGCGATTCCGAAAAGTTGAAAAAGATTGAAAAACGAAAAAATAGAGCAAGTTATGGCAAATGGAAAGATCGGGGTTACCACGGAGAATATCTTCCCCGTTATCAAAAAGTTTCTCTACTCGGATCACGAGATCTTCCTGCGTGAATTGGTCTCGAATGCGGTGGATGCCACCCAAAAGCTGAAGACCCTCTCCTCGAAGGGAGAGTTTAAGGGGGAGTTGGGTGATCTGACCATCCGGATTGCTGCCAACCCCGAGGCCCACACCCTTACGATTACGGATCGCGGTATCGGTATGACGATGGAGGAGGTTGATCGCTACATCAACCAGATCGCCTTCTCGGGTGCCGAAGAGTTTATGGCCAAGTACCAGGATCAGGCCATCATCGGCCACTTCGGTCTCGGTTTCTACTCCTCGTTTATGGTCTCGGATCGCGTGGAGATCTTCACCCGTTCGTGGCAGGAGGGTGCCAAGGCGGTACATTGGTCGTGCAACGGATCGCCCGAGTTTGAGATGGAGGAACTCGCCGAGGAGCGTGAGCGCGGCACCTCGATTGTGCTCCACCTCTCGGAGGAGTGCTACGAATATGCCGCCGAGGAGAAGGTGGGCGATCTGCTGAAGAAGTATTGTCGCTTCCTGCCCGTGCCCATCCAGCTCGGAATGGTCAAGGAGTGGAAGGAGGGTAAGTATGTCGATACCGACCGCCCCAACATCATCAACAGCGTGGAGCCCCTCTGGACCCGCAAACCCTCGGAACTCACCGAGGAGCAGTACAAGGAGTTTTATCGGGAGCTCTATCCGATGAGTGATGACCCCTTGTTCTCGATCCACCTCAATATCGACTATCCCTTCCACCTGACGGGTATCCTCTACTTCCCGAAGATTCATAACAACTTCGAGATTCAGAAGAATCGCATTCAACTCTACTGCAATCAGGTCTACGTCACCGACCAGGTGGAGGGAATCGTTCCCGAGTACCTCACGTTGCTGCACGGTGTGATCGACTCGCCCGACATCCCGCTCAACGTCTCGCGCAGCTATCTGCAGAGCGACTCCAACGTCAAGAAGATCTCCAACTACATCACCCGAAAGGTGGCCGATCGTCTGCAGGAGCTCTTCAATACGATGCGCCCCGATTATGAGGCAAAGTGGGACGATCTGAAGATCTTTATTCAGTATGGTATTCTCACCGACGAGAAGTTCTCGGAGAAGGCCCAGAACTTTATGCTCTGGAAGAGTACCGAGGGCAAATACTTCACCTCGGAAGAGTACACCGCCCTGGTGAAGGAGAATCAGACCGACAAGAACAACCAGCTGGTACTCCTCTATGTGGATGATGTGGAGGAGAAGCACACCTTCTTGGCGGGAGCCAAGGCCAAGGGGTATGATGTGCTGGAGATGAATGGCCAGCTGGACAACCACTATATCAACTGGTATGAGTCGAAGCATCCCGACACCCGCTTTGTGCGTGTCGATAGCGACGTGATCGAGAAGCTCATCCCGAAGGCCGAGCCGCTGAAGATCTCCCTCACGGAGGCCCAGCAGGAGCTGCTTCGTCCCGTCTTTGAGAGCCAGATGCCGCAGGATGAGAAGATCCACTACGCCATCTCGTTTGAGGCAATGGAGCCCGAGGAGGCTCCCGTGGTGATTACCCAGAATGAGTTTATGCGCCGTATGAAGGAGATGGCCCAGATGGGTGGCGGCGGAATGAGTCAGTTCTATGGTCAGATGCCCGACAGCTTTACGATCGCCGTCAACGGCAATCACCCCATCGTAATCGATATTCTGGGTAAGGTGGAGACGGCCTATGGCGACAAACTGAAGTCCATCACCAAGAAGATTGATGCCGCCGTGGCCGAGGAGCAGCGTTTCGAGGAGCTGACGAAGGATAAGAAGGAGGAGGAGCTCTCTTCGGAGGAGAAGACGATGCGCGAGGAGCTCTCGAAAAAGGTGGTGACCCTGCGGGACGAGCGCAACGAGCGACTTAAGGAGATTGGCCGCGAAAACCGCCTTGTGAAGCAGATCATCGACCTGGCCCTCCTCTCCAACGGAATGTTGAAGGGCAAGAGTCTTACCGACTTCATTCAGCGATCCATCTCGCTGATTGAGTAACATTTTGACTCTTCTTTCGGGGGCCGTGCAGGATCACTGCACGGCCCCTGTTGTTTGGGGCGGGGAGAAAAAGCGGGGTAGGCACCCGAAGGGAAGAAAAATAGGGGCGGGGATATGCGATTTTTTGGCAAAATTTCGTTATTTTTGCCAAAGGATTCCCCGTTTGGGGGATGTTAAGCAGAATTTTCAACCTAAAAAACAACAGACGATGAAGAAATTAGCAATGCTTTTGATCGTGATGCTGGGCTTGGCCGGTGCAGAGTCGGCTTCGGCACAGAATTGGCTGGATGCCCTGAAGGGTATCGCCTCGGAGGTCGTGGATGAGGTAACGGGTGGTAAACTGACCGAGGCCTCGATCGTGGGTAAGTGGAACTATGAGCAGCCCGGTGTCCGTATGGGCTCGAGCAATACGCTGGCCAGCATCGCAGGAGCTGCCGCCGAGAGTGCCGTGGAGGCCAAACTCTCCACTGCTTATGAGAAGATCGGTATCAAGCCCGGCTTCTGTACCATCACCTTCAATGAGGATAAGAGCTTTGTGATGACGGTCGGCAAGATGAATGTCAACGGCACCTACCAGTTTGATGCCTCGACCCACGCCATCATCCTCAATATGGGCAAGCTGAACCTTCCTTTTAAGGGTTATGCCTACATCGACGGCGGTAATTTCGAGTTGGTATTCCCCGTGGATAAGCTGGTGCAGTTCATCTCGGCCATCGGCTCGAAGATGAAGTCGCTCTCGTCGGTTACTTCGTTGCTGAACAACTACGACGAGATCTATCTCGGTTTCCAATTTGGTAAATAGCGGGTTCCGATGAAGATTGCCATTCCGACGCGTGAGGGTCGTGTGGATGACCACTTCGGCCACTGTGACCACTACACCATCTTTACGGTTGAAGATAAGAGGATTCTCGGCTCCGAGACTTTGGCTTCGCCCGTGGGGTGCGGTTGCAAGTCGAATATCGCCTCCGACCTGGAGGCAATGGGTGTGGAGGTGATGTTGGCCGGCAATATGGGCGAGGGGGCGAAAAACAAGCTTCAGAGCCACCATATCCGCGTGATTCGTGGGTGCAAAGGGGATGTTGAGGCTGTTTTGAGGGGCTTCCTCTGTGGCTTTATCCTCGATTCGGGCGAAGCCTGCGACCACCACGAGTGCCCGGGAGATCACCACTAAAACCCGTTTAACCAAGTAGTTTGGGGAGAGTTTTCGAATTTTCGCATTGAAGATCGAAAACTCTTCCGATTTTAGCGATGAACCAACATTCAACACCTCTGAAGTCGCGCGATGAGTGGGATGGCCTGCCGATGCCGAAGCGTCTGTGGGCCATCCTGGCCATCGCTTTTGGTGTGGGGTTGTCGGTCATCGATGCCACAATTACCAACGTAGCACTCCCCACCATTGCCCTCTCGCTCGGAGTCTCGGAGGCGAGTTCAATCTGGGTGGTCAATGCCTATCAGCTGGCGACCGTGATGACGATGCTCTCCTTCTCGGCAATCGGCAATCGCGTGGGCTACCGCAAGGTCTATACCTTTGGACTTTCGCTCTTTACCCTCGCCTCGGTGGGGTGTGCCCTCTCTTCGACCCTCGGTCAGCTGATCGCCTCACGCGTGGTGCAGGGCTTGGGAGCTGCCGCGGTGACGAGTATCAACACGACACTGATCCGCATCATCTATCCGCGCAACCGTCTGGGGCGGGGAATGGGACTCAATGCTACGATTGTGGCCGTAGCCTCGGTCGCAGGTCCTACGTTGGCTTCAGCGGTTCTCTCGGTGGCCCGCTGGCCCTGGCTCTTTGCCATCAACCTCCCGATCGGTCTGGCAGCAGTCTTTTTGACCTGGCGATTCCTGCCCGACAATCCGGTGCAGAGCCGTGAGCGACGCTTTGATTGGCGCGATGGGGTGTTGAATGCCCTCTTCTTCGGCCTTCTCTTTGCCACGGCTGAGGCCTTCACCGGTGGTTGGCCGCGTGGCTGGGCCCTCCTATTGGGAGTGCTTCTCGGTGGGGTGGGTTACACTTACATTCGCAGCCAGCTTCTCAAGCCTCATCCGATTCTCCCCTTTGATCTGCTGCGAATACCCATCTTCTCGATGTCGGTGGCGACCTCCATCTGCAGCTACCTGGCCCAGATGTCGGCAATGGTGGCTCTCCCCTTCTATCTGCAGCAGAACCACGGCTACAGCGATGTGGAGACGGGCCTTTTGATGACTGCCTGGCCCTTTGTCATTATGTTTGCCGCTCCCGTAGCGGGACGTCTGGTGGAGCAGGTACACGCCGGTGTGCTGGGCGGTGTGGGCCTGTTGGTGATGGCTTCGGGAGCCTTCTTCCTGGCCACTCTGCCGGCCGATGCCTCGGCGGCGGATATTATGTGGCGGCTGGCCCTGACGGGGGTAGGCTTTGCCGGCTTCCAATCCCCCAACAACAGCATCCTGGTCGCTTCGGCTCCCCAGGCCCGCAGTGGCAGTGCCAGCGGTATGCAGGGAACGGCCCGTCTGATCGGACAGACGGGAGGTGCCGCCCTGGTGGCTGCCCTCTTCCGTGCTTTCGGCACCGAGACGGGAGCCCTCTATGCCCTCTATACCTCCGCTTTCCTGGCCCTTCTGGGCTCAGCCGTGAGCCTTTCACGTCTTAAACAACCCCTGCCCGAGGTGTTGCGTCGTACCTCGAAAGAGCGGAAATAGGGGCTGGTTTTCGGCCGTTTTTATCCTCTTCTCTCCTCGTGCTTTGGGTGCGAGGTTTTTTTTGTGCTCTCTTTTTGGGTATGGATTTTGCACCGCAAGAGGCAGTATCAACCAAAACCGATATCTTATGTATTTTCTGTGGTATTTGCTCATTGGTCTGGCAGCCGGATGGATTGCCAGCCTGATTATGAAGGGCAGCGGCTCGGGACTGATCATCAATCTCCTGGTGGGGTTGGTGGGAGGTCTGTTGGGCGGCTGGCTCACCAGCCTCTTCGGGTGGTTCCCCACGGGAACCATTGGCACCCTGATCTCGGCCATCATCGGGGCCGTGGTGCTTTTGTGGATTCTCTCCCTCTTTACCCGCAAACGGAGCGAGGCCTAATTGTAGATGTCAAACCAAAAAAAGAGAAGTGATGAAAAGAGAACTCCTTTCGGCTGCCTCGGTGGCAGCCCTGCTTGTGGCAGCTGTCGCTTTGACGGCCTGCAACGACAACGACAACAACAACTGGGCGGACAATGCCCCCCGCATCACCTTCAAGAATGTGAGCCCGGTGAAGGATTTTGTGGAGAGTGGTGATTTCGAGGCCCTTGCCGTCGGAGAGAGCACGACGTTCAGCTTTGCGGCGGCTCCGGGCCAGGTATTGATGCTGGCCGCGAAGGTGGCCGCCACGAATGACCTCTTCCTTGCCCCTGCCAATCCGGGTATCCCCCTCTATGATGCCAACAGCAACCCGCTGACGGGGGTGCAGAGCGAGGTGCTGACCCTTTGGGATTGCGGCGTGAGCTCAAATGACGAGGAGGCCCGGCCCACGGCCGATGGCGTGGTGGGGGAGGTGACGGGAAATGCCCCCGATGGGAACCCCTATCCTGCCGCCTCGGATCTTCTGGAGGTGAGCCTCGCTTACGATGCCACCACCTCCACCTTCACCTGTACGCTGACCAACACATCGGCCCAGACAAGCCTGGAGAGCGACCTCTCGGCAGGAGTCTATGCCATCTCGAATGTGTTGCAGGGGAAGTTGGTGGAGCCAACTCCGCTCTTTGAGGTGGGGAAAGAGGCCGATGATGATCTGGAGGCCCTTGCTACCGCGGGTAATAACACCCCGCTGCTGCAGGAACTGACGGCCGACACCGGTATTATGACGACGCTGAATGGTACGTTGGTGGTGATTTATACGGGGAATGAGAATCCTCTCTATAAACTGAATGCGGTCGATGCCGGTCTGGGGTTGGCAATCCTGGCCCAGACGGGCGATGTGGTGCCTCTGGCTGAGGCTCTCTCCAACCTTGGGCACGTGAAACGGATCTTCACCTCCGATAAGGTGCTACTGCCGGGCGATGAGATTGAGTGCATCTATTGGGCGACGGAGCGCGAAAAGGTGGCCTATGCCCTTTCGTTTGGTTACTCTAACGACTGGTTCTTCGCCAATGGCCCCGAGATCAAGGCCCGCAACGAGGGGAGCACGACCTCGCAGACCCTGCTGTTGGATAGCGGTACGGCCGTCAGCCAATATCCGGGTGCGGGTGCTGCCCAGCTTCTCTTTGGCGGAACCCCCATTCCGGAGCAGAATCCCATTACGCAGGTAGGAAACGAGTTCCCCGTGCCGCCTGTTAATCAGTTGATTCAGGTGACGATGAAGTAAAAAAAGCAGCGCAGAATCATTCTGCGCTGCTTTTTGTTTGGGTTAAGATCCGTACACCCAAAAATAGAAAAGCTCTTTTAGAGCTTAGAGTTTGATGTCGTAGATCTGGATGACACCTGCCAAGCGATTGTTGTCGTCGGTGACCAGCAGAGAGGTTACCTTGTGCTGGGTCATCATCTTCTCGGCAGCTATCAGTTTCTCGGTGGCGCGAATGGTCTTGGGGTGCCCGTTGGCAATGTCGGCGGCGTGAATGGCAAAGAAGTCGGCCTGCAGACGCTCCATCGCGCGACGGATGTCGCCATCGGTGATGATTCCCTTGATGCATCTCTCGGAATCGGTGAGGATGATTAGCCCAAGCCCGCCCTTCGATACGGCGTGAATCATCGCCGTAGCCGAGCAGTCGGCCTCGACAATGGGGAGCGACTCTTTTCGCATCACATCGCCTACGGTCATCAGCAGGCGACGACCCAGCGAGCCTCCTGGGTGGAGACGGGCGAAGTCCATCGAGGTGAAGTCGCGCATCTTCATCAGGGCCACACCCAGTGCATCACCCATTGCGATCTGGGCCGTGGTGGAGGTGGTGGGGGCAAGCTGAAGGATGCAGGCCTCGTGCTCGACACTTACATCGAGGTGGATGTCGGAGTTCTTGGCCAGCGAAGAGTCGGACTTGCCGGTCATCGAGATCAGGGTGTTGCCATTGGAGTGGATGAAGGGGATGATCTTCAATACCTCGTCGGTCTCTCCCGAGTAGGAGAGGGCGAGGATGATATCCTCTTTCGAGATCATTCCCAGGTCGCCGTGAAAGGCCTCGCCGGGGTGGAGAAAGAAACTTGGGGTGCCGGTCGATGCGAGGGTGGCGGCAATCTTACGGCCGATCAGACCCGACTTGCCCATTCCCGTCACAACCAACTTGCCACGGCTGGCAAGAATCGCCTCTACGGCTGCTACAAACTCGTCACCCAGCCGCTGCTGCATTGCGCTTAAGGCCTCGGCCTCGGTTTGCAGGGTCTGACGTGCCAGCGTCAGAATCTGCTCCTTGTTGCTCTTCGTCATCTTATATCAGGGTCTTGATTACACGCTCCAGGTCGCTCAGGTAGAGCATATTGGGCCCATCGCTGAGGGCCTTTTCGGGATCGGGATGCACCTCGAAGAAGTAACCCGTAGCCCCGAAGGCCTTGGCGGCCAATGCCATTGCCGGCACAAATTCGCGGTTGCCACCCGTCTTGCCGCCGGCGGCTCCGGGACGCTGTACCGAGTGGGTACAGTCCATAATGACGGTCGGTGCGATCTGCAACATATCGGGAATGTTGCGGAAGTCAACCACCAGGTTGTTGTAGCCAAAGCTGTTGCCGCGCTCGGTGAGCCACACCTCGCCGGCACCTGCCTCCATCGCCTTTTCGTAGGGGTAGCGCATATCGGCCCCCGAGAGGAACTGCGCCTTCTTGATGTTCACCGTGCGCCCCGTCTTGGCAGCCGCCACCACCAGATCGGTCTGACGACAGAGGAAGGCGGGAATCTGCAGAATGTCGACCACCTCACCCACGGGAGCAGCCTGCTCTGACTCGTGGATGTCGGTCAAAAGGCGTAAACCCCACTTTGAGCGGATGTCGGCAAGCATCTGCAATCCGCGCTCCATCCCCACGCCGCGGTAGGAGTGGCAGGAGGTGCGGTTGGCCTTGTCGAACGAGGCTTTGAAGATGATCTCAACCCCCAGTCGGTGGTTAATCTCAACCAATTTTTCCGCCACCTGATCGAGCAGCTCGGCCGATTCGATGACGCAGGGTCCGGCGATGAATTTGGGTTTCATTGGCTCTGTTAATTAAAATTCGAAGGTGAAAGTAGGCATATTTTTTCAAAAATCCTATTTTCACCTCCCAAAAGTTACATATTCTCTCTCAAAAAGGCCTCGGCCCGCTCCAAATCTTCGGGCGTATCGATGCCGATGGTCTCAAAATCGGTGATTCCGACCCCGATGCGGTAGCCATTTTCGAGCCAACGCAGCTGCTCCAGCGACTCCGCCACTTCGAGGGGTGACTGGGGCAGGTCGGTCACCTGTTTCAACACCTCCGCTCGGAAGGCGTAGATGCCGATGTGCTTGTAGAAGGTGTGGCGGCGGAGCCACTCCTCACGCTCCACACCCCGCAGATAGGGGATCACCGAACGCGAGAAGTAGAGAGCTCGCGACTCCTTGTCGAGCACCACTTTGGGCGAGTTGGGATTCTCCAACGCTGCCAGGCCGTCACGCTCCGAGAAGGGCTTGACCAGGGTGGCAATCTCCGTGGCGGGCTGGTCGAAGCAATGTTTCAGAGCCTCCAACTGCTCACGGCGAATGAAGGGCTCGTCGCCCTGCACATTGACCACCACGTCGTACTCCTTTCCCTGCTTCTCGTAGGCTTCACGGCAGCGGTCGGTGCCGCTTCGGTGGGCGGTGGAGGTCATCTCCACCTTGCCTCCGAAACGCTTCACGGCCTCATAGATGCGCTCGTCGTCGGTGGCAACCACCGCATCGTCCAGCACGCCGCATACCTGCTCATAGACGCGCTGAATCACCGGTTTACCCCCCAGCAGGGCGAGCGGCTTGCCCGGGAAACGCGTTGAGGCGTAACGGGCCGGAATGATGGCGATAAATTTCATATTTTCAAGCTATTGCAAGGCAATTTTCAATACCTCGTCATTGGTGTTCACATAGTGGAAAGTGAGTCCGGCCACATACTCGGCCTTGATCTCGGCAATATCCTTTCTGTTACGCTCCGAGAGGAGAATCTCGGTGATGCCGGCCCGCTTGGCAGCCAGAATCTTCTCCTTCACGCCACCCACAGGCATCACACGGCCGCGCAGGGTTGTCTCTCCGGTCATCGCAATTCGCTCCTTGGGCAGACGGCCCGTATAGGTCGAGACGATGGAGGTTACCATCGTGATACCGGCCGAGGGACCATCTTTCGGAATCGCCCCCTCGGGAACGTGGATGTTGATGTCATACTTCTCGAACTTCTCGCGCTCGATGCCCAACTCCTCGTGGTGGGCCTTCACCCACTCGAAGGCGATCGTGGCCGACTCCTTCATCACATCACCCAGGTTACCCGTGAGGCTGATGGCACCCTTGCCCGGGGTGAGTACCGACTCGATGTAGAGGATGTCGCCTCCCACCTCGGTCCAGGCCAGACCCGTTACCACGCCGGTCAGACCTCCCACCTCATACTCCTCCTTGAGGAATTTGGGCATTCCCAGCACCTTCTCCACCTCTTTGGGGGTGAACTCCGGAGCGAAGGCCTCGTCGAAGGCGATCTGCTTGGCTCGGGCTCGGGCCAGCTTGGCGATATGTTTGTCGAGCGAACGGACTCCCGCCTCGCGCGTATAGCCGGCGATGATCTGCTCCACCACTTCGGGGGTGAGTTGCATCTCGCCCTCCTTGATGCCGTGGGCTTCACGCTGCTTGGCCACCAGGTGATCCAGAGCGATGCGTACCTTATCCTCGGCCAGGTAACCCGGGATGTTGATCATCTCCATACGGTCACGCAGGGCCGGATTGATGTTCTGTACGTTGTTGGCCGTGGCGATGAAGAGCACCTTCGAGAGGTCATACTCCACATCGAGGTAGTTGTCGTGGAAGGTGGTGTTCTGCTCGGGGTCGAGCACCTCCAACAGGGCACTCGAGGGGTCTCCGTGGTTCGATACGGTGAGCTTATCCACCTCGTCGAGGATGATCACGGGGTTCGACGAGCCACATCGTTTGATGGTCTCGATCACACGACCCGGCATTGCACCGATGTAGGTGCGGCGGTGACCGCGAATCTCAGCCTCGTCGTGCAGACCACCCAGGGCGATGCGGCCGAACTTGCGACCCAGAGCCGTGGCCACCGACTTGCCGAGCGAGGTCTTACCCACGCCCGGAGGGCCATAGAGGCAGAGGATGGGCGATTTCAGATCGCCCTTCAGTTTGATGACGGCCAGGTGCTCCAGGATGCGATCCTTCACCTCCTCCAGTCCGTAGTGATCCTTGTCAAGCTGCTCGCGGGCCACCTGCAAATCGAGGTTGTCCCGGGTCATCTCCTCCCAAGGAAGCTCCAACATCAGCTCCAGGTAGGTGATCAGCACCGAGTACTCCGCCACGGCGGGGTTCAGACGTTCCAACTTCTGCACCTCCTTCTCGAAGTGGGCAGCCGTGGCCTCCGACCATCTCTTCTTCTCGGCCCGCTCCCGCAGGCGGCGGATATCCTCATCGGTGTTGTCGCCCAGCTCATCCTGGATGGTGCGCATCTGCTGTTGCAGGTAGTAGTCGCGCTGCTGCTGGTCGATCTGCTGCTTTACCTTCTCCTGAATCTCGTTTTTGAGCTCGGCCAGCTGCTGGTTGCGGATCAGCACCTCCAGCAATTTGCGGGCTCGGGCCAAAAGACCTGGAGCCTCCAAAAGGGCCTGGCGATCCTCGTCGGCGAAGTCGAGGTTGGTGCAGATGAAGGTGATCAGTCCCTGCTGCGATTCGATGTTTTTGATCGGGAAAGCGGTCTCTTTGGGCATTGACGGGGAGAGATTTACCAACCCCAGAGCCACATCACGAATCGAATCAACCAGGGCGTCGAACTCGATGCTGTGGCCCTCCGAAACGCCCGTGTCCCGCAGCGGGGTGACGCTCGCCTTGAAATAGGGCTCGGTGGAGATGTACTCGCCCACTTCGATCTTCTCCAGACCGTTCAGCACCACCGTATAGGTGCCGTTGGGCATCTCCAACACCTTGATCACACGGGCGGCCGTACCCACCTTGTAGAGGTCGTTGGGCGAGGGGTCCTCGATCTCTCCCTCCTTCTGTAGCACGGCACCCAGAATGCCCGATGAGGCGTTCACCTCCTTGATTAGGCGAATGCTCTTTTCACGTCCCACGGTGATAGGGGTTACCGAGCCGGGGAAGAGTACTGAGGTACGCAGGGCCAGGATGGGGATTACCTCGGGGATGTTGTGCGCCTCCCCGGGATCACTGGCCGAGGTGACGATGGGCATAATCTTGTGTTTGCCATCAAAGAGCTCGGGCAGAGCCCCGATATCTTCGATTTCAATGGCGTCAATAAGGTCTATTTTGTTTTTTTTGCTCATAATCTATGGTATTGAGGTGCAAATATAACGAATTTTCAGCGAGAAAAATTTCAATTTTAGCAGATTGTTAATAACTTTGCACTCTAACAAACGAAATGCAAAACTAATTCAGTATGCCGATAGCAGACAAATATCTCCCTTCAGAGATCGAATCCAAGTGGTACGACTACTGGATCGAGCACCGACTCTTCCATTCGGAACCCGATGAGCGTGAACCCTATACCATCGTCATCCCGCCCCCCAACGTGACGGGTATGCTCCATATGGGTCATATGTTGAACAATACGTTGCAGGATGTGCTGATGCGCCGTGCCCGTATGCAGGGCAAGAATGCCTGCTGGGTGCCGGGCACCGACCACGCCTCGATTGCCACCGAGGCCAAGGTTGTAGCCAAGCTCAAGGCCGAGGGAATCGAGAAATCGAGCCTTACGCGCGAGGAGTTCCTCGCTCACGCCTGGGCCTGGAAGGAGCAGTATGGTGGTATGATCCTCCAGCAACTCCGCAAGTTGGGAGCCTCGTGCGATTGGGATCGCACCTGCTTTACGATGGACGAGCCCCGTTCGGAGGGCGTGATTCAGGTCTTCTGTGATCTCTACCGCAAGGGTCGCATCTACCGCGGCGTGCGTATGGTGAACTGGGACCCTTCGGCCCAGACGGCTCTCTCCGACGAGGAGGTGATCTTCAAGGAGTCGCACGGCAAACTCTATTACCTGCGCTATCAGGTGGAGGGCTCTGACCGTGTGCTGATCGTTGCCACCACCCGTCCCGAGACCATTCTGGGTGATACGGCCCTCTGTGTCAATCCCAACGACCCCCGCTACCAGGATCTGCCGGCCGATGCCCGCGTGATCGTGCCGCTGGTAGGTCGCTCGGTGCCGGTGATTCGTGACGAGTATGTCGATATCGAGTTTGGTACGGGAGCCCTGAAGGTAACCCCTGCGCACGATGTGAACGACTATATGCTGGGTGAGAAGTATGGCTTGGAGATGATCGACATCTTCAACGACGATGGTACGATCAACGATAAGGTGGGCCTCTACGTCGGTAAGGAGCGTTTTGAGGTGCGCCGTCTGATCGAGAAGGATCTTCAGGATGCCGGCCTGTTGGAGAAGACAGAGGAGTATACCAACAACGTGGGTTACTCGGAGCGTACGGGTGTGGCCATCGAGCCCAAACTCTCGATGCAGTGGTTCCTCTCGATGAAGGAGCTCTCCGAGCCCGCCACAAAGGCTGTGATGGAGGATGTCATCAAGTTTGTCCCCGAGAAGTACAAGAATACCTACCGCCACTGGATGGAGACCATCAAGGATTGGTGTATCTCGCGCCAGCTGTGGTGGGGCCACCGAATCCCCGCCTATTACCTCCCGAAGGGTGGTTATGTGGTGGCCGAGACGAAGGAGGAGGCTCTGCGCCTGGCTCGTGAGAAGGCGGGTGATGAGACGCTGCAGCTCTCTGATCTGAAGCAGGACGAGGATGTTCTCGACACCTGGTTCTCCTCGTGGTTGTGGCCCATCTCGGTATTCGACGGCATTCGCAACCCCGACAACAAGGAGATCTCGTACTACTATCCGACCAACGATCTGGTGACGGGTCCCGATATCATCTTCTTCTGGGTGGCTCGTATGGTGATGGCCGGTTACGAGTATCGCAATCTCTTCCCCTTCCGTCACGTCTACTTCACCGGTATCGTGCGCGACAAGATTGGCCGCAAGATGTCGAAGCAGCTGGGTAACTCGCCCGATCCGCTCGACCTGATTGCCCAGTATGGTGCCGACGGTATGCGTATGGCAATGCTTATCTCCTCGTCGGCCGGTAACGATGTGATGTTTGACGAGGCCCTTTGTGAGCAGGGACGTAACTTCGGCAACAAGATCTGGAATGCCTATCGTCTGGTGTGCGGCTGGAGTGTCGATGCCTCGCTTGAGCAGTCGGAGAACAACCGCCTGGCCGTGGAGTGGTTTGCCGAGCGTTACCTCAAGACCCTGAAGCAGGTGGAGGAGGATTTCGCTGCCTACCGCATCTCGGAGGCTTTTATGGCGATCTACAAACTCTTCTGGGACGACTTCAGCGGCTGGTACCTTGAGATGGTGAAGCCCGCCTACCAGTGCCCCATCGACGAGGAGACCCTCCAGATGACCAAGCACTACTTCGACCTGCTGCTGCGTATGCTCCACCCCTTTATGCCCTTCATTACGGAGGAGATCTGGCAGGATCTGGAGCCCCGTCAGGCCGGCGAGTCGATTATGTACGCCCCGATTCCTGCGGTGGACGAGGCCGACGAGTCGTTGCTGGCTCGCTTCGAGCTTGCCCAGGAGGCGATTTCGGCTCTGCGTAACATCCGCAAGCAGAAGAATCTGCCTCAGAAGGAGGCTTTGACGCTGCAGGTGATCAAGGATGAGAACTTCCCCGCCGAGTATATCCCCGTTTTGGAGAAGATGGGTAACCTGAAGGCGATTGAGGAGGTGGTGGAGAAGAATCCCGCTGCTGCCGCCTTTATGGTCAAGACTACGCAGTACTTTGTTCCTCTGGAGGGCAAGATCGACGTGGAGGCCGAGCTCAAGAAGCTCAATGAGGAGCTGACCTACCTGGAGGGCTTCCTGGCCAGTGTGATGAAGAAACTCTCGAACGAGCGTTTCCTCAACTCGGCACCCGAGAAGGTGGTGGCCAACGAACGGGCCAAGCAGGCTGATGCCGAGGCCAAGATTGCCGCCTTGAAGGAGCGTCTGGCCGCCTTGAAGTAGGACTGAATTGCAGAATCAACAAAGGGAGGGCCGATTTCCCGAAGAGGGGGCCCTCCCTGTTTTTGAGAAGCTATGCCCGATATTACAATCTATACCGATGGCTCGTCGCTCGGAAATCCCGGGCCGGGAGGCTATGGGGTGGTGTTGCTCTCGGGCCCCTATCGTAAGGAGCTCTCCGGGGGCTTCCGCCTTACGACCAACAATCGAATGGAGCTGATGGCGGTCTGTGTCGCCCTGGAGGCCCTGAAGTTCGAGGGGTCAAACGTCACTCTCTACTCCGACTCGAAGTATGTGGTCGATGCCGTGGAGAAGCGGTGGGTCTACGGATGGCGCAAGAAGAATTTCCAGGGGAAGAAGAATCCCGACCTTTGGATGCGTTTTTTGCAGGTCTATCCTCGGCATAATGTGCGCTTTGTCTGGGTCAAGGGCCACGCCGAGACGGTGGAGAACAATCGTTGCGATGAGTTGGCCGTGGCTGCAGCCAACAACCGGGCAGCCTGGCTGGAGGATAGGGGGTATGATGGAGAGTCGTAACAGAGCTCTCAAAACCCGCTCTTGTTGAAGTGTAGAGAATCCGCCCAAAATGTATAACTCCCCAAAAATAGAAGAATATGGAAAATTTTGCTTGGTATGAGGATATGAACTGCGCCGTGACGGTGTGTGACACCGAGGGCATCATCATCTATCAGAACAAACCTGCCCGTGAGCTCTACAAGGCACACGGTAACCTGGTGGGCAAGAACCTCTTCCCCTGTCACAATCCCCACTCGCAGGCGATTATTCGCCGCCTTCTGGAGGAGGGTTCGACCAACGCCTATACGATCGAGAAAAAGGGGGTAAAGAAGGTGATCTACCAGTCGGCCTGGCGCAAGGAGGATGGCACGGTGGGTGGCCTGGTGGAGTTCTCGATGATTGTCCCCTTCGAGATGCCGCACTTCGTGCGCGAGTAGCTCTTCCGAGGTAGAAAAACGAGGTTGCAACTTTCTGGGTTGCAACCTCGTTTGTTTTAGAGACGATTGAGGGCCTCGATGATGAGTCGGACACTCTCCCGAATCTCCGAGGAGGAGATGGTCAGTGGCGGGGAGATGCGGAAGGCGGTGTCGCAGTAGAGGAACCAGTCGCTCATAATGCCCACCTCCTTGAAGAGCTCCATCAGACGATAGAGTTTCTCGCTCTCGCCCAACTCGACGGCCAGCAGCAGGCCGCTGCGACGAATCTCGCGTATCTGGGGGTGATTCTGCAACAACTCCTCGTAGAGGGCACCTTTCTGCTCCACCTGCTCCACCACCCGTTGCTCCTTGAGGTAGCGGAGGGCTGCCAATCCGGCAGCACAGCATACGGGGTGGCCGCCAAAGGTGGTGATGTGGCCCAATGCGGGGTTGTTTTGAAGGGTATCCATCACCTCGTGGCGGGCCACAAAGGCTCCGAGGGGCATACCGCCGCCAAAGGCCTTGGCCAGACAGACAATGTCGGGCACCACGCCATACTTCTGCATTGCGAACATTGCGCCGCTGCGCCCCATACCGGTCTGAATCTCGTCGAAGATCAACAGAGCCCCTACCTCGTCGCAGCGACGACGCAGAGCCTCCAGATAGCCCGCCTTCGGGGGGCGTACGCCCGCCTCGCCCTGTACCGGCTCGGCCAGTACACAGGCGGTACGACGGGTGATGCGTTTCAGCTCGTCAAAGTCGTTGAACTCAATGGACTGCACATCGGGTAACAGGGGGCGGAAGGCGGCCTTCCACTCCTCACCCTCGGGGCTTCCCATCATCGACATCACTCCGTGGGTGGAGCCGTGGTAGGCGCGACGCATCGAGATCATCTCGGTACGGCCCGTGAAGCGTTTGGCCAACTTCAGGGCACCCTCCACCGCCTCGGCTCCCGAATTGACGAAGTAGACCGCCTCCAGGGGGGCGGGAAGGGTGGCAGCCAGCTCGGCGGCATAGGTTACCTGTGGAGCCTCCACCAGCTCGCCATAGACCATCACGTGCATATAGCGGGCCGCCTGCTCCTGCACGGCCTTCACCACCGCAGGGTTGGCGTGACCCACGTTCGAGACCGAGACGCCGGCCACCAGGTCGAAATAACGCTTTCCCTCGGGGGTGTAGAAGAAGGAGCCTTCGGCTCGCTCCACCTCCACCAGCATCGGTGAAGGGGAGGTTTGGGTCACGTGGCTCAGAAACTGTTTTCTCAAGATGTTTTCCATTATTCGGGGTCGATCCAGTCGTTGTTGGCTTTGATGAGTTCGATGAGTCGGTCGAGGGCCTCCTCCTGGGGAATGTTGCGGGCCACCACCGTACGCCCCTTGTAGAGGGTGATACGGCCCGGAGCCGCTCCTACATAGCCATAGTCGGCATCGGCCATCTCACCCGGCCCGTTGACGATGCATCCCATCACGCCGATCTTCAGATTTTTCAGATGAGAGGTGCGGCTCTTGATCGTGGCGAGCGTCTCCTCCAGGTTGTAGAGGGTGCGGCCACATCCCGGGCAGGCGATGTATTCGGTGTGGGAGAAGCGCACGCGGGCCGCCTGTAGAATCATCAGCTCGATCTCGCGCAGCGTGGCCTCATCGAGTTGCGGAGCCTCGACCCAGATGGCGTCGGCCAAACCGTCGAGGAAGAGAGGGCCCAGGTCGGCAGCGGCACGCACGGCCACCTCCTCAACACTTCCGGAAGCATAGCGACACTTCACCACCACAGGCCCCGCCTCATTGCGGTTCAGAATGGCGGCACGCAGTTCGGCCGTAGGGTTCTCAGATTGGGCCTCCACGATGGCATACCCCTCCAGCGATTCGCTGTGGATGCGAGGCGTACCGGCCGCCTCGCAACGTCGGGTAAAGGCGGTGGGGGAGTAACGCTCGGGATGGAGAATCGGGAATTCGCCCGGGCGGTTGGCGAAGTGCTCTGCCAACAGACGGGCCACGGGAATCTCATTTTCGGGGGCCTCGGTGAGCGATACACGAATCGTGTCGCCAATGCCGTCGGCCAGGAGGGCACCGATGCCTACAGCACTCTTAATGCGCCCCTCCAATCCGTTTCCGGCCTCCGTTACGCCGAGGTGGATGGGGTAGGTCATCCCCTCGCGCTCCATCGCCTCGACCAAGAGACGATAGGCTGCCACCATCACACGCGTATTGCTCGACTTCATCGAAACGACCACCTGGTCGAACTTCTCGCGTTGGCAGATTCGCAGAAACTCCATTGCCGCCTCCACCATACCCTCGGGGGTGTCACCCCAACGATCGAAGATGCGCTTGGCGAGTGAGCCGTGGTTTACCCCAATACGCAGGGCTACACCCCGCTCGCGGCATTGGGAGATCAAACGCTCCAGGTCTCCTCGATCGAGGCGGTAGTTGCCCGGATTGATGCGTACCTTGTCCACATAGCGAGCTGCCACGGCTGCCACCTCGGGCAGGAAGTGAATGTCGGCCACGATGGCCGTGTCGAAGCCCTCCTGCCGCAACTGCTCCACGATGGGACGGAGATTTTCCCCTTCGCGTACCCCTTGGGCCGTAAGGCGGACAATTCCTCCTCCGGCGCGGTCGATGCGCTCGATCTGGGCCACCGAAGCGGCCGTGTCGTTGGTTGAGGTGTTAGTCATCGACTGCACCGCTACGGGGTTCTTGCCCCCGATGCGGGCCGAGCCGAAGCTCACTTCGTGGCTCACACGACGCTCATATTTATTCAGATTCATCGCTCAAGTGTTGGTTTGTGAGAGCAAAGGTAGTGAAACTATTTCTCATTTGGGAAAAAATTTGTACCTTTGTTCTTATGAACAATGCCAACTTTTTCGATATTGTCACCCTCCTGGTGGGCCTATGGGCCGTGATCGCCGGTTGGCGGCGGGGGGTGATTCTCCAGCTTGCCTCCCTGGCGGGCATCATTTTGAGTCTCTTCCTCGCTTCGCGCTATGCCGAGGAGGCGGGTCGCCTGCTCCACTTCTCGCAGGAGTGGGTCTCCCCGGGCGGCTTTATTGTCGTGGCTCTCGTAACGCTGATCGCCGTGGCTCTTATCAGCCGCCTGTTGCGCAAACTCTTCCAATTTGCAGGGCTGGGCCTGATTGATATCCTTTGTGGTATTGCCATCTCGCTTGCCAAGTGGCTCCTGCTGTTGAGTGCCATCTACTCGGCCTTCGGAGCCCTGAATCATACCCTTCATCTGGTGAAGAGTGAGTCGCTTGCCGCCTCGCGGACTTTCTATCCCGTCTGTCGTGTCATCGACTACGTGATGCCCTATGTGAGCCGCACGCTTGATAACGACAATTGGAAAGAGTGGCTCCCCGATGGAGAGGCCGCCCCGGCACCCCAATCTCAAGAGCAGACGATATGAGCGAGACGAGTTTTTATGGAACCGTCATCCGGGCTACTGGAAGCTGGTATGAGGTTTTGAGCGATGAGGGACGGGTGGAGAGTTGCCGTATTCGCGGCCGTCTGCGCCTGAAGGGGGTACGTTCGACCAATCCCGTGGTGGTGGGTGACCGCGTGCGCTGCGAAGCGCAGGAGGAGGGGACCTTTGCCATCTCGGCCATTGAGCCTCGTCGTAACTATGTGATTCGCCGAGCCTCCAACCTCTCGAAGGAGTCTCACATCATTGCGGCCAACATCGACCGCGCCCTCCTGATCGTGACATTGGTGCAGCCCGAGACGGTGCGCGAGTTCATCGACCGCTTTCTGATTACCTGTGAGGCCTACAAAATCCCCGCCATTATCGCTTTGGCCAAGATCGATCTGGCCCGCCAATATCCCGACGCGGTGGCCGACTTCCGATCGACGTATGAGCGGGCAGGTTACCGAGTGCTGGAGCTCTCGGCCACCGAAGGCGAGGGTGTGGAGGAGGTGCGGGCCCTGGTCAGTGAGGGCACAACTCTCCTGTCAGGCAACTCGGGCGTGGGGAAATCGACCCTGATTCGGGCCCTGGATCCCTCGATCGAGATTCGCACGGGTGAGATCTCGGAGAGCCATCAGAAAGGCCGCCACACCACCACCTTCTCGACAATGTATCACCTCCAATCAGGGGGTGCAATCATCGATACGCCGGGAATCAAGGGCTTCGGCTTGATCGACATTGACGATGCCGAGCTGTGGCACTACTTCCCCGAGATGATCGGACGTGCTGGCAACTGCCGCTTCTACAACTGCACCCACACCCACGAGCCGGGATGTGCTGTGGAAGAGGCTGTGCGAGCGGGAGAGATCGCCTGGTCGCGCTACGAAAGTTACCTGAAAATTCTGGATGAAGATGACAAATATCGCAAATAGCCGTGCCTGGTATGAGGAGCGCATCGCCTACCTGCGGGAGTTTATGACCGAGGAGCGACGCGAGACGCTGGAGCGTGTCCTGGGGATGCGTACCCGCTATATGACGATTCTGACGGAGAATACCTTCCATCCGCAGAATGCCTCGGCCCTGGTGCGTCACTGCGAGGCCTTTGGTTTGCAAAACCTCCACACGGTGGAGACCCGTTGCAAGTTCAACCCCAACCTCAACATCGTGCGCGGCACCGACAAATGGGTCGAGATCTGCCGCCACACCTCCACCGCCGAGGCCCTCGCCTCCCTCAAGGAGGAGGGCTACCGTATTGTTGCCACCACGCCCCACCGCGAAAGTTGTACCCCCGAGAGTTTCGATGTGACGAAGGGTAAGTTTGTGTTGGTCTTTGGCACCGAGCACGCCGGTATCTCTGACGAGGTGATGGAGGCCGCCGATGAGTTCCTGCGCATCCCGATGTGCGGAATGGTGGAGAGCCTCAATGTCTCGGCCTCGGCCGCCATTCTGATCTACCAACTCTCGGCCCGTATGCGTGAGCAGCTGCCCCCGGAGGTGTGGCAACTCTCCGACGAGAGCTACATCGAAACCCTCTATCGGTGGTCGCACGGCAGTGTGCGCGACGCCGACGGTATTCTGGGCCGCCGTTTCGGCTCGGAGAACAAGTAATCCCTTCCGCTTATGTCTATCCTAAACCATCTCTTTGGCAACGCCACCCAGACCGAGACCGAACGCCTGCAACGCGAGTTTGATGCGATTCTGATCGAGGGCGAGGAGCTTGTGGCCGCCTATGCCCTCTTCCGCGACAAATGGATCTTCACCTCCAAACGCCTTATCATCCTCAATGTGCAGGGGGTGACGGGCACCAAACGCGAATACCACTCCATCCCTTATGGCTCGATCAACCAATTTGCCATCGAGACCTCGGGAACTTTCGAGGGGGATTGTGAACTCAAACTCTGGATCAAGGGTCTCTCCGACCCCTTGGTGCACGAATTTAAGCGTGCAACCGACATCAAGGGTTTGCAACGTACGTTGGCAACCTTTGTGTTGAAATAGACTGATTTTCAACTGTTTTTAATATTTTTACTGTTGAAATTTAACCCTTATTGAGAAAAAAAAGAAGATTTTTTTCTCGCGAAAGTCTTGTAATTGAAAAATAATTTCTATATTTGCACTCCGAAACGACCGGAATAGTCAGGAGAGATGCCGGAGTGGTCGATCGGGCCGCACTCGAAATGCGGTGAACGGGCAACTGTTCCGGGGGTTCGAATCCCTCTCTCTCCGCAAAAAGGGCACAAAAGCCTGAAGGACTCTGCTTAAAAGCAGAGTTTTTTTGTAAGGAAAGGTGTTCGCGAGCTTACTCGCAGGAACACCTTTCCTTGTAAAAGTACCCCGTAGGGGCTTTCAGACTTTTGTGTTTTTTTGGCAAGGGCCCCGCGGCAAGCGGAAGGGAAAACAGAAAACCGCCCGATCTCTTTCGAGGTCAGACGGTTTTTTTGTGTCGAGCCTTGTGCCTTATGCCTTTTGGGCGATGGTGCAGTAGCGACGATAGCGATTCATCACGTCGCGCACATAGGCGTTGGTCTGTTTGAAGCCTGTGAAGCGGCCATAGCGCACCACCTCCTGCTCATAGTAGGCGGGGTCGGCCTTCAACTCCAGATAGCGGGAGACATCCTCCCACGAGTTGGGATTCTCGCCGTGGTGGCGGGCCAGGCGACGGGCGTCGCTGATGTGGCCGATACCGCCGTTATAGGCGGCCAGAATCAGGCTCATACGATCCTCATAAGGGGTGCCGGCCGGAATCTGCATCATCTTGTCGAGCTGGTTGAGCAGCTGGTTGGCCAGGCGTACGTTGGTCTCGGGATCGAGCAGCTTTTCGGGCTCCACCTGAAAGTGGCGAGCCACAACGGGCATAATCTGCATCAATCCCCGCGCTCCGCGGTTCGAGACGATGTCGGCCGTAAAACGTGATTCGTGGTAGGCGATGGCACTCATCAATCGCCAATCGGTGCCCTCCTCACGGCTGATCTGCTGCATCAGCTCATCGTAGGCCGAAATTTGGTACTCGCCCTCCTCGAGCAGGGTGAAACCTGCCTCCTCGGAGCTTTCGGCAGCCATCACCATCTCGGCGGCCACCGTTTCGAATTCATCACTTTCGTTGTGGGCCTCAAAGCCGTAGAAAGTGGAAAAGAGAGTCAGAAAAGCAATGGTAAGCAGACTCTTCTTAAGCGTTAAATTGAACATAAATTTTTGGGTTGCGGGCAGCTTGTCGGTTGCTGTGGAGCGCATTAATCATAGAAACCCCACGAAATTCCCATCTTGAACATCCCCGGGTTGAGGGGATAGTACGCAGCCGAGAAGTAACGATTTCCACCGAAGAGGTTGAAATTGATGTGCTGGTACTTCAAGAAGATTCGCATTCGTTTCCATTTGGCCATAATAAAGAGATCGGTGTAGGGGTAGTTGCCTACCTCGACCTCGCGCTGGTTGTAGAAGGCACCCAGAGCCGGATTGTATCCCGGAGCATAAAACTCGGTGTTGAATCGGCAATCGGCACCAAACTGCATACGGAGCACATCTCGTTTGACCCAAAACTCGTAGTAGTACGAGAGATAGGCACTCAACAAGGGTACAGGGACTACTTCCTGATTTGAGCTCCACTGCAACAATACCCTGTGGTCCAGGTGAAGTCCGGCGATGCGGAAATCCTTGCGTGCATACACACTCGTCAGGCTCACGGCCTCCGGGGCTTGGGTGATGTGGGCTGAAGGGCCGTAGTAGATCTTGTCGCTCACTACGCCCTGGCGGGCCACCACCTCAAAGGCCTGGTTCGGCATCTGAAGCGAAACCTCGAAACGAGTGTCATTCTCCTTATTCAAAGGAGTAAACCACACATAGTGGTTTGAGAATAGATTCTCCTCCCAGAAGCCCGGGGAGCGGCTCTCCATTCGGAACGAGCCCTTGAGAATCACGGGATGTTGTCGTCGTATCTTGGCAGTCAGGGCCAGGTGGGCCCCAACGGAGAAGTCTCCTCCACGGTACCCCGAAGGGTAAAATTTGAAGTCGCCGCCCCAATCGACATAGCGGCGAATCTTGCCGTTGATCGATCCGTAGGCGTAGAAACTGCTCTTCTTGGTGGTCTTATAGCCCCCCTTCAGGTAGCTGTCGAGGGCAAACTGCGAGTAGGCGTGCAGATCGAGTCCCACACCTCCGGTCAGGGTGCCCACCACTCCGTTGCGGTTCCAGGGTTGGGCCTGGAGGAAGAGGCGGTTGGAGAGTCTGCGCTCATAGAGCGAGTCGCGTGATCTGTCGGGATTGATGTACCAGTTCTCGTAATAGGAGAAGGTCTTGCTCACGAACTGCCCATTCTCGCCGCGGTGATCACGTTCGTTGGTGTAGGTGCCATACTTGTCGGTGTAGGTCTTCGACCAGACACTGTAGTCGATCGAGTGGCCGAGGAAGATGGCGGGCAGGTGTCCGATCGAGAAGTCGCTCTGCGTGACGGGCAGCAGCGGAATACCATAGCTTTGGATGACGAAGAAGCCGTTGTTGCGGTAGGTATTCTGCGCCTCCGACGAGGAGAGCACCATTGGTACTCCCGAGGGCATCTCGTAGGTGGTATCGACAATGGCCCACTCGCCGACCACACCGCCATTTTCGCGCTGTACGATCTGGTTGTGGTAGTAGGCAGCGTGTACCGAGTAGCGTTTCCCGGTGTGCGAGAAGGCTACCTCGAGGTTGTGGTTCTTGGTGCGCGACCAGTCGTATTGTCCCTTGGTGCCTCGTGCCTTATAGTTGATGTTGAAGCCGGTGGAGGGCGACACATTTTGAGCCAGGGTGAGCTCGAAGTGCTCCTCACGATAACGCTTCTGGCCCGACTCCAGGTAGGTCATATGCATAAAGGGCTTCTTGACGTTGTAGAAGGGGACATTCTCCATATCGTAGGTGTACCCCTCATAGCTGTTGGCAAAGGTGACCTCCTTGGAGGTGGGACGCTCGAAGTAGTCGTAGGGGATGGAGGATTGACCCAGGCCGCCGAGGGTGATGTCTCCTACCCCCTTGCGGTAGATGGGATAGTCGATGCGCCAGTCGGCCAGCGTGGTGTCGAGGGGCTCGATCTCCACCTCGTTGTAGTCGCGTTTGACGGTCCAGAGGAAGTTGTTGAGCGAGCGGATCGAGTCGCTGAAGAAGTAGGACTCGAGCGGCTTGCGAGGCCAGCGACGCTTGGTCGTATCCGTGGGCTCCTGTCCCTCCTCGTCCTCCTCGTCGGTGGCATAGGGGTTGTTGTTGCCGTAGAGTCCGCTGTTTTCGCCCGGCTGCTGTGCCCGTATCCTGCCCTGGTCGCGCATCTGCGCCACCGCACGCTGCGGAGCTCCCGCAAAGCTTATCGCCATCAGCAAGACGACTCCTATGTACCACCACTTTCGCATCCGCAAGCGTTAATCAGGCTGCAAAGTTAATAAAAAAATTTAATATCTCAAAAATTACTCCTTTACTCGCTTGGTGAGGAGGTTTCTTGCGATCGAAACCATCACATAGAGCAGAATCACCAGGGGGATAGCTCCTACGCGGGCCCACGCCACCAAAAGGATGACGGCTGCCAGGAAGAGGTAGCGCAGGGCGTTGCCCTGCCAGCCGAAGTGGGTAAACTTGAAGGAGAACATCCGAATCGGGGCGATCAACAGCAGAGCCAGGAGCAGGTCGATGACCAGGATTGCCTCGCACCCCATCTCCAGATTGCCGTTGGCAGCCAGCCACCCGAGCGAGGCGCAGAAGAGGGCTGCCGCAGGGGTGGGGAGTCCCGAGAACTCCTCGTGCTGCGTCTCATCGACGTTGAACTTCGCTAGGCGCAAGGCCGAGAAGGCGGTCAGCAGAAAGAGCATTACGCTGCCGGCCGTTATCCACCCTTCGCTCCAACTCCAGTGGCACTCCGAGTTCGTGTAGAGAGCGTAGAGGATGGCTGCCGGGGCAAAGCCGAAGGAGACCATATCGGCCAGTGAGTCCAGCTCGACACCGATACCCGAGTAGGAGTTCAGCAGACGAGCCGTGAGGCCATCCAGGAAGTCGCAGACGGCAGCTGCCACGATGAGCCAGAAGGCCAGGCGAAGGTCACCCCCCGTCAGGGCCGTAATTGCAGCCATCGAGCCGCAGAGCAGGTTGCCCAGGGTAATGATGTTGGGCAGGGTAAAGAGTCTTATCTGTTTCATCCCTTTTGCTGTTTTCGTTACGTGCTTCCCACTGCGCCTCCCTTTGGGGGAGGGGACACGCGGGAATCTTCACGCGCACAATGGGTTGCAAAGGTAGGAAAAAATTTGCAACCCACCGCATAGAAACGAAGAAAAAGCGCGTTTCGGTATGTGAAACGCGCTTTTTTCGGGGGAATTACCCTCTTTTTTTATCGCACTCCGACCTCCGAAAGGAGATAGTCGGCCTCGGCGTAGTGGTCGATGAACCAGAGGACGAAGCGAATATCCACGGCTACGGTACGCGACAGTTCGGGGTGGAACCAGAGGTCGCCGGCCATTGATTCGCGGTTGCCGTCGAAGGCCAGGCCAATCAGTTCACCCCGTCCGTTGAGGACCGGAGAGCCCGAGTTGCCGCCTGTGATATCGTTGTCGGTCAGGAAGTTGACATAGATGGGATACTCCGTTGAGTGGTGCTCTCGGATGAGTGCTTTCATCCGCTCGTCCACCTCGAAGTTGTAGTTCTCGGGGTTCTCCTTCTCGAGGTAGCCCTTCACGGTCGAGAGGTGGTCGTAGCAGATGCCGTCGCGGGGCGTAAGACCCGCCACGCGACCATAGGTGAGGCGCATCGTAGAGTTGGCATCGGGGTATTGGGGCACTCCCTTTGCCTCGCGGAACTCATACTGAAGACGGCGATACTCTGCCTCCAGATCCGAGACGTCGCAACCGACCTCTCGCTCGGCATTCGTCACCTCCTGCATAAAGGGTTGCACCTCCACCGAACGGGCAAAAGCCACCAGGGGGTCGTTCAAGAGCTCCTCTGCGGCACGATTCTCACGCAGGAAGGCTTGGTAGGCGGCTCCGTCGCGGCAGAAGGATCGGTCGAAAGTCTCGGCGGCCAGCAACTCTCCATTGCCCTCATAACGAGCCATTTCGCTTCGCAAGTGGTCGCCCCAGAAACGATCGGGAACCTCGCGGACGAAGTGCTGGAAGAGGCGAATGAAGAGTTCGCGATCGGTGGCCGAATCAAAGCCCTCCTCCAGGTGGTGTGCCGCTTGCACAAGGCTCTTGTGCTCCTTGCTCGTCACCTCCAGCGAATCCCTCTTCTCGCGCACCAGACGGGCGGCTATTGAGAAGGCGCGGTTGGCAGCGATCAACGCCTTGCTGGGCATAAACCACGACTCCTGGTACCAGGTACGGATGCGAATGGCCTCACGGCGGGCCTCATATCCGCGAGCCAGCTCCTCAAGCAGGGTGCCGTAGCGGGTGGTGAGGGCCGTGTCGGCAGCCACCCAGCGGCTCAACTCCGCCTCCTCGGCCTCACGTGTACCGATTACGTTATATCGCTTCAGGCAGATCTCCTCCCAGCGGACAAAGTCGGCGTAGTTGCTCAGGTTGAAGTAGCCGTCCGAGTAGGCGAGTTTAACTAGCGAGTCGGCCTCCATATGGCGACGGATAACCTCCATCCGATCGTGGCGGCACCGTTCGATGATGGGGTTACGCATCTCCTTCTCGCGGACGCTCATCGAGGATCCGTATCGGTGGGTGCGACCCGGAAATCCGATCACCATTGCATAATCTCCCTCATTGACACCCTCAGTGCTGATCTTCAGTACTTTTTGAGGGCGAATGGGCTGGTTGTCGGGGGAGTAGGGAGCGGGTCTTCCGAGCGAGTCGCCATAGATGCGGTAGAGGGCGAAATCCCCCTTGTGCTGGGGCCAGCTCCAGTTGTCGGTCTCGCCACCGAAGGCTCCGATGCGCTCGGGGGGAGCACCTACCAAACGGATGTCGCGGTAGACTTCATACTGCAGCAGGAGAGTGAGGCGGCCATCCCACATTGTGGCGCACCAGGGCTCCAGCCCCTCCTGGCGGTGGCGTCGTTCCATCTCGGCCAGCAGTTTGCGGGGGCCCATAATGTTCCAGCGACCGATACGCTCCATCGAATCCCGATAGGCGGTTGCCTCCTCGGAGATGTCCTTCACGCGGCGCAGGAACATCACGGTCTTTCCCTCTACGGGGAGCTCCTCCTCGCGGTTGCGAGCCCAAAATCCCTCCTTGAGGTAGTTCTTTTCGGGGGTAGAGAGGTTGCAGATGTCACTGAAGGCGACGTGGTGGTTGGTGATCATCAATCCCTGATCGGAGATCATACTGCCGCTGCCCATACCGCCATCAATGGCAACTACGGCATCCGACAGATCGACCCCTTGGGGATTGTAGAGCTCCTCGGCCGAGAGTTGCAGGCCCGTGGCAACCAGCGAGGGATAGATGCGCTGCAGTTGGTGGATGAGCCACATTCCCTCGTCGGCACTCGCCCCGCTGCAACAGAGCAGCAGGGCGAGTAGCGTGGTGGTAATTCGTTTCATAACGGACTATTCGTTGATGGTTTTACCCTCCTCTCGGAAGGCGATGCGGGGATCAGCCTCCTTGAAGGTGCCGTCAGCCATACGCAGCGTCCACTTCTCGGCCTGGAAGATCTCGTTCCAGATGCGGGTATCATCCCAAAGCGGAGCTGCATAGGTGAGCTGCAGGTGGGGTACGTGGTCGCGCAGAACGAAATCGACGGCGAGGATGCCCTCGCAGGTCGAGAGGAAGCTCTTGAAGTAGGGGAAGCCCATTCGTACGGGGGCCTTCTCGATTCCCGACATCGGCACCTCATAGATGGCACGCGGGAACTCCTCCTCGTTGCCCCACTTCTCGCCATTCTCCACGAAGCGACCCTTTAACTTCTTGATATCTTCGAACATAATGTTGGAGAACTCGTCGCGCGTGACGGTGCGGTCGTGGTTGCAGGTTACCAGGTCGAAGTGCATCGGAATGGGCTGCGTTCCCTCCTTGGCGTTGGGAATCAGATACTCCTTCACCTCGACCAAAGCCTTGATCTCCTTCTCTGTATAACCGCGCTTGGGATCGACGAAGAGCTCTACCTGTACCGGGCAGTCAAACTGCGAAGTAAAGCCGTAGATCGACTCCTCACCGAGGAAGAGTAGGCCGAAGTGGATCATATCCATTCGGTCGCGCAGCCCCTCTACGCCCAGACGCAGCACCTCCACCTCGGGAACCTCCTCGCCGGGAGTACGATATTTGCGAATCGTGGGGGTGAAGAGCAACTCCTGAATCTTGCGCTCATCCATTACCTGCGTATCGTAGAGAATCTCCAGACCGTGGCGGCGCACATAGGTCTTCAGACCATATACGCCATTTACACTCTGCAACTTGGCAGCCAGAGCCTTCGAACTTCCGAAGCATTTGATGGTCTGCAGGCCATCCATCTTGAAGGTGGCCAGACGACCCTCCTCCTCCAACTGCTCGAGATTCTCGCCCCACTTCTCGTCGATGGTCGGGAGCTCCCACTTGTTGCCCAGATAGAGGGCCGTGGCGAAGAGAGCTACGGCCAGCAGGGCGGGAACCCAACGCCACGAGCGGCGACCCTGTACCTGGATGGCACCCTTGGTGCAGGCCGAGACACAGTTGCCGCACATCGTGCAATCGACGTGGCGAACCTTCTTCAGGTCGTGCAGCTCAATGTGGTGAGGGCAAGCCTTCTCGCAGAGACCACAGCCGTTGCAGGCCTTCTCGTCGCGCTGGATGGTCAGCACGGGGAAGAAACAGCTGCGCATCTTGAGGGCCTCCAGCAGGTAGCCACCGCCACACAGTACGCCCAGCACCCAAACCCAGGCCCCCTCGACACCGAGTTTCGAGAGACCCCAGGCACCCACCATCAGCAATACGAAGAAGGGGGTGAACTTGAAGACGTTGCTCAAGGCGCCCAACGGGCAGATATAACGGCACCAGAACATCTTGACGAAGAAGCTGCCGAGGAACAACACCGAGACCATAATGGCCGAGAGCCAGGGAATGATCTCCCCCTTGAAGCCGGTGGCCAGGGCGTAGTAGGGGTCAAACTTCTTGCAGAAGAGCTCACTCGAATCAAGCGTGTAGTAGAAGATGACGAAGAGCAGCACATACTTGATGACGCGTAGCAGACGGTCGCCCAGCGAGCCGGAGCGTACCTCCCAGCCGCAGTGGCACTTTTTACCCAGCTTGCCCAACCACTCGCTCACGGTACCCAGCGGACAGAGATAACCGCAGAAGAGTTTCGAGAAGAGGATAACACACACGGCGAGGGTGATGCCCACCATAATCTGCAGCATCGACATTGAGCAGGCGAGGGTGTGGCTCTTGAGGTAGGTGGAGAGGGCCTCCAGACCGCCCATTGGGCAGTAGGCCTCGACATCCACCGGCAACTCGTTGAACTTACGATAGAGGATTGTGCCGACAATGGCAGCCAATACACCCCACTGCAGGAGGTGTTTCGGATAGTTGATTTTTTTGCTCATATTCTTTTTTGATTCGTTTCTCTTACAGCTTCAGTTCGGAGGCGGGACGGGCTGTCTCCTTTTGCAGATCTACCACCTGCAACATCAGAGGCCCGTAGTTGCCCTCGGCATCCTGGGCCACACCCATAATGGTGTTTACACCCCAGTAGGCTACCACAAACTGCCGGGTCAGGTTAGGCTGGGTGGGGGCGTAGAGCAGGTTGTTGATCACCACCTGACGCGAGCGGTCGCTCAAATCCTCGATGGCGACATAGGACCACCACTTCTCGGCATCGGCCGAGGGCTCGACCGTCAGATCCACCACGGCATATCCCTTGGCCCCCTTGAACTGCTCCGGATAGAGCTTGGCGAGCTCCGTTCCGTCATACCAGGCATACTCCTTTAGGGTCAGCGAGGCGGTGGAGGCCACCTCCTCGGGGGTGGCGAAGGGCTCGCTGAGGTAGAAGGGGGCTGTGGGGTTGCCCTCCTGATCGACAGCCACGGCCCACTGGTAGTAGACGGTGCTGGGGCGGAAGTTGAGTTCATAGCTCGTCTCACCCATCGTGGTTACGATCTCCACGGCGCGGGCGCGGCTCCCCAAGTCGAGGATCAGCTCCTCGTAGAGCATCTCCAGATTCTCCTCCAGAGCGGCCTCTTCACTTCCGGTGGCGGCCACCAGAGCCTCCAGGTCACTCTGCTGAATCAGGTTGCAGACATAGACCACCGAACGATCGGAGGGGGATACACGGGCGCGGAGCTTGAAGTTGTCGAAGCTCTGCGTCGAGGTGAAGGTGCAGGCGGCGGGATCACCTCCCTCGGCCATCGTGAAGGGAACACGCGTAATGGCGGTGGTAGGCAGGCCGTTGTTATAACCGAAGGCAATCACCTCATACTCCCAGCCGGACTTGCCGAGGTGGTCGATCTCTGTATCTCCTTCAAAGGTGATCTCGGCCAGACCACCCCAGGCCAGGTTGCTCTGGATGATGTAGTCGGCCAGCTCATCGTCGCTTAAATCGCGCGTGGTGAAGCGGGGCTCCACGGTTAGCAGATAGGGGTCGTTGTTGGTCGTTGCGATGCGGATGGCGGCCCGATCAAAGGTCACCTCTCCGAACTCCACCTCAAAGCGGTTCTCCGAGACCTCGCGGGGCGTGGTGGAGAAGGCCTTGGCCACCACTTGGGTCGTACTCTTACCCTCGGCGTCAATCCCCACCGCTACGGCGTAGTAGTTCGATTCGGGCTTGAGCGAGGTGAGGATGAAGCCGTCGTTACCGAACGAGGAGATCATCTCCACGGCGGCCGTGCGGGAGACCCCATACTGCTCCGTCAGGGTGGAGAGCAGGTAATTCAGGTAGTCGTCAAAACCATATTGGAGGGTTGTCTGGTAATCGGCCTCGTTCAATACGTCGGTATAGTAGCGGGCAGCCTGATCGAGGGGCTCGACCTCCACGGTGGCCGTAATGGCTGCAATATCATAGACTTCGATGCGGAAGGGAGCCGTTTCGGGCTCGGGTTCCGGGCGGATGACCTCGGGGGGATTCTCGGCGCAGGCTGCGAAGAGACTCATTGCAACCCAAAAGAGAAGATGGCGGAAATATTTCATGGCTTAAATTACATTGTGCAGTCTCTGACTGCGGGTTATTTCGGGCAAATATACGAAAAAAGGAGAAAAAAGTCAAATTCGGCTACTCTTCATAGAGTAGATAGTGGCGGCGCAGCTCCTTGAAGTGCTCCACCTCCTCTTGCCAGCAAGCTTCGATCTCTTCGGCCGAGGCACCTGCAAGGATCATCTCGCGTACATAGTCCACGCCGATCAACTTCTCGAAGATGGGCTTGAAGAAGTCGTTGCCGCCCCCGAGCGCACGGTAGGCCTCCACGAGCCATTCGAGCGAGAGCCCCTGTGGAGGTATGGAGCCCCGCAGATCGCGTCCAAAGCACATTTCGTTCTCAAAAAGGGGCTCCTTGGCTCCCGGACGGGAGGTGGGTGTAAACCCGAAGGGATAGGCCTCCAACCCCTTGAGGCGGGGGTGACCAAAACAGGTGAAGGGCGCCTCGGTACCGCGCCCGACACTCAAGATTGTCCCCTCGAAGAGGCAGAGCGAGGGATAGAGGGCCACCGCCTCGGCCGAGGCGAGGTTGGGTGAGGGGGCCGTGGGCAGCGTGTAGAGGGCCGAGTGGGTGTAGTGCAGGCAGCGAATCACCTCCAGGCGGCAGGGCTTGCACCACCCTTCTCCCACCGCCATTCGGGCGATCTCTCCCATCGTCAGACCGTGCAAAACGGGGATGGGCAGGGCTCCGACCCCCGACTTGTGGCGCGCCATATCGAGGATCGGACCATCCACCTCGTTGCCGTGGGGGTTGGGGCGATCGAGTACCACCACCTCCTTTTGGAAGTCGGCGGCCGCCTCCATCATCCGCAACATAGCGATATAATAGGTATAGAAGCGCACCCCCACATCCTGCATATCGACCAGCAACAGATCGAAGGAGCGCATCGCCTCATCGGAGGGGCGCAATGTGTGGCCGTTGTAGAGTGAACGGATGGGGACTCCGGTAGCCGAATCAATCCCGCCGGCGACGGCCTCGCCTGCATCTGCCGTGCCACGGAAACCGTGTTCGGGAGCAAAGATGGCCGTCAGTTGGACGCCACTGCGGTGGAGCAGGTCGGCCAGGTGCTCCTCTCCTACGCGGGCTGTATGGTTGGCCAGCAGGGCTACCCGTTTTCCTGCAAGGAGGGGAAAGTAGGAGGCGGTGTCGGCCGCTCCCACCACAATCTCCTGTGTGCGCTCTGTCGCACCTTTTCTCTCTCCGCAACAGCTCCCCAGAGCCAGCAGCAGACCCGTTAAAAGCAAAATTTGTCGTATCATAGGACAAAGATAGTCATTAAGTGCAATCTTCCCGCACTTTCGGGGAGGAGATTTTCAAAAGGGCTCCTCGCTGTGATTCTGTTCCAATTGTCCATTTTTGGGAACGGCCTAACAAAAAAACCGGAGGCTTGGGGCCTCCGGAAGATTGTTAAAGTGTTTGGAAAATCGGCTTATTCGCGCGTGAGAAGTGTCTCTGCAGCGAGCGCCTTGGTGGCGGACTTGACCCCCAGCGGGCGATGGTTGAGCACGCTGCGGCTCTCCTTGGCGATCGAGTCGAGGAACTCCTGGGCGGGCGAGCTGCCAGCCTGATCGAAGGTGTGGGGCTCGCTGATCCAGAGATCGGTGTAGTTGCCGTCCTGATCCTCCACGAAGCCGAAGAAGACAAACTCCATTCCGTAGTTGAGCAGGAAGGGGGCCGAGAGCTCCTCGGCAGGGCCCTCCAGGCGCAGAGCCTCGATAATGGGCTCGTAGGAGTTCTGGGTGATGAAGTTGAAGTTCTCGCTATCCATCACGCTGAAGTAGACTTTCTTGGCGCGATCGTCCACCCGGGCCGTTACGGGGATGATCAGATCGTATGCCGTATAGCCCTCCCAGTCGGGGTTCAGGGCGGCAATCTCGGCCAGGTCGTAGTACTTGTCGAACTGGAGCGAGAAGGCTGCGGTCGAGGCGACGGCCTTGGCCGTGGTGAAGCTCTTGCGCGTCAGGGTGGTGCTCGGACGGCCTCCGTTGATACCGAAGGTGAGAATCTCATACTCGGTCTCGGGACGCAGCTCGGTTGCCTGGGTGGTGAAGCCGCCGTTGATGAGCGAGTAGTTCCAGTTGGTGCAGATGTCGTCCATAATCTCCTCATCACTCAACCCCTTGAAACGGGTCGTAGGGGCGATGATGGCGGCGTAGGGATCGTCGTTGGTGGTCTCCACCGTAACGGTCGCCTCACGGGCCTTGATGTTGGAGATCGTGATGGTGAATTGATTCTCGGAGTGGAGGGCCGATCCGGTGGTGAAGTACTTCACTACGGGCGTCGTGTTCAGCAACGCCTCGCTGTTCATACCCACGGCCCACAGCACATACTCCGTGTCGGCCGTCAGCTCCGTCTCGAAGTGAGTCTTGCCCGTATAGGCCAACTCGTTGAAGATGAAGTGCAGGCCCTGTTCGGGGGTCTCGAAGAAGGGCGAGTAGATCCCCTTGTACTCCTCCCACGAGGCCTCGCAATAGCTCATCAGCAGCCCCTCCGAGGTGTCGGGCGGACAGGCTGCGGCATCAAAGATGCCGAAGAAGTAGTAGCCATCGTAGCCCTGGGGGATGATGTCGAAACTTACGTTGGGACCATCCACCGTAACATCCAGGTTGAAGTTTACCTTGTAGTACTCCACATCGGGGGTGGTTACCTCCACACGGCAGACCTCGGTAGTGGGCTGTAACGTATTTACGTCGAAGCCGTAGGCGTAGGCCACATACTCCGTGCCGACGCTCACGCCGTTCCAGGTGAAGTCGATCTGGTCACCCACATACATAAAGGCGCCGATCACCTCCTTAATGCCGGATCCGAAGGCCTCGCCAAAGCTGGCAATCACCTCCATATCGCTGGCAATCTGGGCGGCATCATCATCCAGCAGACCATCTTCTACCATATAATCTTTCGGACCCAATAAAAAGACATAGGGCTGATTTTTGTCCTTCGGGATGACATCCATATAGATCGTGTTGGCCATCACCTTCTTTACGTTCAACTCGAACGAAGGCTCCAGACCCACCGCCTGGTTAATCGTAAATGTAGGGTTGGGATAGACTCCCGGATAGAGTACCTCCACACGGCAACTGCGCTCCTGCTTCTCGTAGCTCGGGTTCACCACAAAGGTGATCATCCCCGGCACCGAGGCATCGAACTCCTTCACCCAACCATACTCGGCCGAAAACGTCAGTTCGGCCCCCGGAGTAGGGTTGTCGAGCCGGTACTCCATCGTAAAAGTGCCACCCTCGGCCGGTACCGAAAGGGAGTTCTGTCGCAGCGTCAGCGAAGCCTCTCCTGCGGGTTCGGGATCCTCCGACATACATCCCGTCAGGAGTGTCATCATTCCTGCGATCAAAAGCAAAAACAATCCAAATCTTTTCATCACTTCTTATTTTTTGGTTTTCAACCGGTCGATTTTCTTGGGTTGGAGTTACTCAACTGCAGGCGAACCGGCTACCTTACCCTGATAGGTTCCGGTGAACTGGTGGCCATTCGAGAGGGTCAGATTGGCGGTGATGGCATACTCCTGGGTTGCCTCGTCATAGGCGACCTCCACAACGGCACCCTTCACCTTGTACTCCGTATCACCCGCCGTTACTTTGCAGTAGTTGAACATCACGGCATAGGGATCGTAAGTGCTGCTCTTCTCCTCGTAAGTGCCGGCACTGATCATCTCCTCGGAGGCACTGCGGAGGTCGAGTGCGGTCGTGTAGTCCCCGTTGGCATCGGCCAGGGTCAGTGTCCACCAGTCTCCCCAGCCGTTGGCCGAGGCGGTGGCCCAGCTGACTTGGCTCTCCAATACCACGGGAGCCTTTACCTCCATACCTTCTACCACGCCCTCAAAGAGACAGTGGAAGGTACGGCCGTCCTCGATCTTGGCCGTCAGGTCGAGCGTGTAGCTCTTGGTCGTGTAATCGGTGGAAACGACCATTGTAATGCCCGTCATATAGTACTGACGCTCACCAGGAACGACGATGTAAGCACCCTCCAGGGCGATGTAGCCGGCACCCAGACCTGCGGTGTAGGTGTCTGCGGGGAGTCCGTCGGGCGAAGGGGTACACTCGGCCGAGATACGGGCCTCCCAGCCCTCCGGGTTGCTCAGGTTGATGTTCCAATAGGCACCCTTGTCAATCGAGGAGGCCGAGGCGGTGGTGAAGGTTACCTCCGTACTCTCGGTCGAGGGGGCCAGCGAGATACCCTCAACAGCACCCAGGAACTCGGCCTCGATGACTACACCGTTCTCCAGTGTGGCATAGAGCGACATCAGATAGAGCTGGTTGACAAAGTCGGTCTCCACGTGAAGCGTGCCCGTGGTGTAGCGATGCTCACCGGCACCGGCACCCTGGGCCACCTTGAAGGTCGAGGTGGAGCCGTTGAACTCACCGGCCTCAAAGTCGGTGTTGGTCGCCTCGGGGGCGTTGCTGGCCGTATAGGCACAGGTGGCCAGGTAGTTCAATTTGTGAGCATTATAGAGATCCAGGGTCGTCTCGTTGCCATTGTCGTCGCGCAAGGTCAGGCTCCAGAGCGAGCCGTCGGCAGCCTTTTTCTCGGCCGAGGCCGAGGTGAAGTTGGTGTTGAGGAAGATGGTGCTCTTTACGGGCATACCATCGACTTCACCCTCGTAGGCAGCCACCAGGTGACGGCCATTCTTCAGATATACATCCACTTCGAAACGGTAGTAATCCACCTCATCTCCCTCGAGAATGGTTACGGTTACCGTACCCGAATCGAGCTGAACACCGTTGTCATATCCATAGTTCGAATAGCGGTCGAGCAGTGTTCCTACGGCACCATCCGAAGCAACCGTATAGACACCCTCGGGCAGATACTCCTGGTTGGCCTCGATGCGGAAGTCCAGACCCAACCACTCGTCGTTGTAGGCGAAGTTATCCTCCTCGTTGGCATCCTCATAGGAGAGCTGCACGAAGACCGAACCCGACATCAGGCACGAACCCTTGGCGCGGGTGTAGGGATGGTTGATCACCAGAGTCGGATCGTCGTCGGTCGTAAAGAGTAGCGGTTGGTGCATCAGCGTCTCGCCGTTACCGGCAGCCACAACCAGCAGCTGGTACTCCTTCGAACTCTCCAGACCGGCTACCTCCACCGACTCTCGCAGATCGGCGGCTACCTCTGTACCGTTGGCTACCACATACGACGCCTCGGGGGCATTGTACTCGGTCGTCATCACCATATAGTGCACCGACTCGGCATTGGCAGCCGTGAAACGGAAGTTGATCTTCTCGTGATCCTTCTGCACCAGCTCTACCGAGAGCGTCATCTTGGTACGCTCGGCGGTGGTCATATGGAGGGTGTTCGAACCGGCACTTTTGCTGCCATTCTTGGCCGCAGCCACTACCTGGTAGCCCGTCTCGGCCTCCAACCCCCCGACCTTTATCTCAATAGGACTCTCCTTACGCAGATCGAAGAGCTCGCCTTCGGCCAGAATTGTGGCCAGGGCGGGAGTCTCCTCCCCCTCGGCAACCACCATATAGGCGGCCTCCTCGGCATTGGTAATCGTCGCCTTGAAGGTGAGCGAGGCGGCATCCGTTACCCCCTTCTCCAACGAGATGGTAGGCAGGGGTGTGTTATCCGGTGTGGGGTCATCCGTTTCACATCCGGTGAAACCGACCAGCATTGCGGTCATCAAAAAGAGCATCCATTTTTTCATAGCGGTATAATTTTTTGATTTGTATATCCTCTGTTCTGTTCCTCAAAGAGTGTTTAGTTGTTGGCAGCGATGTTGTTGCGCTTGGTCAGCACAATATCCGATATGCCGTAGCTGTAGGCCATCCAACCGAAGCCGGGGAACTGGTAGGCCAGCGAGGGGTAGGTCGACGAGAGCTCTGCCGGCGTGGTGATGCGCAGCGTATTTTTGTCGGAAGACACCTCCACCACCAGGTCGTGGGAGGTGAGTACCAGGGCACCATCAACCGAGCCGCTTACCATATAGCAGTCGCCCATAAACATCCAGCCGATCACCGAGTGGCGGGCCTGACCATCAATCGTCACTACGTCACCCTCTCCAATGTTGAGCAACCACTTCGGACCAAAGGCCTCGGTGGGGTTGGGGACATCCTCCATTCCGGCGTACGACTCCTCCAGCCCTTTGACTCCGTAGTAGGGGATGCGGCACCAGCCATCCACCAGAGCCACCAGCTGATTCTTGGCGCGGTAGTCAAAGTTGTGATCCTCGACCTCCTGAACGATCGTTACGGTAAAGGTGCTCTCCTCGGGATCCGAGAAGCCGTCGCTGATGGTTTGGCGACCATCCCACTCGCCCAGCAACGTCGAGAAGAGCATCGACTCGACGCGTTCGGTCTCCTCGGTAGAGGTGGTGGCCTGCTCGGCGCAGGTCATAAAGCGGTTGCCCTTCTCGTCGATGGCCATTACGGCTACGGCATACTCCGTCTTGGGCTTCAGGCCCTGTTGCTGAAGACTCTGCAGGTCGGCATAGTGCAGACCCACGTTCATCGCCTGGTAGGAGAGAAAGGCCTCCTGATCGGCGGTGGCGGCCTCCACCTTGGCCACCTCATCGAAATAGAGGTAGTAGTCTGCGATACCCAGCGAGGGCTCGCAGGTGACAGTCATCGAGTAGGGGCCTACCTCCTCAAAGGAGATCTCCACCTGTTCGCTCGAGGGTTGGGGGGCCGGCGTGGTGAAGGCGCATAGGGTCACCTCCGGCGAGGGGCCCGAGCCATCCCAATAGTAGGCATAGATGTAGAAGTCGGTGTTGGCACGGTAGCCGGCACCGCTGTAGATGTTGAGCTGGTCGCCCCGGAACAACATTCCGGCCAGGGTCTCCTCGTAGGGAGTCGAGGTCATATCGGCCAGGCTGTGGATTGCCTCTTCGATCTCGGCCTGCATCGTGGCTAGATCGCTCTCCTCCCAGCGCGCCTTCGAAATCACGTCATAGTAGTAGGTGGCATTGCTCTTCTTGGGGCGAATGTCGAAACTTACTGAGTAGGCCGTCAGGCTCTCCTCGTGTACCGTGATCTCAAAACCCTCCTCGGCGGGAGCAGGAGGCGTAGGGGGCTCCTCTTCGTTCGTACAGGCTGCAAAGGCCAACAAAAGTGTCCAGGCAAAGAGTAAATTTTTCATCTTCATAGCTTGTGTGTGTTTATGTTTTTTTCTGTTTTTGTCGTTGTGCCGTGGTTTCTTTTCACAAATGTACATTGAGGAGTAAAGATTGACAAAAAAAAAGAGTTATTTTAATATAACAATTCCGAAAAATATACTTACATTTGTATAACATTTTCTGTAAGGTATTTTTTAATTTGTTGATTATTAGATTGATGGACACTTACATTTCAAAGTTGGGCTGTGTGCTCCTTGTTTTAACCCTCTTTGGGGCCCGTTTTTCGTTGCTTCGAGCCCAGGAGGAGTCCGGGGATCTGCTGCGTCAGAACCTTGAAAAGTTTGAGCAGTACCGCACCTCCGATCCCGAGAAGGCTCTTCACTATGCCCGCTTGGTGGGGGTAGCTGCCGATACGATGCAGATGGTGCCCGAGGCGGCCCCGCTCTTCGATTTTCTGGCCAACCACTGCGAGAATGTGGAGTTTCGCTACGACGATGCCTTGCGTTACAAGTTGCAGGCGGCAGCTCTCTATGAGGAGCTGGATTCTCGGCGCGATATTGCCCGCACGGCGGCCGATCTCGGACGTCTTCACCTCAAGGATGGTAACTACCACAGAGCCCATACCACCGCTACGAAGGGCTATCACACGGCTCGCTCCTTGCGCGATACCCTCTCGATGCGAGAGGCGGCTCTCACCCTTGAACAGGTGGAGTACTTCTATCATCAGAGTGTGGATCGGGCGATGAAGTTCAACCGTGAGGTGGCCGACACCTTTCAAGGACGCGCCCAGGCCGACCAGACGGTGCGAGCCCTTAACAACCGTTTTCACTACCCCCTCTCGCCCGACCAGGTACAGGAGATTCTCTCCCGCAGTGAGCCCCTTTGTCGTCGCTATGGTTTCAATGATATGTTGCTCAACATCTACCTCAATGTGGCGTTGCAGGAGATCAACTTCGGGGATTTGGAGGCGAGTGCTCACTATCTGGATCTTGCCAAGGCTCTGATTTCCAATTTCAAAGAGGAGGGGTATTACTATTCGGCTTTGGGATTTTATCACCTCAACACGGGCGATATTCAGGCGGCCATCGAGGAGACCAAACGCTCGATCGAACTGCTTGATCAGGGAGACTTTGATGCCAAAAATGTCCACGCCTTCTTCCTTTTGCAGAAACTCTACCAGATGGAGGGTCGCTACGAGGAGGCCTACAACGCTCTGATGGAGTTTGCCGAGATCTACACCCGCCAGATCAACACCACCGACTTCATTGATCTCTCGAAGTCGATTAGTGAATTGGAACTAAAGCGTATGCGGGAGTGGCACCTCTTCGTGATCGTGATTCTGGTGCTGGGTGTGGTGTTGCTGATTGTCGGCATCACCCTCTTCTATTCGCGCCAAAAGCTGGCCGAGAAGAACCGTCGCCTTTTGGCCGAGAAGGCCGAGCAGGAGTTGCGGGCCAAGAACGAGATCATCAAGATTCAGAAGTTGCAGCAGTATCAGGAGCAGCGCAATATGGCCACCCTGACCGAGGAGCTCTCCGAGGCGGTTAAGGGGAGTGACGGCAAGCAGATGCGTTCCGAGATCAGCCGCATCATCACCCGCCTGGAGAAGAGTCCCGATGTGAGTCAGGATTGGGCCGAGGTGGAGAAGATGTTGTCGAACAACAACGACCCCTTCTTCGATAATCTGATTCGTGCCTATCCCAACCTCACGAAGAATGAGCGAAAACTCTGCACCTTCATCCATCTGAACCTCTCCACCAAGGAGATCTCGAAGATCACCCACCAGACTCCGGGCAGCATCCACATCGCCCGCTCGCGTCTGCGCCAGAAGTTCGGACTGACCAACAGCGATCAGTCGCTCATCACCTTCCTCGACCGGTTCAAATAGGTTGAAGGGTCGCCCAAAGAGGTAAAGAGAGATTATTAATCGATAAAAGGGCCGACTTTCGGCACTTCTTGCTATCTTTGCACTATGGTACAAACCGAAGAGATCAAAGAGTTGAGGCGACGGGCCGAGGAGCTCCATCGCTGTCTGAATATTGAACAGAAACTCATCGACCTCCGCAACGAGGAGGAGCGCACCCAGGAGCCCGACTTCTGGGCCGAGCCCGAACGGGCCCGCCAGCAGTTGCAGAAGGTCGCCTCCATCAAGTCGTGGATCACCGACTATGAGCAGATGGCCAAGGCGGTGGAGGATTTGGAGCTGATGCCCGAATTCCTGAAGGAGGGGCTTGCCACCGAGGAGGAGTTTTCGGAGCTCTATGCCGATGCGCTGCTCAAGGTGGAGAATCTGGAGATGCGCAATATGCTGCGTGGCGAGGAGGATAAACTGGGAGCCATCCTCGACATCAATGCCGGGGCCGGAGGTACGGAGGCCCTCGATTGGGCCTCGATGTTGCTGCGTATGTACACCCGTTGGGCCGAGGCTCACGGTTACCGAGTCAAGATGCTCGATTATCAAGCGGGTGATGAGGTGGGGGTGAAGAGCTGTACCCTCGAGATAGAGGGCGAGTATGGCTACGGTTACCTCAAGAGCGAGAGTGGTGTTCACCGAATGGTGCGCCTCTCCCCCTTCAATGCCAATAACAAACGCCAGACCACCTTTGCTTCGGTCTTTGTCTCGCCGGCCATTGACGATTCGATCGAAATCACGGTTAATCCGGCCGACATCGAGTGGGATACTTTCCGCTCGTCGGGTGCCGGCGGCCAGAACGTGAACAAGGTGGAGACTGCCGTGCGTCTGCGTTATCACGGCAAGGATCCCGATACGGGCGAGGCGGTGGAGTATCTGATCGAGAATATGGAGACCCGCTCTCAGCTGATGAACCGCGAAAATGCGATGCGTATCCTCAAGTCGAAGCTCTACCAGCGGGAGTTGGAGAAGCGAATGGCCACCCAACAGGCCCTTGAGGCGAGCAAGAAGCGCATCGAGTGGGGATCGCAGATTCGCTCCTACGTCTTTGATGATCGTCGCGTGAAGGATCACCGTACGGGGGTGCAGACCTCCAACGTCGATGCCGTGATGGATGGCGATCTGGATCTCTTCATCAAAGCCTATCTGATGGAGACGGGGCAGGCGGAGTAGGGGGTCCCCTTCGCAAAAAGATGAGGGAGGCCGGGTTTGCCCGGCCTCCCTCGTTGTAAAAACAGGTTGATGCTATTCCAATCCCATCACCTTGAAGAGTTTTCGGGCCAGCTCGGTATTGTCCAACAGACCGTTTATCTGCTCAGCTCCACAGCCGTAGAGATAGACCGGTACCATAATGCCCGTGTGGCTTCCCGTTCCGTAGCGGTAGTGAATGCCGCTCTCGGAGGTGGTGAAGTCGCTGTTGCCGCTCGGAATGGCAAGGCCGCCAGTCTCGTGGTCGGCCGTCACCACCAGCAGCGTCTTGGGGTGGGCATCCACATAGCGCATTGCCACCTCTACCGCCTCGGCAAAGTCTCTCACTTCGGCCAACAGCCCGGCCGTGTTGTTGCCGTGGCCCTCGAAGTCGATTTGCGACCCCTCGACCATCAAAACAAATCCCTCTGCCCCCTTTTGGCTGTTCTTCTCCAAAATGGAGAGGGCCTTTTGGGTGGCTCGGGGCAGGTAGTCGTCACGTCCGGCCAGTTTCGAGGGGAGGTGTCCCTCGGCAAAGAGTCCCACGACCTTTCCCTGCTCGATCTGCTCCAACTCCGAAAACTCCTCCACAACCCGATAGCCTTTATCGGCCATTGCCCGGGCGGGAGTCATTCCTGCGGAGTCGGCCTCCAGCATCGTCTTGCGACCTCCACCGAGGGCGACATCCAGACCGCTCTCGACCAGTTGGTGGGCGATGATGGGGTAGTAGCCTCGATTCGGGGTGTGGGCGTAGAAGGCTCCGGGGGTGGCGTGCTGCAACTCGCAGGTGACCACCACGCCGCCTCGAAAACCCTTGTGGATGGCACGCTCGATGATCGAGGGAACCGCCTCCCCCTCGGGAGTAACTCCCAGGGAGCCGTTGTGGGTCTTATGGCCCGTGGCGAGGGCAGTGCCGGCAGCGGCCGAGTCGGTGACGCGGTTGTTGGCCGAGTAGGTGGTGATCAGGGCTACATTCTCCATTCGGTCGAAGGGAGTCTCGGCATAGCCCCCCTCGATTATCAGCATCGAGACCTGGGCCAATCCCATTCCGTCTCCGATCATATAGATCAAATTGCGAGGCTTCGGAGCCTTGTCGCGCTGACCGGCTGCCAAAGGCAGTGAGATCAAGAGGGCGAGAGGGAGCAGAAGAGCACCCACGACGAATGAGCGTAGAGAGGTGTGTTTCATCGTGTTTTTTATCGTTTTACCTGACAAAATTACAAAAAGAGGGGAAAATATCCAATAATTTTTGTAAATTCGCCCTCACAAGATCAATGTGCGCGATGGAGGTAAAGATTGCATCCGATTGGAAGGCCCTGTTGGGCGAGGAGTTTGAGAAGCCCTATTTTCGGGAGCTTGTCGAATTCGTGCGTGCAGAGTATGCCTCGGCCCAGATCTTTCCCAAGGGGAAGAATATCTTCCGTGCCTTCGATAAGTGCCCCTTTGATAAGTTGAAGGTGGTGATTATCGGGCAGGATCCCTACCACGGAGAGGGGCAGGCCAACGGCCTCTGTTTTTCGGTGAATGAGGGAGTCCCCTTCCCCCCGTCGTTGCAAAACATCTTCAAGGAGGTGGCCTCCGATACGGGTCGTCCCATTCCGGTGAGTGGCGAGCTCGATCGTTGGGCCGAGCAGGGGGTGTTATTGCTCAATGCCGTGCTGACGGTGCGTGCCCACGAGGCCGCGTCGCACGCCAATCGGGGTTGGGAGCACTTTACCGATGCCGTAGTGCGTGCCATCTCGGAGCGAAAGCAGGGGGTAGTCTATATGCTTTGGGGCAGTTATGCCCAGCGCAAGGGGGCAATGGTTGATTCGACCCGCAACTGTATCCTCAAGGCGGTGCATCCTTCGCCTCTGTCGGCCTATCGGGGTTTCTTCGGATGTCGTCACTTCTCGCAGGCCAACGCCTATCTTCGACAGCAAGGCCGAGAGGAGATTGTATGGTAATATTTATGGGTGAAAAACAAAAAAAGAGTGGCTATGATACGAAATCTGAATGTGCTGATCTTCCTTTGCTCCGTGGCATTGGTGGTTACGATTGCCGGAATGCTTTGGTTTCTGATACGAGGTAACTTCTTATTGGCCGGAGGCTTCGGGGTGGCTGTCGTTCTCTTTTTTGCCCTGATGGTGGTGCTGTGGAAGGAGCGTCGTGTAGCCCGCATTATGCGTGATGACAACTACGACGAGGAGCACGAGGAGTTTTAGCCCCCCCCTCTCCGATGAGATAACAAAAACGAGGTCAGGTGAATCCCTGACCTCGTTTTGTTGTGTGCTGTATGGTTATCCCAGATAGGATTTCAGCAGCTTCGAGCGCGATGAGTGGCGCAGACGACGGATCGCCTTCTCCTTGATCTGGCGCACACGCTCACGCGTGAGATCGAACTTCTCGCCAATCTCCTCCAGAGTCATCTCCGAACAACCGATGCCGAAGAAGTACTTGATGATGTCACGCTCACGCTCAGTGAGGGTCTCCAGGGCGCGATCCACCTCGGTGGAGAGCGACTCGTTGATCAGCCCGCGGTCGGCATTGGGCGAGTCGGGATTGACCAGCACATCGAGCAGCGAGTTGTCCTCACCATCGGCAAAGGGGGCATCGACCGAGACGTGACGACCGGCCACACGCAGCGTGTCGGTCACCTTCTCCTTCGGGAGCTCCAGCTCGTTGGCCAACTCCTCGGGCGAGGGGGTACGCTCGTGCTCCTGCTCGAAGCGGGCAAAGGCCTTGTTGATCTTGTTGAGCGAGCCCACCTGGTTCAGCGGCAGACGCACGATACGGCTCTGCTCGGCCAGGGCCTGGAGGATCGACTGACGAATCCACCATACGGCGTAGGAGATAAACTTGAAGCCACGGGTCTCATCGAACTTCTCGGCGGCCTTGATCAGACCGAGGTTACCCTCGTTGATCAGGTCGGGAAGACTCAAACCCTGGTTCTGGTATTGCTTGGCCACCGATACCACGAAACGCAGATTGGCTTTGGTGAGCTTCTCCAGAGCCTCCTGGTCGCCCTTCTTGATTCGCTGGGCGAGTTCTACCTCCTCCTCCACGGTGATGAGCTCCTCCTTACCGATCTCCTGCAGGTATTTATCCAGCGAGGCACTCTCGCGGTTGGTAATCGACTTGGTAATCTTTAATTGACGCATAGGTTTTTGGCTTTATCGGTGGGGGTTTCAACCCTCACCTTGTTGGGTTATTATTCAATAAATTTTCTAACCGACTGTATATCGCTCCCTGGCACCCTTTTATTGTGTGGCAGACAAAAAAAGAGGAGGAACTCTTTCCCCCTCTTTTGACTTCCAGGGGGGACCCCCCCTTAAGGTTATTCCACCGTCATATAGCTGGCGGAACGTCCGTCAGGATAGATGCCGTCGATGGAACGAATCTTCTCGGTGAGCTTTCTCAAATCGGCCACGGTGTAGATCTCGCGATCGTTGATGTGGGTGATCACAAACCCCTTCCTTACGCGGGCACGGCTCAAGAAACCTCCCTCCCGGATAGCCGTCACCTGAACACCGCCCGAAATCTCGAGTTGGCGGCAAAGTGACTCGGAGGCGTCGGCGAACTTGCCGCCCAATACCTCCACGACATCGACATCATCTTTGGTGAGGAGCTCTGTTTTACCGGAAACATTACGAAGAGTGACCTCAAAATGTTTCATATCGGAGCCTCTTTTTGCCGATATTTTTACCCGATCGTTGGGACGATGGCGACCAATCTGCTCCAGCAGGGTCGAGCCATCGTTGATCTTCGTGCCATCAATCTCCAGAAGGATGTCCCCCTTGCGGATACCTGCCTCGGAGGCGGCACCTCCCTCCACAACGCTGGCGACATAGACTCCGCCCACCTCTTTGATGTCGAGCTCCTTGCCTACGGTGTCGATAAACTCCTGATCAATAGCCCGATAGGTGATTCCGAGCAGAGCGCGCTGTACCACGCCGAACTCCTTGAGATCGGTTACGACCTTGCGGACGATGGTCTCGGGAACGGCAAACGAGTAGCCGATGTAGCTGCCCGTCGAGGATTTGATGACGGTGTTAATACCCACCAGCTCGCCGTGAACATTGACCAGCGCACCTCCCGAGTTGCCGGGGTTGACGGCAGCATCGGTCTGAATGAAACTCTCGATGCGGAACTCGTTGGGAATCACGCCGAGGGTACGGGCCTTGGCACTCACGATGCCGGCCGTGATGGTCTGCTTCAGATCGAAGGGGGAGCCGATGGCCAGCACCCACTCGCCCAGGCGCAGAGCATCCGAACTGCCAAAGGCGAGGGTCGGAAGCCCCGTGGTCTCGATCTTGATCAGGGCCACATCGGTGGCGGGGTCGGTGCCGATCACCTCGGCATCGAAGGTGCGTCCGTCGTTGAGGGTTACACGCAGGCGGGTTGCCTGATCCACGACGTGGTTGTTCGTTACGATGTAGCCATCCTCCGAAATGATGACGCCCGAGCCTCCCGCCTTACGCTCCTGGGTGCGGGGCTCGCCATAGCTGCGGGAACCCTGCGGGAACCCGAAGAACTCGAGGAAGGGGTCGCGGAACTCGGGTATGGAGACCTCCTGCACCGCCTCGATGTTGACCACCGCCTTGACGGCATTCTCGGCGGCATAGGTCAGGTCGGGGTATTTGCCCGGTTCATAGGTGGCAAATTGCGCTCCGAGCTGGGGGGTACGCTCCACTTCTCGTTCGATATAGGTGACAGGCTGCTCTTGCTGTGCCCGGTTGATGTACCACCAGGCGGTTGCTCCTCCGGCTGCAGCCGCTACGGCCACTGTGCCGATAAAGGTGAAAAATCGTCTCATTGTTTGCTCTTGTTTTTTCGTTTTTTGGTTTTAGGAGCAGAATTTTTGCATAGGCAGTGCCAGTTTATCGTTTTTTTCGTAAAACGGAGCCGAGAGGGAATTTATTGCTCGAAAAGGGAAAAAAGGGAGAGCCTCTGACGACTCTCCCCAATAGCATCCATAAATAATAGGAATCTATCGGAACTCCTTGCGGGGTTGTGAGGGCTCAAAGCCGTTGCGACGTACCCATTCGATCACATCGTGGGAGAGTACCTCGTCGCGGTCGGCCCAATTACCCGAATCCACCAGGTTGTCACGCTGGCGAAGAATCTGCTCCGAGAGGGGGAAGCGGGGCTTCGGGAGAGCACTCTTACGCTCGCGTTCGGAGGGACGGATGCGGCGGATCTGGACGCTGTCGCGGGCTGGACGACGCTCGGGCATCCACTTGTACTCCTTGAGGAAGAGCTCTTGCGATGCGGGGATCTTGTCCATCGGCATCATCGAGTACTCGTTCTGCTCGCGGTAGGTCATTGATACCACCTGCTGCTCCTCGAGGTAGAAGGAGGCGGTGCCGCTCTTGATGATGAAGACGCTGCTTACCGGCTCATCGGGGTTGTCCTGTAAGAAGTAGATGGTCTCCACATTGCCATTCACATCGTGGCGGTAGACCTGGTTTCTATCGAACCAGGCGGTCATCTCCTTGCCCGAGATCTGGTTGTAGTACATCGTGTCGATCTCAGCAACCAAAATGGGACTGCCCACGAAATTGACGTGGTCGATGGCCTGATTCTTCGTGAAGATGTCCATCACATCGGAGCTCACCTGATTTTGCTGGTTCCAAAGGACGGGATCGATGAAGAGATGGATGGTCGAGTCGGCTCCGATACCCACCAGCGAGTCGCAGACGGCCTGGAAGTCGCTACGGTAGATCTTTACGTTGCGGAAGCCCTTGGTGATACGGCGCACGGTGTCGGGCGGCAACGAGTCGACCTTCATACTGTCGAGAGCCAACGAATCAACGGCCATTGAATCGACTGCCAGCGAGTCAAGAGTGAGAGAATCGACCTGGTTGCGTTCCACCAGCATTGAATCCAGGAGCGAGAGGGCTGTCGAGTCGGGCAGCTCCTTGCCACGACGAATTGCCCGCTGCCGTTTCGCCTCCAGACGGGCTGCCATCTTGACGCGACGACGCTCCAGACGCACCTTCTCAAGGGAGTCCATTCGGTTGAGCTGGGCTGTGATCTTGGCCTGGCGGGCGCGGGCAATCACCTGCAACTTCTCGTTGCGCTCAGCCAGTTTGACCCGCTTGATGGAGTCTTTGCGTTCGCGGTCGATGCGCTTGTAGTAGGCCTTTTGGGCCTTGACACTCAAGGTGTCGAGGCTGTCGAGCAGTCGCTGACGGGCCAGGGCTGCCGAGTCGATGATTACGGTGTCGGCCTCCGCCGAATTGAGGTTCGCGGAGTCGATACCACGTCCCAACTCTCGGGCAATTTGTGCCGAGTCGCGCGGAGCGAAGAGCTTGCGGGCAGCCGAATCGGCGGCAGCTCGCGAGATACGGCCTCCCTGGGGCTTTTTGATACCCTCGTTCGTGTTGCCGGCGGTTTTCTCGCTCTTCTCACCCTTCGCAGGAGCACTCTGCAACTCGCTTCGCTCGCTCTTCAGGACGGGGGGATTTTGGGCATCGTCCGTTTGGGTAGCTTCGACCGTTTGGGGGCTCTCCTCGGGGGTTGTCACCTCCTTCTCGGGAGCTGCCTCCTCAACCTGTTCGGTTGCGGTGGTGTCGGCCACCTCTACCTTCGGCTCCCAGGGGTTGAATTCGGGTTGTGTGGTGTAGAAGGTGAGCAGCATAATCGTATCGGCCCGCATAAAGAGCGAGTCGGCCCCCTGCGAGGTGTCGTAGCTGATCAGCGAGGGCTTGCGAGTGAGCAGGGCCGCACCGGGATTCTTGTAGTATTCGCCATAGTCGCCAAAGGCGAGGGCCATCTGCTCGGTGTCGTCGAGCTGGACATTATGATACATAATGGCGCGTTCCTCGCGCTTGAAGTAGTCGAGGCTGTCGCTCCACGCCTCATTCTTCTCCGAGAGGATGTAGCCGCGCTTGGTCACCACATACCGCTCCTCGGGGCGGGCGTAGTAGCCCTCATCGCCCTCCAGGTAGTCTCCATCGACATTCCAGATGCGGGTGTTGCGGAAGAAGTGGGCATAGTCGGTGTCGGTGTTGTAGAGCACCGAGTCGCTCTTCAGCAGATAGGTCGAATCGCGCATCTCGACATCTCCCACACAGGCCACCTGGTGCGTGTCGGAGTAGTAGTAACCCTTGTCGGACTCGAGTTGGTTGCCCTGGTTGAAGAGGACACCGCCACGCGAAAATTCACCCACCTGGGTATAGGTGTCAAAGACGAAACGACGGGTATAGAGGGTCGCCTGGCCGTCGATCACCTTCACCAGCGGAGAGTAGACCTCGGCCTTGTTGATGCGGCCGTCGTAGTCGGCACGGTCACCGTAGATGTAGGTGGTGTTCTGGTTGATTAACACATTGCCGAAGCACTCGAACTTCTGGCCGTTGTAGCGGATGGCGCTGTCGCAGGTGATGACGGCTCCGTTGTGCAGGGCGGCGAAGTTGCCTACCATACAGACGGCCATCGAGTCGCCCACGTCGATCGAGTAGCTGCGGTCGGCACGCATATAGACCAGTTTCTTTTCGGGCTTCTTCTCCTCCTGGGCCGGAGCCTCAAAACGCGGAAGAGCCGCAGCATAGAAGGCTGCGGCAATCGCTCCCACAATCAGGAGGCTTGCCATTCGTCGAACGTGAACGCTTCGCATCTCTCTACTTCACCCATTTTTTGTTTTGGAACTCTCCGTCGCGGAACTCGGGCGAGATGTAGATGTACATCGCCTCGATCTTCTTGTCGAGCCATTCGCGGAAGATGCGCTCCTGCTTCTGTGCCAGGGCCATCTGCTCGAGGCGGATGTAATCCTCCTCCAGCGAGGCCTTGTGGGCAGGAATCACCTCCACCAACTTGATGATCTTCGAGAGCTGGTTGCCCATCACGTCGTCGGCCTGGTAGGCGTTCGACACCTCCCCCTCCTTCAAACGGCTCAAGTGGAGGTAGTCGACATAGGGTTTGTGGAAGCTGTCGTTGGCAAAATCCTCCTTGAGGAACTTGGTCTGCGTATAATCCACGTTGAGGGCGTCGGCACGCTGCAGGATGTCGTGGTTGGTCACCAGACCGCCGTTCATCTTTGTCAGGGCGTCCGACGAGTGGAGTTGGGCCGCCTTCTCAAAAGAGATTGAGTCGCAGCGGATCATATCGGCCAGCGAGTCGAGGAAGTGCAACGGCTCGGAGAGCTCCTCCACGGTGTAGGAGGGGCGCATCAGGATATGGCGGCTGTGGTAGAGGTTGCCGCGCTTGTCGATGAGCTGGATGATGTGGTAACCCGCCTGGGTCTCCACCACCTCCGAGATCTGTCCGGGCTTCAGCTCGGCCAGAGCATCGGCATAGGGCTGGAAGAGTCCCTGCAGGGGGGAGGGCTCAATCTCTCCTCCGCGCATTGCCGAGCCATCCACCGAGTACATACGGGCCATCGTTTCAAACTTTGCCTCGCCCGCCATAATACGGCTGCGGAGCTCCAGCAGACGCTCTCGCGTACGACGCTGGGCCTCTGCCTGGGAGGCGGGAACTCGCGTGATGTGGGCATAGACATACTGGTCGGGGATGGTGGGAAGGCTGTCGCGCGAGATGCTCTTGAAAAATCGCTCCACCTCTCCCGGGGTGATGCTCACATTGGCCGTCACCTCGCCCTGCATACCCTGGGCCATCGTCTGCTCCTGCATTGTCTGACGCAACTCCTCACGGATGTTGTAGACCGGCATATGGTAGAGCTCCTCCAGCTCACGAATCGAGCCGGCCTGCTCGATCAGGGCCTGCAGCTGCTCCTCGGCACGCGACTGGATGCCCGAGATATCGACCTCCACCGAGTCGATCTGCGCCTGGTTGTAGAGCAACTTCTGCATCAGAAGAGCCTCCAGGGCCTCGTTCATTGGGTCGCGGTCGGAGGTGTAACCCTGCTGACGACGCTGCTCCACGAGCTGTCGAGCATACTCCGAGAGGTCGGAGTGGAGAATCGACGAGCCACCCACCACGGCTACCACTTTATCGAGCATCACCTGCTGTTGTGCCTGGCTGCTCATCACAGCGGCTACCAACACCAGCATTGCAATCCATCGTTTCATTCTATCTTCGTTTTTGTTTTTTCTCGGTTGTTTACTTTTGTGCGGAGTCAGCCTCCTCGAGGTAGTAGAGGCGGATCTCCTCATTCTCGAGGGCCGTTCGACGGCTCTCCTCTTCGCGCTGACGCAGCAGATCGCTCTGGCGGCGGTTGAAGAGGATGCGGCGAATGGTCTCGCGAACGAACTCCAGCGGCAGGGCCTCGCCCGAACGGCGCACCGCCTTGAGCTGGAAGTAGTAGTGTGTATGGTCGCCCCGCATCTGTTGCACGTGGCTCGATGAGAGCAGCGACGAGTAGTCGTCGCCTCGCAACGTGGGCAGGGCACTCAAAAACTCCTCATAATCGACCCACTCGCCAAACTCCCGTAACTGAAAGCCTTGTTTGGCACAAATATCCTCCAGATCTTTGCGGTCGTCGGCCTTGCCCGACTGCATCAGCTGCAACAGTTGCTTGGTGCGCCGATCCTTCTCGGGGAAGGCGAGGATGGTGCCCTTGACTAGGGTACGGTCGGTGCGGAAGTCGCCCAGGTGGGCATTGTAGTAGGTCTGAATCTCCTCCTCCGAGAAGAGGGTATCAATCTGCTGATCGACCCAATATTGGTCGAGTTTGCGAATCAGGAGCGATTGGCGGTACTCCTCCACCATCGCCTCGATATCGGCCTCTGCCTCCGAGAAGAGCTGCTCGGCCTCGCGCAACTTGAGTTGTCTCGTCACCCAACGGTCGGCATAGAGCCGGTAGAAGGCGGCACTGTCGTCGCCGGTGATGCCGGAGGGGGCTACGCGTTCTACCTCGTGGAGGTAGAGGGTGTGACCATCCACCTTGGCCAGCGGCTCATTACCCTGGAAATAGGAGGGCAGTTCGCGGCATCCGACCAGGAGCACCACGAAGAGCAGAGGGACTATTTTACGAAAAGTGCGCATACAGATGGACAAAGTTAGCCTTTTTTACCCGAATTCAACGAGTTTTCCTCCGATATTATTTTCTCGGAGGTGCGATTTTTCTTCTCCTCCTGCTTCAGACGGCCGATGTGGACCAACATCCGCCATCCCGACCAAAGGGTAATCACCAGGGCCAGGGCATAGACCAGCAGATAGATCTCGACCGATCCCACGATCTCGCGGAGCGAGAGTTCGGCCATTGCTCGCCCCTCGAAACTCTCACCCGGCATATCGGTCCACATCATCAGCAGGGCCAGACCGTTGTTGAAGGCGTGGAGCAGCAACGAAGGCCAGAGCGACCGGAAACGGAGGTAGAGGTAGGCGAACAACAGACCCAGGATGAAGGCATTGAGCATCATCACGGGCTGGATGTGCATCACGGCGAAGAAGAGCGAGGATCCGATCCAGGCGGTAACTACGCCGTAGCGGGCCCGGAGCGATTCGAGCAGGATTCCGCGGCAGAGCAACTCCTCAAAGAGCGGAGCCAGTACGACGGCTGAAAGCAGGGGCCAGATGCCGAGCCCCATCTCGGGGGTGGGGGAGAGGTGGTCGGGGATCAATCCAAGCAGCGGCTCGATGACCACGCTCAAGGCGCACATCAGCAGCAGTCCCCAACAGAGAACCAGCGGATTAAGGCCTCCGGCGGAGAGGTGGATCGGGGTGCAGGGGCCGTGACGCAGGCGACGATAGAGGAGCGTCGCCCCCACCATAAAGCTCATCTGGAAGAGGTAGCTCACAAAGAGGCTCCAGCCCCACGTTTCGGGGTAACGGGTCACCCCCTCCGTCACGATGGGAAGCTCGCAGCCGCAGAGGCGCACGCCGAGCCCCCCCACGATCGAGCTCAAGATGAAGAGTCCCATCAAAACGAGGATGTCCACCAGCGTTGGAAAGCGTTTGGGGGTATCGAAAAGCACTTCACCCACGGCTGCTGCCTCTTCGGCGTGCAGCTGATGGTCGTTTGCCGTCTGATTATCTCTCTCTTTCATTGCGTTTTGCTTGCTGTTGTTTTGAGGTTTTGAGCCTGCCGCAGGGGGCACCCCTGCCGCCCAAAACGATAAAATCTTCAGATTTTAACGCCCCAAAGATAGATAAAATTTTGCTTGGATAACCCCTTTGGCGGAAAAATGGCAGTTTCCCTTCGTTTTTAGGCCTTAAATTTCTATTAAAAAACACAAAAACAAGCGTTTTTTATTTCTGTTGTTTATTATTGAAATTTATCACGAAATAAGAGGCCGGAAATCGTGCTGCTCCGGGGTTTGCGGCGCGGCAAAATTTTCGATTCGGACACAAAAGGGCGAAGAGGTTTTGCAAAGCTCGAAAAAAATCCCTATTTTTGCCCGATTATATTCGCATTGGAAACTGTATTATGGGAAAAGTTATAGCATTGGCCAATCAGAAGGGCGGTGTGGGTAAGACCACCACGGCCATCAACCTGGCGGCTTCGCTGGCCTTGTTGGGAAAAAAGGTGCTCCTGCTGGATGCCGACCCCCAGGCCAACGCCACTTCGGGATTGGGTTTCGATATCGACCGTGAGGGCATCTACGAGTGCCTGACCCTGCAGAAGGATCCGAAAGAGGTGATTCTGCAGAGCCCCGACATCAAAAAACTCTGGGTGTTGCCCTCATCGATTCAGCTGGTGGCAGCCGATACCGAGTTGCCGAAGATGGAGGATGCTCACTTTGTGATGAAACGCATCGTGGATCATCTGCGCGGCGACTACGACTACATCTTTGTGGATTGTTCCCCTTCGCTGGGTTATACTACGGTCAACATCCTTACGGCCGCCGACTCGGTATTGATCCCCGTGCAGTGTGAGTACCTCGCTCTGGAGGGCCTCTCCAAACTCCTTAACACGATCCGCATTGTCAAGGGCGGGCTGAATCCCGCTCTGGAGATCGAAGGTTTCCTTTTGACGATGTATATGCGTAATCGACTGAACAATCAGGTGGCCACCGAGGTGCGTGACCACTTCGGCGATTTGGCCTACGAGACAATAATTCAGAGAAATATCCGTTTGGGAGAGGCCCCCTCGCACGGAAAGCCCATTATGCTTTACGATGCAAGTGCCACGGGAGCTCGCAACTACCTGACCCTGGCCAAGGAGTTTCTCAAACGTAACCGTAAGCAGAAAGCATAATGAAACAGAAAGGTTTAGGACGTGGTCTGGATGCCATTTTCGGCATCGACAAACCCACCGCCATCTTGAAGCCGATGAGCGAGATGGCCGAGATAGCCGTCGAGGAGATCATTCCCAATCCGGCGCAGCCTCGTACGCAATTTGACGAGGAGGCTCTTGAGGAGTTGGCCTCGTCGATTCGCCAGCTGGGCGTGATCCAGCCCATCACCCTCAAGCGACGCAACAGCGATGGCAAGTATCTGATCATCAGCGGTGAGCGTCGTTGGCGTGCTGCACAGCGTGCCGGTCTGAAGGTGTTGCCGGCCTACATTCGTGAGGTGGATGACGAGAATCTTCACGCAATGGCCCTGGTGGAGAATATCCAGCGTCAGGATCTGAATGCCATTGAAATTGCACTCGGTATGCAGCGTCTGGTTGAGGAGTGCCACCTTACGCAGGAGGCCCTCTCGGAGAAGGTGGGCAAGAAACGCTCTACGGTTTCGAACTATATGCGTCTGTTGAAGCTCCCTTCGGAGGTGCAACTCGCCCTGAAGGAGGGGTTAATCTCGATGGGCCACGCCAAGGCAATTGCCGGGGTGCCCGAGCAGAAGCAGTTGCGCCTTCTGAAGCGTTGCATCAAGCGTGCCCTTTCGGTGCGTCAGGCCGAAGAGGCGGCTCGCCAGCTGGCCGATGCTACCGAGTTGCCGACCGTCACCCTGGAGGAGGAGTATCCCGAATGCTACACCCGCCTGGTGGAGACCTTTGAGGGGCTCTTCTCGCAGGAGATTGCCGTCAAACGACTGAAGAGTGGTGGCGGCCGCATTACCATCGACTTTGCCGATGACAGCGAGATTGAACGCTTCATCGAACATATCCAAAACCGCGAAGCTCGGCGTTAATCGACTTCGATCCGATTTTTTCAAAATGAGACGAATAGTAGCCATCCTTCTCACACTGGCCGCCCTTGTGACGCTCGCCCTCCCCGCCTCGGCGCAGGAGGTACGTTATCGTCGTAGTGCCCGTCAGTTGGTGCGGGGAGGTTTGATGCCCAAGGCCGACTCGTTGCGCCACCCCTCGATCGACTCGCTCCTCGGAGCCGAGATGGTCGATTCGTTGCGGGCTTTGGCAGCCGACTCGGTAAAGGCCGATTCCTTGCTACAGTTGGCTCGCCGCGAGGCTTCCGAGCGCGGAACACTCGACTCGGCCCGTATGATGGCCGTTGATTCGCTGCTGCGGGAGGAGTTGCCCGATTCGCTGCTGAGCCGTGCGCTGCTCGACTCGCTGGAGCGGGGTGACAGTCTGTTGGCCGCCCGAGCCGATACCCTTCCCCGCCGCCGAGGCTTGAGGAGCGACTCCTTGTCGCTCTCGACGGTCTGCTGGCTCTCGACGGTGCTGCCCGGTTACGGACAGATCTACAACAAGCAGTATTGGAAGCTCCCGATTCTCTACGGTACGGTGGCGGCGGGTATGACGATGTATGCCCTTGAAACCCAGAAGTACAAACCTCTGAAACGCATCTATGACGAGGTGATCATCAACAATCGCTCGCGTACGGAGGCTCTGGATAATCTGCAAGCCGATATGATCCGCCACAATACGCGCCGTCAGGCCTACCTGCTCGCTTCGATCGCCTCCTATGTCTACTTCATCGGCGATGCGGCGATCAACTACTCGACCAACGATGTCTCGGATGTCAAGAAGGCGACCACGCTGGCCTGCATCTGTCCGGGAGCAGGTCAGATCTACAACAAGAGTTATTGGAAGGTTCCCTTCGTGGTGGGAGGTTTCTCGGCGATGATCTATTGTGTGGATTGGAACAACCGAGGCTTCCAGCGATTCAAGAAGGCTTACAGTCTCAAGGCGGCCTACGACCAGGCCTTGGAGGACTACAAACAGAATCCGACGGGTAAGGAGGAGCCGCTGCCCAAGGATGAGTTCAACGGCCGTTATCAGGCCAGCTACCTCAAGAACTTGCGCGATAACTACCGCCGAAACCGTGACCTTTGTATCATCATCACGGCGGGTGTCTATATCTTGCAAATTATTGATGCCCACGTGGATGCCCATCTGAAGGATTACGATATCTCGGATGACCTCTCGATGAGTATCAACCCCCATATCGGCTACTCCCAGAGCCCCGGCAAGGGGGATGTGGCCACCTTTGGTATGAATCTCAATATCAATTTTTAGACCCGATGAAACCGACAAGAAAAGATATCTTCGGCCTGGTGCTGCTGCTACTCTTTACGGGCAGTTCGCTCGACGCCTCGGCCCAACTCTTCAAGCGCAAAAACAAGAAGAAGGTGAAGCAGGAGCTGGTGGAGGAGACCCCTGTGGAGGCGGTAGAGGCCGTGATCGAGGAGCCTGCTCCCGAACCGGAGCGACTGACGCAGCGGACCCCGGCACTCCCCGAGCCGCGCCGAGACCTCACCCCTGCCCAGTATGACTCGTTGATTCACCGTTGGGGGGAGACCTGTGCCCAGGAGCACTTTTCCAACTTCTTTGAGACCTATATCGCCTTCGATCCGGAGATGGTGAGCAGCGGGAACAGTCTCCCCGACTCCATCTATGTGCAGCGTCTGCGGGATCTGGCATCGCCCATTGAGCTCCCCTTCAACTACATTACCAAGGCCTCGATCCTGCGCTATACCGACCCCGCAAGCGGTCTGATGGGGCGTGTGATGGGGCTCTCGCAGTTCTACTTTCCGATGATCGAGGAGGAGCTCCTCAATGCGGGCTTGCCGATCGAGTTGCGTGCAATGGCCATCATCGAGTCGGCCCTGCGCTACGATGCACTCTCGCGCGTGGGGGCTGCGGGCCTTTGGCAGTTTATGCCCTCCACGGGCCGCGCCTATGGTTTGGAAATCAACTCGTTGGTTGATGAACGTTACGACCCCTTGAAGGCTACGCGTGCTGCTTGCCGCTTCCTCAAGGATCTCTATAACACTTTCGGCGATTGGCAGCTGGCTATTGCCGCTTACAACTGCGGACAGGGCAACGTCACCCGTGCAATGAGCCGCTCGGGCGGTAAAACCTTCTGGGAGATTTACGACTTTCTGCCCCGCGAGACGCGCGGCTATGTGCCCGCCTTCATTGCAGCGACCTACGCCTATGCCTACCACCGCCACCACGCCATCGAGCCGGTGCAGCCCCCGATGCCGCTGGCAGTCGATACGGTGCACGTCAGTCGCCTGTTGCACCTCGGACAGGTCGCCTCGACCCTTGAGAATGTCTCGCTGGAGACCCTCAAGGTGCTCAATCCCCAGTATCGCATCGACATCCTGCCGGCTACTACGCGTCCCTACGCCTTGAAGTTACCGCAGTATGCCGTCTCGAGCTATATCGCCCGTGAGAGCGAGATTCACGCCAAGGACTCCACCTATCTGAAGGAGTACCTCAATCCGGCCAACATCGATCAGAAGCGGGCCCAGGCAAGCGGCACCATCTACCACAAGGTACGTCGCGGTGAGACTCTCGGTAAGATTGCCCAGAAGTACCACGTCTCGCAAAAGAATCTGATGCGCTGGAACGGTATCAAGAATCCGAATAAGCTGCGGGAGGGTCAGCGCCTGAAGATCATCCGCGGATAGTATGTTCCATTCGGGGGATATCATCGTGGCTCCGGCCACCGCTTCGGGAGGAGCCATTGCCCTGGTTCGTATGAGTGGCGAGGGCTCCATCGCCCTCTGTGACCAACTCTTCCGAGGCCGCCGAACTCTGGCCGAGTCGGCGACCCATACCCTCCACTATGGGGAGTGGGTGTGGGCCGATGAGGTGATCGACGAGGTGGTGGTTTCGCTCTTCCGGGCCCCCCGCTCCTATACGGGCGAAGAGTCGGTCGAGATCTCCTGCCACGGCTCCCGCTACATCATTCAACGAATCCTGGAGAGTACTCAAATGTTGGGAGCCCGCCTGGCCGAGCCGGGGGAGTTCTCGATGCGGGCGATGCTGAATGGTCGCCTCGACCTCTCGCAGGCCGAGGCCGTAGCCGATTTGATCGCAGCTGAATCACAGGCTGCCAACCGATTGGCAATGAATCAGATGCGCGGGCACTATTCGGAGGTGCTCTCCCGCCTGCGTGAGCAGTTGCTGAAGTTGAGCTCCTTGCTCGAACTCGAACTCGACTTTTCGGAGGAGGATGTGGAGTTTGCCGACCGCACGGAGTTGCACCGCCACCTCGAGATGATTGCCGGAGAGGTGCACCGCCTGGAGGAGAGCTTCCGCCTGGGCAATGTGCTGCGTGAGGGGGTGATGGTGGCCATCGTCGGAGCCCCCAATGCCGGTAAGAGTACCCTGATGAACCGCCTGGTGGGCGATGAGCGAGTCCTAGTATCGGAGATTGCCGGTACAACCCGTGATACAATCGAGGAGCGGGTGCAAATCGGGGGAGTGCTCTACCGTTTTGTCGATACGGCGGGTCTCCATTTGACCTCCGATCGCCTCGATCAGATGGGTCAGGAGCGGACACGCGAGGCAATTCGCAAAGCCCATATCGTACTTCACCTCATTGATGCTTCGTCGGATGAGGAGGGGTTGCTCGAACTCCCCGCAGGGGTGGATGTCATACATCTCTATAACAAGATCGACCGCCTGTCGTCACAAGAGCGAGCTGCCTATGTGAAGCTCTCTTCGCCGTCGTTGCTCCTCTCGGCCAAAACGGGTGAGGGGGTGGAATCGTTGCGCCAACTGTTGCGTCGACGTGTCGATACCTCGGCCCTCGACTGCGGAGCTACCATCGTCTCCTCGGTCCGCCACGCCGAGGCCCTTCACCTCGCTGCCGAATCCCTGAACCGTGCCCTCGAGGCCTTTAACCAAAATCTCTCATCCGATCTGCTTGCCGAGGAACTCCGCCAGGTTGCCCACCACTTGGGTACCATCACCGGAGCCATTACCTCCGACGAAATTCTCCGCTCGATTTTTTCCGACTTCTGCATCGGGAAGTAAAAATGAAATTTGCAAAGGGAGAGCCCCGAACTTACTATTAATACAATGAATCTGATAACTCTTTTCAGGAAGATTGCCCCCTATGTCAAGCCCTATCGATGGCTGGTGGTGCTGACCCTGGTGCTGACGCTGATCGGCTCCTTCATTGCCCAGATCAATGCCGTGGTGCTCGATCGTACGGTTGATGCCATCAACGATCTGATTACCACCGATACGTTGGTCTGGAGTCGGGCGGCTCATATTCTGCTGGTGATCAGTATCATCCTATTGGGGAAGGAGATTCTCTCGGCCGGAATTACCTTTGCCCAGCACTTCTTTGGCGAGAAGATGCGAATCAACGTCTCGAAGGATCTCTCGCAGGCGGTCATTGACCATATGTTGCGCTATCGGATGGCCTTCTTCTCGCGCGATAACAACGAGACCGGAAAGCTGCAGACGCGTATTGACCAGGGTGTCGGCAGTCTCTCCTCCACGGTGCAGAACTTTTTTATCGATCTACTGCCCCTCTTTATGAGTGCGATGTTGGCCTTGATTCTGATGTTTGTGGCCAACCTTTATGTGGGTTTGATGGCGTTGGGCATTGTGCCGATCTATATCTGGATCACGATTCGACAGGCGAAGCGTCTGCAGGGGTGGCGGCGCAATATGCGCTCCTTCCGTGAGCAGAAGAGCCACGGAGTGATGAACATCATTGAGAGTATCAATGTCATCAAATCCTTTAACCGCGAGCAGATCGAGAGTGGCAAGCAGTGGCAACTGCAGACCCAGTTTACCGATAACCAGATGCGTGTCCGTAAGACCTCCTTCTATTTTGATGGAATGAAGGACTTTGTGCGTCAGACCGGCACGGTGTTGATCATTATCCTGACGGCCTACCTCGTATTGATCGACTATCCGGGGATGACCATCGGTAAAATTATGTACCACGTGATGCTCTTTGCCAATGTCACGGCCCCCATTACCCAGCTGCAGCGCATCTTCGACCAGATGAACGATGCCCTGATCTATGCCGAAGGCTTCTTCGATATCCTGGAGGCCGAGGAGGAGCGCGAGCCGACGGGAAGCTATATCCCCGATCGGGTAGAGGGTAACTTCGAGATCTCGGGGGTCGATTTCACCTATCCCAACGGTACCAAGGCCCTTTATGGGGTCGATATGCGGATTGAGAGCGGCAAGATTACGGCACTGGTAGGACTTTCGGGTGCCGGTAAATCGACGGTACTGAATCTGTTGGTCAAGTTCTACGAGCCCGACTGCGGATCGATCAAACTGGACGGGATCGATTTGCGTGATTATGACACCAAATTCTTGCGCGACAATATTGGTATGGTGCTGCAGAAGAATCATATCTTCGATGGCTCCATCGAGGAGAATATCCGCTATGGTCGCCCCAATGCCACGCGCGAAGAGGTCGAGGAGGCTGCTCGTAAGGCCTATATCTACGACCAAATCGTCAAACTCCCCAACGGCTTTGACTCGAAGGCCCAACTCCTCTCGGGAGGTCAGCAGCAGCGTATCGCCATCGCCCGTATGTTCCTGAAAAATCCGCCGATCATCTTCCTCGATGAGCCGACGGCTTCGCTGGATGCCATCGCCACCGAGCAGATCAAGGCGAGCATTGATGCCATCAAGCAGAATCGCACGGTGATTATCATCTCGCACAGCATCTCGCAGATTATTGACAGCGATGTGATCTATGCGATGAAGGAGGGGCGCGTGGAGGAGTCGGGTGACCCCGATTCGCTCTATCGTGCCGGGGGAGTCTATAAGGAGATTGTCGATGCCTCGGCGCGTAGCCTGAATATCGACAAATTGGCCCAGACACTCGATGCCGATGGTGATGGGGTACTCTTCAACTAACCCATTGCCATAAAAACGAAATGAGAGCGACCCTCACAGAAGGGTCGCTCTCGTTTTCTCTTTAGCGGGGTTTATGCGTAGATCACAATCCCCAGCAGGGCTGCGGCCGCAATTAGCAGGATGGGGTTGATCTTCTTGACGGAGCCTGCGAGGGCCAGGGCAAAGAGGAGCCAGCTCCAGCCGTCGATGAAGTTCTCCTCGGCCGGGTTCCCCGACTGGGGGAACATCAGCATCAGGGCCGCTGCGGCAATCATTCCGATCACCACGGGCCGCATCCCTCGCATTGCCCCCTCCACCCAGGGATTTTTGTGGAGTCGGAGGAAGAATTTGGTGATCAGGATCATCAGTGTCAGGGCCGGCAGACAGACCGAAATAGTGGCGACAATCGAGCCCAGGATCCCCCACCAGAAGCCTCCGGCATCGCACCCCACCGTGTAGCCGATGTAGGTGGCCGAGTTGATGGCGATGGGCCCGGGGGTCATCTGCGAGATGGCGACAATCTCGGCAAATTCGGCTCCCGTGAGCCATTCGTGCTGCACTACCACCTCATTTTGGATGAGCGAGAGCATTGCGTAGCCCCCGCCGAAGCCGAAGAATCCGATCTTCAGATAGCTGACAAAGAGTTCCCAAAAGATCATTGTGCGCCTCCTTTCCGTTTGATGATCCAGAGCTTCCAGACGATGCCGAACAGAGCTGCGACGGGAAGGAGCCAAATGGGAGACCAGCCCAGGTACCAGACGGCAACGGCCGAAAGGATGATGATGGGGTAGAGCAGACGGTTGAGGCCGCGCGAGAGGGTGAGGATGGGGTAGACAATCAGAGCCACCACTACGGGGCGCATCCCCTTGAAGGCGGCCTCGACAAAGCGATTCTCCCGAATCTCCGAGAAGAAGAGGGCCACCGCCAGGATGATCGAGAAGGCGGGCAGCACAATGCCCAGGAGGGCCGACAGGGCTCCGGCATAGCCTCGCAGCTTGTAGCCTACGAAGACCGAGGTGTTGAGGGCAATGGGGCCCGGGGCCGACTGTGCAATGGTCAGCAGATCCAAAAACTCACGCTCCTCCAACCAGTGGCGGCGGTCGATCACCTCACGCTGGATCAGGGGCACCATTGCATAGCCTCCCCCGAAGGTGAAGCTGCCGATCTTGAGGAACGACACAAAGAGTGACCAAAGCGGGTGTCTCATTTTTTTGCTCTTTTGTCGAGAGTTCTTGGGGTAGGGCCGAGATCGGGGTTTATGCTCGTTTTTTGCGTCCCAGCAGATTCATCACCCCATCGATGAAGGTCATCGGATGGGTGGGGGCTCCGGGGATCCACAAATCAACGTGATAACGCTCCAGGAAGCTGCGATCCACGGCACGGCTCTCGGCAAAGAGACCGCCCGAGATGGCCTCCGAGCCGCACACCATCACCACCTTGGGTTCGGCAATGGCCTGGTGGCTGATCTCCAATGCCTCAGCCATATTCTTGGTGATGGGGCCACTGATCACCGTGCCATCGGCGTGGCGCGGCGAGGCGGTGAACTCCACTCCATAGCGGCCGAAGTCGAAGTTTACGTTGCCCGTGGCGTTGAGCTCCATCTCCACCGAAGCGTCTCCTCCAGCGCACACCTCGCGCAGCTTCAGCGTTTGGCGGAAGTAGCGGCGTACCTCGGGGCGGATCGCCGCTTCGTCGAAGGGGATCTGCTTCTGTCCGGGACGTACGACAAGCCCCTCGCGCGTAGGTGAGGCGATGTGGTGGTCGTTCGTGAAGCGAATACTCTGCGGGGCACGACGGGCGCACTCGCCACAGAAAAGGCAGCGACCCAGGTCGAGGGTGAAGGGGGCCGTGGAGATGGCACCCGTGGGGCAGAGGGCGCACGCAGCCTCCAGGGCCTGCGGGTCTCCGCCCTCACTCAATACAGGACGGCCACGGAACTCCTCGGTGAGCTCCACGGCATTCAAATCGGGGATATATTGCGAGCCGTGGCTCTTCAATACCTTCAATTTCGGAAAAATCATTCTTCTTTGCTGTTTGTTGGCTTAACTTGGTTGTTTACAAGTTGTTGCCGCAGTACGACAAATTGGAAATATGGGTTGTTTTTTCTTGTCCGTAGGCTTAACTCGGTTGTCTACAAGTCGTTACCGCAGTACGACAAATTGAAACTCTTGTTGCAGATGGGGAAGTCGGAGATTCCCTCGCCACGAACGGCCAAAGCCAGACCCAGCCAGTTGTGAAGGCTCGGATCCTTCACCTTGCAGGCGGCAATCTCGCCCTGCTCATCGGTCAGGATGACGTGGCAGGTCTCACCTCGCCACCCCTCCACCAGGCCGAATGAGAGCACTTCGGGCTGTAACTTCTGTTCGAAGTCAGGGCGGGGTGAAGCCTCGCCGCGGCAGCGGGAGAGACGTTGCAGTAGCTCTTTAATGAGGGCTGCCGACTGATCGACCTCTCGACCGCGCACCATCAGACGAGCCATCACATCTCCATCGTTCTCCACGACGGGCTGGTGCTCTACGGTGCAGTATCCGCCCCAGGGGTGTGTCTTTCTCAGGTCACGCTCCAAGCCGCTGGCTCGGGCTGCCTGACCCACCCCTCCGATACGGAGCATATCCTCACGCGAAACGATGCCGCACTGCTCAAATCGTGCCAACAGGGTGGGGGAGGTGCGAATATCCTCCACCACTTCGTGGTAGCGGCGGCGCACATCGGCCACGTTGCGGGCCACCAACTCGATCTTGGCCTCCGTCAGGGGGAAGTTCGAGCCAAAGGGGCGGATAAGCCCCTTGCCGAAGCGGTTGCCGCACCACGCCTGCGACGTGTTGATGGTTACCGTACGCAGGGCCTCGCAGGCTACCTGCCCCAGCTGGTAGCCCACATCCATCGAGAGGGCTCCCGTGTCGGCAATCTGCATCGCCATACGCTCCAATTCGAGAGCCACCAGACGCTCCATCTCCAGCCGCTCGGAGGGGCGGAAGGGGGGCGTCGCAGCCCGCTCCACGGCTTCCACAAAGGCGGTCGAGTGGGCAATGGCACTATCGCCGGCAATGCTCTCCGAGAGCATTACCTGTCGCAGTCGGTTTTGGGTGGCGGAGAGGGCGTGCTCCACACCGCGGTGCTGGTAACCCAGGGCGATCTCAAGGTGGAGTACCTGTTCGCCGTTGCAGATGAAGCGGAAGGCTCCCGGCTCAATGATGCCGGCGTGGATGGGACCCACATTTACCTCGTGGAGCGACTCGCCCTCCATCGTATAGAAGGGGTAGTTGTCCATCGTGCTCTGGGGGTTGATGCGGTCGAAGGGGAAACGCAGGGGCTTGAGCCACGGCATCTCCGAGAAGCGGACCCCGTAACGCTCCCAGATCTCACGTTCAAAGGGGTGTACCTCGGCGTGACGAGCCGTGAGCGAGGGGAGCTCTCCCTCGTCGTAATAGTGCATTGCGTGGGAGCCGATGAGCACCTCGCCCGTCAGATCGTTTAGCAGCAGGGCATAGAAGCGCAGCCGCTCCCCCTTTTCGGGGAGGGCAAAGTAGTGGGCCAGGTGAAACTCCTCGCGGGAGAGCTTCTCGTCGAGGTCGGTATAGAAGGCGGCGTAGTCCGAGAGGGGGATTCGCTCGATGGGGACGGCGGCCGCACGGTTATTGGTTACGAAGTAGTTCATACGTCGTTAGAAATTAGCGATTTGCGAAATGGTCTCCTTCAGAATCTCGGGCTGCCACAGACCCAGCACGATGGCTCCGGCCAGCAGCAGCAGAGCCGACCACGAGAGGGCCTTGTCCACCCCCGTGGGGTGCAGCTCCTCCTGGTTGGGCTGGTAGCAGAGTTTGATGATGCGGGCCGAGACCGAGTAGATAACAATACACATCAAAATCAGCATAATGGCGGCTACCCACCACTTGCCTCCGGCGAAGATCGACTTGAAGATCATCACCTCCGAGAGGAAGAGGGGCGAAGGGGGGAAAGCCAGCACCAGAATCACACCCAGCAGCAACCCTACGGCACCCACCTTGTTGATGCTCATATAGTCGCCCAGGCGGTTGATGCGGTAGCTGTCATAAACCTGGCGCGCCACGGCCATCTGCAGAAAGAGCGAACTCTTGATCAGCGTGTGGCAGGCAACGTGGAAGAGGGCAGCCCAAACACCCACGCCTCCGATACCCAGACCGATGGCGACGATACCCATATTCTCCACCGTGGAGTAGCTCAAGAAGCGTTTGTAGTGGTTTGTGCGGCGCAGGAAGAGGGCTCCCACGGCCAACGAGATAAGACCCGTGATGAGCATCACGGCACGCACCCAGGGGAAGATCTCACTCTCGGCCAGCATCCGGTAGATGCGGAAGATGGCCAGGAAACCGGCATTCACCAGTCCGGTGGAGATCAGAGCCGAGGCGGGCGAGGGGGCGGCGAAGTTAGCATCGATACCGATGGTGTAGAGAGGGAAGATCTCCATCTTACAACTATATCCGCAGAGCACCAGCAGGAAGGCAATCTTCAGGAACAGGGGGTTACCATTCACCAGACGCTCGCTCAGCGAGGCGTAGTCGAGGGCTCCACCCTCGGCTACCGAGCAGAAGAGCAGAATGCCGAGGTAGGCCATTGCGATACCCGTTGAGCAGACAAAGACATACTTCCAGGTTGCCTCCAAGGTCTGACCATCGCGGCGGTGGTAGATGATGCCGGCAGCACAGAGGGTCGTCGCCTCCAGGAAGATCCACGTTACGGCGATGTTGTTGGCAAAATAGACCCCCGTGATGGCTGCTTGCAGGAGCATCAGCAGGCAGAAGTAGAGACGGTATTCCTTCAGGGGATTCTCCCTGAGGTAGCCCTTCGAGTGGACAAAGACAAAGAGACCTACGATGCACAGGAGCAGGTAGAAGAGCGTACCCAGCGGATCGAAGGTGAAGAACGAGAGGTGAGTCTGGCCATACCAGCCGCCCCAAAGGAGCAGTGCGGCCAGCGCAAACTGCACGACATAGAAGCTGCCGCCAATCAGCGCCACCATCTTCTTGTTGCGGGCAACCAGCGTGGCGGTTGCAATCGCGATCGAGAGAATGAAGTATAGAATCATAATCGGACAGCTTTAATCTTTTACACGGGTCAGGGCATCGGCACTCTCGGCGTGGAGTTTGTCGTCGAGTTTGGTGAAGAAGATGCCCAACAGAAGAATCGACATCAGAATATCGAGCATAATGGCAATGTTGATCAGGTGGGGCATCTCCACACCGATGGCGGTCGAGAAGAGGAAGACTCCGTTCTCGATGACCAGAAATCCTACCAGGTGGCAGAAGATGCGCTCACGCATCACGATGAAGATCAGGCCGCTCAAGAGTGAGTAGAGTGCTACGCCGAAGAAGACGACATTGACCGTCGTTCCGTCAGCCATATAATAGGTGAGCGAGGCACTTGCCACCAGAGCCAGCAGCGAGAGGAGCAGGGCGTGGGTCTGCTGGGCCCCCTCGGCCTTGATGCGGTTGAGTTTCGTGCGACGGATGATCGAGAAGAGGATCCAGGGAACGATGATGCCTTTGAAGAGGGCAGTTTCGAGGGCTACGAAGCCCAACTCGGCCCAGTTCAGCGTGTGGAGTCGCAGAAGAGCAATGGCCATCAGGATCCACCCCTGCAGTGCCATCAGCGAGGCAGCACTGCGAAAACGCTCGGTCGTCACCAGGAAGATGAGCGTCAGCGTATAGAGGATGATAAGCGATAATATCATTGGGGGAAAGCGTTAGAATGAGATGTTTTGGTGAACGAGGTAGCCCATAAAGAAGACAATGGCGGCCATTGCCAGCGTGGTGAGCAGGAAGATGGTGTTGCGCGAGAGCTTGTTGCGGGCCTGCGACGACTCCACCACACCCACCGGCACGGCAGCCAGCAGGATGGCCAGCGGCGTGACGAGCCACCAGTAGTAGCCCAGCGGCATTGCCACCGCATTGGCGGCTACCACCGCCAGGGCGGCACTCTTCATCCAGCCTCCCATCTGAATCAGGGCCAGATCCACACCGCAATAGTCCAGACACATCACCTCGTGGATCATCGTCAGCTCGAGGTGAGTGCGGGGATCATCCACCGGGACACGACCCGCCTCCACAAAGAGGATCTTGATCACCAGGAAGGCCATCAGCAGCAGAACGATCGTGAGCTGTACGTTGAAGTGACGAGCTGCCACGAAGATATCCTCGAAGGAGGTGTAGCCGAACAGGAGGGCCAGCGTACCGAAGATCAGCATCAGCGAGGGCTCGACCAGGGCTCCGTAGAGGGCCTCACGGCTGGCTCCCATCCCCTCGAAGGAGCTACCCGTATCCATTGCGGCCAGGATCAGGAAGAAGCGTCCGATGGCCAGCGTGTAGGCGAAGCAGATCATATCCCCCTTGAAGGAGAGAATGGAGTGCAGATCACCCACCGGGATAAAGAGCAGGGCCACCAGGGCCGAGGTGAAGTAGAAGACCGGTGTCAGGCGGAACAGCAGGGTGGTCGTGGGGGAGTAGACGGCCCCCTTGCGGAGCAACAGCCCCACGTTCCAGAGGTGCTGGGTGAAGCGGATACCCGTGCGGCCGGCCAGGCGGGCACGGATGCGGTTGATCAGACCCGGAATGGTCACGGCAACCACCAGCAACAGAACAATATTCAATACTTTCAGCATCGTAATTTCTCTTTTTGGGGTTAGATAAGGCCGAAGATGGAGAGGAGGAAGATCAGCCCCAGGAAGGCGAGGGCCATCAGGATGTAGTGGTTGATCTTACCGGTGCGGAGACGCATCACATAGCTGTTGATGCGGCGCATCAGCTCCATCCACCAGGCAGCGAAGAGCGAGTCGATTTTATCCTTGTGCCTCATCTCGAAACTGTGGCGTGTGGGGAAGATCTCCTGGTGGGCCACCGCCTCGCCGCGCCCCTTCTGCTGGGTCATCGTCGTGGCAATCGACTGCAAACCCTCAGAGAAGCTCTCTCCGGTGTACTGCATTCGGATGTTGGGGGCGGTGAACCCGCAACCCCAGGTGGGCCCCTGCTCCACGGTGCGGCTCTTCAGAGCGCGGCTCTTGAGCCACCATACCAGTGCAGCCACCACAATCAGCAACCAGGCCGTGAGCGAGATCATACCGAGGCTCTCGGGGAAGATTTCGGCTGCCAGAGCCTCGGTCGGCTGATCGAGGCCGGGCATAAAGAAGCGGGCGGCTCGTGCCACGAGGGCTACGGCACCCTGGGGAAAGAGACCTACGGCCAGAATTCCCAAAAGCGGAAGTCCCATACCGGCAATACGCCAATTATCAACCTCTTGAGCCTCAGCCACCTCGTGCGAGCGGGGCGAGCCGAGGAATACCGTGCCATAGAGCTTTGTGAAGGCGAGCACGACGATGCCGCCGATCAGGGCCAGACCCACCAGACCGGCAGCCGAGGCAACCACCATCTTGCCGGTGGCCACATTGTTGAGCATCGCCACATAGACCAGCCACTCCGAGACAAATCCGTTCAAAGGGGGCAGGGCGCAGATGGCAGCTACAGCCACCAGGAAGAGCGAGGCCGTCATCGGCATACTCTTGGCCAGGCCGCCCAGGCGGTCAAGCGAGGTGGTGTGGTGGGTTTGCGAATAGATGTTGCCCGCCCCGAAGAAGAGCATCGTCTTGAAGAAAGAGTGGTTCAGCGTATGGAGCAGTGCTCCGCAGATGGCGGCCAGAGCCACCGCTTCGTTGCCTGTCATACGGCCTAGAATGGCAATGCCGACAGCCAGCAGAATCACACCGATATTCTCGATCGAAGAGTAGGCCATCAGTCGCTTCACGTCGTTTTGCGAGGCGGCCAGTACCACACCCCACAGACCGGTGATGATACCGGCCGCCAGGAGAATGATACCCGCCGTGTGGAGGGCCTCACCCGTCAGCGGAGCCACCGTGCGAAGAATGCCGTAGATACCTGTCTTGATCATCACGCCCGACATTATGGCCGAGACGTGCGAGGGGGCTGCGGGGTGTGCCTCTGGTAGCCAGACGTGCATCGGGAACATACCCGCCTTCATTCCGAATCCGATCAGGAAGATGACAAACAGCGACAAACCTCCCCCCGAGGCGTAGCACTCCTTCAGAGCCGAGAAGTCGGCCGATCCCGTCTCCAGCCAAAGCTTGACAAAGCCTCCCACCAGGAAGAGAAAGCCGATGTGCATCATTACCAGGTAGCTCAAGGCCGCCTTGGTCACCTCGGGACGCTGGGCGTCGAAGAGGATTAGGATGAAGGAGGCGATGGTCATCAGCTCCCAGAAGAAGAGGAAGGTGTAGCTGCCGTCGGCCGTCACCACCCCCATCATTGAGAAGATGAGCACTACCAGCGACGTAAGGTGCAGCGAGAGGTGGGCCGGAGACTTCTTCTCCAGGTAGGGCTTCAGGTAGCCGCAGGCGTAGAGCGTGGTGGCGGCACCGCCCAGGGCGATCATCACCACAAAGAGGGCCGAGAGCGAATCCATCGAGCCCCCCTCTGCCCCAAAAATCGGGGTCTCACTCAGCCACAGGGATCCCCCCGAGAAGGGGTTGATCAGCACGCCGAGTGCGCGGGCCAGGGGCAGAATGCTTCCCAGAAGCACCACGCCGAATGCCGCCTGGCTCTTCCACCGCAGGGGGGTGCAGAAGATCACCACCGCCACTGCGACAAGAGCCGCAAGAGTCTGTAAAAACATAGTTGGGTTATTTTTTGTTTACTTGTTTTCGGCTGATTTTAGGTTGTTTACAACGGAAACCATCACCGTTGCCACTACGGCTGCCGTCTCGGTTCGCAGTCGCTGCTCACCCAGCGTAATCTCCTCGAAGCCGTTTTGGAGTGCAAAGGTAATCTCTTCCGGCGAAAAATCACCCTCCGGGCCGATTAAAATCAACACATCCTCCCCCGGACGGATCGCTTCAGCGAGGTATTGTTTCCCTGTCTCACTTTGGGCACTCTCGCAGTGGGCGATCAGTTTTCGACCCTCGAAGGGGGCCTCGACCACGCGGTTGAAACGGGTCACCTCCTCCAGGGTGGGGTGGTAGGCCTTGAGCGACTGCTTGACGGCCGAGGTGATCACCTTCTCGCCACGCTCACGCTTGAAGGCGCGACGCTCGCTGTGGGCGCTCTCCAATGGGATGATGCGCTCAACCCCCACTTCGGTAGCCTTCTCGAGGAACCACTCGAAGCGGTCGTTGCTCTTGGTGGGGGCCACGGCCATTGTCAGGCGGTAGGGGAGTTTTTCGTATTCGGATTGGTGCCCCACCACCTCTACCGAGCAGCGTTTGGGGTTGGCCTCGATGATGCGGCAGGTGTAGAGATTGCCCCGCCCGTCGGTCAGATGGAGGGTGTCATCCTCCTCCAGCCGCAGCACGCGAACGGCGTGCTTCGACTCCTCCTCCGAGAGCGTGTGGCGGGGTGGAACAAAATCGGGAGCAAAAAATAGTTGCATCGTGTCGTATTTGTGCGGTTATTTCCTATCTTTTTACTATCTTTGTGCGCGTATAACACCACAAAGGTAATTATAAACTCTCTTACGATGAGAAAATTTATCAGATTATTTTTTATTGGCGCGCTGCTTATGAGTGCTGTTTCCTGTAAAAACGAGCCCAAAGCGGAGGTAAATCCGCTGCTCGACATTGCCTCCTGGACGACTCCTTATGGGGTTCCTCCCTTTGATGAGATCCGTCCCGAGCACTATGGCCCTGCTTTCGAGCAGGCGATGTCCCTCCACGAGGCGGAGATCGATGCCATTGTGAACAATAACGAGGAGCCCACCTTCCAAAATGTCATCGAGGCGTATGATGCCTCGGGGGATATGTTGAGCCAGGTGTCGCTCATCTTTGAGATGGTCTCCCTTTCGGAGGCGAACGATGCCCTGCTGGCCATTCAGGCCGAGGTAATGCCCCGTCTAGCGGCTCACAGCGACAAGATCGGTTTGAATGAGAAGCTCTTCGAGAAGGTGAAGACGGTCTATGATCAGCGCAATTCGATCGACCTGCGTCCCGACCAGAAGCGTCTGCTGGAGAAGATCTACAACGACTTTGTTCGTTCGGGAGCCCTCCTCGATGAGGCCAAGAAGGAGCAGTTAAAGCAGATCAACGAGCAGCTCTCGACCACGGCCGTGAAGTATGGCCAGAATCTGCTGGCGGAGAACAGTAGCTATGAGTTGTTGCTCTCCTCGACCGAGGAACTGGAGGGTTTGCCCAACAGCGTGCGTGAGGCGGCCCAGGCTGCCGCAACGGCTGCTGGCCACAAGGATAAGTGGCTCTTCACCCTTTCGCAGCCCTCGATGATCCCCTTCTTGAGTTACTCTTCGCGCCGCGACCTGCGCGAGCAGATCTATACGGCCTACCTCGAGCGTGGTAACCACGACAACGAGCTCGACAATAAGGCTCTGATCAACGACTTCATTCGTCTGCGTATCGAGAAGGCAAAGTTGCTCGGTTTCGAGAGTTATGCCCACTATGTGCTCGATGAGCAGATGGCCGGTGATCCGAAGGAGGCCTATGAGCTCCTCGATGAGCTTTGGGAGCCCGCCTTGAACAAGGCCAAGGAGGAGTTGGAGGCGATGAAGCCTCTTTTGAAGGCTGACCACCCCGAGGCCGAGTTCGCTTCGTGGGATTGGTGGTACTATGCCGAGAAGCTTCGCAAGCAGAATTATGCCCTCGACGAGGAGATGCTGCGCCCCTATTTCTCGTTGGAGAATGCCCAGGGGGGTATCTTCTTCCTGGCCAACCGCCTCTATGGCATCACCTTCCGCCCGATCAATGTGCCGGTCTACCACGAGGAGGTTACTGCCTATGAGGTTCTCGATGCCGACGGTTCGCACCTCGGTGTCCTCTACTTCGACTATCACCCCCGAGCCGGCAAGCAGAGCGGAGCCTGGTGTGGCTACTTCCGGATGCAGAGTTACCGCGATGGCAAGCGTGTTGCCCCTGTAGTGGGTATCACTTGCAACTTCACCCGTCCTACCGAATCGACACCGGCCCTGCTGACGGTGGATGAGGTCGAGACCCTCTTCCACGAGTTCGGCCACGCGCTGCACTTCCTCTTCCACGATGTGAAGTATGCAGGTCTGGAGGCTGTGGAGGGAGACTTTGTGGAGCTCCCCTCGCAGATTATGGAGAATTGGGCCTTTGAGACGGAGATGCTGGAGCGTTATGCCACCCACTTCCGTACGGGGGAGGTGATTCCCAAGGCGCTGCAGCAGAAGTTGCACCGCAGTTCGCTCTTCAACCAGGGCTTTATGACCACCGAGTTGGTGGCTGCCGCCCTCTCCGATCTCGATATCCACACCCTTTCGGCTTATGAGCCCATTGATGTCAATGCCTTCGAGAAGAAGATGCTGAACGAAAAACGCGGTCTGATTGAGCAGATTGCCCCCCGCTATCGCTATCCCTACTTCCGTCACATCTTTGATGGCGGCTACTCGGCCGGTTATTACTTCTATTTGTGGGCCGAGTTGCTCGATAAGGATGCCTTCGACTACTTCAAGCAGAGCCGTGATCTCTTTAATAAGGAGTTGGCTCACAAGTTCCGCTATGAGGTGCTGGCTCGTGGCGGTGAGGCAGATGGTATGACCCTTTATCGTAATTTCCGCGGGGATGAGCCCTCGAAGAGACCGATGCTCAAGGGCCGCGGCCTCTGGGTGGAGCCCGAACCTGCAGATACCCTTGCGGAGGAGCTCCCCGGCAACCTGATTCGCAAGTAGCGTAACCCAATAGATCCCAAACGGTGAATCGCAGTTCACCCCAAAATGAAAAACCTAAAACTAAAAATAGAGAGATGAAAAAATTTTTGTTGAGTATGACTCTTTTTGCTGTTGCGGCCGGCTGTGCGGACCGCACGATGCCGGTAGCCGAGCTGCCGGAGATTGACACCACCAACCCGCTGCTGGGTGAGTGGACGGACCCCTACCAGACGCCCCCCTTCGATGAGATTCGGGATGAGCACTATGAGCCCGCATTTGAGGCCGCCATCGCTGTGGCTCGTGCCGAGCTGGATGCCATCATCAACAATCCCGAGAAGCCTACGTTCTATAATACGATTGTGGCCCTGGAGCGTCAGGGTGACCTGCTGGATCGTATCGGCGGTGTCTTCTTCAATGTGCTGGGGACCGATACCAACGACACGCTGCAGGGTGTGGCCCAGCGCGTGCAACCCAAACTGGTGGAGCTCTCGAACGATGCTTCGCTCAATCCGGTGCTCTTTGAGCGCGTGAAGGCGGTCTATGAGAAGCCCGGCTGGGGCCTGACGAAGGAGGATAAGGTGCTTCTGGAGAAGACCTACAAGTCGTTTGTGCGTGGTGGTGCCGCCCTGAACGAGGAGGCCAAGGCCCGTTATCGTGAGATCTCGACCGAGCTCTCGAACCTCTCGCTGCAGTTCAGCCAGAATGCTCTGAACTCGACCAACGACTTCGCACTCAACATCACCGATCCGAAGGTGGTGGAGGAGTTGCCCGCCTTTGTGAAGGAGGGGCTGGCTGCCGAGGCCAAGGCGCGTGGTGAGAAGGGTTGGACCGTGACGCTGCAGTATCCCAGCTATGCTCCCTTTATGACCTACTCGACCAACCGTGAACTGAAAGAGAAGCTCTATATGGCTCGTGCCACGATCTCGGTAGGCGGTCAGTGGGACAACCTGGAGATTGTAAAGCGTATCGTGAACCTGCGTCTCGAGGAGGCCAAGCTGTTGGGCTATCCTACCTATGCCGACTATGTGCTGGAGGAGCGTATGGCCGAGAATCCCGCCACGGTGAACGGTTTCCTCAAGGAGCTGCTCGATGCCACGAAGGAGTATGCCGTTAAGGATTATGAGACGGTTTGCGCCTATGCTCGCGAGCAGGGCTTCGAGGGTGATCTGATGCCCTGGGATTGGAGCTACTATATGGAGCAGTACAAGAATGCCACCTATGCCCTGAATGATGAGATGATCAAGCCCTACTTCGAGCTGGAGAATGTAAAGAAGGGTGTCTTTATGCTGGCCAATAAGCTCTATGGTCTGAACTTCACCCCCCGCACCGACATTCCTGTTTACCACCCCGAGGCCACAGCCTATGAGGTGACCGATGAGCAGGGTCGTGTGATGGCCGTTCTCTATCTCGACTTCTTCCCCCGCGCTTCGAAGCGTGCCGGTGCCTGGATGACCGAGTTCCGTGGCACCAAGACCCAGGATGGTGTGGAGACCCGTCCGCTGGTGTCGCTGGTGATGAACTTCACGAAGCCCACCGAGACGAGCCCCTCGCTCCTGACCTTTGATGAGTTCGAGACCTTCCTCCACGAGTTTGGTCACGCGCTGCACGGTATGCTGGCCGAGGGTACCTATGAGGGCCTGAACGGCACGAATGTCTATCGTGATTTTGTGGAGCTTCCCTCGCAGGTGCTTGAGAATTGGGCCGTGGAGAAGGAGTACCTCGACCTCTGGGCCGTACACTACCAGACCGGTGAGAAGATGCCCGAGGAGTTGATCGAGAAAATTGTCAATGCCCAGAACTACCTGGCTGCCTATATGAACGTGCGCCAGTTGCAGTTCGGTATCACCGATATGGCTTGGCACAGCATCAGCGAGCCGATGACGGGAGATGTGATCGACTTCGAGGTGGAGGCTGCTGCTTCGACGCAGATTCTGCCCGTGGTGGAGGGTACGGCGATGGCCCCCTCGTTCAGCCACATCTTCGCCGGAGGTTATGCTGCCGGTTACTACGGTTATAAGTGGGCCGAGGTGCTGGATGCCGATGCTTTCTCGCTCTTCAAGGAGAAGGGCCTCTTCAACCGTGAGGTGGCCGACTCGTTCCGCAAGAATGTCCTCTCGAAGGGCGGTACGGAGCACCCGATGGATCTCTATGTGAAGTTCCGCGGCCATAAACCCGAGACCCAGGCGTTGATCGATCGTATGAACCTTGACAAGGAGTAACGTTATGCTGTCGATCCAGGAACGTCAAGCCATCATCGCGTTGATGAATCGCGAGGTGGTGCCTGCCATCGGTTGTACGGAGCCGATTGCTGTGGCTCTCTGTGCGGCTCGTGCCACCGAGCTGCTGGGCTGCCAGCCCGAGAAACTCAACGTGCTGTTGAGTGCCAACATCCTCAAAAATGCAATGGGTGTCGGTATCCCCGGTACGGGAGGGATGATCGGTCTGCCGATTGCTGTGGCCCTCGGTGCACTGATTGGCAAGTCGGAGTATAAGTTGGAGGTGTTGCGCGATGCCACCCCCGAGGCGGTGGAGCGCGGTAAGCAGTTCATTGCCGAGGAGCGTATCTCGGTGGGTTTGAAGCCCAATATCACCGAGAAACTCTATATCGAGATCGAGGCCTCTGCCGGCGAGAAGCGGGCTGTGGCCATCATCTCGGGTGGTCACTCCACCTTCGTGTATGAGGAGACCGACGGAAAGGTGCTGCTTGATAACCGCCAGCCTGCCGGTGAGGAGGCCGCTTCGGAGGATGTGGAGCTCTCCCTCCGTAAGGTCTATGACTTCGCCCTCACTTCGCCTCTGGAGGAGCTGCGCTTCATTCTGGAGGCCAAACGTCTGAACAAGGCGGCAGCCGAGGCTTCGTTCCGCGGTGCGTATGGCCACCAGTTGGGCAAGACCCTGCGCAGCGAGCGTCAGATTGCTGTGATGGGCGACTCGATCTACTCGCGTGTGCTCTCCTATACGGCCGCAGCCTGCGATGCCCGTATGGCGGGTGCTATGATCCCCGTGATGAGCAACTCGGGCAGCGGTAACCAGGGTGTTACCGCTACGCTGCCCGTGGTGGTCTATGCCGAGGAGGTGAATGCCACCGAGGAGCAGACCATTCGCGCTCTGGCCCTGAGCCACCTCACCGTGATCTACATCAAGCAGAGCCTGGGTCGTCTCTCGGCCCTCTGCGGCTGCGTGGTGGCGGCTACGGGTTCGAGCTGTGGTATCACCTACCTGATGGGTGGCGGTTATGAGGAGATTACCTATGCCGTGAAGAATATGATCGCCAATCTGACGGGTATGATCTGCGACGGTGCCAAGCCGAGCTGCGCCCTGAAGTTGGCCAGTGGTGTTGGAAATGCCGTGCTGTCGGCAATGATGGCCATCGACCACCAGTGCGTCACCTCGCTGGAGGGTATCATTGATGACGACGTGGATCGCTCGATCCGTAACCTCACGCGCATCGGCCGTGACGGAATGAACGAAACCGACCGTCTGATTCTGAATATTATGACCACCAAATAGGGGGCGAAATTTGCAAGTTTGGGAAAAACTCGCTAACTTTGAAACAGATTGAAGTAAAACTTAATAACAAGTACTATGGCTTATAAAGTTATTGACATTGAGGGTGTAGGCGAGATCTATGCCGAGAAGTTGATCGCTGCCGGCGTTACGACCGCCGACGCATTGCTGGAGAAGTGTGCAGCCCCCAAGGGCCGCAAGGAGCTGGCCGAGGCCACGGGTATCAGCGAGAAGCTGATCCTGAAGTGGACCAACCACGCCGATCTCTATCGTCTGCACGGTGTAGGCCCGCAGTTCGCAGAGCTGCTGGAGGCTGCCGGTGTGGATACCGTAAAGGAGCTCAAGCACCGTGTTGCCGAGAACCTGGCCAAGAAGATGGAGGAGGTAAATGCCGAGAAGAATCTGGTGGGTCGCGTACCTTCGGTTACCGAGCTGCAGAAGATGATCGACGAGGCCAAGACCCTGGAGGCCGTGATGACCTATTAACAGGCTCCCGCCCGAAAAAGGACCCGCCCGAAAGGCCGGGTCTTTTTTTGTACCTTAATTTAATTAGATAATTAGACCTGTAAAATTGCTTGCCCCCCCCCTTGCGAAGGGGGGGGGGAGTGCTCTCCGAACAAAAAAAGAGTTTGACTCTAAGTCAAACTCTTTCATTTTGTCGGGGAGACTGGATTCGAACCAGCGACCTCCAACTCCCGAAGCTGGCGCGCTAACCGGACTGCGCTACACCCCGAACTATGTGGTTGAAAACCAGATTTCGCCTTCAAGATTGTCGGGGTAGCGGGATTCGAACCCACGACCCCCTGCTCCCAAAGCAGGTGCGCTAACCGGACTGCGCTACACCCCGTCGGTTTTCGGAGGGCAAAGATAAGCCCTTTTTTTCGTTCGCGCAAACATTTCGGGCTTTTTCTTTGCAAATCACCCTCTTTTAACCCTTTGAGTGGGGTGGAAGAGTGCTACTTCTTGAAGATGAAATAGACGGCCATCACCAGGCAGACAAACCCGGCCAGGTGGTTCCAACGCAGGGTCTCCGATTTCATAAATACCACCGTGAAAACGGTGAATACTACCAGGGTGATAACCTCCTGAATCACTTTGAGTTCCCAGAGCGAGAAGGGGCCTCCGTACTGGGCACTTCCCAGGCGGTTGGCAGGCACCTGGAAGCAGTATTCGAAGAGGGCAATGCCCCAGCTGAGGAGTACGATGGCGGCGATGCCGAACTTTTCGATTTTGGACTTAAAGACGATGTGTCCGTACCAGGCCAGCGTCATAAAGGCGTTGGAGCAGACGAGCATCAAAATGGCGATAAAACCTTTCATAACGGCGGGTGAAGATTAGAGCATTTCGTCGGTTACCTCGGTGAAGTCCTTCACGATGAAGGCGGCCCGGGTCTGCTGCAACTCCTCGCGGGTGAGGGAGGTGGCCAGGGCGATGGTGTGGTGTACGCCGGCCCGCGTAGCGGCCTCGATGCCGGCTTTGGCATCCTCGAACACGAGACACTCCTCGGGGGCGAGTCCCAGTCGGGCGGCAGCCGTGAGATAGATCTCGGGATCGGGTTTGCAACGGGTGACACTGTCACCGCTCACGCGCTCCTCGAAGAATTGGGCGATGCCGCACTTCTCGAGTACAAAATCGACATTGGCACGGCAACCCGAGGAGCCCACGGCGCAACGAATCCCTGCTTTGCGGAGTCGCTCCAGCAGAGGCAACAACCCCTCCACGGGGCGAATCGTGGGGGCGTAGAGTTCGCGGTAGATCGCCTCCTTCTCGTCGGAGAGGGCCTGGGTGCCATACTGCTCCACCACATCGGCGGGCAACAGCATCCGCATAATGTCATCGTTTCCCATCCCAAAGGCCGAGGAGAATCTCTCCTGCCATCCTGCTACTCCGAAGCGTTTGCAGAAACGCTCGAAGGCCAATAGGTGCATCTCGGCGTTGTCCACCAAGACCCCATCCATATCGAAAAGAGCTGCTTTTACCATAATTTCCCCTTTTTTGTGGAGGCAAAGGTAGCGATTTTTGACAAAGTTTCCCTACTTTTGTGCGATGGCACGCATAAAAATCGAAAAGACCAACGCCGCCCGCCTGCTCGATCGGGCGGGAATCGCCTATGAACTGATCCCCTACGAGGTGGATGAGGAGCATCTGGCGGCAACCCACGTGGCCGAACAGCTGGGGGAGGATATCGCCTGTGTCTTCAAAACATTGGTCCTGAAGGGAGATCGTACGGGCCACTTCGTCTGTGTCATTCCGGGGGATCGGGAGGTCGATCTCAAGGCTGCAGCCCGCCTCTCGGGGAACAAGAAGTGCGACTTGATCCCGATGAAGGAGCTCCTGCCCACGACGGGCTATATTCGGGGTGGCTGCTCGCCCATCGGGCTCAAAAAGCCTTTCCCGATCTTCATCCATCGAACGGCCACCGATTTTGATCACATCTATATCAGTGCCGGTGTGCGGGGACTGCAGATCAAGATCGAGCCGAAATCGCTGATTGATTATACGCACGCCACACCCTGCGAGGTGGTGGCAGGAGCTGTTGAATGATAGCCGTTTTCCACCTTTGAGGGCCGAAATGATGGGCCCAAAGGGGATGAGTTGGATCGAGTTGGCCGAAACGCTTGTTTTTTCGGCCAACTTTTTTTATATTTGCGGATATTTTTTTGCTGTACGTATGTTTAAGACCTATCTGCGCCTGTTGGAGTTTGCCAGTCCGCTCAGTCGCTACGCCATACCTTACTTTTTCTGCTCGGTGTTGTATGCTCTCTTCAACACCTTTACCTACGTGGCCGCCATCCCCATCATCCAGTCGATGTTCGACCCCACGTTTGCCTGGACTCCCGTGACCGAGTTCCCGAAGGTAGAGCTCAACAGCGAGTTTATGACCGAGGCGATCTCCTATCTCTATTCGCAGCTCTTTGACGAGTTCGAGCCGATGCGGATGCTCTCGATGCTGGCTCTGCTGATCATCGGGATCAACTTCTTCTCGAACCTCTTCCGCTATCTGGGAGCCTGGATCATCGAGAAGATGCGTACCAATACTGTGCTGCGAATCCGCAACGATCTCTTCGATCGCGTGATGGAGTTCAATGTCGGCTACTTCAGCGAGCAGCGGAAGGGTGATGTGATGTCGCGTGTGACAAATGATGTATCGCTGGTGCAGTTTTGTATTACGAATACCCTTCAGGTGGTGGTGCGTGAGCCCTTCCTAATCATTGGTTATGTGGTGGCGATGATCAACATCTCGTGGGAGCTCTCCCTCTTTGCCATCCTCTTCCTGCCGGTGGTGGCCCTGATCGTGGGCTCGATCGTGAAGCGTCTGCGTCGTCCGGCTGCCATCTGCCAGCAGCGAATGGGCGATATGGTCTCGACCCTTGACGAGTCGCTCTCGGGAGTAAAACTTATCAAGAGCTACAATGCTGCCGACTTCATCCGTCGCAAGTTCCGCGCGATCAATGCCGATTACGGCCGCCTGGTGCTCTCGATGGCTCGTCGCCAACAGCTTGCCTCGCCCGTGAGCGAGTTTTTGGGTATTACGGCGGTGGGCGTGGTGCTCATCTTCGGCGGTATGCTGGTACTGCGGGGGTCGATCAACGCTGCCAGCTTCATCATCTTTATTGGAATGTTCTCGCAGATCACCCGCCCCGTGCGCTCGATCATCGATCAGTTTGCCAACATCAACCAGGGTATTGCCGCCGGTGAACGCATCTTTGAGTTGCTCAATACCGAGGTTGAGGTGGTTGATAAGCCCGATGCCCGAAAAATGGAGGGGCTGAAGGAGCAGATCGAGCTGCGTGACGTACACTTTGCCTATGATGGCGAGCGTGAGGTGATCAGTGGTGTTTCGCTCACCATTCGCAAGGGGGAGACGGTGGCTTTGGTCGGCCCTTCGGGTGGCGGGAAATCGACCTTGAGTGAGCTGCTGCCCCGATTCTATGATCCCCAGCGGGGTACGGTGCTGATTGACGGCATCGATCTCTGCGACTACGACCAGGAGAGTGTGCGTGACCATATGAGTCTCGTTTCACAGGATACGGTACTCTTCAACGACACCATCGCGGCCAATATCGAGATGGGTCGCCCCGGAGCGACGATCGAGGAGATTATGGCCGCTGCCCGGGTGGCCAATGCCCACGACTTCATTATGGCGACTCCCGAGGGGTATCAGACCAATATCGGCGACCGCGGAATGAAACTCTCGGGAGGTCAGCGACAGCGACTCTCGATTGCCCGTGCCGTCTTGAAGAATCCCGAGATCCTGATCCTCGATGAGGCGACTTCGGCCCTCGATACCGAGAGCGAGAAGCTGGTGCAGGAGGCTCTCGACAACCTCTTGAAGGGACGTACTTCGGTGGTGATCGCCCATCGCCTCTCCACCATCCACAATGCTGACAAGATCGTGGTAATCGATCAGGGCCGCATTGCCGAAGAGGGTACCCATCGGGAGTTGTTGCAGCACGAGGGCATCTACAAGCATTTGATCGATATGCAGAGCGTCAAGTAGCCGATTTTTTTCTATATTTGCAAATTCAAAGTCCAAACGGAGAGTAACGAAACCAAGATAGATTATGAAATTCAAAGAGTACAAAGGGCTGGATCTCCCCGGCACCGCCGAGGAGGTTCTCAAATTGTGGGATGCGGAAGATACGTTCCACAAGAGCATCACGACGCGTGAGGGACATCCCACGTTTGTCTTTTATGAGGGTCCCCCCTCGGCCAACGGTATGCCGGGCATCCACCACGTGATGGCCCGCACCATCAAGGATGTCTTCTGCCGCTATAAGACGCAGCAGGGTTACCTGGTGCACCGCAAGGCGGGTTGGGATACGCACGGCCTGCCCGTAGAGCTGGGTGTGGAGAAGAAACTCGGTATCACGAAGGAGGATATCGGCAAGACGATCACCATTGAGGAGTACAACCGCACCTGCCGAGAAGCAGTGATGGAGTTTACGGGCGTTTGGGAGGATCTGACCCGCAAGATGGGTTATTGGGTCAATATGGACGATCCCTATATCACCTATGACAATAAGTTCATCGAGTCGCTCTGGTGGCTCCTGAAGCAGCTCTACGACAAGGGCCTGCTCTATAAGGGGTATACCATTCAGCCCTACTCGCCGGGTGCTGGTACGGGCCTCTCGACTCACGAGTTGAACCAGCCGGGTTGCTACCGCGACGTGAAGGATACGACGATGGTGGCCCAGTTCCGTGTGCTGGATCCCAAGCCCGAGATGGAGGGATGGGGTACCCCCTACTTCCTGGCCTGGACCACCACCCCCTGGACGCTTCCCTCGAATACGGCTCTCTGCGTCGGTCCCAAGATCGACTATGTGGCAGTCCGCACCTACAACGGCTATACAGGCGAGAAGATGACTGCCATTGTGGCCAAGCCCCTGCTGAATGCCCATTTCAACAAGAAGGCCGAGGGGATCGCTCTGGCCGACTACAAGCCGGGCGACAAACTCATCCCCTACGAGGTGGTCGGCGAGTGGAAGGGCCCCGAGCTGGTGGGTATGCACTATGAGCAGCTGATCCCCTGGGTGAAGCCTGTGGAGTTGGACGAGGAGGGCAATTGGCGCGAGGCTGCCGAGAAGGCTTTCCGCGTGATCCCCGGTGACTATGTGACGGTGGAGGATGGTACGGGTATTGTACACATCGCCCCCACCTTTGGTGCTGATGACGCCTTTGTGGCCCGTCAGGCCGGCATCCCTTCGCTCTTTATGATCAACAAGCGTGGCGAGACCCGTCCGATGGTCGATCTGCAGGGTAAGTTCTACCTGATGGAGGAGCTCGACGAGAAGTTCGTGGCCGAGTGCATCGACCGCGATCTCTACAAGGAGTATGAGGGTCGCTGGGTGAAGAATGCTTACGATCCGCAGTTCAACCCCGATGGGAAATACGACGAGAAGGCCGCCTCGGCAGCCGAGACCCTCGATGTCTATATCTGTCTGAAACTCAAGGGAGAGAACAAAGCCTTTAAGATTGAGAAGCACGTCCATAACTATCCCCATTGCTGGCGTACGGACAAGCCCGTGCTCTACTATCCGCTCGACTCGTGGTTCATCCGCACCACGGCACTCAAGGAGCGTATGATGGAGCTCAACCGTACCATCCACTGGAAGCCCGAATCGACCGGTACGGGCCGCTTTGGCAAGTGGTTGGAGAATCTGAACGACTGGAACCTCTCGCGTTCGCGCTTCTGGGGTACTCCGCTCCCGATTTGGGCCACGGAGGATCGTTCGGAGCTTAAGTGCATCGGTTCGGTGAAGGAGCTCATCGAGGAGATCAAGAAGTCGATCGCTGCCGGCGTGATGACCGAGAATCCCTTCAAGGAGTTTGTGGTGGGCGATATGTCGAAGGAGAACTACTCAACCGACCGCATCGACCTCCACCGTCCCTATGTTGATTCGATTGTGCTCGTCTCGTCGAAGGGTGAGCCGATGAAGCGCGAGAGCGACCTGATCGACGTTTGGTTCGATTCGGGTGCAATGCCCTACGCCCAGATGCACTTCCCCTTCGAGATGGAGGGTGAGGCCTTCAAGGAGGTCTATCCCGCCGACTTCATTGCCGAGGGTGTCGATCAGACGCGAGGTTGGTTCTTCACGCTCCACGCCATCGCCGTAATGCTCTTCGACTCGGTTGCCTTCAAGAATATCATCTCGAACGGCCTGGTGCTCGACAAGAACGGCAACAAGATGTCGAAACGTCTGGGTAACGCCGTGGATCCCTTTGAGGTGCTGAAGAGCTATGGTGCCGATGCTACGCGTTGGTATATGATCTCCAACTCGCAGCCCTGGGACAACCTGAAGTTCGATACGGCCGGAGTGGATGAGGTGCGCCGCAAGTTCTTCGGTACCCTCTACAACACCTACTCCTTCTTTGCCCTCTATGCCAACCTCGGCGATGGCTTTACGGGCCGTGAGGCGGAGATTCCCGTCAAGGAGCGTCCTGAGATCGATCGCTGGATCATCTCGCGTCTGAATACGCTGATTCGTGAGGTTACGGCCTCGCTGGAGGATTATGACCCCACGCCGGCAGCCCGTGCCATCCAGGAGTTTGTCGATGTTGAACTCTCGAACTGGTATGTACGTCTGAACCGCAAGCGTTTCTGGAGCAAGGGCTCTTCGGCCGATAAGTTGGCCGCCTTCCAGACCCTCTATACCTGTCTAGAGAGCGTGGTGATGCTCTCGGCACCCTTTGCCCCCTTCATCTCGGATCGTATCTTCCGTGATCTGAATGCAGCCAGCGGCCGTCACATTGATGAGAGCGTTCACTTGAGCACCTTCCCCAAGGTGGACGAGGCGCTGATCGACGAGGAGCTGGAGCTGACGATGGGTCTGGCCCAGCAGGTGTCGTCGATGGTATTGGCTCTGCGTCGCAAGGTCAATATCAAGGTGCGTCAGCCGCTGCAGAAGATCCTGATCCCGGTACTTGATCCCGCAATGGCTCGTCGTATCGAGGCTGTTAAGGAGCTGATCCTGGGCGAGGTGAATGTGAAGGAGATCGACCTTATTGAGGAGACCACCGGTATCATCACCAAGCGCATCAAACCCAACTTCAAGACTCTGGGCCCCAAGTATGGCAAGCAGATGAAGCAGATTGCCGCTCTGGTGGCAGGCTTCACGCAGGAGCAGATCCAGGCTGTGGAGATCGGTCAGCTTACCGAGCTGGAGATCGAGGGCGAGAAGCTGGCGGTTGTCGCTTCGGACTTTGAGATCACTTCGGAGGATATGCCCGGCTGGCAGGTAGCTTCGGAGGGTAAGCTCACGGTAGCTCTCGACGTGACGATCAGTGATGAGCTGCGCTCGGAGGGTGTGGCCCGTGAGTTGGTGAACCGTATCCAGAACATCCGCAAGGATTCGGGGCTGGAGGTGACCGACAAGATTCGCGTGGAGATTGAGAATCGCCCCATTGCTTTGCCGGCTCTCTCGTTTGCCGACTACATCGCCCAGCAGATTCAGGCCGTGGAGGTGAAGTTCGTGGAGCAGCCCTCCGGAGAGTTTGTCGTGGACTCGGAGATTGACGAGGAGCCCGTCAAGCTGGCAGTGACGAAGATCTGAAAAACAGCATAGATTTTAGGCAGGGGCCTCCGAAGTGATTCGGGGGCCCTTTTGCGAATTATTTTTGCATAATATTTGGTCGGTTCGAAAAAATTGTTTAATTTTACATATATAAACCTAAACGTTACAACGAACAGCTATGGCAGAGATGGAAAAAACCCGCTATACGGATGCTGAATTGGAGGAGTTCAAGCAGCTCATTCTGAAGAAACTCGCCAATGCCAGGGCCGATTACGATATGCTGCGTGCCACCATTACGCACGCCACCTCGAACGATACGGAGGATACTTCGCCCACCTACAAGGTGCTCGAAGAGGGTGCTGCCACCCTCTCCAAGGAGGAGAACGAGCGTCTGGCAGCCCATCAGATGAAGTTTATCCGCAACCTGGAGCTGGCCCTGATTCGCATCGAGAACAAGACCTACGGTATCTGCAAGACGACCGGCAAGTTGATTCCTCGCGAGCGTCTGTTGCGCGTGCCCCACGCCACGGAGACCATCGAAGCTAAAGAGGCCCGCAAGTAGCCTTTGTTGAAACCATAGAGAATCCGGGAGGCTGTCCGACACGCGTTGTGGGGCAACCTCCTGCTCTTTTCTCCGGTGGATGAAGGGATCTTTGTACTCCTTGAACCGGACGATCCAACCCCAAAATGAGAAACCTCCGTCACATCCTGCTGCTCCTCCTGCTTTGGGGGACTGCGAGCTCTTCGGAGCTCTTTGCGCAATCGAGAGATTCGTTGCGCCGTAAGTATGATGTGGTTATTAAGGAGCCCGGCAACGACTCGCTGGAGGCGCGCAATCGTCAATTCTACGACTCGCTGGAGGTCAAGTCGCGCAATAAGGCGGTGACGCGCCTGCTCTATGATCTTTTGGTGCGAGGAGCCCCCAACAGCGGCTCCACCTCCACCGGTAAGGCCATCGACGAGACCAAACGTTATCGACCCTATGAGGGGCGTACCATCCTTTCGATCCGCATCGATCGCTATGGGGCCTTTAATCGTGAGGGTAAGTGGATCGAACGGGCGGGTAACAGCCTCCACATTGAGACTCGGGAGCGGGTTATTTTGCGCGATCTGCTGCTTGAGGTAGGTGACACGATCGATCCTGAACAGTTGGTGCGTAATATGCACCTGCTTCGTAGCCGCCGTTACATCTCCGATGCCGAGTTGAAGGTGATTCCCGATTCGATCGACCCCGAACACTTTGTGCACGTCTATGTCAAGACGCGAGACAGCTGGAGTATCTCGGTCGATGGCAGTTGGCGTAGTCGAGGGCGTACGATGGTCTCGATCTATGACGAGAATATCTTTGGTACGGGTAACCGTCTGGAGATTCAGACCCACTTCAACCGCCTGGATTGGAGCTATGGTGGCAATCTGATTCAGTATAAGATGCCCAATATGTGGGGCTCCTTCATCGAGGGTTTCATCTCGGCAGGCCGTAAGGGGATTGAGTCGGAGTTTCGAGCCGACTTCTCCAAACCGCTGCTACGCCCCTCCGACCTGCTGTGCGGTCTCTCCTACAACCGTCTTCGCAAGGAGTTTATCGACGATAACTATCCCAACATCCCCACTACCCTGGAGCGGCGACTTGATATCTGGGCCGGTTACTCCTACCGATTCCGTCAGCGAAAGACCAACCTCTATGCGATGGCCCACTACAGCCACTCCAACTTCAGGGATCGTCCCCCCGTGAGTACTGATTTCAACCCCGTTTATCACCGTAGCGAACGCATCCTGGGAAGTGTGGGTCTCTACCGAGAGAACTTCTATACGGCCAATATGATCTATGGGTTCGGTACCCGAGAGTATATCCCTACGGGGTATCGAATGGAGCTCACCGGAGGCTACAATTGGGGCGAATTTCGGGAGGATATCTACCTGGGAGCCCGCCTCTATGCCGGAGGATTCACACCGGCAGGATTCTTCTCGGGAGGGGCCTCGGTGGGCGGTTACATCTCACCAATCGACGGCTCGGGTTTCCGCGATGTGGCCGATGCCGATTTCCGATGGTTCTCCAATCTCTGGCCCGCCCGAAACTGCCACGTGCGTCAGTTCATCACCCTGAATTATACCCACGGCTGGAATCGCCGCACGGGCTACAATGAGAATATCATCCTGACTCCGGACAACGGTATCCGCATCCTTGAGGGGCGTTATTCGGGAATTCAGCGTGTGGCCCTCAATACCGAGACGGTGGTCTTTACCCCCTTCCAACCCTGGGGCTTCCGCTTTACCTGCTTCGGCTTCCTCGATATGGGGTTTATCGGACGCTCGCACAACCCCTTCAAAAATCCCTTCTATGGTTCAGTGGGTATCGGTGTCCGCATTCGTAACGAGCGATTGGTCTTTGGTGCCATTCAGCTCCAGTTGGGTATCGCCTTTGGAAACGAGGGGTGGGCTCAAAGCGATTGGATCGACCTCACCAGTCAGGACCAGTTTGAGTATATGCGCTACCTGCCGGGTCGTCCCGAACCGGTTCCCTTCGAGTAGCTTGATTTCGTAACGATATGACAGGAGGCAGACCATTCGGTCTGCCTCCTGTTTTTGATCCGGGGCGAAGTGCGCCCTGCTTTTATGCTTGTTTTTTCCGGGTGCGAATGGGAAGTCGTTCCCACAGCCAACGGGGGATGAGTCGCCAAAAGAGGGTAATGAGGGCGTATCGCCAATCGATCACCACGACCCGTTCCTCGCGCTTCAGAGCACGGAAGATCCGCTTGGCAACACGTTCTGGACGCATCATTAGCGGATAGCGTTGCCCGTCGCTCAAAAGGGCCGTCTGCACAAAACCCGGGCGGATGTCCGTAAAGCGGATTCCGGCACGCTGCATCTGCGAGAGCTGGGCCAGTGCATCGAGGTAAAGGTTCTGGAAACCCTTGGTGGCCGAGTAGGCGGGAGCAACCCCCAGACCTTTGGTGCCAGCAATCGAGCTGACGGCGGCAATGTGGCCTCCTCCTGTTTGGCGGAAGTAGTGCCAGGCGGCTCCCACCATTCGGGTCAGACCCGCAGCGTTGGTAGCCACGGTTCGTAACTCTACCTCGGGGGTGAGGTCGATATTTTGAAATCCGATTCCCGAGACGTGGAGGTAGATATCGGCTCCTCCCAGCTTCTCGATCAGGCGCAACAGCCCTTCGGGAGCCTCCTCCGAGGTGATGTCGATCGCCTCGATCTCCACCTGCTCAGGGGCCTCCTGTTTCAGGGCCTCCAACTCCTCGATGCGTCGGCCTGCGGCTCCGACACGCCACCCTGCCCGCAGGCAGGCTCGTGCCGTCTCACGACCGATACCCGAGGTGGCACCCATAATCACGATTCGCTTCATTGCAACCATTTCGATCTTTTCATTTTTCTTCATTCGGCTCGGGTAGCCAAACTTGGCCCTTTTGCCGTTTGGGAATCCTACTCAACGGCTACGCGGACGCACTCGATTCCTACGCGGCGCAGGAGGTTCAGACCCTCCTCCGAGCGGTAGTCGTCGCTGTAGACCACACGCTTGATGCCCGCCTGGATGATGAGTTTCGAGCACTCAATGCAGGGGGCTGCCGTGATGTAGAGCGTCGAGCCATCGCAGTTGTTGGCCGACTTGGCCACCTTGGTAATGGCATTGGCCTCGGCGTGCAGCACATAGGGCTTGGTAAGGCCCGTAACCTCATCCTCGCAGATGTTCTCAAAGCCCGAGGGGGTGCCGTTGTAGCCATCCGAGATGATCATCTTGTCCTTGACGATTAAGGCTCCCACCTTGCGTCGCACGCAGTAGGAGTTTTCAGCCCAGATGCGGGCCATTCTCAAATAGCGGGCATCCAGCTGCCGCTGTTTTTCCTCTTCGTACCCCATATCTTTTTATTGCCTTTTTTATTTGCTATTCAAAAGGTTACAATCCCTTTCCGTGGCACTGCTTGTACTTCTTGCCCGACCCGCAGGGGCAGGGATCGTTGCGGCCCACCTTCTTTTCGACGTGGATCGGCATCGGCTTCTGTTTCTCGGCCTGGCCTGCCTGGGCGGCAGCCTGCATACGCGAAGCCTGCAACTTATTGACATCCACCTTGGCCCGCTGCTGCTGACGCTGTTGCATATCGGCATTGTTTTCGCGTACCGGTATATAGGCGCGACCCAGCACCGAGAGAACCTGGCGGTTCACCTTGTTAAGCATCTTCGAGAAGAGGTTGAAGGACTCGAACTTGTAGATCAAGAGGGGATCCTTCTGCTCATAGGTGGCATTCTGCACGCTCTGACGCAGGTCGTCCATCTCGCGCAGGTGCTCACGCCAGGCATCGTCGATCGTGGTGAACATCACCACCTTGGAGAATACCTTGAAAATCTCGGCACCATCTGAATCCTTGCAACGCTGGAGGTTGACCGGAATGTTGTAACCCAGGTGACCATCCGTCAGCGGGAAGAAGAGGTTGCTGTCGAGCTGATCCTTGCGATCCTCATAGATGCGCTGCATTACGGGGCGCACGGTGTCGGCCACCAGCTTGGCACGGCGGGCAAAGCCCTCCTGCAGGGCATTGACAATGGCTGCCGAGAGCTCCTTCTCATTGCACTTGCCGTAGGTTGTCTCATCCATCGGGAGCTCTACGGCCACCTCGCGGATCAACTCGAAGCGGAAATCCTCGTAGGGGAGCCCCTTGTGCTCCTCGACGAAGATGTCGGCGTAGTCGCACATAATGTTGTTCAGATCGATCTCGATACGCTCGCCATAGAGGGCGTGGCGGCGACGGGTGTAGATCACCTCACGCTGCGAGTTCATCACATCGTCGTACTCCAACAGACGCTTACGCACACCGAAGTGGTTCTCCTCCACCTTCTTTTGGGCGCGCTCGATGGCGTTGGTGAGCATATTCGACTGCAGAGCCTCGCCCTCTTCGTGGCCCATACGGTCCATTGCCGAGGCGATGCGGGCGGCACCGAACAGACGCATCAGGTTATCCTCCAACGAGACGAAGAACTGCGACGAACCGGGGTCTCCCTGACGACCCGAACGACCGCGCAGCTGGCGGTCCACACGGCGGCTCTCGTGACGCTCGGTACCGATAATGGCCAGACCTCCGGCCCTCTTTACCTCCTCGGTGAGTTTGATATCGGTACCACGGCCGGCCATATTGGTTGCGATGGTCACCTGGCCCGGACGCCCGGCCTCGGCCACCACCTGGGCCTCCAACTGGTGCTGCTTGGCATTCAGCACATTGTGCTTGATGCCGCGCAGTTTGAGCATACGGCTCAACAACTCCGAGATCTCCACCGAGGTCGTACCCACCAGCACGGGGCGACCCTCGCCCACCAGACGTACCACCTCATTAATCACAGCGTTGTACTTCTCGCGCATCGTCTTGTAAACCAGGTCGGGACGATCCTCGCGCAGCACGGGACGGTTGGTGGGGATCACCACCACGTCGAGTTTGTAGATGTTCCAGAACTCCGAAGCCTCGGTCTCGGCCGTACCGGTCATACCGCCCAACTTGTGGTACATACGGAAGTAGTTCTGCAGGGTAATGGTGGCGAAGGTCTGCGTGGCGGCCTCGACCTTCACGCGCTCCTTGGCCTCGATGGCCTGGTGCAGGCCATCCGAGTAGCGGCGGCCATCCAAAATACGGCCCGTCTGCTCGTCCACGATCTTCACCTTGTTGTCCATCACCACATACTCGGTATCCTTCTCAAACATCGAGTAGGCCTTCAGCAACTGATTGACGGTGTGTACGCGCTCTGACTTGATGGCGTAGTCGTTGATCACGGCATCACGCTTCTGGATCTTCTCCTCGGCCGAAATATCCTCCTTCTCGATGTCGGCCACGGCGGCACCGATGTCGGGCAGCACGAAGAAACCATCCTCGTTGAAGTGGCGCGAGAGGGCCTCGTGACCCTTGTCGGTGAGTTCCACCGTGTTCATCTTCTCGTCGATGACGAAGAAGAGCTCATCGGTGATCTCGGGCATACGACGGTTGTTGTCGGCCATATAGATATTCTCAGTCTTCTGCATCTGAACCTTGATGCCGGGCTCCGAGAGGAACTTGATCAGGGGCTTATACTTCGGCAGACCCTTGTGGGCGCGGTACATCAGAATACCGCCCTCCTCGCTCTTGCCTTCGGACATCAATTTGCGCGACTCGGCCACCAGGTTCGTCACGAAGTTCTTCTGCATATTGTAGAGATTCTCGATCGAGGGGCGATACTGCTCAAAGAGCTGATCCTCCCCCTTGGGTACGGGACCCGAGATGATCAGCGGCGTACGGGCATCGTCGATCAATACCGAGTCCACCTCATCCACGATGGCGAAGTGGTGCTTGCGCTGCACCAAATCCTTGGGCGAGGAGGCCATATTGTCACGCAGATAGTCGAAGCCGTATTCGTTGTTCGTACCGAAGGTAATATCGGCCAGATAGGCCTTGCGGCGAGCTTCGGAGTTGGGCTGGTGCTTGTCGATGCAGTCTACCGAGAGACCGTGGAACTGATACATCGGGCCCATCCACTCGGAGTCACGCTTGGCCAGGTAGTCGTTCACCGTTACCAGGTGCACGCCCTTCTTGGCCAGGGCATTCAGGAAGACGGGGAGCGTAGCTACCAGGGTCTTACCCTCACCGGTGGCCATCTCGGCGATCTTACCCTTGTGGAGAACCACACCACCGAAGAGCTGTACGTCGTAGTGAACCATATCCCACTTGATGTCGTTACCACCGGCCAGCCAATGGGTGGCGTAGATCGCCTGATCGCCCTCGATGGTGACAAACTCCTTCTCGGCGGCCAGGTTGCGGTCAAAATCGTTGGCCGTTACCACCACCGTCTCATTCTCGGTGAAACGGCGGGCCGTGTCCTTCATAATGGCGAAGGCTTCGGGAAGAATCTGGTCGAGCTGCTGCTCGATCTTCTCGTCGATGAGCTTTACGGTCTGATCCACCTCCTTCGAGATGGCCTCCTTCTCATTCAGGGAGATCGAGTCTTTTTCGAGTTTGGCTTTCAGGTCCACAATGTGCTGCTCGTCGGCAGCGATAAAGTCGGCAATCTGCTTCATTAGGGCCGCCGAGCGGGCACGCAGCTCGTCGTTCGTGAGAGCCGAGATCGAGGGGTAGATGGCCTTGATCTTCTCCACGTAGGGCTGAATCTGCTTGCGGTCCTTGTCGGCCTTCGAACCGAAGACCACAGTGAGTAATTTGGTTAAGATATCCATATCTTGCGTTTGTTTGTTATCGCTTGAGTTTATAAATCCTACAAAGATACGTTTTTTTAAGGAATTTGCAAAATAATAGGCTGTTTCCGAGTGAGAAACAGCCTATTTGCAGTGTTTTGTTCCCATTTCGCGCAGTCGGCGACGGGCCAGCGGACATTGTCGGCAACGATGCGGCTCGCAATATTCGCGGGCCAACTGCAGCAGAGCTTGCGATTCAAAGGCATTCAGCGGACGATAGGGAGCCCAGATGCGGGTGTAGCGATTCTCCTCACCGGGGAGGGCCTCCCAGAGTTCGATGGCTCGGTGGCGCAACTCATCGCGCCCCGTCATTCGGCCGTAGAGGTACTGTATCGGGGCGGCCAGATTGATTCCGATCAGCTGTGCCTTGAGTGAGCCGAGTCGCTTGGTGGAGTGGTCGCCACTCTGCGAGGGGCGGTGATAACTGCTCCAATAGTGCGAGGAGTCGGTGGAGAAGAGTTGCTCGATCTCCTTGCGGGTGCGACAGGCGAGCACCTGGTCGATGACAAATTCGTGGTGATTCAAAAAGATCGCCAATTGGGAGAGGCGCAGGCGCGGGTGGTTGGCCGGCCGAAGGCGGTCGATACGCCACGCTTCGGGCGACATTGCCTCGATTTGGTATTTGTGGACCAAAAATTCAAACTCCGAACGGAGTTGTCGGGTGTAGTCGTCCTCCCGACAACCGTCGAGCAATCCCGAGGCTCCGAACAGGAGGGCTTCGGTCGAGAGGATGCGCTGTCGTTCGCGCAGCAGAATGCGGTAGGGGATGCGGCGGGCCAGCTGGCTGTAGGCCTCCCGATTTCGCAGGTCGCCCACCGTGCGGAAGAGCATCTCGTAGAGGGTCTGATTCCAGTCGTCGTTGCTGTGGTGGAGAATCTCCTCCAGGGCAACGGCCTTCTGCTCCAGACGCTCGAAGGCAAGGGCAGTAAAGAGTTCGCAGCGAGCCAGTTCATCCATTCGGATCGGCAGATCGATGCAACCGTGGGGAGCCATCGCTTCCCACCCCTTCAACAACTCCTCTCTTCGGCTCTCCTCCATCCTTGCGGTTGGTTTAGAAGAGATTGAGCTCCAGCTTGGCCTCGTCGGTCATCATATCCTTGTTCCAAACCGGCTCGAAGACCAGAATGACATTCACCTCCTCGACGCCCTTTACCTTGGCAACTTCGGTATTGACATCCTCCACGAGCATATCGGCCATCGGACAGTTGGGAGCCGTGAGGGTCATTCGGATGGTGGCCACTCCGTCGGGGGTGTAGTCGATTTCGTAGATCAGTCCCAGGTCGTAGATGTTGACCGGGATCTCGGGATCGTAGATATTTTTGAGGGTCAGGACGATGTCCTGCTCCACACGTAAAATCTCCTCTTTGGTCATTTTTCTTTGAAATGAGAAGGTTGTTAAGCTCTGTTTTTTTGGCTGAAAGCCAGGGCGTAGAGGCGCATCTGCTTGATCATTGCCACCAGGCCGTTGGAACGGGTGGGCGAGAGGTTCTCGCTCAAACCGATAGCATCGATGAAGTAGAGCTCCAGACCGAGAATCTCTTCGGGGGTGCGACCGTTCATTACGCGGATCAACAGGGCGATGATTCCCTTGGTGATGATGGCATCGCTGTCAGCCGTGTACCACACCTTGCCGTCGCGCAGTTCGGCATCGATCCAGACGCGCGACTGGCACCCCTGGATCAGGTACTGCTCCGTGCGGTGCTTCTCGTCGTAGGGAGCCAGCTCCTCGCTCAGCCCAATCAGGTAGTCATACTTGTCAAGCCAATCCTCAAAGATCGAAAACTCTTCGATGATCTGCTCTTGTATCTGCTCTTTCATACGGGTTGTTTTTACAAATTAAAGTTGCAGGGCCTCACCCTCCGAGGCTACGGGGGCGGGGATCCCCAAAATATGGGCCAGGGTGGGGGCCAGACACTCCATTCCGATTGCCTCGTGCCGCTTCTGCGGAGCCTGGCCCGGAATCAGCAGCAACAGGGGGACCCGACGGTCATAACCATACATCGAACCGGCCGAGGAGCGGACATCGTCTCGTTTCTCGATCCAGCCGGGCATCAGGTTGAGGATTACGTCTCCCGAACGACGGGGGTAGAAGCTGTTCTGCATCAGTTCGGCGTAGCCGCTTCCGAAGTAGCTGGTTCGCATTGCCGTAGCCGAGAGGGCGTGCGATACGCCGCGGAACTGCATTGCAAAGGTGGCCGCCTCGTTCTGAATCTCGCTCAGCGAGAGCTTCTTTTCGTAGATCAGGTTGTGGTTGAGCCACACCATCTGATTCTCGTAGCCCAACACCCAGTCGCTTTCCCCCTTGCCATAACGGGCGTCGAGGAAGGCCTCAAGCAGCATCTCGAACTGCGGAACGTTGAAGCGGTCGGCGGCCGATTTGAAGCGGTCGTAGGAGGGGCTGGTGCCGTGGCCGGCCGTGAGGGCTACCACCACCTCGTCCTGATCAATCCAGGCGTAGAGGAAGGCCAGAAACTCCGAGAGGTCACGATCCAGGCGGTAGAACATATCCTCGGCCTCCACCGATTCGGGGCCGTAGGCCTCCAGGATGTGGCGCGGGGTATCGAGACAGATGTTCAGCAGGTCGGGGTGCTCATCCTTGCCCATCTCGAGGAAGGCCAACACCTGTTTGGCGAAGTGGAAGAGGGCGGTGTTTCCGACCGGTGTGTAGCACATTCGGTCGTAGTCGTTTCGGAGTTCTACGACACCCTCCATTCGCTCGAAGAGGGGGGTAAGGTCGCTGGCGCGGCCTCGGGTCATCGTCAGGGCTGCAATGCGACGGTTTTTGTAGAGGTTGCCGCTGTAGTGGCTCTTCCACTCATCCGTCAGGAGACTCTGGGGCGTGCGGGCGCGGTTGTATTGCTTTACCCAGCTCGGCAGGGCCGACATATAGTAGGAGGAGGATCGCCACTGGCAGTGGTCGCTGTTCATCCAGAAGGTCATTCCCGCCTTGCCGCTCATTACCACGGCCGACTCGGGCTCCAGGGCGATGGTTGCGACGTGACTCTTGGGCGAGAACTCCTTGAGGCTCTCGCCAAGGGTGGGAGCGATCAGGTGGCGGGGTGAGAATTGACCGCCGCCGGTGTGGTACTCAAGGCCCGTCACCGACTTGTCGTCGATCAACCCCACCTGGCGGTTGTCGATATAGTCGAACCAGTGGCTGCCGATCACGCCGTGGGTGGTGGGTAGGGCTCCGGTGGTCAGGGTGGCCAGGGCCACGGGATTGGTGGTCTGCTGGTAGTTGTAGGAGGCGTTGGTAAAGGAGATTCCCTCTCCGATCAGGCGGTTGAATCCCCCTTCGGGACAGAGTTCCAGGTAGCGGTCGATATCCTCGGGACGCAGTGAGCCCACCACGATCTGAATGACCAGACGCGGACGATCTTCGGCCTTCATCTCCAGGGGCAGGAGGCCCAAAAGAAGGGCTCCGATGACAAAAATTTTTCTAATGCGGCAATTCATAGCCTGCAAAGGTAGTAAAAGTCCGTGAAAAAAGGTGTTTTCGTTGCGCTTTTCTTCGTTTTACTCCTCGCTTTGTGCCCAAATGGAGAGCCCGGAGCGTGCTTCCAGGTCGCAGACGGCCTTTCGGATGCTCTCCTGAAAGGAGTGGGCCGAGGGGGTCTCGGGATGGAGGGGACGATGTGCAAGAGCGCGGACAAGTCGCTCGGCCTCCTCGATGTGGCGACGGCTTTCAGCGTCGAAAAGCACCTCTCGAAGCCGCTCCCAGATATAGTCGGCCGCCTCCTCGGAGGGGTGGGCAAGGTCGGTGGCATAGAAGCGGTAGTCGCGCAGTTCGTCGAGCAGCAACTCGCCGGCGGGGAGGTAGTCGCACTGCTCCGGATAGCGGCGGCAGAGCTCCTCGATGGCCAGCCGCAGGATGGCTTTGCTCAACGAGTTCTCCTCGGCTCCGTTGCGCAGGTGACGCACTGGTGAGAGAGTGAAAAGAAGTCGTTTTTGGCACAGAGGGCCCTCCAGCAACGCACTCCACCGCCCGACAATCTCTCCGACGGAGAGGCTTCGGCGCAGGAACTCCGAGGCGGGCTGCTTGTGGCAGTTGCTTACCACAACTCCCTGTCGTTCATAGACCCAGGCCGTTCCGAAGGTGACGACCACGGCCTCGCTGCTCTGCAATGCCTTACAGCCGCATTGAAGGGCGCGATTCATCCTCTCCAAAGCCATCATCTGATCGGGGTGGGAGAGGGAGCCGTGGAGGTCGAAATGGTACCATACCTCCCCATCAAAGCGCAACTCCCCGGCCGTCAGGGCGTCCCCTTTGGCAAAGCACTCCACCTGGCGGGCGATACTCTCGGGGTTGAAGAGGGTACCGGTGGGGTTGATCGTGGTGTGGATTCCGACCCGACGGAGGCGGCTGCCGATCTCCTCGCTGAAGCAGGAGCCGAGGGCGAGGATTCGGGTACGGCAATTCAACGGGCGGCGCAGGGGGGTGAGGGTGATTTCGGTACGAAATTTCATAGGGTTGATTTTTTTGGCCTTCGGAGCAAAAAACTCCTTGACAAAGGTAGTGCATTTGTGCGAAAAAGGCTATCTTTGTCCTATGATTTTACGGGCAAACTGCAAAATAAACATCGGATTGGATGTGCTGCGTCGTCGTGCTGACGGCTACCACGACCTTGAAACGGTGATGGTTCCCGTTCGGGAACTCTGCGATGAGGTGGAGTTGGTGCGTGCGGGGGCGGAGTTTCGCTTTGCACAACGGGGCCTGGAGGTCGATTGTGCGGCGGAGGAGAATATCTGTGTCAAGGCCTTTCGGCTGATGGAGCGACGCTTTGGACTCTCGGGTGTCACCCTTACGCTACACAAGCGTATCCCCTTCGGGGCGGGTCTCGGGGGCGGCTCGGCCGATGCCACGATGGTATTGCTGGGGCTTGACCAACTCTTCGATCTGCACCTCTCGGAGGCGGAGTTGATCGCCCTGGCGGCCGAGCTGGGGAGCGATACCGCCTTCTTTGTCCGCAATACCCCCCAGCTCTGCACGGGACGTGGGGAGCAGATGGAGCCCATCGAACTCCCGCTGAAGGGGTTGTGGCTCCAGCTGGTGAAACCCGACGAGGGGGTCTCGACCCGTGAGGCTTATGCCGGCGTAAGCCCTGCTGTGCCGACCCTTTCCCTTCGAGAACGGCTGCAACGCCCCGTCGAGATGTGGCAACAGGAGGTGAAAAATGACTTTGAGCCCTCGGTCTTTGCCGCCCACCCGCGCCTGGCAACCATCAAGGAGAGCCTGCTGGCCCAGGGGGCCCTCTATGCTGCAATGTCGGGCAGCGGCTCGACCCTCTTCGGGCTCTTTGCGGAGGAGCCCGATTATCGGCCCCCCTTTGAGGGGCTCTTTCTCCATAAGGAGCGGCTGTGATTCCTCCCGAATGATAAAAACAACGGGGCCCCGTCGGGGCCCCGTTGTTTGTTGGAAGAGGTTGAACTACTGCACCTTGATCTTCTCTACGCGGCGTACGTGACGGCCACCCTCAAACTCGGTCGAGAGGAAGGTGTTGAGGAACTCCACGGCCTGATCGTTGGAGATGAAACGGGCGGGGAAAACGATCACGTTGGCGTTGTTGTGCTGACGAATCAGTCCGGCAATGGCGTTGTCCCATACCAGTCCGGCACGCACTGCCTGGTGCTTGTTGAGGGTCATAGCCATACCCTCACCCGAGCCGCAGAGGCCTACGCCTACCTCCAGCTCCCCCTTGTCGATGGCCTCACCGAGCTGGTGGGCAAAGTCGGGGTAGTCGACACTCTCCTCGGAGTGGGTGCCGAAATCAAGTACCTCCCAACCTTTGGCGGAGAGGTAACCCACCAGAAACTCCTTCATCTCATACGCTGCGTGGTCGCAGGCAAATCCAATCTTTTTCATATTTTTTCTGTTTTTGTTTTAGGTTTTTCGTATTGATTGACAAATGGTCAAACAAAGATACGAAAAGAATAGGAGAAAAGCAAGAAAATGGGCAATCCAAAACGGGTTGGCAGAATACCGAGAGCTCTTATTGCGATGTGCGGCATAATCCTTCGAGAGAGGTGGCTCCTTTTTCGGAAACAACGATGCAATCCGAAAAAACTATTTGTCCAAAAAATGGGGAAAATAAAGAATATTTCCTACCTTTGTGGATCACAGATGTAGCATTAAAAAAGAAGAATGGCTGTAGATCGAAATATGCGTAACATAGAGAGCGACCTGGAGTTTGAAAACCGCATTCGCCCCCAGGAGCTGGAGAATTTTGCGGGACAGGAGAAGATTGTCGAGAATCTGCGGATCTTCATCAAGGCGGCTCTGATGCGTGGCGACTCGCTGGACCACGTCCTGCTGCACGGCCCTCCGGGATTGGGCAAGACCACCCTGGCCAACATCATTGCCAACGAGATGGGGGCGCAACTCAAGACCACCTCGGGTCCCGTGCTGGATAAGCCCGGCGATTTGGCAGGTCTTCTGACCAACCTCAATGAGGGGGATGTGCTCTTTATCGACGAGATTCACCGATTGAGTCCCATCGTGGAGGAGTATCTCTACTCGGCAATGGAGGATTACAAGATCGATATTGTGCTGGACAAGGGCCCATCGGCCCGGTCGATACAGATCGAGCTCGCCCCCTTCACCCTCATCGGAGCCACGACGCGCAGCGGCCTGCTGACCTCGCCCTTGAGAGCCCGATTCGGCATCACCTGCCACCTTGAGTACTACGACAGCCCCGTGCTGGCGGGTATTGTCGAGCGTTCGGCCCGAATTCTGGATGTCTCGATCGACCACGAAGCGGCTTTGGAGGTGGCGTTGCGCTCGCGCGGTACGCCCCGTATTGCCAACGCCCTGCTGCGTCGCGTGAGAGACTTTGCAATGGTGAAGGGAGAGGGGCATATCGACCTGGAGATCACTCGTTTTGCCCTCAAGGCTCTCAATATCGACTCGCGGGGATTGGATCAGATGGACAATAAGATTCTGGGAGCCATCATCGAGAAGTTTGGCGGCGGTCCCGTGGGATTGAACACCATTGCCACGGCCGTCAGTGAGGAGCCCGGCACCATCGAGGAGGTCTATGAGCCCTTCCTGATCAAGGAGGGATTCCTCAAGCGTACCCCCCGAGGTCGCGAGGCGACCGAACTTGCCTACCAGCATCTCGGGCTGGTTCGAGGCCCCGAAGAGGGGATGCTCTGCTAAATTCAAGTTCAGGATTCAAAATTAAAAGAGGCCCCAAAAGGCCTCTTTTGTTGGGTTAGAACTCCGACAACGTCATCGGAACAATTTCGCAGTGTCCGATGGTTGTGGGGAGAATCATCGCAATCACTCCGTTGCGACCCTTCTTGTCCCGGGCCATCACCTCGGCCAACCGCTCAACGGGGATCTCTACCCTTTGTGGCAACCCCAGGTTGCGGATTGTCCGATGAATCCGCTCGCACGTCTCTGCCGGCAAAAGAGCTCTTCGGGTTGCCAGATCGGCCGCCAGACAGAGCCCTGCGGCGACAGCCTCGCCGTGGTGGTAGTGCGGATCAAGCTTCTCGATGGCGTGACCGAAGGTGTGACCCAAATTCAGAAGCCGTCGCTCTCCCTGTTCCCGCTCATCACGCTCCACGATGGCAGCCTTGACGGCGATAGCGCGACGAATATACTCCTCGAGTCGCTCTCGATGGCGGCGCAGTGTGGTCGGAGACTCCTGCTCGAAGGCCTCGAAGAGCTCCTTGTCGCCAATGATGGCCGCCTTGACCATCTCGGCCAATCCGCCCCGAAACTCCCGAAGGGGAAGGGTTGCCAGAAGGCGGCTGTCGCAGATCACAAAGCGCGGTTGGGTAAAGGTTCCCGCCATATTCTTGTACCCTCCGACATTGACGCCGTTTTTCCCGCCGACCGAGGCATCAACCTGGCTCAAAAGGGTCGTAGCCACGAAGCCGAACTCTACCCCCCGCATATAGGTCGAGGCGACGAAACCCGCCACATCGCAGACGATGCCGCCTCCCACGGCCAGGACAAACCAGCTACGATCGACTCCCAGGGTGATGAACTCGCGGTGGAGCCGCTCGACACTTCGCAGATTTTTGTTTCGCTCCCCTTCGCCCACCAGGCAGCAGGGGTAGTTCCCGATCACTTCGGGGCAGAGTCGGGCCACCCGTCGGTTGGTGACCACCACGACCCGTCGTCCTGCGGGCAGCAGACGGGGCAGTAGCTCGCAGGCATCGCCTTGATAGAGGGCACTCCCTCTTTTCAGCCGAAAGAGTGGGGCGGGTTTTCGTTTCATCGTGGGGTATAATTAGAATTTACGAACAAATATAGCACAATTTTTTTGGAAAAGTATTACCTTTGTTCCCAAAATTTCGGACTATGCAAAAACTTCGCAACATCGCCATCATCGCGCACGTCGATCACGGAAAGACGACGCTGGTGGACAAGATGATTATGCAGAGCCACATCCTGCGCGAGAATCAGAAGCAGGGTGAGGGCGAATTGATTCTGGACAACAACGACCTGGAGCGTGAGCGTGGTATCACGATTCTCTCGAAGAATGTCTCGGTGGTCTATAAGGATTGTAAGATCAACATCATCGACACTCCGGGTCACGCCGACTTCGGCGGTGAGGTGGAGCGTGTGCTCAATATGTGTGACGGCGTACTCCTTCTGGTGGATGCCTTCGAGGGTACAATGCCCCAGACCCGCTTTGTCCTCCAAAAGGCCCTTGCGCTGGGCAAGAAGCCCATCGTGGTGGTCAATAAGGTGGATAAGCCCAACTGCCGCCCCGAGGTGGTCAATGAGCAGGTCTTTGACCTGATGTTTACTCTCGATGCCACCGAAGAGCAGCTCGACTACAAGACCATCTACGGCTCGGCCAAGCAGGGGTGGATGTCTCACCTTTGGAACGAGCCTACTGAGTCGCTCTCGCCCCTCCTGGAGGCGATTATCGACGAGATCCCGGCCCCGAAGCAGGAGGAGGGTACGCCCCAGTTGCTGATCACTTCGCTTGAGTACTCCGCCTATACGGGTCGTATTGCTGTGGGTAAACTCACGCGCGGTACTCTGCGTGCCGGCCAGAATGTAACCCTTGCCAAGCGCGATGGCGTAACCCTTCAGAAGAGCCGCATTAAGGAGCTGATGGTCTTTGATGGCCTGGGCAAGAAGAAGGTGGAGGAGGTGCATTGCGGCGAGATCTGCGCTCTGCTCGGCATTGACGGATTCGAGATCGGCGATACGATCTGCGACTTCGAGAATCCCGAACCGCTGCCTCCCATTGCCATCGATGAGCCCACGATGTCGATGCTCTTCACCATCAATAACTCACCCTTCTTTGGCAAGGATGGCAAGTATGTCACTTCGCGTCACATCAAGGAGCGTCTGGACAAGGAGTTGGAGAAGAACCTCGCTCTGCGTGTCGAGCCCGGTCTGTCGGCCGACAGCTTTGTGGTCTATGGTCGCGGTGTGCTCCACCTCTCGGTTTTGATCGAGACGATGCGTCGTGAAGGATATGAGTTGCAGGTGGGCCAGCCCAAGGTGATCATCAAGGAGATTGATGGCCGGAAGTGTGAGCCGGTGGAGGAGATGACGGTCGATTGTCCCGAGGAGTTCTCGGGTACGGTGATCGAACTTACCACGCGCCGCCGCGGTACGCTTACCAATATGACTTCGACGGGAGATCGGGTGCGTCTTGAGTTTGAGATTCCCTCGCGCGGTATCATCGGTCTGCGTTCCAATATGCTCACCGCTACGGCCGGCGAGGCCATTATGACCCACCGTCTGAAGGGCTTTGAACCCTGGATGGGAGAGATCGAGATGCGTACCAATGGCTCGATCATCGCCAGCGAGACGGGCACCGCCTATGCCTACTCGATCGACAAGTTACAGGATCGCGGTCGCTTCTTCATTGCACCGATGGATCCCGTCTATGAGGGACAGGTAATTGGTGAACACACGCGTCAAAACGACATCACGGTCAATGTCAACAAGGCCAAGCAGCTGACCAATATGCGAGCTTCGGGCTCCGATGACAAGGCGGTCATCGTGCCGCCCAAGATCTTCTCGCTGGAGGAGGCTTTGGAGTATATCAAGGAGGATGAGTACGTGGAGGTAACCCCCCACTCGATGCGTCTGCGTAAGATCCTGTTGCACGAGGTGGATCGCAAGCGAGCCGCTAAGTAGAATCGAAAAGCGGTTTTCGGAGCCGCTGCAAAAAATAAAGGAGAGCATTTTGCTCTCCTTTATTTTTTTGAATTCCGAATCAAAATTACTTGATACGCTCGTAGTACTCGCGCGTGCGGGTATCTACGCGGATCTTGTCGCCCGTGTTGATGAAGAGGGGTACGCGAATCTCGGCACCGGTATTCACCGTAGCGGCCTTCAGCGAGTTGGTCGAAGCCGTATCGCCACGAACACCGGGCTCGGTGTAGGTAACCTCCATATCCACGATCGGGGGCAGCTCGGCCGAGAGAACGGTCTCCTTCTCGGTGTGGAACATAACCTCCACGATCTGACCGTCGGTCATCAGATCGTAGTTCGAGATCAGGTTCTTGTCGATGTTGATCTCCTCAAAGGTCTCGGTGTGCATAAAGTGAGCACCCAGGTCATCCTCGTAGGTAAACTGGTAGGGACGACGCTCCACGCGCACGGGCTCGATCTTCGAGCCGGCCGAGAAGGTGTTCTCCAGCACGCGGCCATTCTCCAGGTTCTTGAGCTTCGTACGCACAAAAGCGGGACCCTTGCCGGGCTTTACGTGCTGGAAGTCGATAATCTGAACGGTCTTGCCATCGAGCTCGATGCACATACCAATTTTGATGTCAGCAGTTGTTGCCATAGTAATCTATTTTTTTAAGTTCTTGATTTCTCGGGCGCAAAGATAATAAAAAATAAAAAATCACCCCCTAAAATCCAAAATTATTTTTCTTCGCCCCACGTATATTGACTCTTGGCAAGGCCCAGCAATGACAAAACGCGCTCGGTGACCGACCGACAGAGCCCCTCAATATCGGTGGGGCGGGCATAGAAGGCGGGTGCTGCGGGCAGGATGATGGCTCCGGCCTCGGTGAGGGTTGTCAGGTTGCGGAGGTGGATCAGCGAGAGGGGTGTCTCGCGCACCACCAAGATCAGCCGTCGTCGCTCCTTGAGCATAACGTCGGCAGCTCGCTCGATCAGACTTTCGGAGACTCCGGCGGCCAGACGGCCGGCGGTCCCCACCGTGGCGGGACAGATCACCATCTGCTCCCAACGGGCCGAGCCACTGGCCGGCGAGGCGAAGAGGTCGCTGTTCTCAAAGCATTCGATCTTGGGGGAGCGGGGGAGTTCGATCCTCTCCCAGACAGCTACTTCGGCGGCGTGTCTGCTCTGAATCAGGCCAATACGCTCCACTTCGGGGTTGGCGATGAGCTCCTCGAGAAGCTGACGGAGGTAGATGGCTCCGCTGGCGGCGGTATGGGCAACAAGAATTTTCATTTTTCTTCCTCGTAAGTTAAAAAGGCAGGGCTGCCAGAGTGGGCAGCCCTGCGTGGAGTGGTCACTAGACTACTCGGCGTAGTCGAAGGTGATCGACTCGGTGAGCGACTTTGATACCACGACGTTGTTCACCGTGTAGCGGCCGCTGCTGTTGGGCGTTGTGACGAAGAGGCAGACGTTGCAGTTCTCGGCCTTCCAACCCTCCATAATCGGAATCTGGAAGAGGTAGTCGGCGGTGGCACCCCGCGGAATCACCTGCTCGTCGTTCAAGGCGTGGCCTAGGAAGTTGTTCGAACTATCCAAGTAACGTACCACGTGGTTGTGGGTGTCGAAGTCGTAACCCTCCTCCGGCATACCGTGGTTTATCTGGGCGGCATAGATGCCATCCTCCATCAGCCAGGCTCCTACGTGGAAGATGCCACTCTCGGCAGCCTTGATGGTCATACGCACCAGCAGAATTCCCTCTCCGGCGGCCATTGTGGCCGAGATACCGGCCTTGGCACTCTCTTGCGAGAGACGCTTGTCGATCTCGCTCTTGAGGTTGCTGAGGTTCGACTCATAGCCTACGTTGGTAATATAGGTTGCCATATCGAAGATTACGGTCGGCCAGCTCGTTACGCCCATTGCCCCGGCCAAACCGGTTGCATTCACCGGAGCGTAGGGATCTCCACCGTAGGTGTGGGTGGCGGTGAGCACATAGCGGTCGTTATAGGCCTCATCGCGGCTAAGATCCTCCAGGGCTGCCAACATATAGGGGCAATACTGGCAACCGACGCCCGTGTGGTCGATCAGCATAATACGACGCTTGAAGTCGAGGTTCTCGGGCTCGGGATCCTCCATACGGGGCGGAATGGCGAAATCTACCACCGTGATGGCCACGGGATCCGACTGATATACCTTATACTCGGCATAGAAGCGGTAGTTGCCGGCCACATCGCTGCGGAACTCGGGCAGGGTGTAGCCCTGCTCCTCCACCGTACCCAGCTTAACGGGAGTCGAGGTCTCGGCATCGTAGATGGTCACCTGGTTGGCGTTGAGCACCTCACCGTTGTAGCGGATGACAAATACCGAAGAGCCGATGCCGGACTGGAAGACGGTGTTCGTAAGACGGATGTTGAGACCCTCCTCATCGGTGGGGGTCACATCGATCTTCTGCTCGTCGATGGCCGAGATGGTCACCATCTCCGACTGCTTGAGCTCTTCACCATCCAGATAGGTAGCATAGAAGAGGTAGGTACCCACTGTCTCGGTCGAGAAGCGGAGGCCCGGCAACGAGACCTCCTCGTGGGTCGAGCCGTCATAGAGAGTGATGTCGTTCTCCGAGAGGCTTTTGCTGCCATACTTGGGGGTGAAGATCACCTCATCTTCGCCGTTGGCATAGATCACCGTGGTCGAGGCGTTGAGCGTCAGACGACCCTCGATGACCACCTCCTCGTCCTGGCCGATACCATAGAGACACGAGCTCATCGTGAGGGCCACGGTGGCCAGCGTCAGGATATATTTCCAAATTTTCATACTTTCAAAGGCGTTTTAGGTTAGAACGAGGTCGAGATGGCGATGTTGGCACCCGTGTAGGCCGGCATATAGCGGCATACACCGCCCGAGCAGACGTAACCGGCACGGTTGCGACCATAGCTGAGCTGTACGCGCGTACGCTTGTAGGTGTAGCTGAAACCACCGTTGTAGTAGTAGACCTTCAAGGGGTTGCCCAGCTCATCCACCGGCTTCTGGTGGGCTGGCTGCTCCTCCAGGTTGTACATATTCTGGAAGTAGATGCTCCAGTGGGGGGCGAAGTTGTACTCCACCAGACCGGCTACCCAGTCACCCTGGTACTCGTTGGTCAAGAGGTACTGACCCTCTACGCGCAGCGAGTGCTTGCGGTTGATCTTATAGGTCACGTCGGCAACAAAGACATTGGCCACGTAGGTACGGTGAGCATAGCCCTTCGAGGGGCTCCACTCCTGGTACGAGTAGAGCAGCGAGGTCTTCAGCGACTTGTTCCACTGACGCTCTACGTCGAAGTTCAGGTCTCGCCACAGCAACTCGCGGTTGCCCGACTTGGCCTGCTCCTTGTGCAGGGTGTAGAAGGTCGAGAAGTTGCCGTGGAAGTTCCAGTAGCGGCGGCGATCCGTCTTGCTGCGGTAGGAGTAGTAGACGTCGATCTGACCTCCGACCTCACCCTCTACATTCACCTGGTAGGGCTCCAGGTTGGCCAGCATATAGGTGTACTGGCGCGTCAGAGCGGGCAGGTAGTTCAGCGTGTTGGCCGTACCCATACCGTTGAGCGAGATCATCGTGCCCATATTGTCCAGTACGCGGCTCTGGAGCGATACGCTGAAGGTTTTGTAGCTGTAACCCAGCTCCACCAGACCGGCGTAACCCGTCTTGGCCTCCGACATCGTGAAACTCGAGATATCCTTGCCTTTGTGAACATACTCCGAACGGAGCGAGAAACCACCGGCATCGAGGTTGAAACGGCCCGAAAACATATTGAGGCTCTTGCTGTCAAGACCCGTCGACACAAACTGGGCGGGAACCTCCTCCGAACGATTTACATAGCTACCTTCAAGGCTCATATTCAGTCGCTGCGACTTCAGCAACTCCGAGAGCGAGAGAACCAGATCGGCTCCACCCACGCGCGAGTTGGCATAACCGTCGTAGAGACGGGGAGCACCATACATACCCTTGATGGTAAAGTAGTTACCCAGATTAAAGCGCACCTGGGCACCCAGCAACGAGTTGTTCAGGCCCAACTGTCGGTCTTCGAACGAACGATAGATCAGACCGTTACCGAATTGATCGAAGATGTTGCCCAAACGTACGCCATACCACGAGTCCTGCCACTGGGCATAGGCCGTCGAGAGGAGGAACTGCAGGCGTTTGTCGTTCGTCGAACCGTCGGCATTGTACTGGCCGATCTCATAGCCCTGCAGGGCCGGCAGGAAGAAGTCGCCCTGCACGCCCACCGAGAGGCGGTCCCAATTGTAGTCCACCTTCAGGTAGCTGTTCGAGCCCCAGTGCTCGACGGCATCGCCCAGCACCTTATCATCCACATAGTAGATCGAGTTGGTCTCAAAGCTGCCGCTCAAGTAGCCACCCTTGGCATCTTTGCCCAGTCCGATCTGTGCCGAGGCCGAGGCTACGCAGCCCAGACCCAGCAGAAGGGTTAAAAGTCGCTTCATTCTTACTTCTTTTTATTGAGTTCGATGACCTTCTCCAGCAACTCGACCTCGCTGCCCGGGGTATAACCCGAGTGCGAATAGACGATGTTACCGTTCTTATCCACCACAAAGCTGTGGGGAGTGAGCGAAACATTCATACCGCGCTTCAGATCCTGGTTGGCATCATAAACGCAGGTGAACTCCCAGCCCATCGAGCGGGCCTTGGCCTTGGCGGCGGCCTTCATACGCACGTCATCCACCGAGACGGCTACCACCTCGAAATCGGCCTCCTCGAGCCACTCCTCCAGCTGGTCGTTGATCGCGTTGAGCTCCTGGATACAGGGCTTGCAGGTGATCGACCAATAGGAGATGATCAGGGGCTTCTCGCCCACCAGCGAGCGAACCGAGATCTTGCGACCCTCGGCATTCTCTACCTGGACATCGGGCATCTGCTGTGCCGAGAGGCTCATCACGGCCATCAGGGCGCAGAGCAAACTAAAAAGTCTCTTCATACGATATTGAATCCTTAAAGTTGGTTACTATAGGTATAGGAAAAACCAACCGGAGGTCGGGATCTCCTCTCCTCCGGTTGGCTTTCTTGGGCGATGTTACTCGGCGAGCAGACCCTGCTTGCGCAGCATCTTCTTACCGTTCTCCAGCATCTCCTCCTTGCCCGATACCATCTTCAGATTGCACTTCTTGATGGGCTGGATGGTGGGGATGGTGGTCATCGACTTGGGCATCTGGGCAGCCTGGAAGGCGGGAGCCTCGGTGCAGATCGAGGTGGGACGGGCAGCGGGTACAGCCTGTGCAGCTGCGGGCTCGCTCCAACCACGGGTCAGGACGATGTCGCTGTAGATAACGTTGTAGGCAACCCAACCGTTGGCCGTCGTATAGTAAGCGGCATTGGGGTAGTACTTGCCACCGTTAATCTCGAAGGGCTTCACCGTGATGGTGTTCTTGTCAGCCGAAATCTCGGTGGGGAAGTAACCGTTCACGGCCTGCTGACCCTCCACCAGGTAGGGATAGATCTGCTCAGCACCTACGGCGATCAGGTGATACTCATAACCGTTCCAGTTGGTCATCGGAGCGAAGTAAGCGTAGTTGAAGGGAACGCCTACCGAGCCATCCTGCTGCAACTCGAGGTACCACTTCGGACCGAAATCCCAGAAGCAGGCCTCGGTGTTGTAGCCCGAGTAGGTCTGGGCATCAGCCACCATCAGGGCGTAGGGATCCATCAGACGCAGGTCGCTGTCATACCCCTCCACGGGAACCTGGAAGTCGAAGCCCTGCATCAGGATACGGTTCTGGTTGGCGGTCTTCTCGTTGAACTTGTCTACCCAACCGGTGTAGGTGCTCCACATACCGCGCCAGCCGTTCGACGAGTTGGCATACTGGGCCTTGAACTCCGAGGGAGCGTCGGCGGGATAGCCCAACTCACCAATCGTAACCTTCGACTTGAGCTCCATATACTCGGTCTTGGTCGAGTTTACGGGAACGTAAGCAATGGTGGCGGTGGCGGTCCAATCGCCGGCCAGCTCCTCATAGAGGGCCGACTCTACCTTCGGAGCGGCCTCCTCCACGCGCGAACGCGCGAAGCAGAGAGCGGCGTCGCTGGGAGCCTGCTCGATGTTGTAAGCCACGGCACCAAAGGTGTTGGCGGCATCCTCGCGCGACCACATCGTAAAGCTGTAACCGGCATCCGAGTTGACCTGCTTAATCTCATCGGCACCAAAATAGGCACCATTCTGCTGGGCCGTCGATACGATCAGAGCCAGGTCGCTACCGTAGGAGCCGATGGCCTCATCCCAATCACGGGTGTAGTTGCAAGCGTAGGCGATCGAAATGGCGTTCTTGGTCGTACACTTCACGTTGAAAGCGATCTCGTTGGCCGTCAGCGGAGCGCCCGTCGTGGGGTTGTTCTCCAGAGCCGTGATCTCCAGTACGGGCTTGGGCTCCTTGGGATCGGGCAGGAAGAACTTGTCGTGAACAAATACCTGCTTTGAGCCCTCCTTGTCGCAGAAACCAACCAGCACGAGGTGGTAAGCCACGTCGGGATCAACCGTTACGAACTCCTGGTTGAAGACGAACTCATAGGGACCCTTGTAGGTGAAGGCGTAAACGATCTGCGTGGCAGCCCACGAAGAGGTGAACCAGCGCAGGTGATCCTCGTTCCCTTCGAGGTAACCGCTGATCAGCTGCTGGTAGTCGTAGTCGCTCATCACGAACATCTGGTAGTTGATGATCTCGGGATCGGGGATGATGGTGAACGAACCTCCATAGGGGAGCAGGCCCTCCTTGTTGATGGTGAAGTTGGCATCGCCAATCTTCTCCTCGATCACGGTGTTGCCGTCGCGGATGATGCTGGTCGTTACGTCGGGCTCCTGGAGCTTGATCTGCTGCTTGTGGTAGAAGCCGGTCCAATACTTGGCCTCATCAGCCTGCATACCCTCCTCGAACCAGGTACCCCAGTCGAAGAGCGGCAGATAGTAACCGATGTCGTATTCGTCTTTGCCGGTCTGTGCGTGGGTACCCAGCTGGTACTTCTCGCGTACCGACGAGGGGATCAACTCCGAGATGTGGCCATAGTCATACTCGCCTACTGCGAAGACGATCACCTCACCGGGAACCAAAGGATCGTAGAGGGCACGATAGGTCTGCTCTCCGTTGTCGTCGATGTCGTAAACAGGGTTGCCATCCTCATCCACTACGGCCATATGCTGCATATCGTTGCTGAAGATCAGCGTGCGGCTCTCCTTCACCACAAACGAAGGATAGACGGGATCGAAGGTGCCCACCAACATCGCAGCATCGGGATCGCCGGACTTCATCATCTTCAAGGTGTTGTAGGTAGCCAGATCATGGAACAGCCAACGGAAAGCGCGGCCGGCATCTACGGTCGATTGAGGCAGATTAATGTGAGCCTTAACCGAACGCTGCTCGATGTCAAAGACGTTGATCACACCCTCCAGAGCGGTCGTTGTGGCCTTCACCTCCTGGATGTCGCAGTACTCGTCATCGGTGGTGATACCCGTGAAGTAGAAGGTGTAGTCGGTGGCTACCTGCAGGTCGGGAATCGTGATGGTGTAAGAACCATCAGCGGGAACCGTAGCCTTGTAACCACGGTTGTTGATGTAGGAGGGGGTCACATCGGTGGCCTCGCCTGCTACCGGCAGGAAGAGAACCTGCTTAAGCGATTTGGTCGTCACCTCAACCGTTACGTTCGAGGGCTGAATCTCCTTGATCGAAATCTTCAGATAGTCCGTCTGAGGTTCGGGACCGGGGGTGGGTTCCGGCTCGGGGTTACAAGCCGTGCTCAAGCCCAGGAACAAAAGGGCGAGCAGATAAAAAAGTTTTTTCATTCTTGGTGGTAATTAAAAATGTTTAAATATTTTTTATTGTTTTTTATTAACTTTTCAATTTTTTGTCTTTCAGCGTCTTATGTCTTACTGTGTTGATTTTCCGACTATTTAACGTTGCAATATACAACTATTTTTTGAGTCCGACAACAGAATTTCGCACTTTTTTGCTCTGTTTCGTTGATTTTGGTCTGTTTTTGTGGATATTGGTTACAGATTGAAATTGATTCTGCTGGTTTTGGTTATAATCAGAAACCTATGAAGTGGCTCTGTGTGTAGAGGCTCTCGGAATGGCGGGCTGGATTGGAAAAGTGGGTAAAAAGGAATTATTTTCGGTGAAAAGATTGTAATGTCGAAAAAAAATTGTATTTTTGTAAAATCCTATTTATGCCACCTTGGATCAGAGGGGCGGCGTGGTGAAAAGAGTCGCGTTTGTGGCAAAAGTTCTCCTGCGTGGACGATTTTTTTGTCCGAGGCGGTTTCCGGGGTCGATTTTCGAGGCCGGGAGGGGCTGTCGGATGGGTTGGATTTTCAGGTTGATGCTTGGGAATGAAGATCGGGACAGGGAGCGATAAAAAAGGCAAAGAATTATTGCTAACTCTTTGCCTTTCAAGTGATCCCAGGGGGATTCGAACCTCCATCGAAAGAACCGGAATCTTTTATTCTATCCATTGAACTATGGGACCGCGACTGCAAAGGTGAGAAAAAAAAACGAAATATGCAAAAAGAGAAAAATAATCAGGCTTGGCAACGCCTGGAGGCCGTGATCCAGTGGGCCGGGATGTCAATCAACTTCTTCGCCCGCCACATCGGATTTCAGCGCGGAGAGAATCTCTATCAGATTCGCCGCGGCAACAACGGCATCTCTAAGCAGTTGGCTCGTCGCGTGGTGGAGCACTTCCCCGAGGTGAGCGAGTTGTGGCTGCTCACCGGATCGGGCGAAATGTTCCTGCACGAGACGGTGGAGTCTCGTATTCCCTACTACCACCTCGATGTGGAGCAGGCTCTGCCGGAGCTCGGCGAGTTGCAGCCCGATGAGTATCTCTACCTGCCCCTTGTCGGGGGAGCCGAGTTGGCCGTCGGCTATCGCGGAGAGGCGATGTCGCCCCGTATTCCGGCCGGGTCGATCCTCTTTTTGAAGGGGGTGCAGCCCGAGTCGCTGGTGCCGGGGAATGCCTATGTGCTTCGACTGGAGGATCGGGTGGTCTTTCGCACGGTGCGCCGCACGACGGGGAGTCGCTGGCGGTTGGAGGCGGTGGCCAAGAGCCGCTACGATGATTTTGAGATTGAGAAGGGGTGCGTACGCCAGGCGTGGCGGCTGTGTGCCCATCTGATGTTGAATAACGAATAAAAAACAGAATAACGATGACGGTAAAGACTAAAGAGAGTGCGTCGCTGTGGATTGCAGCCCTGGCGGCTCTGATCGTGGGAGGTGTGGCTGTCCTGGCCGGTTGGGCCTGGTGGCTGGCGTTGTGTGTAGGAGTGGGTGCCGGAGTGGTAATAGCCCTCTTCGCTCTGCTGATGATTCGCAAGTATGTGGCCTACAAACTTCGGCCCATCTATTCGATTGTCCTTTCGCGCAACGTGCGGACGCACGAGATCTTCTCGGAGCTCAAGGATAAGCACGTGGAGGATATCTCGGAGGAGTTGGCTGCCTGGGCCGATACCAACGATCAGGAGATCAGCCGCCTGAAGGAGACAGAGAAGTTCCGCAAGCAGTATCTGGGCAACGTTGCCCACGAGCTCAAGACCCCGATCTTCAATATTCAGGGCTATATCTCCACGCTGCTGGATGGCGGCCTGGAGGATGAGTTGATCAACCGCAAGTACCTGGAGCGCACCGAGCGCAGCATCGACCGTCTGATCAATATTGTGAATGACTTGGATACCATTGCCAAGTTGGAGAGCGATATGACCCGAATGAAGCAGGAGCAGTTTGATATGGTGGCCCTCACGAAGGAGATTGCCGAGCAGCTCGAGATGGAGGCCGACAAGAAGCAGATCAAACTGGTGATCAAGGGGGCCGAGAATATCCCCTCGCCCTTCTGGGTATTGGCGGATAAGCACTTTGTGGGGCAGGTGATGATCAATCTGCTGATCAACTCGGTGCGTTACGGCAAGGAGGGCGGTATGACCAAGGTTGCCTTCCGTGATTTGATGGATCGTATCCTGATCGAGGTGGAGGACGACGGCGTGGGTATCGCCAAGGAGGATCTTCCGCGCATCTTCGAGCGTTTCTACCGCACCGATAAGGGACGTTCGCGAGAGCAGGGTGGTACGGGTCTCGGTCTGGCCATCGTGAAGCATATCGTGGAGGCTCACGGCGAGCACGTCTCGGTACGCAGCGAACTGGGTGTGGGCAGCGTCTTCTCCTTCACGCTCAAGAAGGTAAAGTTGCAGGATGTCAAGTAATTGAAAGTAAAGGATAGAGAATGAACAACCTGCTTTATATCGATTGGTCGTTTGATCCGATTCTCTTCTCGCTGGGCGGTTTTGAGATTCGCTATTACGGCCTGATGTGGGTGCTGACCATCTTGATCGGCGCCAAGTTTTTCGAACATTTTGTCAAGCGAGAGGGGCTCGATAGTTCGGTCTCGGACTCGATCTTCTGGTACGGTACCCTCGGCACCATCATCGGTGCCCGCCTGGGTCACTGTCTCTTTTACGATCCGGCCTATTATCTCTCCCAGCCGCTGGAGATCATCACGGGTTTTCGGGATGGCGGTCTGGCGAGCCACGGAGCCGCCATCGGTCTGCTGATCGGCCTCTGGCTCTTTGCCCGCCGCAATAAGCTGCCCTATATTTGGGGCTTGGATCGCATTATGATTGTGGTGGGGATCGGTGGTGCCCTGGTGCGCTTCGGCAACCTTTTCAACTCCGAGATCTTCGGAGGGCCTACCGAACTCCCCTGGGGTTTCCGCTTCCTGCTCTCGCGCGAGTGGCAGCAGGAGTGTGCTCCGGCAGCCTGCCATCCCACGCAGATCTATGAGGCCCTCTGCTACTTGATCACCTTTGTCATCCTGTTGTGGCTCTACTATAAGAAGGACTATGGCCGTCGTCGTCCGGGCGTGATCTTCGGCGTGGGTCTGTTGGGTACCTTCCTCACGCGCTTCTTGATCGAGTATGTGAAATTGGAGCAGGGAGGAGCCGATACGGGACTCTTCCTCAAGATGGGGCAGATCCTGAGTATTCCTTTTGTGGTTCTGGGTGTCTGGATGATTATCCGTGCTTTCCGCCGTCCGGAGCAGGAACCTGTACTTCCCGTGACGGCATCCAAGAGCCGTGCCGAGCGTCGTCGCGCCTCAAAAAAATAGTTTAAATCTCCGCAAGGAGCGATTGTTATGCAAAGAAAAGCATCGTTGAGCGAAGAGATTGGAAAATTGGTGGCCGACCGCTTGTTGGCGGGCGAGAGTCTCTTTTTGCCCGAAGTGGGCTCGCTGGTGGTGCGCCGTATGGCAGCCCGTAAGGTGGCTCACAATCGGGTGGCCCCCCCCTTCCGCCGTGTCGAATTCTCGATCAAGGTGTTGGGAATCTCGCTGGTGGAGGATATCGCTTCGGCAGCCCGTTGCAGTGAGGCGGAGGCACAGGATGCCTACAACCGCTGGCGCGAGAAGGCCTCCTCAGAGCAGGAGCTCCGTATTGAGGGGGTGGGTACTCTTTGCAAGGGGCGAGTGGTGCTCGACGAAGCCTTTGAGCGGCGGCTCAATCCGCGGGGCCATACTCCGGTCAAGGTGCATCGTCCGATGCCCTGGTGGGCCTGGTCGCTCGTAACCCTTCTTTTGATCTTTGGACTCTTCGGCCTTTTGGCCCAATGGTTCAATCCGGTGGAGTGGTGGAACAATCATCGGAAACCCGTGGCGGTAGAGCTTGTTGAGGAGGTTGATACCTCCACTCCGACCCCTGAACCTGCACTCGATCCGGTGGTGACCGATTCGCTGCCGCAGCCCGATACGCTCCGTATGGCCACAACGCCGGCCTCCGACAGCGTAGCAATGGCCTTGGCGGAGACACCGGCTCCGGAGACAGCTCCGGCCCCTGAAACAGCTCCCGAGGAGATTGTCCGCACCCGCTCGGGGTGGAGTTATGTGGTGCTGGGGATCTTCTCCACCGAAGCGAATGCCCGTCGGGCGGTGGCCGAGGCGGAGGTGCGTTATGGCTTTACTTCCGCCGACTGCCGCATCTATCGATATGCCGACAAATATCTCGTTTCGCTCGGTGAGGCTGAAACGCGGGCAGAAGCGCAGCAGATGGCAGCCCGCCATCGGGCCGAAAAGGGGGTGAAGGATGTGTGGGTCTACTCAAAACAGTAGTGAGGAATGGGCCTCCGTGCATTGAATACCACTTGGGCCTCCTGGCTGGGCCGACAGGTTGATCGACTCTATATCTGGCCCTTCTCGCACCTCTTTTCGCGCGAACTCTTCCGTTATGCGGCGTGCGGCGGGGGGAATATGGTGCTCGATGCCTGTTTCTACTACCTGATCTACCACTACCTGGTGGCCGAGAGGTTCGTCGATTTGGGCTTTGTGGTGGTCTCGCCTCACATCGCCTCGCTGGTGCTCGTCTTTCCCATCACCTTTTTCAACGGATTTTGGCTCAACCGCCACGTCGCTTTCCGCTCTTCGACCCTCCGTACCCGTACCCAATTGGTGCGCTACCTCTTCTCGGTTTTGGGGGCCATCGTGGTCAATTATCTCTGTATGAAACTCTTTGTGGAGTTGTGTCACATCTGGGCTACCCCCTCCAAACTTCTCACCACCCTGATCAGTTCACTTTACAGCTTTTTGGTGGCCAAATACTTCACCTTCCGATAGTCCGAGGAAGGGGGAAAAGAAAAAAGCGATTCAACTCACACGTTGAATTGCTTTTTTATGGTCGGTTTTGAGGATTACATCTTCTCGTTCAGCACACGCATCAGATCATACATTCGGTCACGCAACTTGGCGGCGCGGATGAAGTCCAACTCCTTGGCGGCACTCTCCATCTGGCGGCGCAACTCCTCGATCTGGTGCTCCAGCGAGGGGATGGAGGTGGCACGATAGGTCGTCTCCACGTCAGCAGCCATCGGCAACGACTCCTCGTGGTTCCGCAGGTCGTACTGTACCCCTTCGCTCTCCTCGATGCGGGAGGCAATGAGCTGTTTCTGTCCCGAACCACTCTTCTGGGCCTGGCGCGGTACCAACCCGTGCTCGCAGTTGTAGTGAAGCTGAATGGCACGGCGGCGATTGCTCTGCTCGATGGTTTCGCGCATCGAGTCGGTGCAGTTGTCGGCATAGAGGATCACCCGTCCCTCGGGGTGGCGGGCCGCACGTCCCGCAATCTGGGTCAGGGAGCGCACATTGCGCAGGAAGCCCTCCTTGTCGGCATCCAGAATGGCTACCAGGGCCACCTCGGGGAGATCCAATCCCTCACGCAGCAGGTTTACGCCGATCAGCACATCGAACATCCCGGCCCGCAAATCCTCCAGAATCTGGATGCGTTCCAGTGTATCAACGTCGGAGTGGATGTAGCGGTTGCGAATCCCCACCCGATCAAAATATTTCGATAGCTCCTCGGCCATTCGCTTGGTAATGGTGGTCACCAGCACCTTGTCGTCGCGGCGGGCACATCGCTCGATCTCCTCGATCAGGTTGTCGATCTGTCCCGTCGTGGGGCGCACCTCCATTGGGGGGTCGATCAGTCCTGTGGGACGAATCAGCTGCTCCACCACGACCCCTTCGCTCTTGATGAGTTCGTAGTCGGCGGGGGTGGCACTGACGTAGATGGCAGGTCCCATCAACTGCTCAAACTCGGCAAAGGTGAGGGGGCGGTTGTCGCGGGCGGCCGGGAGGCGGAAGCCATACTCCACCAGGTTGTTCTTGCGGGCACGGTCGCCGCCGAACATTGCGTGGGTCTGGGGCAGGGTGACGTGACTCTCGTCCACCACCAACAGATAATCCTCGGGGAAGTAGTCGATCAGACAGAAGGGACGCGATCCCTCCGTGCGACCGTCGAAGTAGCGTGAGTAGTTCTCGATGCCGGGGCAGTAGCCCAACTCCTTGATCATCTCCACGTCATACTCCACGCGCTGCTTGATGCGTTGAGCCTCGACCATTCGACCCGCCTGCTCGAAGAACTCGATCTGTCGTCCCAGGTCGAGATAGATCTCCTGTACGGCACGGTGGATGCGCTCCTTGGTTGTTACAAAGAGCGAAGTAGGGTAGAGGGTCAGTTCCTCGAGCGAGTGAAGTCGCTGTCCCGAGGCGGCATCGATCACCTGGATCGCCTCCACCTCGTCGTCGAAGAACATCACGCGGAAACATTGGTTGCCAAACTCTCCGAAGGCGGCCATTATGTCGATTGTGTCACCATTCACGCGGAAGGTGCCGGGCAACAGCTCGCGCTCGGTACGCGTGTAGAGGGCCTCGACCAGGCGGTAGAGGAGTTGTTTGTAGTTCACCACTTCGCCCACGCGGATATGGATGGCCGTGGCGTGAAAATCCTCGGGGTTTCCGCAACCATAGAGGCACGAAACACTCGATACGACAATCACATCGCGGCGGCCCGACAGGAGGGTTGCCGTGGTGCTCAATCGCATCTTTTCGATCTCGGCGTTGATCGAGAGATCCTTCTCGATGTAGGTGTCGCTCGAGGGGAGATAGGCCTCGGGCTGGTAGTAGTCGTAGTAGGAGACGAAGTACTCCACCGCATTCTCCGGAAAGAAGTTTTTGAACTCGCCATAGAGCTGGGCCGCCAGGGTCTTGTTGTGGCTCAATACGAGGGTCGGGCGGTTGAGGTTGCGGATGACGTTGGCCACCGTGAAGGTCTTGCCCGAACCGGTGATACCCAGCAGCGTATTGTGGCGCGAGCCGCCGACAATGGCACTTGTCAACTGCTCGATCGCCTCCGGCTGGTCACCCGTCGGGGCATACTCCGAAACCAACTTGAAATCCATTTGTTTCGCTCCGTTGTGGGGTTATTGGCTGATCTTGACCAGGTGCTCGCGGTAGGAGTTCAGAATACGCGACTTCGAGATGAAGCCCTGGTAGCAATTCTCCTTGTCCACCACGGGGAGCATCCAGGTATGGTTCTCCTCGAAGCGGGGCAGCACGCTGCGGATCTGCTCGTGGAGCAGGATCTTGTCAGGCGGCTGAATCATATAGTTGAGCACCGAGTTACCATACTTCTCGGGTACGAACATATCTTCGCGCACATCGTCCAGCTGTACCACGCCCAACAGATGTCCCTCCTTGTCGAGAACGGGGAAGATATTGCGGCGTGCCGAAGCGATGATGTGTACGATGTCGCCCAGCGTCTGGTTGGTTCGCAAGGGGAGAAAGTCGGTCTCCATCAGCTCCTCCAACTTCAGGAAGACAAAGACCGAAACATCCTTATCGGTGGTGAGCAACTCACCACGCATACGTAGTTGCTTGGTGTAGATCGAGTCGGGATCGAAGTAGTAGCCTACGGCAAAGGAGATGCAGGCCGTGATCATCAACGGAATGAAGAGTTCATAACCGTTCGAGAGCTCGGCGATGAGGAAGATCGAGGTCATCGGAGCTTTCATCACACTCGACATTACACCTGCCATACCGACCAGCGTGAAGGAGACAATCGAGATCTTATCCCATCCCAGCAGGTGTCCCAGCGTGGCGTTGTAGATCAGGGCGATGATCGCTCCGAGGAAGGCTCCCACGAAGAGTGAGGGGGCGAAGGTTCCGCCCACGCCGCCGGCTGCGTTGGTTGTGGCCATCGTCACCACCTTGATGAACATCGTGGCGATCACGAAGAGGATCACCACCCAGTCGATGTTACGGAAGCGGTAGAAGAGCGAGTTGTCGAAGAGGTTTTCGGCCTTGCCGTGCATTAGGGCCGTGAAGCCCTCGTAACCCTCACCATAGAGGGGAGGGAACATAAAGATCAGAATACCCAGCAGGGCTCCGGCAATCGCCCAACGCTTGTATTGGCTCTTGATTCCCTTGAAGAAGGTACCTACCTTCTCGTTGACCGAAGTGAAGTAGAAGGCCATTGCGCCACTCAATACACCCAGCAGCACGAAGAGCGGAATCTGCTTCAGCTCGAAGTTGTCGGCAGCCGTCAGCTGTACCGAAAGAATGGGATCAAAGCCGCGGAAGACCAGAGCCACCGTCACGGCAGCCACCGAAGAGATCAGCAGCGGCACGATGGAGCCGGCCGTCAGGTCGAGCATCAGGATCTCCAGAACGAAGATGACACCCGTGATCGGGGCCTTGAAGATGGCCGAGAGGGCCGCACCGGCACCGCAACAGAGCAACAGTGTGGTCTGTCGGTAGTTCAGACGGGTCATACGGGCCACATTCGATCCGATGGCGGCACCCGTCAGCACGATGGGGGCCTCGGGTCCGACCGAACCACCGAAGCCGATGGTGGTGGCACCGCCCACGATCGAAGACCAGCAGTTGTGGCGGGCGATCTGGGATTGGCGGCTCGACATCGCATAGAGGACACGGGTAACTCCCTCCGAGATGTTATCCTTGACGATGTGTTTCACGAAGAGGGTGGCCAGGATGATACCGATGGCGGGGAAGATCAGGAAGAGGAAGTTGGCCTTGTCCACGGGGAACCAATTGACCAGTCCCTCCTTGATGCCGTGCAGCAGGGTCTCGAAGATGATGGTTCCAAAGCCGGCCAGCACGCCTACGATGACGGCCAGGACCATCATCATCTGGCGCTCGCTCAGACGTTTGGTCTGTTGTAGAAACCAGCTGTAGAACTCCTCGCCACTGATAAACTCGACGGTGCGTTTGATGGTTTGTTTCAGATTCACGGCTCTTTACTGCTTGTTTTTGTACATCTCGGCCTGACGGGCAACCAACTCCGAATCCTCGAAGTAGTTGATGCGCATCGCCCGACGAACATCACTCAAAGTGTGTGCCGCCTCCTCACGGGCACGGGCCGAACCCGCCTCCAGCATTGCATAGACCTCCTCGATGCGCTGCTCGTAGTAGCGGCGACGTTCGCGCATCGGCTCCAGCATCTCGTTCAACACGGCAATCAGCAGACGCTTCACCTTTACGTCGCCCAGACCGCCACGGCGGTAGTGATCCTTCAGCTCGTCGAGGTTCTTATAGTCGGGCAGGTATTTGGCAAAGTGCTCCTCGGTCGAGAAGGCATCCAGGTAGGTGAAGACGGTATTGCCCTCCACCTGGCCGGGATCCTCCACGCGCAGGTGGTTGGGGTCGGTATACATCCCCATCACCTTCTTCTTCACCTCGTCGGCCGTATCGGAGAGGTAGATGCAGTTGCCCAGCGACTTCGACATCTTGGCCTTACCGTCGGTGCCCGGCAGACGCATACAGGCGGCATTCTCGGGGAGCAGAATCTCGGGCTCAACCAGCGTGGGGCCATAGACCGAGTTGAACTTGTGGACAATCTCGCGGGTCTGCTCAATCATCGGCTCCTGATCGGCTCCGGCCGGTACGGTGGTGGCGCGGAAGGCGGTGATGTCGGAGGCCTGGCTGATGGGGTAGGTGAAGAAGCCTACGGGGGTGCCCGGACGACGCTGCGTGGGGTCGAGGCTCTCCTCTTCGGCCTCGTTCTCCGAGAAGCCGCGCAGCTGGATCTCCGCCTTTACGGTCGGGTTGCGCTGCAGACGCTGCACCGTCACGAGGTTCATATAGTAGAAGGCCAGCTCACAGAGCTCGGCTACCTGCGACTGGATGAAGATGGTCGATTTTTCGGGATCAAGACCCGCCGAAAGGTAGTCGAGGGCCACCTCGATGATGTTCTCGCGTACCTTGTCAGGGTTGTCTGCGTTGTCGGTCAGTGCCTGTGCATCGGCAATCATAATGAAAATCTTCTCGAACTCGCCCGAGTTCTGCAGCTCCACGCGACGGCGCAGCGAGCCGACATAGTGGCCCAGGTGCAGTTTGCCGGTGGGGCGATCTCCGGTCAGGATGATTTTGCTTCTCTTCATAGCTTTTGTTATCTCATTTTACTTGTTTTTCCCCTGTGTCGCCCCGCTTTTATAAAAAAGCGGAGGATATAATCTGCAAAAATAGAAAAAAGTGCGAGATTCACCCAATAAAGGGGCGCAGGTATAATTTTTTTTTATAACTTTGCAAAGAGGGATTGCTGTTTGAAATAGACGAAGCGTCTCTATCGAGTCAATTTTCGATCATTCTATCCCGAAAAAACAGAAGATAAAATTGATATAAAGATATATAAACAGAAGCGATGACGATTATTCAGTTGGAGTATCTGTTGGCGGTGGCCAACTGTGGCAGTTTTTCGTTGGCTGCCGAACATTGTTTTGTTACGCAACCCTCTCTGAGTATGCAGATTAAGGCCCTGGAGGAGGAGTTGGATGTGATCTTGCTCGACCGCACCAAAAAGCCGGTGATCCCCACCCAGGCGGGCGAGGTGGTGCTGGAGAAGGTGCGTGAAGCCCTGAAGGCCTATCACCACATCAAAGAGTCGGTGGCTGAACTGAAGGGCGAGACGGCAGGAAAGATGCGTCTGGGCGTGATCCCCACCATCGCCCCCTATCTGTTGCACAAGTTTATCCCCTCCTTTGTGCGCGACTATCCGAAGGTGGAGCTCGAGATTCACGAGATGAAGACCCCCGACATCGTGGAGGCTCTGAAGAAGGATAAGCTCGATGCGGCGATTGTGGCGGGCGGTACCTGTGGAGAGGGAATCTCGGAACACGAGCTCTTCAGCGACCGTTTCCACGTCTATGTTTCGCCTCAAAACCCCCTCTATGAGCGCACCAATATCCGCATTGAGGATATCGATATGCAGGATTTGATCCTCTTGAGTAGCGGCAACTGTCTGCGCGATCAGGTGATCGAGCTCTGCCAGGCCAAGCGGGCCGTTCCTACCCATTGTAACTTTGAGTCGGGGTCGCTCGATACGCTGATGCGTATTGTCGATTGCACGCGTAGCCTTACCATCATCCCTGAGATGGCGGTGGAGTATATTCCCAAGGATCGTCGCAACCAACTCAAGTCGCTGCAACGTGGCACTACTTTCCGTAAAATCGCCGTGGCGGTGCGCCGCACCTACGTCAAGCGGGCGATTGTGAGTGCCCTGATGGAGTCGATTATGGCCCACGCCAAGCCCTTTATCGTGTAACGGGAGGTCGGATTGGCCCTTTTCGCCTCTCTTTGGGCTCGGAAAGGGATTATCCGGGGTTGAAAATTGAAAAATAGAAATAAAATTTGTACCTTTGTCGGGTTATAAGTAAAGAAGTTTTTATGGGAAAATTGATTGAGACAATCGTCTCCGCACTTGAGGATAAAAAGGGTAAGAATATTGTATCGCTTGACCTGAGCGGTTTTGACGGAGCGATCTGCTCCCACTTTGTGGTCTGCAACGCCGACTCCACCACCCAGGTGGCGGCTCTGGCCGACTCGGTGGAGGAGAAGGTGCACGAGGTGCTGGGTGAGTGGCCCTGGCGCGTGGAGGGCAAGCAGACGGGCCTCTGGGTGGCGATGGACTATGTGGAGGTGGTCGTACACATCTTCCAGTCCGACCTGCGCGACTACTACAAACTGGAGGAGCTCTGGGCCGATGCCCCGATGGTGCGCTACGAATACGAAGAGTAACAAACAACTATGGCACAACAGAAGAGAAACAATCGAAATAGCCGAAACAACCGACGTAATGCCGGAGGCTTCCCGCGACCCACGATGATGTGGTTGTGGGGAGCTTTGGCTCTTATGATTCTCGGTTCGTCGCTCTGGATGAATCCGCGTACCCAGCCCCAGAAGAGCAACTGGAATGAGGTGGAGCAGATGGTGGCCCGGGGAGAGGTGGAGCGCATTGTGGTTCACAACGGTGAGCTGGCCAAGGTGACGCTGAATGAGGCGGCAGCCGATGACTACCGTGCCGAGGAGGAGTATGCCTCACTACCCGAGCACGGCTATCACTTCTACTTCAATATCGGCCCGGGGGATACCTTTGCCGAGAATCTGCGCGCTGCCGAGGAACAGGGAGGCCGTAAGGTGATTTTGGAGTATGAGGTGGAGAAGGAGAGCTGGACCAGCATTCTCTTCTCGCTCCTGCCGTGGGTCATCTTTATCGGCATCTGGATCTTCTGGATGCGCTCGATGAATCGGGGCGGCGGCGGTGCCGGCGGCGGCATTATGAATGTGGGCAAGGCGCGTGCCCAGGTCTTCGACAAGGATAACCACAAGCGCGTTACCTTCAAGGATGTGGCCGGCCTGGAGGAGGCCAAGGTCGAGATAATGGAGATTGTCGATTTCTTGAAGAAGTCGGACAAATACCGTGAATTGGGTGCCAAGATCCCGAAGGGGGCTTTGCTGGTCGGCCCTCCGGGTACGGGTAAGACCCTTTTGGCAAAGGCGGTGGCCGGTGAGGCCAATGTCCCCTTCCTCTCTATTTCGGGCTCCGATTTCGTGGAGATGTTTGTGGGCGTGGGAGCTTCGCGTGTCCGCGACCTCTTTGAACAGGCCAAGCAGAAGGCCCCCTGCATCCTCTTCATTGACGAGATCGACGCCATTGGTCGCGCTCGTGGCAAGAATGCCGGTTTTTCGGGGAATGACGAGCGCGAAAATACGCTGAACCAGCTTCTTACGGAGATGGATGGTTTCCAGACCAACCAGGGAGTGATCGTGCTGGCGGCCACCAACCGGGCCGATATTCTCGATAAGGCTCTGATGCGTGCCGGTCGCTTTGATCGCCAGATCGAGGTGGGTTTGCCCGACATCAAGGAGCGAGAGGAGATCTTCGCAGTCCATCTGCGTCCGCTGAAACTCGACCCCCAGCTCGACCGCGCCTTCCTGGCTCGTCAGACGCCGGGATTCTCGGGTGCCGATATTGCCAATGTCTGCAACGAGGCGGCTCTGATTGCGGCTCGTCACAACAAACCCTTCGTCTCGAAGGAGGACTTCCTGGCCGCCGTAGATCGTATCATCGGGGGTCTGGAGCGCAAAAATAAGATCATCTCCGACGAGGAGAAGCGAACAATCGCCTTCCACGAGGCGGGTCACGCCACCGTGTCGTGGCTTCTGAAACACGCCTCGCCCTTGATCAAGGTGACCATCATCCCGCGCGGTAAGGCACTGGGTGCCGCCTGGTACCTCCCCGAGGAGCGACAGATTACCACCCGTGAGCAGTTGATGCACGAGATGGCCGCTACGCTTGGTGGCCGCGTTTCGGAGCAGCTCACTTTCGGCCATATCTCGACGGGGGCCCTGAACGATTTGGAGCGTGTCACCAAGCAGGCTTATGCAATGGTGGCCTACTATGGAATGAGCCCCGAGGTGGGCACGTTGAGCTACTATGATTCAACGGGTCAGAGCGATATGGGCTTCACAAAGCCCTACTCCGAGAAGACGGCCCAGCAGATTGATCAGGAGGCTAAACGACTCATCGACGAGGCCTACCAAATGGCCCGGGAGGTGCTGACCAACAATGCCGAGGGGCTGAAAACGTTGGCCGAACTCCTGCTGGAGCGCGAGGTGGTCTTCACCGAGGATGTGGAGCGCATCTTTGGCAAGCGCGAAGGTGCGATGCCCGCAGCCGAGGAGAGTGCTTCTGTGGCCGAGCAACCCGCCGAGGAGAGAGCTTCGGCGGTTGAGGCTTCCAAAACCGAAAACTAACCCTGCCTATGAACGATAAATTGAAGAACTTCCTGGTGCGTACCCTGAGCGGTGCGGTGATGTTGGCCCTGCTGTTGGGTGCCACACTCTACTCCTACGGAACTTTCCTTGTGCTGCTCCTGTTGATTCTGGTGGGCGGTATGTGGGAGTTCTATCGTCTGGCGCGCCTTGATGGGGCCCGTCCGCAATGTTGGCTGGGCGTGACGATGGCTCTGTTGATTCTCCTCTTTGCCATTGTCTTCTTTGCCGAGATGGAGGCTCCCTCCCGCTCGCTCTATTTCCTCCCCTTCATCTTTGCCATCCCCTTCCTGATGCTCGTTGTGGAGCTCTTTTCCGGAGAGGGGGATCTGCTCAAAAATGTGGGTAGTTCACTCTTGGGCGTCCTCTACGTTGCGTTGCCTTTGTCTCTGCTGATTGGAGTGCCGCTCCTGCTCAATGGCGGGAATTGGGAGCCCTGGTCGCTGCTTTGGTTCATCTTCATCATCTGGGCCAATGATGTCTTTGCCTACCTGGTGGGTATCACGTTGGGCCGCCACAAGATGTGCCCCTCGATCTCGCCCAAAAAGTCGTGGGAGGGTTTTGTCGGCGGTATCCTCGGTGCGATGGTAGCGGGCTATGTCGCCTCGTTGTTGCTTGAGACCGATGCCCTGCTCTGGTGTGGTCTGGCCCTGGTGGCTGCTGTGGCAGGCGTGCTGGGTGATCTGGTGGAGTCGCAGCTCAAGCGTCGCGTGGGTGTGAAGGATTCGGGTAACCTCATTCCGGGTCACGGAGGGGTGCTGGATCGCTTCGATGCTCTTTTGCTGGCGACCCCCTTTGTTTTCCTCTATCTGATTGTGTTCCAAATGTTATCCTAAAATTGCTGCCCTATGAAGATTAATAAAGAGGGTTACCGCATCATCCTGACCTCGGGCCTTGTCTGTCTGCTCCTCTATCTGTTGATCTACTACCTGATCGACCGACACGAAAATACCGCCCTTCTGGTGGTGAGCGGTGTGATGTTGGCCATCTTCTGGATCTTCATCATCGCCTTCTTCCGTGAGCCGCGTCGCGTGCGAATTCACGATGAGGAGCTGGTCTTCTCGCCCTGTGACGGACGTGTGGTGGTGACCGAGGTGGTGATGGAGGAGGAGCATCTCAAACGCGAGATGCTTCAGATCTCGATCTTTATGTCGGTAACCAACGTCCATATGAACTGGGTACCCGTAGCAGGTGAGGTGAGTTATTTCAAATACCATCCCGGTCGCTTCCTGGTGGCCTGGCATCCCAAATCCTCGACCGAAAATGAGCGTACGACCACAGTGATCCGTACCGACAAGGGGCAGGAGGTGCTCTTCCGCCAGGTGGCCGGACTGATCGCCCGCCGCATTGTCTCCTATATGAAGGTGGGAAACCACGTGGAGCAGAACTCCGTCTCGGGTTTCATCAAGTTCGGTTCGCGAATCGATGTGCTGATTCCGAAGGAGAGTGAGCTGTTGGTGGAGATTGGTGATCCCGTGGTGGGCTCGCAAACCCCCATTGCTCGCTTGAAACCCTCGGCTCAATAATCTTCACCCTATGAATACGACTCCTCAAGCCGTCCTGCGATTTCTGATCGGCGCAGCTATTGCTGCGGCGATCTGCTTTTTGGTGTGGTACTTCTCTTCCATCGTCTTCTATGTGCTGATCTCGGCCATCCTGGCTGTTATCTGCCGACCGTTGGTGCGAAAACTCACCACCCTGCAGATTCGGGGTCATCACCTCTCGCGAGGTTTGGCTGCCACGTTGGCCCTCCTGACTATTTGGGTCGTCTTTGCTCTGCTGTGCCTGTTGCTGATTCCGCTGATTTCGGGCAAGGTGATGCACCTCTCCCAGATCGACTTTTCGCAGGTGTTGGCGGCTCTCAACGAGCCGATTCATCAGTTGCAGGGCTTTATGAATCGCTACTTCCCCCATCCTGCGGGCGACTTCTCACTGCGGGAGGCGTTGCTGACAACCCTCCAGTCGGTGATTGACCCCTCGATGATCAATGCAGCCTTCTCCTCGCTTCTGGGCTTTGTGGGGTCGGCCGTCATCGCTTTCTTCTCGATCTCTTTTATCACCTTCTTCTTTATGAAGGAGGATGATCTCTTCTTCTCGATGGTGCGCGCCCTCTTCCCCGAGCGATACTCGGAGAATGTTACCCGTGCCCTGAACTCCGTTACGCACCTTTTGACCCGCTACTTTGGCGGTATCCTGGCCGAGAGTATGATCCTGCTGACGGCTGTGACGCTGGTGCTGACCCTTTTTGGAATGAAGTTGCAGGATGCCGCCTTTATCGGCCTTATTATGGGGGTGATGAATGTGGTCCCCTATGCAGGGCCTGTGATCGGAGGTGTGATGTCGCTCTTTATGGGAATGATCACCCCGATCGAGGGGATGACCGTGGGCCATACGTTGCTTGTCATTGCCGGAACCCTGCTCACGTTGAAGGGCCTCGATGATTTCATCCTCCAGCCCACGCTCTACTCCGAGCGTGTCAATGCCCATCCGCTGGAGGTCTTTCTGGTGATCCTGGTGGCGGGCTCCGTAGCCGGTATTCTCGGTATGCTGCTCGCCATCCCCGCCTATACGGTACTTCGTGTCTTTGCCAAGGAGTTCTTCTCGCAGTTCTCCCTAGTGCGTAAACTCACCCAGCAGATTTAGAAATGCGGATCGAGGGCGTTGTGGTTGAGGGACGGCAGTTGGGTCGAGAGTTAGGTTTCCCGACCGCCAATATCGAGGTGGGGGAGCAACTCGAGGCGAGAGAGGGTGTCTATGCTGCCCGCGTGATCTTGCCCGAGGCTCGCTATGGTGCGGTGGCCAATCTGGGCCGAAATCCCTCGGTGGGAGGGTGCGAACGACGCTTGGAGGTACACCTGCTCGACTACCACGGAGCCTCGCTCTATGGAACGATTCTGCAGGTGGAGCTCGTCGAGTGGTTGCGGGGAGAGGTGCACTTTGCCTCGCTGGAGGAGCTTCGCAAACAGATTGCCCGCGACATCGTGCGTGTGCGTGAAATGAAGTTGAATTTAGTTTAATTATAAAGATAGCATTATGTTTTTGGATTTGACCCTGCCCTACAAGGTGGCCGATATGTCGTTGGCCGAGTGGGGCCGCAAGGAGATTGAGGTTTCGGAGCACGAGATGCCCGGTTTGATGGCGGTGCGTCGCAAGTATGGCCCCCAGAAGCCCCTGAAGGGGGTACGTGTGATGGGTTCGTTGCATATGACCATCCAGACCGCCATTTTGATTGAGACGCTCGTGGAGTTGGGAGCCGAGGTGCGCTGGTGCTCTTGCAACATCTTTTCCACCCAGGATCACGCCGCCGCAGCCATTGCCCAGGCGGGTGTTCCGGTCTTCGCCTGGAAGGGCGAGAGCCTTGAAGAGTATTGGTGGTGTACGGCAATGGCTTTGAGCTTCCCCGGAGGCAAGGGCCCCAATCTCATTGTGGATGATGGCGGCGATGCCACGCTGCTGATTCACAAGGGTTTTGATGCCGAGAATGACGCTTCGACCCTTGATGTGGCTCCCTCGTCGCACGAGGAGGCTGTGATTCTGGATACGCTTCGCAAGCTTTTGGCCGAGGATCCCGAGAAATGGCACCGCACCGTCAAGGAGTGGAAGGGTGTGAGCGAGGAGACCACCACGGGTGTTCACCGCCTCTACCAGATGCAGGAGGCCGGCAAGTTGCTTGTCCCCGCCATCAATGTCAATGACAGTTGCACCAAGTCGAAGTTTGACAACCTCTACGGTTGCCGTGAGTCGTTGGCCGATGGTATTAAGCGTGCTACCGATGTGATGATCGCCGGCAAGGTGGTGGTTGTCTGCGGCTATGGCGACGTGGGTAAGGGCTGTGCCCGCTCGATGCGCTCCTATGGTGCCCGTGTGATTGTAACGGAGATCGATCCCATCTGCGCCTTGCAGGCTGCAATGGAGGGCTTCGAGGTTAAGACGGTGGAGAGTGCGTTGGCCGAGGGTAACATCTACGTTACCTGTACCGGTAACCGCGACATCATCACCCTGGAGCATATGCAGCAGATGCGCGATCAGGCCATTGTCTGCAACATCGGCCACTTCGACAACGAGATTCAGATGGCACGCCTTGAGGATTCGGGTGCAGAGAAGACCACCATCAAGCCCCAGGTGGACAAGTATACTTTTGCCGACGGTCACTCGATCTTTGTGCTGGCCGAAGGTCGTCTGGTGAACCTCGGTTGTGCTACGGGTCACCCCTCCTTTGTGATGTCGAACTCCTTCACCAACCAGTGCCTGGCGCAGCTGGAGCTCTGGCAGAAGGAGCTTGAGGTGGGTGTCTATCGTCTGCCCAAGCACCTCGACGAGGAGGTGGCTCGTCTCCACCTCGACAACCTCGGTGTGGAGCTCACCACCCTCACTCCCGACCAGGCCGACTATATCGGTGTCAAGGTGGAGGGTCCCTATAAGGCCGAGCACTACCGCTATTAATCGTTTCGATTTGGTAGAGCATATTTTGCTCCACAACTGTTGGGGCGAATGGTGGGTATACAATACCCACCATTCGCCCCAATGATTAAAAGAGGCCTAAATAGGCTCCTCTCTATTTGGAATTTTGATTTTTGAATATTTTTTACTATCTTTGTCCTTGTGAAGAGAGATTCTTGACTCTTTGCAAGGTTCTGCGGAGTGTTTTTCAATGAAAAGAGAGGGTAAACCCTAAATTCTCTTGGGTAAATCGACTCTTTTTCACCATCTTTGCATAGCCATTCGAGGGCAGTCGGCCGACTGTCTTTACAATCAACAAAACAGAGACATAGTTTAAAAAAGAGCAATATGCAGGATTTGGAGACCCTGGAGGGTAAAAGTCAGGCGGAGTTACGCGAAATTGCCAAGGCATTGGGCGTAAAGTATGTAATGAGCAAACGCAAGAGCGAATTGGTGGCAGCCATTGTGGAGATTGCCACTCGAAATACGGAGGAGCCCGCAGCGGCTCCCGAAACGAATGCGGCACCGACTCCGGAGCCGGTAGCAGCCCCTGCCGGGGAGGCTCCGCGTCGTGGTCGTCGTCCCCGATTGATGAAGGCAGAGTCCCCCGCTCCCAAAGAGGAGGTTGAGGGGGAGGCCGTTCCCGCGGTACGTCCCCACTATCACGGTGCGGGCGAGGGAGAGGAGCTTCGGAGCCGTCGTGCTCCCCGTGAGGCGTCCGACTCTTTTGAGGCCCCGGCCGAGAGCCATTCGCAGCCGGCACAACCCGAAGAGTGGCACGACTTTGAGGAGGAGGTGATCACCAAGGATGACTTTGCCGGAGAGATCGAGGGTGAGGGTGTGCTGGAGGTGATGCCCGATGGTTATGGATTCCTTCGTTCGGCCGATTACAACTATCTCAATTCGCCCGATGACATCTACGTCTCCCCCTCGCAGATCAAACTCTTTGGTCTGAAGCCCGGAGATACGGTGTTGGGAGCCATTCGTCCCCCGAAGGAGGGCGAGAAGTACTTTCCGCTGGTGCGCGTGACGGAGATCAACGGCCTGAAACCCGAATTTGTGCGCGACCGTGTGCAGTTTGAGTATATGACCCCCTTGTTCCCGAGTGAGAAGTTCAACCTCACAGGCGGAAATCACAACACCCTCTCGAATCGTATCGTCGACCTCTTCTCGCCCATCGGTAAGGGCCAGCGTGCTCTGATCGTGGCGCAGCCCAAGACGGGTAAGACGATGCTGATGCAGTCGCTGGTGAATGCCATTGCCGATAATCACCCCGAGGCCTACATCATCGTCCTTCTGATCGATGAGCGCCCCGAGGAGGTGACCGAGATGGCCCGCAATGCCAAGGCCGAGGTGGTTGCTTCGACCTTCGATGAGCAGGCTTCGCGCCACGTCAAGGTGGCCGAGATGGTGCTGGAGAAGGCAAAACGTATGGTGGAGTGTGGTCACGATGTAGTGATCTTCCTCGACTCGATTACCCGTCTGGCCCGTGCCTATAACTCGGTGCAGCCCGCCTCGGGTAAGGTGCTCTCGGGTGGTGTGGATGCCAATGCTCTTCACAAGCCCAAGCGTTTCTTCGGTGCAGCCCGTAATACGGAGGAGAAGGGCTCGCTGACGATCATTGCCACGGCTTTGATCGATACCGGTTCCAAGATGGATGAGGTGATCTTCGAGGAGTTCAAGGGTACGGGTAATATGGAGTTGCAACTCGATCGTAAGTTGGCGGATAAGCGCATCTATCCGGCGGTGAATGTGATTGCCTCGGGTACGCGTCGTGAGGATCTGTTGCTGAAGCGCGAGGTGATGAGCCGCACCTGGGTGCTGCGCAAGTACCTCTCGGAGATGACCACTACGGAGGTGATGGAGTTCCTGCAGAAGCAGATGAGCCTCACGAATACCAACGAGGAGTTCCTTGCCACGATGAATCAGTAATCTTTGGGGCTCCCGATTTATCGGGAAACATCGAAAAATCGCCGAAGTTCTTCTGCTTCGGCGATTTTTTTTCTGTTTGGTCGAATTTCTCAGGTTGATTATTCTTTTTGTTCGATTAGTCGTTCCAAAAGTCGGCGAATTAAACCTTTTGAGCAATAAATGTAAAATTACCCCGTATATTTGTCGTAAAACAGATAGAAAATATGGAAGAAAAGAGTATTGTAACCATCTCGCCGGAAGAGATTTTGAAAGCTAATTCCGGGAAATTCGATATCCAATACCGGGGTTGTTATATCGCCTCGCTGGAGAAGTATGCCGAGTATAATTCGGGTTCATTGTTGGAGTATCCCTGCCGTATCAACGCCTTTTTTCTGCTGATCTGCAAGCAGGGGCGAGGAACCATCTCGATCAATCTGACCGACCACGAAATTCGAGAAAATACCATCTTCATCAACCAGCCCAACAACATCCTTCATATTCCCAAACAGGAGGAGGAGGGTCCTGTCCGGAGCGGTGTGATGATTGGCTTTGATCAGGAGATGCCGCGTGAGGTGAACTTTGATATCAAACAGTTCCTTCCGCTGGCTCTCAAGCTTAAGGATACCCCTGTTATCAACATTTCGGAGGAGGAGTGTGATGAACTGCTCCACATTGTCAAGCATCTTGGTACCGAGATTCTGGAGGCCCAGGAGGAGCCCTTTCAGAATGAGGTGATCCGAAGCTATTTCCAACTCTTCTTCTTTAAGTTGTGTCGTGCGATGAGTCGGGCTCTCAATGCCCAACCTCTTCCCGAGACTTCGGTCAAGAGCCGTAACGAGGAGTATTTCCAACGCTTTATGCAGGTTCTTTCGGAGAACTATCGCCGTGAGCGAAGTCTCGGATTCTATGCCTCGCAGCTCTGTATCACCCCCAAGTACCTCACCACGCTGATTAAAAAGGTGAGTGGCCGCTCTGCCTCGGAGTGGATCGACCAATATGTAACCCTGGAGGCCAAAAACCTGCTGCGCTACTCCACGATGAGTATTCAGGAGGTTGCTTACCACCTAAACTTTGCTAACCAGAGCTTCTTCGGCAAGTACTTCAAACACCAGACAGGCTACTCTCCCTCGGCTTATAAGATGTTAAAATAGGGGAGAGTTCTCCCTGCTGCGTACAAAAAAGAGCCCTTGAGTGTGGTGTAAAATTGTATTTATTCGTACCTTTGTAAGATAGAGATAATTTTGCAAGCGATTTTATGGAGACATTTCTGATTGTTATAGCCGTTCTGATGACCCTGGTGGGTATTGCCGGCTGCATCCTGCCCGGCCTGCCCGGCACCATCCTCAATTATGGAGCCCTGCTCTGCGTCTTCTTTTTGAGCAACACCGAGGTGACGACTACTCAGCTGGTGGTCTGGGGCGTGGTGACGGCGATTGTGCTGCTGGCCGACTACCTCCTTCCGGCCTATATGACCAAACTCTTTGGCGGTTCGAAGTCGAGCAGTGTGGGAGCCATTATCGGTCTCTTTGCCGGTATCCTCTTCACCCCGATCGGAATGTTGATGGGCAGTTTCCTGGGTGCCGTGATTGGCGAGTTGCTCCACGACAACAGCGATCCGTTGCGTGCCGTCAAGGCGGGTATCGGCTCCTTCTTCGCCTTCATCTTCGGTACGGGCCTCAAACTTACCGTCTCGCTTTGGTTGAGTTGGATTGTGATTAAGGATCTGATCCTGTAACCATCCTTATAAAAAATAAGCGGTGAGTCCATCGGACTCACCGCTCATTTTTTGTCAACTACTCCTCCAGTTCGCAACCACTGAAGTAGAACTCCTCGCAGGCCTTCTGTTGCGAGAAACAGTAGTAGGTCACCTCGGCCGAGGTACAGAGTTCACCCCCTACCGAGAGGGTGACATCGAGGGTCAGGAAGTTGCGCTTCTGCTCCTTGAGGCGGGCGCGAATCTCGAGCGTGTGCTCCAATCCCGTGGGTACGGGTTTGCGATAACGGAGATTGAGGTTGGTGGTCATCGCTGCCGTCTGGAGCTTGCGCGAGACATACCAGCCGCCAATCTCATCCATCAGCGTCGCCTGAATGCCGCCGTGCAGCGTCTTGAGCCACCCCTGGTAGTTGTCGTCGGGGTGCCAGAGTGAGACGATATCTTCGCCATCTTCGTAAAACTCCATCTTCAGTCCATAGGGGTTGCCCGGGGCGCAGGCAAAGCAGTGATACCCCCGGTCGGCCAGATGGGCCCACGGATTTTTGATCTTCTTCATTGTGTTTGCAAACTTTTGGTTGGGTAAAAGTAGAAAAAAATGGGGAAAGAGAAAAATCTTTTTCACTCATTCCGGTGTTGTGTGTTGCTCGAACCGCCGATTTCTCATCTCCTGAAGACCTCTTTCTCTTCTTTGAGACCGCAATAATTCTCCCTTTGTAAGATCTTCCCCTATATATATAATATAGGTATGGCAAAATCTTTGGAATCACCTTCGAATGGGGAATCCCTCTTTTTGTGACACCTCGCCTACATTGCTTGTGGAACGAGATCTCCTTTTTGAATCCGGCTCCGACAGCAATCTCCCTCTTGGGACCGGGTAGGGTGGAAATATCTTAAAAAATTTTAAGATATAACTTGTTGATAATGTGGCAGGTGGAGAAAAGGGGCGAAAAAAGTGTGAAAAAAGTTGGAAAAATATTTGGAAGTTTGAATGAAAAGCCCTTATCTTTGCACCCGCTTTGAGAGAGGAACACCGAACCAAAGCAACGTTCTGAAAAATAAGTTTTGAAAAAAGTTTCAAAAACTTTTGGAGATTTGAAAAACTTGATTTACCTTTGCACCCGCTTTCGCTTCGAAACGAAAGCCGGTTCTGAAAAAAAGTTTGAAAAATCTTGCAAAAAGATTTGGTGGTTTAAAAAAAAGGTTTTACCTTTGCAACCGCTTTCCGCTTCAAAAAAGCGGTCAAGACTTAAGAGGTCGGAAGGCCTCCTGAACAAGAAAGTTCTAACAAACGAGATAGAACAACGTTCTTTGAAGATATTGAGCAGCAAAGTTTTTCCACTCTTGAAAAAGAGTGATTTCAAAAACAATACCTTTGAGATTTGAGCGAAAGATTTAACAATTCAATTTTTTTACAATGGAGAGTTTGATCCTGGCTCAGGATGAACGCTAGCGGCAGGCTTAACACATGCAAGTCGAGGGGCAGCGAGATTGATGCTTGCATCAATTGTCGGCGACCGGCGCACGGGTGCGTAACGCGTA
>JAZSCB010000013.1:0-104855 GCA_045602705.1 Alistipes sp.
CTGGATACGAGCACCACCAGAGTCGTTCAAACCGATACAAGGAGCACCGTTACGAACAGCCATATCCATAACCTTGCAAATCTTATCTGCCAAAGAGATAGACAATGAACCTGCTGTCACGGTGAAGTCCTGTGCGAATACGTATACCAGGCGGCCAGCGATGGTACCATAACCTGTTACAACGACATCACCAAAGGTGTGCTTAGCGTGCATACCGAAGTCGTAGCAACGGTGAGTAACGAACATATCGAACTCCTCGAAGCTACCCTCGTCCAGCAGCATCTCGATACGCTCACGGGCTGTGTACTTACCCTTGGCGTGCTGCTTCTCGATCGCCTTCTGGCCACCACCCATACGAGCCTTCTCACGGTTCTCAATGAGCTGGTTGATTTTGTTTTGAATTTCGCTCATAGCTGTTTAGAATGAAATCTTTTATTGAGTTGAATTATTTGTTCTTGTTCTCGCAGAGCTCGGTCAGGATACCCTGGGTCGACTTCGGGTGGAGGAAGGCGATAGTGAGACCCTCGGCACCCTTGCGGGGGGTCTTGTCGATCAGGCGAATGCCCTGTGCCTCGGCGTCAGCCAGCTGCTCCTCGATGTTCTCGCAGGCCAGAGCCATATGGTGGATACCTACGCCCTTGTTCTCAATGTACTTGGCAATGGTCGAATCCTCCGAAGTGGGCTCCAGGAGCTCGATCTTGGTCTGACCCAGCATAAAGAATGCGGTGCGAACCTTCTGGTCAGCCACCTCCTCGATGGCATAACATTTCAGGCCCAGTACGTTCTCCCAGTAGGGAATGGCCTCGTCCAACGACTTCACGGCTACGCCGAGATGCTCAATGTGTGAAACTTTCATAGCTCTTTTTTGTTTTAGAAGTTTGTATTTTAGTTTGTTAGTGTTACTTTTCTGTCGATGGATTTCTGTGCTAAAAAATCTTCGGCTCATAAATCATACAAAGGTAGGTCTAAAAACCGAATTAAAAAAACTTTCGACCATCTTTTTTTTCTCTTTTTCTTGCGAAAATCGACCCCCTGAAAAATAATTCGGAAAATTGATTTTTTGGTGCCCGAAATTTTCTATCTTTGCATAAGTAAAGCAGCAAAAGAATGAGCTATACCAAAATCGAACACTACGAGAAAGAGTATATCGATGCACATCACGAGAGTGCGTTGAATGTGGCGGAAGGCGTTGTCGATCAGCCGATTGTAAACCCCTATTTCAAGCGTCGGAAGAAGCGTCAGCTCTCCACCGACGAGTATGTGAAGGGAATTTTGGAGGGCAACATCACCATCCTCTCGCAGGCGATCACCCTCATTGAATCGTCGAATCCCGACCACTACGCCCAGGCCCAGGAGATCATCGAGAAGTGTCTCCCCTATGCCGGACGCTCGGTACGTATCGGTATTACGGGTGTGCCAGGAGCCGGAAAATCGACCTTCATCGAGGCGGTGGGCAATATGGTCACCTCCCTGAAGCACAAGTTGGCCGTCCTGGCCATTGACCCCTCGTCGGAGCGCAGCGGCGGTTCGATTCTGGGCGACAAGACTCGTATGGAGACCATCTGCCACAATCCCGATGTCTTTATTCGCCCTTCGCCCTCGGCCGGATCACTGGGCGGTGTGGCCCGCAAGACCCGTGAGACGGTGGTCTTGTGTGAGGCAGCCGGCTATGATGTGATCTTTGTCGAGACGGTGGGTGTAGGTCAGTCGGAGACGGCCGTACACTCGATGGTCGATCTCTTTATGTTGTTGCAGATTTCGGGTGCCGGCGATGAGCTGCAGGGCATCAAGCGTGGCATTATGGAGATGGCCGATCTGATGGTCATCACCAAGGCCGATGGTGAGAATATCCACAAGGCGGAGCTGGCCAAGACGCAGTTCCAGGGGGCTTTGCGTCTCTTCCCCACCCCTGAGTCGGGCTGGAGACCACAGGTCTACACCTGTTCGTCGCTGGCCGGTACGGGTCTGGAGGAGGTTTGGAAGGGGGTGGAGAGCTATCTCGACCACACCCAGCAGAATGGTTACTTCCAGCACAACCGCAACCGTCAGAACAAGTATTGGATGTATGAGTCGATCAACGAGGCCCTGAAGCAGAGTTTCTACCTCAATCCCGAGATCGAGCAGCTCATCCCCGAGTATGAGGCTCGCGTGTTGGGCGATAAGATCTCCTCCTTCATTGCGGCCCACGAGTTGTTGGACCGATACTTCAAAAAGGAGTAACAAAAAAAAGCGACCCGCGAAGGTCGCTTTTTTTGTTGGATTTACTCTTCTCGCCTCTTTTGGGCGATCAACTCCTCGACCAGGCGGGGAAGTCCTTCGGCCGAGCGGGCTTTGATGTGGGTGAGCGGATTGCGGATCATCCGTACGTCGGGTTCTCCGGGATCGACCAGGATGATGGGAACTTCGGGACGAGCATAGTGAACCAGCGAGGCGGCGGGATAGACCGCCAGGGAGGTACCCACCACAATCAGCAGGTCGGCCTTCTCGACCAGAGCCGTGGCCGGCTCGATCATCGGCACCGACTCGCCGAAAAAGACGATGTGCGGGCGCAACAGGGAGCCGTCGGGGGCTGTGGCGTCGAGCTTTTGCTCCCACCCCTCGATGGGGACAATTACCTCGGGGTTGCGGGTTGAACGCAACTTGGTCAGTTCACCGTGGAGGTGCAGTACGCGCGAGGAGCCCGCCTGCTCGTGGAGGTTATCGACATTTTGGGTGATCACCTCCACATCGAAGTATCTCTCCAGCTCGGCCAGAGCGTAGTGGCCAGCGTTGGGCTTTTTCTCGAAGAGCTCGCGGCGGCGCATATTGTAGAACTCCACCACCAGGGCTCGATTGCGGCGCAGAGCCTCGGGTGTGCAGACATCCTCGATGCGATATTGGGCCCAGAGGCCGTCGGAGTCGCGGAAGGTGGCAATGCCGCTGTCGGCACTCACCCCCGCACCGGTAAAGATGACGATTTTCATTGGTTCCATCTCTTTTTGCGTTGCAGTTTTCGTTCCAGAATCAGGGAGTTCAGACGGCGCAGTTCGTGTCGCCACATTACAAAGCCCAATCCGCCAAAGATCAAGAGAATCAGAAGTCCCATTACAAGGACTTTTGACCATTCAGCCTCCCCTTCAATGCACAGAACCACCGAGCCGACGAGCAGACCACCGCCAATCGAGAGGCTGCAGATCAAGATCGTCTCCCAGCGTTTGCGGGGCGAGAGCTTCAAGAGTGAACGGGCTATATCTCCGGCAAAGACCGCCACCGCACCCCACTCGGCAATCTTGATCCAGAGGGCATCGGGGGTACCGAGACGCTCACCCAGGCCGAGGGCTCCGGCTCCGACCAGGATGGCGACAACCCCTACCCAGGAGCCAAGACGCAGTTTGGCCTGCGAGTTCTTCTTGGTCAGAGAATTGAATCTATCGAGCCATTTCATCATGTTCTGTTTTTGCGGTTTTGGACTTCGTTTTTTTCAGGCGGCCGCTGCGACGGAGGGCTTCGGCGATGATCCATTGCAGCTGGCCGTTGGTCGAGCGGAATTCATCCGCCGCCCACTTCTCCACCGCCTCCATCGTCTCGGCATCCACACGGAGCACAAAGCTCTTGGGTGTCTCTTTGGTCGCCATACGATTAGTTGTGCAGGGTACCCGTATTGACTACCGGCTGGGCCGACTCATCACCACAGAGCACTACCAGCAGGTTGGAGACCATTGCGGCCTTGCGCTCCTCGTCGAGCTCCACCACACCATCCTCCGAGAGCTTGTCGATGGCCATCTTTACCATCGAAACAGCACCCTCCACGATCTTCTCGCGGGCCGAAATGATGGCATCGGCCTGCTGACGACGCAGCATTACGGCAGCAATCTCAGGGGCGTAGGCCAGGTAGTTGATGCGGGCCTCGACCACCTCGATACCGGCCATTGCCAGACGCTCGCCGACCTTCTGCTCCAGTTGCTCGTTGATCTCGTCGGAGTTCGAGCGGAGCGTGAGTTCATCAGCTGTAACGTTGTTGTTGTCATAGGCATAGCATCCAGCAACCTGGCGCAGGGCCGCATCGCTCTGTACCGACACGAAGTTCTCCAGCACCTTCATACGGTCGCTGGCCGAAACCCCTACACCGGCAGCCGTCTGCGGAGCGTCGATATCGAATACCGCCTTGTAGATCTCCTCCTGCTTGATCTTCCACACCAGCACCAGACCAATCAGCACGGGGTTACCCGTCTTGTCGTTTACCTTGATGGGCTCGGCATTCAGGTTGCGGGCACGCAGCGAGATCTGTTTGGCCGACATAAAGGGATTGACCCACCAAAAACCCGTCTGAAGGAAGTTGCCGCGATACTCGCCAAAGAAGAGCAGTACACGGGCCTCGTTGGGCTCCAGCAGCATAAAGCCAAAGAGCGAAATAAAGGCGGCGATCTCGATTAAGATGCCGATCACGATTAGGGCGATCCCCCAGGTGGTCGTCGAGGCGTTAGCCCCATAAACGATGCTTACGATGCCGAGTGCCGTGGCAGCCAGAATCAGGAAGAGAGCCAGGAAACCGTTGGCCTTCCAACCCTTGTAAACAAAATTGCGATTCTCCATAACAGTTGCTTTTTATTGGTTATTGAAATGATATTATTTTGATATCACAAAACTACGTCAATTTTTTTGTTTCTGCAACTTTTTTGCGAACTTTTTTCGGGAGTGTTGTGTTTGGCGCAAAAAAAGGGGGTCGCTGCAATGCGACTCCCTCTATAATAATTAAGGTGGCAGGCTCTACCCCGCTATCTCGCCTTGCCCATTCGGAACGAGACGTAAATTTTGGTATAGTTGGAGTAGAACTTATTTTTGGAGGGGTAACCCTCGCCGATGAGCTTGGGCATCATATCGCTCATTTTGCTGACGCCCGTACCCCACTCCACACCGACGCCGAAGAAGCCGTAGGAGAGCTCACAGCCATACTTCAGGTAGGGCATAAAGCCGAGGTAGAGGTTTGTGCCCGAGAGTTGGAGACCGACCGAGGGGACGAAGTGGGCATAGCCCTCCAGGCGCAGCTGGGCCACGGGGTTGATCGTAAGCGAGACACCCAGGGCATAACCCAGCGAGATGTAGTGGGAACCCATCGAACTCAAATTGGGGCCGCTCTCCTCCTCATCAACGTAGTTATCGAGATCCTCCTGCGGGCCCATATAGCCCGAGGGACCCGTGTAGTGGTCGTCGGTGAATTTGTTTTGGAACATCGTGTAATTGATGTCGAGGCCGTGGTCGAAACCGAACTTCATAAAGTTGCCGATCGGCTTCTTGTGTAACCAGACGCTCTTGGCTCGGGTGAGGCTGAGACCGAATTTGGTGGGCAGGGGGTAGCTCTCGGCACCCTGGAAGTCGTGCTTCAGGTAGCCGATGCGCATTGCCTTGCGCTTGGCCCAGAACTTCTCTTTCTTGGGATCCATTCGCCACTCCTCTTCGGGCTCGTCGTCGCTTCGCTTCTTGAGCTCCATCTCCACGACGGGGGTGTCGGCGGGGGTGAGCACCACCTCATCGGGACTCTCTATGGTCGGGGTGCCCAGCGTAAGGGCACAGATCATCAGATTGAACAGCATACTTCCTTAATTTAGTCAAAGAATTTCGTCGGCACGTAGTCGTCGTCGCGGCGGAAGGTGTGCCAGGTCTCAATCTCCTCATAGCCGGAGCCGTTGTGGCCGGATTCGAACTTGTGGAGCACGAACTCGGTGTTATTCTCGTTGAAGGTGATGGTCGCCTCGTTGTTGTAGTAGCCCTCGACGATCTGCGAGACAAAGAGCCCCGTCCTCTGTTCATAGGTGTAGGGAATGGGCATAAAGAGGAGCTCCACCATCTCCGGGTTGTCGGTATCGACGATGTGGACATTCTGGTTGGTAAAATACCAAAGGCTCCAGAGCCCATCGCCGTTCTCTTTGATAATCTCTTGCTCTCCCTGATCTTCGGCTACCTCTCCCGTGTTGTCATCCCGATAGAGGTAGTGGTGCTTGATATGAATGGTCTCCCAGGCCTTGTTCGAGAGAGGGGTCGATACGACGATGATGGTACCCCCCTCGTCGGGCTCCTCATCGTAGTCATCGCCATCCACACGGCGGTAGGTGTTCCACATCTCGCAATACTCGTAGTGCTCGTAGTAGTCGTCGGACTCGGGATCGCCATAGTAGCCCTCATCCACAAAGTGGAGCACCATCTCGTCGCCGCTCTTATTGAAGGTGACGGTCGCCTCGTTGGTGTGCTCCTGCTCAAAGAGCATCGAACGAATCTTGTTGCCATCCATCGTGTAGGGGATGGGCACATTGAGCAGATCCACCGACCAGGGGTCATCAATCGCCACGGCCCAAACCAAGCCGCGCAGGAAGCGAAGGATGTGGTACTGCTCGTTTCCGTCGTTGGGCAGGATGTCGTAGGACTCGTTGTAGTAATCCGTGTTGAGCTCCACGCCATTCTCGTCGTAATAGCGATCCCAACCCGACTCTTTGTAGTGGATAAGCTCCCAGTAGCCCTCGATCTTGGCGGCCGGAGAGTTGGGCTTGGGCTCCTCAGGACGGAAACAGCTCGTCATCGTCGCAGCCAGCAGCAGCCCTACGCAAAACATTTTGAAAAGGTGTCTCATATTTGTGTTTGTTTAATAATGATCCGTTTGAAATGCAAAGATAGGAATAATTATGGCCGATTATTCGTCGGAGGCGACTTTTTTATCTCTCGAATCATTGTAGAGACGAGATTCGGCTACTACGTTGCTTCGCCACGCCGATCACGATGACTGACGAGGAGCTGCGTGCCGACCAGCAACGCCGCCGCCGAGGGGAGCCCTTACGCCCCGAGTTGAGCAGCCGATATGTCGCCAACCCGCCCGAGGGATTTAGAAAGTGGATCACCGACCACGCCGATCGTATCGCCTCGGCCAAGTCGCTCCCCTACTACATCCGCGACAATAGCTCCTTTGTCGAGGCCGCCCTTGCTCCCAAAGAGCTCACCCCGCTGGAGATTGCTGCCAAACGCCACGCCGCCCGAACGCCCGAGCAGGTACAGGCAATCCAGGAGGCCTGGGATGCGAGACGGGAAAAGTACCGCAAAATCAAGCTCGCCGCCAACAACGTGCTCAAGGTTGCGCAGGACTACGGAGAGGTGGATTGTTCGGCTCTCAAGGGCTACATCGAAGCCGGAGATCTCAAGCGTATGCAGACGGCAACCCGTTCGACCGCTGCCGATGTGCTCGCTATGAAGAAGCGGGAGCAGGCTCTCTCGGAACTGATCCCGAACGTTCATAAGCTACACCGCTCCTACACGATGGCCGACCTGCAAGAGGCGTACAACGACCTGGATGTTGTGATGAAGAAGTGGCTGAAGAAATACGGCTACTCCTCGATCGCCGCCGCTCCTCTCGACCACCTGAAGAATAAGTTGGATTTTGAGCTCACCAGTCCGACGATCAGGTACTCGCAGAAGGCCATCGTGAAGAACTCCCTGGAGGAGAATATCAAGATCACGACCCGAAAGATCGAGTGGAACGAATTGCTCGCGAAGGCTACTGACCTCGCGGCGTTCAAAACAAGATCTTCCGTGTTTAAGGGATCTGTGGCCAAGATGGAGGACGCTATCCAGAGACGGGATTTCGATGCGCTTCGTGCCGGTATCGCCGAAGCAGAAAAGCAACAGCAAAGGCTCTTCGCAAGCCAGATAAAGCGCAGCGCAGGCTCCAATACCGCCCTGAATAAGGAGTATAAAGGCGGAGTTGTGGGTAGGGATATAACGGCAAGTTTCGACGCAACAAAGACGAAGTCGGAGGACCCGTTCAGAGGTACATTTACGAACAATGTTGCAAGACTCCAGGGATTCGATTCTCCTGCGAAGCTGGTATCAAAGGAAGAGTTTGCCGTTCTTGAAAAGGCTTGCGGCGACGTGTTCTACCGCACCGTGAATCCAACACCTTTTAACGGAAAGGATATGACGAGCAGTGAGTTTGCAGCGCAACTTTATCGGGCGGATTTATTGGAGCTAAATGGCCCGAACGGTCGAGTACACGGTGATGGTATGTATGTCGCAACTTCAGCGTGGGATGGTCGCAATTTAAGCACCGCCATAACAGCAGAAGCGAAAAAGCGGGCATATCGTAGTAGCATAGTGTATGGCGATGGCAATCACACCATATCGGAAATGACTTGGACGAGGAAACCAAAGATGATCAAGAAGAGCGAATTGTATCTAATGTGGGATCGTCTAACATCAGAGCAACGAAGGAAATACGGAGGCACTTCAAGATTTTTTGCCAATACATACGGTTGTGCGCTTGGTTATGATGGTATGTACTGTGAAGGTGTAGATTATATGGTCATTTGGAATCGTTCTATAATAGCCGTCAAGAGAAATTAGCAAATAGCCCTCACATACGCTATGTGAGGGCTATTATTTATAGAAAATATATTTGTACCATACCTACATATTCAGCAGCAACATTTATTTGGATATTATCCGAGGCAATGAAATAGTCTTGAATGTAGTAGTACTCTTCATCAACACCTATCTTCGCCCATATCTGACAACCCTGCTGCCCCTTATTACTGATGTCAATGGCTGCTTGCATCGCGTCTTTCTCGCTCTTGTAGAATGGGTGTTCCTCAATTATTTTTTTATATTTTGCCGCAAATTCTGGATTGTATTCCATTCGAGCCCGAGCACTTTCGTGAACATACTTAAGTTCACCTTGACTAATCCTTCTTTGATATCCCATAGTGGACTAATTGTTTATCATCCAATTTTATTGCAAGCGATAAAGAGGGTAGCTCTATCGTTGCAAAGTTACTTATTTTTCTGCATTTTCCGAAACATTCGGAGTTTATATATTGTGCATTGGCGGGTTGCCTTGCAGTCGATACCCATAAACAGGCTTATGTCGCAGACATAAAAAACAAAAGGTGTCGAATTATCGACACCTCCTTGCTCCGTTTCGTTTGCGGAGAGAAGGGGATTCGAACCCCTGAAACGCTTTTGACGTTTACTCGCTTTCCAGGCGGGCCAGTTCAACCACTCCTGCACCTCTCCGGGTTTGTTCGGGGCACAAAGATAGTATATTTTTTCAAAAACGGCAATTTTTTCCACTTTTTTATGCAGAGTCGGGGTGTCGAGGGAGATGAAAACAGATTGTTGATAACTTTTCTTACGAGGCTCTTGCACCACAACGAAAAAATGGAGACCTTTGTGGTGCTTCAGGTGCCTTGGGGGCTCTCTTTGCCCCGAGGTAAAAGGGAATCGGGTGAAAATCCCGGGCAGTCCCGCTGCTGTGAGAGGCCGAAACGCTTGCGAAATCCAACGTCACTGTCCCGCAAGGGATGGGAAGGCACGCAAGGGGTGGCCCGAGCCAGAAAACCTGCCTGCGAGCAGCAACCGAGCCTGCGGGGACGGGCTCTATTGTAAAACATCCTAACCTAACCAACCGAATGGATTACACACACATCTCCATCATCAAACGTGATGGAAAAAGGGAGCCTTTCTCGATTGAGAAGATCGTGAGGGCCATCACCAAGGCCTACCGTGCCGGAGGCCTGAACGACGAAGAGTCCGTCATCAACCAGATTGCCGGGGAGGTGGCTGCCTCGATCACCGAGTCGGAGATCTCGGTGGAGCAGATCCAGGATCGCGTGGAGGAGCGACTGATGCTCCGCAATCCCTCCATTGCCAAGCGTTACATCATCTATCGTGAGTGGCGCACCGTGGAGCGCGATCGAAAATCCTCGATCAAGAGCGTGATGGATGGCATTGTGACGGTGGAGAAGAACGACGTAAACCTCTCGAATGCCAATATGTCGTCGCACACGCCGGCGGGCCAGATGATGACCTTTGCCTCGGAGATCACGAAGGATTATGCCTTGAAGTATCTGGTGGGTGTACGCCACGGGCGGGCCCACCGGAACGGCGATATCCACATTCACGACCTGGACTACTACCCCACCAAGACGACCACCTGCCTGCAGTATGACCTGAAGGATATTTACGAGCGCGGCTTTACGACCAAAAACGGATCGGTGCGCTCGCCCCAGTCGATTCAGAGCTATGCAACTCTGGCCACCATCGTCTTCCAGACCAATCAGAACGAGCAGCACGGCGGACAGTCGATTCCCGCCTTTGACTACTTTATGGCCCCGGGTGTGAGAAAGACCTTCTGCAAGCACCTGACCGATGCCGTGCAGTTTATCCTCCGTCTCAAGGGGTCGGAGTGCATCGAGCGCAGTGCACTGAAGGAGCTGATTCGTGAGCAGGTACACACCATCGACGAGAATCCCACCGACAAGGAGTCGTTGCAAAAGAGCCTTCGCGAGCAGGGGATGGAACTCACCGAGGAGGAGATCTCGATGGCCTGGAAGCAGGCCTTTGCCGCCACCCGCAAGGATACCCATCAGGCAATGGAGGGTTTTCTGCACAACCTTAACACGATGCACTCGCGTGGAGGTAATCAGGTGGTTTTCAGCTCGATCAACTATGGTACGGATACCTCGACCGAGGGGCGTATGGTGGTGCGTGAGCTCCTGAAGGCGACGATGGAGGGTCTGGGACACGGCGAGGTGCCGGTCTTCCCGATTCAGATCTTCAAGCTCAAGGAGGGGATCTCGTGGAGCCAGAACGACTACGAGAAGGCGGTCAAGGATTTCGATGCTGCCCTGCGGGGTGAGATGGAGTTCGAGGCTCCCAACTTCGATCTGCTGGTCGAGTCGTGCAACACCACGGCCACGGCCCTCTTCCCCAACTTTATGTTCCTGGATACCCCCTACAACCAACACGAGAAGTGGCGGGCCGACGACCCTGAGCGTTTCCGCTACGAGGTGGCGACGATGGGTTGTCGCACGCGTGTCTTCGAGAATCTCCACGGCGAGAAGAGCTCCTGGGGCCGCGGAAATCTCTCTTTTACCTCGATGAATATGCCGCGTCTGGCGATCGAGGCGGTGCGGGAGGCCAACGACCTGATTCCCGACGGCAACAAGCATACCCTGCGCAAGGAGGCCCGCGCCATCTTCCTGGAGTCGGTACGCAAGACCTCGGCGATGATTGCCGAGCAACTCTATGAGCGTTACCTCTTCCAGCGCACGGCTCTCTCGCGCCAGTTCCCCTTTATGATGGCCAACGACGTCTGGAAGGGGGGCGGATCCCTGGAGCCCAACCAGGAGGTGGGCGACATCCTCAAGCAGGGAACCCTCGGTATCGGCTTCATTGGCGGACACAATGCAATGGTGGCGATCTATGGTGAGGGCCACGCCCACTCGAAAGAGGCCTGGCAGACCCTCTACGATGCGGTGGAGGTGATGAATGCCGTGGTGAACGAGTATAAGGCCAAGTACAACCTCAACTATGCGGTGCTGGCAACCCCCGCCGAGGGGCTCAGCGGCCGTTTTACCCGAATGGATCGCAAACGTTACGGCGTGATTCCCGGGGTGACCGACCGTGAGTACTACGTCAATTCGTTCCATATCGACGTGAAGGAGCCCGTCTCGATTGTCGAGAAGATCAAACTCGAGGCCCCCTTCCACGCCATTACGAAGGGCGGACATATCACCTATGTCGAGCTCGATGGCGAGGCTAAGAAGAATCCCGTGGCCATTCTGAAGATTGTGAAGGTGATGGAGGACGAGGGGGTCGGCTACGGCTCGATCAACCATCCTGTCGATACCTGTCGCACGTGCGGCTATCGCGGGGTGATCTACGCTGAGTGTCCGCTCTGCAACTCCGACAACATCTCGCGAATGCGCCGTATCACGGGCTACCTGACCGGCAGTCTGGAGTCGTGGAATTCGGCCAAGCAGGCCGAGGAGCGTGACCGTGTGAAGCATCGGTAGCGATGGAGCAGTTGCGGGTCATCGAGATCTATCCGGAGACCATTGCCGACGGGTATGGGCTTCGTTACTCGATCTATCTGGCGGGGTGTGGCCACCACTGCCCGGGGTGTCATAATCCCGCGAGCTGGAGCCCCCAAGTCGGGGATCCGCTCACTGATGAGTTTCTGGATCTGATCTGCCGCGAGATCAACGACAACCCCCTGTTGGACGGCATTACCCTCTCGGGGGGTGATCCGATGTATCGGCCCGAGCTCTTGGTCAAGTTGCTCCACACCCTGAAGTTCCGCACAGGAAAGAACATCTGGTGCTACACGGGCTATACGCTGGAAGAGTGTTTGGCCGATGAGGAACGGCGCGGCTGTCTGGAGTATATCGACACCCTGGTTGATGGCCGTTTTGTACTGGAACGCAAGGATCCGACCCTTTGTTTTCGGGGGAGCGACAACCAGCGCATCATCCACCTCAAAGAGCTGCGCGAGAACCTGAAAAAGGGCCTTGAATAGAGATCGGAGAGGCGAGAATCCGCCGAGGACGAACCAAAGAGAAATGAAAAAGCCGAGTTGTAAAACTCGGCTTTTTTGTGGTTAGTTTTTCGAAGGAATTACTTCGTAGCGGGCTGCTGCGAGGGATCGGCCACCACCATATTCTTGTCAATGCGGAGCGTTACGTTGCTGTCCACCTCGATCAAGAGGGTCGTCTCCTGAATCTCCTTCACGGTGGCATAGATACCGCCGGCGGTGATCACCTTGTCGCCCTTCTTCAGTCCGTCACGGAACTTCTGCAACTCCTTGCGACGCTTCGACTCGGGACGCCACATAAAGAGCCACATCACCAGAATCATCAAACCGATCATCAGGAAGAACGAGAGCTGCGAACCTCCCGCCTGGGGGGCAGCCGTCTGCAATAAATTCATCATAGTCTTGTCTGTTTTTTAAGTGTTAATTTTCTCTGTTTTCAGTTTAGTTTGGGGATCGCTCTCCTCTCCCATCCGAGTCACGCCCCATTCGTTGCCTTTCATCGGCCCCGGCAAAGATAGAAAAAGCGGCCCGAAAAAGCAAATCCTACTCCACGATCGCCTCGACGTAGCACTTCAGAGGGTGGTCGGAGCCGTGCAGGCGCAGGTAGAAGAGTTTGAGCTGCCAGCCATAGAGCCCCCGACTATCGAACTGCATCTCCACGGGAAGGTATCCGCCCACCGCAACGGGCTTATTCTCATAGTGTAACTCGATGCAGCCGCAGGTGAGCTCGTGGCTCAAAATGACCAACGGAACAGTACTTTGGTTACGGAGCGAGAAGCGTACCAACGCCTGTTCGCCACTCCCCAGTCGCCCCAGGCGGAGCGTATCCGAGCCTCCACAGACCAACAAAGAGTCCGTAATGACCACCTCTTTTCCGCGAGGTGCGGGGGTTGTCTCAGCCTTGGGGGTACGAGGGGCACACCCAAGCGTGAAGAGGAGGAGCAGGGCGCAGAGGAGTCGGCCCATACACTATCGCTTCGTGGTCTCCACCAGGCCGCGGCCCGACTTTCGGATGCGGCCCTCAGCCGTGAGGTCGGCCACCATCTTGTCGAGGATGCCGTTGATGAAGGTGCTGCTGCCGGGCGAGGAGTACTCCTTCGAGATCTCAATGAACTCATCGAAGGTCACCTTCACGGGGATCGACTCTGCCTCCGTGAGCTCGGTCAGGGCGCAAACCAGGATCAGGTTGTCCATAAAGGCGATGCGCTCCACATCCCAATTGCAGGTGTAACGCTCGATGAAGCGCAGGTGGTCATTGTAGTGGATCAGGCTCTTCTCAAAGAGGCGGCAGACAAAATCGCTGTCGTCGCTGCTCTTGAACTTGGGCAGAGCCTTGATGTCGAGGTGTGAAGGCTTGAGATTCTGGAGTGTTCGCATCACCATCACGAGGATGAAGTTCAAGTCGTCGGCCCAGAGAATCGAGATCTCCTCCAGAGCCTCGTCGAGCATCTCGCAGGCGGCCAGCTCCTCGCTGAAGATGCGCTCCACGAGCTGACGATCCTCCTGGAAGGTGCGCTCTGAATTGCTCATATAAGACTTGAAGTAATCACGCTCAATAATCTGATTGTAAAGAGACTTGATCAGCTCGGGGCAGGAGGCCCAGGAGAGCTTGTGGGCAGCGCAGTAGTCGTTAATGGTATCGCTGTTCTGCAGTACGCGGATCACGCTGTTCTCCACAAACTTGAGGTTGGGGTTGAGATCCTCGAAGGTGGGCATCATCTTCTGGCGGTTGAGCTCCTGGCGGCTCTCGGCGTAGCGCACGAGCTCGGCGGGCAGGCTCAACATCTGGAAATAGAGGTCATAGGCCTTGTCGATGGAGGCCAGCATCGACTTCTCGGAGGCCATCATATTGTCAGCCTCGGTCTTGAGGTGGGCGTAGAGGGCCTTCAAGGCCTTGATTCGCAACAAACGTCTGCTTAACATATCGGAGAACTTTTCGTTTTTTGTTCGTAATGCTTTTTACATCCGACAAAGATAAACATAATTTTTCAAAGCACGCTTTTAGAGCCCTAAAAAAAAGAGTGAAGCCTCAATTCATAAAAAATAGAGGTAAATAGAGGCTCTTTCAGAGAGCCTGTTTGAAAAATTTTAGTTAATATACTCATGGTGTACAATAAAAATCCCTAACTGATTGGTTGGTAAACCACTAGATGAATTTGGAACTTTACAGAAATTTCAGTAATTTTGCATCAATACACTGAACTACAGCAAGTTAAAAAAATTAACTGAATACTGGGTGCTTTGGAAATCATGTGGAAATTACCATAAATTTGTTGTACACCTGTGATATATTAATCAAAAAAATACCCGTGCGACCGGTGGGGTACGCGTGCAGTCAGCCGCAGGCTGACAATTCAAAATTCAAAATTTTGAATTTAACACATATCGTAGGGCGAAGATAAGTTGTGCGGCGTAGTAGGGGAGCAGTGTCCACCCGTCGGAGAGGGGGTGGGGTGCGAGGTAGCGCGAGTAGCCGATCAGCGCGTCGGAGAGCACGAAGAGGAGGGCTGCCACGATGCCCCAGGCTCGCCCCGGGCCCCGATCGAGCAGGGAGGCTGTGAGCATCGAGCAGAGTAGCAGGGCGTAGATTCCCACCGCCACCGCCTCCGTGGTCGAGGCTCGCTGCATCAGCCAAAGGGTCAATGCCAAGCCTCCCCCCGCAAGGAGGGCCGCAAGCAGCCACACCCCTCTGCGGCGCAGAGCGCCATCGGGGAGAAAGGCGGCCGTATAGCAGAGTATCGCCAGGGCGAAAGCCCCTATCTGTCCCCAGAACAGCCCCACAGAGCCGAGCGCGTCGCCTGCCGCCGAGAGGAGCAGTCCGAGCGGAATCCACCAGCCGTGCTGCCTTGCCTTTGTGAGGCAGAGCAGGGCCAGCAGCAGGGTCGGCAGGGCAATCATGGGTGCGGGTGATGAAGGGTTTGGGGATAGGTCCAATTAGCGACCGAAGCGAATTCCCAGCTTGACAAATCCGCCGTGCATGGCCCCCTGCTTGACCAAGCAGTTGTAGCCTACGCTCATCGAGAAGCGGCGCAGGTCGTAGCCCACCCCGATGCGGGTGTAGAAGCCGTTGATGCCCCGCATGTCGGTCGTGCCGAAGAATCCACCCACCGAGCAGCAAATATAGGGGACAAACTTTTGGGGATGACCCAGGTAACCCTTGATGTGGGCTGCCAGGGGGATGTAGTGGGCGCAGACGGTGTCGTTGACCACAAAGTCGCCCAGCGTGGGGATATCGAAGCGGAGCGAATAGGGGATGAAGGGGGCGTGGGAGCCCGTCTCGGCACCCACGAAGAGGTGCTCGCCGATGCGTGCCCCGAGGCTCACATCGACCGTCGGCCCGGCACCGCCCTCCATGAAGATCACACCGGCCGACGCATAGCCCGCAAAGCGTACCTCGGGGGCCTCCTTCGTCGTGTGGGGCACTATGTCAAAGTAGTTCTGCGCGCCGAGCACCATCGGCACCATCAGCAGCGCAATCAGCAGCAAAAGGGGGCGTTTCATCATCGAAAAATTGGTTTGTTGATTCTCTATGGATACAAATATAGCAAAAAGTTCCCAAATAGATTTGGGTATGAAAAGAAAATAGTAGGCTGAAAATTCTAAATTTAGAATTTAGAATTTAGAATTATTTTCCCATAATTCCCATATCTCCCGTAAAATCACCATTATTCGCTTCATTGCGAGGAGCAAAGCGACGCGGCAATCTCAATCCCGAGGGTGCGAGAGACGGGTATTAAAAAAATAGTTAATATACTCATGGTGTACAATAAAAATCCCTAACTGATTGGTTGGTAAACAACTAGATGAATTTGGAATTTTACAGAAATTTCAGTAATTTTGCACCAATACACTGAACTACAGCAAGTTAAAAATTTAACTGAATACTGGGTGCTTTGGAAATCATGTGGAAATTACCATGAATTTGTTGTACACCTGTGATATATTAATCAAAATTTTACTTATCTTTGGGAGATTAAACGAACAACAAACCTAAAACATATGATAGATGAAAAGAATTATTGAGTGTGTCCCCAACTTTAGCGAGGGACGCGACCGTTCGGTGATCGACCGTATCACGGCTGCCATTACGGCTGTCAAGGGTGTGAAACTGCTGGATGTGGATCCCGGTGAGGCCACCAATCGTACGGTGGTAACTTTCGTAGGAGAGCCCGAGGCAGTGTTGGAGGCCGCCTTCCAGGGGGTAAAGAAGGCCGCCGAGCTGATCGATATGCGCGGTCATAAGGGTGCCCACCCCCGCATGGGTGCCACCGACGTCTGCCCGCTGATCCCCATTGCCGGCATTACGCTGGAGGAGTGCGCCGAGTTGGCCCGTCAGCTGGGTAAGCGTATCGGCGAGGAGTTGCAGATTCCGGTCTATGCCTACGAGGCTGCTGCTTTCACCCCCGAGCGTCGCAACCTGGCCGTCTGCCGTCGTGGCGAGTATGAGGCCCTGCCCGAGCGTATGGTGGGCAAGGAGGCTCCCGACTTTGGAGCCCGTCCCTTCGACGAGGGGGTAGCCCGCACGGGTGCCACCGCCGTCGGAGCTCGCGACTTCCTGATCGCCGTAAACTACAACCTCAACACCACCTCGACCCGTCGTGCCAACGCCATCGCCTTTGACGTGCGCGAGAAGGGTCGTCCGATGCGTGAGGGTAACCCCATCACCGGCAAGATCATCAAGGACGAGAAGGGCAATCCCGTAATGAAGCCCGGTACGCTGAAGGCCTGCAAGGCCATCGGCTGGTACATCGACGAGTATCAGATCGCCCAGGTCTCGATGAACCTCACCAACATCTCGGTTACCCCGCTCCACGTCGCCTTTGACGAGGTGTGTCGTGCTGCCAACGAGCGCGGTGTCCGCGTGACGGGTACGGAGATTGTAGGTCTGATTCCGAAGCGCGCCCTGATCGAGGCGGGTCGTTACTTCCTGGAGAAGCAGCAGCGTTCGACCGGTATCGCCGAGTCGGAGATCATCCGCATTGCCATCAAGTCGATGGGTCTGGACGACCTGAAGCCCTTCAACCCCGAGGAGAAGGTGATCGAGTATATGCTGGAGGCCGAAAGCAAGAAGGCCGGTTTGGTCGATATGACCTGCACGGGCTTTGCCCTGGAGACGGCCAGCGAGTCCCCCGCTCCGGGTGGCGGTTCGATCTCGGCCTATATGGGAGCACTGGGTGCCGCTCTGGGTACGATGGTGGCCAATCTCTCGTCGCACAAGGCAGGCTGGGATGAGCGTTGGAAGGAGTTCTCGGATTGGGCCGACAAGGGTCAGGCCCTGATGAAGGAGCTGCTGTGGTTGGTAGACGAGGATACCGAGGCCTTCAACAAGATTATGGCCGTCTTCTCGATGCCCAAATCGACTGACGAGGAGAAGGCTGCCCGCGCTGCCGCCCTGGAGGCCGCCACGCTCTACGCTACGCAGGTGCCTCTGCGTACGGTCAAGACCGCCTATGAGGCCTTCCCGCTGGTGCGCGCAATGGCTGAGACGGGTAACCCCAACTCGGTGACCGATGCCGGTGTGGGTGCCCTGGCCATCCGCAGTGCCATCGTGGGTGCCGCTCTCAACGTGAAGATCAATGCCGCCGGTCTGAAGGATCGCGCCACGGCCGACCAGCTGGTGGGTGAGGCCGAGGCCCTGGTTGTCGCTGCCGGCAGAGAGGAGGCCGAGATCCTGGCCATCGTGGAGTCGAAAATCAAATAAAACCGCATTACTATGACTTTGGAGCAGTTTAGAAAAGATATTGAGGCGGGTATTCCCGATCAGTTACCCGCCACGAAACCCTACGACCCGTCGGTGAACCACGCCCCGCGTCGCAAGGAGATCCTCTCGGAGGAGGAGCGCGTCCTGGCCCTCAAGAATGCCCTGCGCTACTTCCCCGCCAAACACCACGCCGAGCTGGCTAAGGAGTTTGCCGAGGAGTTGCGCCTCTATGGCCGCATCTATATGTATCGTCTGCGCCCCGACTATGAGATGAAGGCGCGTCCGATCGACCACTACCCCCACCGCTCGCGTCAGGCCGCTGCGATTATGATGATGATCCAGAACAACCTCGACTACGCCGTAGCCCAGCACCCCCACGAGCTGATCACCTATGGCGGTAACGGTGCCGTCTTCCAGAACTGGGCCCAGTATCGCCTGGCGATGCAGTACCTCTCGCAGATGACCGACGAGCAGACCCTAGTGATGTATTCGGGCCACCCGATGGGCTTATTCCCTTCGCACCCCGATGCTCCGCGCGTGATCGTGACGAACGGTATGGTGATCCCCAACTACTCGAAACCCGACCACTGGGAGAAGTTCAATGCCCTGGGTGTTTCGCAATATGGCCAGATGACCGCCGGCTCCTATATGTATATAGGCCCGCAGGGCATCGTCCACGGCACCACCATTACGGTACTCAATGCCGCTCGCAAACGAATGAAGCCCGGTCAGCAGGATGTCCGCGGTATGCTCTTCGTGACGGCCGGTCTGGGTGGTATGTCGGGAGCCCAGCCCAAGGCAGGTGTGATCTCGGGCGTGGTCAGCGTTGTAGCCGAGGTCAATCCCCACGCCGTGCAGAAGCGTTATTCGCAGGGTTGGGTCGATGAGGTCTATACCTCGCTCGACGAACTGATGCCCCGCATCGAGCGTGCCCGCCAAGACAAGGAGGCCGTATCGCTTGCCTACCAGGGCAACGTGGTCGACCTCTGGGAGCGTCTGGCTGCCGAGGGTGTCGAGGTGGAACTCGGCTCCGACCAGACTTCGTTGCACAACCCCTGGGCCGGTGGCTACTACCCCGCAGGCTTAAGCTATGAGGAGTCGAACCGAATGATGGCCGACGATCCCGAAGAGTTCAAACTCCGCGTACAGGAGTCACTGCGCCGCCAGGCTGCCGCCATCAACAAGTTGAGCGACCGCGGTATGTACTTCTTCGACTACGGCAACGCCTTCCTGCTGGAGGCTTCGCGTGCCGGTGCCGATGTGATGGCTGCTGACGGCAAGCGTTTCCGCTACCCCTCCTATGTGCAGGATATTATGGGCCCGATGTTCTTCGACTACGGTTTCGGCCCCTTCCGCTGGGTATGTACCTCGTGCGACCCGAAGGATCTGGCTACGACCGACCGCCTCGCAACCGAGGTGCTGGAGGAGATCCGCAAGACGGCTCCCCAGGAGATCGCCGGCCAGCTCGATGACAACATTCACTGGATCAAGGAGGCCCAGAAGAACAAGCTGGTGGTAGGCTCCGAGGCGCGTATTCTCTACGCCGACAGCGAGGGCCGCACCAAGATTGCCCTGGCCTTCAACGAGGCGATCAAGCGCGGTGAGCTCTCGGCTCCCGTAGTACTGGGTCGTGACCATCACGACGTTTCGGGTACCGATTCGCCCTACCGCGAGACCTCGAACATCTACGACGGCTCCTCCTTTACGGCCGATATGGCGGTTCACAACGTCATTGGCGACTCCTTCCGTGGTGCAACGTGGGTTTCGATCCACAACGGCGGTGGTGTCGGCTGGGGCGAGGTGATCAACGGTGGCTTCGGTATGGTGATCGATGGCTCGGAGGATTCGGATCGCCACATCCGCGAGATGTTGCTCTGGGATGTGAACAACGGTATCGCCCGCCGCAGCTGGGCCCGCAACGAAGGTGCCATCTTCGCCATCAAACGCGAGATGGAGCGCACGCCGGGTCTGAAGGTCACGCTGCCCAATCTGGCCGATGAGGAGATGATCAAGGAGGCCTTGAAATAAACCCTTCCAATAGATTCATCCCCAAAAGAAACGAAAGGGTGTAAAAAAAGAAAACCAAAAATAGAAAAAGGAAAAAAACGATAAACGTATGATTCACGAAATAAGTTCTGCCCACCTCTCGATTGATTGTGTGGCGGCTATTCTGAACGAGAAGAAACGACTTGTGTTGAGCGAGGACTCCACGCAGCGGATCGTGCGTTGCCGCGAGTACCTGGACAACAAGATGAAGTCGCAGAAGGAGCCCATCTATGGCGTAACGACCGGTTTCGGTTCGCTCTGTAACATCTCGGTGGGTGCCGACGAGCTCTCGCAGCTCCAGAAGAACCTGATGATGTCGCACGCCTGTGGTACGGGTGAGCGCGTGCCCAACGAGATTGTGAAGTTGATGCTCCTCTTGAAGGTACAATCGCTCTCCTACGGCCACTCGGGCGTACAGCTCTGCACCGTACAGCGTCTGGTGGACTTCTTCAACGAGGATATCCTGCCGGTGGTCTATCAGCAGGGCTCGCTGGGTGCTTCGGGTGACCTCTCGCCCCTGGCCCATATGTGTCTGCCGCTGATCGGCCTGGGCGAGGTGGAGTACAAGGGTCGCATCGTTCCCGCCGCCGAGGTGCTCAAGGAGCGTGGCTGGGAACCCATCGAGTTGAAGTCGAAGGAGGGTCTGGCCCTCTTGAACGGTACGCAGTTTATGAGTTCGTACGGCGTCTGGGCCCTGATCCAGTCGCGCCGCCTGAGCCGTGTGGCTGACCTGGTGGGAGCCCTCTCGCTGGAGGCCTTTGACGGTCGCCAGGAGCCCTTCGATCACGCCGTACACGCCGTACGTGCCCACAACGGTCAGATTGAGACGGCCCGCGTGATGCGAGAGTTGCTGGCCGGCTCGGAGCTGATTGCCCGCAAGAAGGTGCACGTGCAGGATCCCTACTCCTTCCGCTGCATCCCCCAGGTACACGGTGCCTCGAAGGATACCATCGCCTACGTGGAGAGCGTTCTGACCACCGAGATCAACGCTGCAACCGACAACCCCACCATCGTCCCCGATGAGGACAAAGTGATTTCGGCCGGTAATTTCCACGGCCAGCCGATCGCCCTGCCGATGGACTTCCTGGCCATCGCCGTGGCCGAGCTGGGCAACATCTCGGAGCGTCGCATCTACCAGCTCATCTCGGGTGAGCGCGGCCTGCCGAAGTTCCTGGTTGCCAAACCGGGTCTGAACAGCGGTTTTATGATCCCGCAGTACACCGCGGCCTCGATTGTCAGCCAGTCGAAGGGACTCTGCTGGCCCGCATCGTGCGACTCGATCCCCTCGTCGCAGGGGCAGGAGGATCACGTAAGTATGGGCTCGAATGCCGCCACGAAGCTCTATCGCGTAGTCTGCAATACGGAGCGTGTGTTGGCCATCGAACTCTTCAATGCTGCCCAGGCCCTGGAGTTCCGCCGCCCCGCCCGCTCTTCGGAGCGACTGGAGCAGCTGGTAGCCGCCTACCGCCAGGTGGTACCCTTTGTGGACGATGACCAGGTGATGTATCCCCACATCGCCAAGTCGGTGGAGTTTGTCAAGTCGCTTTAAGCCGATCCTATGAAGACGCTGATTCACCATATCGGTATGCTCGTGGGCCTTGTGCCCGCGGGCGTACTGCGTAAAGAGGGCTCGGCAATGAAGGAGTTGGAGTGCCTCGAAAATGGCTGGCTATTGGTGGAGGATGAACGCATCGCCGCTTACGGTACGGGCGAACTGCCCGAGGCTGATCAGGTGATCGATGCCGAGGGCCGCTGGCTCTTCCCCTCCTTCTGCGATGCCCACACCCATCTGGTCTATGCCGGCAGCCGCGAACAGGAGTTCCTCGACAAGATCAACGGCTTGAGCTATGAGGAGATCGCCAAGCGTGGCGGCGGCATTCTCAACTCGGCCGACCGCCTGCACGACTGCTCCGAGGAGGAGCTCTACCGCCAGGCTATGGAGCGCGTAAACGAGATTATCCAAATGGGGACGGGTTGCGTGGAGATCAAGTCGGGCTATGGCCTCACGACCGAGGATGAGCTGAAGATGTTGCGGGTGATTCGCCGCATCAAGGAGAACTCGCCCATCGGAGTCAAGGCCACCTTCCTGGGGGCCCACGCCGTGGGTCGTGCCTATCGGGGTCGCCAAGCCGAGTATGTCGATCTGGTCTGCCGTGAGATGATCCCCGCCGTAGCCCGAGAGGGGTTGGCCGATTTTGTCGATGTCTTCTGCGACGAGGGTTTCTTCACCGTCGAGGAGACGGCCAAGATTCTGGAGGCGGGTCAGCAGTATGGAATGAAACCCAAGATTCACGCCAACGAGTTGGCTGTTTCGGGCGGTGTGCAGGTGGGCGTGCAGTACGATGCCCAATCGGTGGACCACCTGGAGCGTACCACCGAGGCCGAAATCGAGGTGCTGCGCGGCTCCAATACGATGCCCACGGGTCTCCCCGGAGCCTCCTTCTTCCTCGGTATGCCCTATACGGCCTGCCGTCAGATGATTGATGCCGGCCTGGGCGTGGCCCTCGCCTCGGACTACAATCCGGGATCCTCGCCCTCGGGTAATATGCGCTTTGTGATGGCAATGGGTTGCATCCGAATGAAACTTACTCCTGCCGAGTCGATCAATGCCTCGACCCTGAACGGAGCCTACGCAATGGGGGCCTCGGCCGACTATGGCTCGATTACGAAGGGCAAGGTAGCCAACTTCTTCCTGACGAAGCCGCTTCCTTCGCTCGCCTTCTTCCCCTATGCCCACCAGACTCCTCTGATCGAGGAGGTGTGGCTGAAGGGTCGCCGCGTGGAGTAATAAAAAAGAGAGGCCGAAAACCTCTCTTTTTTTGTGCCCGCAAAGAGTGAAACCTTTTGGCGGCGGCGTTACGGTACACGCATCGAGGCGATGTCTGAATACAACAAAGAAGAGGCTCACGATGCAAGCATCATGAGCCTCTTCTTTATTTGTTGACACTTCGTGCCTCCGCCTATATCGCACCTCTCGGCTGTGGCGGTCGTTGAACTGCCGGGACTCGAACCCAGAACGACAGAACCAAAATCTGCTGTGTTACCATTACACCACAGTTCAATCCGTTGCTCGTAAGCGGTGCAAAGATAAGCAAATTTTATTTCCCCGCCAAACGCTCCTCCAAAAAAGTTCGTCGTCTCGAAACGAAACTACTTCACCTTGCTCATAAAGCGTTCACGATCCACCACAAAGCGGACGTGTGTACCCTCACCAATGGGCCCCTCCCCATCGCGGGCCGCTACATTGAAGGTGAGTTTGCGCCCCTCGACAGCAGCCAACACCGCCGTTGCCGTGATGGCGGCACCCAGCCCCGAGGGCTTGATGTGGGTGGTGTTCATCTCCGAGCCTACGGTCGTAGCCCCTGCCTCCAGATGTGGAGCCACAGCCTGCATCGCAGCATTCTCCATCAGGGCCACCATCGAAGGGGTGGCAAAGACCGTCATATCGCCCGAGCCCATTGCAATTGCCGTATTTTCGGCCGTAACCGTCGTGGTACTGATGGCCGATAATCCCTTTTCCAACATAAAAATCAATCTTTTTATAATTTATTTCACGCAATTATCGTTATCTTTGCAGAGGGTTCTTGTCAACCCGAGACAAAGATAGCACTTTTTTACCAAAGATGAAACGACTTCTCGCCATATTGCTCTTCGCAGCCTTCCTCGTCGGTACCGTCGCCGACGCCTATGGCCAGCGACTGCGTCGCCGTCCGAGTAGCAAGGGCTATATGTACCAGGATTGGAGTATCGACGAGAAGGGCGACTCCATCCCCCACATCTTCTCCATCCCCATCTTCGTCTACTCCAAGGGTATCGACACCCGTAAGTGGCGCAAGTTGGTGGCCGCCGTCAAGAAGGTCTACCCCATCGCCCAGATCGCCTCGGCCAAGATGGCCAATATGGAGGAGGATCTGGCGCAGCTCAATACCAAACGCGAGCGCGAAAAGTACCTCAAGCAGCTCGCCAAGGATATCGAGGCGGAGTACACTCCCATTCTCAAAAAGATGACCCGCACCCAGGGTAAGGTGCTCATCAAGCTCATCGACCGCGAGACCCAATATACCCCCTATCAGATCCTCAAGGAGTTTCGTAACGGCTTTGTTGCCGGCTTCTGGCAGGCCATCGGCAAGATCTTCGGCCACGATCTCAAAGATGACTATGACAAGGATGGCGAGGATCATATGATCGAGCAGATTATTATCTACTACGAAGCAGGTTTGCTTTGATTTATAGGGTAAATTTCCCCTTGCAGTCGTCGCTCCCGAATGGAACATACGTCTAGTATGCCCCATTCGGTTCCGACCTCCCTTAAGTGCAAATTTCCTCCTCTAAATCAAGCAAACTCTTCCCGCTCCGTTTCGGAAAGTCCCCTTCCGATGTCAAATATTTTTCCCCTTGCAGTTGTCGCTCCCGAATGGAGGATCCTGCCCGCTTTCTCTCGGCGAGTCCGCAAAACGACTAAAAATCAAAATAATTTTAAATTTTGAATCTTGAATTTTGAATTTTTCGTATCTTTGCCCGATCAAGGAAAAAAGATAGAAAAAAGATATGTTTGAGAGTTTATCCGAAAAACTGGAACGGTCATTCAAAGTCCTAAAAGGTGAGGGCAAGATTACCGAGATCAATGTGGCCGAGACCTTGAAGGAGATTCGTCGTGCACTGATTGATGCCGACGTGAACTACAAGGTGGCTAAGAACTTCACCGACGAGGTAAAGCAGAAGGCGTTGGGTCAGAATGTGCTGACCGCCGTCAAGCCCGGCCAGATGCTGACGAAGATCGTGCGCGACGAGCTGGCCCAGCTGATGGGTGGCACGGCAACCGACATCAACATCCAGGGCAATCCGGCCGTCATCCTGATTGCCGGTCTGCAGGGATCGGGTAAGACCACCTTCTCGGGCAAGCTGGCCGCTTTCCTCAAGAAGAAGGGTCGCCAGGTGTTGCTTGTGGCGGGTGATGTCTATCGTCCTGCGGCCATCGACCAGCTGAAGGTGCTGGGCGGACAGATCGGCGTGGAGGTCTACACCGAGGAGGGGAACCAAAACCCTGTGCTGATTGCCGAGAATGCCATTCGCTATGCCCGCTCGAAGAGCTATAACATCGTGATTGTCGATACGGCGGGTCGTCTGGCCGTGGATGAGGCGATGATGCAGGAGATTACCGCCATCAAGGCAGCCGTAAACCCCTCGGAGACCCTCTTCGTAGTTGATTCGATGACGGGTCAGGATGCCGTAAACACCGCCAAGGAGTTCAACGATCGTCTCGACTTCGACGGTGTGGTATTGACCAAGCTCGACGGTGATACGCGTGGTGGTGCCGCCATCTCGATTCGTTCGGTGGTAAACAAGCCGCTGAAGTTTATCTCGAGTGGCGAAAAGATGGATGCCCTTCAGGTCTTCCACCCCGAGCGTATGGCCGACCGTATCCTCGGTATGGGTGATGTCGTTTCACTGGTGGAGCGTGCCCAGGAGCAGTTCGACGAGGAGGAGGCCCGTCGTCTGAAGAAGAAGATCGTGAAGAATCAGTTTGACTTCAATGACTTCCGTTCGCAGATCAACCAGGTGAAGAAGATGGGTAACCTGAAGGATGTCGCTTCGATGATCCCCGGTATGGGTAAGATGCTGAAGAATGTCGATATCCCCGACGATGCCTTCAAGTCGACCGAGGCAATCATCGACTCGATGACCCCCTACGAGCGTGAGCACCCCGAGGTGCTGAATGCCCGTCGTCGTGAGCGCATTGCCAAGGGATCGGGTACCTCGATGGCCGAGGTAAACCGACTGCTGAAGCAGTTTGATGAGACGCGCAAGATGATGAAGATGGTGGCCGGCGGCAATATGAAGATGCCCAAGATGCCGATGGGCCGTGGCGGTTTTCGCCGATAATCCAACCCGTTGGAATTCAATGTAGGCGACAGGAGTATGTTCCTGTCGCCTTCTTTTTTGAAAAACGGTAATAAATTGCTATCTTTGTCCGTTAAATTAGCATTTTATGCACAAAAGCGGATTTGTCAATATTATCGGAAACCCCAATGTTGGGAAATCTACCCTGATGAATGCCCTGGTGGGTGAGCGTCTGTCGATCATCACCTCGAAGGCTCAGACCACGCGCCATCGCATTATGGGTATTGTCAATGGCGAGGATTTTCAGATCGTCTACTCCGATACGCCGGGTATTCTGAAGCCCAACTACAAGTTGCAGGAGAAGATGATGAAGTTTGTCACCGGTGCCATTGTGGATGCCGATGTGATTCTCTACGTCACCGACACCGTGGAGCAGGGCGATGTGGAGGGTGCCGAAGTGGTAGAGAAGATCCACAAGAGCGGTATTCCCTGTATCGTGGTGGTGAACAAGATCGACCTCACGGATCAGGAGCGGCTTACGGCCCTGGTGGCCCAGTGGCACGAGCGACTGCCCGAGGCTCTGATCATCCCCACCTCGGCCAAGGAGGGCTTCAACGTAGGGGCCATCTTCGACCGCATCCTGGAGTTGCTGCCCGAGGGACCGGCCTACTATCCCAAAGATACGCTGACGGACAAGACCCTCCGCTTCTTCGCCTCGGAGATCATCCGCGAGCAGATCCTCAAGCAGTATGAGAAGGAGATCCCCTACTGCTGCGAGATTGAGATCGAAAGCTATAAGGAGGAGCCGACGATCGACCGTATCTCGGCCACGATCTATGTCTCGCGTGACTCGCAGAAGGGCATCCTGATCGGCCACAAGGGCGAGAAACTCAAGCGAGTGGGTCAGAAGGCCCGTGAGGAGATGGAGCGCTTCCTCGGCAAGAAGGTTTTTCTTGAACTTTTCGTTAAGGTGAATGATGATTGGCGCAACAACGACAAGCAATTGCGTCGCTTTGGCTACGAGTTGGATTAGGTGCGTACTCTGCGAACATACCTCTTGGTGGTGGTGATGCTCTTGGCGGCGTGGCCCGCCTCGTCGCAGTATAACCGCGAGTACTTCTTCTGGATGGGCCGTCGCCTGATTATGGAGAAGGAGTACCAGGAGTCGATTCGAACCCTCAATATCCTGTTGCGTGCCGACGAGAAGGCCTACGAGGGCTACTTCTGGCGCGGCATTGCCAAGTACCAGCTGGGGGATCTGATTGGTGCCGATGCCGACTTCTCGCTCGCCCTGGAGCTGAATCCCGTCTATACAATCGCCTACACCTACCGCGCCATCACCCGTTCGCGTTTGGGCAACTACGAGGATGCTCTGAAGGATTTTCAGGAGGCCATCGATCTGCGCCCCGACCTTCCCAACCCCTACTACAGCCGAGGCGTAACGCGCCTACTGAATCAGCAGTTTCAAGAGGCCATCGAGGATTTCGACCAATTTATTATCCAGGAGGGAAAGGTGGCTGATGCCTATCTGAATCGAGGTGTTGCCTATCTCCAGCTAAAGGATACCTTGAAGGCTTACGAGAACTTCAACACCGCCATTCGCACCAACCGCGAGTATCCCGAGAGCTACAACCGCCGCGGCGTGCTCTATATGCAGCAGGAGCGGTTTGAGGAGGCCGAGGCCGACTTCAATAAAGCCATCGCCTGCGACTCTACCCACCTGCTCTCCTACTTCAATCGCGCCATCGTCTACTCGAACACCCACCGTCCACTGCTCTCGCTCCGCGACCTGGACAAGGTGATCGAGTTGGACAGCACCTCCTCGATCACCTACTACAACCGCGCTATCATCCGCTCGCAGATCGGTGACTACAGCCGTGCTCTGGAGGATTACGACCGCGTAGCACACTACTCACCCGACAACGTGCTCCTCTACTACAACCGAGGCTCGCTCTACGCCTACCTGGGACGCAATCGGGAGGCCCTGGCCGACTTTACGCGTGCCATTGACCTCTATCCCGACTTTGCCAACGCCTATCTGAATCGCAGCTCGGTTCACTACCGTCTGGGGGATATGCGTGCCGCGAAGCGTGACCATGAGGCTGCACAGCGCAAGATTGCTGACTATCGAGCCCGATTGAGTGATACCACCTACTCGATCTACGCCGACACCACGCAGCACTTCGACCGTCTGCTCTCCTTCGACTCGAACCTCTCGGGCAGTCGCTTCGAGCGCACTACGGCCCGCAATCCACAGGGAGATCTGCAACTCATCCCTCTCTTCAAGTTTACCCTTACCCGCCCCGACTCCACGCTGGAGGCGTTGCGTCAGGTCTATTTTACGCCGCGTATGGTCGACTTCCGCAAGCGCATCAACGACGAGCGGATGGTACTCACCCACGGCGACAGCAAGATCTCGTCCGACTCGCTACTGCTCTTTGACCGGGCAGCCGCCGAGGCTTTGCAGCAAGATCACAGCTGGGAGCACCTCTTTATGCGGGGTATCACCCAGTCGCTCGTGAAACAATACACCAATGCCGTAAGCAGCTACACACAGGCGATCCGGCTCAACCCCTCCAACCCCTTTCTCTACCTGAATCGCTCCACAACACGGGCCGAGATGATCGACTTCATCTCCTCGATCGACAACGCCTACCAGCGCATCACGATCGACAACGACCCAGCCCTGAAACTCGAAAACCGCACGACATGCCATTATGACTACGACGAGGCGATTGAGGATCTGAACAAGGCCCTGAAGCTCTACCCCGACTTTGCCTATGCCTGGTACAACCGTGCCAACCTCTACGCCCTCTCCGACAAGTTGCCCGAGGCCTATGAAGATTATACGCGCGCCATCGAGCTCAACCCCCAATTTGCCGAGGCCTATTACAACCGCGGCTTGGTGCAGATCGTAATGAAGGATACGCGCAAGGGGTGCCTCGACCTCTCGAAAGCGGGTGAGCTGGGCATCGAACAGGCGTATGAGATGTTGAAGAAGTATGCCCGCATCGAACACGACTAAACAACTAATTCATTTAAATATTTAATTTTTATGACAACAGCTATCAAACAAAAAATCAATGACTCGGTGGTTGCCCGTTGGGCGGCCCTGATTCTCATTGCGCTGATGATGTTCTTCGCCTACATGTTTGTAGACGTAATGTCGCCCCTGAAGTCGCTCGTGGAGTCGGCTCGCGGCTGGGACAGCTCCACCTTCGGCACCTACGCCGCTTCGGAGTACTTCCTGAACGTCTTCTGCTTCTTCCTCATCTTCGCAGGTATCATCCTCGACAAGATGGGTATTCGCTTCACGGGTCTTCTGTCAGCCTCGCTGATGGTGATTGGTGCCGTGATCAAGTACATCGGTATCACCGACGGCTTCCAGGAGAGCGAGTTCTGCCTCTGGCTCAACAGCTGGTGGCCCGCCCTGCCCGGCAGTGCCAAGATGGCCTGCTTCGGCTTTATGATCTTCGGTTGTGGTTGCGAAATGGCCGGCACAACCGTTTCGAAAGCCATTGCCAAGTGGTTCAAGGGTAAGGAGATGGCCCTCGCAATGGGTCTGGAGATGGCGATCGCCCGTCTGGGTGTCTTTGCCGTGATGTGGCTCTCGCCGATGATCTCCAATATGTTCGACCAGTCGATCGTGGCCCCCATCGGTTTCTGCACCGCCCTGTTGCTCATCGGTCTGATCTGCTACTCCGTCTTTACGGTGATGGACATCAAGCTCGACAAGCAGCTGGTAGAGGCCGGTGAGATGTCGGAGGAGAAGTCGTCGGACGAGGAGTTCCAGTTCCGCGATCTGGGCAAGATCTTCACCAGCAAGATGTTTTGGCTGGTAGCCCTTCTGTGCGTGCTCTACTACTCGGCCATTTTCCCCTTCCAGCGTTATGCCCCCAACTTCCTGGAGGTAACCCTGGGTGTGGATCTGGAGACCGCTTCGCGTCTGTTCAGCTGCTTCCCCATCCTGGCGATGGTGCTTACCCCCTTCCTGGGTGCGCTACTCGACTTCAAGGGTAAGGGTGCCACGATGCTGATGGTGGGTGCTCTGATTATGATTGCCTGCCACTTGAGTTTCGCCTTCCTGCTGCCCATCTTCCCCTCGAAGGCCCTCGCCGTGACGATCATCGTCATCCTGGGCGTGAGCTTCTCGCTGGTACCGGCAGCCCTTTGGCCCTCGGTGCCCAAGATTATCGACGAGAAGATTCTGGGCTCGGCCTACTGCGTGATCTTCTGGATCCAGAATATCGGTCTCTTCGCTGTGCCCCTCTTGATCGGTACGGTACTCGATGCTACGGGCGGCTATACCCTTCCGATGCTGATCTTCTCCTCGTTTGGCGTAATGGCCTTCCTGATCGGCCTCTGGCTCAAGGTGGAGGATAAGCGCAAGGGCTACGGTCTGGAGCTTCCCAACGTGAAGAAGTAAATTACGATCTCCCAACAAAAAAGAGTGGCCGCAGTGATTTGCTGCGGCCTCTCTTTTTGATGCTTGAAGGAGCAGTTTATCGGTTCAGCTCGTTCAGGCAGTCGGTAACATTCTTCTCGATACGGGCGAGGATATCGGTGGTCTCCTCGGCCTTCTGGAACTTCTCACCCGTAATCTGCTCATAGAGCTCAATGTAGCGATCGGTGATGCCGGCCACGATCTCCTCGGTCATCTCGGGTACCTGCTGACCCTCTTGACCCTGGAATCCGTTGGCCATCAGCCACTCACGAACAAACTCCTTGGAGAGCTGCTTCTGCTTCTCACCCTTGGCCAGACGCTCCTCATACCCCTCGGCGTAGAAGTAACGCGACGAATCAGGGGTGTGAATCTCATCCATCAGGTAGATTTGGCCATTCTTCTTACCGAACTCATACTTCGTATCAACCAGGATCAGACCCATCTTGGCGGCGATCTCCGTACCACGCTGGAAGATGGCTCGCGTGTAGGCCTCCAACTGCTCATACTCCTCGCGCGAAACCAGCCCCTGGGCGATGATCTCCTCCTTGGAAATATCCTCATCGTGGCCCTCGTCGGCCTTGGTCGTGGGGGTGATGATCGGCTCGGGGAACTTCTGGTTCTCAACCATACCCTCGGGCATTGCCACACCGCAAATCTCTCGTTTGCCGGCCTTGTACTCGCGCCAAGCGTGGCCCGAGAGGTAGCCGCGAATCACCATCTCCACCTTGTAGGGCTCGCATTTGTGGCCCACGGTCACCATCGGATCGGGCACGGCGATCTTCCAGTTGGGCAGGATGTCGCTCGTGGCGTCGAGGAACTTGGCGGCAATCTGGTTCAGTACCTGACCCTTGAAGGGGATTCCCTTGGGCAGTACCACATCGAAGGCCGAGATACGATCGGAAACCACCATCACCAGGTAGTCGTTCTCGATGCTGTAGACATCGCGCACCTTACCTACATAGTGGCCCTCCTGGCCGGGAAAGTTGAAGTTGTTCTTTACAATTGCTTCCATTTTTCTATTTTTTTGTCTGTTTGCTTCTCAACGATTTGCATCCGCAAAAATACGACTATTTTTCGTTTGTGCGACACATTGCATAGACTTTTAGCAAATTTCCGCACATCTCCTCCCACGAAAAACGCTTCGACTCCTCTGCCATCTCCCTGCGAAAACGAGCCTGCAGTCCGGGATCGAGAATCTGCTCAATGGCTCGGGCCACCCCTTCGACCGAGGGTTCGGCCACAAAGCCGACCCGCCCGTCGGACACAATCTCCTTCAACCCGCCTACATTGGTTACGATCACCGGCAAACGGAACTTGTAGGCAATCTGCGTCACGCCGCTCTGGGTGGCACTCTTGTAGGGGAGAACCAGAAAATCGGCAGCCGAGAAGTAGTTTTTTACCTCCTCGTCGGGGATGAAACGATCGTGCAGGATGACGCAATCCTTCAGCTCAGGCGATTCAATCCGTTGCAGATAAGGATCTTTGTCGGTATAAAACTCACCGGCCACCACCAATTGATATTCCGATCCGATGCCTCCTGCCAACTTCAGTTGCTTCCAGGCGTCGAGCAGCCAATCAAGCCCCTTATAGTCGCGAATCAGACCAAAGAAGAGGGCATAACGCTTTGCCGGATCGAGTCCCAGACGGCGACACGCCGCCTCACGATCAAGGGGCTCGCCATAGTTCTCAAACATCGGGTGGGGCGAAAAGAGGGCCGGAGCCGAGGTGTAGGCACGCAACTCACGCCCCACCTGTTCCGACATATAGACAAATCCATCCACCCCACCGAGGAACCAACGGTTCAGCCAGCGGTCGAAGAAGTGGGGCTCGTGGGGCTCCACGTTATCGATCTGACAGATAAAACGGGTGTGGCCGTTTCGGCGGGCCAGGCGGGCAATGGTGCCGAAGCAGGGGGCCATAAAGGGGGTCCAGTACTTCAAGACCACCACATCGGGCCGCTCGCGCTTCAGGCGCAACCCCATTCGCAACCAATTGAAGGGATTGGCCGTATGGAGACAACGCTCGATTTCGAGATCTTCGGGTGCACTCCCCGAGGCATACTGGCTCTTGCCGGGGAAGAGAAATTCGGGATACTGCACCGTGAAGGTGTCTAGCTTCACGCAGTGCCCCTCCCGTTGCCAAAGGCGGGCCATCGTGTGCATAATGGCTGCCAGACCTCCCCGATAGGGGTAGGCCGGCCCCAAAAGTCGAATATGGAGTCGATTGCTCATACGATGACAAAGGTAGCAAAAAAAATTCAATAAGCAATGAAAAGGGAGGGCTTCCCCTCCCTGTTTCTACGACTCGCTCTTTGGTGAGCGATCCCGCTCTTCTGCTTTGGCGTGAGCAATCGACTGCAGAGCCAGATACTCCTTGCCGTAGGCCCTCAAGTTCTCCCGTTCGATATCAAAGGTATCCATATGTCGCTCCTCCTCTTCAATCAGGCGGCGAAAAAGGGTGTGGGTGGCGGCATCGCTATGCTCGGAGGCCTCCTTTGCCCAGGCATTATAGCGGTCGATGGTGCTTCGCTCCAACTCGAAGGCCAGGGAGAGCATCTCCTCCACACCGTGGAGTGGCTTGGTGCGGAACGAGGGATTCATATCGACCTCCCCCTTCAGGAAGAGAATGCGCTCGGCCAACTCCTCGATGTGGCGCATCTCCGAGATCCCCACACGCCGCCACATCTTGGCCAGGAAGTGGTAACCGGCATCTTCGGCCGTGGTGTGGAAGTACATATACTGGAGTGAGGTGGCAATCTCCAGCCCGATGGCACGATTCATCAGCTCGATGCTTTTGGTGTAGTTGGTGGCAGCGTGTTCAATGCTCTCGGAGGCGGTCTGTTTTTTCATACGCAGGTGATAAAATTAAAGGTGGAACGAAAAGTTTTCTCGTTCCACCCTTATCAAATACGGTACCAAATCCCCTATCGCCACTCCAGACGACCGCGCACCGAGGGGATGCCGTCGGCCAAAATTTCAAAGAGTTCGCAATCGTCGCGGTGCTCGTGACCGATGGTGAGCTGCTGCCCGTAGCGGCTCTCGCGCTGGAAATTGACATCCAAACGCATAGGACGCTGCTCGGCAAAGGTCTCGATGGGAAGGCGGTCGATCATCATATCGATATAGCGCATTGTGCTGACGTGTCGGTTGAAGTCGATGTCGCTATAAACCACATCCCGAGCGATTTGCGTCTGCGGTTCAATAGCTCCCAGACGACGGGGAGGATCGGTGGGCGACGGGGCATCGACCACATAGCCGTCGAAGCTTTTGGCAATCTCGGGGGTGGTCATATCGACCGGACGACGGGTCGTAAGGTCGATCATACACCACTGAGTTACCACGCGACCGAAGATCCTGCCCTCGCCATCCTGAATGGTGAAGTTACGGGTGGACATCATTCGCGAGTAGTCGCTGACCCAGGTGGTGATCGAGAAGTCGGTGTACTGCTCGGGGCGGTGGTCAAACTCCACGGCCATCCGCAACAATACCCACGAGTAGTCCTCTTTGTTCAGCGTATCAGTGCCAAAGCCCTTGCGCTGGGCATCCACACCGGCAACCCCCAATACGGCATTCGTCAATGCAGAGAGCGATGCACACATCGTAAAGTCGGCCCACTGGGGATCCACCTTGAAGTGGTAGGTTGTCTTTTCTGCCATAAAATTGCAATATTTGTTTGGGCTCTGCGTTTTTATATTATAAGGTAGTGCAAAAATAGAAAAATTTTCCTAAATTTATAGCGGATAAAAGAGGCAAAATAGAGAAATTTATCGAAAAACAATAAATTTTACTTGTTTTTCGGGAAATTATTACTATCTTTGTCACCGAAAGGGATCCAAAACCACCCTTTCCTGCGAAAAAACGGAGAGAAGATGAAGAAGATGGAAAAACGTGCAATGAATCGCCGACTGCTGTGGATCTGCGTTGGCTACTTCCTGGTGTTGGGCCTTGCCTTTATGCATAGTTTTATGCCGATGGTGGGTCGCGCCGTGCGTACGGGCTACAACCTGGCCGTTGAACACAACGAGTCGTGGTACCTGGCCTCCGTTCAGCCCGAGCTCTTCTCTTCACCCTGGGTGGAGATGCCCTCCGCTTCGGAGTCGGTACGCCTGGAGGGGACCCTTTACGAGGGATTCGTCAATATCATCGTCGATGCCGAGGCGCAGCCCGAGCTGGATGCCGCCCTGGCCCTGTGTGATCGAGCCATCTCGACCTTTGACTGGCTCTCGATGCTCTCGTGGATCGCCATTCTGATTCTGACAGCCCTGATCATCAATTCGCTCCGCAAGTCGGTGCGCGATCAGCAACCCCTGCCCCAGGGAAACATCACACTGATGCGAATCATCGGCGGACTGATCATCTTCGACCAGCTCTGCGTTGCCGCCAGCTACGCTTTGAGCCACAAAATGGTGCGAATGGCCGCCTCGCCCGAGGTAGCGGGTTATGCCAGCACCTTCTCGACCATTGAGTACGGACAGGTGATTCTGGGTCTTTTGATCCTCTTTGCCGCCGAGATTTTTGCTCTGGGCTCACGCCTGAGCGAGGAACAGAAACTAACGATTTAGTGCGCTATGGCTATTATCATCAATATCGACGTAATGATGGCCCGGCGCAAGATCTCGCTGGGTGAGCTTTCGGAGCGGGTGGAGATCACACCGGCCAATCTCTCGATCCTCAAGACGGGCAAGGCTCGCGCCATCCGTTTCTCGACCCTCGAGGCGATCTGTCGTGAGTTGGAGTGCCAGCCGGGCGACATCATCGAGTATCGGGCCGATGAGGAGGAGCACGACCACTGATCCCCCTCTGAACAAGAAAAGAGAATAAAACCAAATAGACAAAATAAACCAATTAACAATTTTCCGCTTATGAAAAAACTTATTTTCAGCCTTGTAGCCCTGGTGGCTGCAATGGGTGCGTGGGCGCAGGACGAGAATCCGATGATGCAGCCTATGCCTACCGATCCGGAGTTGCGTATCGGTCTCTTGGAGAACGGAATGCGTTACTACATCCGTCACAACGAGAAGCCGAAGGATCTGGCCAACTTCTGGATTGTTTACAATGTGGGAGCCATTCAGGAGGAGGATGACCAGCAGGGTCTGGCCCACTTCCTGGAGCATATGGCCTTCAACGGTACGAAGAATCTGCCCGACAAGCAGCTCATCGAGTATTGCGAGAAGATCGGTGTTGCCTTCGGCCGCAACCTGAACGCCGCCACGAGCTGGGACTACACCTACTACCAGCTCAACGACGTGCCTGTGAAGCGTAACGGCGAGTTGCGCGAGGGTGTGGTGGATTCGATGCTCACCATCCTGCACGACTGGTCGCACTTCATCGCCCTGAAGGGTGAGGAGATCGACTCGGAGCGCGGTGTGATTATGGAGGAGCTCCGCACCACCGATGGAGCCCAGCGTCGTTCGATGATGAAGCTCATCGAGTCGCTTGGTAAGGGTACCCGCTATGCCGAGCGTAACCTGATCGGTCACCTCGACTACCTGGCCACCTTCCCCCACTCGGCCATCCGCAGCTTCTATGAGAAGTGGTATCGTCCCGAGTTGATGACCTTTATCGTTGTGGGAGATATCGACGTGGATCAGGTCGAGGGTAAGCTCCGCACGCTGATGGCTGACGTACCCGCCTCGCCGGCCGATGCCGCTCAGAAGGATATGATTGTGGTGCCTGACAACGAGGAGCCCATCATCTCGATCTTTACCGATCCCGAGATGCAGCAGTCGCAGGCTACCCTCTATGCCAAGCACGCTGCCCTGCCTCCGATGGTGAACAATACCATTATGGCCGCCCTCATCAATACGTTGGATGCCTACCTCGCCACGATGGCCAATGCCCGTCTGGAGGAGATCACGATGCAGCCCAACGCCCCCTTCCTGGGTGCCTACATCTACAATGGTTCGGTGGGCATCATCCCCACGCTGGAGACCGCTGTGATGGGTGTTACGACCAAGGAGGGTGAGCTGGCCCAGGGCTTTGCCGCTGCCCGCGTCGAGCTGGAGCGTATGCTGCGCCACGGCTTCACCGTCGGTGAGTTCGAACGTGCCAAGGCCAACCTGCAGGCTTCGGTGGATCAGCAGTATGCCAACCGCAACGACAACTACCACCTCTTCTATGTGAACCGCTGTATGAACAACTTCCTGAAGAATTCGCCCGTGCCCGATGCCGAGAGCGAGTATCAGATCGACTGCCAGCTGCTGCAGATGATCACCGTGGATATGGTCAACCAGCGTATTCAGGAGCTCTTCCCCAACACCAACCTGGTCGTTACGGTGAATGCTCCCGAGAAGGAGGGTCTGATGAACCCCAACGAGGAGGTGATTGCAGCCATCCTCAATCAGGTGCCCGCTCTGCCCGCCGAGGCCATCGAGCCCTATGCCGACGATACGGTGATCGAGCCCCTGGTAAGCCCCACGGCCAAGCTGAAGGGTTCGGCCGTAAAGAAGGAGGTGAAGAACGAGTCGCTGGGCACCATCGAGTGGACCCTGAAGAATGGTACGCGCGTTGTGGTAAAGCCCACCGAGTTCAGGGCTGACGAGTTGCAGTTTGAGGCCTCGGTAAAGGGTGGTACGACACTGATTGAGGATCCCGACCAGGCTGCCATTGCCCAGCAGATTCTCCCCGCTCTGCGTGGTTTGATGGGTATCTCGAAGTTCTCGGCCGTAGAGTTGCAGAAGCAGCTGACCGGCAAGGTGGTAAGTCTCTCGCCCTATGTCGGCTCGCTCACGCACGGTCTGCGCGGCAACTGCTCGCCCAAGGATCTGGAGTCGCTGATGCAGTTGGTTTATCTCAACTTCACCGCCCCCCGCTACTCGCAGGATGACTTCCAGGCCTTCTACAACCAGTACAAGGGCTACCTGGAGAATATGGGCTCCAACCCCGACTACCTCTTCCAGAAGGAGCTGGTGAAGACCATCTACGGCGATGATCCCCGTATGCAGGTGATCTCGGCCGAGCTGCTGGACAAGGTGGATTTGGAGAAGCTGGCCGCTACCAATGCTACCCTCTTCCCCGATGCCAACGAGTTTACCTTCATCTTCACGGGCAACGTGGATCCCGCCGTGCTGAAGCCCCTGGTGGAGAAGTATATCGGCTCGATTCCCGTAAACAAGAAGGCCAAGGTAGCCATCGTGGAGGATCGCGTTCAGCAGGTAGTGAAGGGTGAGCAGAAGAAGGAGTTTGATGTAACGATGCAGCAGCCCAAGGTTTCGGTATTCGTCGGCCTCACCGGTGCCAAGGAGTACACGATGAAGAACAAGCTGACGCTGAACCTGCTTGCCAGCGCTCTCTCGAACCGCTATCTGCAGACCATCCGTGAGGAGATGGGTGCCACCTACTCGATCGGTGCTTCGGGCGTATTGAGCGATCGTCCCATCGAGGAGTACTTCATCCAGATCGGTTGCGACACGGCAGACGAGAAGGCTGACGCCGTAGTGGAGGCCATCTATGCCGAGATCGAGAAGATCGCCCAGGAGGGCCCGCTGGCCGAGGATATCGAGAAGACCCGCGAGTTCCAGCTCAAGCACCACAAGGGCTCGCTGGAGAGCAATGGCGAGTGGATGAACTACCTCAAGGAGTACTACCGCAGTGGTCTGGACTACATCAACGACTACGAGGCTACCCTGAAGTCGATCACCTATGACGACGTGAAGGCCCTGGCCCAGCAGATCCTCGATGACAAGAACCACACCACGGTGCTGATGCGTCCCGCGAAGTAAAACAACCGACGGCTCCCCTTTTCGGGAGCCGTCTTTGTTTATCCGACACAAAAAAAGGATTGGAAAACCCCCAATCCTTTTTATTTTCGCTCTGTTTCGGTTATATGCCGAAGAGGATGAAGAGCTGCGCGGTCAATACGCGCAGGAACATCACAACCGGATAGACCGTAGCGTAACTGATGGCCGGCATATCGTTGTTGGCCGTCGAGTTGGCATAGGCCAGGGCCGGGGGATCGGTCATAGCTCCCGAAATAAGACCCATCAGGGTATAATAGTTCATCTTCATCACCTTGCGGGCAAAGATACCGACAATAAGCAACGGAAGAATGGTGATGATGGCACCATAGCCGATCCACTGCCAACCGCCATTGACAATGGTGTGGAAGAAGCCGTCCCCGGCTCCGATACCCACCGCTGCGAGGAAGAGGGCAATACCCACCTCACGCAACATCAGGTTGGCACTCATCGTAGTATAGGTCACCAGATGGAAGTGGGGACCGAAACGGCCGATGAAGATGGCCACCAGCAGCGGACCGCCGGCCAGACCCAGCTTCACGGGCTGTGGCACATTCATCAAGGGAATCGAGCCGAGCAGCACACCCAGGACGATACCGATGAAGATGGTGATCAGGTTGGGCTGGTTGAGCTTCTTGAGCGAGTTGCCCAGCAGAGCCTCCACCTTCTCGATGGCCTTCAAGGTACCCACCACCATCACACGGTCACCAATCTGAAGCTCCATACTCTGGTAGGGAACAATATCGACACCGGCACGGTTTACACGCGTGATGTTGATACCGAAGCGGGTACGGAGTTTCAGGTCGGCAAAGCGCATACCGTTGATGTTGGACTTGGTAATCAGGATACGACGCGACACCAGCTCGGTGTGGGCGGCGGGGTTCTTACCCTTACCCCACTCCTCATCGGTCATCTCCACCGTGTGACCCAGGAAGGCTACCACGGCGGGCATATCCTCGGGCGAGCTGATGATTAGCAGCTTATCACCCAGGCGCAACGGGGTCTCCGAATCTGCAATGGTAATCTTGCCGTCGGCGTGGAGGATACGCGAGATGACAAACGAGCGCTTCACCAGATCGCTCACATAACCCACCGTGCGGTTATCGAGGATCTCATTGGTGAACTCGATCGACTTGCGTTCGGGCATCTGATGCTCCTGGCTGATGGCGGCCAGGCCCTCATCCTCCTGTTTGAAGTTGATTCGCATCACATAGCGGATCACCAGCATCGCCACGATGATGCCCACCACACCCAGCGGATAGGCCACGGCGTAACCCATTGCAATATTGGGGTCGTTGATGCCCGTGGTATCGGCATAGGCCTGCTGGGCGGCACCCAGACCCGGTGTATTGGTCACGGCACCCGACAAGATACCCACCATCGTCGGGATGTCAATCCCCGTAACCAGATGGAGAATGTAGGCCGTCAGGACACCCAGCAGCACGATGGCCGTAGCGAGGCTCACCAGGGTCATACCCCCCTGCTTGAAGGAGGAGAAGAAACCCGGTCCCACCTGCAGACCGATTGAGAAGACAAAGAGGATCAGTCCGAACTCCTTGACGAAGTGCAGCACCTCACCATCGATCGTCATTCCGAAGTGGCTCAAGAAGATGCCGACGAAGAGAATCCAGGTGATGCCGAGCGAGACACCCCCGATTTTGATCTTTCCAAGCAATAGGCCTCCCGTGATGGCCAAAGCCAGCGTCAGCACTGCGTGGGCGATGCCGCTACCGAGAAAGAGGTTGATCAACCATTCCATAATTTTATTGTCGATATGATTTATGTGTCAAATTAGCCGCAAATGTAGCCAATATTTCCATCCTAAAAAATTTTATCTCACTTTTTTACCCATTTCTTCACCTCTTGCCGAACAACCCAACAAAAAAAAGCCGCGCAATCCTGCGCGACTCTTTTTTCGGTTTGAGGAAGATCTACTCCTCGACGATACGCACCGAGAGCATCCGGTCGCCCGGACGGATGTCGTCGATCACATCGAGCCCCTCCACCACCTTGCCGAAGCAGGTGTGTACGCCATCCAGATGCTGCGTATTCTCGCGGCAGTGGCAGATGAAGAACTGCGAGCCACCCGTATCACGGCCGGCGTGGGCCATCGACATCACACCGCGGTCGTGATACTGACGCGGAGCCGAGGTCTCACACTTGATGCGATAACCCGGGCCTCCCGTACCGTCACCACGAGGACAACCGCCCTGAATCACGAAGTCAGGAATGACGCGGTGAAAAGTCAGACCGTCATAAAAGTTGTGGTTGGCCAGATCTACGAAGTTCTGCACCGTGCCGGGCGTCTCGTTCGTGTAGAGCTCGGCCTTCATCGTACCCTTCTCGGTCTCGATGATTGCATACTGTTTTTTCTCACTCATACTATTTTCGTTGTTATTGGTTTCTACCGTTTCGACAACCTTCAACAGTTCGTTGCTGCGCCGCTCGATTACCCAGGCAATGCCTCCGACTAGCAGCATCAGTACAACCAGCGTTGCCACCATTTTCCCCATCTTTCTCATTGTTCGCTCGTTTATTTTGTCAAAGATAGAAAATTATTTTGAATTTTGAATCCCGAATCTCGATTTTTCACTACCTTTGCAGCACAACAATCGGGGCTGACCGGTTTTGACAGCAGGTAGAGTTTGATTGTAAGCACGTCGAGCGCTGTGTGGCGGCTCGTTAATCCCGACGCTCAAACTACAAATGGCAATAACAGCTATGCACTCGCTGCCTAATTTCAAGGAAATTGAGGCTTAATCGCGTGGCTCAAGGCTAGTCGTGCGACGAGTATCCCGAGGGGTGGTTCCGCTCTTTAATCGCTTCTCATACGGGGTATCATTCATTTAGAGATAGCGCGGTATGTGTCTCGGTTATCGTGCGAAAATTTAGGGACTGGGACTTGGGTTAGGTTGCTGCCTGCCGGGCTCAAGTAGGAGGATCAAATGGTAGCTAAACGTGTAGAAAGCTTTCGGGTTCCTTGTTTGGACAGGGGTTCGACTCCCCTCAGCTCCACTTCTAAAAGCGGCCATTTTATGGTCGCTTTTTTCGTTCCGCTTCGGGGTGCGCTCGGTCGGTAACGCCTCGGCAAAGCATAGCGATAACCATCGGTTATTTGTCGAAATCATTGCTAATGCAACAGAAATAGGAACAGGGCAAAGTGCTCAAATAAATTTGGCATCCTGCCCTCTTCCTATTTGTCCTGCGGACCCCTTTCGACAAATTCCCTCAATCCCCTTTTTGCGCTCGGCTCCGGAGACCGTTCGACTCCGAATCCAGGGTTTGAAATGAGGAAAGGAGAGTGAAGGTTGTGAATTTTCTTTGCAAAACTTTTTCTTGGGAGTGCTGCAAACTCAACGTTTATTACTATCTTTGTCCAACAGAAAACCTACACAAAAAAATGGAACAGACGGCCAAGCGGGTGGTAAGCCTGCGCGATGTATCGATCTATCACGCCGACGGAAGTTTCGGCACCTACTCGCCCCAGCGGATGATGCGCGAGGGGGAGTTGATCCTCTCGGAAATCAATCTGGAGGTTCGGGAGGGTGAGTTTGTCTACCTGATCGGGCGCGTGGGCAGCGGCAAGAGTTCGCTGCTGAAGACCCTCTATGCCGAACTGCAACTTCTGAAGGGCGAAGGGGAGGTGGTCGGCTTCGACCTGACGACCCTGAAGCGTCGGGATATCCCCCGCCTGCGCCGAAATATCGGCATTGTGTTTCAAGATTATCAGCTACTTACCGACCGCAACGTCTTTCTGAATCTCTACGACGTGATGCGGGCTACAGGATGGAAAAAGGAGGAGGAGATCCGCCAACGCATCGATGAGGTGTTGCGCCTGGTGCAGCTCGAGACCAAGGGCTACAAGATGCCCTTTGAACTCTCGGGAGGCGAGCAGCAGCGACTGGTTATCGCCCGCGCCCTGCTCAACCGTCCCAAACTCCTTTTGGCCGACGAGCCAACGGGAAATCTCGACCCCGTGACGGCCGACGGTATTATGACCATCTTCCGCGATATCGCCGCTGCCGGATGTGCCGTGGTGATGTCCACCCATAATACCGCCCTGATCGAGGATTACCCCGCCCGCACCCTCCTCTTCTCAAAGGGCCATATGCGCGAAGTCCATCTGGAGGAGCTCCTGGGACAGCTCTAACGCTTGCAATAAAATTGGATGATATGGAAAAGAATCTAAAAGGCGAAGCGCTGTTTGACTATATGGCAACACAATATAGCAATGAGGAGTATCGCTCAATAGTAAAAATGCTTCCTTACGCCCTGAATTTTGATTTTAACGAGGCATGCAAACTACTTGAAAAGACAATAGAGGAAGGCTTAACACTCGTAGTCATATATCCATCCCAAGGAGAATCAGCACAGGAAAATTGGAAGTTTATCGGAGATGTAATTGATGGAGCAATGTATTTGAAGCCGCATTAGAGCGGCTTCAGTTGTTTTATAATATCTATCATTTCCGCATATACATCTGGGAGACATTTTTCAAATACCTTGTTGCCAATAAATGCGTTCTCAAAAGCATGCGCTATATATTCTGTTTCTTTATTGCCTGCTTGTTTGAAATATGATTTTGTGTGTCCAAAACCATAGTTCGCATCAATACTCATAATGGTATCCATCGTTGATGTAATTTGCTCGATAACATCATTTTTGGTTATGCCCCTTTTTGTAAAGGTTGCATCGTTCATATTATATATCTTTCGAAAAATCCCTTTAAGCCTCCTTTCCACTACAGCTATTCGAGAACCTGTACGAGATTCTCTCACTTTTATCCAAGTGTTTGATTTCCTATCGAGCTCATTCGCCCAAATATAATATCTTTCATCTTTCTTTAGTGAAGCTTTCTGCTCCTTCATTAGTTTCTTTATCTCATCGGAATTTCTCAATTGGCGTTGAGCATCTATACAGTGTCCAAATTCATGGTAGATGACCTTCTTCTTAAACCAAGAACTTTCATCTGCTCGTTTGCTATTTGCGATGCGCACATACGCACCTCCAATAGCATACGAACCACTATTATCATCAATTATCTCAAACTTCACAAGCGTATTAGGGGCAAGCAAATCAAAGAATTGCCTACTAAACACATAATCCTCTCCACGAAGATATGTTTCTTTGCTCTTGAGCAAGGTGGGCATATTATTTAAGTATTGCACAATGGCTCTACTATGTTCCCATCTATCCTTAATGTCCTGTACCTCCTCGGGCGTTCGGGCGGCGTGGCGTTTGGCAGCAATCTCCAGCGGGGTGAGCTCTGCCGAAGCCAGGGCGGCCTCGATAAAGGGGTGACAGAGCACAAGAGGGCGCATTTTTTCATTTTTGCCCGCTCCGGTGTGAAAATTCTCGCTTTTTCGGGCTAAATCTATAGATTTAGGGGTTGCAAAGTTGAAAAAAAAGCCCTACATTTGTACGATATTTCGAAAGCAGAAAAATGAGCACTGAATTAGAAAACATTAAGAGACAGGAAGAGGAGTATTCCGCCTCCAATATTCAGGTCCTCGAGGGCCTGGAGGCCGTGCGTAAGCGTCCGGCAATGTATATCGGTGACATCGGCGAAAAGGGTCTGCACCACCTGGTTTACGAGGTGGTCGACAACTCGATCGACGAGGCCCTGGCCGGCCACTGTACCGATATCTTTGTGACGATCAACGAGGATAACTCCATCTCGGTAAAGGATAATGGTCGTGGTATTCCCACCGACTTTCACGAAAAAGAGGGCAAGTCGGCCCTTGAGGTGGTACTCACCGTACTGCACGCCGGAGGTAAGTTCGACAAAGGCTCCTACAAGGTGTCGGGAGGTCTTCACGGCGTGGGTGTATCCTGCGTAAATGCCCTCTCCACCCTGCTGGTGGCTGAGATTCACCGCGGTGGCAAGATTTACAAGCAGACCTACTCGAAGGGTGCCCCCACCTCGAAGGTGGAGATCCTGGGCGAGTGCGAGGATCGCGGTACGATGATCACCTTCAAGCCCGATCCCGAGATCTTTACCCTGACGACCGAATACAAGTATGAGATTCTCTCGAAGCGTCTGCGCGAGCTGGCCTTCCTGAACAAGGGGATTCACCTCACCCTCACCGACCGTCGCGTCCAGCTGGAGGACGGCTCCTTCCAGAGCGAGCGCTACTACTCGGAGGAGGGTCTGAAGGAGTTTGTGAAGTACCTCGACGCCACGCGTGGCACCCCCATCACCGAGTCGATCATCTACCTCGATACGGAGCGCAACGGCGTACCCGTGGAGGTGGCTATGCAGTACAACGACTCCTACTCGGAGAATGTCCACTCCTATGTAAACAATATCAACACCATCGAGGGTGGTACCCACCTCACGGGCTTCCGTCGCGCCCTGACGCGCACGCTGAAGAAATATGCCGATGAGTCGGGCCTTCTCTCGAAGATCAAGTTCGAGATCTCGGGTGACGACTTCCGCGAGGGTCTGACCGCCGTGGTTTCGGTCAAGGTGGCCGAGCCCCAGTTTGAGGGTCAGACCAAGACCAAACTCGGCAACGACGAGGTGTCGGCAGCCGTGGATCAGGCAATGTCCTCGGCTCTGGCCAACTATCTTGAGGAGAATCCCCGCGATGCGAAGGCGATCGTCTCAAAGGTGGTGTTGGCCGCCCAGGCCCGCCACGCAGCCCGCAAGGCGCGTGAGGCCGTGCAGCGCAAGACGCCCCTCTCGGGTGTGGGCCTGCCGGGTAAGCTGGCCGACTGCTCGAGTCGTGACCGTTCGATTGCCGAGATCTTCTTCGTGGAGGGTGACTCGGCAGGCGGATCCGCCAAGCAGGGCCGAAATTCGAAGTTCCAGGCTATTATGCCGTTGCGAGGTAAGATTCTGAACATCGAAAAGGCCCAGGAGCATCGTATGTGGGAAAATGAGGAGATCAAGAATATGTTTACCGCTCTGGGTGTCTCGATCGGAACCGAGGAGGATTCGAAGGCCCTCAATCTGGAGAAACTGCGCTACGACAAGATCATCATTATGACCGATGCCGACGTCGATGGTGCCCACATCACGACACTGATGCTCACCTTCTTCTTCCGCAAGATGAAGGAGTTGATCGAGAATGGTCACATCTACATCGCCACCCCGCCCCTCTACCTGGTGAAGAAGGGTAAGACCGAGCGTTACTGCTGGACCGAGAAGGAGCGCGACCAGATCTGCGAGGAGTTGGGCCAGAAGGGTCTCCACATTCAGCGATACAAAGGTTTGGGAGAGATGAATCCCACGCAGCTTTGGGAGACGACGATGGATCCCGACCGCCGTATGTTGCACCAGGTGACGATCGAGAATGCCGCCGAGGCCGACCGCATCTTCTCGATGCTGATGGGCGATGAAGTTCCGCCCCGCCGCGAGTTCATCGAGCGCAACGCACACTACGCCGATATCGACGCCTAAAGGGGTCGAAACCAGAGGAAAGGAGTCGCCGTTCAGGTGATTCCTTTCTTTATATAAACCAAACTAATCATTTTAAGTTATGAATGTTACGGTAATCGGAGTTGCCGGTGGTACCGGCTCGGGAAAATCGACTCTCGTCAAACGTCTCCAGGAGGCCTTCAAGGGGGATGATGTAGTAACGCTCTGCCACGACTACTACTACAAAGCCCACCCCGAACTCACTTACGAGGAGCGCACCAAACTCAACTACGACCACCCGCAGGCCTTCGATACGGATATGTTGATCGACCACATCAAGGCCCTGAAGTGCGGAGCTGCCATCGAACATCCGGTCTACTCCTTCGTGGAGCACAATCGCACCGAAGAGCGGATTCCCGTGAAGCCTTCGAAGGTGATTATCGTAGATGGTATTTTGATCTTCGAGAATCGAGAGTTGCGAGAGCTGATGGATATTAAAGTGTTTGTTGATACAGATGCAGATATTCGCCTGGCACGTAGAATTTTGCGCGATGTATGCGAACGGGGTCGCACAATGCAATCGGTCATTTCGCAGTACACCACCACCGTCAAACCGATGCACGAGGAGTTTGTCGAGCCTTCGAAACGTCACGCCGACGTGATCATTCCCGAAGGCGGTTTCAATTCGGTGGCCGTACAGATGTTGATTCAAAGTATCAGATCGCTGATTGATAGCGAGTAGAAGATCCACACATAAAGTATTGGAGCAGGCTTGCAAAATAACAAGCCTGCTCTTTTTATCCACTTTTCTTGCGACTTATCAACCAAAAGAGACGAGGATTTGTTGGAGTATGCCGATTTTTTTATACCTTTGTATAATGGAGGTAAGGAAGCCTTCACGACAAACAAAACCCAAGAACCTAAAACTCGGAGCTTGCAGCCTGTCTCCAATAGGGGCAACAAGCGGCTCTTTCAAAACAAACAAACGAATATGAAAGGTATCGTCTTGGCAGGAGGTAGCGGCACGCGCCTCTATCCCATCACCAAGGGCGTAAGCAAACAGTTGCTGCCCATCTACGACAAACCGATGGTCTACTACCCCATCTCGGTATTGATGCAGGCGGGAATCCGCGAAATTCTGATCATCTCCACACCCCAGGATCTGCCGGGCTTCAAGCGTCTTTTGGGCGATGGCTCCGACTATGGCGTGAAGTTCGAGTATGCCGAGCAGCCCTCGCCCGACGGATTGGCCCAGGCCTTCATCATCGGTGAGGAGTTCATCGGCAACGACTCGGCCTGTCTGGTGCTGGGCGACAACATCTTCCACGGTGTAGGTTTTTCGTCGATGCTGCGCGAGGCGGTACGAATGGCCGAGGAGGAGCAGAAAGCTACCGTATTCGGCTACTGGGTGGATGATCCCGAGCGTTATGGCGTGGCGGAGTTTGACCCCGCCGGCAACTGCCTATCGATCGAGGAGAAGCCCCAGAACCCCAAGTCGAACTACGCCGTGGTGGGTCTCTACTTCTACCCCAACAAGGTGGTCGAGGTGGCGAAAAACATCAAACCTTCGGCTCGTGGCGAGCTGGAGATCACGACCGTTAATCAGGAGTTCCTCAAGGCGGGAGAGTTGAAGGTGCAGACCCTGGGGCGCGGCTTTGCCTGGCTCGACACAGGCACGCACGACTCGCTGGCCGAGGCCTCGATCTTTGTCGAGGTGATCGAGAAGCGTCAGGGCCTGAAGATCGCTTGCCTGGAGGGTATCGCCTACCGCAAGGGGTGGATCACCGAGGAGAGGATGCGTGAGTTGGCCCAGCCGATGATCAAAAACCAGTACGGGCAGTACCTCCTGAAGGTTATCGACGAACTGAAGCGCAATCAGGGCCCCAAAAACGAGTAACCTATGAAGGTAATCAAGACCGATATCGAGGGGGTGGTGATTCTCGAGCCCCGCATCTTTGGCGATGAGCGCGGCTACTTCTTCGAGAGTTACTCCCAAAAGCGATTTGACGAGGAGGTGCGCCCCGTGCACTTCGTGCAGGACAATGAGTCGAAATCGTGCTACGGTGTGGTGCGCGGCCTCCACTTCCAGAAGGGGGAGAAGGCGCAGTCGAAGCTGGTGCGCGTGGTCGAGGGGCGTGTGTTGGACGTGGCGGTGGATATTCGCCGCGGCAGCCCCACCTTCGGCAAGTATGTTGCCGTGGAGCTCTCGGCCGAGAACAAACGTCAATTCTTCATTCCGCGCGGCTTTGCTCACGGCTTCTCGGTCTTGAGCGAGACGGCGGTTTTTCAGTATAAGTGCGACAATCTCTACGCCCCCGAGTCGGAAGGGGCGGTGGCGTGGGATGATCCCGAATTGGGAATCGACTGGGGAGTGCCCGCCGAGGCGGTGATTCTCTCCCCCAAGGATGCCAACCACCCCACCCTGAAGGAGGCCGAAGAGTTGTTCGACTATAACACGGATTACTATGCTTAATATTTTGATTACGGGGGCCAACGGCCAGCTGGGAAACGAGATGCAGCGTCTGGGACAGGTTTCGCCCCATCGTTGGATCTTTACCGATGTGGCCGAGCTCGACATCACCGACCGGGAGGCTGTCAGCCGACTGGTTGCCGAGGAGCAGGTGGATGTCATTGTCAATTGTGCCGCCTATACGGCCGTCGATCGTGCCGAGGAGGATGAGGCTACGGCCCACAAGATCAACTGTGAGGCGGTAGAGAATCTGGCTCTGGCTGCCCGTGAGCGAGATGCGGTGCTGATTCACGTCTCGACCGACTATGTCTTTGGTGGCGAGGGCAACCGCCCCCGCACGGAGGAGACGGCAACCAACCCGCTGGGCGTTTACGGCCGCACGAAACTCGCCGGTGAGGAGGCCATCCGTCGCGTGGGTTGTCGCCATCTGATCTTCCGCACCGCCTGGCTCTATTCGGAGTTTGGCAACAACTTCCTCAAGACGATGCTGCGCCTCACGGCCGAGAAGGAGAGTCTCCAGGTGGTCTTTGACCAGGTGGGAAGCCCCACCTATGCGGGCGACCTGGCCCTGACGATCTTCGGCATCATCGAGAGCGAGAAGTTCCGCACCCACGAGGGTATCTACCACTTCTCGAACGAAGGGGTCTGCTCGTGGTATGATTTTGCCGTGGAGATCGCCCAGGCAGCCGGCCACACCCGGTGCGAGATTCGCCCCTGCCACTCGGAGGAGTTCCCCTCGAAGGTGGAGCGTCCCGCCTATTCGGTATTGGATAAGAGCAAGATCAAGCGCGACTTCGGCATCGAGATCCCCCATTGGCGCGACTCGATGTGCTACTGTTTGGAAAAATTAGGAAAACTTAACGCATAAGGTATGAAACGCAATATTCTTATCACCGGCGGTGCCGGATTCATCGGATCGCACGTCGTACGTCTCTTTGTGAAGAAGTACCCCGACTACCAGATCGTAAACCTTGACAAACTGACCTATGCCGGCAATCTGGCCAACCTGAAGGATGTCGAGCAGGCCCCCAACTACACCTTTGTCAAGGGGGACATCTGCGACTTTGAGCAGGTATTAGAGATCTTCGAGCGTTACGACATCGACGGAGTGATCCACCTTGCGGCCGAGAGCCACGTCGATCGTTCAATCAAGGATCCCTTCACCTTTGCCAAGACCAATGTGCTGGGCACGCTTGCGCTTCTGCAGGCCGCCAAGCACCACTGGCTCTCGAAACCCGAGGGCTGGGAGGGGAAGCGTTTCTATCACATCTCAACCGATGAGGTTTATGGAGCTTTGGAGCTGACCCACCCCGAGGGTGTGGAGCCCCCCTTCTCCACCACGGCCTCCTCGTCGGAGCACCATCTGGCTTATGGGCGTGACTTCTTCTACGAGAACACCCCCTACAACCCCCACTCTCCCTACTCAGCAGCCAAGGCCTCGTCAGACCACTTCGTACGCGCCTTCCACGATACTTACGGAATGCCGACCATCGTTACGAACTGCTCGAACAACTACGGTCCCTATCAGTTCCCCGAGAAGTTGATCCCGCTCTTTATCAACAACATTCGCCACCGCAAGCCACTGCCCGTCTATGGCAAGGGCGAGAACGTGCGCGACTGGCTCTATGTGGAGGATCACGCCCGCGCCATCGACCTGATCTTCCACCAGGGCAAGGTGGCCGAGACCTACAACATCGGCGGTTTCAACGAGTGGAAGAACATTGATCTGATCCGGGTGATCATCAAGACGGTGGATCGTCTGCTGGGTAATCCCGAGGGGGCCTCGGAGGAGCTGATCACCTTCGTAACCGACCGTGCCGGCCACGACCTGCGCTACGCCATCGACTCCTCGAAGTTGCAGCGCGAATTGGGCTGGGAGCCCTCGTTGCAGTTTGAAGAGGGAATCGAAAAAACCGTGAAGTGGTACCTCGAGAACCAGGCCTGGATGGACAACATCACCTCCGGCGAGTACGAGAAGTACTACGACGATATGTACAAAAACCGCTAAATGGAAGAGAAGAAGCGATTCATTACCGTCACTTCACCCCTCCTGCCGCCGCTGGAGGAGTTTATCCCCTATCTGGAGGAGATTTGGGAGAGCAAGTGGATCACCAACAACGGAAGCTTTCACCGTCGGTTGGAGGAGGCATTGTGCCGCTACCTCGGTGTGGAGTACATCTCACTCTTCACCAACGGTACCCTGCCGCTGATCACCGCCTTGCAGGCCCTGCGAATCCAGGGCGAGGTGATCACCACCCCCTATAGCTTTGTCGCCACCACCCACTCCATCTGGTGGAACGGCATCCGCCCCGTCTTTGTCGATGTGGACCCCGCAACGGGCAACATCGACCCCGACCGCATCGAGGCGGCCATAACCCCTCGCACGACCGCCATTATGCCGGTGCACGTCTATGGTAATCCCTGTGATACAGAGCGCATTGAGACTATTGCCCGAAAGTATGGCTTGAAGGTAATTTACGATGCGGCCCACGCCTTTGGAGTGAAGCGCAACGGCGTCTCGGTGCTCCGCGCAGGGGACATCAGCACCTTGAGTTTCCACGCCACCAAGACCTACAACACGGTGGAGGGCGGAGCCCTGATCTGCCACTCGAAGGAGATGAAGCAGCGGATCGACTACCTCAAGAATTTCGGTTTTGCGGGCGAGACTTCGGTGATTGCTCCGGGCATCAATGCCAAGATGGATGAGATTCGAGCCGCCTACGGACTTCTCTCGCTGAACTATGTGGACGGTGCCATCGAGCGACGCAGAGAGCTTACCGAGATCTACCGCAGGGGGTTGCGCGAGATCACGGGAATTCGGATGTTCGAGGATATGGAGGGGGTGGAGCACAACTACTCCTACCTTCCCATCTTTATCGAGGAGGGCTATGGCGAGAGCCGCGATGCCCTCTACGAGCGCCTCAAGGCACACGGTATTCTGGGTCGTCGCTACTTCTATCCGCTGATCAGCAACTTCGACTCCTACAGCGGGTTGGATTCGGCCACACGGGAGAATCTGCCCGTGGCCAATCGTCTGGCCGAGGAGGTGATCTGCCTGCCGCTGCATCACGAACTTACGGAGGAGGATGTGGAGCGCACCCTTCAACTGATTCGAAAATAGGAGAGCTATGGGTGTCGATTCGTCAGCAAAAATCTACCGCGACGTGGTTCTTGAGAAGTCCACGGTAGAGGCCGAGGCCATCGTGGGTGACTTCAGTCGCATTCGCTCAAGCCGTGTAGGCCGCCACTGCAGCATTGATCGCCAAAATCTGCTATTAAACGTTACGCTGGGGGATCGCAGCTACACCGGTCCCTGGTGTATGCTCTTTCACGCCGAGGTGGGTCGCTACTGCTCCATCTCCTACCGCGTGACCATCGGTCCTCCCGACCACAACTATCACCGACTCTCCTCCCATCCCTTCATCTACGATCCCAAATTCGGTCTCTTTGAAGAGAGCGAGGAGCTCCGCAACGAAAAGTTCAGTCGTCCCTGCCGCATCGGCCACGACGTCTGGATTGGCTGCAATGCCACCATCCTGCGAGGAGTGGAGGTGGGCAACGGAGCCGTCATCGGAGCCCACGCCCTAGTCAATCGGGACGTGCCGCCCTACGCCATTGTCGCCGGTACCCCCGCCCGCATCATCGGCTACCGCTTCTCCAGGGAGGTGATTGCCGAGTTGGAGCGAGTCCGCTGGTGGGAGTGGCCCGAGGAGAAGATCCGAAAGCACCATACCCTCTTTATGACCGAAGAGCCCTCATTGGAGGAGCTGCGAAAACTCTGAAACCCAACTAAAAAGGATGAATATACTTCTCACATCTGCCGGACGGCGCGGCTATATTGTCGACTACTTCAAGCAGTGCCGCGGCATTGGCAAGGTCTACGCCTCGAACAGTAGCTATACCATCGCCCTGAAGCGAGCCGATGGTTACTTCATCTCCCCGCTGATCTATAGCGAGGAGTATATCCCCGTCTTGATCGACTTTTGTCGCCAACACGAGGTGAAGGCCCTGCTCTCCCTCTTTGATATCGACCTCTGGGTATTGGCTCGCCATCGGGCCGACTTTGCCGAGGCGGGCATTCGCTTGATTCTGGCCCCTGCCGACTTTGTGGAGCTCTGCAATGACAAGTGGAAGTGCCACCAATTCATCACCTCGCTGGGGCTTCAGTCACCCAAGACGTGGCTGCACATCGAGGAGGTGTTGGAGGCCGTAAAACAGGGTGAAGTCCACTACCCCATTCTAATGAAGCCCCGCTGGGGAATGGCCTCGATGGGTATTTATCAGGTCGAGAACGAGACGGAGTTGCGCGTGTTGAGCGAGAAGTGCCGCCGCGACATCTTCTCCTCCCACCTCAAGTATGAGTCGGACATCACCCCCGACGAGGCGATCATCTATCAGGAGGTGCTCCGGGGTGAGGAGTTTGGTCTGGATGTGATCAACGATCTGGAGGGAAACTATGTGGCCACGTTTGCCAAACAGAAGGTGGCAATGCGAAGCGGCGAGACCGACCTGGGTCTCACCTGCTCATCGTCCCCCTTCGAGGAGGTTGCCCGTCGTATTGCCGCCGCCAGCCACCACGAGGGAATTCTCTCGGTAGACTGCTTCCGCTGTGAGCGCGGCATCGTGGTTTTGGAGATGAATTGCCGCATCTCAGGCCACTATCCGCTGGCCCATCTGGCGGGCGTAAACTACCCCCAGTTGCTCATCAATTGGCTTCGTGGCGAGGCAGCCGACCCTGCACTGCTCCAATTCGAGGAGGGTCTCTACATCATCAAGGATCTAACCCCCACCGTGCTCTATGCCCGAGAGTCGTCGCCCACTCGTTAGCATCTGTTGCATCGTCTACAACCACGAGCCCTACCTGCGCGACTGCCTGGAGGGCTTCCTGATGCAACGTTGTTCCTTCCCCTTCGAGGTGTTGATTCACGACGACGCTTCGCAGGATCGTTCGGCCGAGATCATCCGAGCGTATGCTGCACGCCATCCCGAGATCTTCAAGCCGATCTGCCAAAGCGAAAACCAATACTCCAAAGGGATGAAGATCAACCCCACCTTCAACTTCCCACGGGCAGAGGGGGAGTACATCGCCCTTTGTGAGGGTGATGACTACTGGACCGATCCGCTCAAGTTGCAGAAACAGGTTGATTTCTTGGTCGCACACCCCGAGTGCGGTCTGGTCTATACCGATGTCGATTTTCGGGAGGAGGAGAGTGGTCGCATCACCCCGCAGGTAATCTCTTCGGGGCAGATCAAACGCTCGCACAGCTTCGCAGGCCATTTGCGAAATGGAGGATTCATCGCCCCCTGCACCTGGCTCTTCCGTCGAGAGCATATTCCCCAAACGGCCTACTCCTATGTGGACGGCACCTTCCCGCTGGCCCTCGATATTTGGGCCCGAAGCGAGGTGGGATTTATCGACAACTCGACTGCCGTCTACCGGATTCTGCGTGAGAGCGTCAGCCATACGATCTCACTCGAAAAGCGTTACCGTTTCCGAGCCGGCATTCTCCGGATTCAGAAGGATTATATGGCCAAGTATCCCGAGAAGCTCCCCGCAGGGTTACGCCCCTCGTTGTTAAGAAAGGCCTACGGCTCGCTGTTGCGTCCCGCCGTGGTGCTCGACAAGCAGGAGATGATCGAGGAGATGGAACACTTCTACCTGCGTTACAATCCCGCCATCTGGCTCTATCTGAAACTCTTCCGACGCCCCCTCAAAGTGATTCAGAGTTATATCTATCGCCGCAAGGGTTTTCAATGGTAGAAACAAAGAGAGGGTAACAGTTGCTGCTACCCTCTTCTTTTGTTTACGGTTCGGCTACTTCTCGCCTACCCGCTTTTTCCACTTCTTGTACTGCTTAATCACCTTGTCGCCCCAGGTGCCATACCAGCCATAGCCGACACGACGCTCCACAGCAACCTCCTCCAGACGATAGACCTTCACGCCATCCCGATTTGAGAAGAAGATGGTGTTATCCTCCAGTTCGTAGTAGCGGGCCCAAAGTGGCTTCTTGCTCTCGGGATCATCCACCAGACGGCGATCCTTCGTCATCGTCGGATCTTCGGGGTGTCCCTCGGGATAGGAGATCGTCTCGTATCGCTTACCGACGATCTTGGTCTTTTCATACCAGGCCACAGCGGCGTGAATCGCCTCCCGAATCTCAGGCGCAGGGTTATCGAGAGACATCAACAGAAGCACCACGTCGGCCGACTCTCCGGCCGAGAGCGAGGGGTGCTCATAGGTACGGGCCTTCGCAGGCTGAAGGGTCTGGTGGTCATACTGTTGAGCCCAAACCGTCTTGACCCCCTGCTGCACATACTGCGTTTTGAGGATCAGAGCCAACGCCTCGTCCCACGACTGCTGAATCTCTCGGCGGGTTTTACGATTGACCCAATCATACCGCTCGTCATCCTCCAGAATATCCTTCCAAAGGAACATAATGCCCGAGATACAGCCATCATTGAAGGTGATGGCATCGGCATCCCAGCCACGCCAGCCTCCATTGGGATATTGGTTGCGAAGAATCCACTCAATACCCCGCTCGGCCGCCTTGCGGTAGCGTTTATCCTTCGAAAGGAGGTAGGCCCCCGCCAGGTACTCCACCTGAGTGTAGATGTTGCGGTTGTCGAGGGTCGATTGGCGATGGCGCGGCTTGAGGGCCATCACCACCGAATCGGGATCGAGTTTTGAGAGCCAATCGAGATTTTTTGGCCAGCCTCCATCTTCATTCTGATAGGCCACCAGGTTGTCGGCAATAGCGAGGTACTCCTCGGGGCTGTAACGCTCGTAGGAGGCCTTTTTATGCGACATATACCAGTGGTTAATCGAGTCCCCAAACTTCTCGGTGGAGGGTTTCTGACTCTTCTCCTGTGCAATGCCTGCTGTAGCGGATAAGAGCAGGCAGAGGGCAAGCATTCTCTTAATCATCTTTTGTCACTTTTTGATTCTCAACTGTTTCAATCTCCCGAAGGAGGGGCGGAGTAGCACTCCCCTATTCGAAGAGGGCCTCGACCTTTTGGATCACATCCTCCACATCGGGCGTGAGGGAGAAGACGTGCGAAGGCTCCAGGTTCCAGATCTTGTGCTCCTGACGCATTCGGTTCTCACCACCACCGGTGATGTTAAGCATCACGCAGGCATCCTTCTCGATTTTGCCGTCAGCCACCGCCTTGATAAGGGTTGCCGTGGCCACACCGGCTGCCGAGTAGATCTCAATTCCCTCCAGTTCCTGGAAGAGTTCCTTGGCCTTGCGGGCCTGGGCATTGGTGGCCACCAGGATCTCACCATTGGTCGCCTTCAGGGCATCATAGAGGCCTCCGGCAATTCCGTAAGGGGGCTTGCGGTTGGAGAGCACCTTGGCATCGATGATCTCCACATCGCGGCGGGCACGATCCTCGTCATAGGGGAGCATCTCGCGCGAATCCTCACGCCAGGCGTTGTACATCGGCACGAAGGGGGCGTTCTGCGAAACCATCAACTTCATCGTATTCGAGCCGAAGCGACCATCCTCGATCAGGCGCATATTGGCCTCCCAGGCTGCGATGGCACCCGTACCCGAGCCCACCGCCTGGAAGTAGTAGTCGGGAATACGACCTATGGTCGTTGCGGCCGAAAGTACCGTGGTGGACATACCGTCACGACGGGCAATATTCTTGGCACCGCCCTCGGCATAGAACTTGGGCGACTTGAGAGCCAGGTTGCTCAAGTGGATGGCATCAAAATAGTCGCCGCCCTTACCACAGGCAATCAGTTTCACGCAGGGATTGAGCGGCTCGCTGAACCAGAGAGCATTGAGGTTGTCGTAAGGAACAGCCAGCAGGAGGCGAATGTTGTTATCGGAGCAAACCTTGGCAAAGGCACGGGCCGTATTGCCGGCCGAAGCCACCACCATCACGCGCTCCTCATTCTCGGGGATGCGGGCCAGCACACTGTAAGCCTCGCACTCCTTGAAGGAGCAGGTGGTCATCCTGGCACCAATCTCGGGGTGATAACCGTTGAAGGTGATCCAGAGATTCTCCAGCCCGAGGTGGGCAGCCAGCTTCTTCGATTTGTAGGTGACGGGCGACGAAGAGTTGGCCAGCATACGGCGCACGGGGAGCCAGTCACAGAACTTGTAGAATCCGTAGCTCTCGGGCTTTACCTCCAACTGTTTCTTCTCATAGTGAGCTCGCACCAGCGAGGGACACTTGCATTGGTTGTCGTCCATCGTCCAACCCTCATCCTGAAATTCGCGGCCCGTGGCCACACACTCCAGCGAGTAGTTCGTAGGTTTGAAATTTTCCATTTTTATCAGTTTTGCGTTAGTTGTATTCTATTTGTTTTCAGGCTTCTTCCAAAGGCTAACTCATTCGGCACTTGAAATCCTCATAACCAAATTCGCGCACCACCTCCACCGAGCCATCGCGGCGAGCGATCACGATCGAGGGGTGGTGAACACCATTGAACATCGTGGTCTTGACCATCGTGTAGTGGATCATATCCTCAAAGATGATGCGATCCCCCACCTCGGGCTCCTTCTCGAAGGCCCAATCACCATAGAAGTCGCCCGCCAGGCAGCTGTTGCCGCCCAGTCGCCACCGCTTCTCCCCCTCCTCGGGGTCGTGGGCTCCCACTACGGCGGGTTTGTAGGGCATCTCCAGGCAGTCGGGCATATGACAAGCAAAGGAGACATCCAAAAGAGCCGTCTGAATCGAGCCGTTGCGAACCACATCCTCCACCGTGGCCAGCAGATAACCCGTGCGCCAGGTGAAGGCACTACCCGGCTCCAAAATCAGTCGCAGGTGAGGATGGCGAGCCTTGAAGGCTTTTAAGATGGCAATCAGTTCGTCGCAATCGTAGTCGGCGTGGGTCATCAGGTGACCGCCCCCCATATTGAGCCATTTGATCTTGGGCAGCAAGTGGCCGAAGTGGTGCTCCAGCGACTCCAGGGCCAGGCGCAGGTGTTCGGGGCGCGACTCGCAGAGGACGTGGAAGTGAAGGCCCTCGATGCCGGCCGGCAGGTCGGGCAGCTCCTCGGGGATGATTCCCAAACGCGATCCCTCGACACAGGGGTTATAGAGGTCGGTCTCGACGGGCGAGTAGCGGGGATTGACCCGCAGACCGCACGAGATGCCGTTGAGAATGGCGCGCGGCCCGAAACGCTCATATTGATTCAGGGAGTTGAAGGTGATATGGCTCGACGAGCGCATAATCTCCTCAAAGTGACGATCGGTATAGACCGGAGCATAGGTGTGGGCCGGCTCTCCATACTCCTCCAGCACCAGCCGCGCCTCGGCAGGCGAGGAGGCGGTGGCTCCGTCAGAGTGTTGGCGAAGAATCGGGAAGATCGACCACATCGCACACGCCTTCAGGGCGACAATAATCTCCACTCCCGCTTCACGACGCACCCGGTCGATAACCGCCATATTTTGTTCCAGCAACTCCTCGTCCAGCACATAGGCCGGTGAGGCAATCTTCGAAAAATCAACCATACCCAACTTTTTTACTTTCCCCCTCGAAAAGGGTGCATATAAATTCAAACAAAGATAGGAAAAAACCCCGTGCCAAACAAGCGTCGGACGGGGTTTTCATTCTTTGGAAGGAGTTTTTTTATCAAATATAGGTATTTATACTTATCAACGGAATGGAGCCGAACGGTCAGAGGGTCTTGGAAATCTCCTCCTCCAGGAGCTCCTCCAGACGACGGCGCAGAAGCCTCTTATCGGCGATGATCTGTCGCAAAACAGCAAGGCGTTCTCCATTTTTCGAGAAAGGGAAGTAGAGCTTCAAATAACCATCTTCAGCATACTTCTCCATCAAATGGTTACAACAACGCACAAAGTGCCCTTCACGATCCAATTCAGGATGATTTTTCAACGAATATTGCACCGTGCGACGCAGCGTGATTTCAGGATCAATCACCCGATCGGCCTCCGCCACCACTGCTCCATAAAGCGAGCGGGGCATCCGCTCGGCCGAAGCTCGATGATCTTCCGCAGCCTGACGGATTGTCTCGATCTCCTCCTCCGAGAACCAACGACGCAAATGGGGGTCGGCCGCAATGATCTCTCCCGAGCGAAGATGGTGCACCTCCCGTCCTGCCTCCAATCCCACATCGTGGTAGGCTGCAGCCACATAGAGCAGTCGCTCATCAAGCCCGCACAAAGGGGCCAGGCGAAGGCTCTCCTCGATGACAGCCTGCACGTGATCCTCGCGATGGGCCGCATCGAAAGAGCGGTAACGCGGGAGGATTTCCCGCTCAATGTAATCTCTCAATTCGGGGTCAATCATAGGACAAAAATAGCATTTTCGTTCCGAAATTGGGCGTGTTTCGTGAAAAAAGAGAGAAAAATCTCATTTTTTCACACTTTCCGGTACCAAACGGCCATTTTTTTTATATCTTTGTTGTGCAGTGTTAATAAAATAACAAAGCGACCTCCGGGTCGTTCCGCAAAGAGCAAGCAACAAAACTACAAAATAACCTATCTAAAGCACAACAAAAACTATGGCAAGAGATCTGAAAATCAGAGACCTTACGTTGCGCGACGGTCAGCAGTCGTCGTTTGCAACCCGAATGAACCAGGCGCAGATTGACCGCGTACTCCCCTACTACAAGGATGCCGGTTTCTACGCAATGGAGGTTTGGGGCGGTGCAGTGCCCGACTCGGTGATGCGCTACCTGAACGAGAATCCCTGGACCCGTCTGGAATCGATTCACAAGGCAGTGGGCAGCGTATCGAAGCTGACGGCCCTTTCGCGTGGCCGCAACCTCTTCGGTTATGCCCCCTACACCGATGAGATCATCGAAGGCTTCTGCCGCAACGCCATTGAGAGCGGTCTGGGCATTATGCGTATCTTCGACTGTCTGAACGACGTGGACAACGTGAAGTCTACCATCAAGTATGTAAAGAAGTATGGCGGTATTGCCGACTGCGCCGTCTGCTATACGGTAGATCCCAAGTACCCCAAGCTCAGCTTCTTTGACAAGCTGCGCGGCAAGAAGAACCCCGCCCCCGTCTTTACCGACGACTACTTCGTGAACAAGGCCAAGGAGGTGGCTGCCCTGGGTGCCGATATGATCACCATCAAGGATATGTCGGGTCTGATTCCTCCCCAGCGCGTAAGCGTCCTGGTGAAGAAGCTCAAGGCTGCCGTGGATGTTCCCGTTGATTTCCACACCCACTGTACGCCGGGCTACGGTCTGGCTTCGGTCTATGCAGCCATCGCCGCCGGCGTGGATGTCGTAGATACCAACTGTTGGTGGTTTGGTGGTGGCACGGGTGCCCCCGCACTGGAGCTGGTTTACCTCTTCTGCCAGAAGCTCGGCATCAACCTGGGCGTGAATATGGAGGCTGTAGCCAAGATCAACGAGCAGCTCAAGGAGATCCGCTCGGAGCTCAACATCTCGGTATTCGGTGCCGACAAACCCGCTCCCAAGGCCTTCAATCCGCTGACGGATGCTGTTCCCGCCGAGGTGGATGCACAGCTCGACCGCGCCGTGAAGGCTGCCCAGGCCGACGACTTCCAGACGCTGCTTGACGCTGCCCAGAAGATCGAGGCATACTTCGGCTTCCCCGCTCCCAACGAGCTGGTACAGAAGGCCGAGATCCCCGGTGGTATGTACTCCAATATGGTGGCCCAGCTCAAGCAGCTCAAGGCCGAGGAGATCCTGCCCCGCGCTATGGAGTTGATCCCCACCGTACGTCTTTCGGCAGGTCTGCCTCCCTTGGTAACCCCCACCTCGCAGATCGTGGGTGCCCAGGCTGTGAACTGCGCCCTGGATGAGAAGGCAGGTCGCCCGATGTACTCGAACAAGAGTTCACAGTTTGTGAATCTGGTGAAGGGTGAGTATGGTAAGACCCCCGTGAAGATTGATCCCGAGTTCCGTCTGAAGATTTGCGGTTTCCGTGAGGAGACCCCCTATGACGTATCGAAATATCAGATGCAGCCCAATCCCGAGTTGGCCGAGGCCGGTGGCGTGAAGCTGGCCGAGAATGAGAAGGAGGTACTGCTGCTTGAGCTCTTCCCGATGGTTGCCAAGGGCTATCTGACGGGCGTGAAGAAGGCTGCTTACGAGGCCAAGAAGGCTACGGATCCCCAGAGCGAGGCTCCCAAACAGGAGGTTGCAGCCGTGAAGCAGCCCGTAACGGGTGAAACGGTGAAGGCTCCGCTGCCCGGCAAGGTGATCGAGTATAAGGTAAAGGTGGGTGACAAGGTGGCCCCCGGCCAGGAGGTACTCGTACTGGAGGCAATGAAGATGGAGAACGCCGTAACGACCGAGGTAGGTGGTTATGTAAAGCAGCTGCTGGTTCCCGTAGGCGAGAATGTCGCCACCGACGCCCAGCTGATCGAGCTCTCGAATGAGGCCCCCGCAGCCGCTCCCGCCGAGCCCGCCGCCAAGCAGCCGATCACGGGCAAGGTGATTGCCGCCCCGCTGCCCGGCAAGGTGATTGCCCTGAAGGTGAAGGCCGGTGATACGGTAACCGCCGGTCAGGAGGTAGCCGTCCTGGAGGCAATGAAGATGGAGAACTCCATCAACAGCGACTTTGCCGGTACGGTGAAGCAGGTGCTGGTAGCCGAGGGCGAGAATGTCGCCACCGACGCCGCTCTGATCGAAATAGAGTAACGCAAACGGAGGGGCTTCGGTCCCTCCCTTCTAGAGAAAAAGTGAGCAATAATTTCTTGTTGCTCATTTTTTTTATATCTTTGCGGAGGTAAAGTTGCGACAAACCAATTAAACAAGATAGAACTATGGGATTTTTGAAAGAGTTTAAGGATTTTGCCCTCAAAGGGAATGTGATGGATATGGCTGTCGGTGTGATCATCGGCGGTGCCTTTGGCAAGATCGTTACCTCGCTGGTAAATGACATTATTATGCCTCCGATCGGTGTGATGATGGGTGGCACGAACTTCGCCGACCTGGGCGTAGTGATCAAGAAGGGCGTGGAGGCAACCGAGACGACCCCCGCTGTGGCCGAGGTGGTTTGGAAGTATGGCGCCTTCATTCAGCAGGTGGTGGACTTCGTGATTCTGGCCCTCTGCGTATTCCTAATGGTCAAGGGTATGAATCGTCTGATGACCCTCAAGAAGAAGGAGGAGGAGGCTGCTCCCGCACCCGCTCCCGAGCCCTCGAAGGAGGAGCTTCTGCTGACCGAGATTCGTGATCTGCTGAAGGAGAAAAAGTAGCGACTTCCCTTTTGCGGCGACAGCCGAGAGAGAAGGTGTTCGACAACCGATGTCGAGCACCTTTTTATTTTGAAAGTGGCTGAAACGCTCTCTTTATTGCTATTTATTCGTATCTTTGCAGAGATTAAACTCAAACCACAATGTCCCCGACGACGATCCTTCTGACCCTGGTGCTCTACCTCCTGGTGCTCTACGGTGTGGCTGCCCTCTCGGCGCATCACTCCGATAGTCGCACCTTCTTTACGGGCAACCGAAAGATCGCCTGGTGGGTCGTGGCTCTCGGAATGATCGGAGCTCCGATGTCGGGCGTGAGTTTTGTCTCGGTGCCGGGCTCGGTGGCTACCGATGGTTTCACCTATTTGCAGATGGTGGCCGGCTTCACCGTGGGGCAGGTAGTTGTGGCCTGCTGGCTCGTGCCGCTCTTCTATCGTGAGGGGGTCACTTCGCTCTACGAGTGGCTCAATCGCCGCTTCGGGCCGGAGAGTCAGCGTACCGGAGCCCTCTTGTTTCTCCTCTCGAAGGGTATTCTGTCGGCCCTTAAGCTCTATGTCGTCTGCCTGATGTTACAAGAACTCCTCTTCCGCCATTGGGGGACCCCCTTTTGGGGGTGCTCGCTTTTGATGGTAGGGCTGGTGTGGGGCTATACGCTGCGAGGTGGCGTGCGCTCGGTGGTTTGGACCGATATTCTACAAACGCTCTGCCTCGTCGGGGCCGTGGTGGTCACCACCTGGGTCGTGGCGACCCGACTCCTTCCTGTCGAGCCCAATCTCTGGCAAGAGGTGGGAGATACCCTGCGGGAGCGCACCCTGTTGCTGGATGATCCGATGTCGGCCCGCGCCTTCGGTAAGATGTTCGTCGGAGGTATCTTTGTCCTAATTGCAATGACGGGTCTCGACCAGGATATGATGCAGCGCAACCTGAGTTGCCCCACCCCTCGGGCTGCGCAACGCAACATCCTCCTGACAGCCCTCGCCCAGGCGGTGGTCATCACGCTGCTTCTGGTGATGGGAGAACTGCTCTACCGCTATGCCGCCGCCGAGCGGCTCCCGCTTCCGACAAAGAGCGACGAAGTATTCGGAGCGATCGCAACAGGAGGCACCCTGCCCCTTGCGGTGGGCATTCTCTTCATCCTCGGCCTGGTTTCGAGTACCTACTCCACCGCCGGATCGGCCTTGACGGCCCTCACGACCAGTGCCATCTATGACCTTCTGCCGGCCCGAGTTCGAAGAGCCGAGGTGCTGGAGCGCAACCGCAAGATGATTCACACGGTACTGGCCCTGGGAATGGGCGGTTTGATCCTCTTGTTTGACTGGTGGGCCGAGGAGAGCCTAATCAACCTCCTCTTCCGCATCGTGAGCTATACCTACGGCCCCATCCTGGGACTCTTCCTCTATGGAGCCCTCTCACACCGTCAGATTCAGGGGCGCAAGGTCGCCATCGTAGCCCTTGTCGCACCCATTTTGAGCATCCTCCTGCAACAACTTCTCCTTTACAAAACAGGCTATACCATCGGCAGCGAACTGATTTTGTATAATGCCTTAATCACTATGACAGGACTTCATATAATCTCCGTAAAACTTCGATAATGAAATCGTTGAAAACCATCATACAGAAAGGTCTTTTCGGGGTGTTTACATTTGTAATCCTCGCCACCTCTCCCCTTGCGGCCCAGAATCTCTCAACCCGCGAACGGCTCGAAATCGGCAAGGCTTTGAGCCGCGAGATCGATCGCGAGGTGATGGGTGGAGCCACCAAAATTCAAAAAGTGGAGATTCGCGGGCGTCGTCTGCGGATCCACTGCTCGGCCGGATTGGCCAACTACCCCTTCCGTCCGGAGCGGGTGGAGGCTCTGATCGACACCGTGCGAAGCTACCTTCCCGAGAAGCTCAAAAAACATCAAATTGAGCTCTACACCGAGGGGCACAATATCGAGGAGTTGATCCCGCTGGCCTGTCGCACCACAAAGGGGCGCAAAGGGGTGATTCCCTTCACCAACCCCTCCGAAAAACCGTTGATTCGTCCCCTTGACGCCCGCAGCAACCCCAAAGCGGGGCTGCAGGGGCGACATATCGCCCTCTGGCAGAGCCACGGCCTCTACTTCGAGCAGGAGGAGAATCGCTGGCAGTGGCAACGTACGGTTCATTGGCAGACGCGCGAGGATCTCTTCACACAGAGCTTCGTTCTCCCCTATCTGATCCCGATGTTGGAGCAAGCCGGAGCCTGCGTATTGCTGCCGCGCGAACGCGACTTGAGCCCCCAGGAGTGGATCACGGACAACGATCCCTCCTATTATACGACAGGCCGTTATGTCGAGACAAACGGCCGCGAAAGGTGGCAGGAGGGAGGCCCGGGTTTTGCCTGGCAGCGGGCCACCCTTCAGGGTGACGAAAACCCCTTCCGAGAGGGAAGCTGTCGCCAATGCCGCACTACCCACAAGGGAGCGGAGAGCGAGGCACGGTGGGAGGTCGAGATCTCCGAGGCGGGGCGTTATATGCTCTATGTCAGCTACCGCACGCTACCCGAAAGTTGCGATGAGGCCCACTACCGGGTGGAGCACGCCGGTGGTGTAAGCCACTTTGTTGTCAACCAACAGATGGGCGGCGGCACGTGGATTCCTGTCGGAGAGTTCGATTTCGAACAAGGCGTTGCCACCGTAACCTTAAGCAACCATTCATCAAAATCGGGTCAAATCGTTACGGCTGATGCTGTTCGTATTGGTGGAGGATATGGCAATGTAGCTCGTACAGTGTGCGACTCACTACGTCGTGAAGGGGTGAGTTACACCCCGCAATTGAGTGGTGTAACCCGCTCGATGGAGGGAGCGCGCTACTGGTTGCAATGGGCCGGATTCTCCCCTTCGGTCTATGCGCCGAAAGGGGGCACCGATGACTATGCGGAGGACTATATGTCGCGCGCCCACTGGGTCAATACCCTGATGGGGGGCTCGGAACGACTGCCCGACCAGGAGGGACTTGCCATCCCCATCGACCTGGCCCTCGCCTTCCATACCGATTCAGGGGTGCGTGACAGCGATGAGACGATCGGCACGCTCGGCATCTTCTTTACGCGTGAAAATGAGGGCCTCTTCGAGGGAGGAGCCTCCCGCTACCGCTCGCGCGATCTGACCGATCTGGTGATGAGCGAGATTGTGGAGGATATTCGAGCCTCCTGGGAGCCTCAATGGCGACGACGAGCCCTCTGGGATCGCTCCTACTACGAGGCCCGCGTGCCGGCGGCTCCGACAATGCTTCTGGAGCTCCTCTCCCACCAGAATCTGGCCGATATGCGTTATGGACACGACCCCCGCTTCAAGTTCCTGGTGGCACGCGCCATCTACAAGGGAATCCTGAAACATCTGGCAGCACAATACGACCAAAGTTATGTCGTACAGCCGCTTCCCGTAACGGAGTTCTCGATTGAACGCGAGGGAGATAGGAGAGTTCACCTCAAGTGGCAACCTCGCCTTGACGAACGAGAGCCGACCGCTGCTCCGACCGCCTATATTCTCTATACGGCCCTGGACGAGGGAGCCTTTGATCGAGGGGTGGTGATAAATGATTCTCACCAGACGCTGGAGATCGATCCCGGCCACCACTACCACTTCCGCCTGACGGCCATTAATGGCGGAGGAGAGAGTTTCCCGTCGGAGACCCTCTCCGCCTACATCGCCCCCGAAGAGCGTGGCGAGGTGTTGATCATCAACGGATTTACCCGCGTAAGTGCTCCGCTCTCCTTCCGAGGCGAGAGCGAAGCAGGCTTCAGTATGGAGTATGATTCGGGAGTGGCTTACGGCAACGATATTGCCTACATCGGTCGCCAATACAACTTCGACCGCTCCACTCTCCGTGAAGAGAACCCCGCCAAAGCCCTCGGAGCCAGCTCCACCGAGTGGGAGGGGCGCAAGATCGGGGGCAACACCTTCGACTACCCCGCCCTGCACGGCCGCTCCATTGCCCGTGCCGGTTACTCCTACACCTCGGCCTCGCTGGCTGCCGCCGAAGCGGGCAAAATCCCGACAGACCACCTGACTGCCGTCGATCTCATCCTCGGCAAGCAGCGTTCGACGTTGATGGGAAGTGGCTCCTCGGGCTACGATTTCAAGAGCTTCAGCGACCCGCTTCAGGAGTTTATCCGCAACTTTACATCCGATGGAATATCGATCTTTGTCTCCGGAAGTTATGTGGCCTCTGATCTCTGGGAGAGCGACTCCTCCACCGACCGAGATCGCCACTTCGCCCGCGAGGTGCTCCACTACGAATACCAACAAGAAGCCGCAACCCGTGCAGGGCAGCTACGCGGCATCAGTCCCGAACTTCCGCTGGGTGGCGGGTCCTTCCGCCAGCAACTCTCCGAAGAGCACTACGCCGTGGAGTCGCCCGATGCACTGCAAGCTGCAGACGAAGAGGGATTCCCCTGTCTGATCTATCCCGAAAATGGGCTTGCGGCAGGCATCGCGGCTCGTGGCGAAGGATATCGCACGGTGGTATGGGGCGTTCCGTTTGAGAGCATCGAAAAGGAGAGCGACCGCCACCGAATGATGCAGCGAATCCTCCAATTTCTTGACCCCAAATAGTCTATGAAAACGAATAAACCGGATCTCATTCACCGCCTTCAGGGACGGATTCAACACAACCTGCGAACGATCGCAATGCCGATGGGAATGTTGGTCGGAGCCCTGCTCTGCCGACCGATTGCCGCGTTGGAGAGTGCCACCCACCAGATGGTAACTCCCACCCTGATCTTTCTGATGCTCTTCTTCACCTTTTGCCGCGTGAAGGTCAGCGAGATGCGTCTGGCACCCATTCACGGCTATCTGCTCGCTTTTCAGCTGGTTGTCAGCCTTTTGATCTATGCTCTTCTCTTCCCGATGCACCCGACTTTGGCTCAGGGAGGGATGATCTGCGTGCTGACCCCCGTAGCGATGGCGGCCGTGGTGATTGGCGGTATGCTGGGGGCCAACATCACCACGATGGCGACTTACAGCCTGATTTGCAACCTCTCGATTGCCCTGGTGGCCCCGATGATTCTCTCGGCCGTAGGCAATAGCAGTTGTACCTTTTGGGGAATTATGGGGCGAGTGGCCCCGTTGCTGGTCGGCCCCTTCCTGGCAGCTCAAGGGGTAAGAAAACTCCTGCCCAAGGTGGCAGGATGGATCGGAGAACACAGTCGTATCTCCTTCTATCTTTGGTTGATATCACTTACGATTGTTATCGGTCGCACAACGAGTTACATTATCGACCTGGGAAGTAACCATCTCCGCTTGGAGATTGCTCTGGCTTTGGTGGCCCTGGTGATCTGCCTGTTTCAATTCAAGGTGGGACGGGCACTCGGTCGCCGTTATGGAGATGCTCCGGCCGGCGGTCAGTCACTCGGGCAGAAGAATACCGTACTGGCCGTCTGGATGGCACAGGCCTTCCTCGACCCGATCTCCTCGATCGCCCCAACCGCCTATATCGTTTGGCAGAATCTGGTCAACTCCTACCAAATCTACCGCCACGACAACCCCACTGCCAACGAAGCGTAATTCTCAACAAGGCCTCCCGATGCTTCGCTCACCCGAGGAAGCCACAAAAGACCGAAAAACAGCAGCAGGAGGTTTCGTCTTATCGTCTTCATAACAGTCCTATTTGTCTTGCAGGATTTCGCCTCTTGCAAAGATGGGAATTTTCGATTGGCTTTTGGGGGAATTTTCTTACCTTTGTTACGAAAAGAGAAAAAAAGATGGAGCTGAAAGAGAAACGAGTTCAATTGACGGCGACCTCGGGATTGATTCTGGAGGGTGGTGGTATGCGCGGTGTCTTCACCTGTGGCGTGCTGGACAACCTGATGGATCGCGGGATCCGCTTTCCCTACACCATTGGAGTCAGTGCCGGGGCCTGCAACGGTCTCTCCTACCTCTCGGGACAGCGGGGCCGTGCCCGTTACAGCAACATCGACCTGCTGGAGAAGTACCACTATATCGGTCTCTGGCAGCTCCTCACAAAGGGAAACATTATGGACTTCGACCTACTGTTCGAGGAGTTTCCTAACCGCATCATCCCCTACGACTATGCCGCCTATGCCCGTACGCCGGAGCGGTATGAGATGGTGACGACCAGTTGCCGCACGGGCGAGGCCTGCTACCTGGAGGAGAAGGAGGATCCCAAACGCATCATCGACATCGTGCGCGCCTCGAGCAGCCTTCCCTACGTCTGCCCCATCAGCGAAGTGGATGGAGAGCCGATGCTCGACGGAGGTATTGGTGACTCGATCCCCCTGGCCCGTGCCCGTGCCCTGGGCTTCGACAACAACGTGGTGGTTCTGACCCGCAATCGTGGCTACCGCAAGCCCAATAAACCCTCGTGGGTGCCACCGCTGCTCTATCATCGCTACCCCGCCCTGCGGGAGGCAATCCGTAGTCGCAACCTGCGTTACAACGAGCAGCTGTCCGAAGTGGAGCGGCAGGAGGCTGCCGGCGAAGTGATCGTCATCCGCCCGATTCGCCCCATCGAGGTCGATCGGATGGAGCGAGACACAAAGCGGCTTTTGGCCCTCTATGAGGAGGGATATGAGGCGGCAGCAGCTGTTAAATTCCAGCAGAACGGGAGAGATCTATGATATAAACCGTTAATTAAAATAAAAATCACAAAGAGATGAAAAAGATTATCTTAACCGCAATCTGCATCCTGGGTTGCACCGCCATTTTCGCCCAGCAGCCCTACCAGGCATTCTGCACCCTCTACGCCTTCAAAGGAAGCGAGTGGAACGCCGTGACCAAGATCCGCGTGGACTACGGCCAGCCCGATCAGCGCAACAACCGCTTGGTCAATGAGTATGGCGAGGATCTCAAGTTTGAGACAATGGCCGCTGCCGCCAACCACCTCGGCAAGGCGGGTTGGAAACTCGTATCGACCGAGTTGGATAATGGCGTAGTCAGTTGGATTATGACCAAGGAGGTTACCTCCGACAGCCAGATCACCGAGGGATTCCTCACGCGCCAGCTCTTCGAGGAGAATCGCCGTCGCCGCTAACCCCTCGACCTCAAAAAAGTGCAACAAGAGAGAAGGTTTCGACCCTCTCTCTTCTTTTTTTGGCAATCTTCTCAAAAAAATCCTCTTTTTTCCCGCACCTCCTTTCCTGTATCACAAATTGACACTCCGCCTCCCTACCTTTGCACTATAAACCAATAAAAACAAGTGCTATGAAGAGAAAAAGAAGCAAAAACAGATTTTTCCAAAGTTCTCGGATTGCCGGCTTCGGCTATTGGGAGGGTTATCGGGTATTCGATGAACTGAAACCGGGAGCCTTGGTGACGCTGGAGGCCGAACCCGAGAATCGGTACGACACGAGTGCGGTGGCGATCTACTACCGGGATTTTAAGTTGGGCTACATCCCTGCGAATGCCAACCAGATGCTCTTCAATCTGCTGGATATGGGGTATGAGGAGCTCTTCGAGGCCCGTATTCAGCGCGTACAGCCCAATGAGCACTCCGAGCGGCAGGTCAGCATTATTATCTACCTGCGAGAGAAGGAGAACAAACCCTGCGAAATAACCGAAGAGGAGCCGAGAAGAGAAAAGGAGGCATAGGCCTCCTTTTTTTATCGCATCTCCTCAATCACCGCTTGCAGGGTATCCAGAAAGCCCGTGGATTGCGGGCCATCCATCTGGGTGTGGTGAAATTGAAAGGAAATGGGCAGCAGGGTCTTGAACCAGCCACGGCGATAGCGCCCCCAGGCCAGGAAGGGATTATTGAAGGATCCGGCATAGATATTCACCACGCCATCCAGGTCGCACTTGGTGAGGGCCGAGGTGCCGATCACCATATACTCCTCGCCCAGATCGAGGGGCTCCTCCCGCCGGGTTGCCTCGTGCGTCAGACGCAGATAGTCGGCATTGAAGGTGGCCAAATCATCCGAAAAGGGGATGTCACAGGTGTTGATACCACCCGACAAAGTTCGCACAATCGTATTGACGGCCAAGTGCTCAAACTGCATCAACTTCTCCCCCACGGGCAGAATATAGAACTCGGGGGTGCGACTTGCCGCCCGTCCGATGCAGTAGCAGAGCAGCATATTGAGTTTCAAGCCCCGCTTCCTTGCCACTCGCATCAAAGGAGTGATATTCAGGGTCTTGAGGAAGGTAACCATCGGCATCGGCGACTTCATCCAAAGTTCAAATGCCCGAGCCCGGTTGGTCTGTTTGGGATCAATCTCTTTCATACGACAAAGATAGTGAGTTTTTTTCATTCTTGTACCTCCGCACCAAAAAGAAAAGCCCCAGCAGGTTCGAGCAGCCCAACACGATCAAAACAAAAAAAAGAGGAAGCCGAACTTCCTCTTTTCCGTTTTGGTGATCCCGCTGGGGCTCGAAGTGCGAAGCACTCGCGAGGATACCGCTGAAAATTGAACACAATTATCCTCGCAACCCTTATTATAATGCCCGGCGAATGCGACAAACCGGCGTAGCCGGTGTTTGTTTTGTGGTGGGCATGGGCGCTTGCGCACGATATACCCACTACAAAACAAACAACCGAAGCAGATGCTTCGGTTGTCGCTTAAAGGTGATCCCGCTGGGGCTCGAACCCAGGACCCCAACATTAAAAGTGTTGTGCTCTACCGGCTGAGCTACGAGATCTCCGGTCCAAATGGGATTTCTCCGCCATTTTGGTGGTGCAAAAGTAGAAAAAAAAATCGTATCTGCAAAATGTAGCGCAAAAAATTCACTCTCACCCACGCCTTATCTCCATTTGTCGGCCCGTTCGAGACTATTTTCCAAGAAACTTCGGGGCCAGGTGTTGCAAAGTCGCCGTTTATTTCGTATCTTTGTTAATTAGAAACAAACAACAACAAAAATAAAAGCTATGTGTAGAGCCCTTATTATTGGTGCCGGAGGTGTCGGTACCGTTGTAACTCAGAAGATTGCGGCCAACCCCATCTTTACCGATGTGATGCTGGCCAGCCGTACCAAGGCGAAGTGCGACGCCGTGGCCGAGGCCATCGGTGGTGGTCGCGTAAAGACCGCACAGGTGGATGCCGACTCGGTAGCCGAGCTGTGCGAGCTGTTCCGCGCATTCAAGCCCGATATTGTGGTCAATGTCGCCCTCCCCTATCAGGATCTGACCATTATGGATGCCTGTCTGGAGTGCGGTTGCAACTACCTCGACACGGCCAACTACGAGCCCAAGGATGAGGCGCACTTCGAGTATTCGTGGCAGTGGGCCTACCAGGATCGCTTCAAGGAGAAGGGTCTGACGGCTATCCTCGGCTGCGGCTTCGACCCGGGCGTGACGGCCATCTTCACCGCCTATGCCGCCAAGCACCACTTCGACGAGATTCACTACCTCGATATCGTGGATTGCAACGCCGGCAACCACGGTATGGCCTTCGCTACCAACTTCAACCCCGAGATCAACATCCGTGAGGTGACGCAGAAGGGTCGCTACTACGAGAATGGCAAGTGGGTGGTTACGGAACCCCACGAGATTCACAAACCGCTCAACTACCCCGAGATTGGCGAGCGTGAGTCCTACGTGATTTACCACGAGGAGCTGGAGTCGCTCGTGAAGAACTACCCCACCATCAAGCGTGCCCGCTTCTGGATGACCTTCGGTCAGGAGTACCTCACCCACCTGCGCGTGATTCAGAATATCGGTATGGCCCGTATCGATCCGATTATGTATAACGGGGTGGAGATTGTGCCCATCCAGTTCCTGAAGGCCGTTCTGCCCGATCCCAAGTCGCTGGGTGCCAACTACCACGGTCAGACCTCGATCGGTTGCCGCATCAAGGGTATCAAGGATGGTAAGGAGCGTACCTACTACATCTACAACAACTGCGACCACGAGACCGCCTTCAAGGAGACCGGTACGCAGGCCGTGAGCTTCACGACGGGTGTACCCGCTGCCCTGGGTGCTGCGATGTGGGCCAAAGGGCTGTGGCGTGGTGCCGGCGTGTTCAACGTGGAGGAGTTCGATCCCGATCCCTTCTTGGCCGAGTTGGGTGAGCAGGGTCTCCCCTGGAAGGAGCTCTTTGACGTCGATCTGGAGGTATAGTACCCCCCTGAATAAGAGAGGAAGGGCGGCCCGTTTGGGTCGCCCTTCGTTTATGGATGAAACAGCCTTTTTCAGCTACTTCAAGCGATCATAGTGACAGAAGGCGAGTCGCCCCTCGTCATCGCGCAGGTGCATACCGCCACCCTGACAGTAGCGGAACATCGCACAGGCTCCGCACTGCTCCTTTCGCATCCACTCGCGGTTACGGAAGGGCTCGAAGTGATTTTGCCACACCTCCCAGAAGGAGTCGCGGTAGATGTTGCCCTGGTGGTAGTTGGCACGAATCGAGGTGCAGCCCGAGATGGAGCCATCGACACGAATCGAGGCAACCGAGACTCCGGCGGCGCACTGATAGAACTCATCGCGCACATCGGCCTCAAACTTCCCGAGGAAGCCCTCGCAAGAGTAGCTCAAGTCGATACGCCCCTCCCGGCGGGTGCGCTTGATGAAGTGCATCAACTCGACAAACTCCTGATCCGTTACGCGGAGCGAAGCGTCGTGTTTGGCTCGCCCCGAAGGGAATATTGTAGCAATACGCCAATGGGTTACACCCTCCCGGATCAAGAGTTCCTTGAACTCCTCAAGGCGCGGCATCAAGGGCGAGGTAACACAGGTGATGATGTCATAGGTGAGCTCCTTGTGGCGTATGATGCGGCGAATGGCCTCCAGAGCTCGCTCATAACTTTTGGGATTCTGACGAATGTAGTTGTGGGTCTCAGGGAAGCCGTCGAAACTCACCGAAACGGAGCGCAGGCCGGCGGCAATAAGCGACTCCAGACGCTCCTCCGTAAGGGCCATACCGTTGGTCACCATTCCCCACATATAGCCGCGGCGGGTCACCTCCCGACCCGCCTCCTCGAGGTCGGAGCGCATCAGCACCTCGCCACCCGAGAAGATGATCAGTACATCTTTGGGATTGACGTGGGGAGTTACCTCCTCGTCGAGCACCTTGAGGAAGTCAGCCAACGGCATATCGGGCAGCTCGGGTGCAACACGGCAGTCGCTGCCACAATGACGACACGACAAATTACAACGAAGCGTACACTCCCAAAAGAGCGTACGCAACTTATGTTCGGCCACCAAATCGCGGTAGAGATCCGAGAAGAGCCGAAGGGCAAGGGTCTTTTTCAGACCCGGACGACGAATCAGCATAGGGCCTACTTGGATTCAGCCTCGGGCTGGCTCTCCGGAGTCGGCTGCTCGGCAGGAGCTGCCTCCTCGGCGGGGACAGGAGGACGCACGCCATAGAGCACCCGAATCTGGGGACGCTCATCGGCAGCCTCCCCTTCTGTCTGAACGGCGGAAGTCTCCTCATTGACCTGATCGCTATTCTTGTCAGCTTTGGCACCACTCTTCACCGTGGAACAGGCGGTAGAGAAGCCCAGGAGGGCCAAAAGGGCCAATTTCATCTTCTTGCTCATAGTAATTCGGTTATAGTTTCTACAAAGATAGACCTTTTTTCTCGAAAAATCAAAAAACGCACCCAAAAGTTTTGATTTGGGAGAAAAATTACCTTATCTTTGTGTGAACATAAAGCAACAAACACAAAACCCAAAGTAATTATGACTGGAAAAGTAAAATGGTTCGATAACAAAAAGGGCTATGGCTTTCTGATTTGTGAGGATGGCAAAGAGGTCTTTGTTCACTTCACGGGTATTGAGGCCGAAGGTTTCCGCTCCCTGACGGAAAACCAGCCTGTCGAATTCGAGATCGAGCCGGTGGATCGTGGCGAACAGGCCATCCACGTCAAGGCGATCAAAGAGTAAAGCCGATCGGACAACCCCACAAAAAGGTTGTCCGATTTTTTTATCGCTCCCAAGCTCCATTTTTTGTGTTTTCAAAAAATTTTATTAATTTTGGGGCGTTAATCTCAAACAAGTTAGGAAACTAGGTTAATACAAATACTAAACAGCTGAAAATTATGAAAGAAGCTATTGCAATTCTGACGGGTGGCGGTCCCGCTCCCGGTATGAACACCGTGGTTGGCTCGGTAGCCAAAACCTTCCTGCGCAAGGGGTATCGCGTCGTGGGTCTCCACGAGGGTTATTCGGGTCTGTTCAACCCCACCCCCCGCACCGTGGACATCGACTTCCTGATGGCCGACAGCATCTTCAATCAAGGTGGTTCGTTCCTCCAGATGAGCCGTTTCAAGCCCACGGACAAGAATTTCGAGGAGGATTTCAACCTCAAGTTCTTCACCGAGAACAACATCAAGCTGCTGGTAACCGTAGGTGGTGACGACACCGCTTCGACGGCAAACCGCATCGCCAAGTTCCTCGAGGCCAAGCAGTACCCCATCGCCAACATCCACGTTCCCAAGACCATCGACAACGACCTGCCGCTGCCGAAGGGTACCCCCACGTTCGGCTATGAGTCGGCCAAGGATAAGGGTGCCGTGATCGCACGTGCCGTCTATGTGGATGCCCGCACGAGTGGTAACTGGTTTGTGCTGGCTGCAATGGGTCGTTCGGCCGGTCACCTCGCCTTCGGCATCGGTGAGGCCTGCCACTACCCGATGATCGTAATTCCCGAGATGTTCAACAAGACCGAGATCACCGTGGAGAAGATCGTAAACCTGGTTATTTCGGCCATCCTGAAGCGCAAGCTGATGGGTATGAACTATGGTGCTGCCGTCATCTCGGAGGGTGTATTCCACTCCCTCTCCGATGAGGAGATCGCCAAGAGCGGCATCCACTTCACCTATGACGACCACGGTCACCCCGAGTTGGGTAAGGTGTCGAAGGCTCACATCTTCAACGAGATGATCGAGAAGCGCATCAAGGAGCTGGGGCTGAAGGTGAAGAGTCGTCCCGTGGAGCTGGGCTACGAGATTCGTTGCCAGACCCCGACGGGTTACGACCTGACCTACTGCTCGGAGCTGGGTCTGGGTGTTTACCAGCTCTTCAACGAGGGCAAGACCGGTTGTATGGTCTATGTCGATTCGGAGGGTAATGTATCGCCCCTCTACCTGAAGGATCTGCAGGATCCCACGACGGGCAAGATTCCTCCCCGTTTGGTGGATATCAACTCCGACAAGTTCGCCTCGGTGGTCGATACGATCATCTGCGGTCTGGGCGAGGAGGACTACGAGGGTGCCAAGCAGTATGTGGAGAATCCGGCCGAGTTCGATTTCAAGAAGATCTTGAACTGGTAGTCGATAAACGACAAAGCAAGAGGAGTGTAACCTTTGGTGGTTACACTCCTTTTTTTTTAAGGATTAGGGTAAGGTTAGACGAAGTAATCGACCACCACACGGCACTCGCGCACCTTCTCACAGTGCTCGCTCACGGCTACGTGGGCGGGATGCACCTTGTAGGTATCCAACTCCTCCTTCGAGAGGAAGGTGACGGTCAGCACGGCATCGTAGGCCGCAGCCGACGGAAACTCGTTGATACCCACCTCCAGCGTCTGAATCTGAGGAATCACCCCCACCAGAGCCTCCAGGTGCTCCTTCATCCACTCCGCGTGCTCGCGGCGGCTCTTACCCTCGGCGCCCTCGACGAAGCGCCACATCACAATGTGTTTCAGCATAAGTTTATAGTTTTTGTTTGTTCAAATGCTCCGTAAAGAGCTCTCCCTGGGGATTCGGGAAGAGATTTTCGCAATGCAACCCCCGACGACGAGCCCGTTTCAAGGTATATTCCGTGCCCCCCTTCGAGCCATCAAACCAGGCTACCAGGCGGGCCGCCTGCTCCACCAGGAAGTCGTTGCGACGGTGGTAGCAGCCGGGCGAGAACTCCGCCTCGAGGAGCACCACCTCGTCGGCCTCACGCAGCAGACGTTCAAAGCGCAGACGATCAGCCTCGGGGAACCGCTCCGCCTGGCGGGCAAAGGGAACCACACAGCCGAACTGCACCTCCGAGAAACGGGCTCGAAGGCGCAATACCGCCTCGGCTGCCAGCAGGTCGAAACCGAGAGCCATCCCCGAGAGGAAACGGGTGAAACCCGCCTGATAGAGGCGTAACAGGGCCTCATCCAGCGGGGCCACGGCCTCCTCTCCACAGGTGCGATGGCCTGTAAAGGCCACGGTTCTCTCTCGCAACGGATTCATCTTGACAAAGGTAATAAAAAATCCTCTTCGACGGATGAGCTTGGCGCAAACTTTGCACCTTTTGGAGTGTAATCTTAAAACTTCACAGACAATGAAACAGACAACCGTATGCATTACCTCCCTGCTCTGCGGAGTGGCAGTCGGGTCGCTCCTGGCGATGCTCTTTACACCCCAGTCGGGGCCTGATCTGCGCCACAAGATCCAAGATTTTGTCGGCGACGAGGTCGAGAAACTGAAACAGAAGGCCGATGAGATGCAGGCTAAATTGAGGGCCGAAATTGAGGAAGCCCGCTGTCGATGCGGAGAGAAAATCGCTGAATCGTAAAGGGTTATGGGCCGTGAATCGAAGCGAAGCGGTGGGCTGATGGTAGGCCTTACGCTCTTTGTGGCGGGGCTTGTCGGGGCACTGCTCGCCGGAGCTGCAGCCCTGATCATCCTCCTGGGTCGCTGGGTAGGGTTGGTCGGAGCGGCAGGGCTCACGGCCCTCCTCTCAGCTCTGGTAGCCGCGATCAGCTATCGGGTATGGCTCCACCCCGCCCTGAAGAGTATCGACCGCCAATTGGAGACCGTGGCCTATGTTGCCGACCTGATTGAACAGGGCTACGACTGGGTGCGATCCAAGCGGCTCCTGATCTTTCGGATGTCGGAGCAGATGCTCGTCCGATTTCTCTCCAAAAAGGGGTAAAGGGGCAATAACTCTCCCCTACCCTCAAAAAAAAGGTGGGCAGCGATTGGCTGCCCACTCTGTTTTCGGTATCCGATCCTCCGTTACTTCTTGAAGTAGCGGTTGAAGAGACCCTCAAAGCCCTTGCCGTGGCGAGCTTCATCCTTGGCCATCTCGTGTACAGTATCGTGTACGGCGTCGAGGTTCTGCTCCTTGGCAATCTTGGCCAGATGCATCTTACCCTCGCAGGCACCACACTCGGCGTTCATACGCTTCTCGAGGTTGGTCTTGGTATCCCAAACCAGCTCACCGATCAGCTCGGCAAACTTGGCAGCGTGCTCAGCCTCCTCCCAAGCGTAACGCTTGAAGGCCTCAGCGATCTCGGGATAGCCCTCACGGTCGGCCTGACGGCTCATTGCCAGATACATACCTACCTCGGTGCACTCACCCAGGAAGTGATCCTGGAGACCCTGCCAGAGCTCGGGGTTCGAGCCCTTGCCGTCACCCAGCTGGTGCTCGGTAACGAAGTTCAGGCCGGTGGCCTCCTCTACTACCTCGACAAACTTATCCTTACCTACCTTGCACAGGGGGCACTTCTCGGGTGCCTCGGCTCCTTCGTGAATGTAACCGCATACGGTACAACGCCATTTCTTGTTCATAGTCTTATTTTTTAGTTTGTTTGTGTGTTGTTTGTTTTTTCTACTGCAAAGGTACGATCAAAGGGGATAGTTTCCTAACTTTTTTGATTGTTTTTTTCTATTTTACCATAAGCACAGCCTATAAGGCAAGCCATTTACTGATGGTCAATCGTATACTCTACGAGCGAGACGTCGACCACATCCTTCAACAAGACCCGCTTCTGGTGGTCGAGCAGATAGAGGGCCGGAATCGCCTTGAGGTCGTAGAGAAGCTCCTCGCGCATTCGGCACCCCTTGTCATAGGCGTTGATCCAGCTGGCAGGCACCTCGGCGGCGTGGTTGCGCCAGGCTTCGAGATCCTCGTCGGGATAGATCATCAGTACCCGCAGGCTTCCCCGTTCGATGAGTTGCGAAAGCATCGGCGAGCTTTGGAGGGCCTCCTGCACATCGCGGCACATCGGGCAGCCTGGATTGTTGATAAAGAGGAGCGTATAGTCGGCCCGCAGGTCATAGAGACGGTGGCCGGCACCCGAGGGGAGGGTGTAAAGGAAGTCATTGGCCTGCTCCCCCACCCGATTTTGGAGAGCCAGGCGCAGCTGGTGAGCCGGACGAGCCTGCTCCACCTCCGAGAGACAGGGGCTCTGGAGACGGGCCCGCAGGACGGGGATATAGAGTTCGTCGCTGCGGAGCGGTGAGTTGGGGTCGTGGAGCCATCGCTCGGCCAGGCGGCTGAAGCAGTCGAGGGTCGGACAGCAGCCGGCGGCACTATCCATCAAGCGGGCCATTGCGGCGGCGTCATTCGGGCCGATCACACGGGCGAGATAGAAGGTATAGGCCTCCTGGAGGGCAACCGAATCGAGGCGGGCAACGAAGGTCGAGTCGCGGAAGTCGAAACGATCCCAAAAGTGATCCCGCAACCAAAGGCGTTGTGCCTCCCCCTCAAGGTGGGCGGGAGGAAGGGGTGGCTGGTAGATTTCACGCACCGTCACGACGGGTTGTTCCCCGACAAGGACGGCAGTCGGGCCATCCGACAAGCTCTCGGTCGTCGTCGAGACCGTACGGCCCGCACAGGAGGCCATACCCGAGAGCAGCAACACAAAAAGGAGTTTTTTCATCGGCATAATGCTATTTTCTAACGCGAAGAGCCCTGATCGTAAGAGATCTGTATGACAATTTCGGCGGGAAGATACTTTGATCTCTTTTTGTCGTAGGTTATGAGTATGGTATGGCCATTGTGATTACATTGGTAACCTCTGGTTCTCTTTCCCTGTTTAAACTCCTCCATCACGAAGCCACTCTCGACAAAATCCCGACACAACGAGCCGACACACTCCTTGAGCTCGGAGCTCTTCCTCCCATCGGAGAGTCGGTAGGAGTAGTAAGCGGATGAGATTTGATTCGATTTACCCATCGGATATCGTATCTGCATCAATTGGCACGACAACGCCTCGTACCCGCTCACAGCAAGGAAGAAATGCTCCTCGCAAGGGGTTATAGAGATAAAAGCCTCATCCGACCAAGAGTAACGAACAGGCTCCTTCACCTCTCGGATGCCTTGGGTGTCTTTGAGAATCTCCACCGCCGCCGCCATCGGGATCCGTCGCGAGGAGAAGATATGGGCCGGATGGTCGATCAGAGTCGGAGCAAAGAGGTGATGGGGATTGTGGGTGAACACTCGGGAATAGGTGTTCCAGTAGGGGTTGTAGCAGTAGGCAACACCATAGGGTCGGCTCCTCTCCCGAAGCTCTTTTTTCAGTGCTTGGAAGTAACGCCTTGTCGAGAGCTTGTCGGGAAAAGTCCAAACAGAGGTCCCCAGCGTAATCTTCTCGATGTCACAAAGTGCGAACTTATCCAAAACAAGTCCTCGCTTCGATCCGATGAAATCGACCAGGAAACTCTTTGAGTTGAGATTCCATCGAGCAGTAAAGATCTCTCCGTCCGATAAGGTCAAAAGCAACTCCGACTTCGAATTCGGGGTATGAGGCCAAGCCTCCGAGTAGAGCAACAAAACGGGGAAGGAGCCCTCCCGAAAATCGTGCGCAATGGTAAAGAGCAGCGGAAGGCCATCAAACTCGACGCCCAGGGAGGCCAGAGCACCAGGGGAGTCCCCCTCGACAACCTTGCAGGTGGGACCAATCACTTTATAATCATCCCGACCTTGGGCAAAGAGAGTCGTAACAAAGAGAGAAGAGAGTATCAGCAGTAAAATCTTCTTTTTCATTTATCCTTCGGTTTTTTGCTCGTTTCTACCACAAATATAACGAATATTTCAAGAAAATTGGCTACCTTGCCGAACAAAACATTTTGACCTATGAGAAGACTCCTTTCAATCTTGGCCCTTGCGCTGCTGGGCGGCGTGGGGCTGATGAGCAGCTGCGACAACAACGACTCCCCCACCCCCAACCAGGTGAGCCGTCATCTGGCCACCCAACTGGAGCGCGTTCCCTTCTACACCCAAAACCCCGAACAGCGGGCGGCCGACGTGCGGGTAGTCTCCGAGGCACATCGCCTGGAGTTCTTCGGATGGGGCGAGCAGAGCGACAAGCGATTCACCCTCTCGTTGCCGGAGAGCGGTGAGGCCTTCGAGCGGGTGATCCTGGAGTACCGAATGGGTACCTGGGGCGAACGACCCGGCGAGTGGGACTACACGACGATGCTCTTTGTCGAGGATAAAGCCACGGGTGAGTGGTATGAGATTGCCCGTGCCATTACCCCCTACGGCAACAGCTTCGGCAGCAGCTGGTCCAAGATCTTCTACCTCGATGTAACAGAGTACCTGCCGATGTTGCAGGGCGAGACCACCTTCCGTCTCTACTACGGCGGATGGGATGCGACCGCCACGAGGGCCCATACAGCCACCTTTACCTTTAACTATTATGCAGGGAGCCCCACGCGCAGTGTCTGCTTCCACCACAAGCTCTACGACTCGAGCCGCGACGGCAATTCGGGCTACCGCGGGTGGGCCTACGGCGTGGCAGGCCACGACATCGAAGATGCGGCACGGCTGGGTGAGCGCACGGTAGAGGTTCCTGCCCAAGTGGAGGAGCTGGAGATGCGTGTCGCCATCACGGGCCACGGGCACGACCAGGGGAGCTTCCTGGATCGTCCCGGCTACCGCACCAAGAATGCCGCCGAGTTTGACGAGAACTTCTACACCATTCGAATTAATGGGGTCGAGCAGTCGGCCGAGGGGCACATCTTCTACTCCAACGCCAACAACTATCCCCAGGCAGGCACCTACCTCTACGATCGTGCCAACTGGGCCCCCGGCAACCCCATCAACCTCCACTTCTGGCAGCTCGATCGACCCGCCGAGCAGGGCTATGGCACGCTGCGTATCGACCTCGATCTGGAACCCTTCCGTTCGGCAATGAGCGAGCCCAACGCCGAAGGGGTAGCGCAGTATATCGTCGAGGTGGATCTCTTTGGCTACAAGCGATAGTTCCTCTCCTCTCTCCAACAGAAAAGCCGACCCTGAAAGGTCGGCTTTTCTTGTGCTGTAGGGCTCTCCTACTCGGCAATCTCCTGCTCTACGCTCTTGAAGAGGGCCACATCCTCCACGGGCGAGGCCATCAGGTAGGCGTAGGCCTCCTCGATCTTCGAGGCGGCCATCTTCGTAAAGATCTTGGCCGAGTTCACATACTCCTCGCACTCCGAGGCCTGACGGGCCAGGAGGTAGGAGATGATGATATGGCCGGCTGTCTCCACCAGACGACGGGCGTGGAACTCCTTGTAACCGGTGCACTCCTTGTCGAGGCTCTCCACACGGGCAATCATCTCCTCGAACTTTGCACGCAGGGCCTTGAGCTTCTCCACCACGGGCTGCATCTCGGCCGAGAACTCCAGCTCCTCATAACGCTGGATCTGCTCCATAAAGGTACCCTTCGTCACGGCGTTGATGGCGGCAACCACCTGCAGCTGCGAGGTACCCTCATAGATATTCATAATACGGGCATCACGATAGAGACGCTCGCAGGGGTAATCCTTCATAAAGCCCGAGCCACCGTGAATCTGGATGGCATCATAGGCGAGTTGGTTGGCATACTCCGACGAGAAGAGCTTGACCAGCGGCGTGAAACCGTCGGCCAGGCGGGTGTAGAACTTCATCTCCTGACGCTCCTCGGGCTCCAGCGAACGCTCGTGCGAGATGTGGGTGTACTGCTTGTAAACCTCCACGAAACGGGCGGTCTCATACAAGAGGGCACGGGCACCCTGCAACTTGGCCTTCATATTGGAGAGCATCTCCGAGATGGCAGCAAACTGAATGATGGGCTTACCGAACTGCTGACGCTCGTGGGCATACTTCAGGGCCTCACGGTAGGCGGCCTCGCAGAGACCCGTCGACTGGGCACCGATACCCAGACGGGCAGCGTTCATCAACGACATCACATACTTGATCAGACCCATCTTGCGGTCACCCACCAACTGGGCGGGGGCGTTGGTGAATACCAGCTCGCAGGTGGGCGAACCCTTGATACCCAGCTTATTCTCGATACGGCGCACCTTCACGCCACCATCGCGCTTGTCATAGACCAGCATCGACAGACCACGGGCATCGGTCGTGCCCTCCTCGGTACGGGCCAGCACCAGCGACACCTCGCCGTCACCATTGGTGATGAAGCGTTTTACGCCATTCAGAAGCCAAGTCTGCTTCTCCTCCGACCAGGTGGCCTTCAGCATCACGGCACCCAGATCCGAGCCGGCATCGGGCTCCGTAAGATCCATTGCACAGGTAGCACCGGCCGAAACCCACGGCAGGAACTTCTGCTTGATCTCCTCCGAGGCGAACTCGTTAAGCGTCTCGGCGCAATCCTGCAGACCCCAAATGTTCTCGAAGCCGGCATCGGCACGAGCCACCATCTCGTTGGCCATCACAAAGCAGATGAGCGGGAAGTTCAGACCGTCGTACTTGCGGGGCAGGGTCATACCACTCAAACCCGCCTCATTCACGGCCTCCAGGTTGCGCGACGTTCCGGCAGCATAGACCACGTGGTCGTTCTCCACACGGGGGCCCTCGTGATCAACACTCTCGGCATTGGCGGCAATCACCTCACCACACACCTCACCGGTGATCTCCAGCACCTTGCGGTAGCTGTCCATCGCATCCTCGAAATTCTGGGGCGCATAATCGTAGAGATCCTTCTCGGCGAAGTTGCGCTCCTTCAGCTCCACGATCTTACGCATCAAGGGATGGTTCAGGTGGAACTGCAAATCTTTATTATCTGAAAAGAAATTAGCCATTACTTCGAATTTTGTTTGTAGTACTTAATCATCTTGGGGATAATCTCATTCACGTCACCCGTGATGGCGTAGTCGGCGATCTTGTTGATGGGGGCGTCGGGGTCGTTGTTGATCGAGATGATCATCGACGACTGATCCATACCCGCCGTGTGCTGAATCTGTCCCGAGATACCGCAGGCGATGTAGAGCTTGGGGCGTACCGTCACACCGGTCTGGCCCACCTGACGGGCGTGCTCCGTGAAACCGGCATCCACTGCCGCACGGCTGGCACCCACCTCGGCACCCAGCACATCGGCCAGGTCGTGAACCAGCTGGAAGTTCTCCTTCGAGCCCATACCGTAACCACCGGCCACAATCACCGAAGCACCCTTGATGTTGATCTTGCGCTCCTCGATTTGACGGTCGATGATCTTCACCACCAGATCCGTATCCTTAACAAACTTCTTCCAGTCGATTACCTTCACCTCACCGGCGGCGGGGCTCTTGGCCTCCTCCTTACGCATCACACCCTCACGCACCGTAGCCATCTGAGGACGGCAGTCGGGGTTGACGATCGTGGCGATGATGTTACCACCGAAGGCGGGGCGAATCTGGTAGAGGAGCTGATCGTACTCCTTACCCGTCTTGGCATCCTTATGGTCGCCAATAACCAACTGCGTACAGTCGGCCGTCAGACCACTGTGCAGCGTCGACGATACGCGGGGAGCGAAGTCGCGGCCCACGGGCGTGGCACCAAAGAGGGCAATCTGGGGCTTCTCCTGCTCGATCAGACCGCACATTACGGCCGTGTGGGGCAGCGTGCGGAAGGGGGCAAACTCCTTATCGTCGGCCACCCACACCGTATCGGCACCATACTTGGCCAACTCGGCCTCGATACCCTTCAAATTCTCACCCAAAGCGACCGCTTCGAGCTTTACGCCGAGCGTATCGGCCAGCTCACGGCCCTTGGTCAGCAGCTCCAGGCTGACATCGGCAATTTTGCCGCCCTCGAGCTCGATATATACAAATATATTATTCATAGCCTGCAACTTTTAACCGAGCGTGTGGCTCGCAATGAGTTCAACCATCAGTTCGTTGATATCGGCATCGCTGCCCGTAAGACGCTTTGCCTCCTTGGCCTGGAAGACCACATTCTCGATCTTCTTCACCTTCGTGGGCGAGCCCAGCAGACCCAGCTGATTCATATCGGGATTGACATCCTGGGCACTCAGCTCCACAATCTGCAGATAGGGCTTCTCGGCCACCATTCGGGCGGCCAGCGACTCGGGATCGGCAGCCACCTCCGACTTGGTGAGGGCATACTTATATTTCATCACACGACGGGCATTCTTCGGACGGCACTCCTTGGCCGAAGCATTCACCGTCATCACCATCGGAATGGGGCACTCCACCACCTCAAAGCCATTCTCCAGGCGACGCTTGATGACGATCGACGACTCCTTGAGCTCCACGATCTCCTCGGCGTAGGTCACCTGCGGGAGGTGCATCTTCTCGGCCACCTGGGGGCCTACCTGGGCGGTATCGCCGTCGATTGCCTGACGTCCGGCCACAATCACATCGGGCTGGATCTGCTTCAGGGCACACGAGAGGGCGTAGGAGGTAGCCAGCGTATCGGAGCCGGCAAACTCGCGGCCCGAAAGGAGGTAACCTCCGTCGGCACCACGGAACATTGCATCACGGATGATGTCGGCAGCACGCAGGGGACCCATCGTCAGCACCTGCACAGTGGAACCCTCGGCCAAATCCTTGAGCTGAAGGGCTGCCTCCAACGCATTCAAATCTTCGGGATTGAAGATGGCCGGCAACGCAGCACGATTGACCGTACCTTCGGGGGTCATCGCATCCTTACCCACATTGCGGGTATCGGGCACCTGCTTGGCCAGCACAACAATTTTCAGTTGTCTTTTCATATCTTTGTACTTTTAACAATTTGGCTCCGAAGCACCTATCCAAAGGGACCTCAAAGCCAAATTACAAATTCTCATTAACGCACGATGGTCTCCTCGCGGTCGGGACCCACCGAAATAATCTTCACCGGCACACCGGTCTCCTCCTCTATGAACTCCACATAGCGGCGGAAGGCCTCGGGAAACTCCTCATAGCGGCGCACGTCGCGGATGTCGCTCTTCCACCCCTTGAACTCGCGATAGACGGGCTGAATCTCCACCCCCTCGACCGTATAGGGGAACTCGGTGGTACGCTGACCTCCCATATCGTAGGCCACAGCCACCTTGATCGTGTCGAAGTCATTCATCACGTCGGACTTCATCATAATAAGTTGCGTCACGCCGTTGATCATAATCGAGTACTTCAAAGCCACCAGGTCGAGCCAGCCGCAGCGACGCTCACGACCCGTCACGGCACCATACTCGTGGCCGATGTCACGCAGGCGGGCACCCGTTTCGTCGAAGAGCTCGGTGGGGAAGGGGCCGCTGCCCACGCGGGTACAATAGGCCTTGAAGATGCCATAGACCTCCCCGATGCAGTTGGGGGCAATGCCGAGGCCCGTGCAGGCACCAGCGCAGACCGTATTCGACGAAGTAACAAAGGGATAGGAGCCGAAATCGACATCGAGCAGCGTACCCTGGGCACCCTCAGCCAGCACCGACTTATCCTCCTTCAGGAGGCGGTTGATCTCGTGCTCGGAGTCGATCAGGCGGAACTGCTTGAGGTACTCCAAAGCCTCCATCCACTGGCTCTCAAGCTGTGCTACATCGTAGTCGTAGCCCATCGAGTGGAGGATATTCTCGTGGCGATGTTTGGCCTGGAGGTAGATGGTCTGGAAGTCGGGGCTCAAGATATCACCCACACGCACGCCGTTGCGGCCCACCTTGTCGGTGTAGGTGGGGCCGATACCCTTGCCGGTCGTACCGATCTTGGCCGAACCCTTGGCTGCCTCGTTGGCTGCATCCAGCACACGGTGCGTGGGCATAATGAGGTGAGCCTTCTTGGAGATGTAGAGACGCTTGGTGAGGTCGTGGCCGCTGGCAGCCAGCGCAACCGCCTCGTCACGGAAGAGGATGGGGTCAAGCACCACACCGTTACCAATGATATTCACCTTGCCTCCCTGGAAGATACCCGAAGGGATGGAGCGCAGGACATACTTCTGGCCGTCAAACTCGAGCGTGTGACCCGCATTCGGGCCACCCTGGAAACGAGCTACCACCTGATAGTTAGGGGTCAGCACATCGACCACCTTGCCTTTACCCTCGTCACCCCACTGCAAACCGAGGATGACATCGACTTTTTTCATAATTTTCCTTCTCTATTTTTGTGTGAACCCCGCCCCGAAGGCGAAGTATAAACCAAAATTTGCACCCAAAGGTACGAAAAATTTGTGAAACTACCTACCCTTTCCGAGGAATTATTAACATTTTATAATAAATCGAGGTCTAAAAGGTGGTCTAAACGACGGTCTAAAAGACCGCTTCCAATTTTGGTTGTGGTGTTTTGCGACATCATTACACTTATTACAGTGGTGCCCCCACTGTAATAAGTGTAATAAGGTGTAATGGTTTAACAAAATAGCACAACCCCAAAATAGAAGAGGGGCTTTGCAGCCCCCCCCCTCTTTGTTATTCATCTTCGTCGGAACCCATCGGATCGTCCTGAATCTCGTCAGCACCCTTGATTTCGTCCTCGTCGTAGTAATCTTTTTCGTCGTCGTCAATGGGCCGGTCGTCGATTTTGACATCAATCTTGACCATATAGGCCACCTCGTCGGTCTCGAAAGGTACGGCATAAAAGAAGTCGCCATTCGGCTTCTCGATACGGCGCATTGCCTCCTGGAAACCCATAGGGTAAGAAGCCTTTACGGCATCCTGAAGCTCCTGGGGCAGGTTGTTGAAACTTGCCACCACGTTTCTCTTTTTTGCTATTGTTTTCGTCATAAAGTGTCTGAATTTTTTTGCAAGTATAAGCAAAATTCGCAATTATGGCAAATATCGCAATTTTTTTTACAAAATTTTTTTTTTGTGCCGATATTCCCGACAATTTGTGTACCTTTACCACAGATTATACCCTTTTAGCAACCATTAGAGCGCGTAAAGATGTCGCACAGGAGAAGAATCGAGGAGCTGCGTCGGGAGCTCAACCGCCACAACCACAACTACTACGTCGAAAATCGACCCGAAATTTCGGATTTCGAATTCGATCGGCTGCTGCGCGAATTGCAGGAGCTGGAGGCGGCACACCCCGAGTACTACGACCCCAACTCCCCCACCGTGCGGGTGGGCAGCGACCTGACTGCCGACTTCCGTACCGTGGAGCACCAATTCCCGATGCTCTCGCTCTCGAACACCTATTCGTTGGAGGAGCTCGACGAATTTATGGAGCGCATCGAACGCCAGGTCGGCCCCGTGGAGTATGTCTGCGAGCTGAAGTTCGACGGCACGGCCATCTCGCTCACCTATGAGCAGGGTCGTCTGCTGCGGGCCGTGACGCGTGGCGATGGCGAACGGGGGGATGAGGTGACGGCCAATGTCCGCACCATCCGCTCCGTACCTCTGGTTCTGCAGGGCGAGGGGTGGCCCGAGCTCTTCGAGATTCGGGGTGAGATTCTGATGCCCTACGCCTCCTTCGACCGCCTGAATCGCGAGCGTGAAGAGCGTGGCGAAAACCTCTTCGCCAATCCCCGAAATGCCGCCGCAGGCACTCTCAAACAGCAACAATCCTCCGTCGTGGCCCGTCGCGGCCTCGACTGCACCCTCTATCAGATGGCGGGCCGCGAGCTCCCCTTCGCCTCCCACAGCGAAAACCTCGCCCGTGCCCGCGAGTGGGGCTTCAAGGTCTCGGAGTATATGCAGTGCTGCGCCTCCCGAGATGAGGTATTTCAATTCATTCGGTTGTGGGACGAGCGGCGTCGGGAGTTACCCTTCCCCACCGACGGCGTAGTCATCAAGGTCAATCGCTACGACCTCCAGCGACAGCTGGGCTTCACCGCCAAGGCTCCCAAATGGGCCGTCGCCTACAAATTCAAGGCCGAGCAGGCCCTGACCGAACTTTTGAGCGTCGATTTCCAGGTAGGACGTACCGGTGCCGTGACCCCCGTGGCCAACCTCGCCCCCGTATTACTGGCGGGCACCACCGTGCGCCGAGCCACGCTCCACAATGCCGAGCAGATCGCCCAACTCGACCTCCGTCTCCACGACCACGTCTATGTCGAGAAGGGGGGCGAGATCATCCCCAAGATTACGGCCGTCGAGCCCACGTTGCGCCCCGCAGCTAGCGAGCCCTTCCGCTATATCGACCACTGCCCCGAGTGCGGTGCCCCGCTGGTACGCCTCGAGGGGGAGGCCAAGCACTACTGCCCCAACCAGAGTGGCTGCCGACCCCAGATTCTGGGCCGCATCATCCACTTCATCCGCCGCAAGGCAATGGATATCGAGGGGCTGGGCGAGGAGACCGTGGAGCTCCTCTACAACGAAGGGTTGCTCTGCAACATCGCCGACCTCTACGACCTGAAGGCCGACCAGCTGGCTCCCCTGCCCCGCCTGGGCGAAAAGTCGGCCCGCAACATCATCGAATCGATCCGTCGCTCGCGGGAGGTACCTTTCCACCGCCTGCTCTTCGCCCTGGGTATTCGCTTCGTGGGAGAGACTACGGCCAAGTACCTCGCCTCCCACTTCCGCACTCTGGAGGGGGTGATGGAGGCTTCGCGCGAGGCCCTCTGCGAGGCCGAGGAGGTGGGCGAGAAGATTGCTGACGCCATCCTCGACTACTTTGCCGATCCTGAGAATCGCCGCATCATCGAGCGTCTGCGCATCGCAGGGCTCCAACTCCGTTCCGAGGAGCGCACCCTCACCTCCGAGCGACTCAAGGGGCTCTCGCTGGTCATCTCGGGCTCCTTTGCCCGCCACAGCCGCGACGAACTGAAGGCCCTGATCGAACAGCACGGCGGCAAAAACCTGGCCGCCATCTCGGGCAACGTGGACTACCTGGTCGCCGGAGAGAAGATGGGCCCCGCGAAGCTCAAAAAGGCGGAGCAGTTGGGTATCCGCATCCTCTCGGAGGAGGAGTTCGAGGCCTTGATTGCCGACCCCGAGGAGCTGGAGACGCTCCCCGCAGAGACGAAGTCCGAACCGAAACCCGCAGAGCCGAAAGCCGAAGAGGCCGTACAGGGGAGCCTCTTCTAATACTAATAAAAATAGGAATCCCATAACGATTCAATCCCCTCCAACCGAAAAACCGAAAAGTTCCTTTTGGAATAAAAACTGTAAGATATGAAAAATCACAAGTTAAGCGGCGTAGGTGTCGCACTGGTAACCCCCTTCACCCCCGAGGGGAGAATCGACTACAAAGCCCTGGAGCGAATGGTGGATTACGTGATTGAGGGGGGCGTGAACTACATCGTGGGGCTGGGCACAACGGCCGAGACTCCGACCCTCTACATCCAGGAGCGAGCCGTCGTTGCCCGCTACATCATCGACCGCACGGCGGGTCGTGTTCCCGTGGTGCTGGGTGTGGGCGGCAACTCCACCTCCGAGGTACTGGATCAGCTCCGCGAGTTCGACCTGCGAGGTGCCGATGCCATCTTGAGCGTCACCCCCTACTACAACAAGCCCTCACAGGAGGGTCTCTACCAACACTATAAGGTAGTCTCGGAGCACTCTCCCCTGCCCATCATCCTCTACAATATCGCCGGACGTACGGGTGTCAATATGACGGCCGAGACGACCCTTCGCATCGCCCGCGACTTCCACAATGTGATCGGCATCAAGGAGGCCTCGGGCAACATCGCCCAGATTCAGGAGGTGATCGACCGCCGAGAGGAGGATTTCCTGGTGCTGTCGGGAGATGACGGCATTGCCGTCGATGTGGTGCGCCGCGGTGGTGACGGTGTGATCTCGGTGGTGGCCAACAGCTTCCCCCGCCGCTTTATGGAGGTGATGAACCTCGCCCGTGCAGGTCGCTTCGAGGAGGCCGAGAAGGCCTACGAGGTGCTCGACGAGGCGGTCAAGGCACTCTTCCGCGAAGGCAATCCCACGGGTGTCAAGTGTGCCCTCTCGACGATGGGACTGATCGGCAACCGGATGCGTCTGCCGCTGGTAAAGGGTACGCCCGAGCTGGAAAATTGTTTCCGCGAGCTCATCGCGAAATACGATTTGCGCTAAATTTGCGTTGTAAGAGGAGTAGAACACCCCTCCCTGCGCCCCACCTTCGAGGGGGCTGTGCGGAGGGGCCAAAAACCCTGTGACAATGAAACGACTCTTGCTGTTGATGCTTTTGTGGCCCGCCTTGCTGATGGCCAAGGTGCCGGTGGAGGAGGATATTCTGGAGCAGATCTCCAACCCCCAATCCCCCTACTACTACCCCAACCTGATGATGCGCTACGAGCGTGGCGACCGCACCCTCACCGAGGAGGAGTACCACTACCTCTACTACGGCTTCGCCTACCAGGAGAATTACCGTCCCCTGGAGCCCGACGATGCCCTCGACAAGGTGATGTTGCTAGCCTCGACCCTCGACATCGACCACCCCGAGGTACGGGCCCTGGAGCAGATTCTGATCGCCTCCGATGCCGCCCTGAAGCGGGACCCCTTCAACCCCCGGGTACTCAACCTGCGGGCCTTCGCCTATGGGGCTCTGGGCAACCGTGAGGCGGAGCAGACCACCTATGAGCAGATGCGCCACGTGATGATGACCATCGAGGACTCGGGCGACGGACTCACCAAAGATACCCCCTGCCACATCCTGATGTTCGACCACGCCTTGAGCCTTTTGGCCTCCTACGGGCTCAACACCGAGAAGGGCAAAATCATAAGCCGCGAGGTGGAGTACATTCCCCTGACAGCCCCCCGAATGGTGGTGGGCAAGAAGGTCAAGGGCTACTACTTCGACTACAGCCGCATCTACCGCAACAAACCTGAAGGCTACACCTTCAAGCGCGACCGCACCTGGCAGTTCAACAACTTGCCCCCGCGCGAGTATAAATAGCGAAACACCTGACCAATGAAGACCCTTCGACAACTGACCCTGCTCCTGCTGTTGGGAGCTATCGTCGCCTGCCGACCTCAGCCGACACCCCCTCCCACGCCCCCCAGGCCTACGCCGCCTGTTGGCGAGACCGAGCAGACCCTCCTCTTCTACCTCTCGGGGCAGAGCCTCTTGAGCTACTTCCGCAACCAGGTGAAGGAGGAGATCTTCGATGCCATCAACGACCAGACGCTCCACAACAACCGCATAATGGTCTATATCCAGCCCTCCAACGGCTCCTCGCTTCTGATCGAGTACTCCTATGACTACGACCAATACACGGCCCGTGCCGACACCCTGCAACGCTATAAGGGGCGCAGCTCGATCGACAAAGAGCACATCGTCGAAGTCTTGAGCGACGTGAAGCATTTGGCCCCCGCCAAGCAGTACGGAATGGTGCTGGGCTCCCACGGCGGAGCCTGGGTCCCCAAGGAGTGGACCTCCTTCACCTCGGGCGAACAGAGCAATGAGGAAGAGGAGGATTGGTCCCGACAGAGCTGTGCGACAACCCCCTGCGACCATTGGCTCTACAAGAGCCCCGGAGCCGAGGCTACCCGCTGGTTTGGCGAGCACCGCGGGGAGACCACCGACCTCTCCACCTGGGTTGAGGCCCTTCAGGAGGCTCCGATTCGGATGGAGTATCTGATCTTCGATGCCTGCTTTATGTCCAACATCGAGGCCCTCTACGAGCTGCGTGATGCCGCCCGCTACATCGTTGCCTCCCCCTGCGAGATTATGGGGCGCGGCATCAACTACCGCCTCGCCCTCCCCTCCCTGCTGATCACCGAGGAGCGGAGCTACGACCTGCAGGCCTTCTGCCAATCCTTCTACGACTTCTACGCCACGACGACCGAGACCCGCCAATCGGGCTGCATCGCCCTGACGGTGACAGAGGAGATCCTCCCCCTGGCGGCGGTTACGCGTGAGATTCTCCGCGGCCCCACCCGCGAGGTGAAGCTCTCCACCCAACAAGCCTACGAGGGGCTCAACCGCACCCTCTTCCACGACTTCCGCCAATACATCGAAGCCATCACGGAGGATCAAACCCTGCTGGAGCATTTTGAGGTGCAGTTCGAGCGAACCTTCCCCGCCGCCTGCCGCCTCCATACCCCCGAATTTTACTCGGGCTACAACGGAGGGATGAACCCCATCGACTACTACTCAGGAGTCTCCACCTCAGCCTTGAGCGAGAAGTTCCCCACCGCCTACGCCAACTGTGCCTGGAGCCGATACATCCGGGGCGAGTAACCCCTCGATACAGAAAAAAGAGAAGCGACCCGATTCGGGTCGCTTTTTTCAGGCCTTTTCGGCCACATAGAAGAGATCGAAACAGCGATCGTGCACCGGCACCAGGCGGTAATCCTCCATCCGAATCGAACGGGTCAGCTCGTCGTTTTGCTTCAGCAGCCGACGGCGGTTGAGCCGATTCAGCAGGTCGTAGGGGATTTGAAGCAACTGCCGCGGCAACCGATACTGCAGCTTCAGCGGATCGAAGCGGGTGATACGCTCTACCCCCTCACGATTCTTCTCATAATAGGCCATAATGCGCTCGTTGCCCTCCACACCATATTGCTCCACACGGGCAAAGTGCTCCGAGAGCAGATCACGGAACTCCGTGGGGGTATATTCGCGGACGTGCCAGGGGTTGCGCGTCAGAGACATCGTGCGATTGGGGGTCGAGACGATGAAACGGCCTCCGGGCTTCAACACACGCGCCACCTCCCGCACCAACTCGTGGTCACGCTTGATGTGCTCGATCACCTGGAATGAGATGACACAGTCGAAGCTCGCATCCTCAAAGGGCAAGGGCGGCACCTGGGCCTGCCACATCTCCCCGTTTTCAGGCAACACCAGCCCCTCCTGACGGTGCTTGTCAAGGGTCACAAAGTGGTCGGCTGCGGGGGCTACCACCTCCACACCATAACCCGACCCTGTACCGATCTCCAAGACTCGCCCCCCGATACGCTTCGCCGCCTCATAATAGGCCAGCAGCGAACGCTGAAAGACGTAGTTATCGGAGAGATCGCGCGAGACACGCTCGGCCGTAATCACTTGTTTCATACTCCGTTGTGACTACTTCTTGATCAGCTTCGTACCCCCGTGCAGGAACTCCACCTCACCCGCCTTCAAGAGGGTACCGAGGGCACGTTTGAAGAGTTTTTTGCTCATCTGGGTCATCTTCACCACCTCCTCGGGTGCGGAGTTATCATCCAGCGGGAGATAGCCTCCGTTGGCCCGAATCAGCTCACGCAGACGCTCGGCCGACTGCTGTACCTCCCGATAGCCCTGCTGCTGAAGGCTTACGTCGATGCGGTTATCCTCCGTTAGGCGACTCACATAGGCCGTCAGACGATCCCCCAGGGCCACAGGACGGAAAATCTGGTTGCGATAGAGCATTCCCCAATGGCGGTTGTTGATGATCACACGCCAGCCGATCGGGCTCTCCGAGGCGACCAGAATCGAGACCTCCTCGCGGGGCTTGACCGTGATGTCGCCGTCGTTGTGGATATACTGCTTGAGCTTCTGCGTCGCCACGCAGCGACCCGTGATGTTGTCCTCATAGAGGTAGACCAAGACCTTGTGGCCACCAATCACCCCCCCCTGCTGGTTGCGGTTGGGCAGGAAAAGATCCTTGCCAAAGAGTCCCCACTTGAGGAAGGCTCCGTGCATTGTCTTATCCACCACCTCGAGGAATCCCGCCTCGCCCGCCTTCAAGAGGGGCGTTTCGGTCGAGGCTACCAGACGATCCTCCGAATCGTGGTAGACAAAGACCTCCTTCTGATCACCCACCTTGTCCTGGAGGGAGATAAAACGGTTGGGAAGGAGGACCTCCTGCTGCTCCTCATCGGCGAGGTAGAGACCATACTCCGAAATACGGCTTACGGTAAGGGTGTAGGTGCGACCGGCTCGTAACATAATCTTGGTTTGTCGTAAAATTTTCGACAAAGGTAAGGAAAAAGGGAGAAAAGGTGAAGAATTTTCAGAATTTTTCCTATATTTGTAATTACCTAAAAACCTAAATTCGAACATTAACCCGCAAACTGGCCCTCAAAAGCCTCTTTGCACAACTTTGAAACAACGATGAAAATAGCTGTATGTCAGTATGATATGCAATGGGAGAGCGCCGAGAGCAACCTCCCCGTGGTGGAGAAACTCATCGCCCAGGCCGATGCCGACCTGGTGCTTCTGCCCGAGATGTTCTCCACGGGCTTCAAACTTCGCGCCTCAGCCGTTGCCGAGCCGATGGACGGCCCCACCATCGCAGCGATGCGCGGCTGGGCCGAGAAGTATCAGAAGGCTGTGGTGGGCTCGATCGTCATCGTGGACGAGGAGGGCAAGTTCCGCAACCGTATGTTCTTTGTCAAGCCCTCGGGCGAGATGCAGTGGTACGACAAGCGTCACCTCTTCCGCCCGGGCGGTGAGGGTCGCGACTACACCCCCGGCAAGGAGCGCGTGATCGTGGAGTATATGGGCGTGCGCTTCCTGCTGCTGATCTGCTACGACCTCCGCTTCCCCGTATGGAGCCGCAACCGAGGCGACTACGATGCCATCCTCTACTGCGCTTCGTGGGCAGCCGACCGTCGCGAGCCCTGGAAGATTCTTTTGCGTGCCCGTGCCGTGGAGAACCAGGCCTACGTCTTTGGCGTGAATCGTGTAGGAGATGATCCCGCCTCCCACTATGCCGGCGACTCGCAGATCATCGACTTCCGCGGCCGCATCCTCCAGGAGGTGGCCGACGAGGAGGCCATCCTGGTGGCCGAGATCGACCTCAAGGCTCAGGAGCGCTTCCGCGACGCCTTCCCCGCCTGGAAGGATCGTGACGACTTTACCATTACGTTGTAGTGGTTTCAAGTTTCAAAACAGAAGGGGGCTTTCGGCCTCCTCCTGCTTTTGAATGAGCGGATAATCATCGACGCTCACCCCCAATTGTTAAAAATTAAGCGTGCGATCTTCTGAATCGCTCTAGTGTTGTTTTTTTATGGAGCTTACCTGGCAAGTGATAACCCTGTTGATCGGTTCCGGCATTTTGGTCGGCATCATCAACACGCTTGCCGGTGGAGGAACCGTGCTGACCATCTCCATTTTCACGGCAATGGGACTTCCGATCACGATGGCCAACGGTACCAACCGCATCGCCGTCGTGCTACAAAACCTCACCGCCTCGCTCACCTTCATCCGCAAACGGATGCTCGATGTGAAGGCGGGTCTGCTCCTCTCAATCCCCACCATCATCGGCAACATTGTCGGTTCGATGCTGGCTACCCAGCTTGACGAGAAGATCTTCAAGATCTGTCTGGGCGTCGTGCTGGCCATCATCCTGATCTATATGATCTTCGACCGCCACCGCGCACACATTCACGGCGGTCACGCTCTGAAGCTCAATCCGTGGCACTACCTCTGGTTCTTCCTGATTGGTTTCTACGGGGGCTACATCTACATCGGTCTGGGATATGTGGTGCTTGCCATCACCATTTGGACCCTCCACCTCGATATCGTAACCGCCAACATTCTCAAGGGGTTTGTAATCTTTGTCTCAAGTCCTTTCTCGATGCTGGTCTTTATGTACAACGGCCAGGTGGACTACGCCTACGGTCTGCTGCACGGCCTAGGCAACATCATCGGAGCCTTCCTCGCCTCCCACTACGCCATCGGCTGGGGCGTGAAGTTTGTCCGCTGGTTCACCATCGCCATCGTCATCGTCTGCCTGCTCGACCTGGTGGGCTGGGTATCGATGTCGGAGGCCGTGAATTGGCTGCTGGTTGCGATGAGCTGATTTTTGCGACACAATGAAAGAGGATAAAATCGAAATATTGGGGGCCCGCGTCCACAACCTGAAGAGTGTGGACCTGGTGATCCCCCGCGACAAGTTGGTCGTCATCACCGGCCTCTCGGGATCGGGTAAATCGTCGCTGGCCTTCGACACACTCTACGCCGAGGGGCAGCGTCGTTATATGGAGACCCTCTCAACCTATGCCCGCCAATTTGTGGGTACAATGGAGCGTCCCGAGGTGGACAAGATCACGGGGTTGAGCCCTGTGGTGGCGATCGAGCAGAAGACCACCAACAAAAATCCCCGCTCGACGGTGGGAACAGTCACTGAGATCAACGACTTCCTGCGACTGCTCTACGCCCGCGCCTCACGAGCCTACTCCCCCATCACGGGTGAGGAGATGGTTCACTACTCCGACGAACAGATCTGCGACCTGATTCTAAAGGGCTTCCCCGGACGGAAGATAGCCCTCTTGGCCCCCATTGTGCAGGGGCGCAAGGGACACTACCGCGAACTCTTTGAGGGGTTGGTGAAGAAGGGCTACCTCTACGCCCGCATCGACGGCGAAATTCGGGAGATGAGCTCCGGAATGCGCCTCGACCGCTACAAGATCCACACCATCGACCTGGTGGTGGATCGTCTGGTCGTAAGTGCGGAAGGGCAAGAGCGACTGATGACCTCGCTAAAGGAGTCGCTGCGCCAGGGCAAAGGAACGATGTCGGTCTATGACTACGGCTCGGAGGCAGCCCGCTACTACTCCCGCCACCTGATGTGCCCCTCGACGGGTGTTGCCTTCGAGGATCCGGCCCCCCACACCTTCTCCTTCAACTCGCCGAAGGGAGCCTGCCCCCACTGCAACGGCCTGGGGGAGGAGGCGGTTTTCGATATGGAGAAGCTGATCCCCAACCCCCGCCTCTCGCTCAACGAGGGGGCCATCGAGCCCCTAGGCAAGGGGCGCTCCAACCTCCTCTTTGCTATTTTGGAACAGCTGGGTCGCCGCTACGACTTCACGCTCGACGATCCCGTGGAGAGCCTCTCGGAGGCGGCGATGAACGCCATTCTCTACGGTGATTCGGAGCCTGTGACGGTCAATTTCTCCGACTTCAGTATCAGCGGTTCGGGCATCCAGCTCACCTCGTGGGAGGGTGTGGCTGAGTATATCTCACGCACCGAGGATGAGGAGTCGAAGCGCGGACAGAAGTGGCGCGGACAGTTCCTCGCCTACCGTCCCTGCTCGCTCTGCGGCGGCACCCGTCTGAAGAAGGAGTCGCTGCAATTCCGCGTAGCGGGCAAGAACATTGCCGAAGTCTCGGCCCTCTCGATTCTCGACTTCCAGCAATGGATTTCGGGAGTGGAGAGTCAGATGAGCGAGAAGGAGCAGAAGATTGCCGCCGAGATTCTGAAGGAGATCCGTGAGCGACTGCGTTTCCTGGTCGATGTGGGATTGGGCTACCTCTCCCTGAGCCGTGCTTCGCGCACCCTTTCGGGTGGCGAGAGCCAGCGCATCCGCCTGGCCACCCAGATCGGCTCCAAGCTGGTCAATGTCCTCTATATCCTCGACGAGCCCTCCATCGGTCTCCATCAGCGCGACAACCTGCGCTTGATCGAGAGTCTGCGAAGCCTGCGCGATGCGGGCAACTCGGTGATTGTGGTGGAGCACGACGAAGATATGATGCGTTCGGCCGACTTTGTGGTCGATGTAGGCCCATTGGCGGGTCGCAAAGGGGGACGTATCGTGGCTGCCGGCACCTTCGAGGAGATCCTGAAGGCCGACTCCATCACGGCCGACTACCTGACAGGCCGACGTCGGATTCCCATCCCGGAAAGCCATCGCAAGGGGAATGGGGAGATGCTCCGCCTCATCGGAGCCTCGGGTAACAACCTCCAAAAGATCGATGCCGAGTTTCCGCTCGGAACCTTTATCTGCGTGACGGGTGTCAGCGGTTCGGGCAAGTCATCGCTGGTCAATGGTACCCTGCGCCCCATCTTGAGCCGCAAGCTCTACCGCTCACTCGACCAACCCCTCCCCTACGAGCGCATCGAGGGTGATGAACATATCGATAAGTTGGTGGTCGTGGATCAGTCGCCTATCGGTCGTACGCCGCGTAGCAACCCCGCCACCTACTCCAATGTCTTTGCCGACATCCGCAAGCTCTTCGAGCAGACTCCCGATGCCCAGATTCGGGGCTTCAAGGCGGGTCGTTTCTCCTTCAACGTAAAGGGAGGCCGCTGCGAAGAGTGTCGTGGAGCAGGAGTGCAGACCATCGAGATGAACTTCCTGCCCGATGTCTATGTCCGCTGCAAGGCGTGTGGCGGCCACCGCTACAACCGTGAGACGCTGGAGGTGAAGTATAAGGGCAAGTCGATCAACGACGTGCTGAATATGACAATCAATATGGCAGTGGAGTTCTTCGAGCACATCCCCCACATCTACCAGAAGCTGAAGGCAATTCAGGAGGTGGGTCTCGGATACCTCACCCTCGGACAGCCCTGCACCACCCTCTCGGGTGGCGAGAGCCAGCGCATCAAGCTCTCGGCCGAGCTCTCGAAGCGCGACACGGGACGCACGCTCTACATCCTCGATGAGCCCACCACGGGTCTCCATTTCGAGGATATTCGTCAGTTGCTGGAGGTGTTGAACAAGTTGGTGGATCGAGGCAACACGGTGATCGTCATCGAGCACAACCTCGATGTGATCAAGGTGGCCGACCACTTGATCGACATCGGCCCAGAAGGAGGTGCCGCCGGAGGCCGCATCATCGCTACCGGCACACCCGAGGAGGTGGCCCAATCCCCCGAGAGTTACACGGGCCAGTTCCTGCAAAAGATCCTAAAATAGGGAGAGTTCTACCCTCTCTACGAAAACAGAAGAGGCACCCTTTCGAGGGTGCCTCTCTTGTAAATTTCTGCGAAAGACTACTCCAAGCCTTCGTAGTAGCTGTCCTCCGACGAGGGGGTATAGTAGGCGTCAAAATCGACCGAATACTCCCCATTCTCGTTGTAGCCGTGGAGGTCGTATCCGTCACGATCCATCTTGTCAGCATTGGCATAGGCCTCATCCACAAAGTCGGCCTCATCGAACATCAGATCCTCGAAACGGTTGATCGATAGCTGATAGGTGGCGTAGGTGGCCCAATACTTGGCGTAGATGGCCAGGTGACCGAGGATGTCGCCCTTGGCTCCACTCTTCACGATGGGACGACCGGCAAAACGGGCATAACCGCTCGTACGCACCACATAGACACCCGCCTTACCCGTCTGGGTCGGAAGTCCGTCGTAGGAGAAGAGTACCGAACCGTAGAGGTTGGCCGCCGAGGCGTAGTACTTCTCGTTGAAGCCCCAATTATACCAATACTTGCTCACCACGGGACGCACGTTGGTATCCATCCACGAAGGGTAGATATTACCATCCACATCGCCATACTCGCAGGTTACCCCCTGGATCCATACCAGGCGACCCAGCTTGTCGATATTGGCCTCACCGAAGAAGTCGCTCTTGTTCTCCTCGGTAATCACCAGGATATCCCCCTCGGCCACCGAGAGTTCGGTAGGCTCACCCAGGAAGACGTGCTCGGCAATGGTCGTAGGATTCTCGATGTTGGAGTTGGCGTAGAACTTGTGCTCGCCCACCTTATTGTAGGAACTCGAGGGTGCACCGCCAATCGAGAGCATCATACGGTAGTTACCGATGTAGAGATCCTTGAGCTTGACATAGACCCAGGTCGAGGGCATCGTACCCGTAGCGGGGTCGAAGTGTCCTACGGGGTACTTCAGGTAGTTGCCCGTACCGAGTTTGATCTCGATGGCACCCGTCTCGTCACAGATATAGAGCGACTTGTAGACGTTACCCTCCTCATCGCTGGACTGCACCTTACCTTTAATATAGATATCCTCCTCAATCTGGAGGTACTTCGTATCACCCCACGAGGTGTTGTCGCCCGTATGCTCCAGGGTCTGGAACTCATCCATAAAGAGTTGCTTCACCTGGGCAATGGTACGATACTCCAGCTCGGCAAAATCCTTTTCGGTGTAGAGCTTTCCCGGCGTGGGGGTATCGAAGTCGCTGTAACAACCGACCGCAGCTACTGCCAGGGTCAGCATCAAACATACTTTGAATATATTTTTCATTTTCATAGAGTCGTTTAGCGGTTAGAAACGGAAGTAAACGTTCAGGTAGTAGGTCGGACCGAGCAGGTAGAAGTACTTCGAGTCGAAGGGGGCATAATAGCGAATCGACTGGTTGTCCTCGTTTACGTAGGTACGCTGCGAGAGTCGCATCTGCTCATAACCACCCGTACGGATATTCTGATTTCGGATCACGCTCTGCAGATTCTTCAGTTCAAGGCTGAAGCCAAGCTGGTAGAGACGCTGAATATACCAGGTCTTGCCAATGCTGGCGTTGATCGTGAAGGCACGATCGAGACGCTCCTGCTTGGAGAGGGCCTGCAGGGACTCATACTTCAACCAACCGGGCAGGCTGGGCTCCTCACCACCACGAATCACCGTCTGGTAGGCCGAAACGGTGCGGCGGGCAGGATTCATCGAGAGGTAGTTGTGGTCGTAGTAGTTCCAGTCGAGCGAGGCGAACCAGCTGTTGCCGCTGCGATAGGAGAGGCCGATGTTGAGGGCCGTCTGGGGCGACGACTCCACGCGGTAGTTCTTCCAGAGTACCTTATCTCGAGCTACAATCACCGTGCTGTTGTCCACCGTCTGCACGAAGTCGGCATTCGAGGTGTAGCGGTAGTCACCCAGCGAGAGGGCACCATTGAGCGAGATACCGTTCCAGATGGGGGCCGTGAAGGCGAACTCGATACCCATATAACGCTGGTCGATACCGCTCATAGCAAAGTTGGTGAACGAGGACTGCGTATCGTCGTAGAAGGAGATGACGCGGGCCTGGTCGTTGATGGTGGTGTAGTAACCCGTCAGACGAGCCTTCACCCACTTCAGGGTGAGGTTGTAGGAGAGATCCACACCCAAAATTTTCTCGGTCTTGAGGCCGGGCGTCACATCGTTACGCGTACGAGCCGAGACAAAGGCATCACGGAAGGTGGGGGCATTCTCCGAGTAGGTGGCATTGGCCGTCAGGTAGTGGGCACCCGAGAAGCGATAGGAGAACTCACCCTTCACCTTATAGGTCAGGAAGTTGAGCTTCTCCGAGTTTCCGAGCGACGAGTCGATGAAGAGACCCTTCTGCCAGAGACCCTCGCGCCACATATCGGTATAGCCGATCTCACCGCCGACGCTCATCTCAAAGCCGCCGAACTTGGCATCGTACATCGCCCAGAGCTGGGCCATACGCACGTGGGCATAGTAGTCGTAGCTCACCTTGTCACCCTCCTTGGCGTGACGGGCCTCCCCGTGCTCCTTGTAGTAGGCCACATCGTTCTGATAAAGGAGCGGATCATCACCCATATCACGGCGGGCAAACTTGTCGATATCGAGCCAATAATCACCTCCCAGCAGATCCTTCACCTCGTTGTAGTACTCGGTGCGGTTCAGACGGGCGGCCAAACCTCCGCGCAACTTCATATTACCGCGGAAGGCGTGCGAGAAGTTGACGGCCAGGTTGGCATCACGCTGGTCGGTGTGACGCTCCTCAATCATATAGTTGGCACTCTCTCCCTGCAGATTGCGGTTATAGTTCTCGCGATACATTTCATCGAAGTTGATGCGACTCTTCTGGGGATCCTGCTGCCACTGCATTGCCGTCAGCAGAGCCAGACGGTTGTAGGTTATCTGGGTCGTCTCATCCACCTCGATCGAGGGATCGGCCTGGTAGGAGCGATTCATATAGAAGCTGGGCAGGTAGCGGTAGTAGTCGGGACGAGGATCCTGACCATCCATCCAGGTCAGAGCCGAGTAGCCGTTCTGACCGAAGCGGAACGAGGCGGCTGCCGAGAGCTTCGTGCGATCCGAGATGTCGAAGTTGTAGTTGAGCATCACGATCGGCTCGTGGTACTGACGTACGCGCGTATTACGCAGCTCACCACACTGCAGACCCACGTTGGGGTTGTAGTAGTTGTTGCCCAAGAGATCATAAGCCTCCTGGGTCGAGGCCTGCTGGGCACCACGCTCGGTGGGGACACCCAACACCGTAAGAGCCAGGGCGTGACGGTCGCCGCCAAAACGCTTCTCCACCGATCCGAAGTAGCCCCAGGCGTTGTAGTAGATACCATCCACATAGCCGTTGCCACCCTGACGGGTCGAGAAGGAGAGGGCGTAGGACCAACCGTTGTCGAGCAGGCCCGAGCCATAGCTCAACATCACGCGGAAACGATACATCGAGTTGCCATTCACCACCGAGGCACGGAAACCCTTACGCACCTGCGAAGCGCGGGCATTGACATTGGTCGTACCACCCACGCCGTCGATACCGAAGCCCGAGGACTCCAAACCGGGGGTATTCTCCTGGTTGCGCGTGGCATCATTCAGACCACTCCACAGCGACCAGGGGCCAAAACCCGTCAAGGCATCGTTGAAACGGATGCCGTTGAGATAGATCGAGGAGTACTGCGAATCGTAACCACGCACATTGAAGCGCATCTCCGAGAATTTGTAGGAGGCGATGCTGTTGAAGAGGTCTCGCGACGAGGAGAGCGACGAGGGGGCCGACTGGGTGTCGGTTGCCTCATCGGAGTCAAACTCGGCAAAGATCGAGTCGTCGATGATGGCCTGCACGTCGGGCAGCAACGAGATGTTACCCGTATCCTTGACCATCTCATCCACACGTACAGCCACCTCCGAGGCCTCATAGTCGGGGGTCTCGAACTTCAGGTTGTAGATACCCGTGGGAAGGCCCTCGAAGAGGAAATTACCCTCCGCATCGGTCTCGGCCTCCAGCCCCATCGACTCAATCGTAACCTTCACGTTGCTCAAGGCCGTGCGATCGCCACGCGACACCACGCGACCCTTCACACCACCGGTACCGTTCAGTTCCACCGGCTCACAGGCCACCTCCGCAGACTCCGTCTCGGGGGCGGGTTGGCTCTCCACAGCCGTGGCTACACCCTCGGCGGGAGCCGTTGCCGGAGTCTCGGCAGGCTGCTCCTGTACGGGAGTCGTCACGGGAGCAGAAAGCTCCTCCTGCGGTACCGGCTCGTCGGCAACAAAGGTGATGCGTACCACCACCAGGTTCTGCGTACCGGCATAGCTGGCCACCTGGTTGCGGGTCAGGAAGTGCTCCTCCTTGAGGTTGTTACGCAGAATCAGAGCCGTTTTGATTCGGTTGGACATCGTACGAGCACGCAGCAGGTCAGAGCTGTAACCCTCGACATAGATCGGCATCGTGCCGTTGGTGATCTTCTCGTAGTGGCGGGTGATGTAGTCCGAGAGACGATCCAGCTCCTCGGCGTTGTTGCGGTAACGCTCGTAGAAGGCATCGTCATTCACCACAAAGCGGAAGATCGCCTTTGCGTTCTCCTCCTGGGCCGAGAGGGCCAGCGACGAGAGCGAGAAGGCAAGAAACAGAAGTAAATGTTTGATCTTCATATAGTATAAGTTTTGTTAGTCGATAAAGATGATCACTGGCAGGTGGTCGCTGAATCCCCCCTGGAAGTTGTTGCCTACATAGGTACGCAAGGGGTAGTTCTTGTACTGGCCCTCCTTCTGTCGCAGGTAAGGGCGGTCGAAGATGTAGCCGTAGAAACGGCGATCCACCTTCTGCAGTTGCAACTTGCCGGTCGAGGCAGTCGCCAGGTTCTCCGAGACAACGATATTATCAAAGAGGTTCCAGGCATCGCGATAGGCCAGCGTGCCGTGGCCCGCCTTCAAGAGGTTGACGAAGGGGTTGTAGTAACCTCCCTCGGGGATCTCGTCGATGTCGCCACAGCCACCCAGAATCTCCATCACGCTCTCATCGGTGGCATCGTCGTTGAAATCACCCATCATCACCACCTTGACATCGGGATTGGCTCGGCGTACCGAGTCGGCAGCATCGCGCATCAGCTGGGCGGCGTGCTCACGCAGATAGGCCGAAGCCTGCTGACCTCCCAGACGCGAGGGCCAGTGGGCCACCATAAAGTAGAAGGGTTCCTCCTCGATCGTGCCCCACATCGTCACGATGTCACGCGTACGGAAGTCGGGGCGATCCTCCAGCACGAAGGGAATGGCGGCACTACCCTCTAACTTGAATACGTCGCTGCGGTAGAGGAAGCCGACATCTACGCCTCGGCGGTCAGGCGAGTCGTAGTGACAGATGCGGTAGCGGGCCGGAGCCAGCATGCGCTGCGAGACGAGCTCCTCCAGCACCATACGGTTCTCGATCTCCGAGACGCCGACTACCACCGGGTAGTCATTCAGGGTCACCTTGTCGCCCTTACCCAGCATCGTAATGTCGGCAAATACCTTCTCGAGGTTCTCCATCTTCTTGTCGAACTTCGTCTGGTTCCACTTCTTGGGGCCGTCGGGCAGGAACTCATCGTCGTTCTTCTCGGGGTCATCCACCAGATCGAAGAGGTTCTCCAGGTTGTAGAAGACCACCTTGTGAGGTTTCTGTGCCCAGGCTGCCAGCGTCAGCGACAGCGCAAGGGCGGTTAAAAAGAGTTTTTTTGCCATATCTGTTTGGTTATTTTTATTGTCTTTTATCGGATTCCCCACTCATCGGGACGATTCTGTTGCTTGACAGCCTCGGCCACCGACTCGTCGAGCATCGGGAAGAGACAGATTCCGATCAGCGACTCCAGCTCGGCCACGGGCATCGTATAGTCAGAGGGACGCCCCTCATTACCCTCCTCACTGTTGGGGGCCCAATAGGCAATCGCCTTCAGTTCCGAGGGGTCAGTGATCTCGGCAATGCGCTTGCCGGTACGGCCGTTACGCGTACGCAACATCGCCTTGAAGCAGTAGGCCGGCACAGCGACACGTCTGCCCGCCTTGTCGGTCGTGTACTCCTGATTTCCCCAGGCTCCCGTCACGCAGTAGAGGGTATCGGCACAACTCTGCTGGGTGCAGGCGATCTCCACCTCGTTCCAAAGGCCGCTGTTGAAGTCGTAGTCCTGGGGCATAATGTTGGTCGAGTAGAAGGTTTGGGCATTCAACTCGTCAGAGTAGGCTGTGTAGCGGTGGTTGGACATCACCTGATGGCCGCGTACCCAGCCATAACCGCGATAGGAGCCGAGAGTAAGATCTGCCTGGTACTCGATCGGAATCTTGGGATCATACTGCCAATCGTTGGTGCGGTGGTAGCCCCCTTGCATATAGCAGCGGTGGAGGGGATAGGCACACCAAATCGAGTAACCCAGCGAGGTATCGAAACAGAGGGTGTAGTTGCGGACCTCTTCCCCACTGCGAATCTCGGCATAATGGGTCACCGTCAGGCAATTGTCGTCGGCCTTGTAGGCGGGCAGCTCGGGCCAGGGTTTGTCGTAGACGGCGGGATGGTCGTAGCTTCCCTGGGTAAGGATAAGTTCCACGGTCGGGCCTCCGTCAAAGGCGACACGAATGGTCGCCACACGGGGCTGGGAGCTGCCATTTGCAGCTACATAGAGCTTCTCGACCCGCTGGGAGAGGGTCATCACTCCCTGCTTCTCGGTCGCCTGATTCTGGCGCGAGGTCCAGCACCAGGCAGGCTCCTCCTGGAGGATGGTAATGGTATACTCCACGCCGGCAAAGGATTCCAACTGGAGGTCATAGGCCGCCTCATAGCCTCCCACGGTAAGCTCCTTCGAGGCCGAATGGAGGAAACGGGCATCGCTCTCGACGGACTGATCCTCGGAATTGGTACAACTTGCCGCCATCAGGAGTCCCGGCAACAGCAGGAGACCCGATAGGAGGTGCTTTAGGCAGCAATAAATCCGACTCGCTTTCATCTTCTCTTTTTGTCGTTTCGTGTTGGCCCTTTTGGAGGCCTTATTGGGGCTGCCCGGGCGATCAGGCCACAGGCAGCCAAAGGAGCAAACCGACAGGTTTGTCGGAATAATTACTCAACCGTAATCGTCAGTTTGTTGAAACGCATCTGGGCCGTGGCGGTGAAGGTCACCGTCTCCGCACTACCCGACCAAGCGTAGGTGGCACTGTCGTACGAACCTGCATCGGCCGAAACGGGGCCATTCTTGCCGCCGTAGGTCGTAAAGATAATCTGCTTGATGGTCTTGCCCTTGGCGTCAATCTTCATCGTATCGTTCTGATAGAAGCGGATACCACCATCATTGGCGTTGTAGTTGGTGGCACTGCTGTTGTTGAACTTCGTGAAGGTGAACTCAAAGTCACCAATCGCATAGGTGGCACCCTCGGCTGTAGCCAGCGTGGTGGCCGCCGAGAAGTAGTTCGAGAGTACCAGCTCAATGGCACTGGGATCCACCTCCGGCTTCTCAACCTCTACCGAAACGTGCGAAACATAGATGGCATTCTTACCCTGGGGTGCACCGTTGAAAGAGGTACGAACCGTCTGCA
>JAZSCB010000014.1:0-14996 GCA_045602705.1 Alistipes sp.
GGTGCGAAATTGCTGTTTGGTAGCCGGATTTAGAGAGACATCGTTGTTTCTATCCCCTATCTCCCAAACAACAACCTTCTGCCTTGCAAAAAATTGTGCCGTGGCAACACTCGGCATAAGCATCGCCACACACAAAAACAAGAGGTATACGTTTCGACGCATAATTAGGCAAGAGGGCTAGATGGCTCCGACCAATTTGCTAGTAAGGTTGGCGCAAGCCGAGCGAAGGTAGTCGATATCGGCATAGGTGCGCACTGACGAGGAGGCAACGATCTTGCCCGTCGAGGTGTTGACAATGCGGGCACTCAAGAGTACCGTCTGCCTATCCAGAGGCGTAACCTCCGAAATCAGAATATACTCCATCAACTGCTTCTTGACATAGGTTAACGTGGCCGACGAGATATTTCCGGTACGGTCAAAATTCATCTCAAGCGAGAGGAAACTGATCGAATCGTAGCCCTCATAGCCCTCCGAATTGGTAATAGCATCGGTCAAGGCACTGCGAATATAGCTCTTCGTACCCACAGCCACATCTCCACTCTTGTCCACTACCTCGGTAATAGCCACCTTTTTACGGTTGTAGAATTGCGCCGAAACCGTGGTAGAAACCATCGAAAAAAGCGCGAGCAAAAGAATAATTCTTGTCTTCATAACAAAAAAGTTTAAGTTAATAATTTATATCTGTTCTATCAATTCAAACCTGTTCAGGCACAATATCTTGCGCCCTATACCACAAACCTCTGTATGGCCGGATTACAAAAACAAGAAAGTGTGAGGTTGATCAGTTTACACGATTGGAGGCTCTGGAATACCTACTGCGAATAAACATACCCCACACTCGTATTGACAAGTATGGAGCAGAACACCCCAGTGAGTAATCAATACGGAGTGACGAGTGTGTTGCCATTCCCGCAGTATTCGAAATTTTCCAGATTTCCAATCGAGAATAAAAGCTAATACACTTTCATCAAAAAAATATGTCAGTTAAGGGGCATAACACCCAAAACTGCACAAAGGTAGAAATTTTTTCGCAAAAACAAGATCATTTTACCGACTTATCCTTATATAACACAGAAAATCCCACTCTTTTTAAGGGTGGGATCTCCATTATCCTATCCAGTTCGGCGGACTCTACCCCAGCGGGCCCTCCTTATGACGCAGAGGGCGACCGGAGGTTGCTCGCTTCTCCGGCTCGTTCTGTCGTGATGCAGCCGAAGGGTGCGACTCCCGCTGTTTCGGGCGATTCGCAGAGGAGTCCGGACTCGACGAGGGATTCGTCCGCTCGGCAGCGGAAGGCGGCGTGTTTTCCGGCTCTCGATCGAGGCGTGGGGTACGGGGGTCGTTGGCATCGTGGAAGAGGATGAGCGAGCCAATGGCACAATCCATCGAGTAGCGGCCCGGCCCGGCAAAAAGGATCACGCCAAAGGCCATCACAAAGATAAAGGCGAGCTCCTTCGAGGCGAAGGGTTGACCGTGGTGGACCACCAGCCAGGCGACACCCATTGCAACCAGAATCGGGATGCACATCGGGCGGGTCAGAAGGCCCAGCACAACGAAACCCGCACAAAATACCTCGGCAAAGATCGTGAGCATCAGCGAGAAACGGCTACCTACCCCCATCGGATCGGGATAGGCATACTGCAGTTCGTCGAAGTGAATCCACTTATCGAGGCCGTGGGCCAACAGCAGCCCACCAAAGAGGAGGCGGAGCAACAACAGGAGCATCGAGTAGCTCCACTCGTGCGGCATCGTGGGGAAGAGGAGTTGTGTGAATCGTCTCATAGCAAAGAGTTTTATCCCCCACCCCATTCACATACCGTGCCGCAGTGGAGCCATCACACAGCAAGCCCCAAATGGAGTTCCATTCGGGGCTTGCAAAAGCGAGGGTGCAACGAACCCTTTTCAGATTACATCTGCTTGAGGATCTCGTTGTATTTCGTGTACTTGTCCATCATACCCTCCTCGTCACGCAGACGGAAGAAGATACTCTTAAGGGTCTCAACCACACCACGGTTGTCAGGCTGGAGCTCATAAGCCTTCTCCAACCAGGGGGTAGCGGAACGATAGGCATCGTTCACCTTGGCCAGGTCGGCATCATACTCCGACTGACGGGTATAGGCCTTCTTGTTCACCTCATCGCCCATTGCATCACCCTTGGCAGCCCAGAAGATACCCTGACGGTAATTGCTGTCGAAGGTGTCGGGAGCCAGCGAAGCGGCCTTCTCACCAGCCACGATGGCCTCGTCGAAGTTCTTCATCTGGTAGTGGGCCAGAGCCAGGCTCGACCACATATCCACGCTCTCGGGATCACGCTCAATGGCGGCCTTGATCATATCGATCAGCTCGGCAGCGTCACCCACGGTAGGCTCCGACATATAGAGGCCCAGGAAAGCACTGATGATGTTCTCGTTGGTGGGATACTTCTCAATACCCTCGGTCAGTGCAGCCTTGGCAGCCTGCAGCAGAGCGGACTTCTGCTCACCCTCGGCCTTCATAGCCTGGCCATAGCAGCTGTGGAAGAGGTAGTAGTAAACGCTACCCTGATCATCGCTGTAACCGGCCTCAATAGCCTGACGGAGCACCTTCTCGGCCTCAACAAACGACTCGGGATTGGTATTGCCATCCACTACGAGCAGGTAACCGGCATTGTAGAGCAGATTGGCGTCAGCGGGAGCGGCAAAAGCGGGGAGCTCCATTGCAGCGTAAGCCTTGCGGTAGGCATCGGCAGCCTTCTTGAAGTCACCGGCATCGTAAGCCACGTTACCCTCCTGCTTGTAGAAGTTCGAGATCTTGTCGAGCTCACCCTTCACCTTCGAAGCGGCCTTGGCATCGATCTCACAAGCCTTCTTGAGCGAAGCCATTGCCTCCTCATAGAGGTTGGGAGCCACCTCCTTCTTCTGGCTCCAGGCAGCCACCTGATCGCCCACTACATAGATCGTCAGCCAGGGGTACTCAAAGGTAGCCACCTCACCGATACGAATCTGGGCCGTACCCTGCGACTCGGGCTTGCCGACGCTCTGACCCAGCAGCGCAGCGGGCTGCGTTACGAAGATACCCTTCGTGGGAGCCTCGATAGCGGCGTAGTAGGCCTGGGCACGCTTGACCCACGTGGCAGCCTTGGCGCCCTTCTTGACATCCTGTACCTCGGTGTCACTCTTGGCCATTGCGGCCTTCAGACCCTCGGCATCGACTTTCTGTGCCTGCGTAGCAGGAGCGGTGAGCAGCAGAGCTGCCACAGCCATCAAAAAAATCTTTTTCATCTCCTTATTGGTTTTTTGGTTTTGTTAATATTTCTCTTTGTTTTCTACTCCTCGGCAGCAGGGGTCTCGGGAACCGTCTCGGCACCCTCGACAGCCTCTACGCCCTCCAGCATCTCCTCCTCATCGGCAGCGGGCACAACCATCACCGAGGCGATGGCATCCCCCTCGCGGAGGTTGATGATACGAACGCCCTGGGTGGCACGACCCGCTACGCGGATCTGCTCCACGGCAGTACGGATCGTCAGGCCCGAACGATTGATGATCATCAGATCGTTCTCGTCAGTCACGGCCTGAATCGAAATCAGCTTACCGGTCTTCTCGGTGATGCTGATCGTCTTCACGCCCTTACCGCCACGGTTGGTAATGCGGTACTCCTCCAGGTCGGTGCGCTTGCCGTAGCCATTCTCACTCAACACCAGCACATCCTGCTTCGAATCAGGCTCGATGGCGATCATTCCGATCACCTCATCGCTCTCCTCAATCGAGATACCGCGCACACCCATACTCGTACGGCCTACGGGGCGAACCGTCTCCTCGTTGAATCGGATGGCACGACCGTCACGAGCGGCAATCATCAACTCGGCAGTACCCGAGGTGAGCTTGGCATCAATCAGCTGGTCACCCTCACGAATCACGATGGCATTCACACCATTGGTACGGGGACGCGAGTAGGCCTCCAGCTTGGTCTTCTTAATCGTTCCATCCTTGGTGCACATCACAATGTAGTTGTTGTTGATGTACTCCTCATCGTTGAGCTTCTTCACGTTGATATAGGCTCGCACCTTATCATCGGGCTCGATCTGGATCACGTTCTGAATGGCTCTTCCCTTAGAAGAACGTGTTCCCTCGGGAATTTCGTATACCTTGAGCCAATAACAACGACCCTTTTCGGTAAAGAAGAGCATTGTATTGTGCATCGAGGCGACATAGATATGCTCGATGAAGTCCTCGTCGCGCGTAGCACTACCCTTGGCACCCACACCGCCACGGTTCTGCGTGCGGTACTCGGCCAACGGCGTACGCTTGATGTACCCCATATGCGAAATGGTAATCACCATATCGTCGTCGGCATAGAAATCCTCGGGGTTGAACTCCTCCGACGAGTAGATGATCTCGGTACGACGCTCGTCGCCATACTTCTCTTTGATCTCCAGCAACTCGTCACGAATGATAGCCATCTGCTTCGTCACGTCGGCCAGTACCTCGCGATAGTAGGCGATCTGACGCTCCAGCTCATCTCGCTCGGCCACCAGCTTGCCGTGCTCCAGACCCGTCAGGGCACGCAGACGCATCTCAATAATGGCGGCAGCCTGAATCTCCGACAAGCCAAACTTCTCGATCAGAGCCTGCTTGGCCTCCTCGGGATTCTTGGCAGCCCGGATCGTATGGATCACCTCGTCGATGTTATCCTGGGCAATCAACAGACCCTGCACGATGTGCAGACGATCCTCGGCCTTCTTCAAATCGTAGCGGGTACGGCGTACCACCACATCGTGGCGGTGCTCCACGAAATTACGGATCAGATCCTTGAGATTGAGCAACATCGGACGACCCTTTACCAGGGCGATGTTATTCACCGGGAAGGAGGTCTGCAGAGCCGTATTCTTGTAGAGGGTGTTGAGCACTACCGAAGCTACGGCATCCTGCTTGAGGATGATGATGATACGCAGACCATTTCGGTCGGACTCATCGTTGATGTAGGAGATGCCCTCGATCTTCTTCTCGTTGACCATTGCGGCGATCTTCTTGATCATCTCCTCCTTGTTCACCTGGTAGGGGATCTCGGTCACGACAATACACTCACGACCCGAAGGGGTGTGCTCAATCTCGGTGCGGGCACGCATTACCACGCGGCCACGGCCCGTCAGCAACGCCTCCTTGACTCCTTCATAGCCATAAATAAGGCCTCCGGTGGGGAAGTCGGGACCCTTGACATACTTCAAGAGCTCCTCGCACTCCACCTCGGGATTCTCGATATAGGCACAACAGGCATCAATCACTTCCGAGAGGTTGTGGGGGGCCATATTGGTTGCCATACCCACGGCGATACCGCTCGAACCGTTGACCAACAGCAGAGGAATCTTGGTCGGCAGCACCGAAGGCTCAACCATCGTATCGTCAAAGTTGGGATTCCAGTCGATGGTCTCCTTCTCGATATCGGCCAGCACCTCATCGGTGATCTTCTTCATTCGTGCCTCCGTATAACGCATAGCCGCCGCCGAGTCACCATCCATCGAACCGAAGTTACCCTGACCATCCACCAGCGGGTAACGCATTGCCCAATCCTGGGCCATACGTACCATCGCCTCATAGACCGACGAGTCACCGTGGGGGTGGAACTTACCGAGCACGTCACCCACGATACGGGCCGACTTACGGGTCGGTTTGTCGGACGAAAGGCCCAACTCTGCCGACATATCATAGAGAATACGACGGTGCACGGGCTTCAAGCCGTCGCGCACGTCGGGCAGAGCACGCGAAACGATCACCGACATCGAGTAGTTGATGTAGGCGGTCTTCATATGCTCCTCGATATTGACGGGGATAATTCTTCCACCCGTCATACCCTCTTGCAGATTTTCTTCCATAGTTTTTATCGTTTTGTTTTCGTTCTCATCGCCATTGCAGACCTCCCCTTACAAAAGGGACTTTCCTTCAAAAAAAGAGGTCTTTTAGACCTCCAAAATTAGTGTTTTTTTTCGATTTTGGCAACTTTTCAACAAAAAAGGCGACCCTTTTCCGGTCACCTTTTCCAAAATCACCCCCTTTTTGCCCCTTTTCAGGCGATTTTAGCCGATTGGAGAGCTACTCCCGAGGGAGGGGCGGAGCGTTCAAGCTTCTCCCGAGCGTAGTCGAGGGTGATACGACACACCTTCTCATCGGTCGAGGGGAGGTCATACATCGCATCGAGCATAATGGCCTCGCAGATGGAGCGCAAGCCTCGGGCTCCGAGTTGAAACTCCACCGCCTTATCCACCACATAGTCCAACACCGCATCATCAAACTCAAGGGTAATGCCATCCATCTTAAAGAGGTTCTTGTACTGCTTGACAATCGAGTTTTTGGGCTCGGTCAGGATCGAACGCAGCACTTCACGCGTCAGCGGACGCATAAAGGTCAGCACCGGCAGACGGCCCACCAACTCGGGGATCAGGCCAAAGGACTTCAAGTCCTGGGGTGTAACGTACTGCATCAGATTCTGGCGATCAATCGTCGCCCGCTGCTGCTGGCCATAGCCCACCGCCCGCGTATTGAGACGCTGGGCGATCTTGCGCTCAATGCCATCGAAAGCCCCGCCACAGATGAAGAGGATGTTACGCGTATCGACCTGAATAAACTTCTGGTCGGGGTGCTTGCGGCCACCCTGGGGCGGCACATTGACCACCGTACCCTCCAGCAACTTCAAAAGGGCCTGCTGCACACCCTCTCCCGATACATCGCGCGTGATGGAGGGGTTGTCACCCTTGCGGGCTATCTTATCAATCTCATCAATAAAAACGATACCCCGCTCGGCCTGGGCCACGTCATAGTCGGCCACCTGCAAAAGGCGCGAGAGGATCGACTCCACATCCTCACCCACATAACCGGCCTCGGTCAGCACCGTGGCATCGACAATGGTAAAGGGAACCTGCAAAAGACGGGCTATCGTACGGGCCATCAGGGTCTTACCCGTACCGGTAGGGCCCACCAGCACGATGTTCGACTTGTCGATCTCAATCTCTACCTCCGCCTCGGCACCCTTACCGCGCTTCGTCCCTTGCTCCATTCGATAAAGGAGTCGCTTGTAGTGGTTGTAAACGGCCACCGAGAGGTAGCGTTTCGCCTCCTCCTGGCCAATGACATAGTGATCCAAAAAGGCCTTCATCTCAGCGGGCTTCATCAGCTGTTCACGGGTGAAGGGAAGGCTCGACTGCTGCTGTTTCCGCATATCGGCCACCATCTCGTGACCACGCTCCAGGCAGCTGTCGCAGATATTGCAACCCGCCTCGCCCTTGAAGAGGATTCCCACCTCCTTGCGGGTGGCTCCGCAGAAGGAGCAGTGCTCCAGATGGTCCGAATTACTCTTTCGATGCGTCATTGTTTCTGGGATCTCGTCGGTTCAACACCTCATCAATCAGGCCATAGCTCTTGGCCTCGGCTGCCGTCAGCCAGTAGTCACGGTCGGCATCCTGCTCAATCTTCTCATAGGGAACACCCGAGTGGTACGACAGGATCTCATAGAGCTCTCGCTTGGTCTTCTGAATCTCGCGGGCCGTGATCTCGATATCGGAGGCCTGGCCCTGGGCTCCTCCCAGCGGCTGGTGAATCATCACGCGCGAGTGCGGCAGAGCCTGACGCTTTCCGGCAGCACCGGCCGTAAGGAGCACGGCTCCCATCGAGGCTGCCAGACCCGTACAGATAGTGGCCACATCACAGCTCACGAGCTGCATCGTGTCGTAGATACCCAATCCGGCCGAAACCGATCCTCCGGGCGAATTGATATAGATCTGGACATCCTTCTCGGGGTCGGTCGACTCGAGGAAGAGAAGCTGGGCCTGGATGATGTTGGCGGCATCGTCGTAGATGGGGGCTCCGAGGAAGATGATGCGATCCATCATCAGGCGCGAAAAGACATCCATCGAGGCGACATTCAGATGACGCTCCTCAATGATCGTGGGCGAGACATAGCCCGCAGCAATCGACTGGAAGTCGTGCAACTTCAGGCTACTGATGCCACAGTGCAGGCGGGCATATTTTTCAAATTCGGTCATAAGGTTTTGCGGGGTTGAGATGATACAAAATCGGACTCTGCAAACTTCACGCCCGCAGAGTCCGAAGAGGTTTTTTCAGCCGAGATTAAATCTCTTTGGCTAACTTGGCGAAGTCGTCGGCCGAGATTGCCTTCTCGGTGACCTTGATCTTGGTCTTCACGGCCTCCACAACCTTCACCTCGTAGAGCTTCTCGTAGATCTTCTGCGACTGCTCCTTATCCTGCATAATCTGCTTGCCGTAGTTCTCCAGCATATCGGCCGGCGCCGAAGGCATACCGTACTGGGCGAACTGGGCAGCAGCAAACTGCTTGGCCTCCTCCAGAGCCTCCTCGGCCGAAACCGAGAGATTCTCGTTCTTGATGATGTGACGCTGGAGATAGTTCCAGGTGAACATCTGCAGGAAGCCCTCGAAGTCCTTCTCGATCTCCTCCTTGGTGAATTTACCCTCGTTGATGACATAGAGCCAACGCTTGAGGAACTCGGCAGGCATCTGCAGCGCAGCCTTCTCCAGCAGGAAGTTGCGAACCTGCAGGGTGAAGAGGTAGTCGCTCTCGCGGCGCAGCTCCTGGGCAATCTGCTCATCAAGTACGGCATCCATCGAAGCCTCGTCGGTTACATTGCCGGCAGGGAAAGCCATCTTGAAGAACTCCTCGGTAAGCTCGGGATCGGCAAACTGACGAATCTTCGTGATCTCCAGCTCAAACTCGGGCTTGATACCCTCCAGCTCATTCTCCTTAACCGAGAGAACGGCAGCACGCTGCTGGGGATTCTTGTAGAGCTCGTTGATGTTCACCTCCATCTTGTCACCCACCTTCTTGCCGATGAAGGGAGCACGCTCCTCCTCCGACATCGAGATCAGACCCACGTAAGCCTCCTCAATCTTCAACTCACCGTTGTCAAGCGTTACGTTGAGGGCCTCATCCTTCTTCACCTTCTTCACATCAACCAGACGGCCGTAGCGACGCAGGAAGTTCGAACGATACTCGTTATGCATCTTCTTATCGATCTTGATGGTCGAGTAGACGAGCTTATCCTTCTGCGTGAGGTTGAGGTTTACCTCGGGAGCAACACCACACTCGAAGATGAACTCAAACTCGGTGTTGTTCTCGAAATCGAAGGCACCCTGCTCCTCCGAGGGAATCACATCGCCCACGTAGTCGATGTTCTCCTTCTGCAGGTACTCAAATACGGCATTCGAAGCGGTACGATACGACTGCTCGGCGACCATACCCTTGCCATACATCTTGCGGATGATGCCCATAGGAACCATACCGGGACGGAAGCCCGGAACATTGGCCTTGCGCTTGTAGTCGCGCAGAGCCTTCTCTACGGCCTCGCCGTAGTCCTGCTCACCCACCGTGATCTTGATCAGGAGGGTATTCTGCTCACGTTGTTCTTTTACGATATTCATTTGTATGGAATTTATATTTGTTTTCAGTTTATTCGCACATTAGCGCGCAAAGATAGTACATTTTGGCGAGAAAACAAAAAAATTCCACTTTTGTTTTCCCGCTCTCCGCCGATCCCGCACCTATCCCAAATTCTGAAAATGCTCCTCGGCATATTTCTGGAAATCTGCACGGTAGTTGTCGCCAATGGGAATATATTCATCCCCTTGAAGGAAGACCCGCCCCTTGGCATAGCGGGTGATGTAACGCAGATTGACAATAAAGGAGCGATGGATACGCATAAAGGACTCCTCGGGGAGGGCCGCCTGCATATTTTTCAGTCGGAAGAGGGTCATCACCGAGTTCCCCTCCACCAAATGGAGACGCACATACTCCCCCTCACTCTCGATATAAACGATGTCGGCAATGCGAATCAGCGTGGTCTTGTAATCGGCCTTGATGGAGATATACTCGGGACCTTCAGGCAGGGCCTCGCTCTGGCTACTCTCACTCACCTGACGGGAACGCTGATAGAGTTCATAGAGCGAACTAATCTTCTCGACCGAACGCTGGAAATCACTCAAACTGAATGGTTTGAGCAGATAGTCGGCAGCATCGAGTCGAAAGCCTTCGATGGCGTATTCGGAGTAGGCAGTCGTAAAGACCACAAAACTCTTGTACTCCAAACCGCGCACGAAATCGAGCCCGTTGAGGTCGGGCATATTGATATCGACGAAGATCAGGGCAACGCGCTCCTCTCGAAGAAATTCGCGCGCCTCCACGGCACTATTGAACGAAGCGACCAACTCCAGCGCGGGGGTCTTGGCAATGTAACTCTTGATCTGACGAAGGGCCAGCGGCTCGTCGTCGATAGCGATGCAGCGAATCATAGGCTCTGCGGAATGATTAGTTGTACGGTATAGATCTCTGCCTCCTCCCGAATGTCGAGCCGATAGTGCTCGCCGTAGATGAGGTCAAGACGTTTTTTCACATTTTTGAGGCCGATACCCGGATTGTGGGGCTCGGTACGCAACGGGCGGCTGTTGGCGATCGTACAGCAGATCTTTTGGTCGCGGATCTCCACACCTATATGTATAAAGGGATGGCGCAGACCTCCCACACCGTGCTTGAAGGCATTCTCCACAAAGACAATCAGCAGCAAGGGCGGAATCCGGACCCGCGAGAGCTCCGCCAAGGGGTAATCGAGTCGAATGTCAAGTTGTTCGGCATAACGGATCTGCATCAGACGAATATAGTTCTCCACAAAGCGCAAGTCCTGCTCCAGCGAGATGCTCTGTTGCTCAGAATCGTAGAGTACATAGCGCATCATCTTCGAGAGCTCGATGACGGTACTTTGGGCCTCGGCGGGGTCGATGTCGATCAACGCGTGGATATTGTTGAGCGTATTCATAAAGAAGTGGGGGTTGATCTGGTACTTCAGGTAGTCGATCTCGGCGGCCAGATTCTCCCGCTTCAGGGCCTCCATCTCCTGCAGATCGCGGATACTCTTGTAGAGGAGCTTGATCATCGTGTTGGCCGCTGCCATAAAGAGACCCAGCAGAATGTTCCAACTGAAGGCCAGGTCGGTAAAGGAGGCTTTGCGACGCTGCACCATCTGCTCCAAATCCGAGACTCCTTCCATCAGCTGCCGCTCATAGATCTCCACCGCACCAAAGATGAGGCTGATAACCACCATCACCACCAAGACATAAGCCCCATAGCGTTTCCGGAAGAGCAGAAGCGGCACCAGCACCCAGTTATTCACGGCAAAGAGCAGCAGATAGGGAAAGACCTTCTGCCAGGAGATGAAGACATTCTCCACCTCCACACGCACCTCACCCAGCATCTTGGGGGCCATCACGGGTACCAACAACACCACCGCCCACAAAAGCAGATAGAGAAGGTTTTCACCTATCAAGACTTGTCGTTTCTCTCTTCCCATCTTCTTGTTCTATTCCTCGTTCAAGATCAGCTCCTGCCAATCGGGCACACCACCCATCGGCTGATAGGCCACTCCGTCGTAGCGGTAAAAACGATGCTCCAACCCATTGGTTATCATCAGATAGCGGGCTCCCAACACCGAATTGTAACGAATCAGTTGATCGAGAGTTCGGGTCGAAAGGTTCACCTCGGGGGCCTTACACTCCGCCAGCAGCCAGGGGCGACCACGCCGATCTGCCACCACCACATCGGCCCGCTGGGGTTGTCCGTTGAGCTCCACCGGGTACTCCTGGCAGATCGCCTCGGCAGCCACCCCACAGCCCGTCAGCCACCCCAGCAGATGGCGACGCACCCACTCCTCGGGGGTCAGCTTGAGCCAAAGTCCGCGTTGCGGATCCCACACTTCGATCCCCTCGCCGACACGACGGGCGCGTGGGCGAATGGGAGGAAATTGCAGTTTGGGCCACTCGGACATCTCTTTTATCGCATTTTATTTATACCTTTGCAGAGAACAATCTGCCTACCGACATTGGATAGGGCAAATATACGAAAAATTATGAAAATTATTGCAACCCTGCTGGCTCTGCTGATCGGATTCGGTGCAATGGGCCAGGAAATGATTCCCCATACCTCCCCCGCCTTCGGGCGTGAGCCTGCTCGTGCACGCCTGTTGCCCACCGACAAGTCGGGCAGCACGGCACCCTATGTACGGAGTGTCAAGTGGGAGCTTCAGAGCGACGGTAGTTATACATCCGAGTGCTCCATCCCCTTCTCCTGGGCCAACCGCCAGGTGCTGCTGCGCATAGCGTGGGCCCCTGCCGGCTACCGCCTTCAGGTAAATGACCGCGAGGCGGGCCACGTCTCGACGGGTGCCCTGGCTGCCGAGTTCAACCTCACGCGCCACCTGAAAAACGATGCCCTCAACCACCTCCGCCTTATCCCCTGCCCCGAGGCGGCAAGCCGTTGTTTGGAGGACTTCTACCATCCCGAGGAGCTCGGAGCCTCGGAGCTGATCTCGCAACCCACGCTCCGCGTACGCGACGTACAGACCCAAACCCGCCACACGGGCGAGGGGTATCGCGCCGAGGTGGCCGTGGTGGTAAAGTGTGATGCTCTGAATGAGAAACAGGGACGCATCTACCACGAGTTGATCGACACCGCAGGGCGCATCATCGCACAGGGATTCAATGACATCCGCCTCCGTATGCGGGGCGAGGATACCCTCCGCTTCACCACCCCGATTCCCGACACGATGCTCTGGAGCCCCGACTCCCCCACCCGCTATCGCCTCCGCCTGCGCGTGCAGAGCCAGGGCCGCTATACCGAATACCACGAGCTTCTCGTCGGCTTCCGCCAGGTAGCGTTGTGCGAGGGCGAGTTACGGATCAACGACAAGCCCCTGCAGCCCAAGATCTATGAGGTTCGCAACCCGCTGGGCGAGGAGGAGTTACAACACATCCACACGCTGGGCTACAACCTGCTGCGTCTCTTCCCGGGCGTACCGGCCGAGGAGATCTGCAAACGGGCCGACGAGCTGGGGCTTTGCGTGGTGGCAATGGCCCCCTACTGCACCGCCGCCTCGGGCACCTCGCGCCTCAAGGGTGGTAACCCCTCAAACAACCCCGCTTGGCGAGCCGAAGCCTGCGACCGCGCCGAGAGCAGCCGTAACCTCACCCATCGCCATCCCTCGGTGGTGGCCTTTGCCCTGGCCGACGACTCGGCCAACGGCATCTGCCTTTACGAGAGTTACCTCCACCTAAAGCCTCTCTGCGACACGCGCCCCGTGCTCTATCCGTCGGCCGATGGTGAGTGGAACAGCGATCTCTGGAGCCCGGAGATGGATTGAAGACCCCGGAATCGGCCGAAGCCGTATTTTTTTACAATGGGTTGATTTACAGGCAATAGGCCGTCTTCCAAGGCCGATAATCAAAAAGAAAAATGATTTTTTTGAAAAATTTTTCGAAAAATATTTGCACAGAATAAAAAAGTGCCTTATCTTTGCACTCGCAATAGGGAACTATTAGCAATGCCTCTTTAGCTCAGTTGGTAGAGCACGACACTCTTAATGTTGGGGTCCAGGGTTCGAGCCCCTGAGGGGGTACCAAAGGAGACTTTTCAGAAAAATCTGAAGAGTCTTCTTTTTTTTGTCCCCGTAACTCATTGGTCTGCTGATAGATTAAGTCGAGTACCTTGTTGTAGGTATTGGTTCGATATGATTTTCCATCAAAATCAAATTTTTCTGGGAACATCACACCAATCAGCTCTCTCTTGACATCTAAACGCCCCTCTCTGATATGGTATTCCAAATTGGTAATCAGCGACATAGCATAGTCGAGTTGTGGTTCGACATCAGCACACTTGGGGGATTTCATCAAATCGAGCTTGCTATGGCACGCCTTTTTCTCCAATGAAATACGCTGTTTCAGCTCTTTATAAGTTTCGGTATCCATCTCATTATCAAGATATTTATTAGCCAACGTCGTCAATCGCGCATCGTATGCCATAAGCTCGGCTTCGACTTTTGCAATCTGACTCTGGGTGATTATCTTGCCTTCGTTCTGAATATCTCGGAGAATTTCACCATATAGACGCATAATGTTATAATTGGGCTTCAATGTAGCGAGATAGCGAGCAAATAACTCGTTCGCTCTGTCGGCTCGACAGCGGAAATGCTTTGCATCACGACTGCAATGGTAGTAATAATATTTGCCACCGTTACCCTTGCTTGCGCTACCTGTCATTGTTGCCCCACACTGCGGACAACGCAGATACTGACGCAGGAACACGTCAGGGTGTGGACGCTTCGTCAATTTGGGACGATTTCGCTTATCGACAATCGCCTGAACGCGCTCAAACGTATCTCTATCAATAAGTGGTTCGTGCAGTCCCTTAACATAGTGCGCTGGTATTGTGCCAATCTTCTCGTCGCTATATTCTGGCACAAATACCTCACCGACATAAAATCGGTTACGGAGCATTTTCATAAACGAGTTCTTGTGTATGTAGTGCCCTCGACGAGCAAACATTCTTTGGATATAACACGGAGTATATACACCCTTTGCAACCTCGGCAAACATCTCTCTGATGATTGGGGCTTTCTCTTTGTCTATCTCTACATATTTATTGTTGTCGTCTATCTGACGATTGATATATCCACGTGGGGCTTTGCTCGTACATTTACCCTTTTCCAACGATGCGTGAATCCCCTCTCTTGTACGGCGCGAAATCTTTGTATCTTCACTCTGCGCCATTGATATATACAACGACAACATCGTAATATAGTCGGCAGCATTGAAATCAATATGCTGCTCGACACTATTAACCTCAATCCCGATTTTTTCGAAATAATCGAGATTGATAAGTGCCTCTTTCAAATTGCGGGAATATCTATCCCAACGATACACCAACACGTAATCGACTTCGTGCTTATGTGCTTTACAATATTTCATCAACGCTTGAAATTCAGTACGTTTACTAAATCCAGATTTCGCCGATTTATCCTCTTTATAAACGCCGACAACATTGTAGCGTTTCATCTCGCAGTAACGGCGGAGATAGTCCTCCTGCCAATCGAGTGAGCTACCCTTCTCTTGCTCTGCTGTTGATACACGGCAATACAGAACGACATTTTTAATTTCCATAACTATCTCCCTCTT
>JAZSCB010000015.1:0-110338 GCA_045602705.1 Alistipes sp.
TCGTGCTGAATGGATGCGATACGCTCCTGAGTAGGAATAGCAAGGCTAAGTCCGAGGCAAAGAAGACCGGGCAGGAGATGCAGCAGATGAATAGGTTTGAGGCGGAAGTTCAGGTCAAAATTCTTCTTGGCAAAGAGCCATAGCAATGGCATCAGCAGCGTATTGACCGAGTAACTGATGGGAAACATAAAAAGAGTCAAGTTGTGCCATTCCAACATTCGGCTCATATTGTATATATAGACGGGGACATTGGGTAGCACAATAATGGCAGCCGCATATCCGCTCTCTCCACGAAAACGGGTAGCGGCAAGCAGTACAGCGGCCATTCCTAATAATAGGATGATGCTGGACGAATTGACGGTCAATATAAAATCATCGTATCCCATCTGAATATCACCATTCCATTTCGGTACAAAATTACCAAAAAATCAACAAATAGAACTAAATAGCAGCCTGAAAAATCATAAATAACTATCGGAATGTGCTATTTTGTTTAGCAAAAGGGTGAAAAATCATATTGATTATCAGCCATAAGGGTTAAAAAGTTTCTCTTACAAGGAGAAACTGAATTTTGCTAAACATCTCCTTATCCTACATATAAAACGCGAATAGCGACCATTCGTGTTCCACTTGTGTTCCACTGCCGAGAGTAGGCGATATGCGGCAAAAGAAAAAGCCTTGATATTCGATTGAATATCAAGGCTTTCGGTTAGTCGGGATGACTGGATTCGAACCAGCGACAACACGCCCCCCAGACGTGTACTCTAACCGGGCTGAGCTACATCCCGTCTGTTTTCGGAGTGCAAATATAGAGGCTTTTTTCGGAACTGCCAAATATTTTGCAAACTTTTTTCAAAAAACTTCCTTTGCGGATCGTTACCTATTATATATGGTCTTTTCGTTTCCCGCTTTTCGGCTCTTTGCCGAGGCGAGAAAAGGGCGGAAAGCGCTGTTTTACAATTTTTTTTCGTTTTCTTTTGTCAGTTCGGTTTTTTATTCTACCTTTGCACCGCTAAAGCAGCGTTTTACGCAAAGCGATAGTGGTAAGGCCCATTCGTCTATCGGTTAGGACGCAAGATTTTCATTCTTGAAAGAGGAGTTCGACTCTCCTATGGGCTACAACGAGGGGGTGGCAGATCCCAACATTGTCAGACGAACAGGTCGGATGAGAAGGGTGGCTGCTCCAACGGGTGAAGCAAAATTTTTCAGGAGCGAACCTTCGGGTTTATCCGCAAGCGGCTACGGCCGTTCAAGGGCGACGGCCCGAAAACGTGGGGCGGCGGCCTGAAAACGCGGGGCTGTGCGACCCCGAAGAGGCACAAATAGGGAAATAACTACAAAAGTAAAAATAAAAAACTTAAACGATTATGGCAAACCATAAGTCTTCGAAGAAGAGAATTCGTCAGACCGTGACCAAGCGCGCTCACAACCGTCTGTATCACAAGACCGCTCGCAACGCCGTGAAGGCTCTGCGCAACACTACTGAGAAGTCGGCCGCTGAGGCTCTGCTTCCCAAGGTAACCGCTATGCTGGACAAGCTGGCCAAGCACAACATCATTCACAAGAACAAGGCCGGCAACCTGAAGGGTGCTCTCCAGCTCCACGTAAACGCCCTCTAATCGAGCGACTTACAACAAAAAAGGCTGTCCTTTTGGACAGCCTTTTTTGTTGGTGGGCCCAGAGGGGCATGATCCCACGACCTTCGGATTATGAGTCCGCTGCTCTAACCGACTGAGCTATGGGCCCGGCAAATAAAATTTGCTTATCGAGCGACAAAGATAGAAAAAAAGCGGGGAGTTTGCAATAAACTCTCCGCTTTTTCGGAAAATCTCTTGTTAGAAGGGGAGGTCATCCACCTCAGCGGCTGCGGGGAAAGGTGCCGCGGGAGCCTGGGGCGCAACGGGGGCTGTCGGCTCACTGCCGAAGGGGGGCAGGTCGGCGGGCATCGGGGCTGCGGCAACCTCCTGCTGTTTGGGTTGGATGCGCCAAGCGCGAACATCGGTGTACCAACGTCCGTTGAACTCGCGGCTCTCCACATTCACCGAAACCTGATAGCTCTCGCCAACTCGCAGGCGACTCACCTCATCGGGTTTGTTGAAAAAGGTTACGCAAATCTTGCGCGAAAACTCCTGTGTCATCTCGAAGATCACATCCTGACGCTGCCAGGGACCTCGAGCCGAAGTGCCACTCGTGGGGGGCAACATCTGAATCAATTTACCTTCAAACTCCATATTTTTCGTATTTTTTGTTTTTACACTCGGTGGGGATTCTCCAACGGGGAGTTTCCTCTCTGCAAATATAGCTAAAAATGGGGAAAAACGGCTCCTCCCGCCCCACTTTTTTATGACAACAAGTCGAGTAACTCCTCGGGACGGTCGATGACGACTTCGGCCCCCTCTTGGAGCAGCTCCTCGCGGCTGCGGAAGCCCCACGAAACCCCGATAGCCATAACCCCGGCGGCCTGGGCAGCCTTCACATCGCTTGCCGTGTCGCCGAGGTGGATCGTCTCCTCGGGAGCCGCTCCGGCCAGTTGCATCACCTCCAGATCGGCTGTCGGATCGGGCTTCAGGGCTACCCCTTCGCGCTGCCCGAAGATCGCCACAAAGGGGATCTCGGCAAAGAAACGCTCGATGAGCAGGGTGGTGCCGGTGTGGAATTTGTTGGAGACGACGGCCAGCTGTACCCCTCGTCTCACCAACTCTTGAAGCAGCTCCCTGATCCCCTCATAAGCGTAGGAGTGGCAGTCGATGTGGGCTGTATAGTAGGCTACGAACTCGTCGCGCAGACGCTCCACCCTCTCGGGAGTGCGCCACGTCTCGGGCAGGGCCCGCTCCACCAGCTTCCGCACGCCGTTGCCCACAAAGCGGCGGTAGGCCGCATAGTCGTGTTCGGGGAGGCCATAGCGGCGTAAGATTGCATTGCACGAGGCGGCCAGGTCGCCGACGGTCTCCAGCAGGGTGCCGTCAAGGTCGAAAATTACCAATCTTTTCATCGTTTCGTATCGAAATTTTGCTGTCTGCGGTTGCTCTCCGCATCGGCTTCTCTCTACAAAATCGGGGGCGGTCTGCTCAAAGCCCCGCCCCCGACTCAAATGTTTTTGGAAGGGCTACTCCAACTCCCAGTCGTAGCCATCCTTGCGATCCTTGACGCGGATGCCGATGGCCGTCAGCTCGTCGCGGATCTTGTCCGAGGTGGCCCAATCCTTGTTGGCTTTGGCTGCCATTCGCATATCAAGCAGCATCGTCACCAGGGGCGAAACCAAATCCCGACCGCCCTGGTTGCCGGCAGCCTTTTCGTTTTTGAGGCCGAGAATGTCAAATACATAACGATTGACAATTGCCTTCAGCTCCTCCAACTGATCGGCCGTGATCTGCTGCTGACCTTCGGCCAGCTGGTTGATGATGCGTACCCAATCGAAGAGGGCCGAGATCACCATCGGCGAGTTCAGGTCGTCGGCCATTGCAGCAGCGCAACGCTCCTCCAACTCGGCAGGGTTTACGGTCGAGGTGGCCGAAGGCTTGACTTTGGCCAATGCCTCCACGCCCTTCATCAGACGATCCAGACCCTTCTCGGCGGCTTGCAGAGCCTCGTTCGAGAAGTCGAGCGTCGAGCGGTAGTGGGCCTGCAGAACGAAGAAACGAATGGTCATCGGCGTATAGGCCTGGGCCAACATCTTGTGGGTGCCGCCAAAGAGTTCCTCCAGGGTGATGAAGTTGCCGAGCGACTTGCCCATCTTCTGGCCGTTGATCGTGATCATATTGTTGTGTACCCAGTAGCGGGCCGAGTCGTGACCGAGGGCTGCCGTAGCTTGGGCAATCTCGCACTCGTGGTGGGGAAACATCAAGTCCATACCGCCGCCGTGGATGTCAAACTCCTCTCCCAGGTATTTGGTACTCATCGCTGAACACTCCATATGCCAGCCGGGGAAACCATCGCTCCAGGGCGAGGGCCAGCGCATAATGTGCTCGGGCGAAGCCTTCTTCCAAAGGGCGAAGTCGAACGAGTGACGCTTGTCGCTCTGGCCGTCGAGCTCGCGGGTATTGGTCAGAATGTCATCCAGGTTGCGGCCCGAAAGACGGCCGTAGTTGTACTTGCGGTTATAGGCCTCCACATCGAAGTAGATCGAACCGTTGGACTCATAGGCGTAGCCGGCCTCGATGATGCGCTTCACGAAGTCGATCTGTTCGATGATGTGGCCCGAGGCGTGAGGCTCGATCGAAGGGGTCAGAACATTCAATTCGTCCATTGCACGGTGGTAACGCTCCGTGTAGTAGTGGGCGACCTCCATCGGCTCCAACTGCTCGAGACGTGCCTTCTTGGCAATCTTATCCTCGCCCTCATCGGCATCGTGCTCGAGGTGGCCTACATCGGTGATGTTGCGGACATAGCGCACCTTGTAGCCCTCGGCCTGCAGGTAACGGAACAGGAGGTCGAAGGTGACGGCCGGACGGGCGTGTCCCAGGTGAGGATCGCCATAGACCGTGGGGCCGCAAACATACATTCCGACCCGTCCTTCGTGGATGGGGCGAAACTCCTCCTTGCGGCGTGAAAGGGTGTTGTAAAGGGTTATCGTCTTCTTATCCATAGTTCGAAAATTTTTACAAAGGTACGAAAATAAGCGGAATTCTCTCCTTTAGGAGAGCAAAAGTAGCAATTTTAGTGGCAAAACGGTCCACTTATCGGCTTTTATTTTGTACTTTTGTCCCCAAATAAATGATAAACCTCAAAAGCAAATCGTTTATGCTCCAAAAACTCTTCGGATTTGGTCCGAAAAATCCCGCATTTCGACCCTTTTTCTCGTTTTGTGGAGAATAAAAGAGGACCGAAGGACGTTTAGTGGTTACTTTTGTCCGATGCAAACCTATTTTTGACTTGACTATGAATTTCAAGAAGTGGAACACCTGGACCGGATGGGGGATCTTTGCCATCGCCGCCGTGGTCTATTTGATGACAATGGAGCCTGCGAACAGTCTTTGGGACTGTTCGGAGTTTATCGCCACCTCCTATAAGTTGGAGGTAGGACACCCTCCCGGGGCCCCGCTCTTTATGCTTTTGGCCCGTCTGGCATCACTTCTGGCCCCCTCGACCTACTATGTGCCCCATATGGTTAACGGCCTCAACTGCGTTGCCTCGGCCTTCACGATTCTCTTCCTCTTTTGGAGCATTACCCATCTGGGTCGCCGCCTGGTGGCCCGCGAGGGTATGATGAGCGAGGGAGAGAAGTGGGCCGTACTGGGTGCCGGTGCCGTGGGGGCCCTGGTCTATACCTTCACTGACACCTTCTGGTTCTCGGCCGTGGAGGCGGAGGTCTATGCTCTCTCGTCGATGTTTACGGCCCTGGTGGTGTGGCTGATGCTGAAGTGGGAGGAGCGGGCCGATGAGCCGGGCTCCACGCGCTGGATCATCCTGATTGCCTACCTGATGGGACTCTCGATCGGTGTCCATCTGCTGAACCTGCTGACCATCCCCGCCCTGGTCTTCATCTACTACTTCCGCAAGACGCAACAGATCACCTGGAAGGGGCTTGTCAAGGCGACTTTGGTGGCAGCCGTACTGCTCCTCTTTGTCAATAACCTGATCATCCCCTATACGGTGTGGATGGGGGCGATGTTCGACACCTTCTGTGTCAATACGCTGGGTCTGCCGATCAATCTGGGTATGGTACTCTTCTGTGCCGCCCTCTTCACGGCTTTGGGATGGGGCATCTGGTTTACCCACCGCCGCGGGTTGGCAGTTGTCAATACCTGCCTGTTAGTCGTAACGGTGATCCTGATCGGCTTTTCGAGCTATGCCACGGTGACGATTCGCGCCCTGACCAATCCGCCGATGAACAGCAACAGACCCGACAATCCTCACGCCTTGTTGAGCCTCTTGAACCGTGATCAGTATGGCCAGAAGTCCCTGCTCTATGGTCCCCACTACTCGGCTCCGGCGGTCGATTATGCCACCAAGACTACCTACTATGTGGGTGAAGATGGCAAGTATCACTCGGCTGAGGTACTTACCAAGACCCTGCACGATCCGCAGTTTATGCACCTCTTTCCCCGTATGGGCGATACGCGCTATTCGGATCGCGAGTACAAACCCTGGGCCGCCCACCGTACCCGCGAGGAGCTGGTGCGTGATGAGGCAGGCAATGTGGTGCGCGACGAGGCGGGTCGTCCGCAGTATCAGACAGTGCTGGACTATGGCCGCACGGTGCGCTACAACGACGGTGAGCGGGTTCGTACGGTGGTGGAGCCTACTTTCCGCGAGAATCTCAACTTCTTCTTCAACTACCAGCTCAACTATATGTACTGGCGATACTTCCTTTGGAACTTCGTCGGTCGTCAGAGTGATACGCAGGCCCTTCAGGAGACGATCCTGGATGGCAATTGGCGTTCGGGCATCAATGCCCTCGATGAGCTCTATATCGGTCCCCAGGATGAGGAGTTCCTGCCCCGCGAGGTGAAGGAGAATCGTGGTCGCAACGCCTACTTCTTCCTCCCCTTCCTGTTGGGGCTGGTGGGATTGATCTACCAGCTCAACCGCGATCATCGCAACTTTACGGTGGTGATGTGGCTCTTTGTGATGATGGGTCTTGCGCTGGTGGTTTATTTCAATACGGCCCCCAACGAGCCGCGTGAGCGTGATTACATCTACGCCGGCTCCTTCTACGCCTTCTCGATCTGGATTGGTCTGGGCGTATTGGCTCTTCGGGATGGCTTGAAGTGGCTTTTGAAGCGTGATACGCGCAGCGTGGCCCTTGTTGCCACCTTGATCGGCCTGGTGGTGCCGGGAATCCTCTGTACCGAGAACTGGGATGATCACGACCGTTCGGGCCGTACCTTCGGACGCGATATTGGTTGGAACTTCCTCCAATCGACCCTTCCCAACTCGATCATTATGAACTACGGAGACAACGACACCTTCCCCCTTTGGTACAACCAGGAGGTGGATGGCGTGCGTCCCGACGTTCGTATTATGAATACCTCCTATTTGGGTGGTGAGTGGTATATTGACGAGATGAAGTGCCGGGCCAATGAGGCTGCCGGAGTCCCCTTCTCGTTGCCGCGCCATAAATATACCTTTGCCAACGAGCAGGTCTTTGTCGATCCCATCATCGATCGACCGATCGACCTCAAGGAGGCGATCGAATTTGTGGCCAACGATGATCCCCGTACCCAGGTGCCGTTGATTGATGGTACGATGGCCGATTACCTCCCTTCCAACATCTTTGCCCTGCCTGTCAATAAGGAGAATGCCATTCGTTCGGGTATTGTCAAGGAGGAGGATGCCCATCTGATGGTCGATACCCTTTACTTCCAGATCAACAAGGGGGTGATCTACAAAAGTGAGCTGATGTTGCTCGACCTGTTGGCCAACTTCAACTGGGAGCGACCCCTCTACTTCACCCAGCCCTATATCCTGCAGGGGCTCTCGAGTAAACAGATTGCAGAGGATGGTACCGCCACTCCCTCGCTGATGGATTATCTCCAGTTCGACGGCTATGCCTATCGTCTGGTGCCGATCCTGACCCCCTATGAGGCTTCGTGGGATATTGGCCGCATCGACACCGACTACGCTGCTCCGCTGATGCTGGAGATCTTCCGCTACGGCAATCTCAACGATGAGAAGGTCTATGTGGATAACTTCATCCACTACAACCTCGCGGCCTCCAAGACGCGCGAATCCTTTGCTCGTGTTGCCAAGGCCTGCATCCTGAAGGGGGAGAACGAGCGTGCCCTGCAGTTGCTCGATCGGGGGCTGGAGTTGCTGCCCACCCATAAGATCCGCTTCTCGGAGGCTAATACCTACCCCTTTATCGAGGCCTACTATGCCTTGGGTGAGTATGAGAAGGGGGATGCCCTTCTGCGCGACTATGCCCAGACCATTATGGAGTATATCGACTACTACCTCGGTTTTGAGGGAGTGCAGGGGGTAATGATTGAGGAGGCCCTGATTGAAAAGCTCGAACAGTTGGAGATGCTCTATCAGCTGGTGGCCTTGGCCGGCCGTGCCGAGGTGGGGCGTGATATGAACGACTACTACCGTTCGCTGGGTTACTATGACGAGGAGCTCTATGACTTTGGCGACCTCTCCCCGATGGAAGAGTAGCCCCAGCTTCTCTTGAGCATAGAAAAGTCTGCCACGAAAGGCAGACTTTTCTGTTTTTTATGGAAGGAGGAGCCGTTCGCAGGAGCAGAGTTCTCGTGCCAGATGAGCGGCAGCGTGACGGAGAGCCTCTCGGGTGCGGTGGGGGTTCATCGCCTCCTCCAGGGGGAGGGGAGTGGGATAGATGGAACGAATCTCCCGGAATCCGCTGGAGGCAAGTTCGGGGCAGGGTTCCACCGAGCCACCAAAGGCGATGGTGGGGATTTGGTGGCGCAGAGCCGCTTGAAGGATCCCTTGTGGGGCCTTGCCGTGGAGCGTCTGGCGGTCGATGCGCCCCTCGCCCGTGATTACGAGGTCATAGCCTTTCAAGAGGTTGTCAAAGTCGATTTGTCGGAGGATGAAGTCGATGCCTCGCTCAATATGACCGCCCAAGAGGGCTGCCACACCGCCGGCCACACCGCCGGCCGCTCCGCCGCCCGCCAGATTGTCGAGGCTAAATCCGTTGTGACGAAGTACCACCTCGCTCAAGCGGGCGAGTCCGCGATCGAGGAGCTCTACCATCGTTGGGTCGGCCCCCTTTTGTGGACCATAAACAGCTGCTGCGCCCGTGGAACCATAGAGGGGATTCTCCACATCGCAAATCAGATGAAAGGTCGCATCGTTGAGAGCACCCATTCGTTCCTGCTCATCAATCGAGGCCAATCGCACAAGTGAGCCGCCCCCTTCGGGGAGCTCTCGGCCCGTCTCGTCGAGGAAACGGTACCCCAAGGCCCGCAACAGCCCTGTTCCGCCATCGTTCGTGGCACTTCCGCCTAAGAAGAGAAAGATCTCGCGACAGCCACTTCGTAGGGCGTGGGCGATAAGTTCGCCCGTGCCGCGGGTGGAGGTGAGGAGCGGGTTGCGCTCTTCGGGTTGGAGTCGCGGGAGGCCGCTGGCCGCAGCCAACTCGATCAGGGCCCCTTCTCCTGATCGGATGGTGCCGTAGCGGGCCGAAACGGGACGGCCCAGTGGATCGCAGACCTCCACCTCTCGCCATACACCGTGCAGATGGGGCATCACCGCCTCCAGGCTTCCTTCGCCTCCATCGGCGACGGGGAGGGTTGCGATCTGCCACTCGGGACAGCACGAGACGAGCCCCTCGGCAAAGGCCGCGGCCACCTCGTGCGAGGCAAGAGACCCTTTGAAGGAGTCAAAGGCGAGCAGAATCCTCATCGTCGGAAAAACTTTTCCCAAAGGTAATGCGATTTTTTGGGATCTGCAACCCTGCCTCCTACTCCAGTGCTTCGCGTCGTCTGCGGCGGCGCAACTCAAAGCGGGTGATGTCGTTTTTGAGAGCCACACCCTCCTGTTCGCGGGCTCGAATCTCCTCGATCAGACTCTCGGCCAGTTCGATATGACGGTCGTAGAGTCGCGAGACGTTACGGAGTTTGTAGAGGTCGAGGTAGAAGCCCGTGAGGAGGAATCTCACGCGTGAGCGGGCACTCTCCAACTCGACCGAAGCCATCTCTTCGCCGAGGTGTGCCAGGGCTACGGCATTGGTAACGGCCCCACCGCCATAGATCAGCTGCGAGGCCTCGACGGCGAAGTTGTTGCCCAGGTGGGGCATCTCGATCCCTATTCCGCCCGAGAAGTTGCGATCCCAGAGGCGACCGTTACCCAGGTAGCTGGCCGAGAGCGAGAGTTCAATCTCGGGCAGACGTCCGTTACGAGCCTCTCGAACCGCTTCGGTGGCCTCTCCCAGAGCTGTGGTACGGGTCTGGATGGTTTTGCTGTTCTCGTTGGCCAGGCGGAAGAGCTCTTCCAGCGTGAGCCGGAGGGGTTGTCCTGCATAAGCGGACACGCTGCACAGCATCGAAAACAACGACACTGTGAGCAAACGTAATTTACTCATCATTGAATTAAAAATGGATTGGGATTACTCCTTGAAAATTGAATGCGAAACGGGACAAAGCGCTCACTCCTCCCAGTTGGAAGAGGTGCAGATGTTTCTTAGACGACGATTGATGAAATTAGCCTCGTAAAGATTTGATAGTCTGTTGTCTACGCTTTTCTTTTTTTGCGGGAAATGTATGCTTTCCGCTGCAAAAGTAGGAATAAAACTCCAAATCTGCAAATTCTTTTCTTCCGCCAAAAGAATAAAAAGCCCTCCCCGAAGAAGGGGAGGGCGCACGAAAAACCACTTTCCAAAAGGGGCTATTGAGCCGCCGTGACACCGGGGGTAATCTCCTCCGAGAGGAGTACCTCGGTTGTGGGGCCGTTCTTGAAGCCACAGACCACGATGCGGTAGGTGCGGTCGTTGCGAATCGTTGTTTTGAAGTGGCTCTGCGTCAAACTCTGCGTACCGGTGAAGAGGTTGCGCTCCTCGAGCACCCAATCAGCGTAGTCGGCCGTCAAATCGAAGAGCATATCCTCGTAGCTCGAGGCCTGATCAGGGCCATATCCTGCCACATACCCCTCCTGCTGAATTGAAACGTAGTAGGGATCGTCGTTCGAGGGGGTGACGGTGAAGTGAATTGAGGAGCCGGTGGTGCTTTCAATCGTCAAGGCGAATTGGTTCTCGGAGGGCTCGGGTGCAAGGGTCGAGAAGGTGGTGGTGACCACCTCGGCGGTCTGCGTGCCGACATTATTCATTCCGAAGCAGTAGCAGAGATACTCTCTGCCCCAGCGCATTCGCAACTTCTCGGCCGCCGAAACCTCCTGCTTGCCGGTGAGGAGTTCCTGGCGCATATAGTACTGCCAGGGGTCGTTGTAACCCCACTCCTGGTACTGCTTGGCGATATCCTGCCACTCCGTTTTGCGTGCCTCTACGATCTGATTGGGATCTGCGGCATACTTCTCATCATACTCCGCACGGGTCATCACGCCGTAGATGTAGGCAACATTAAGCTGGGGGGCAATCGTGATGGTGGCATCGTGCCAGGTGAGGTCGCTGACGGTCAGTAGAAAATCCTCGTCGGTCACGGGTCCCTGCTCCTCGGCGGAGGTCGTAATCTCCTCCGAGAGGAGCACTTCGGTTGTCAGCTCTCCCGCTTCAGCATTGTAGCCGAAGGCGAGGGCGCGATAGGTCGTTTCGGGAGTCAGCTCCTCAAACAGGAACTTCTGCGTACCCTGCTTCAACTGGTCGGAGAAGGCAGGCTCGGCTGTCAGGCGGGCCACCAAAGCCTCCGTGTCGGAGCATTCGGCAGCGGGGAAGAGACCGACATAATAGGGACGGCTGTTTATTGAAGCGGTGACGGTGAGCTCAATGCTCGAAGCCTTCACATCCCCGACGGTCAGGGTCAGCTCCAGGAGCTCTTCCGAGGCGGTGGTGCCGGGCAGGATGCTCTCCGAGAGGGAGACTTCGGTCGTGGGGCCGTTCTCAAAACCGCAGACTACGATGGTATATTCGCGCAACGAGTTGATGGTGCAGCTGGCCAACTCGTCACTCGTAATCTGTTTTGTGCCACGATGGATGAAACGCTCCTCGAGGATGTTGTCGGGATAGGTTCCCACGAGGTCGGCTACCATCAGATCATAGGGGCGGTCGGTGGCCGGCCCGAAGCTCTCCACATAGGCTGTTCGCTGAATCGTTACGAAATAGGGATCGTCATTGGCTGCCGTAACCGAAAACTCGATCAACTTCTCGGTTGTGCGCTCCACAACTATTTCAAATTGGTTTTGCGAGGGCTTGGGGGCGAGTGTCTTCAGGTCGGCCACTGTTACAGCCGAGGTAGGATTACCCTCGTCATCCATTCCGAAACAGTAGACCACATACTCCGAGTCCCAGGTCAGGGTTCGTAGTTCGCTGGCAGCAAGGCTTCTCTTGCCACTGCGCTGCTCCAGCTGCATATAGAACTGCCAGGGGTCGTCGTAACCATACTCCATATATTGGAGGGCTGTTGCCTCCCACTCGGCCAAGCGGTGGGGGATGATCTGCTCCTTGTCGCCGTCAAATCGCTCCAAATACTCCTCACGGGAGTAGATGCCGCAGATATACTCCGCAGCCTCCTCCTCAGGAGTGATGGTGAGGGTGGCATCACGCCAGGTGAGCTGATCAACCTTGAGGGTGTGTCTCTCCTCGACCTCGGGCGTAGGCTGCTCGGCCTCCGAGGTGGTGATCTCTGCTACCTCGATTTGGGTGGTAACCTTCCGAAGGTCGGAAGCGTAGCCAAAGACCACAAGACGATGGCGGGTGGCAGGAGCCAACTCGTCAAAGCGCAACGTCTTCTTGCCGCGGTGAAGCTCCGAAGAGGAGATGGTCAGCGTCGAAACAAAGGCCGCCACATCCTCTCCTGTCTCTTCGGCCGTGAAGAGGTTGGCGTAGTAGGTTGCCTCTTCCGATGAGGGGGTTACGGTGAACGTGGCACTATGTGCATCAACGGCTCCCTGGGTAATCGTGAATTTCAACGCGATATCGGGGGTGGGTTCATCGGAATTGGAGCAGGCCATCGAGAGGAGCATCAAGAGGGCCACAAGGGCTAACGAAGCCAGGTGGAGTAGGTTGTGGCAATGTTTCATCGTTGAATTGGGTTAAACCCGACTCCGAGCACTCGGAGTCGGGTAGGTGAATAATCGGTCAAAAACTCCGCGAGGACTACAGGGGACGCTCGGGGGTGGTGAAGGGGATCACCGTCAGATCGGTGGTGGCTCCCTGCTCGTTGAAGCCAAAGACGAAGATGGCATATTCGCGTACAGGACGCAGACCATTCGGCCAATCCTCGGTTGTGATCTGGGCCGTACCCGTCAGACACTCCGAAAGGGCTATGGTCGAGGAGGGGCAGTTCCGGATCAACTGATACATAATCCAGGTGTTGTCGGAGCGACCCGTGTTGTTCTCGGTGAAGAACCAGTCGTACCAATTCTTGTTGGTGATGACGGCGTAGTAGCTCTCGTCGGGATTCTTGGGAGTAACGGTTGCTTTGGCAATGAAGCCCATCTTCGACTGTTCCCAGCTAAGGTCGTCGATCTTTGCCTCAAAGGTGTTATCCGAGGGGGTGGGGGTTGCAGTCTTGAAGATCTTCTTGGTCATCGGGTGGGTTATGGTACCCATCTCGTCCAGGCCGTAAGCATAGACCAGATACTCGGTATCCCACATAAGCGATACAAAGAGCGGGTCGGTGTGCGACTGTTTTACGCCGCTGACCAACTCCATCTTCAGGAAGTCGAGCCAATCCGTGTCTTCGTATATCCAGGCCATATACATCCAGTAGGCAAAGTCGTTCTGGATCAGCAGATTGTCGCTGTTGTCAAAGCGAGTCTCGTAGTCGCTCTTCTCCTCTAGATAATAGTAATAGGTCATCGAACCATCGGGAGGCGTGATCGTAAGGTCGGCACTAACACCCGTAATATTCTCTACCTCGATGTTGAACATCTCGGGCGAGTCGGGCGTGGTGATGCGCTCCGAGCGGTAGAGCTTCGAGAGCATCTGCTTTGAGGCCTCGTCGTAGGCGAAGTAGATCAATCGGTAGTGGGAGTGGCCAATCAACCCCTGGAAGGTGAGGGTCTGGGGTCCCAGGAAAGTGAAGGTGCGAAAGTTCTCACCCTCGATGATGGCGGTAGCCAACTCCTCGTCGGGGAAGTCAAGATCGTCGGTGTCGGAGAAGAGCGAAACATAGAAGACAGGCGTTTCGCTCGGGGGCGTAATAGTAAAGGTAATCGACTCGTAGGTGAGATCGTCGATCGTTACCATAAACTCCTTGACGGGGACATCGGGACCGTCAACCAACGTTTTGTCGTCGTCTCCGCAGCTCGTCAGGGGGAGCGTCAGTGCGAAAATGGCTGCCAATGAGAGCAGCTGTCGGAACAAAGAACACTTTTTCATCTTTCCAGTCTTTTTAATTTTAGGTGTGTGTTGAGTTGTGTTTTCAAATTTTTCTTTATGCAAAGTTACTGATTGCGAGCGATAATTCCAATAGGGATCGCATACATTCTTATTACATTTTTTGAGAAACCCCCTAACATTATTATAACATTTTTGCCATTTTGGCTTACAAGTCGAAAAAAAAGATCGAAAGGATTAGAGAAAAGAGTTAAGGGGCTTGACAAGGTCTTTTTGCGATAGGTGTAGCGAATTGATTGCAGCGAAAAATTAATTTCAAAAGAAAAATTGGCTGTTTGCAAAAAAATGATTACCTTTAACGCTTGAAATCGGACAAACCGATTTTTGAACAATCTTGAAATAAAAACCTAAAACTCAAATAGACAATGGAAAAGAAATTTTCGGGTAAGACCCGTATTGAGAGCGACCTGATTGGTCAGCTGGAGGTGCCCGTTGAGGCGCTGTATGGTGTACAGACGCTGCGCGGTATCGAGAACTTCCCCATCAGCCGTTTCCACCTGAATGACTACCCCCTGTTCATCAACGGCCTGGCCCAGACCAAGTTGGCTGCTGCCGAGGCTAACTACCAGCTGGGTCTCCTGAATGAGGCTCAGTACAAGGGTCTGACGCAGGCTTGCCGCGAGATCCTCGAGGGTCAGCATCACGAGCACTTCCCCGTGGATATGATCCAGGGTGGTGCCGGTACCACGACCAATATGAACGCCAACGAGGTGATCGCCAACCGTGCCCTCCAGATTATGGGTCACGAGGCCGGTGAGTATCAGTACTGCTCGCCCAACGACCACGCCAACTGCTCGCAGTCGACCAATGATGCCTATCCCACGGCCATTCACCTGGGTCTCTATGCTACTCACCAGCGTTTCCTGGAGCACTACAATGCCCTGATCGCCGCCTTTGAGGCCAAGGCCAAGGAGTTTGCCAATGTACTGAAGATGGGCCGTACCCAGCTTGAGGATGCCGTGCCGATGACCCTGGGTCAGACTTTCGGTGCTTTTGCTTCGATTCTTAAGGATGAGATCAAGAATATCAACTTTGCCGCCGAGGAGTTCCTGACGGTCAATATGGGTGCTACGGCCATCGGTACGGGTATTTGCTCGGAGCCCGGTTACTCGGAGAAGTGCATCAAGGCCCTGTGTGACATCACGGGTTGGAACGTGCGTCTGGCCGATGATATGGTAGCAGCTACGTCGGATACCTCCTGTATGGTGGGCTATTCGTCGGCTCTGCGCCGCATCGCCGTGAAGATGAACAAGATCTGTAACGACCTGCGTCTGCTGGCTTCGGGTCCTCGTTGCGGTCTCCACGAGTTCGATCTTCCCGCCCGTCAGCCCGGTTCGTCGATTATGCCCGGTAAGGTAAACCCCGTAATTCCCGAGGTGATGAACCAGATCTGCTACAAGGTGATGGGTAACGACCTCTGCGTGGCAATGAGTGGTGAGGCTGCCCAGATGGAGCTCAACGCAATGGAGCCCGTGATGGCTCAGTGTTGCTTCGAGTCGGCAGAGATTATGATGAACGGTTTCGATACCCTGCGCATCAACTGCGTGGAGGGCATCAAGGCCAACGAGGAGCAGTGCCGCAAGTATGTGCAGGACAGCTTCGGCGTGGTAACGGCCCTCAACCCGATCATTGGTTACAAGAACTCGACCAAGATCGCCAAGGAGGCGATGGCTACGGGTGGTCGTGTCTATGACCTGGTGCTGGAGCACGGTATTCTCACCAAGGAGGAACTGGATACCATCCTCTCGCCCGAGAATATGATCAAGCCCGTGAAGCTGCCCATCAAGCCCCGCTTCTAACGGTTGAAAGCATACAAACAAAAAAGAGATCGCCAAATTGGCGATCTCTTTTTTTGTGTTTCGCTGTCTCGGTTATCGCTTGTCGATGGCCTCCACGATGCGGTCGAATACTTCGTCAAAGGTTCCCAGACCATTGATGGCGGTGTACTTGCCCTGGGCGGCGTAGTAGTCGGCAACAACAGCCGTTTGGGCGCGATAGGTGGCGATGCGGTGGCGAATCACCTCCTCCGAGGCGTCATCGGCGCGGCCCGAATCCTTGCCACGAAGCAGGATGCGGCGCACGAGCTCCTCTTCGGGGACATCCATATAGACCATCAGATCGACCTTCAGTCCGTGGGCCTCGAGGATCTTGTCGAAGGCCTCGGCCTGGGGGGTGGTGCGGGGGAAACCGTCGAAGATGTTGCCGGCGTCGTGGCGGTGCTCCTCCACATAGTGAGCCACGATGTCGATGACCAGCTGATCGGGGGCCAGCTGTCCCTGGGCGATGTAGCCCTCCATACTCTTGCCGAGTTCGGTTTGACGAGCAATTTCGCCGCGAATCACCTCGCCTGTCGAGACGTGGTTGATGCCGTAGCGCTCCTTCAGACGTTTGGCCTGGGTGCCTTTTCCGCAACCCGGAGCACCAAATAATACGATATTAAGCATTTCGTATGTTGTTTATTAAAATCCCTTTAATTAACTTGGGGTTTGAACCCAAAAATTTGGGCAAAATTAACCCTTTTTTTTGAGAAACGACAATGTTTTCCTATTTTTGTAAAAATTTTTAGAAAAAATGGCTGACAACGAGGCAAAAAAAGGGCGCACGGAGATTGCGTCGCTGGGCGAGTTCGGATTGATCGATCGTCTGATGCAGGGCACCGAGCCCAAACGTGAATCGACCCTTCTGGGAACGGGTGATGATGCGGCGGCAGTGGCTGCCGGAGAGCGTGAGGCGGTGGTCTGCACCACCGATCTCCTGTTGGAGGGAATCGACTTCGATTTGACCTACTTCCCGCTACGCCATCTGGGCTATAAGGCGGTGACGGTGGGTGTAAGCGATGTGCTGGCGATGAATGCCCGCCCCGAGCAGGTGATGATCTCGCTCGGCGTCTCCTCGAAGCTGCCGGTGGAGGCGTTGGAGGATCTTTACGAGGGGGTGAAGTTCGCCTGTCGTGAGATGAATATTGATTTTGTCGGGGGTGATACGAAGGCCTCGATGACGGGTCTGGTGATTCACGTCACCACATTGGGCCGAGTGGATCGCGAGCGACTGGTGAAGCGCAGTGGTGCGCAACTTAATGACTTGATCTGCCTAACGGGCAATGTGGGTGCCGCCTATATGGGCTTGCGCCTTCTGGAGCGAGAAAAGCGAGTTTTGCGTGATATCGAAAATCCCGAGCCGGAGTTTGCCGGCCACGAGTATCTGCTGGAGCGTTATCTCAAGCCCCGAGCCCGCAAGGATATCATCGATCTGCTGGCCGAGGAGGGAATTGTTCCGACGGCGATGATCGACCTCTCGGACGGCCTCTCGAGCGATCTTCTGCAGCTTTGCAAAGCTTCGAAGTGTGGTGCCCGCATTTACCTGGAGCGCATTCCCATTGCGCGTCAGACCACTGCATTGGCGGAGGAGATGCACTCCGATCCTGTGGTGGCGGCTCTCCACGGCGGAGAGGATCACGAACTCCTCTTCACGGTGCCGCTGGCGATGCAGGAGCGGATAATGGCCCTCGGAGTGGTAGATGTCATCGGCCACATTACGGCCGAGAGCACGGGTCGCTATCTGGTGACCCCCGACGGTTCGGAGATCCGTCTTAAGGCGCAGGGCTTTGTCGAGGAGCAGTAGTCGGAATCGGAGGATATGGCAGCAGGGAGCGATTGTTCGCTCCCTGCTGTTGTTTTACTCTTGTGTCAGCTCCAGATATCGCTCAATCAGGCGAGGAATGGCGTAGTGGTCCAACTCCTCCTCCCGAATGGGAATGCACCCCTCGATTGAAGGCAGGTGGTCGAACTGCAGCTGATAGAAGGTGGCGTGGAGCCGCTGGTGGGAGAGCTGATGAGGGGCCATCGGACGGATGGCAAGGAGCCGGAAAGGGGTCTCGGCCACCTCGCTCGGAAGGGGTAACGCCTCAAAGGGAGTGGTTGTAGGAGTCTCGATCAGCGGGAACTCATAGAGTCCCTGCCAGATGTCGCGCCCCGTGCGGCGGTGCAACAACAACTTCCCCTCGGCCGTGAGGTGGAGGTAGTGGAGATAGCGATCACGGATCTTGGTGCGTCCCCGCTTGACGGGTCGTTGGGTGACGGTGTGGTTGGCACGGGCCTGGCACCACTCCTCGAGGGGGCACCCCTCGCAACGAGGTGATTGGGGGGTACAGTGTAGGGCCCCAAACTCCATCAGAGCCTGGTTGTAGTCGCCCGGATGTTCTGGGTCGAGCAACTCGTGGGCGAGTTCCCGAAATTGGCGTTGCCCGGCCGAGCTGTCGATCGGGGTCTCGAGGTCGAAAAGACGGCTGTAGAGACGATAGACATTGCCATCCACCACAGCGTGGGGGCGGTTTGCGGCGATGGAACTGACGGCGGCGGCCGTGTAGTCTCCGATGCCGGGCAGCGAGCGCAGGATGTCGTATTGGTCGGGGAAGCGGCCGCCCAGTCGGCTCATCACCTCTCGGGCAGCAGCATGAAGGTTGCGGGCTCGGGAGTAGTAGCCCAACCCCTGCCAGAGGCGCAGTATCTCCTCTTCCGAGGCGGCAGCCAGCTCCTTTACGGTGGGGTAGTGCTCCACAAAGCGGTCATAGTAGGCCGCCCCCTGCTGCACGCGGGTCTGCTGGAGAATGGTCTCGGAGAGCCAAATGAGATAGGGGTCGCGTGTATGCCGCCACCTCAAATCGCGCTTATGCTCCTCATACCAACCCCGCAGGCGGGCACTCAACTCGCTCTTCATCTCCCTTAATTAATATATAAATATGTGGTCTCCCGGATCGCTTCACAAAAAAGGGGGCTCTTCGGCCCCCTCTCTATTGGTATGCAGGTTGGTCGCTATGCGAGCTTGCCTTTTACCTTCTCAATCTGACGTTTCAGGGCGTCGATGGCGTTATCCACGGCCTCCTCGAAACTCTTGGCCTGACTCTCGGCCACCAGGTCGTCTCCGGGGATATGAAGCGTAATGGTGGCTACCTTGTTGCCCTTCTCGTGATCCTTGTCCAACTTCAGGATGACATCGGCTCCGGTTGCGCGCTCGGCAAAGCGGTCGAGTTTTGCCATTTTGTTCTCTACAAATTCGATCAGACGCTGGTCGGCATCGAACTTCACGGACTGAATGTTTACCTTCATAACCTTGATGTTTAATGTGTTAATAATATGTTGTATTACCGCTCGGGCTCGTTGGCGGGCAACTCCCGCGGGTGGGCCTTTCGGTAGATTTTCTGCAATTGGGCAATGCTGTTGTGGGTATAGACCTGTGTCGCCCTCAATGAACTGTGACCCAGCAGCTCCTGGATCTCGCGCATATCGGCCCCGCGGTTGAGCAGGTGGGTGGCAAAGGTGTGCCGCAGCACGTGGGGACTTCGTTTGCCCTGAACACCCCCGGCCCCCAACACTTTGCGAACCAGGCGATAGACGGCCGTGCGGGATATTCGTTCCCCTTTTCTCGATAAAAATAGTGCTTTTTTTTCGTTTTTGCAAATATTTTGCCCCTCAATTGCTTGCAGGTAGGTTGAAATTTTCTCGCGCAATGACTCCACGATGGGGATCAAACGCTCCTTATCTCCCTTACCCACAACGCGTAAGGTGCGCAGATCGCTGCTGAAGTCGCTACGGTTGATTCCGATCAATTCCCCCAGGCGTAGCCCGCAGCCGTATAGCATCTCGATGATCAGCTCGTCGCGCAGGAGCTCCACTTCGGAGCCATTCTTCGACTCCGTCGGGTCGCACTCCTCCAACACCTGCTGCATTCGACTCTCGGGGACGAAAGCCGGAAGGCGGGCCGGGGTCTTAAGCCCTCCGATTCGTTGCATCGGATTGCGGGAGATGACTCCCTCGCGGTGAAGATATCCGAAAAAGCCCTTCAGGGAGGAGAGCTCGCGGTTGAGGGAGGCCGCTCCCAGCTCCTTTCGCCCTTGGGTGTGGCAGGAGCGATAGAGAATCCACTCGCGCAGGTGGAGTTCTTCCACCTGGCAGACGTCGAAGGGGCAGATCGGGGGGGAGAGCACCTCTTCACACCAGCGGACAAACCGCTCCAGGTCACGGCGGTAGTTCCGGACGGTGAGGGGGGCGAGTCGTCGCTCGGCCTCAATGTGGCGGATGTAGCGGTCGATCATCGGTTGTGGGATTCGTTTCACAAATGTAGCAAATTCGGAGCGGATTTGCAAATGGAGGGAACGGAGAGGCGGTGGAGGGGAGCGATGAATACAAAAAAACAAGGCACTCGAAAGTGCCTTGTCTGTGCCCAGGATAGGACTCGAACCTACACGGTATTGCTACCACTAGTACCTGAAACTAGCGTGTCTACCATTTCACCACCTGGGCGATTCCGTTGAACACGGGTGCAAAGGTAAGAACTTTTTTTCGAAATGCAACTTATTTGGTGAAAAAAATCGCAAAAAATCGAAAATTTATTTCCTTTTCCGTATCAGAAGTTCTTGTTAAAGAAGCGGAATTGAAAGAGTATCAGGTAGATAACCGCAACCGAGATGTAGGCGTCGGCGAGGTTGAAAATCGCACCGAAAAAGTAGTTCCGGCTATCAACCAGGAAACTGAGCCACGAGGGACAGCTGTTCCACTGGAAGAGGGGGAAGTAGAACATATCAACTACCTTGCCCATCATAAAGGGGGCGTAGCTGCCACCCAGCTCCGCTATGGTGGTCGGGGTGGAGGCGGAGAAGATCTGTCCGTAGAGGGCACTGTCGATGATGTTTCCGATGGCACCGGCCAGGATGAGAACCATTCCGACCACGGCACCCGTCGGGGCCTTCATCTTCACCAGGCGGTTGATAAACCAGCACATAAAGCCGCACAACCCCACGCGGAAGAGGCTCAACAGGAGCTTGCCCCAGTCGAAGCCGCTGCCCGAGGTGATCTGCATTCCGAAGGCGGCTCCGTTGTTCTCGATGAAGTAGAGCTGGAACCAGTCGGGGAAGATGATGATGGCCTCACCCAATGCCAGGTGGGTCTTGATCCAGATTTTGAGGGCCTGATCGGCTGCCAGCAGTACTACCAGCAACAGGGATATCTTTTTCCAATTCATAAATTGCAAGTTTTCTTCTCGGCAAAGGTAATATATAAATTCAAAATTTGAAATTCAAAACTTAAATTTGCGCACAAGCTCCCCACTCACCGCCTTCCAAAGAGGCCTCCGCCTGCTTCTAAAGAAACTTCTCTCCCTCGCTCGGCACGCCTTTTGTTCGGGCAGGGAGAAAATTGACAAGATGGAGTGGTTGAAATGGATGGCAGCTGCCGGCATCGGGGGCTTTGCGGGGTCGGCTCTGCGCTTTTTGTGTGGCCGACTCTTTCAGGGGATCGCCTCTGCGGCACTACTTCCCTGGAGTACGCTGACGGTGAATTTGGTTGGAGCCTTTCTGATCGGGATCTTCTATGGAATGGGTGAGCGACACCTCCTCTCGCCGACGATGAGTGCACTCTTGATCACGGGACTTTGTGGCGGCTTGACGACCTTCTCTTCCCTGGCCCACGAGCTCCTTATTCAGCTGGAGGGACGACATTTCGGTGCGCTGGCCCTCTATCTCGCCCTTACGCTCCTGCTCGGAGTGGCCCTGGTTGCCCTCGGTCGCAGCTGGGTTCGCAGCTGGAGTTGAGCCCCTTTTGGGCCGCTTCGGACTTTTTTTTGAGTAAAAATTTGCAATTTGCCAATTTATTCCTACATTTGCACTCCCGATTCAAGGTTTGCCCGGATGGCGGAATCGGTAGACGCGTTGGTCTCAAACACCAATGTCAGCAATGACGTGCCGGTTCGACCCCGGCTCCGGGTACGAAAAGAGAAGTTCCGTGTGGATTTCTCTTTTTTTTGTTCCCGGGGCGTGAGTGAGATATTTGGGGAGGGGACAGGAATTAAAAAGTTGATATTTTTGGGCAGGATTCATTTTTTTATTACATTTGCAATGCCGCGGGATGTGGCAGACATATTTTGCTCAATCGCTCTCGAATCACCACCTCGACACAGAACGAGCAGAAGAGTACACATTGAGTTTCACGTTTTAGCGTGGGCTTGATTCATTGTGTATTCGGCTTGTGGTGAGCCTGAGAGCGTATGACGATAGTCTACGCTTTTTTATTTTATATATGTTTTACCAAATTTTAAAAAGATGAAGAGACTCTTATCCAAAGTCGCAGGAATTATTGCCGTCGGATTCCTGCTGACGAGTTGTGGTTTCAGCCACAACCTGACCTCCAATGCAAATCTCAATCAGACCAATGTGGTTTTGTCGCAGAAGAACTTTCACGTGGTGAAAACGGTTCACGCCGAAGTGACGGCGACCTATGTTTTCGGAATCGGAGGTCTTGGTCAAAAGGCTCTCCAGAACAATGCAGTGGCCGAGCTGACCAGAAAGGCCGACTTGAAGGGTTCGCAGGCATTGGTCAATGTTACCGTGAAGAATACCAGCAAGATGATCTTCTTTGTTCAAAAGGCTACGCTGTATGCAGAGGGTACGGTGATTGAATTTGACAAATAGCTTTTGGAGAGCATAAAGAGAGTGGCACATCGGTTAGAGCCGATGTGCCACTCTCTTTTTCTTTGGGCGAGGGTTACTTTTTCAGCAGTTGGGCGTGCTCGTCGCTGAAGAAATATTTGACCTTTTTGGCCTTGGCGGGACCGATTAGGGCAGAGAGCTCTTCCAGGGGGGCGGCCTTTACCTTGGCCACCGTGCGGAAGTGTTTCAGCAGGGTGGTGATAGTCTTGGTGCCGACACCTTCGATCAACTCCAGCTCACTTTGGATGAAGTCATTGCTGCGCTTCTGACGATGGAAGGTGATGCCGAAACGGTGGGCCTCGTCACGGATGTGGCACACCACCTTGAGGGGTTCGCCCGTGCGCGAGAGGTAGTAGGGCATCGGGTCGTTGGGGAAGAAGACCTCCTCGATGCGTTTGGCCAGGCCGACAATCGGTACGCGATCGGCAATGCCTAGTTCGTAGAGGATGCCGTAGGCACTTGAAAGCTGCCCCTTGCCGCCATCGACGATGATCAGATCGGGGAGTTCGGCCCCCTCCTCCAACAGGCGCGAGTAGCGGCGGTAGACGATCTCGCGCATCGAGGCGAAGTCATCGGGGCCGACCACCGTCTTGACGTTGAAGTGGCGGTACTCCTTGCGCGAGGGCTTGCCGTTGCGGAAGACCACGCACGAAGCCACGGGGTGGGTGCCCTGGAGGTTGGAGTTGTCGAAACACTCGATGTGGCGGGGCTCACGCGGCAGATGCAGCTCGCGTTGCATTGCGGCCATCAGACGGTCGGCGTGTCGCTCGGGATTTTTGATTTCGAGATTTTTGAGCTGCTCGGCGCGGTAGATGCGGCCGCTCTTTTGGGAGAATTCGAGCAGGTCGAGCTTCTCACCCCGCTTGGGAACGGTGAAGGTGACACCATCGAACAGCAGAGTCGTGGTGGGGAGCAGCGGTACCACCACTTCGCGGGCCAGCTGCCCCTCGGCGAAGCGATCAACGGCATACTGAATGCCGAGGGTGAGCAGTTCGGCATCCTCGGTCTCGATGCCTATGCTCAAGCGCACGGTCTGCACTCCGACGATCGAGCCGTGGCGGATGCGCAGGAAGTTGCAGTAGGCGACATCGTCGTCGCGCAACAGCGAAAAGACATCAATATCGGAGATCTTTGCGCTGACAATCACCGACTTGCCCGAGTAGTTGTCCAGGGCGTCGAGTCGCTGTTTGTAGCGTTGGGCAATCTCGAATTTCAGCTCGGCGGCGGCCCGCTGCATCTCTCCCTCGAGGTGGGAGCGTACGGGACGCAGATCTCCCTTGAGAATCGAGGTTGCCAGCTCGATGTCGGAGCGATATTCCTCCTCCGTCTGCCGTCCCACACAAGGAGCTTTGCAGTTTCCCAAATGGTACTGCAGGCAGACACCATACTTGCCCCGAGCCACGGCCGCAGTCGAGAGGTTGAGGCCGCAGGTTCGCAAGGGGATTACCTCGCGGATAAACTCCAGCACGCTACGCTGCATCGAGATCGAGCCGTAGGGGCCGAAGTATTGCGAGCCGTCACGTTTGATCTGGCGTGTGGATTGGATGCGGGGAAAAGGCTCGTTACGGACGACAATCCAGGGGTAGGTCTTGTCATCCTTCAGGAGGATGTTGTAGCGCGGCTGGAGGCTCTTGATCAGGGAGTTCTCCAGCAGTAGGGCATCCGTTTCGCTCTCCACCACGATATGGCGGATCTCCACGATCTGCTTCACCAGGACCCGCACCTTGGCCGAGTGCTCTTTGCTCTGCACAAAATATGAACTGACGCGCCGACGAAGGCTCTTTGCCTTACCGACGTAGATGATCGTGCCGGTTCGATCGACAAACTGGTAGACCCCCGGGTTGAGGGGCAGCAGGGCCACCTGCTCTTTCAGTGGGATATGTTCACTGCTCTCGTGCATTGCAACAAAAATAGCCATTTTTTTTGGAATTTTTCACTGCTGCCCGAAAAAGAGGGCCGGTTTTCTTGTTGTGTTGCCTGTTTGCCGAAAATTCCGGATGAAAAATATGAAATGTGAGACAAATTTGACTATCTTTGTGCAAACATCGGAAAATTTCTGAATCCAAAAACCAAACAATATGAAGAAAATTCTCCTTTCCCTGCTCCTTTTGGCGGGTGTTACAGCCTGCGTCAATGAGGAGTTTGACCTCTCGAAGATGGACACGGATGACATTGCGATCGGCAGTGACGAGAGCGAGTTCAAACTTCCCGTGGGTCGCATCACCTTTTCCCTCGAGCGAATGAATCGCCATACGGGCGACAATGAGATCAACTTGATCGAACTTTTCCAGGAGGCCCGCATCTGGCTCCCCTCGGAGCTCCCCGGTGGTGCCGATTATGTGGAGGTGGCGCGCCTCTCCTACGATGAAGGCTACCTCCGCGAGATGCTTGATGGTCTCTTCGATGAGATAAAGAACAATCCCGAGAAGAAACAGGCGGTTTGTGCCCTGTTGGTTGAAAAGTATCGTGAGCCCTTTGTGGCCTTCCTGCCCCAGGAGGTGCCGCAGTATCTCTGTGATCAGATACTCGAATTCCCCGCCGACTCGGCAGCCGAGGTGGTGGCTACCCTCTTCGACCTCTTCTCGGGTGAGGTGACCGAGTCGATTACCCAGATCTCGACGGCCTATCTCTCCGATATGGATATCGAGGATGTCGATTATGAGATCGCCCCGATTGACATCGGCGACGAGATCCTGGAGATGATCACCAAGAATCTCGACCCCTCCACGGTGGAGAATCCGATCAATGCCCTCTATCTTTATGGCGAGATTCACAGCGAACTTCCCTTTATCTTCGACCTCGCTCCTTCGTTGGTGGGTACCTCCATCCAATTGGGGACGCTCTCCATCCAGCAGGGGGTAACACCCATCAATGAGATCCGCATCTCGGCAGACGATGTGGAGACCCTTTTTGGCGGCACCACTCTCTCGATGCCGGTCTCGATCGACCGTTTCTTCCCCGATAGGGAGCTCTATGAGGAGCAGCAGGTGCTCATCGACCTCTATATGCGTAAAACCGGTTCCCTCAAACTCTAAACTGTGTGCCTTATGATGAAGCGATTATCCATCCTCTTGTCGATGCTTCTGCTGGCCGGTACTCTGTCGGCCCAGAATCCCACCTCCTACTTTATGGAGGGCTCTGTTTCTCGTTTGCAGTGGAACCCCGCGTTCGCTCCCGATCGCGGATACTTTGCCATTCCGTTTGCTGGAAATATCCAACTCAACACCAACGGCAACCTGGTTCTTGGAGACTTTCTCTTCCCGCAAAACGGAGAACTGGTTACGCTGTTGAGCAGCTCGATCTCGGCCCAGAGGGCCCTGGGAGGCTTTGAGGAGGTCAATGACCTGGGCCTTACGAGCCGTATCGGCATCTTAAATTTCGGCCGTTATACCAAGAATCGTAAAAACTTCTGGTCCATTGATCTTAACCTGCGCGTCGATGCCGACACGCAGCTCCCCTATGAGCTCTTTGAGTTCGCCAAACTAGCCAACTCCACGACTTTCGGCGGAGTGCAGTTGGGTGTTGAGAGCACGATTGAGGCGGCTTTCAACTACTCCTTCCGCATCACCGACAAACTCTATCTGGGTGCCCGCATAAGGGGATTGATCGGACTCGCTCGGGTGCGTGCTTCGATTGATAACTTCTCGGCCAACTTTGCCGAGGATCGTTGGACGGCCGATGTCGATGGCTCGGTGGAGCTCTTCGGCCTGATCCCTCCCACCACCCGCAATGAGGCCGGTGAGGAGATCTATTCCATCAATAAATTCGCCGAGATGGATCTCAGCAAGAAGTTGGAGTCTCTCCGAATGCCTGCCGGTTATGGCGTAGGCCTGGATTTGGGTGCCACCTACGATCTGCTGCCCCAGTTGCAGTTCTCGGCCTCGGTAACCGACCTGGGTGCAATGTTCTGGAAGAAGAGCAGTGCCGCCTTCGCTCGTCTGGAGTGTGATGGACTGGAGTATACGGGTGTGGATATCGACCAGGAGGGTAATGTGACGCAGCCCGAGTTTGATTTCGAGAAGCTCGCCGATGACCTCTCTTCGCCGAAAGTTACGGAGGTCGAGGGGCGTACGGTGCGCCTCAATACGGCGGTCAATGTGGGTGTCGATTACAGCTTCCTGAAGCGTCGTATCGGTGTCGGCCTCTTCTACAATGTGACCTTCCGCGAGTACTACACGGCACACAACCTTACCGCTTCGGCCAACTTCCGACCCTTGAAGTGGCTTCACCTCTCGGGTAGTTATTCGCTGCTCAATGCCAAGAATTCGGCAATGGGCCTGGGCTTGAACTTCTGTACGGATGCGGTGAATCTCTTTGTGGGTACCGATATCCTCTTCGCTCGCAAGACGCCGCAGTTTATTCCCTATCAGCAGAGTCAGATGTATATGAACTTCGGCCTTTCGATCGTCTTCGGAAAACGAGGCGAGCGTCGTTAGACGATACACGACAAAAAAGCGGAGAGCCGAAAGAGCTCTCCGCTTTTTTCGTTGAAGGGGAGGGGTTAATGATTGCCGGTAAGCACTCGGTCAAGCTTTACGTCGTGAGGCTCGACCGGCAACTCCTCCACCAACTGGTGGGCATAGCAGACGCCGACCTTCACGGCATCCGGTCGAAGTTGTACGAGGTACTTGTCGTAAAACCCTTTTCCGCGCCCCATTCGGTCGCCCTGAAGAGTGAAGGCAACCCCCGGTACGACAATCAGATCAACTGTTTTCGGATCGGCAATCTCCTCTTGTTGCGGCTCCAGGATGCCGAACGATCCATCGCGCATCGTGGCGGGGTCGTAGCGATGAAAGTGCATCACCTCCCCCTCGACGCGAGGAACCAACACCACCCGCTCCTTGGACCAGCGACACAACGCTTCTGAGGTGTCGGGCTCATCGGGCAGGGCCGAGAAGAGGGCCACGGTGCGGGCCTTTTGAAACTCCTCCATTGCCTCAATCTTGCAACGAAGCTCTTCGGAGGCGCGTTGGCGATCTTCGGGAGCCATCGCACGATTTCGTGCGCGCATCTCTTTTCTCAAAATCTGTTTCTCAATCATATCGAAAAAAAGCTCATCTCTTCAAATAAAAGGGCTCTGTGGCCGATTTATTCTTTGAAAAAGGTTTGTTAATTCGCAAACAATGACTATCTTTGTCAAACTAAATGTGTAACCGGAAACAAATATACTCAAATAATTCTTAAAACCAAACACACTTATGAACTGTTTTTTAACTAATTCTTCGCTCGGAAAGAAGCTCGTGATGAGCATTTCGGGCTGCGCTTTGGTGCTCTTCATCCTCTTTCATATGAGTATGAACCTCGCCGCGCTCTTCTCGGCTGATGCCTACAATATGATTTGCGAGTTCCTGGGCGCCAACTGGTATGCCCTGGTTGCTACGGTAGGTCTGGCTGCGCTGGTTGTAGTACACATCCTCTACGCCCTGTGGCTTACGGTTGAGAACTATCGCGCCCGTGGTACGCAGCGTTACGCTGTGACGGTGAACGAGCCCGGTGTGAAGTGGGCCTCGAAGAATATGCTCGTGTTGGGCTTCGTAGTCCTGGGCGGTCTGGCCATTCACCTGATTCACTTTTGGTCGAAGATGCAGCTGGTGGAGATTATGGGTCTGCACGAGAACTCGCTGGGTCTCTTGCCCACTGATGGTGCTGCGCTGATTCAGTACACCTTCTCGAAGTGGTACAACGTGCTGATCTACCTGGTATGGTTTGTAGCCCTCTGGTTCCACCTTACGCACGGCGTATGGTCTATGTTCCAGACCGCAGGTTTCGCCAACGATACCTGGTATCCCCGTCTGAAGTGCATTGCCAACATTGTGGCCACCCTGATCTTCCTGGGCTTCGCCGCCGTGGCAGTCATCTTCTATGTTCGCAGCCTCTGCCCTTGCTGCTAAACTACCTTTAATTGAGATTGGACAATAAAAACACACTGATATGGCTCTTAAATTAGATTCCAAAATTCCTGCTGGTGCGTTGGCCGAAAAGTGGAGCAACCACAAAGCAGCTATCAAGGTCGTAAGCCCTGCCAACAAGCGCAAGCTCGACATCATCGTTGTAGGTACCGGTCTGGGTGGTGCTTCTGCAGCTGCTTCGCTCGGTGAACTTGGCTACAACGTGAAGATTTTCTGCATTCAGGACTCGCCCCGTCGTGCACACTCGATCGCTGCACAGGGTGGTATCAATGCTGCCAAGAACTACCAGAACGATAACGACTCGGTATATCGTCTCTTCTACGATACGATCAAGGGTGGTGACTACCGTGCCCGTGAGGCCAACGTATATCGTCTGGCCGAGGTTTCGAACCTGATCATCGACCAGTGCGTGGCTCAGGGTGTACCTTTCGCTCGTGAGTACGGCGGTCTGCTGGCCAACCGTTCGTTCGGTGGTGCCCAGGTGTCGCGTACCTTCTATGCCCGTGGTCAGACGGGTCAGCAGCTCCTGCTGGGTGCCTATGCTGCCTTGAACAAGGAGATTCACAACGGTTCGGTAAAGAGCTACCCCCGTCACGAGATGCTGGACATCGTCGTGGAGGATGGCGAGGCCAAGGGTATCATCGCCCGCAACCTGGTGACCGGTGAGTTGGAGCGTCACGGTGCCCACGCCGTGGTTATTGCCACGGGTGGTTACGGTAACGTATTCTTCCTCTCGACCAATGCAATGGGTTCGAATGGTTCGGCTGCCTTCCAGTGCTACCGCAAGGGTGCCGGTTTTGCCAACCCCTGCTTCACGCAGATTCACCCCACCTGTATCCCCGTACACGGCGATCAGCAGTCGAAGCTGACCCTGATGTCGGAGTCGCTGCGTAACGATGGCCGTATCTGGGTTCCCAAGAAGCTGGAGGATGTGAAGGCTCTCCGTGCCGGTACGCTGAAGCCCTCGCAGATTGCCGAGGAGGATCGTGACTACTACCTGGAGCGTCGTTATCCCGCCTTCGGTAACCTCGTGCCTCGTGACGTGGCTTCGCGTGCTGCGAAGGAGCGTTGCGACGCCGGTTTCGGTGTAAACGAGACGGGTCTGGCCGTATTCCTCGACTTCAAGACTGCCATCGAGCGTCTGGGTAAGGATGTTATCAAGGCCCGCTATGGCAACCTCTTCGATATGTATGAGGAGATTACCGACGTGAATCCCTATTATGAGCCTATGCAGATCTTCCCCGCCGTACACTATACGATGGGTGGTATCTGGGTGGACTACAACCTGATGACCACGATCCCCGGTCTCTATGCCATCGGCGAGGCCAACTTCTCGGATCACGGCGCCAACCGTCTGGGTGCTTCGGCTCTGATGCAGGGTCTGGCCGACGGTTACTTCGTGCTGCCCTACACCATTGGTGACTACCTCGCAAAGAAGATTCAGGCTCCGAAGGTGAAGACCGACACCAAGGCCTTTGACGAGGCTGAGAAGGCTGTGCAGGAGAAGATCAACAAGCTCCTCTCGATCAACGGTAAGCGTTCGGTGGATGATATCCACAAGCAGCTCGGCCACATTATGTGGGAGAATGTGGGTATGGCCCGTACGGAGGAGTCGCTCAAGAAGGCGATTGTAGAGATCCAGGCCCTGCGCAAGGAGTTCTGGCAGGATGTGAAGGTGGTAGGCACGGCCGACAGCTTCAACGTGGAGCTGGAGAAGGCTCTGCGCCTGGTGGACTACCTCGAGTTGGGTGAGTTGATGGCTCGTGACGCCCTGAACCGTGCCGAGTCGTGCGGTGGTCACTTCCGTTCGGAGCACCAGACCGAGGAGGGTGAGGCATTACGTCACGACGATAAGTTTGCCTATGCCGCCGTTTGGGAGTACAAGGGTATGGATCAGGAGCCCGAGATGACCAAGGAGGTTCTCGACTACGAGTTCATCGTTCGTGCCCAGCGTAACTACAAGGACTAAGACTTTTTGACGTTAAACTTTAATAAAACATTGCAACTATGAATTTTACATTAAAGATATGGCGTCAGAGAGACGCTAAATCGCAGGGTGCGTTCAAGGAGTATCAGGTGAAGGATATCTCGCCCGACACCTCCTTCCTCGAGATGCTCGACATCCTGAACAACGATCTGGTATATGCCGGTGAGGAGCCCGTGGCTTTCGACCACGACTGCCGCGAGGGTATCTGCGGTATGTGCTCGCTGCACATCGACGGCCACGCACACGGTCCTTCGCAGGCCGTGACCACCTGCCAGCTCTATATGCGTAAGTTTAAGGATGGCCAGACCATCACCATCGAGCCCTGGCGTTCGGCTGCCTTCCCCGTGATCCGTGACCTGGTGGTAAACCGTGGTGCCTATGACGAGATTCTCCAGGCCGGAGGTTTCGTGTCGGTACGCACCAACTCGGTGCCCGATGGCAACGCCATTCCCATTCCCCAGGCAGATGCCGAGGAGTCGATGGATGCTGCTGCCTGCGTAGGTTGTGGTGCTTGCGCCGCTACCTGTAAAAATGGCTCGGCTATGCTCTTCGTTGCTGCTCGTGTATCGTCGCTCGCCAAGTTGCCCCAGGGCCGTGTGGAGGGTGCTCGTCGCGCCAAGGCAATGGTAGCCAAGATGGATGAGCTCGGCTTCGGTAACTGTACCAACACGGGTGCCTGCCAGTCGCAGTGCCCCAAGTCGATCTCCATCGCGCATATCGCACGTCTGAACCGTGAGTTCCTGGCAGCGAAGCTGAAGGACTAACCGTTTTGGAATGTTAAGAAAGGCTCGGAATTTTCCGAGCCTTTTTTTTGCGATATGCGCTTTTTGCGCAACTGTTTAATTGAGGTGCGTGTGGCGATTAGTCGCGGTAGCGGTAGAGCTGGTCGCGCAGGCGTGGGGTGAAGCCCGCCTCGCGGATCGCTTGTTGGATCCCTTCGGCATCGAAACGATGGGTAGCTCCTGCCGAGGAGACTACGTGCTCCTCGATCATAATCGAGCCCATATCGTTGGCTCCGCCGTGGAGAGCCACCTGTGCCGTCTGCTTCCCCACCGTGAGCCACGAGGCCTGGATGTTGGGGATGTTGTGCAGGATGATGCGGCTCAAGGCGATCAGACGCAGATACTCGGGGGCCGAGAAGCGGGTGGTAACCCCCTCACGCTCGAGTTCGGTGCCCGTGGAGCGGAAGATCCAGGGGATAAAGGCAGTGAAACCGCGAGAAGAGGTGGGTTTCCGGGCCTGCAGATCGCGCAGGGTGATAAGGTGCTCTACCCGCTGATGAGGTGTCTCGATATGGCCATACATCATCGTGGCTGTGGCGGGGATTCCCAACTCGTGGGCCTCGTGCATTACCCGACACCACTCCTCTACCGAGGGTTTGGCGGGTGAGAGGCGATGACGTACCTCGGGGTTGAGGATCTCGGCTCCTGCACCCGGCAGGGTGTCCAGGCCGGCTGCGTGGAGGCGAATCAGGGTCTCACGGGTCGTAAGTCCGCTGATACGGGCGATATGGCTCACCTCGGGGGCTCCCAGGGCATTGAGCCGCAGGGCGGGGTAGCGGCTCTTCAGGTCGCGGAAGAGTGCTTCGTAGAAGTCGATCTTCAGGGTGGGGTGCAGGCCTCCCTGCAACAGGAGCTGGTCGCCACCAAAGCGGAAGGTCTCCTCGATCTTTTCGTAGTACTCCTCGCGGGTGGTGATGAAGTGGCGGTCGGTCTGGTGGGGCTTGCAGTGGAAGTTGCAGAAGCGGCAACCCGAGATACAGACGTTGGTGATGTTGACGTTGCGATCGATCTGCCAGGTGACCACCTCGGGGTCGGGCACTGTCTCACGGCGTAGTCGGTCGGCCACAGCCCCCAACTCCTCGAGGGGTGCGTGGTCGTAGAGCGTAACGGCCTCCTCGCGGGTGAGGGGCTCGCGTTTCAGTGCTTTGTTATAGAGCTTGTCGAGTTGCATCAGTCGTGAAATTTTACCAGGTCAAAGTCGATGGTGCGGCGGCGCAGGTCGGTCTGCTTCACACGGATCGTAAGACGGCTGCCGAGGGTCAGACGACGCCCCGTGGCCTGGCCTACCACCTCGTAACGCTCCTCGTCGAAGTGGTAGAAGTCATCGGCCATATCGCGCAGGAAGAGCATACCCTCGATGTGGTTCTCCTCCAACTCCACATAGATACCGCGCTCGGTCATTCCCGACACCTGCCCCTCAAATTCGCGGCCGATCTTATCAGAGAGGAACTCCACTGCCTTGTATTTGATCGAGGCACGCTCGGCCTCGGCGGCTACCAACTCGCGGTCGTTGGCCAACTCGCAAAGCTCCTCCAGGGTGCGCTTGGTAGCCGATCTGCCTCCGTCGAGGTAGTGGGCCAGAAGGCGGTGAACCATCATATCGGGATAGCGACGGATGGGTGAGGTGAAGTGGGTGTAGCAGGGGAAGGCGAGGCCGTAGTGTCCCAGGTTGTCGGTCGTGTAGCAGGCCTTCGACATCGAGCGGACGGCCAGCATCTGCACGGCATTCTCCTCGGGGGCTCCCTTCAGCCCTCCCAGCAGTTTATTCATCTCTTTGGCTACGGCACGCCCCTTCGAGGCGCGGAAGTAGTGGCCAAAGCGGAGGACAAAGGAGCGGAAACGCTCCAACTTCTCCTCCGAGGGATCCTCGTGAACACGGTAGACCATCGTGCGAGCCACCTTGCGGCCGTTGGAGAGTCGGTGTGAACAGAACTCCGCCACACGGCGGTTGGCCAGCAGCATAAACTCCTCGATGAGCTGGTTGGCCTCCTTCTGTACCTTGAAAAAGACGCCGAGGGGCTTCCCCTTCTCGTCGAGACGGAACTTCATCTCCTCGCGGTCGAAAGCAATAGCACCCTGGCGAAAACGCTCGCTTCGCATTTGTTGTGCCAGTTGATGAAGAGTCTGGATCTCCTCCTTGAACTCACCCCTGCCGCTCTCGATGATCTCTTGGGCCTCCTCGTAGGTAAAGCGGCGGTCAGAGCAGATCACCGTGCGGCCAAACCACTCCTCTACCACTTCGGCCTTCTCGTTCATCACAAATACGGCCGAGAAGCAGCACTTCTCCTCGTTGGGACGCAGGGAGCAGAGGGTATTACAGAGTCGCTCGGGGAGCATCGGCACGGTGCGATCGACCAGATAGACCGAGGTGCCGCGGCGTTGTGCCTCCTCCTCGATCAGCGAACCGGGTTTCACATAGTGGGTTACGTCGGCGATATGAACACCCACCTCCCAAAGTCCGTCGCGTACCTTGCGGAGCGAGAGGGCATCGTCGAAATCCTTGGCATCGGCGGGGTCGATCGTCAGGGTCGGCACGGTACGGAAATCGCGACGCTCGGCATACTCCTTGGCCGTGATCTCGCCCGAAATGGTCTCGGCTTCCGCCTCCACCTCCTTCTCGAAGTGGTAGGGGAGGTCATACTCGGCCAGGATGGCGTGCATCTCGGTATCGTTTTCTCCCGCCGGGCCGAGATTTTCTACCAGATCGGCGATGGGCGACTTCTGCCCCTCGGGCCAGTCGATTACCCGTACCACCACCTTGTCGCCATCCTTTACCGTCGGATAGGCCTTGCGGGGCAGGAAGATGTCGATGGGCAGGCGGCGCGGATCGCAGCTCACGAAGATTGCCGTGCGATCCACCTCGGCCACACCCACATAGTTGTGCTTTGAACGCTCCACGATGCGAATCACCTCGCCCTCGCGGTCGCCATTCTTGGCCGTGTGCATCACCGCCACCTCCACGCGGTCGCCCTCCAGGGCATTTTTCGAGTCGCGCTGGTGTACGAAGATATCACTCTCCTCTCCCTCTACCTTTACATAGATCGAGCCGCTGGAGGTCATATCGACCGTACCCTCCACTGTGGGGCGCATCCTTCCGCCGAGACGATATTTGTCGCGGCCCACCAGATCGGCGACCCCCTCCAACTCGAAACGGTGGAGAATCTCCATCGTCTCGCGTCGTCCCTCGCGGGTATTGCCGCCCGAGGCCGAGGCGAGGTGCTTGATCGAGAATTTATTGTTGGGAAACTCGCGCAGCAGGTGTAGAATCAGAGCCTGGCGATCGTTTCGCGTTGTATGTTGTTTTTTTGCCATACTATTACTGTTTGTTTAGCTTTTTGAGGGCCACCAGGCGCATCGCCTCAATGCCCTGTTGAATGGCCTCCTCATCGGGGTTGAAGAGGGCTGTATGGGTGCGTCCCGCGTGGCGGCCCACCCCCACGCGGTAGAAGAGCGAGGGGTAGCGGGTGGCATACCAGCCGAAATCCTCGGAGGTGGGGCGCAGCGTAAGCTCCTCCACGGCAAAGCCGTTTGCCAGCAGCTCCCGACGCGCCTCCTCGGCCAGTTGCAGATCGTTTACCACGGGGGGATAGCCCGGGCGGATCTCCAGACGGCACGCCATCTGCTCCTCTTGGCGGAAGGCCTCGATTGTGGTCTCGATCGTCTGCTTCAGTTCGTTGCGATCCTTCTCCTCAAAGGTACGCATCGTCCCCTCCAGATAGCAGGTATCGGGGATGACGTTGGTGGCTCCGAGGGCCTCTACGCGCCCGATGGAAAGGATGCGGTCGGAGGAGTTGAGGGCCGTAAGCTGCAAGACCAGGCGTGCCGTGGCACTCACCGTATCCTGAATACGATCCCGCAGGGCTCCGTGGCCCCCCTGCCCCTCGATCCAGAGGCGCAGCTCATCGTTGGCTGCCATATATTTGCCGGCCCGAATGCCGAAGTGCCCCACCTCCAGGTCGGGCTCCACGTGCTGACCGATGACCGCCTCCACGCGGTAATCGGCAAAGGGATTCTCCTCCAAAACGAGCGAGGCTCCACCGGGGTTACACTCCTCGCCGGGCTGGAAGAGCCCGAAGAGGGTTCCCTCAAAATCCCCTTCGCGCAACGAGCATAGCACCCCATAGAGCATTGCGGCGTGCATATCGTGGCCACAGGCGTGCATCACGCCCGGACGTTGGGAACGCCACGCCACCTCTACCCGCTCCTCGATGGGCAGGGCGTCGATGTCGGCACGCAACACCACAGCCCGTGAGCGATCCCCACGCCCCTCGATGCGGGCCAAAATTCCCGTACGGGCGATGGGTTGCCAGGGGATACCCGCTTCGGTGAGGGCCTCCCCGATTCGGGATGCCGTCTGCTCCTCCTCAAAGGAGAGCTCGGGGGTTTGGTGCAACAGACGGCGCAATTCTACCGGCGTCTTCATAGTGGGAGGTTTTAGGGGTTAAAAGAGGGCTTTGGCGATTTGAATGATGTTGTCGGCCTTACCCATCGGATAATAGTGGAGTACGGGAATTCCGGCGGCGATCAGCTCGCGGCTCTGGGCAATGGCCCACTCGGTACCAATCTGCTTTACCGCCTTTGCATCGTCGGCGTGAGCCTCCACCTCTCGCCGCAACGGCTCGGGTAGGTGGCAGCCGAAGGTGCGGGGGAGCAACTCCAGGTGTTTCACCGTGGCCAGGGGCTTGATGCCCGGGATGATGGGGACGGTGATCCCTGCCTCGCGGCAACGACGCAGATAGTCGAAGAAGCGTTGCGTGTCGTAGCAGAGCTGTGTGATGACATACTCGGCACCCGCCTCCACCTTTGCCTTCAGGATGGCGATGTCGTGCTCCAGCGAGGGGGACTCACTGTGCTTTTCGGGGTAGCCGGCCACACCGATCGAGAAGCGCGAGTGGTGGCATATCTCCACCTGTCCGTCAATGAACTCTCCGCGGTTCATCGCTGCAATCTGCTTCACCAGGTCGAGGGCGTGGGCGTGGCCCTGGGGGTGGGGGGTGAAGCGGGCAGCACCCTGCTCGGGGTCACCACGCAGGGCCAACACATTGTTCAACCCCAGGAAATCGAGGTCGATCAGGGCATCCTCGATGTCATATTTCGACTGTCCTCCACAAATCAGGTGAGGAACCACCTCCACCTTGTAGCGGTCGCGGATGGCCGCCGAGATGCCCACCGTGCCCGGACGTCGGCGCACGGCGTGTCGCTCGATGGAGCCATCCTCGCGGCGGCTCTCTGTCACCCCTTCACGGTGGCAGGTGATGTTGATATAGGCGGGATCGAACTCCATTAAGGGGTCGATGGAGCGGAATACCGACTCCTTGCCATCCCCCTTCAAGGGGGGCAGCAGTTCGAAGGCGAAACGGGTTCGTCCCGAATTTCTTGCCCCGTGAATCAAATCGAGTACATTCATAAATTGCTGAACCTAAATTTCAAACCTAACCAATGACATTGTTGGGCAGACGACGACGGATCTCGTTGGGCTCCACTCCGTTTGCACGGGCGTAGTCAAGCAGCTGCTTCGTGTCGATCTTCCCGACCGAGAAGTAACGACCCGCGGGGAGCATCAAGCCACAGAGGGCCTCGCCGGGATCGATCATAAAGTTCTCGGTGAGTCGCATCTGGGTAAACTGCTCGGCCCGCAGCAGGTCGAATATCGTACGCTTGAGGGCGTGATCGGGCGTTGCAGGGTAGCCAAAGGCCATTCTCAACCCCCGGTACTCCCCTCGGATAATCGCCTCGGGTGAGAGCCGCTCCTGGGGGGCATATCCCCACATTTCACAGCGCACAAACTGGTGCATACGCTCGGCAAAGGCCTCCGTGAGGCGGTCGGCCAGGAGTTTTGCCATAATGGATGAGTAGTCGTCACCCGCCTCCTTGAATTGGGCCGTAAGCTCCTTGAGTCCCACGCCGGCTGTCAGGGCAAAGCAGGCGATGTAGTCGCTCTGCGCCCCTTTACCCTCGGTAATGAAGTCTGCGAGCGAGAGGTGCTCCTCGCCTCGCGTCTGGTTGCGGAGCATCGGCAGACGATACTCCCTCCCTTTGGGGTCGGTGACGACAATCTCCTCCTTGCGACGTGCGGCGGGGAAGATCCCCACCACGCCCTGCAACTTGAGGAGTTTCTCGCGGCGGATACGCTCCAACAGGGCCTGGGCATCGGCGAGAAGTTTGCGTGCCTCCTCACCTCGCTCGGGGTGGTCGAGCACCTCGGGGTAACGACCTTTGATTCCCCAGGCGGGGAAGAAGAAGTTCCAATCGATCAGCGGCTCCACCGCCTCGATCTCATACTCCGAGAAGACGACACGTCCCGTATGGAGGGGCTTTATCACCTCACTCATCGGCTTTGGGCGGCTCTCTTTGCGAACCTCCACGATGGGGAGCAGTTCTCGCTCGGCGTTGCGCTGTTCGTAGGTGTGGCGTAATTCGGCCTGCCGCTCCTGAACCTGTGTGATGTAGCTTTCGCGGTCGGGACCTGTCAGAGAGGCCATAATCTTCACATTCTCGCTCGCATTGGCGGCGTGAATCACCACTCCGCCATAGCAGGGGGCCATCTTCACGGCCGTGTGGAGCTCCGAGGTGGTGGCGCCGCCAATCAGTACGGGAATGCGGGCTCCTCTGCGCTCCAACTCCTCGCAGACGTGGATCATCTCCTCGAGCGAGGGGGTGATCAGACCGCTCAATCCGATGGCATCGACCTTGAGACGCAGGGCCTCCTCGACGATGCGTTGCGGATCGACCATCACCCCGAGGTCGTGGATGCGGTAGCCGCCACAAGCCATCACCACGCCGACGATATTCTTGCCGATGTCGTGGACATCGCCTTTGACGGTCGCCAGCAACACCTGACCGGCCATCTTTTCGTGGCTTCCCTCCTCGATGTAGGGGGTGAGGGCGGCTACGGCACGCTTCATCACACGGGCCGTCTTGACCACCTGCGGCAGGAACATCTTTCCCTCGCCGAAGAGGCGGCCCACCTCCTCCATTGCGGGCATCAGCAATCCGTCGATGACGGCCATCGGTGCCCCTAGCGTTTGATAGCCCTCCAGGGCATCGGCCTCGATGTAGTCGGCCACGCCCTTCACCATTGCGTGGGTGATGCGCTCCTGAAGCGAGCCGTTACGCCAGGTAGCCACCTCCTCCGCAGGACGGCTTTCGTGCTCGCTCTTGAGCTGCTGGGCCCACTCCGAGAGTCGCTCGGCGGCATCTTTGCGGCGACAGAGCAGCACGTCCTCCACCCGCTCCAGCAGTTGGGGCTCGATCGTGGAGTAGATCTGCAACATCTGGGTATTGACAATGCCCATCTCCATACCGGCCGCAATGGCGTGGTAGAGGAAGGCCGAGTGCATCGCCTCACGCACGGCATTGTTGCCACGGAAGGCAAACGAGAGGTTGCTCACGCCACCCGAGATCTTCACCTTGGGGTAGCGGCTCTTGATATAGCGTGTCGCCTCGATGAAGTCGAGGGCATAGCGGTCGTGGGCCTCGATGCCGGTTGCCACAGCCAGAATGTTGGGGTCGAAGATGATATCCTCGGCGGGGAATCCGGCCTCGCTCAAGAGGCGATAGGCACGGTCGGCCACCTCTATCTTGCGGGCATAGGTGTCGGCCTGTCCCTCCTCGTCGAAGAGCATCACCACTACGGCAGCTCCGTAGCGGTGGATCTCGCGAGCCTTTTCGAGGAACCTGGCCTCACCCTCCTTCAGTGAAATGGAGTTGACGACGCTCTTGCCCTGCGTGGCACGCAGACCCGCCTCCAAAACCTCCCACTTCGAGGAGTCGATCATCACCGGTACGCGGGCAATCTCAGGCTCGGAGGCCATCAGATTGAGGAAGTGGCGCATCGCCTTGGGACCGTCGATCAGACCGTCGTCCATACAGACATCCACCACCTGGGCTCCCGCCTCCACCTGGGCTCGGGCTACCGAGAGGGCCTCTTCGTACCGCTCTTCGCGGATCAGACGGGCAAATTTTGCCGAGCCTGCCACGTTGGTACGCTCACCCACATTGACAAAGTTCAGCTCGGGGGTAATGGTCAGGGGCTCCAGACCGCTGAGCGAGGTGAGACGGTTCCGTTCGGGCAGCGGGCGCGGCGTGTAGTCGGCTACCACCTTCTGCAACTCAAAGATGTGCTGGGGCGTGGTGCCGCAACAACCTCCCACGATATTGACCAGGCCACGACGCATATACTCCTCCACATCGCGGGCAAACATCTCGGGGGTCTCGTCATAGCCTCCCATCACATTCGGCAGTCCGGCGTTGGGGTGGGCCGAGATACGGCAGTCGGCCACCGCAGCCATCTGCTCCAGATAGGGGAGCAACTGCTTGGCTCCGAAGGCACAATTGAAGCCGATCGATAAGAGGTCAAAGTGATTCACCGAGACAAAGAGACCCTCGACGGTTTGTCCCGAGAGGGTACGGCCCGCATCGGCGAGCGTGCCCGAGAGCATCACCTCGATCTTGTGACCCAACTCCTCCTCCAGTTTCGAGATGGCATAGAGGGCCGCCTTGGCATTCAGCGTATCAAAGACGGTCTCCACCAGCAACAGGTCGGCTCCTCCCTCCAACAGGCCGCGGGCCTGGTCGGTGTAGGCGGAGGCGAGCTCCTCGAAGGTTACTTCGCGGGCGGCGGGGTTCTGTACGTCGGCCGACATCGAAGCGGTACGGTTGGTAGGGCCCATCGAGCCCGCCACGAAGCGAGGCTTCGAGGGGTTTTGGGCCGTGAAGCGGTCAGCCGCCTCGCGGGCGGTGCGGGCTGCAGCATAGGCCATCTCTCGGGCCATTGATTCCAGTCCATAATCCTTCAGGGAGATGGCGTTGGCATTGAAGGAGTCGGTAGTGATGATGTCGGCACCTGCAGCGAGGTACTTTTCGTGGATCTCACGAATCACCTCGGGACGGGTGAGAGGGAGCAGGTCGTTGCACCCCTTGAGGTTGCAGCTCCAATCCTGAAAACGGTCACCACGGAAATCGGCCTCCGTGAGGCGGTATTGCTGAACCATCGTCCCCAGACCACCATCCAACAGCAGGATGCGCTCTTCAAGGACTTGGCGTATGGTGTGGTTGTGTGACATATCCTATTGTTCGTAAATCGTAACTTCGTAAATTCGGGGCCAATTCTTGCCCGTGAGGAGGATGCGATCTCCCTCGGCATCGTAGGCAATGCCGTTCAGGACATCGGTGTTGGGGGTACGAGCCTCCTCGGGAAGCAGACCGCGGCAGTCGATCAGGCCCTCCACGACACCCGTCTCGGGGTGGATGATGGCAATCTGGTCGGTTAGGTAGATGTTGGCCCAAATGCGGCCGTTGATCCACTCCAATTCGTTGAGCATCTCCAGCGGCTCACCATTGAGGCTTACCGGAATGGTGCGCTCGCGCTCGAACTTTGCTCCGTCGATGCGGTAGAGGTTGCTCGAGCCATCGGAGAGGTAGAGTTTTTCGCCATCGGAGGTGAGCCCCCACCCCTCGCCCAGATAGCGCAGGGTACGTTGTTCACGCCCCGTTTGGAGATCATAGACGTGGGCCGTATTGTTCATCCAGGTAAGCTGGAAGAGCTCTCCTCCCAAAATTGAAATACCCTCGCCAAATTCGCTGCGGGGGAGCTTGGCCACCTCGACGGGGCGCTCCTCTCCGAGGGTATAACGTACCAGGCGCGACTCTCCGTGCTGTCCCGTACCCTCCCAGATTTCACCCTCGGTGAAGAGGAACCCCTGGGTGTAGTTTTTGGGGTCGTGGGGGTAGTTGTTGATCACGCGGAGACCGTAGTTTTTGGCCTCGGCGGGTTGAGCAAGGGGCTGTGCCGAACCCGATCGGGGGCGCGAGCTACAGGCAACGGCCAGCAGGGCGGTGAAGAGCAGTATCGAAATTTGTCTCATCGGTTTTCGCTTTTTCAAAGGTATATAAGCTCACAAAGGTAGTCATTTATTGCGGGAAATCCTCCTTTGGAGGATGTTTTTGCTCCTCGGGTGGCAAAATTTCCCAAAAAAGGGTTATCTTTGCTCAAAACTACACAACCTATGAAGAGATTATTTCGTTTGGGGGGCCTGCTGCTGACGGCCCTGGTATGGATGGGCTCGCTCTCGGCCCAGGAGATGAAGTCGCGCATCGAGGCCCTCGACGGGGTGGTGGAGGTGAAGCTTCTGCCGAGTGATGAGTTCAAGGAGAAGTATGAGGTGATGCTTCGTCAGCCTCTCGACTGGCAGCATCCCGAGGCGGGAGAGTTCCTCCAGCGCGTGGTGGTGATGCATACGGGCGAGGAGCGTCCTACGATGCTCATCACCCAGGGTTATGGAGCGGGCTTTGCCCTTCGCCCGAACTACCGTGAGGAGATCTCGCGGCTGTTCGATATGAATATGGTCTTTGTCGAGCACCGCTACTTTGATCGTTCGATGCCCGAAAATCCCGATTGGAGCCATCTGACGGCTGAAAATTCGGCCTGTGACCTCCACCGTATCAAGGAGCTCTTCGCTACGCTCTATCCCTCGAAGTGGCTCGCTTCGGGTATCAGCAAGGGAGGTACCACGACGATGCTCTATGCCACTTTCTTCCCCGGAGATGTTGATATCTACGTCCCCTATGTGGGTCCCGTCTGCACGGCGCGCGAGGATCGTCGCTTCAACCCCTATCTGGAGGAGATTGCCACTCCCGAGAAGCGGGCGGTTGTGGAGGCCTTCCAGCGGGAGGTGTTGGAGCGTAAAGAGCAGTTGATGCCCCTCTTCGAGAACTTCTGCCGTGAAAAAAATCTCTACTTCCGCATCCCGCTGCAGGAGGTCTATGACTACTGTGTGCTGGAGTATGCCTTCTCCTTCTGGCAGTGGGGCCACGATGTGGCGGTGATTCCCTCTGTGGAGGCCTCCGATGAGGAGTTGGCCGACCACCTGATTCGTTTTGTGGGGCCCGACTACTTTGCCATTGGTGGCGAAAATGCCTCCTTCTTCATCCAAGCAGCTCGTGAGTTGGGCTACTATCCCTATGATTTAAAACCCTTTAAGGGCCTTATTGAGTTGCGTTCGGCCAAGGACTATCTGCGCCGCATCTTCCTCCCCTCCGAGTTGCGCTATGTGAAGTTCGACAAGGGACTCTACAAGCGGATGAAGCGTTATCTGAAGGAGAATGACCCGAAGATGTTGCTGGTCTATGGCGAGGATGATCCCTGGACAGCTCCCGGTGCGGGTTGGGCAGCCGAGGGGAAGCAGAATATGCACTACTTCGTGGATCCTGCCGGTAGTCATCGTGCCCGTATCCTCACCCTCCCCGAGGAGGAGCAGCAGCGAGCCATTGAGATTCTGCGCGGCTGGCTGGAGGAGTAGATACTGTGTCCCTCCAACAAAAAACAGCGTAACCATTGCCGGTTACGCTGTTTTTTGTTGATGAGGGTTCCCGATTTTAAAAGGTCCACTTGGCGGCGAGCGTGGGGATGGCATAGAAGCCGCGACCCACGAAGTTGTTCGAGAATTCAATCTCGGTGCCGAGGCTGAGGTTGATCTTCTCCCACCCCTTGATGCGGTTGAGGTTAGCCCAGAGCTGGTGCTCGGAGAGGAGGATGTGGGAGGTGTTTTGCCAGGGTCTCCACTCGCGCCAGAAGTCGATGAAGCCCGAATAGGTGCACCACCCCTTGGCAAACTGAATGCCCCAAACGCCTGTAATCTGGAAGTTGTGAGTCTGCAGACGGCCCACTGTATTGCGGGTGCGGGGAATGTATTTGTACATCACCGAGAGCGACCAGGTCTTGGTAAAGTCCTTGGAGTGGCCCGAGTAGGTGGCACCTGCCAGCCAGCTGTTGTTGAACGAACCTGCTGAGGTGCTCAACCCACCGTTGTATCCAGGTGGGCCGAGAGCCAGCTCCACTTCGTATCCTGCCAGAAGTTGAGCTCACGAGCCACCTCCCAATAGGCCCCTTTGGCCCCACGCGAGTAGTCGAAATCGACGAAGAAGTAGGTGCTTCCGAAGAGCTGTCGGGACGGAACATCTCGACGGTTGTGGTGAGGGCCGGTCGTCCGGCCGAGAGTTCGCTCTTGGCCAGGTCGTTGTAGAGGTGTCGCCCCAGGTCGTAGTGAAGCTGGATGTTCTAGGCCGAGAGGGCTGTTGCACCCAGCAGCAGAACAAGTGCAGTAAAGAGTCTCTTCATAGGGTAGTTGTTTTTGTTGTTTAATCGGGTACAAAATAAACCTTTTTGGAGGATATTTCGCCCTTTGGGGCTTGGATTTAATCAACGATCGACAAACAAAAGCCGCCTTCGGCCCCGGATTTTCAACCAAAATCGGAGCAGACACAAAAAAGGGGACCTCCCGGTCCCCTGATTTTGAATTTGAGATATACCTGCGCTACTCGGCCGTGGTGGCGAGGGGCGAAGCCTGGGTATAGGTACGGGTGGCAAGCTCCTTGTCGAGCTGGTACATTCCGTACTTGTTTCCCTCCACCGACTCGACGGCGAAGATCATATCGCGGGCCGACTCCTCCTCCTCGATCTGCTCATCGATGAACCATACCAGCATATTCGACGAGGCAAAGTCGCGATCCTCGGCAGCGATGGCCGCCAGGTTGTTGATCAATCCCGTTACCACCTTCTCGTGCTTGAGGGTCTCCTGGAACATCTCCAGCACCGATTCCCACTCGGTTCTCACCTCGGCGATGGGCTTCAGCTCCACCTTGCAATCGCGCGAGTTGAGGTAGTTCATCAGGATTCGGGCGTGGTCCTGCTCCTCCTGCCACTGGACAAAGAACCAGTTGGCGACACCCTTCAGCCCCTTGGCCTCGGCATCCAACGACATCGAGAGGTAGAGGTAGGCCGACCAGAGCTCGGCATTGATCTGCTCGTTGATTGCAGCGTGTAATTTCTGACTTAACATAGTGGTAAAGGTTTTGTAGTTTGTAATTTGGTGTGTGTTCGTTCGGGGGTGAGCGGATTAGAGCTCCGTCTTCCAGAGACCGTGAAGGTTGCAATACTCATAGACGGCCAGGGGCTTGGCGTCGCCGTGGCAGATGATCGCCTCGGGCTTCTCGCCGAGGTTGATGCGGATGCCGCCTCGGTCGGTCTCAACGTAGATGAAGGCGATGTGGTGCTCGGGGAGCATCGGGTGTGCCACGCTGCCCACCTCTACCTTGATATGCTGCTCGTCGAGGCGCGTTACTACCGGGACGTGCTTCTCGCCGCTGGCATCCACCGTATTGGGGATCAACTCTTCCATCTTCTCTCCGCAGCATACTACAGGAACCTTCGAATCTACAACCTTCTCAATCACATTACCGCAGTGGCGGCACTTATAAAACTTCGTTGCCATAATTTTCTGTTTTTTTTTGTTGTGTTGTTTGTAAAGTCGGGCTTTTGCCTCTTGTCGCTTCTGCCCGGTGTTTTCTGTTTTTTCTTATTGCAAAGATAGGGCAATTTTACCCCCTTGTCAAGGAAAAACGATTGTTATTTTTGATAGCATCATAAATGAAACCTATAAGAACCGGGAAATGATAAGCGAGATATTCGATAAAAATGGCTATCTTTGTCTCAAACCAACTCTTGAAGCGATGAAAAGAGCCCTTTTGCTGCTGCTCCTTCTTTCGGCCCCTCTGGCGTGGGGGCAGGAGCATTTCCCCGACGGAACTCCGATTGATGCGTGGTTTTGCCGTTCGTTACCCGAAGTGACCATCCCGCAGGGGGAGCGTTTTGTGGTGACCGACCACGGGGTGGCGGAGGATTCAACGCGCCTCCAGACCGCAGCTCTGCAACGGGTGATCGACCTGGCGGCCGAGCAGGGCGGGGTGGTGGTAATCCCGCGCGGCACTTTTCTCTCGGGAGCCCTCTTCTTTCCCCAGGGTACCTCGCTCCATCTGGAAGAGGGGGCTGTGTTGAAGGGAAGTGACGACATTGCTGACTTCCCGATCCTCCCTACCCGCATCGAGGGGCAGAGCCTCGACTACTTTGCGGCCCTGGTCAATGCCGACGGGGTAAAGGGCTTTTCAATTACGGGGCGCGGAGCAATCGATGGCAACGGCCTACGCTATTGGCGATCCTTCTGGCTTCGCCGACGGGTCAATCCCCGCTGTACCAATATGGATGAGATGCGTCCCCGCTTGCTCTACATCTCCAATGCCGAGGAGGTGCTGATCGAGGGGGTTACGCTCCGCAACTCCCCCTTTTGGACCTGTCACCTCTATCGTTCGGAGCGGGTGCGGATTCGTGGCGTTCACTTCTTTGCTCCTGCCGAGCCGGTGCGGGCCCCCAGTACCGATGCCATTGACATCGACGCTTGTTGCGATGTGCATATCTCCGACTGTTACCTTTCGGTCAATGATGATGCCATCGCACTCAAGGGGGGTAAGGGCTCCTGGGCCGACCAACAGCCCGAAAATGGGGCCAACGAGCGAATTTTGATTGAGGATTGTACCTTCGGCTACTGCCACAGTGCCCTCACCTGTGGCAGCGAGTCGATTCATAACCGTAACGTGCTGATGCGCCGCTGCCGTGTGGAGGAGGCTGATCGCCTGCTGTGGCTCAAGATGCGCCCCGACACTCCTCAAAACTACGAATATATCACCCTGGAGGATATCTCGGGGAGTGCCCGTGCACTGCTCTATATCCACCCCTGGACCCAATTCTTCGACCTGAAGGGGCGTGAGGATATTCCGATGAGCTACGCCTCCCACCTCACCCTGCAACGTATCGGCTTCCGTTGTGATCGTTTCTTCGATGTGGCGACCGACGAGAGCCAATATCATCTCTCCGATTTCCTCTTCCGCGACCTGAAGGTGGAGGCGGCCGACTCCTCCTGCGACCGACAAGTGGTGGAGCGATTCCGCTGGAAAGGGGTGGAGCTGACGGCCGGGGAGTAGTCCGATTGCCGGAAAAAAGAGGGAGCAACCGAAAGGGCTGCTCCCTCCTTTTTTATCGGGCATCCAGAATCGGATCGGGAAGATCGAAGGTGCCGTAGAGTTGTTCGGAGGCGGCGCGACACCCTCCCCGACATCGCTCCCAGAGGTTACACCCCTTGCAGTGGGTCGGAATGGTCTCGAAAAAACGATGCGTGCCCTCGTCGGCCAGAATCTCGGCGAAGGGCCGTTCGTGGATGTTGCCCAGTACGCGGGGTGAGTGGTTGCAGAAACGTACCTCTCCGCGGTAGTTGAGGGTCAGCGGGCGGTAGTGCAGATCGGTATTGCAGTGGGTGAAAGCGATTCGGGGGTAGTCGTGCGGGTCGAGCACACAGAGGGGCGTGCAGACGCCGCTGTGAATACGGAATCTGTGGCGGGCAGCCTCCTGATCGACTCGTCGGAAGGCTGCCCGCAGCTCCTCGTTGGTGAGGTTGAGCTCTTGGGCGTGGCGAATTCCCAAGCCACCGATGTTGAAGCGGTTGACCATCACGGTACCCACTCCAAACTCCTTGTAGAGAGCCATCAGGGGCTCGATGTGGTCGATGTTGAGATGGCTGAGGATCAGCACCGGAAGGAGCCACGAAGGGTGGATGGCTGCCACCTGTCGGGCAGCTGCCACGGCCCGCTCCCACGACCCGGGGAGCTGGGTGATGGCGTCGTGTGTCGCTGCATCGGGCCCCAGGATAGGAATCTGAATACGCCCGACCCCCAGGTCTCGAAAGATGGCAATATCGTCCGAGGTAAGGCGCGTGGCGTTGGTCAGCAGGTTGATCTGTGCCCCGGCAAAGCGCGCCTGCAACACCAGGTCGTGGATGCGGGGCATCAGCATCGGCTCGCCTCCCGAGAGGGTGAGGCTCTGCACGTCGGCTTGACGGAGCAGCTCTGTCAGGGTCTTGCGGGCCAGTTTGAAATCGGGCGCATCGACTCCGGAGGAGTCTTCGCGGCTCTTCCAATGGTTGTAGCAGAACTTGCAGGCCTGGTTGCAGGCATCGGTTAGTTCAAAGACTACAATGCCGATATGCAACTTACTTGACAAGGGTCAGCAGATAGGGGAGTTCGTTGATGCGGTCAAGCAACTGAATGGATTGATCCTCCTTGATCTCGCAGAGGTAGAAGTCGAGCAACGCCAATCCGTGGTAGTCGCCCACCTCAATCTTGAGGGAGAGCTCCCCATCGGCCTTGAAGGCAGTGCGTTGCAACTCCTCCCCTTCGGGGGTGGTGATCACGGCCGCCACATAACTAATATACTCTGTCCCAAAATGGATCTCCTCCCCGTTTCTTACCTCCAGGGCCTTTTCGGTCGAGAGGGAATCTTCCACACTGACTTGTGGCTGCGGCGGGATTGGGTCGTAACAGGTGCTAACGTCGTAGCAGGTGCCGGAGGGGGGTGTGCAGCCGGTTGCTGCGGCTCCGGTCAGCGTGAGGAGCAGACCGCCCAGTCGATATTTGGTACGCAGGGCTTTGGCACTCCGTCCGCGACTGAGCCAAACCCAGCCGCTGACAACCAGAAAGGCTGCGCCCAATCCGACAAACAAAAGAGTCCGTTTCATCTTCTTTAGGTTTTAGGGGTAACTTTTCACAAAAGTAAAGATTAAAACCGATAAAAACAACAATTTTTTTCGAAAAATACCCCCCCCCTGAATTTTTAAGTAGTTAATAATCATTCATATATAAAAACGAAACAAAATAGGGCAACACGCAAAACGTGTCGCCCCATCTTTTTCTTGGCAAGCCCTCTATTTCTTGGTGCTGACGGCCAATAAAACACCCAGCACGATACCCAGCAGAGCGGCAAACAGCACTCGCTGCTCGACGGGGAGCAGGAAGGTGATCGTATGGGCGGGATACCAGAAGAAGGGGATGGTCTTCTTGAAGACGAAGCCCCACTGCGCCTCCCAGTTGATGCTGCGGAAACGCTCGGCCATCGGGATTGGCGTAATAAGGGCCTTGAGTGAGCCTCCTGCGGCGGCGATGTGGGCATCAGTGATCTTGTGGAAGGTCATAAAGACGGGGGCGAAGATGGTATTCATTGCCACCGAAACCGAGAGGGCTACCACCACCTTTTGCCAGGTGAGGGCCTCGGCCGTAAAGTAGCCGACGGCATCGGCAAAGCCCATTGCCTCCAGGAAGAGGGGCGTACCCTTCGAGAAGATGATCATCGCCATATTGATGGCCATACCCAGCAGGCCCCACACTACCATACGGGGCAGCACACCGAAGGTGGGGGAGGTGTATTGGCCGGTCGAGATGCGGTGACCCAGCATCTCACCCAGCGTGGAGAGGATGCCGAACTTCAAAAAGCTCATCACCATCCCGTGGGCGGCATTGAAGGCCTTGTACCAGGCGTAGAGAGGTTCGCATACCACAAAGGGGAGGAAGATCGCCAGGATCACCAGCGCAAACCAAAGGTCTTGTCGTTTCATTCTTTTTAAGTTTTGGGTTGTGTTTCTTGGGTTTTCTCTTTTTTGCGAAGCGGGTTAAGCCTTCTTGCGTACGATACGGACCGTCGACTGGGTCGCCTGACGGATGAAGACCCCCTCGGCAAAGGCATACTTCTGCAGCAGTTCGGGGGTATATTCACGCACCGTCAGCAGCTCCATATCACCCAGCTTGCGGACATCGAATCCCTCCTCGCGCAGAGCTTGAATCGCCTCGTCCACGTGCCACGAATTATCAACCGAGAGGCTCAAATTGACCGCCGAGTTGTGGATCAGATTCACCTTCAGGCGGAACTTTGCCATCAGGGCAAAGATTGTTGAGAATTTCTCCTCCAATACGAAGGAGAAGTCGCGCGAGCGGAGCGTCAGCAACACCTGATCCTTCTTCAGAATCAGAATCGGAATCTGCACCGGAGCCAGCATACCACGAATCACGGTACCGGGCTTGCGTTTGTCGCCGAAGGGGCGGACATAGAGGGGGATGTTCTTGTTCTGGAGGGGCTTGATGGTCTTGGGGTGGATGATCTGGGCACCGCTGTAGGCCAACTCGATGGCATCCAGGTAGTGCAACTCGTCGATCTTTACCGCATCGGGGAAGATCTTGGGGTCGGCATTCAGCACGCCGTCCACATCCTTCCACACCGACATCGACTCGGCACCCAGGATGTTGGCCACCACCGCAGCCGAGTAGTCGGAACCCTCACGCCCCAGCGTCGTCGTTGTACCGTCGGGGGCCCCGCCAATGAAGCCTTGACCCACATAGACCCGCTCCGAGACGGCCTCCACGGCACCCCGCAGCAACGGGGCCGAGGCCTTCATATCCACGGCTGCATCCTTATGACGCTGCTCGGTACGGATTGCCTTACGCATATCGATCCAGGCGTTGGCAATACCCACGCGGTTCAGAAACTGGGAGACGATGGTGGTGGAGAGGAGCTCTCCATAGGCCACGATTGTATCGTACCACAACTCGGCATCCTCGGCCTTGTAGTCGGTTTCGGTAGCCACCCGCTCCAACTCCTCAAAGAGTTGTTCCACTTCGGCCAGGGTGGTGGGTTTGCGCCACAGATCGTCGATGATCGAGGCGTGGTAGCGGCGCAGCTCCCGGATTTCGGCCATTGAGGCCTCCTGATTGCCTGTCTGCAGGCCACGGAAGACACGCTCCAGGGCGTTGGTCGTCTTGCCCATTGCCGAAACGATGATGAAGAGCTGCTCCTCATCGCCCACGATCTTGTGGAGATTTCTTACGCCGTCAGCCGTCTTGACCGACGCGCCACCAAACTTGTAAACTTTCATATTTCTCGGTATTCCTTATTCGAAATGGTGAACTCTGTAAATGGTTTCAATCCTGAAAACAATCTCAAAGAGATCCTTTTCGCGGGCAAAGATAATAAAAAATGGGGTTTTGGGGGTGATGTGTCACGAATTTTGCCTATCTTTACCCAACTAAATCAAGAAAAATCTATGTACAGCGAATTGAAACGCATCATCGAGGCGGCTTGGGAGAACCGTGAGCTGCTGAAAGATAAGCAAACCGAGGCTACCATCCGACAGGTGGTGGAGCTGGTTGATAAGGGTGAGCTGCGCACCGCCGAGCCCCTCGATCTCGAAAAGAGCCTCTGGCAGGTGAACGAGTGGGTGAAGAAGGCAGTTATCCTTTACTTCCCCATTCAGCCGATGCGGAAGATGGAGGCGGGCGAGCTGGAGTGGTACGACAAGATGGAGCTCAAGCACGGCTACGAGGAGTTGGGAGTGCGCGTGGTGCCCCACGCCGTGGCCCGCTATGGTGCCTATATCGCTCCGGGTGCCATTCTAATGCCCTCTTATGTCAATATCGGTGCCTATGTTGATTCGGGTACGATGGTTGATACCTGGGCTACGGTTGGCTCCTGTGCCCAGATCGGCAAGCACGTGCACCTCTCGGGCGGTGTCGGTATCGGGGGTGTCTTGGAGCCCGTGCAGGCAGCTCCGGTCATCATCGAGGATAACTGTTTTGTCGGCTCGCGTGCCATTGTGGTCGAGGGTGCCCATATCTGTCGGGAGGCGGTGCTGGGATCCAACGTGGTCATCACGGGCTCGACCCATATCATCGATGTTACGGGTTCCGAACCGGTAACCTACAAGGGCTATGTCCCGCCCCGTTCGGTGGTGATCCCCGGCAGTTATAAAAAACAATTCCCCGCCGGTGAGTATAGCGTCTCGTGTGCCCTGATTATCGGTCATCGCAAGGAGTCCACCGACAAAAAAACCTCGCTGAACGACGCCTTGCGCGACTTCGGTGTGAGCGTATAATATATTGATTCAAACCGAAATGCGCTACTATTTTGAGGAGGTGGATTCCACCAATGATGAGGCTCGCGATCTTCGCTATCGCGAGGGGGATTGGCTGGTGGCCGAGCGACAGCGTCGGGGCCGCGGACAGCGGGGCCATACCTGGAGCAGCGGCGAGGGGCTCAACCTCACCGCTTCGTTGGTGTTGGAACCCGATTTTCTCTCCGTGAAGGAGCAGTTTGCCCTCTCGCAAGCGGTGGCTCTGGCCCTTTGTGACCTATTGGCCGACTATGACATCGAGGGGCGCATCAAGTGGACCAACGACATCTACTGGCGCGACCGCAAGGTGGCTGGAATCCTGATCGAACACTCCCTCTCGGGGAGTTCATTGAGCCGCACGGTGGTCGGCATCGGCCTCAACATCAACCAAAAGGAGTTCTCGCCCGAACTGCCCAACCCCTCGTCGATGGCTCTTGCCTCCGGTCACCTCTTCGACCGCGAGGAGGTGGAGGAGCGGCTCTATCGCGCGCTGATGCGTCGCTATGAGGAGTTGCGTGAGGAGGGCTCCGACACCTTCCGTGCCGCCTACCACGCCCGCCTCTGGCAGCGCGATCGTCGGCAGGATTTTCGCCTTCCATCGGGTGAGAAGTTTCGAGGGATCATCCGAGGGGTGCGTCCCGAGGGCGACCTGCTGGTGGAGCACCCCGATGGGTCGTTGAAGAGCTACCTCTTCCGCGAAATCGAGTTCCTGGTGGTCGAGCGGTGAAAAAATAGCCCTTTGGGGTGAAAAAACGGGCCAAAAGAGTTGGTTGTTACGAAAATAACAAGTATATTTGCGTGATGTAATTTTGAGCGAACAGAAGAATTAATCACATAAAACCTGAAAAACTATGAACATTCCTTCGAATTTGAAGTACTCCAACGACCACGAGTGGTGCCGCGTGGAGGGTGAGTTTGCCTATGTGGGCATTACCGATTTCGCACAGAGCCAGTTGGGTGACATCGTCTTTGTAGACGTTCCCACCGTAGGTGAGACCCTTGCTGCCGGTGATATCTTCGGCTCGATCGAGGCCGTTAAGACCGTAAGCGACGCCTTCATTCCCGTAAGCGGTGAGGTGGTTGAGTTCAACGACGCCGTGGATGCTGATCCCGCCCTGGTAAACAAGGATCCCTATGGTGAGGGTTGGATGATCAAGGTGCGCCTGACGGCTCCCGAGGAGGTGGATGGTCTGCTGACCGACGCCCAGTATGCCGAGCTGATCGGTTAATCCTTTCAACAGAACACAGCAAACGTTCCATAACACATCGTGGTTGCGTGGTGACACGCAACCACAAACCTTTGAACAAAAACGTTAAATCGCATTAAAACCAAAATTAAAATGGCTTTTCTGACTGACGAAAAACTTGTTATCGTAGGTGCCGCAGGTATGATCGGCTCCAATATGGTTCAGACCGCTCTGATGATGAACCTCACCTCCAACATCTGCCTCTATGATGTATTCTCGCCCGAGGGTGTGGCCGAGGAGATGCGCCAGAGTGGCTTTGACGGTGCTACCATCACCGCCACGACCGATGTGGCCGAGGCCTTCAAGGATGCCAAGTATATCATCTCGTCGGGCGGTGCTCCCCGTAAGGAGGGTATGACCCGTGAGGATCTTCTGAAGGGCAACTGCGAGATCGCCGAGCAGCTGGGTAAGAACATCAAGACCTACTGCCCCGACGTGAAGCACGTGATCATCATCTTCAACCCTGCCGACCTGACCGGTCTGGTAACCCTGCTCTACTCGGGTCTGAAGCCCTCGCAGGTAACCACCCTGGCTGCTCTCGACACCACCCGTCTGCAGAGTGCCCTGGCCAAGAAGTTCGGTGTGAAGCAGAACGAGATTACCGGTTGTGCCACCTATGGTGGTCACGGTGAGCAGATGGCCGTATTCGGCAGCGCCGTGAAGATTGCCGGTCGCAACCTTACCGACATCATCGGTACCGAGGAGTTCCCCGAGGCCGAGTGGGAGGAGATGAAGAAGAACGTAACGCAGGGCGGTGCTGCCATCATCAAGCTCCGTGGCCGTTCGTCGTTCCAGAGCCCCTCGCAGCTCTCGGTTGAGATGATCCGCTCGGTGATGGGTGGTGAGAAGTTCCGCTTCCCCGCCGGTACCTATGTATCGAACGAGAAGTACAACCACATTATGATGGCTATGGACACCACGCTTGATGCCAACGGTTGCACCTATCGTATGCCCGAGGGTACTGCTGAGGAGATCGCCAAGCTCGATGCCAGCTATGCTCACCTCTGCAAGATGCGTGATGAGCTCGTGACGCTGAACATCGTTCCCGAGATCGAGAAGTGGTCGGAGATCAACCCCAACCTTTAATCGGACCTGACAAGCCGCATTGGCGGCCTATTCCTAAAAGCACAACAGGCTGTACCGAAAGTACAGCCTGTTGTTGTCTTTGGGACTGAGCGTTCGGAGACGTTGGCACGAATAAAAAAATAAAAGGAGTATCCATTGGACACTCCTTTTATTTTTGGGAAGGAGAGTTGACCTATCCTTGAGGTGAGATCTGTGTGCTCCACCCTCGAATAGAAATTTGCCTCCCCCCGATTGCCGACACTATTCGGGCTGGATAGCCTCGCTGGGGCAAACGCCTGCGCAGGTACCGCAGTCGATACACTTGTCAGCGTCGATTACATAGATGTCGCCAGCCGAGATAGCCTCTACAGGGCACTCGCTGATGCAGGTGCCGCAAGCAACACAAGCATCCGAAATTTTGTAAGCCATAGTTGTTTTTTTAGTTTGTAAAGTAAATTGTGTGGTGCAAAGGTACAACAAATATTTGATTAATCAAGTACCACAGGCCTAATAAATCATCGGGTGGGGTGAAAATGTAACGGGTTACCGCTTCTTCAGCCCCTTGTAGAGGATGAATCCCACGAAAAGTGCTACCACAAGGATAATGCCGAGACCGATCTCGTGGCTGTAACGGGTTACGGTCTCCAGGAGTTGCTCCTCGGGTACGACACGCTCCAGGTAGTAGCCCATAGCAGCCAGGATGGTGTTCCAGATACCGGCTCCGAGGGAGGTGTAGAGGGCGAATTTGGCCAGATTCATTCGGGCCAGGCCGGCGGGGATCGAGATGAGCTGTCGGACGGCAGGAATCAGGCGGCCGACCAGCGTGGCGGCTACGCCATAGCGGATGAAGAAGTGCTCAGCCTTCTCCACCTTGGCCTGGTCGATCAGACACATATGACCCACGCGGCTGTTGGCGAACATATAGACAATCGGCTTACCGAGCTTCAGGGCCAGGAAGTAGTTGATCAGGGCTCCAAAGAGGGCACCGAGGGTGGCAAAGAGGATCACCAGCCAGAGGTTCAGCTCACCGGTGGCAGCCGCCTTGTAGGCTGCGGGGGGCACGACCACCTCCGAGGGGAAGGGGATGAAGGAGCTCTCGATGGTCATCAGCAGGGTGATGGTCCAGTAGTTGAGGTTATCGAGACACCATTGAATAAAACTCAGCGATTCCATATTTTGTTTTGTCGCAATATTACGTGTGGCCAAAAAACTGAACCCCCCAAAGATAGAAAAGCTCCCTTGTGAGGAGCTCTCCTGTCCGGGTTGTTCCCTATCGGGGGATTAACGAATCCACTCGAAGCCGGTATAGGGAACCAGCACCTCGGGAATACGGATACCCTCGGGTGTCTGGTTGTTCTCCAAAAGTGCTGCCACAATGCGGGGCAGGGCGAGCGACGAGCCGTTGAGCGTGTGGGCCAGTTGCGTCTTCTTGTTGCCATCCTTGTAGCGGAGTTTCAGACGATTGGCCTGGAAGGACTCGAAGTTCGATACCGACGATACCTCCAACCAACGCTGCTGGGCCTCGGAGTAGACCTCAAAGTCGTAGGTGAGGGCCGAGGTGAAGGAGATATCACCGCCACAGAGGCGCAGAATGCGATAGGGGAGTCCCAGCTCTTTGACGATCGACTCCACGTGGGCCACCATTCCGTCGAGGGCCTCGTAGGAGTGGTCGGGGTGGGCCAGCTGCACGATCTCCACCTTGTCGAACTGGTGCAGACGATTCAGTCCGCGCACATCCTTGCCATAGGAGCCTGCCTCACGACGGAAGCAGGGGGTGTAGGCGGTGACTTTGACCGGGAAATCCTTTTCGTCGAGGATCACGTCGCGGAAGATATTCGTGACGGGCACCTCGGCCGTGGGAACCAGGTAGAAGTTGTCGGCCGTGGCGTGGTACATCTGACCCTCCTTGTCGGGGAGCTGTCCCGTGCCGAAGCCCGAGGCTTCGTTCACCAGAATCGGGGGCTCCACCTCCTGGTAGCCGGCGGCGGTGTTGCGATCGAGGAAGAAGTTGATCAGGGCGCGCTGCAGACGGGCCCCCTTTCCCTTATAGACGGGGAAACCGGCACCGGTAAGTTTTACACCCAGGTCGAAGTCGATGATGTCGTACTTTTTGGCCAACTCCCAGTGGGGCAGGGCTTCGGCGGGGAGCTCGGGGATCTCACCCGACTGCTTCACCACCACGTTCTCCTCGGCCGTACGGCCTTCGGGCACCAGGTCGCAGGGGAAGTTGGGGAGGGTGACGATGGCGGCCTGTAACTCGTCGGCAGCCACCTTCTGCTCCTGGGCCAACTCGGCCGAACGGGCCTTCAACTCGGCCACACGGGCCTTTGCGGCCTCGGCCTCCTCGCGCTTACCCTGACCCATCAGGGCTCCGATCTGCTTGGCGGCCTTGTTCTGTTCCATTAGGCAGTTGTCCAACTCCGTCTGGAGGGCCTTGCGCTTGTCGTCCAACGACTCAATTTTATCCAACACGGGGGCAGCATCGACCCCCTTCTTGGCCAGTTTGCGAATGGCGGCCTCGCGGTCGTCACGCAGTTGCTTGATTGTAAGCATAGCTCTATTTCGTTTTGTTTTTGTAATCCTTTGCGCGCAAAAAAGCGTATCAACCCACAAAGGTATAAAATAATGGGCAATGAGCAACACCCATTTCACCATTTTTTTTTACCTTTGTCCTATGAACTATGTCGAACTTCTGGCTCCGGCCCGTGATTACGAGGCGGCGGTGGTGGCCATTGAGGCCGGTGCCGATGCGCTCTATATGGGTGGTGCCCGTTTTGGAGCACGTGTGGCGGCAGGAAACTCCCTGGAGGAGATTCGCCGCACGGTGGCCTATGCCCATCGCTTCGGGGTACGGGTTCACGTCACACTCAATACGTTGCTCTATGACGATGAGCTGGAGGCGGCCGAGAAGCAGGCCCGCGAACTTATCGAGGCGGGGGTTGATGCCCTCATTGTGCAGGATATGGCCCTGCGACGAATGAATCTGCCGGTGGAACTGCACGCCTCGACCCAGATGAGCAACCGCACTCCCGAGGGGGCACGTTTCCTCCACGAGAGCGGCTTTACGCGAGTGATTCTGGAGCGAGGTCTTACCTTCGAGGAGATTCGCGCCATTCGGGCCGCCACCGAGGCGGAGTTGGAGTGTTTTGTTCACGGGGCCATCTGTGTGGGCTATAGCGGTCGCTGCTTCCTCTCGCGCTCGATGACCTCCGATCGCAGCGGTAATCGGGGAGCCTGTTCGCAACCCTGCCGCCTGACCTATGACCTGGTGGATGGCAATCGACGCAAGATCATCGCCTCAAAGCACCTCCTCTCGGTTCGAGATCTGAACCTCTCGGCCCGTTTGGGCGAGTTGATGGATTTGGGAATCTGCTCCTTCAAGATTGAGGGGCGATTGAAGGATTTGAACTACATTCGCAACGTGGTGGCCTACTACCGCGCTGCCATCGACCGTGAGTTGGCTCGGCGACCTCATCTTCGCCGTCTCTCGGTGGGTACCTCCCGCCCCGACTTTGAGCCTGATCCCGCCAAGAGTTTTACGCGCGGCTTCTCGGAGTATATGTTTGATGGTAAGGCAGCCGATGTTGCCTCGTTTGACACTCCGAAGGCGGTGGGCGAGTTCGTGGGCCGTGTCGTGAAGTGCGATGCGACGGGATTTACCCTGGATCGGGACCACTCATTGGCCCCGGGGGATGGCATCTGCTTTGCCGACCGAGGCACCAATGTCAATCGGGTGGAGGGGCGACGTGTGGAACCCAACCGAATGGAGGGGATCGTGCGCGGAGTGGAGCTTTTCCGCAACTACGACCGAAAATTCAACCTGCAACTCGAGCGCAGCAGAATGCGCCGTACCATTCCAGCAGAGGCCCGAGTGGAGCTCTCGGAGAGTCTGTTGCGCCTCACCTACCGCGACTGCGAAGGGGTTGAGGCGGTGGTGGAACGCTGCGGTGAGTTCGCCGCGGCCGAGAACGAGGAGCGGATGCTCTCCACTCTTGAGAGCCAGCTGAAGCGAAGCGGCGATACGATCTTTGCCGTGGAGCGTGTGGAGGTGAAGGGGAAGGTGCGCTTTGTTCCCGTCTCGCTCCTCTCCGAGATGCGCCGAGAGGGACTTGAAAGGCTGTTGGAGGCGCGGATAAACCGTCCGATGCCGCACGATATTCGCCCTGAGAATCCGGCTCCCCGCTACCCGAAACGAACGCTTTCGGCCGAGGAGAATGTTACCAATCGCCTCTCCGAGGCTTTCTATCGCGACCACGGTGTTGAGCAGATTGAGCGGGGATTGGATCTGGAGCCCTCGACCCGCGGACATCGGGTGATGCACTGCTCCTATTGCCTGCGCCGTGAGATTGGACAGTGCCTTCGGAAGCACCCTGCGCTTCGGGGCGACCTCTTCCTGGAGCACGGAAATTTCCGCTACCGCCTTCGATTTGACTGCGAGCGATGTGAAATGAGCCTCATTGACGAGAGCCGATGATTGAAGATACAACAACGAACAAGATATAGGTATGGCCCTACAGGAGTTAAAGACGCAATTTGCCGATTATGAGTTGATTGATTCGGGAAATTTTGAGAAACTGGAGCGTTTCGGCCGATTTGTTACGCGCCGTCCCGAGCCGCAGGCGATCTGGCAACGAAGCCTTGATGAAAAGGAGTGGCAGCGGTTGGCTGATGCCTCGTTTTTGCGCGATGCCAAGAGCGAAGAGCGGGGAGAGTGGCGGATGAAGCCCGGTATGCCCTCGCGCTGGGAGATTGACTACCGCTACAAGGCGATGCATCTGCGCCTGCGCCTGGCCTTCACCTCCTTCAAGCACGTCGGCATCTTTCCCGAACAGGCAGAGAATTGGAACTTTATCTATGATAAGGTGGAGGAGCTCTCCGCGGTCAAAAAACGTACTCCCAAAGTGTTGAACCTCTTCGCCTATACGGGTGGAGCAACGCTGGCAGCCCGTGCAGCCGGTGCCGAGGTGACACACGTTGATTCGGTGAAACAGGTGGTCACCTGGGCGCGCGAAAATATGGAGGCAAGCGGTCTGGAGGGGGTTCGCTGGATGGTGGAGGACGCCTTGCGTTTTGTGAAACGGGAGGTGCGTCGTGGCAATCGCTACGACGGCATCATTCTCGACCCTCCCGCCTATGGCCGAGGTCCCGATGGGGAGAAGTGGGTGTTGGAGAGCCATATCGGCGAGATGTTGGCGGCTTGTGCCGAACTTCTGGAGCCGCAGGGGGCCTTTTTGGTCTTGAACCTCTACTCGATGGGGCTCTCGGCAATGTTGGCCCGCACGGCGGTGCGTCAGGCCTTTGGGAAACCCCATAAGGAGCAGGCTGGAGAGCTCTATTTCGAGGATAGAAGCGGAAAGGATCTACCTCTGGGAACCTACTACCGTTTTGAACGATAATAACTTGAAAAGATAGTCTTATGATTACTTTGGTACTTGGAGCACTCCTCTTCGGATGTCTCCTTCCGGCCCTGGTGGGCTGGCTCGGCAGCCGCCGAGAGCTCGGTTTCGGCTGGGCCTTTATCATCAGTTTGATCTTCACGCCGCTGGTCGGTCTGATCTTCGTCCTCCTTTCGCGCCCCCTGCCCGAAGGTTCGGAGCCCAAGATGGGGTGTATCGGAGGTTGCCTCTCGATGGCCGGACTGCTTCTGTTGGGCTTTATCGTGATGCTTCTCTTGGCTCTTCTGCTCTTTCCGGTAGCCTAAAGAGTAAGCGTGCTGAAAAAAGCAGCCTGCCTCATTTCAGGGGCAGGCTGCTTTTTTGTGCGACGGTTAGTTGTAGGCGGTGGGCATCTGCATCTTCTCGAACTTGTAGCCCAGTCGCTTCAACTCCAGGGCAGCTCCGATGCGGAAGAGTGAGCGGGCCGTGCGGGCGAAGAGATAGAAGGCCTTGGTGGTCTGTGCCTCGGTATCCTCGCGGCGAATCAGATTCATCGCCGTATGGGCGCAGCTTCGCATAATGCCTTCGATTGACTCCGCCTCGGGGCTCTCCAGCGGAATGCCCAGGATCTTGGCGGTGATAAACTCGTCCATATCATCAAAGCCCCGGGGACCGTGTAACGACTCATAGGCAAGTTCCCGGGTCTGCTCCCAGTTGCTGTCCCAGCGGTGGGCAACCGCCATTCCCACATAGCCGGCCCACGCAATGGCGGCAGCGGGGAAGGTGTTGATCTGGCTCACCGAGTCGGCCATATAGTGGGGGGCATACTCCTTCCACTTCAGGTCGATATCCTCGGAGGCGAGCAGCGTGCCGTCGAGCTTCTTGTGGGAGGTACAGAGTTTGAGAAGCTCCTCCATCAGACGGCTCTCGAATTCGTCGAAATATTGGATGTTTTCCATTCTATAATATACAAAAGGGGAGGGCCCACCCGCAGGCGGGCCCTCGGATTGCTCTTGAGTTAGTTGGTCTTGACCAGGATGATCAACTCACCGGCCTTGGGAGCAGCCGTGAAGGTCCCATCGGTGATGGTTACCGACTCCTCGGTCAGGAGGTTGGTCCAGGTGCCGTTCTCGCCGACTTTGATGCTTTGGGCCGTTGCATCATTGTTCGAGAAGTTGGCCACGACCACGACCGAACCGGCCGAAGTGCGGTAGATGAGTTGCTTGGCACTCATATAGCTGTCGCCTACGCGGTGGCTGAACTCCTCCACCGTTACGCCGTCGGCATACATCGCTTCATTCTCCGTGCGGAACGAGATCACCTTCGAGAGGGTGTCGTAGAGGGCTCTGCGGTCGGGATCCTCGTAGTACTCCCACTTCACCGGCTTGCGGCCCGTGCGATCGTTGTACTCGATCGAGTAGTCGTAGCCCAGCTCACCGAACTGCCACATCATTTTGGGGTAGGGCGAGAGGAAGTGGAAGGCATAGGCACTCTGGAGCTGCTTCGAGATGCGCGACCAGTCGTTCTTGACCCAGCTCTGACCATAGGTAACGGCGCTGTAACCGGCACGCTCCTCGTCGTGGGTCTCGATGTTGTTCACACGACCCGAGCGGAAGGCTCCCGAGAAGTCACTCTTGCCTCCGCCGGTCCAACCCATTACACTCTCGTGGTAGCCACCCATACCGTTGTTACTCCACAGCAGGATATCCTTGTAGGCGGCCAGCTCGTTTTCCTCGCGCGTGTCGCAGAAGTGCTCGAAGATGATGTAGGCATCGCTGCTCACCTCACGGATGGCGTCGGCGTACTCCTTCAGGAAGCCGATGCGCTCGGAGGAGTAGCCCGAGGCGTCGTAGTTGCCGGGGTGCTGTACGATACCCTTCGTCAGGTCGAAACGATAGCCGTCGATGTTGTACTCCTCGAGCCAATACTGCAGCACCTCCTTGAAGTAGCTGCGCGTCTTCTCGTAGGTGTGGTTGAAGTCGTGGAATACGCTCCAGTTGTGGACTGCCTCCACGTTGAAGAAGGGGTTCTCGGCTGCCGTGCAGTTCTTCGAGCCGTCCCACCACATCTTGGCCCAGGGGAACAGTCCCGTGGCGTGGTTGAAGACAACATCCACGATGACGGCCATACCGCGCTTGTGGCATTCGTCGATGAACTTTTTGTAATCCTCAGCCGTACCATACGCCTTGTCGGGGGCGAAGTAGAAGCAGGGGTTGTAGCCCCACGAGTCGTTGCCGTCAAACTCCATAATGGGCATCAGTTCGATGGCATTCACGCCCAGACGATCGAGGTAGTCGAGGTGCTCCATTGCCCCGTCGATGTCGCTCGTCGAGGAGAAGTCGCGGAAGTGCAACTCATAGATGGCCAGCGCATTTTTGGCGGGACGATCAAAGTCACTCCAGTTGTAGGGGGCGGGAGTTGCCGTGGTGAAGGTGCAGACCATATCGCTGGCATTGGTCGGGAAGGCCTTCAGGTCGGGATAGGTCGAAGCGGGAATCCAGGGGTCGTTCCAGGGATCGAGGACTTTGGTCCCGTAGGGGTCACCCACGCGGATCGAGCCATCCACCAGGAACTGGTAGGCATACTCCACGTTGCTCTCCAGCCCCGAAACCGTACACCAGAAGTAGTCGCCGTCGCGCTTCATCAGGTAGTCATTCGATACCTGGAAGTCGTTGAAGTCACCCAGGAGCGATACCGACTCCTTGCCCGGAGCGTAGAGGACGAAGGTTGCCTCCGAGCCCTCGACGGTAACACCCTCGCGGACCCCGGCGGGACGCGTCTGGTCGATGGTCTCGCCCAAAATGCTTACGCGAACCTCCTCGGTGATCACCTCCGTACCGTTGCCGGCCTCGGCCTTGAAGATAAGATCCTCGGCCTGGCTCGGGGTAAACTCATAGGAGATCTTCTCGCCGTTGCTCTCGGCTACCAACTGCTCATTCTGGAAGAGTTTGCCGTAGGTAGCCTCGCTGAACTGCACACTGACGGTATAGGGGGTGCCAACCTCCCAGATCTCACCATTTTGGGGCGAGGTGAAGAGGATGTCGAGGCCGCCCTTCGAGAGGGTGATGAAGATGTCGTTGCCGTTATCCTTCAGCTCGCTCTTGGAGTCGGCGGAGCGGAATACGAAGGCCAGCTTCTCGATTGCCTCCCCTTCGGGTACGCCGTAGTAGGCCTTCGGGCCGCCGTTGAGCACCAGGTAGAAGATGTCGGTGTTGCCGTAGCGTACCAATTTTGTATCGTCGCTGTTGGTGCCCCAATCGGTCTTCACATACTTCCAATCCCCGTTCGAGGTGCTCTTGTCGGTGATGACACCCGTGTGGGCGTAGAACTCGTCGAACTTCTCCTCAAAGGCGGTACCGGCCACATTGACGCGCACCACTACGGGCTCCGTCGTCTTGTCGGTAAAGAGGGCCGGGTTGGTCGAAATCAGCGGCAACGAGGCGGCATTCTCCCCCTCGGCCAGTACCTCCACATCGGTCGGGAGGGGCATTTCGCCATCGCCCAACTGCTTGATCTTTACCTCAAAACCATCGGCTCCGGTGTAACTTACCACCACACGGCTCTCGCGGCCCTCCTTCTCGGGGTTGGAGGTAACCGTGAAGGTGATTCTTTCGCCCACCGTGAGGTTCTTTATCCACTGGGCCTCGCACGAAGCCTCTACCTTGACCCCCTCTTTAGGGTTCTCAAGGGTGTAGGAGATGCTCCCTTTGCCACCCTTGGAGTCGAAGTCGATCGTGGCCTCGGAGGTGAGTGTCAGCACAGGACTCTTCGTGGAGGGAAGCTTCTGAAAGGGATCCTCTTCACAGGCAATCGTCGTGAAGAGAAGGGCGACGAGTGCCCAAAAACGAAATTTTCTCATAGTTTTATGCTCTATGTTTCAATTTATGCTTTAAAAAAACGAATCTCAAAGGACAAAAGTATGAAAAAATAATGAAAAATTCCCCTACCCAAAGGGGAAATAATCGTTCGGAAGAGGGAAACGAACCTCGGGGGAAATAAAAGTTGAAAATATTTTTGCAACGCAGACTCTTTTTACTATCTTTGTATTTACGAAAACGCAAAATCTTTGAACAAAAACAAGAACCTTAAAAATATGATGGAAAACTCCAAACTTCTGCGAGCAGCCGATAATATCCGTATCCTGGCTGCTGCAATGGTCGAAAAGGCCAAATCGGGTCACCCGGGCGGTGCTATGGGTGGTGCCGACTTCATCAACCTGCTCTATGCCGAGTTCATCAATTACGACCCCGCACGTATGGATCACCCCTTCCGTGATCGTTTCTTCCTCGATCCGGGTCATATGTCGCCGATGCTCTACGCTACGCTGGCTCTGGCCGGCAACTACTCGGTGGAGGATCTGAAGAATCTCCGTCAGTGGGGCAGCATTACCCCCGGTCACCCCGAGGTGGATGTGCTGCACGGTGTGGAGAACACTTCGGGCCCGCTGGGTCAGGGCCACGCAATGGCTCTGGGTGCTGCCATCGCCGAGCGTTTTATGGTGGCTCGCTTTGGTGAGTGGATGGCGCACAAGACTTATGTCTATATCTCGGATGGTGCCGTTGAGGAGGAGATCTCGCAGGGCGTGGGCCGCATTGCCGGTCACCTCGGCCTGGCCAATATGATTATGTACTATGATGCCAACAACATCCAGCTCTCGACCCGCGTCGATGAGGTGATGTCGGAGGATGTGGAGGCCAAGTATCGCGCTTGGAACTGGAATGTGATGAAGGTGGATGGCCACAACATCGACGAGATGCGTGCCGCCCTGAAGGCTGCCCAGGCCGAGACCGAGCGTCCCACCCTGATCATCGGCCGTACGGTGATGGGCAAGGGTGCCGTAGGTCCCGATGGCAGCAGCTACGAGAACAAGGTTTCGACCCACGGCCAGCCTCTGACGGCTGCCGGAGCCGACTTTGAGGCAACGGTTCGCAACCTGAATGGTGATGTGGAGGATCCCTTCAAGATCTTCGATGAGTCGAAGGAGCTCTACGCTGCCGCCCGCCTGCGTATGAAGCAGTGGGCCGAGGCGATGGCTGAGACCGAGAAGCAGTGGCGTAGCGAGAATAAGGATCTGAGCCGCAAGCTCGACTCCTTCCTCAAGAACGAGCTTCCCGAGTTGGATTACCACAAGATTGATATCAAGCCCGATGGCGCCACGCGTGCCGCTTCGGCTACGGTGCTGGGCTACTATGCCGAGAAGGTGGAGAATATGATCGTCGCTTCGGCCGACCTCTCCAACTCGGATAAGACCGATGGTTTCCTGAAGAAGACCAAGGCCTTTGAGAAGGGCGACTTTACGGGTAAGTTCTTCCAGGCCGGTGTTTCGGAGCTGACGATGGCCTGCGTGATGAATGGTATGGCCCTCCACGGAGGTGTGATTCCCGCCTGCGGTACCTTCTTCGTATTCTCCGACTATATGAAGCCCGCCGTACGTCTTTCGGCACTGATGAGTCTGCACGTCATCTATGTTTGGACGCACGACTCCTTCCGTGTGGGTGAGGATGGTCCTACCCACCAGCCCGTGGAGCACGAGGCTCAGATCCGCTTGATGGAGCATCTGAAGAATCACCACGGCGAGCGTTCGATGGTGGTACTGCGTCCTGCCGACGGCGAGGAGACCGTAATGGCTTGGAAGATGGCTTTGGAGGAGCACCGTCCTGTGGCTCTGATCCTCTCGCGTCAGAACATCAAGAACTTGCCGCCGCTCCACACGAGCCGCCGTGCCGAGGCTGCCCAGATCTCGAAGGGGGCTTATATCGTGGTGGATGCTGCCAAGCCTCACGTGGTGATGCTGGCCAGTGGTTCGGAGGTTTCGACCCTGGTGGAGGGTGCCGAGCTGTTGCAGAAGGAGGGTATCAACGTTCGCATCGTGAGCGTGCCGAGCGAGGGTCTCTTCCGCGATCAGCCCAAGTCCTATCAGGATACGGTGCTGCCTGCCGGTATCGTGCGCTACGGTATGACCTCGGGTCTGCCCGTGAACCTACAGGGTCTGGTGGGTGAGAATGGTATGATCCACGGTCTCAGCCACTTCGGTTATTCGGCTCCCTACAAGGTGCTTGACGAGAAGTTTGGCTACAACGGCCAGACCGTCTACGAGGAGGTTAAACAACTCCTGGGTAAGTAATACTCGAGCGGGGAGGCCTTCGGGAACTCCCCGTTTTTTCTAAATTTCAAAAAAAGAGAGCTATGAACAAAGGAAATGCTGCAAACCAGACCGTTTGGGGGTTGGTTGTCTTGTCGCTGATTGCGATTGCTGTGGTACTGGGACTGATGTTTGGTCTGCCGATGTATAACGTATGGCAGCAGGAGATGAGTGGCCGTGCCGAGTTGGCCAAGGCGGAGCAGAACCGCCAGATCAAGATTGAGGAGGCGAAGGCCAACTTGGAGGCCGAGAAGCTCAATGCCCAGGCCGAGATCGAGCGTGCCAAGGGTGCTGCCGAAGCAATCCGCATTGAGAATGGTTCGCTGACCACTACCTATATTCAATATCTGTGGGTACGCCAGCAGAACAACATTCCCGATAAGGTGATCTACATCCCCACCGAGGCCAATCTGCCGATTTTGGAGGCCAAGGAGTAGTTTGGTAGGAGGATCTGAAAAAGAGGAGGCATTGGAGCCTCCTCTTTTTTATTCGTTGTCCTGTGCCTCTTGCTCTTGTTGCTGCTGTCGGTTGTAGAGCGAGGTGACATAGACTGTGAAGATGGGGAACATTGCCATCCCGACAATGGGGAGTAGTACACAGATCAACTTGCCGATCGGTGTGACGGGGAAGATGGCGGCCCCGACCGTGGTGACATTCATCCAGGCCCACCAGAGGGCATTGCCAAACCCCTTGAGGTGGGGATTGACCAGGGCCTCAAAGTCATAGAAGATCAGGGCCGAGAGGTAGGTAAAGAGGACGACGGTGATCAGGTAGGCCATAAAGAGCCGCTTCACGCGCCCCTCAATCATCCAGTGGACCAGCAGATAGAGGGCCAGGAAGGCTCGCAGAAGGGGCATTGCTGCCACGGCCATCCCCTCGGCTCGATTCAGTTCCCAGTGACACCACTCGGCGATATTGAGCCACGGAATGGCCAATAGAAGAAAGATCAGATGGCCGATCCAGGCCCATCGTTGCATCCCGACCGTGGCCCAGCGAACCCCCAGGTCGATCAGAAAGAGGATGCAGATCCCCAGCTGCAGCATTAGGTATTCGGGCGAAAAGTGGAGGTGGTCGCCCCCGATGATCTCGATCGAGAGGGCGATGATCAGCACCAGGGCCCCCATCAGGGAGAGGGTGTGGGCGGTGCGTTGTGCGAGGTGGCTCTGTTTGGTGGTCATAAGGATTTTCTCGGCCCTTTTGGGGGTCTCTTTGAGGCTGAAAGAGGACGCAAATCCAGTGCCGAAAGAAAAAAAACGAGAAAAATTTTGGTAGTAAAGATTTTTTCTCTATCTTTGCACTCGCTTTTGAAGCAATGGCGAGATAGCTCAGCTGGTTAGAGCGCATGATTCATAATCATGAGGTCGAGAGTTCAAGTCTCTCTCTCGCTACTCTTTAAGAGGTGGGGGTAAGAGCTGCAGTTTTTCTGCGGCTCTTTTTTTGTCTCCTGTGATTCCTTTTTTTGGGCGGGGGCAACCTTAATGGTGAGGCGAGGGTTATAGCCAAAAATAACGAGGGGTGAGTGCATTGGCACTCACCCCTCGCTTTTGGGGGGGGAGAATCAACGCTTGTTGATTAGGGTTTAAAGGTGCAGGTTACCTTGATATCCTGCACGCTCCACGGCGTGGTTACGGTAAGCGTAACATAGGTCTCGATGTATGTGGGGAAGATATCCTCAAAGGGATTTCCAGAACAGTCGAAGGTCAGTACGCCCGTATTCTTGTCGATGCTGAAATATTTTTTATACTCCGACTTGTTGCACGAGATGCTCCAGCTCGGCGTAATCTTATAGATGTCCACCACCGATTTGCCGTCAGCAAAACCATTTTTGCCATCACCGGTTACCCAGGTACCCAGCTCCTGATCAATCAGGTTATAGTTGGTTTTCGAACCTCGATAATCTTTCAGCGAGATGCAACTTAAGATATTGATGTCAATACTTTTTTTATCTCCGACGTAGATGATAGCTTTCCCCTCATCCGAAGGATTGGTGACCGAGGCTTTGCTGAGGGGATTGTAACCCTTTACGATATATTCGGCAAACTTGCCGCCCTCATCAAACTGGGTGGGCAACTGTACGCGACCCCCATCGGGGTTGGTCTGATAGATCTTACCCGTTACATCTACCGAAGTAGCCGTTCCGTTATAGGTCAGCACATTGTTCGTGATGGTGATTCCCTTGGCGGTATTCTCCAGCGAGAACTCTACAACCAATCCCTTCTCAGCCAATTGCTCGGCCGTCAGCTGGTTGCCATCGGCATCCACAACGGGGAAGGCGGCTGCCAGATCGAGCTGCTGCAACGAGAAGGCCGAGAGGCTCGCAGAGCCGATGCCGGGATCATATACCGGGACAACCGTCGACTGATAACCGCCACCAATTTCGGTAACGGACTTGCTGTTGTAGGTAAAGTCATACTCCTCAAAGAGGAACTTCAGCTCCTTCTGGAGGGTGATGGTCTGACCATACCAGGTGGTAAAGGTCTTGGTGTAGGTCAGCGAGGTGGGGATGGTGCTACCGGTAATCTCGGAGAGATAGTCGGAGGAGTAGTAGGTGTAAACCCGCTGGCCATCCTCGGCAACCTTCAGGTGCAGATTCCACTCTTCGAGGGTCGCCTTGTTGTTCACCAAATTGCTCTCGTTGTTCGTCTTGTTGGTCACGAAGTTGTCGGTAAGCCACGCCTGAGCCGTCATCTCGCCCAGATCGGTCGTCTTCTTCACGGCGGTAAAAACAGTCTCCAGCGAGTCGAAGATGTCGTCTTCATCCAGCACCAGGCTGCTCTGATACTCCACCTCCGAAGCGGGGAGGGTGATGGTGAGAATCTCACGGCCGCGGTCCACCGTCTTGATCGTGGCGGAGAGGGTTACATTGGCCTTTTCGAAGCTGTACGAGGCCTTGATCGAGTAGCTCTCCTCCCACTCAAAACCACTGAAGGTAAGCTTCTTACCTCGGATGGTAACCTTGTCGCTGACGGTGCCGTTCACCGTAATCTGGGTCGGCGTGGCGGCCAACACCTGCTCGATGGTAACCTCGGAACCCTCGGGCAAATTGCTCGTAGCCTGCGTCAGATCGAGGGCAAACTCGCGCGTGTAGTTGCGTTTGCTCGTGGCCAGCGCATCGATGGCGGCATCGGCGGCATAGTTCCAGGTGGCGATATAGCTGCCCAGATCAATCGTGCCCTCCTTCTTGGCGGCTGCCGTCGAGGTGCCTACCATTTGGAAGTAGTTGGAGGTGATGTTGGAGTTTCCATCTGTGAAGAAGAGCATAGCATTCAGTACGGCCTTGCCGCTGAAGAACTCCTCCGAGAGGTTCTCGCCCGAAACGGTGACGCTCAGCACGCCATTGGCGGCGTCGGCCTCGCAAGCCACAACGGGCAGCGTCTGGAACTCCAGGGCACGGGTCTCGGCATAGACCGCCTTGACAACCAGATCCTTGGGAGCCTTCTGCCAATAGGCCACGATCTCCGAGGTACACTTCTTGGGCGAGATGACAAAGTCGAGTACGGCCAGACCCTCATCCTCGCCGATAATGCGCTTCATCGTTGCCTTGCCATCCACATAGGTCGGCATATAGCTGATCGACTGAATCTTGTTGAAGAGGTAGCTCGAGGCCAAAGGCAGCTGGAGAGTCGTGCCGTCAGCCAGCGTGAGGTAGAGCGAATCCTCGTCGAAATCGACCTCGCTGAAGATGGCGGTAGCATCGGCACCATCCTTGCCGGGGGCACCGTCCTGGCCATCCTTGCCATCCTCACCGGTTGCCTTGCCGAGCTGCGTCCAGCTCTCGCCGTCGTTGTAGGAGATGTGCCAGTAACCCTCTTCGATCTTCAGCTGCGGCGTGATACCATCTTTACCATCTTCGCCATCCTTGCCGGGGGCACCGTTCTGACCATCTTTACCATCTTCGCCATCCTTGCCGGGGGCACCATCCTGACCATCCTGACCATCCTGACCATCTTTGCCATCTTCGCCATTCTGACCGGGGGCACCATCCTGGCCATCTTCACCATCCTGGCCATCCTGACCATCCTGACCATCGATACCTACGGCCTTGATCTTGTTGCCGGCCTCGTCGGTGAGCCACTCGCCATCAAGCGTCCAGTAGTAGAGACCATCCTCATCTACGGCTACACCGATTACGGGAGTGTAACCATCCAGACCATTCGATCCGTCGGCACCATTCTGACCATCCTGGCCATCCTGACCATCCTTGCCGTGGTAGATCGTTACGGGAGCACTCTTGGTAAAGGTGATGGTGTAACCCACCTCTACGCCCTCCTCCATTACGGGGGTGACGCTCTCTACGTAATCCTTCTCCTGCAAAGCCTTGACAATTGCCTGCAGAGCCTCCAGGTTGGTGTTTACCTCATTGCAGTATTTCTTCAACTCCTCGAAGGCATACCACGTCGGCAACTGAATTACCGTGCCGTCTGCGAGCGTGAAATAGACATACTCTACGCTGGTGGTGGTATCAACACTCAAGAAGAAACTGTCGCCATCCTTACCATCCTTACCATTGGCACCATCCTGGCCCTTTTCGCCCGTAGCCGGGCCAAGTTCTTTCCAATAATCATCACCATAGGAGACATACCAGATGCCGTTCTCGATCGTGAGCTCGGGCGTTACGCCATCCTTACCGTCGGCACCATCCTGACCGGGAGTACCGTCCTGGCCATCCTGACCGGGAGCACCATCCTGACCGGGGAGACCCGGCTGGCCATCCTCGCCATCTTTGCCATCCTCGCCGTCCTTGCCGGGGGCACCATCCTGACCATCCTTGCCGGGGGCACCGTCCTGTCCATCCTCGCCATCGATGCCGTTGGCGCGAATCTTCTGGCCCTCCTTGTCGAGCAACCACTCACCATCCACGGTCCAGTAGTAGTTGCCGTCCGAAGCGAGGGCTACGCTGATAACGGGCGAGTAACCATCGGCACCATTCGTACCATTGGCTCCGTCCTGACCGTTCTGGCCATCCTCACCGTGGTAGATGGTAATGGTCTCGCTCTTGGAGAAGGAGATGGTGTAACCGATCACCTCGCCATTCTTCGTGACAGGGGCCACGTCGGTTACATAGTCGTTCTTCTCCAGGGCACCCACCAGGGTCTGCAGGGCGGTGATGTTGCTGTTCATCGTCTTGCAGAGCTCCTCGAGGTCGGCGACACGCTCCTCAAGGTCGCTTACGCGATCATTCAATGCCGTATCGTCGTACTCCTCGGCACAACCCACGGCCAACAGCATTGCTGCTGCGCTCAAAAAAGAGAGAAATCGTTTCATACAGATATTGTTGATTAAATTTGTTCCTGTTTTTGTTGTTAACAATTGACAAAGATAGAAAATGTTTCTGAAAGAAACAATTTTTTTCACTCCAAGAAAAGGCCAAAAAGAGAGGGGAAGCTCCTTTTGGAACTCTCCCTCACAAGTTGATTCTCGTGGCGAACTATCGCTTCATCTTACCCTTCCAGAGTGCCGACATCTCTTCGAGCGTCTTGCCCTTGGTCTCGGGTACCAGTTTCCAGACGAAGATGGCGGCTGCTACGCAGATCACGCCGTAGAGAGCGTAGGCGAACATATGACCGAACTTGTCGCCCATCTCGCCCAGACGCATATTGTACATCGGCAGGAAGGTCGAGGAGACAATGAAGTTGAAGATCCACTGGAAGGCAACGGCGACGGCCACCGCAGCACCTCGAATCGTGTTGGGGAAGATCTCGGCGATCAGCACCCAGCAGATGGGGCCCCAGCTGAACATAAACGAGGCACTGTAGATCATAATGCTGATCACGGAGAGTACGGCAGGCAACACCACCACATTGCAGAGGGCCACGCCGAAGGCTCCGATGGCCATACCGATCGATCCGTAGATCAAAAGCGGCTTACGGCCCCACTTCTCCACCGTAAAGACGGCCAGCAACGTGAAGAGAATATTGACGATACCCATCATCACGGTCTGTACCATCGGGTTGCCCATACCCATCGTCTCGAAGATGCGGGGGGCAAAGTAGAGCACGGCATTGATGCCCACAGCCTGCTGGAAGACGCTCAACATAATGCCGATGAAGATAACCAGCCAGCCATAGGTAAAGAGTTTCTCGGTCTTCTCTTGAACCGTAGCCTTGATCTCGGAGAGGATGGCAGCGGCACGCTCCTGGCCATTGATGCGACTCAGCACCGTGAGGGCCTCCTGGTCACGGCCCGAGATGGCGAGGTAACGCGGGGTCTCGGGAACGAGCAGAATCAGCAACGTGAAGAGTCCGGCCGGCACGGCCTCGCTGACAAACATCAGACGCCAACCCTTCTCGATGGTCCAGGCGGCGGTCTCGGGGTTCAGAATGCTGTTTACGCCATTCACCAGGTCGATGACGGGATTGGCGTGGGAGCCCAGAATCAGGAAGTTGACGAAATAGACCACCAACTGACCGAAGATGATGGCAAACTGGTTCCACGAAACCAGCGTGCCGCGCATATTGCTCGGGGCAATTTCGGCGATATACATCGGGCAGATGGCCGAGGCCATACCCACACCGATACCACCCAGGATGCGGTAGAGGTTGAAGGCGATCAGCAACGAGAAGGAGGGGACACCCGGCTCAAAAAAGAGGAACTCGGGGTAGTAGGAGCCCAGGGCCGAGAGAAAGAAGAGAACACCCGCCACGAAGAGTGAACGCTTGCGGCCCAGCGATGAGGCCAGCAGACCCGAGAGGGCACTACCGATGATGCAGCCGATCAGAGCACTCGACGAGGTGATGCCGTGCATTGCATCGGTGTAGGTGAAGTCGGCCCCCATAAAGAAGGCTTGCAGCCCCTTTTCTGCACCCGAGATGACGGCCGTATCGTAACCGAAGAGCAGACCTCCGATTACCGCCACCAGCACGATGGAGAAGAGGTAGAGTTTGCTGCCCTGTTGGGAAATTGTAGTCATAGGTTGAATCAAAGTTGAGGGTACGCTTCCAAAGAGGCGTACCCGGTTGAAAATCGGTTAGATGTAGAGGTTGATCAACGACTCGTAGAGCTCCTGCTTACCGCTGATGCGCTTGGGCTCACCCTGTCGGCGGGCGTAGTCGGCCACCTCCTCAAGGGTCATCCGACCCTCCTCGAAAGCCTTACCCTCGCCGTCGTCGTAGCTGGCGTAACGCTCCTTGAGCATCTGCTCGTAGGGCGAATTTTCGAGAATGTCGGCCGCAATCAGGAGGGCGCGAGCCATTGCATCCATCCCCGAGATGTGGGCGATGAAGATATCCTCCAGGTCGGTCGAGTTGCGGCGAGTCTTGGCATCGAAGTTCGTGCCGCCGCCCTGCAGACCACCACCGCGCAGAATCACCAGCATCGCCTGAACCAACTCGTAGAGATCCACGGGGAACTGGTCGGTGTCCCAACCATTCTGATAATCACCGCGGTTGGCATCAATCGAGCCCAGCATACCGGCATCTACGGCGCACTGCAACTCGTGCTCGAAGGTGTGGCCTGCCAGCGTGGCGTGGTTTACCTCGATGTTCACCTTGAAGTCCTTCTCCAGACCGTGGGCCTTCAGGAAGCCGATTACGGTCTCGGTATCAACGTCGTATTGGTGTTTCATCGGCTCCATCGGCTTGGGCTCAATGAGGAAGGTGCCCTGGAAACCCTGTTTGCGGGCGTAGTCGCGGGCGATGGTGAGCATCGTGGCCAGGTGCTCCTTCTCGCGCTTCATATCGGTGTTCAGAAGCGACATATAGCCCTCGCGGCCACCCCAGAAGACGTAATTTTCGCCTCCCAATTCGATGGTAGCGTCGATGGCATTCTTGATTTGCAACATTGCACGGGCTGCCGTGGCAAAGTCGGGGTTGGTCGAGGCACCATTCATATAGCGGCCGTGGCCGAATACGTTGGCCGTACCCCATAAGAGCTTGATACCCGTCTCTGCCTGCTTCTCCTTGGCATAGGCAACAATCGCCTTCAGGTTGGCCTCATACTCTTCGATCGAGTCGCCCTCGCTGATCAGATCCACGTCGTGGAAACAGTAGTACTCGATGCCCACCTTCTGCATAAACTCGAAACCGGCATCCAATTTAGCCTTGGCGATCTCCAAGGCTGAGGCACCCTCGGCCCAGGGGAATTGCTTGGTGCCACCGCCGAACTGATCACCGCCCTCGGCACAGAGCGTGTGCCACCAGGCCATCGAGAAACGCAGCCAATCCTTCATCTTGCGGCCATAAACTACGCGCTCGGGTTCGTAGTAGTGGAATGCCATCGGGTTCTTCGACTCCTTCCCCTCAAAGGGGATCTTCTCTACCGTAGGAAAATAAACTTTTGCCATAATCTTCTATCTTTTTGTTCTACAAATTGTTCGCTTGCTTTTTTATGAATTTTTGTTCTCGGTCAGCCTTTATGCCGTCTGCTGACTCTTTTCAAGATCTCGTTTCCACGCCTCGTAGGCCTTCAGAAGCGGCTCCCGCCATTCGGGGTTGGGCTCCACCACCTCCAGACGCTTGAGGGAGCGGAAAGCCTCCTCGCGGGAGGTGTAGAATCCGGCACCCAGGGCGGCTCCGCGGGCAGCACCCAGCGACCCGTCGGTGTTGAAGAGCTCGATGCGGGCTCCGCTCAGTGTAGCCAGGGTTTCGCGGAAGAGGGGCGAGAGGAAGAGGTTGGCCCGACCGGCACGAATCACCTCAGGGCGAAGCCCCATACGGCCCATCACCTCGATACCGTAGAAGAAAGAGAAGGCGATGCCCTCTTGGGTGGCACGCAACAGATGGGCCAGCCCGTGGCGGTTGAGGTCGATGCCCGAGAAGGAGGCTCCCGTGTAGCGATTCTCCAGCACGCGCTCGGCTCCGTTGCCGAAGGGGAGGGCTCGCAGTCCGTCGCAGCCCACCGGAGCGGTGGCGGCCAGGGTATTCATCTCATCATAGGAGAGGTGGGGGGCCAGGTTGCGTTTCACCCACGAGTTGAGGATGCCGGTTCCATTGATGCAGAGCAGGATGCCGTAGCGGGGCGAAGTGCTGCTGTGGTTGACGTGCAGGAAGGTGTTGACACGCGACAGCGGGTCGGCTTTGGGGGTGTCGGCTACGCCGTAGACCACGCCGCTCGTTCCTCCCGTGGCGGCCACCTCGCCGGCATCCAGCACGTTGAGCGAAAAGGCGTTGTTGGGTTGGTCGCCGGCGCGATAGCTGATCGGAGTCCCTTCGGGGATGCCGAAGAGCTCCTCGGTTTGTCGGTTGGTGCGGGCCTGAATGCCGATCGAGGGGAGTGCCTCGGGGATCATCGAGAGGGGAAGCCCATAGTAGTCGGCCACTTGATCGGCCCGATGTTCGTGTTTGAAGTCCCAAAGGATCTGCTCCGAGAGGCCGCTCTGCGTAGTGGAGATCTCGCCCGAAAGGCGGTAGGCTGCATAGTCGCCTGGTAGCATAAAGCGGTCGATTTGGGCGAAGATTTCGGGCTCGTTACGCTTCACCCAGGCCGCCTTCGAGGCGGTGAAATTGCCCGGCGAGTTCAGCAACTCCTCCAGACAACGCTCCCGACCCAGGGCATCGCGGGCCTCCTCTCCGAGGACCACGGCACGTGAGTCGCACCAGATGATCGCTTTGCGGAGCGGTTTGTGCTCCTTGTCGAGGGTCACCAGACCGTGCATCTGGTAGGTAATGCCGATAGCCCGCACTTCGCTCAAGGGGTGTTGGCGACCGATCTCCTGCAACCCTTCAGTGATGTATTGCCACCACATTTCGGGATCCTGTTCGGCCCATCCTGCCTCGGGGGCATCGATTCGCATCTCCTGTTTGGGATGGGTGGCCGAGGCCACGCACTCCCCCGTCGGGATATCCATCAGCGAAACCTTGATGGAGGAGGAGCCCATATCAATTCCAAGTGCTTTCATCCTTGTCCAGCGTATTTTTTATGAAATCAGCCATAAAGTTAGCAAAAAAATCGCTGCCCGACCCAAAAAAATCGACCGATTCTCCCTAAAACAACAAACCGACCCCCTCAAAGATACAAAAAGGGCCCCTGCCAAAGGCAGAGACCCTCGAAATTGCCTCCTCGAAAGGGGTTATTTGCGGATCAGCAGGTTGATGATGAGCCATCCGCCGAAGATCTGCAACAGAATGCCCGGCAGACCGAGGGTGAGATCCTGTACGGCTGCGGAAAAACTTCCCGTGAAGGCCCACTCGAAAGCGGCTCCCGGCAACTGATAGGCGACCACCACCAAGGCGAGTTGCCAGAGTGCGGCGCGCTGCCAATGGGCAGCAGCCCAGCCGGCGGCCAGGGCCAGCAGCGATGATTTAGCCAGGATGATGGGGAGCGCGGCAGCGGCCGGCATCCCGAAGAGGAGGTGGTTGGCCAGGGGAGAGAGCAGGGCTGTCACAAGACCCACTCTCCAGCCATACTTATAGGCTCCGATCAGCGTGAAGAGGTAGATCGGCAACCAGCGTACTCCCCCCTCGGGCAAGAGGTGGAAGAGCTGCGGCAGCACAATGTTTCCAGCCACAAAGAGGGCGGCGATTCCCCAGGTGCGCCACTCGGCGTAGGGGAGTGAGTAGAGTTTCAAAGTTGTCGTTTTCATCTGGTGTCACTTTTTGGTTGGTACTCTTAAATCTCAATCAGTTCATAGCTTTGGCTGCCCATCCCGAGCTGCTCGGCCCAATCCAGCGTATGCATACCGTGGCGCGAGTCGATTCGTTCGATCAGGTGCACCTTGCCCGGGTCGTCGGAGGAGCGAACCAGGTCGGTCGAGGCGCGGTCGAGGGCCACGGGGTCCAGCGAGGCCAGCATACCGATATCACCCATACGGGGCTCCTCGGGATGGGCATTGCAGTCGCAATCGACCGAGAGGCGGTTGGCTACACTCAAGTAGACAATCTTATCGCCGCAGTGGTCGGCCACCGCTTTGGCTGCTTCGGCCATCGCCTCCAGGAAGTGATCCTGCTCGGGCAGCTGCTTCCAGTCGATCTTGCGGAGCTTGCCGCAGGTGTGGATCCATGCCTTGCCGGCCGACGATGCAATGCCGATAGCCATATTCTTGATGGCACCACCGAAACCACCCATCTGGTGCCCCTTGAAGTGGGAGAGGATCACCGTGAAGTCGTAGTTGAGGTAACCCTTGCCCACGATGTCGAATGTCAGGTGTCGGCCCCCCTGAACGGGTAGTTCTGCCTCTCCCTCGGCATCCATAATCTCCACCGGTGCGATAGCCGTGAATCCGTGGTCGGCAGCTGCCTTCAGGTGGCTCTCCGTGTCAGCTCGGCCACCCCCGTAGGCGGTGTTGCACTCGACAATCGTTCCGTTCAATTTCTGTACCAAATCCTTTATCAGGGCGGGTTGCAGGTAGTTGTGGCCTCCGGGCTCGCCGGTCGAAATTTTGACGGCTACACGGCCCTCGGCCTTACGGCCCAGCACCTCATAGAGCTCCACCAACTTGGCGGGGCTTATCTCTCGGGTAAAATAGACTTTGCTCTTCATATGAGAATTGGTTTATAAAATCTTTTCGACAAAGATAGCATTTTTTCTCCTTTTTCGGGAGAAATCAGAACGAAAATTCGGCCCCTGCCATCCAGGTTGCCTCCGGCATCGGGAAGCCGAGGTAGGTTGTGTAGTGTTGCGCCAGCAGATTCTCACCTCGAATCCAGAGGGTTACCCATCGGGCGACTTGGCAGGAGCCCTTTGCCCCCACCAGGAAAAACTCCTCCCGAACAGCGGGCAGCGAGGGGCCTTCGAGGCGAGTATAGAGCCCCTCGATGTATTGGGTGTCGAGGGAGAGGTGCCAGCGACCCCCATTGTAGCGCAGTCGGCCGCAGAGTTTCTGCTCGGGGGCACCCAGCACCGGATATTTCATCTTGAGGAGCGAATAGCTACCCTCCACAAAGAGATGCCTTCCGAGGTTTGCCGTCACCTCAACCTCCAAACCACGATTTCGGATGCGCCCCGTGTTCTCGTTGTGGGGCCGTCCATCGACCATCACGGTTTGAATTCGATTTCGGCCCTCGATGTGAAAGAGGGTAATTCCATAGAGCAGTCGCCCTTTGAAGAGTTTCTGTGAGAGGGAAACTTCGTAATTGATCAACTCTTCGGGCTCCAGGTCGGGGTTTTGGGAGGGGAAGAGGTACATTTCGCGGATGGTCGGAAAACGGAAACCCTTGCCGACCGAGGCTCGCAGCGTGAGGTGGGCGGGTAGTTTGGCCGTAACACCTCCTTGCGGGACCCACTCTCCCCCGACGCGGAGGTGGTGATCGTAGCGCAACCCTGCCTGGAGGGTGAACCGCCCAAGTTGTTGGTTCATATCGAAATAGAGTGCGCCCTCCTGCTGCCGCTTGTCGGTAATCACCTCCTTGTGGTCGTCGCTCAAAAAGCGATTCCACGCCTCACCTCCAAAGTCGAAGAGGTCGAGACCGAGGGCGAGGGTGTTGCCTCGAAAGAGGTGGCGCACCTCCTGCAGGGTCACTCCCAGGGTATGGTCGCGGGAGTGGAACCGGTAGTCGAGCGGAGCCTCGCCCTCCCGGTAACCGTCGTTGATTTGGTGGAGACCGAGGTTGTAAAAGAGGGTTGCCGAGCCCGAGGAGGTGGTGTGGCGGTGGCGGAGAGAGAGGGCCGCCGTACCGCGCAGGATGCGGGCGTCGTTGTCGTGGAGCGGGGCGGTTATGGGGCCGGGGTTGGAACTGTTGAAACGGTCGATCGAGAGGTCGCCGCCGAGGCTCCACCTCTCATTCAGCCGGTAGCGGCCTCCGAGGCGGGCTGCACCCTGGGCAAAATTCATATTTGCCCGATGGCCGTCGGTGCGATTATAACCTCCGGAGAGGGTGAGCGAGAGGGGGCCTTGTTGCCAAGAGAGGTGCAGTTGTGATGTGGCACTCCCGTAGGAGCCACCTCCGAGGCGTACTCCCCCGTGCAGTCCCTCCCGATCGTTTTTACGGGTGGTGATCCGAATCACGCCACCCATTGCTTGGGAGCCGTAGCGCACCGAGGCGGGACCACGCACCACCTCCACGGCTTCGACTCCGTGGGAGAGGTAGCTGTCGGCAATGGGATGGCCCATCAGACCCGAATATTGGGGTTGGTCGTCAATAACCACCAAAAGACCTGTGGTGGGGGCTCCTCCGATGCCGCGCAGGGAGATGGTGCCGGCGGCTCCCGTCGAGAGGCCATAGCCCATCACGCCACGCGAGGTGACGAAGAGGCTTGGGACCCCCTCGGTAAGCAGGGGAAGAAGTGAAGGAGAGAGCGAGGTGGCGATCTGCTCGTTTGTAAAGTGGGTACGCCCCAAGGAGTGGAGCACCGGGGCCTCTTCGGGGCTTTGGCCCACTACGACCACCTCCTCGATGGGGAGGGTGTGACGAATCGTGGAGTCACTCTCGGGCGGAAGGCCAATGGCTCCGCTCACTCGATGAGACCACAGGATACAGAGGATTAAAAAAGGAAAAATTATCAGGCCTTTCCAAGAAGGAAGTCGGTGATGGCGGAAAGACACGCCTCGGGACTCTGGAGGTGTTGGCAGAGCCGCTCGACCGGGCACCAGTCGGTGCGTCTGCGGTTGATGATGTGGTCGGTCAGGGTGGTGTAACTTGTCGGAATGTTGTGGCGTTGCAGCAGCTCCAGGGCGGGACGGCTCAATACGTTGGCAAAGAGCTCCTTTACGCCGCCCAGGATCATCAGGGCGGCGGCCCCTTTGCCCACCACTTTGTCGGCCACAAAGGCTCCTTGCAGGAGTTCGGGTTCCCGGTTCAGAAGGGTGTGGAGATCCAGGACGCCACGTTGGCGAAAGATGCGAATGGTGTCGCCCGAACGAATGACGCACGAGCACTGCTCCGAGAAGAGCAGATCGATCAGCTGCTGACGCTCTTCGCGTGTCAGGCAGGGAGAATCCATCGGGTAGTTGCTGTTTCATACCCCGACCTGCGGCAAGGGGCGTGCCGCAATCGAAGGGCGGGGGAGGTTTGAATGGGTTGGATGAAAAAGTGAACTTTGCGGACTACTCGCCGAGCAACTTCTTGCGCCAGGCATCGGGCACAGGAGCCTTCTCCTGTCGCTGAAAATCAAAGACCACCATTACCGAACGACTCTCAGTACGTACCTCCTCCCGACCATCGGCCAGGCGGCAGATGAGCTGCTGGAAGAACTGCATCGAGGTGGTGCCCACCTTGTCGATGGTGGTGCGGACAAAGATATCATCCTCCATACGGATCTGCCCGCGGTAGTCGGTGTGGGTGGCGACGGTGATGATGCGGCGAATCTTCTCGGGGGTGTCAATCTCAAGGATCTGGCGATAGAACTCCATCTTTCCCAGGTCGAAGTACATCTGCTGCGAGACGTTGTTGACGTGAAGGAAGGAGTCCACATCCGAGAAGCGTTTCTGAATGGTTGTTTCGAGGGTTATCATAGGTTGTTTTTCTCTTTTTTAGAGTCGCATGGGCATCTGTTTGGAAGAGATCAGCGAATGATCGAGAACTCGCCGCGCTCGTTGAAGGCGATGATGCCCGAGGGCTTGCGTGTGGGACGGCCCTCAAAACGGGGGTGGACCACCAGGTCAACACCGTTGAGGATCTCCTGCTTCACCTCGCCCAGTTTTTTGGGGGTCTCCTCGCCCGAAAGATTGGCTGAGGTGGAGACGATCGGTTTCTGGAACTTCCGCAGCAACTTTTGGCAAAATTCGTGGTTGGGGATTCTCACGCCGAGGGTACGCTCCTCGGGAATCAGATTTTCGGCCAGCCCGACCGCTCCGGGAAGAATCAGTGTCAGGGGACTCGTGGCCATCTCGGCTACCTCGAAGGCGATGGCCGGAGCCTTGTTTACATAGCGCACCACGCGGTCGGCCGAGTCACACAGAACGAGCATCGACTTCTTGTTTTCGCTGCGCTTCAGGTCGTAGATGCGCTGCACGGCTTCGGGGTTGGTGGCATCGCATCCCAGTCCCCATACCGTGTCGGTGGGGTAGAGGATGATACCGCCTTGTTTCAAGACCTCAATACACTTTGCAATCTCTTTATCCATAGTTTGTTTGTGGACTTATTGGGTTATTTCTCCTCCTCGAGGGCCTTCTTCAGTCCGCGCTCCTCGGCTAGACGCTCCATCAGTCGGTAGGCCTCGTCGTAGTCGTTGTGAATCTCGCCATCGAGGATGGCATTCTTGATCACCTCTTTGATCTCGCCAATCAGGGAGCAGGGTGGAATGCCGTAGGTCTGCATAATAATCTCGCCTGTGATGGGGGGTTGGAAGTTGCGGATGCGGTCGCGCTCCTCCAGATCCTTCATCTTTTGGCGTACCAACTCAAAATTCTTCAGATAACGCTTCACCTTGGCGTCGATACCCGAGGTGATGTCGGCCTCGCAGAGAATCATCAGTTTTTCCACGTCGTCGCCCGCCTCGAAGAGCAGACGGCGTACTGCCGAGTCGGTCACCAGATCCTCCGAGAGGATGATGGGGCGCAGGTGCAGAAAGACCAGCTTTTGGACGAATTTCATCGGCTCACCCAGCGGAAGTTTCAATTGGCGGAAGATGGCGGGAACCATCTTTGAACCAGCGACTTCGTGACCGTGAAACGAGAAACCGATCTTGGGGTCGTAGGCCTTGCATTGGGGTTTGGCGATATCGTGTAACAGGGCCGCCCAGCGCAGCCACAAATCGTCGGAGCGTTTGGCAACGTTGTCCAACACCTTGAGCGTATGCTGGAAGTTGTCTTTGTGGGCGTGCTGTCCGCGTCGCTCAACCCCTTTCAGGCGGTGCAACTCGGGGAAGATCAACTCCAAAAGCCCCGTCAGTTCCAACAACTCGAAGCCGATGGAGGGGAGGGGCGAGAGGACGATTTTGTTCAGTTCGGTGATGATGCGCTCCTTTGAGACGATGCGGATGCGCTCGCGGTTGCGGGCGATGGCATCGAAGGTCTCCTCCTCGATGTCGAAGCCCAACTGTGTGGCGAAACGGATGGCCCGCATCATTCGTAGCGGGTCGTCCGAGAAGGTAATGTCGGGGTCACAGGGGGTGCGGATGATGCAATCCTCCATATCGTACATCCCCTCGAAGGGATCCACCAACTCCCCAAAGCGACCCTCATTGAGGCACCAGGCCAGGGCGTTGATCGTGAAGTCGCGACGCAACTGATCATCACGTAGCGTTCCGGCCTCGACGATGGGCTTGCGTGAGTCGTGGGTGTAGCTCTCCTTACGGGCCCCCACAAACTCCACCTCCACCCCTTCGGCACGCAACATTGCCGTGCCAAAATTCTTGAAGACCGAGACCCGGGTGTGGAGCTCCTCGCCCAGGGCGCGGGCCAACTCAATGCCGCTACCCACCACCACGACGTCGATGTCGGTCGAGGGGCGGTGCAGGTAGTAGTCGCGCACATAGCCACCCACCACGTAGGCCTCCACGCCCATTCGGTCAGCCATTGCACCGATGCGGCGGAAAATCTTCTTGTTCAGGGCTTTGATCTCGCTCATTAACTCGTTGCAAGTTATTTCAGACAACGCTGATAGAGGGCTACCGTATTCTCCAGGCCGTAGTAGAGGGCATCGCTGATCAAGGCGTGGCCGATCGACACCTCATCGGTCCAGGGGATGCGCTCCACGAAGTAGTGCAGATTCTCCAGATCGAGGTCGTGGCCAGCATTGAGTCCCAGACCGCAAGCGCGAGCCGCCTCGGCAGCACGTACATAGTCGGCAATAGCCCGCTCGGGGTTCTCGGGATAGAGACGGGCGTAGGCCTCGGTGTAGAGCTCGACGCGGTCGGCTCCGCAGCGTTTGGCTCCCTCCACCATCTCGGCTACGGGATCCACAAAGATCGAGACACGAATGCCGGCCTCCTGGAAGCGGGCCGTGATCTCTCGCAGGAAGTCGTGGTGGGCCACCGTATTCCAACCGGCGTTGGAGGTGATGGCATCGGGGGCGTCGGGCACGAGAGTTACCTGTGTGGGGCGGTTCTCCAGCACCAGCTCCACAAAGGAGGGGATGGGGTTGCCTTCGATGTTGAACTCCGTGGTGAGACGGGGTTTCAACTCCCGCACATCGGCGTAGCGGATGTGTCGCTCGTCGGGACGTGGGTGAACGGTGATACCGTCAGCTCCAAAACGTTCGATGTCCAGGGCTGCCTGCAGTACATTGGGACGATTGCCACCGCGCGAGTTGCGAACTACGGCAATTTTATTGATGTTTACACTCAGTTTCGTCATAAAATCGTTATATTTGCGGTAAAGTTACTCAAATTTTCGAAATTTTCGACGATGAAGGTCATTCTTTTTTCTCGTGCCACGACGGCGCATCGTCCCGAAGAGCTCGGGCGGGTGGTGGAGGCGATCTGCCGCCAAGGGTTTCAATTTTCGGTGAATCGCGAGTTTGCCGCTCGGTTGGAGGCCCTTACGGGCATTGCGTTGCGTGAAGACCAGTGCTATGACGAGGTGGTGGAGCCTCAGCCTGAGGAGTGCGTAATGCTCTCGCTCGGAGGGGATGGTACCCTGTTGGAGGGTGCCCGCCGTCTGAAGGGTGCCCCGATTCCGGTGGTGGGCCTCAATGCCGGACGATTGGGCTTTCTGACCGTTCTTAAAACGGAAGGAGTGGAGGAGCTGATGGACGAAATTGCCCGCGGAGAGTTGCGTATCGAACGCCGCTCGATGCTCGAAATCGAGGGGGATCTCTACGATGAGAATGATGGCCAGAAGTCGGTGGCTCTTAACGAAATATCCATTCAGCGACGCGGGGCGGGAATGATCTCGGTGGAGGCCTATGTCGATGAACAGATGGTGGCTACATACCACGGGGACGGAGTGCTGCTTTCGACTCCCACGGGTTCGACCGCTTACTCGCTCAGTGCCGGCGGTCCGGTGGTCTCGCCCCAGTGTGCCTGCTTCGTCATCACGCCGCTGGCCCCTCACAACCTGACGATGCGTCCGGTAGTGATTCCCGACTCGAGTCGTGTGCGTTTCCGGGTACACACCCGCGACGAGGGGGCCCTTGTCTCGCTCGATAACCGAACCTGTAATTTGGCCGAGGGGGCGGAGTTGCACATCGCCCGCTCCGAACAGTCGATTTTTTTGGCCGTGCCGCACACTATTTCCTTCTATGACACGTTAAGAGAGAAGTTGCTTTGGGGCGTGGATGTGAGAAGTTAGGGTAAAAATCACTCACTTTTGGCCAAACGTTTTCACAATTCACGCAAAAAAGCTATATTTGCACCTTAATTATAACCTGTTTTTCGGGAGAGGATGACAAAAGGGCGAAAAATACCCCGCCACGTAGCGATCATTATGGACGGAAACGGCCGTTGGGCCGAGAGCCGTGGCAGGGAGCGTTATGAGGGCCATATGCAGGGCGTGGAGTCGGTGCGTACGGCCATCAAGGCGGCTCTGCGCAATGGGGTGGAGTACTTGACGCTCTATGCCTTTTCGACCGAGAATTGGGGGCGTCCCGCCGAGGAGGTGAGTGCCCTGATGGAGATTCTCTGTCGCAGCATTATGGAGGAGACCCCCGCCTTGAAGCGGCAGGGGGTACGGGTGCGGATGATTGGTGATCGGAGCCGCTTCTCGGAGCGGGTGCAGGAGCACCTGCAACTCATTGAGCAGGAGACCGAGGCGGGTAGTCGCCTGACGCTGATTCTGGCCCTGAACTACTCCTCGCGCAGCGAACTGGTGCGTGCTGCACGCCTGCTTGCCGAGCGGGTTGCTGCCGGGGAGATTCGGACGGAGGAGATCGACGAGCCGATGCTCTCGGAGAGTCTCTACACGGCCTTTGCTCCCGATCCCGATCTGGTGGTGCGTACCAGTGGCGAGTGCCGTTTGAGCAATTTTCTGCTTTGGCAGTCCTCCTATGCGGAGTTCTACTTCCCGGAGGTGTTGTGGCCCGACTTCTCGGAGGAGGAGTTTGACCGTGCGCTGGAGGTTTACGCCTCCCGTGATCGCCGTTTTGGGCTGGTAAAGAAGTGATTAAAGATAGAAAAGACAGTTGAAATAACGATATGAATCGCATCGCGAAGTCTCTTTGGACCCTGCTGCTCTTTATGGGCATTGCTCTTCAGGCCGGGGCCCAGGAACCGGAGGGTATCGACTCTCTGGCCAGCGACTTTCCGGAGGATGCTCCGATGATGGAGTTCTCCGGAGAGCCGAAGCTCTATCATATCCGCAAGGTGAATATCCACGGAATCAAATACCTGAATCACGACTTGATTCGCTCGTCGGCAGGATTGATTCCGGGCGACTCGATCTATCTGCCGGGCAGCTACATCTCCCAGGCGGTGAATCGCCTGTGGAATCAGCGTTATTACTCCGATGTGAAGGTGGGTGCCACCATTCTGGGTGACAGTGTTGATCTGGAGCTCTTCCTCCACGAGCGTCCGCTGGTCAACAGTTGGAACTTTACCGGAGTCTCGAAGAGCAAGCAAAAGGATCTGCTCGAGAAATTGAAACTCAAGCGAGGCACGGAACTTTCGGATTATGTGATCGACAAGAATAAAAAGCTTATTCAGAACTACTTCTCCGAAAAGGGTTTTCGCAATACGGAGGTCGATGTGCTCATCGCAAACGACACGTTGCGTCCCCGTACGGTGAACGTAACCTTCGATATCGACCGCAAAGAGCGTGTGAAGATCGGTCTGATCACCTTCTCGGGCAACAACGAGTTCCCCGAAAAGCGTCTGCGCCGCACCTTTAAGAAGACTCACCAGAAGAGTATCAACATTTTCCAGAGCACCAAGTTCAATGAGAAGAACTTTGCCGAGGATAAGGAGTTGCTACTCGACTTCTACAACTCGAAGGGTTTCCGTAATGCTACCATTCTCTCCGATTCGACCTATACGATTGATGAGAAGCGAATGGGTGTGCACCTCAACCTTTCGGAGGGTAACAAGTACTACATCCGCAACCTCTCGTGGCTCGGTAATTCGGTCTACACGACCGAGGATCTGGAGCGTCTGTTCAGCGTGCAGCGAGGCGATGTCTATGACAAGAAGTCGATGCACAAGCGTTTGGGTATCGGCCGAGAGGTGAACCCCGACGAGATGTCCGTGTCGTCGCTCTACCAGAACCAGGGCTACCTGATGTCGCAGATCTCGCCCGATGAGATTATCGTGGGCAAGGATTCGATCGACCTGGTGATCAAGATCTTTGAGGGCAAGCAGTTTACCATCAACGAGGTGGGTATTTCGGGTAACAATCGTCTCGACGATGAGGTGATCCGCCGAGAGATCTACACCCGCCCGGGTGAGCTCTACGACCGTTCGATGCTGATGCAAACCATCCGTACCCTCAATGCAATGGGGCACTTCAATGCCGAGGCCATTATGCCCGACATCAAACCCGTGTCGAACGAGTTGGTGAACATCAACTGGCCCCTGGAGGAGCAGGCCAGCGACCAGTTCAATATTGCCGGCGGTTGGGGCTCGGGTACCTTCGTGGGATCGGTGGGTATCACGCTCAACAACCTTTCGATGCGTAACTTCTTCAAGAAGGGGGCTTGGCGACCCTATCCGATGGGCCAGAATCAGCGACTCTCGATCTCGGCACAGACCAACGGCACCTACTACAAGGCTCTTTCGTTCAGCTTCACCGATCCCTGGTTGGGTGGACACAAGCCCAACTCCTTTACGATCGGAGCCTACTTCTCGGAGCAGAATGATGCCTACTATGCTTGGCAGAAACCGACGCGCTACTTCCGCTCGAATGGTGTCTCGGTTGGTTTGGGTAAGCGTCTGACCTGGCCTGACCCCTACTTCACCTTCTATGGAGAGCTGGGTTATCAGCGATACAAACTTCACGATTGGTCGACCTTTGTGATGAGCAATGGTGCGGCCAATACCTTCTCGCTAAAGTTGCTCTTCTCCCGAAGCTCGATCGATCAGCCCACCTATCCGCGTCGAGGCTCCGATTTCAGCTTCTCGGTGCAGGCCACGCCTCCCTACTCGCTTTGGGACGGCAAGGATTATAGTGACCAGACGATGAGTGAGCAGGAGCGTTACAAGTGGATCGAGTTCCATAAGTGGCAGTTCAAGGCACAGTGGTTTGTCCCCCTCTCTCCGGATCAAAAGCTGGTACTGATGGCCAAGGCCGAGATGGGTTATTTGGGTAACTACAACAAAGATAAGGTCTCGCCCTTCGAACGTTTCGAGGTGGGTGGTGACGGTATGTCGGGTTACAACATCTACGGTATCGACATCATCTCGATGCGTGGTTATGAGGATGGAGATCTCGATCCCGTGGGCGAGTACTACTCGGTGGCCTACAATAAATATACGGTCGAGCTTCGCTATCCGATTATCCTGAAACCCTCGTCGCAGATCTATGTGCTGGGCTTCCTAGAGGGTGGTAACGGTTTCCGATCGTGGCGTGAATTCTCCCCCTTCAACATCAAGCGTTCGGCCGGTTTCGGTGTCCGTCTCTACCTCCCCGTGGTGGGTATGCTGGGTATCGACTGGGGTTACGGCTTCGATCCCGCCGCCGGCAAGACCGAGCGAAGTGGCAGTCAGTTCCACTTTGTGCTGGGTCAGCAGTTCTAATGGCAATAAATTTGAACAAGGGGGCGTTATATATAGGAGAGGTCGCCGGAGGGGATGAAGAGAGAGTCGAAGGCCCCGAAAGGCGGATTTGTTGAGGGTGCCGGATTGTGGCGATGTCGTTATCGCGGATCCATATCCGATGATCAAAGAGAAAAGGAAAAACAAAAAAATAGAGAGGTATGAAAAAGTGGATTCTCGGCCTGGTGGCAGTCGTAGCGACTGTCTCGGCAAGTGTAGCGCAGAACTATATCGTGGTGAACAGCGAGAAGATCTTTAAGTCGCAGAGCGATTATAATGAGGCACTCGCCTCGCTTGACAAGCTGGCCCAGGAGGAGCAAGAGAAGGTGGATAAGAAGTTCTCCGAGGTGGAGACCCTCTATAACCGTTATATGCGTGTCAAGAGTTCGATGAGTGCCTCGCAGCAGCAGGCTCAGGAGGAGAATATCCTTGAGATGGAGCAGCAGGCCATCGCCTACCAGGAGTCGGTCTTCGGCTCGGAGGGTACGCTGATGCAGAAGCGTGTAGAGCTGATTCAGCCCATCCAGAAGCGAGTTTTTACGGCGATTGAGGCCTATGCCAAGCAGGTGGGTGCCGATCTGGTGATCGACTCGGCCCAGAACCCCACGCTCCTCTTTGTGGGCGAGGCTGCCGATAAGACCCAGGCGGTGATCGATCAGCTCAAGTAATTCGGAAAATCAAAAACAAACTTTTATAAACGACAATGAAAAACTTACTGAAACTGACCCTTGCGCTGGTGATGGTGGTGGGTGCCACGTCGCTCTACGCGCAGAAATTCGGACGAATCAACACCAATGAGCTGATTGCAGCAATGCCCGAGACGGCTGAAGCACAGACCAATCTCGATGCCGTAATCAAGGATTACAGCGACATGTTCGAGACGATGCAGGTGGAGATCAATACCAAGATGGCTGACCTGCAGAAGAATGAGGCAACCCTGAGCGAGTCGATGAAGCAGCTCAAGTACAAGGAGTTGCAGGATCTGTCAGCCCGTATGGAGGAGTTCCAGCGTTCGGCCCAGCAGGAGATCCAGCAGAAGCAGGCCGAGCTGATGCAGCCCGTGCAGGAGAAGGCGATGGCAGCCATCAAGGCGGTTGCCCAGGCCGGTGCCTACACCGCGATCTTCGACACGGCCATCCCCACGATGGTCTATGTAGATGAGGCTTCGGTGGTGGATGTTCTGCCCGCAGTGAAGGCTCACCTTGGCTTGTAATTTTCGGACAAAAGCGGCCTTTACGGTCGTCAATCATTAAATGGATAATGGGTTGTACTCGCGAGTACAACCCATTGTTCGTTTTGAATTTTTTCGAAGGTGAAAAAGGTGTGATGTCAAGGAAAAAAGAGCAGCCATAAGGGCTGCTCTTTTGTTTCGCTGCTCAGAGATTGTCCCCTTGTTAGAAGGGGTATCCCACGCCGAAGTTCAAGGCGGTATTGTCCCAACGGAAGTTGTGGATCCAACGCTCTCCGGCGGGGTTGTTGGGGTCGTGGAGGCGGATACCCCAGTCCAGACGCAATACGGCAAACTTGATGTCCAGGCGCAGACCGATACCGGTGTTGAAGCCTAACCCTTTATAGAAGTCGCGGAAGTGGAACACTGCATCCGAAGGATACTCCTCCTCATTTTCGCGCATAAACCAGATATTACCTGCATCGAGGAAGGCGGCACCGTGGAAGATGCCCCAAATGGGGAAGCGAAACTCGAGGTTGGCCTCCAGACGCATATCACCCAGCTGGGTGGGGTAGAGCATATCTTTGGGGGTGGGGGTGGTACCCGGGCCGAGGGTGCGGGGGGTCCAACCACGCATCGAGTTACTGCCTCCGGCATAGAAGAGGCGGTCCATCGGGAGTACCTCGGCGTTGCCATAGGCGTAGCCGAAGCCGGCGAAGAGACGGCCGGCAATGGCACTCTTCTCGCCCAGCATAATCTTACGGCTGGCGTTGACATCCACGCGGAAATATTGCGAGTAGCGAATGCCGAAGAGCTCGTAGTAGTCGGCACCCGCAGCCGGTGAGGAGAAGAGGTGCTCCAGTCCGTCGAGCAGGTTGCCTGCCACCTCGGCATTGATGCGCAGCATCGTGGCATTGCCGCCCAGATTCTTGCGCTGGTTGTTGAAACTATAGCTCAAGGAGAGGGCCGAGATGAGTTGCGACTGGTAACTGTTCTGCAAGTAGGCATTCTGGAGACTGTTGTAGAAGTCGTTGTCCAGATAGCCCACATTGACCACCGTGATATCGATGGGGCGCAACGAGAAGCTCGAGTAGCGACGATAATCCCACGAATAGCCCCACGAGGCACTCGACAGTGTACGGCGGTAGTAGGGACGATCTTGGAAATTGACCGAGACATTGACCTTTGTGCGCGGGGTCACCAACCCTCGGCCCGTGATGCGGAAGGGGAGCAGGAAGCGGGGGAAGGAGAGGCCGGCACCAATACCGAACTCGGTGGCGTTGCGCTTTTTGGCGTCGGGGGCACGCATATACTCGTAACCGAAGGTGAAGTCGAGGTCGAGGGCCTCGGCTCCGCGGAAGATGTTGCGGTTTTGGTAACCCACCGTGGCCGAAAGGCCGTAGAAACTCGAGGTCAGCGACCCCTCCAGCTCCACTTTGAAGCTCTGTTTGAGGGCCGGGGTACAGAGAATGTTGCAGTCGAGCTCCTTGGTGCGGGCCGTGCGGAGAATGGTGGTGTCGCGTTGACCGTTGTCGAGACGCAGCCGCACGGTGTCGGTCACCATTTCCGACCCCTCTACCTCACTGAAGGCGATGCGGGCACTCTTGAAGTAGCCGATCGACATCAGTTTGTCGTAGGTACGGGTGATGCGGTTGGCATCATAGACCATATGCTCGGTGATGGGGATCAGGTCGCGCACCACCCTCGGGCGAATGTTGGGCTTGGTGTCGTAGTAGATGTCAAGCCCTTGGTGGCGTACTGTGTCGATGCGCTCGCGCAGCAACGTATCGACCTGTGTGGGGTTGTATTGGGGCATTACGCCAATCTGACGAATGCGATAGACGGCATTCTCCTCCATTATCGCCTCTCCCCGCTCGTTGTAGCCCGCCAGGTTCTGTTTCACGATCAGTCGCAGCCCCACGCGGTAGGGTTCGCGCAGCGTGTCGGCCACATACTCGATGTTGTTGATCGAGAAGTCGTAATAGCCCTTTGAACGCAGCAGCGAGGCGATACGCTCACGCTCGGCATTAAGGGTTGCGATGTCGAAGCTCTCTCCCGGATGAATGAGTGATGCGGCCGTGTCTGCCATCACAAAGGGCTCCAGCGAGCGATCGCGGAACTCATAGTTCAGCGAGCTGATGCGGTAGGGCTCCCCCTGATGGGTGGTGTAGGTGATATAGGCGCGTTTCGGACGACGGGTGGTATCCACGGCGTAGGTGACCTGTGAGCGGAAGAAGCCGCGCGAATCCATATAGTTTTTGAAGTTGTCGGCCGAACGCTCCGTCAGATCCATCTTCAGAAGTACCGGCTCCTCGCCCAGACGCCGCTTGAAGTTGTTCCAGCCGTTGTTTTTGGCCGGATTGGCCAGGTCGTAGACCCAAACATAGAAGTTCATTCCGAAGAGGCGTTTGTTGGGGCTTTGACGCAGGTAATCCTTCAACTCTTCGGAGGTGATGCGCTCCTTGCGGGGCAACCGTTTGTCGCTTTCGATCTTTACCTGTTGCACCAGATACTCCCCCTCGGAAAGGTGGCGCGTTACGTTGCAGGCCATCGACAAAATGCCGATTGCCAAACTTGTTAACAGATAACGCACGCCTCTCATTCTCAATAAGTTCAATTAGATTGTTCAGTCCTGGGTCAAGTGCTCGATGAAGTGGGCAAAACAGGCTACCTCTTCGCTACGCGGATATCGCTCCGTCAAGAGGAATTTCCCCTCCTGCCAGAGGGCGCGTCCCTCCTCGATGAAGGAGGCGTTACCCACCAGGCGGGTGGTGATTCCGTTGCTTCCGAGGTGGCATCGACACCGTACCTGCCCCCCGCGGTTGCGTACCTCTACCTCCTCGTCGGCCCGACAGAGCCCCAGCAGGGTGGCGGCTGTTGTCGAGGCGGTCATTGCCGTACCGCAGGAGTGGGTGATGCCCACTCCTCGCTCGCAGGTGGCCACAAAGATCTGTTGCGGCCCCTCCGGACGAATCAAACTGACATTCACTCCACGCGGGAACCACTCGGGTAGCTGCTTGACGCGCTCTCCGAGTCGGATCAGGAGCTCCTCGTCGATCTCCTCGACAGCGGCCACAATATGCGGGTTGCCGAGATTAAGGTAGCTGAAACGGAGCGCAGGGTCGAGCTCGGGGATCTCCCTATCCAGAAATCGCTCCCCGCCTCGGGGAAAGTCGCCGCCCTGCAGGCGTACCGCAATATCGACTCCATAGGTGGGCAGCCCTTCGAAGAGGGGGCGTTCGTGGCTTGCCGGGTAGGGTCGTCCTCCCGACCAGAGGGTAAAATGCTCCTCCCGGAGGTAGCGTTCACGGGCCAATCGGGCCACGCAACGAATACCGTTGCCACACATCTCAGCCTCCGAGCCATCGGTATTGAACATCCGCATCGCATACTCCTCCTCGTGACGACAGAGCAGCAATATGCCGTCGGTCTGAAGGGCCGAGGAGGCCTCGCGGCTCAAGGCATCGAGCTCCATCTCTGCCCAAAGGGCAGGATGCTCCGTGGCATCGAACATCACAAAACGGTTGCCGGAGCCGTGACAAAGGATATAGGAGAGGTCTGTTTTCACGCAACTTTTGGTTTGCCAATAATCGGTCAAAAATACGAAGAATGTGCCGCTTTGCAAAATTTTCCCCCGTTTTTTGGCAAAAAAAGCGTGTAATGACTATTTTTGTGGAGCAAAACAGAAGACTTATGACGGAAAAATTTCTGATGGCGGGCTCTACGGCCCTGCACGTCTGCGACTCGGAGCAGGGGGAGCGTACGCTGGTGCTGCTGCACGGTTATCTTGAATCTCTGCTGGTGTGGGAGGATTTTGTTCCCTATCTCTACAAGGAGGTGCGGGTCATTACTCTCGATCTGCCCGGACACGGCATTTCGGAGGTGAAGGGTGAGGTGCATACGATGGAGTACCTGGCCGATACGGTCAAGGGGGCCTTGGATGCCCTCGGTGTGGAGCGATGTACGCTGGTGGGTCACTCGATGGGTGGCTATGTGGCTCTCGCCTTTGCCGAGCGTTATCCCGAGCGGTTGAACGGCGTGGTGCTGTTGAGCTCCACCCCCAATGCCGACACCCCCGAGAAGGCGGAGAATCGTCGCCGTGAGATTGCTCTGGTCAAGGCCGGCAAGAAGGAGCAGCTGGCCCGCGTGGCCCCTGCAGCGGGCTTTGCCGAGGAGAATCGTGCCCGAATGGCCGATGCTATCGAGGATTTGGTGGAGCAGGTCTTTGTGACCGAGGAGGAGGGTATTGTGGCCCTGCTGAATGGAATGATCGAACGCACGGATCGTAACGAAATGTTGCGCTCTTCGTCTGTGCGTCAGCTCTTTATCTTCGGCAAGAAGGATGGTTATATCTCGTTGGAGGCGGCGGAAAAACTGGTGGCTGACCATCCGCAGGCCGAGGTGGTGTGGCTCGAATCTTCGGGCCATATGGGCTTTTTGGAGGAGCCGGAGCGGGTGGCACGGGCGTTGCTCGATTTTGCCCGTTAGTCAAGGAGCGAAAAATGTTTAAGATCTGTTGATATTTTTGGCTCCGAAATTTGGGGATTCGGTCAATAAATGCTACCTTTGCGAGGTATTCCGAATACCCCAAAAACAAGGTAGCGAAAAGTATGAAAATTATGGTCGGTACACCCCGCAGAGAGCGACAGAAACGATCCTCCGTCCTGGGCAGTCAGCCTTTGGCGAGTGTGTGTGGGGCCGTGTGCCGATACCGATAGAAGCCGTTGTGACCGATTGTGTCATAGCGGTTTTCTGTTTTCTTTATTTGAACTTCCCGGAAGGGGTTGAAGATTAGAGATTTGGCTGCCTTTCTGTCGGGCAGGAGGAGTGGTTGGAGAAGAATTTCGGTCGCGGAATCAAACATTGAATGACGAAAAAATTAGGAGAAACAAAAAAATAGTAAAGCGTATGAAAGTAGCAGTAATTATGGGCTCCACGAGCGATTGGGGCGTGATGTCGGCCGCCGTTGAGACGTTGGAGGAGCTGGGAATCGAGTATGAGAAGCGGGTGATCAGTGCCCACCGTACTCCTCACTTGATGTTTGAGTATGCCACCACGGCTCGCGAGCGTGGTATCGGCTGTATTATTGCCGGTGCCGGCGGTGCAGCCCACGTGGCCGGTGTGACGGCGGGTTTGACGACCGTTCCCGTGATTGGTGTGCCCATCAAGACTTCGGCCCTGGGCGGTTTGGACTCGTTGCTCTCGATCGTGCAGATGCCGGGCGGTATCCCCGTATCGACCACGGCCATCAACGGAGCCAAGAATGCGGCTCTGATCGCCGCCTCGATCTTTGCCTTGACGGACAAGGCCCTCGAAGAGCGTCTGTTGGAGTTCCGCCGCAAACAGACCGAGAAGGTGCTGGAGTCGGAGTTGTAATCATCCATAATGCCTGAAAAAGCTCAAACACTATGAAGAATTACCGCATATTTGTCGAGAAATATCCTCAGTTCCAGGTGGAGGCCCGCAGCTTGAAGAGCGAGTTGAACGACAACCTCGCGCTGAAGCTCGAGTCGTTGCGCTTGGTCAATATCTACGATCTGTTCGGCTTCTCGGAGGAGCTGGTTGAGAAGTGCCGCTACTCGGTCTTTGGTGAGACCGTGACCGACCGCGTGACCGATGAACTCCCCTTGGAGGGTACGAGCCACCTGGCCATCGAGTGTCTGCCGGGTCAGTTTGATCAGCGTGCCGCTTCGGCCGTTGATTGCGTGAAGTTGATCGATCCCACCGCCGACGTCCGCATCCGCAGTGCCAAGGTGCTGATCTTCGAGCCCGCCCTCACTCCCGAGGAGATGGAGGCCGTGAAGCACTACTGCATCAATTCCGTGGAGTCGCGTGAGAAGAATCTCGGGTTGCTGAACGAGAGTGAGCAGGCCGAGGTGAAACCGGTGCCCGTGTTGGAGGGATTCACCGATCTTCAGGAGGAGGATCTGGCCCCCTTCTGCAAGGAGTATGGCCTGGCAATGAACAGCGATGACCTGCGTGAGGTGGTTAATTACTTCCGTGAGGAGGGCCGCAATCCCCGCGAGACGGAGCTTCGCATTTTGGATACCTATTGGAGCGACCACTGTCGCCACACCACCTTCACCACCGAGTTGGAGGGAATCACCGTGGAGGAGTCCTTTGTCAAGGATGAGATTGAGGGGTCGCTGGCCCTTTACCTCAACATCCGCCGTGAGATGGGTCGTGAGCAGAAGAGCATCTGTCTGATGGATATTGCCACGATTGGTGCCCGCTGCCTGAAGCGTCGTGGAGTGCTCGACAATATGGAGGAGAGCGAGGAGAACAACGCCTGCTCGATCTATGTCGATGTGGATGTCGATGGAGAGATGGAGCGTTGGCTGCTGCAGTTCAAGAACGAGACGCACAACCACCCCACCGAGATTGAGCCCTTTGGCGGTGCCTCGACCTGTCTGGGTGGAGCAATTCGTGACCCGCTGTCGGGTCGCAGCTACGTCTACCAGGCGATGCGCGTGACGGGTGCCGGCAACATCTATGCACCGGTGAGCGAGACGATGAAGGGTAAGCTCCCGCAGTCGATCATCAGCCGCAAGGCTGCCGCCGGCTACTCGAGCTATGGCAACCAGATCGGTCTGGCCACGACTCACGTGCGTGAGATCTACCACCCCGACTATGTGGCCAAGCGTCTGGAGGTGGGTGCCGTGGTGGGTGCTGTGAAGGCGGAGAATGTGCGCCGTGAGCGTCCTGCCCCCGGAGATGTAGTGATTATGCTGGGAGGCCGTACGGGCCGCGACGGCATCGGCGGAGCCACCGGATCGTCGAAGGAGCATACCGAGCAGTCGCTGGAGAGTTGCTCGAGTGAGGTGCAGAAGGGTAATGCCCCCGAGGAGCGTAAGTTGGAGCGTCTGTTCCGCCGTCCCGAGGTGACACGCCTGATCAAGAAGTCGAATGACTTTGGTGCCGGTGGCGTGAGTGTGGCCATTGGTGAGCTGACCGACGGCCTTGATATTTGGCTCGATCGTGTCAAGACCAAATATAGCGGACTGAATGCCACGGAACTTGCCATCAGCGAGTCGCAGGAGCGTATGTCGGTGGTTATTGAGGCCAAGGATGCCGAGGAGTTCTGCCGCTACTGTGCCGAGGAGAACATCGAGACCACGCACGTGGCCAATGTGACCGATACAGCACGAATGAGAATGTACTACAAGGATGAGCTGGTGGTCGATCTTTCGCGCGAGTTCATCGACTCGGCGGGTGCCAAGCACTACGCCACGGCCACCATCGGCTCGGTGGAGAACTGCAACCCCTTCTGCCGTGAGGTGGAGGGTGCCGGCATCGAGGAGAAGATGATGCGCCATATGACCGATGAGAATGTGGTGACCCAGAAGGGTCTGATTGAGATGTTCGACTCGACGATCGGTGTCTCGACCGTGCTGATGCCCTATGGAGGTCGTACGCAGCAGACCGAGACGCAGGTTTCGTGTCAGAAGCTCCCCACGCTGGGCTATACCAACACCGCTTCGGTGATGGCCTACGGTTACAATCCCTATCTGATGGCCTGGAGCCCTTACCACGGAGCAGCCTACTCGGTGGTGGAGGCGTGTGCCAAGGTGGTGGCTGCCGGAGCTCGTTTCGACAAGATGCGCTTCTCCTATCAGGAGTACTTCGAGCGTATGACGCACGACTCGCGCACCTGGGGTAAGCCCCTCGGAGCCCTGCTCGGTACCTTGAAGATGCAGATGGAGTTGGGCCTTCCTTCCATTGGTGGTAAGGACTCGATGAGCGGTACTTTCCGCGATATTAACGTGCCGCCGACCTTGATTGCTTTCGGTATCACGACGGTGGATGCCCGCCGCGTGATTTCGCCCGAGTTCAAGGGTGCCGGCAACTATCTCTACTTGGTGGAGCACCGCCCGCTGGAGAACTATATGCCCGATACGAAGCAGTTGAAGCGAAACTTCGACTATCTCTCGACCGAGATCGAGAAGGGTTCGATCCTCTCGGCCTGGGCCGTGACGATGGGTGGTGTGGCTGAGGCTCTGGCCAAGATGAGCTTCGGTAACCGCATCGGTGCCGAGGTGACCCTCCCCGAGGAGGAGCTCTTCAATTACAACTACGGCTCCTTCGTGGTTGAGTCGAAGGTGGAACTTGACTTCGCCGATGCCCGCCTGCTGGGTCGTACGGTGGAGGGTGAGATGCTGACGATCAACGGTGTGGCCCTCTCGCTTGATGCCCTGCAACGTGCCAATTCGGAGCGTTTTGCCACGATCTATCCCGACAAGGCCCGAAACGAGGCCCCGATGATGGCCGTCGAGCACCAGAAACGTACGGTAAGCTACCCCGGTGAGGCGGTGGAGCACCCGATTGCCTATCTGCCCGTATTCCCCGGTACGAACTGTGACTATGATACAGCCCGAGCCTTCCGTAAGGCAGGTGCCGAGGTTCGTACGAGTGTGTTGTGCAACCTGGAGAGCGACGATATTCTGCGCTCGATTGCCGAGATGAAGCGTCACATCAGCGAGTGTCATATCCTGGCTCTGAGTGGTGGTTTCTCGGCCGGTGATGAGCCCGACGGAAGCGCCAAGCTGATTGTCAATGTGCTGAACAATAAGGAGATTGCCGAGGAGATTCACCGTCTGCTGGATCGTGGAGGTCTGGTGCTGGGTATCTGCAACGGCTTCCAGGCTCTGGTGAAGTCGGGTCTGCTGCCCTATGGCCGCCTGGGTCAGGTGACCAAGGAGTCGCCCACGCTCTTCCGCAACGACATCAACCGCCACATCTCACAGATTGTCACGACGCGCATCGCCACCACCAACTCGCCCTGGTTGTCGAGTTTTGAGGTGGGCGACCTCCATTCGATCGCCGTCAGCCACGGTGAGGGTAAGTTTGTGGTATCGCCCGAATTGGCCGAGGAGCTCTTCCGTGAGGGTCAGGTGGCTTTCCAGTATGTCGATCCCAACGGGGAGCCGACTGTGGAGTCGCCCTGGAATCCTAACGGCTCTTACTACGCCATCGAGGGTATCATCTCGCGGGATGGCCGCATCCTGGGTAAGATGGGCCACACGGAGCGTTATGAGGAGGAGTTGATGAAGAACATTGCCGGCGAAAAGCGTCAGCCACTCTTTGAGAATGCCGTGCGCTACTTCCGTAAACGATAACAGATTTGCGAGATAAAAACTTAAGAGAATGAAAGAGTTAGAACTGCTCTACGAGGGCAAGGCCAAGCAGATGTTCCTCAGCGACAATCCCCGACAGGTGATTGTGCGCTTCAAGGATACGGCTACGGCTTTCAACAACATCAAAAAGGCGACCATCGTCGATAAGGGACGTGTTTGCAACGCCATCAGCTCGCTGATCTACCAGTATTTGGAGCGCAATGGGGTCAAGACCCACTTCCTGGAGCGCATCAACGATACCGATCAGCTCTGCCGTCGCGTGGAGATCATCCCCCTGGAGGTGGTGGTTCGCAACGTGATTGCCGGCTCGATGGCCCAGCGTCTCGGCCTGGAGGAGGGTGTAAAGCCCGGGAATGTGATCTACGACCTCTGCTACAAGAGCGATCTTTTGGGCGATCCTCTGCTGAATGACCACCACGCCGTGGCGATGGGGTTGGCCAGCTATGACGACCTGACGCAGATCTATGCGGCCGTCAAGCGGATCAACGAACTGCTGATCGACCTCTTCGATCGTATCGGCATCGACCTGATTGATTTCAAGGTGGAGTTTGGCCGTACTGCCGAAGGGGAGATCATCCTGGCCGACGAGCTCTCGCCCGAGAGTTGCCGTCTGTGGGACAAGGCAACGGGCGAGAAACTCGACAAGGATCGTTTCCGTCGTGACCTGGGCCACGTGCGCGAGTCCTATGAGGTGATCCTTGATCGCCTGGAGAAGATGGAGGAGTAAGAATCGGAAAATCTAGTAAAGAGATGATAGACAAGAGTATAATAAACAGTAATCCGCTGGTTGGAGTCGAGGAGCGTGAGCTGCACGAGGAGTGTGGTGTCTTCGCAGTCTATGGCGTGGAGAACGCCTCGTCGCTGGCCTATTACGGCCTCCACTCGTTGCAACATCGTGGTCAGGAGGGTGCCGGTATCGTCAGCGTGGAGGAGTCGGGCAAGTTCAACCGCGTGAAGGGCCCGGGTCTGGTGACTGAGGTCTTTCACGAGCAGCAACTTCAAAAGTTGAAGGGCCATATGGCCATCGGTCACGTGCGTTACACGACGGCGGGAGGTGCCGGTGAGGAGAACATCCAACCCTTCCTCTTCCACCACCATACGGGTAATTTCGCCCTGGCTCATAACGGCAACATTGTCAATGCCCACCTGCTGAAACGCTATCTGGAGGATCGCGGAAGCCTCTTCCAGTCCACTTCCGACAGCGAGGTGCTGGCCCACCTGGTCAAGAAGGAGACCAACAACCCCAACCGTCCGCGTATCTACTCCATCATCGATGCGCTCAATATGTTGGAGGGTGCCTTTGCCTTCCTGATTATGACCCAGAATCGTATCTATGCCTGTCGTGACAAGTATGGTCTGCGTCCCCTGTCGATTGCCAAGTTGGGGGATGGATATGTGGTCAGCTCGGAGACTTGTGCCTTTGATACGATTGGTGCCGAGTACCTGCGTGACGTGGAGCCGGGAGAGATCATCACGATCGACCACCACGGCATCCGCAGCCAGCACTACTCGCAGTTTAAGCGTCACCTGATGTGTGCGATGGAGTATATCTACTTTGCCCGCCCCGATAGTGATATCGAGGGGTGCAACGTCCACTCCTACCGCAAGGAGTCGGGCCGCCTGCTTTGGAAGGAGGCTCCGGCCGATGTCGATATTGTGATTGGTGTTCCCGACTCGAGCCTCAGTGCCGCCAGCGGTTACAGCGAGGCGAGCGGTATCCCCTATGAGATGGGTCTGATCAAGAACAAGTATGTCGGTCGTACCTTTATTCAGCCCTCGCAGGAGATGCGTGAGAAGGGTGTACGAATGAAGCTCTCGGCGGTGAAGAGTATCGTGCAGGGCAAGCGTGTGGCACTGATCGACGATTCGATCGTGCGCGGAACGACTTCGCGCCGCATTATCAAGATGTTGCGTGAGGCGGGAGCCCTGGAGGTGCACGTGCGTATCGCATCGCCCCCCTTCATCGGCCCCTGCTTCTATGGTGTGGATGTCGCTTCGCTGGAGGAGCTGGCTTGTGCCCGCCATACGGTGGATGAGTTGTGCAAAATCCTGGATGCCGACTCGCTGGCCTATCTCTCGCCCGAGTCACTGCTGAAAGCGGGTGGCCGTTCGGAGTTGTGTATGGCCTGTTTCACGCGCAACTATCCCACCAACCTCTACGATGCCACGGCTGAACAGATGCTCTTGAAGCGATAGCCTTCGACCGAGAAAACGCACCGATGGTGAAGTTGAAAAAATTGAAAAACGCGCAAACAAAAAAATAGAAAATATATGGCAAAGACTTATGAACAGGCGGGGGTAAACCTCGAGGCGGGCTACGAAGTGGTACGCCGCATCAAGAAACACGTCTCGTCCACCTCGCGTCTGGGTGTGATGGGTAATATTGGCGCCTTTGGCGGTATGTTCGACCTTTCGGCCCTCAAGGTGGAGGAGCCGGTGCTGGTGAGCGGTACCGATGGCGTAGGTACGAAACTCAAGCTCGCTTTTGCGATGGACAAGCACGACACGATCGGTATCGATGCCGTGGCGATGTGTGTGAATGATGTATTGGCCCAGGGTGCCGAGCCGCTCCTTTTCCTGGACTATGTGGCTGTGGGTCACAACGAGCCCTACAAGATTGAGGCGATCGTAGCCGGTGTGGCTGAGGGTTGCCGCCAGGCGGGTTGCGCTCTGGTGGGTGGCGAGACGGCCGAGATGCCGGGTATGTACACCGAGGGTGAGTATGATATCGCAGGCTTCACTTGTGGTGTTGTGGAGAAGAAGCGTCTGATCGACGGCTCGAAGGTGAAGGTGGGCGATGTGCTTGTGGGTATCGCCTCGAGTGGTGTCCACTCCAACGGCTTCAGCCTGGTGCGTAAGATCGTCTCCGATGCGGCTCTTGATCTGAAGGAGTCCTATGAGGAGCTGGGTAACCGCCCTCTGGGAGAGGTGCTGCTTACCCCTACGCGTATCTATGTCAAGCAGGTGCTGGGGGTGATTCGCCAGTGCGACGTTCACGGCATCAGCCACATCACGGGCGGCGGTTTCGACGAGAACATTCCCCGTATCCTCAAGGAGGGTCAGGGTGTTGAGGTCGAGGAGGGCTCGTGGGAGATTCTCCCCGTCTTCCGTTTCCTGGAGAAGCACGGCCAGGTGGCCCACCGTGAGATGTTCAACATCTTCAATATGGGTGTCGGTATGGTGATCGCCCTCGACGAGAGTGAGGCCCCGAAGGCTCTGGAACTCCTGGTGGCTGCCGGTGAGAAGGCCTCGGTGATTGGTCGCGTGGTTGAGGGTGAGGGTGTAACCATCAAGTAGCCCTCCGATGAAGCGAATCGCCATCTTTGCCAGCGGCTCGGGAACCAACTTCCAGGCCCTGGCTGAGGCTTGTCAGCGCGGTGAGATTGCTGCCGAGGTGGTTGTGATGGTCTGCGACCGCCCCTCGGCCTATGTCAATGAGCGTGCCGACAACCTTGGTATCGAGCGTTGGAGCCATTCGGTGAAGGAGTTTGCCGACAAGGCTGCCTTCGAGCGGGCCATCATCGCGCTGCTCGATGAGAAGCAGGTCGATCTGGTCTGCCTGGCGGGTTATATGCGAATTTTGGGGGATGAGATCCTGGAGGCTTACCGCGACCGGATCATCAACATCCACCCCTCCCTGTTGCCCGCCTTCAAGGGGGCACACGCCATCGAAGATGCCTTCCGTTACGGGGTCAAGGTCTATGGCGTGACGGTGCACTATGTGAATGGGGAGTTGGATGGCGGCCGCATCATTGCCCAGCGTTCGTTCCCCTATGAGGGAGATGATTTGGAGGAGTTGACGGCGATGGTACACGCCACGGAGTATCCCCTCTATACCGAGACCGTAAAGCGGCTTTGCGAGTAACCGCGATAGCGGGTACGCACCGAAAGCCAACAAAGCGTAAAAGCGAAAACGAGAAAAATATGAGAGCATTAGTCAGTGTAAGTGATAAAAGGGGCGTGGTGGAGTTCGCCCAAAACCTCCGACGTCTAGGTTGGGAGGTAATTGCCACGGGTGGCACGATGAAACTCCTCAAGGATAATGGTGTGGAGGTGATCAACATCAGCGATGTGACAGGTTTCCCCGAAATCTGTGATGGTCGTGTGAAGACCCTGCACCCCAAGGTGCACGGAGGCCTTCTGGCCCGTCGTGACGATGAGAGCCACATTGCAGCTCTGAAGGAGAATGGAATTGAGTATATTGATATGGTCTGCGTGAACCTCTATCCCTTCCGTGAGACCATCTCGAAGCCCGATGTGACGATGGCCGATGCCATCGAAAATATCGATATCGGCGGTCCCTCGATGTTGCGCTCGGCGGCCAAGAACTACCGCGATGTAACGGTGGTATGCGATCCGGCTGACTATGCCCGCATCATTGCCGAGATTGAGGCGGAGGGTAACACCAAGCGTGAGACGCGCCTGGAACTCTCGGCCAAGGCCTATACCCACACGGCCCAGTATGATGCAATGATTGCTACCTATATGCGTAAGGCTGCCGGTCTGAACGAGAAACTCTTCCTGGAGTTTGACCTCGTGCAGGGATTGCGTTATGGCGAGAATCCCCACCAGCAGGCCCGCTTCTTCCGCTCGCAGGAGGAGGTGAGCTATTCGCTGGCTACGGCTCGTCAGCTCAATGGCAAGGAGCTCTCCTACAACAATATCCAGGATGCCAATGCCGCCCTGCAGATCGTGCGCGAGTTCTCGGAGCCCTTCTGTGTGGGTCTGAAACATATGAACCCCTGTGGAGCCGCCATCGGCAAGGATGGCGTAGAGGCCTGGACGAAGGCTTATGAGGCTGACACGGTTTCGATCTTCGGCGGTATTGTGGCTACGAACTGTGTGGTAACGAAGGAGATGGCCGAACTGATGAAGCCCATCTTCCTGGAGATCATTATGGCTCCCAAGTTCACGGAGGAGGCTCTGGAGGTGCTCTGCACCAAGAAGAACCTGCGCCTGTTGGAGGTGAAGATGGAGCGCGAAGAGGGTGCACAGCCCCAGTATGTGAGCGTCAATGGCGGCCTTCTGGTGCAGCAGCTCGACCTAGAGACCAAGGCGGTGGATCCTGCGATGTGTGTGACGGAGCGCAAGCCTGCCACCGAGGAGCTTACCGACCTGGCCTTTGGCTGGCGTATTGTGAAGCACGTGAAGTCGAATGCCATTGTGGCGGTGAAGGGGGGGCAGACCCTCGGTGTGGGTGCCGGTCAGATGAACCGTATTGGTTCGGCCGAGATTGCCCTCAACCAGGCCAACGAGAAGGGCGTGAAGGAGGGCATTGTCCTTGCTTCGGACGGTTTCTTCCCCTTTGATGACTGTGTGACGCTCGCCTCGGAGCGTGGCGTGACGGCCATCGTGCAGCCCGGAGGTTCGGTGCGTGATGAGGATTCGGTGAAGAAGGCCGATGAGAAGGGTATTGCGATGCTCTTTACGGGTGAGCGTCACTTCAAACACTAATAGCGAGAAGAATGAAGATTCTGGTGATAGGTTCGGGCGGCCGTGAGCACGCCATTGTCGATGCCCTGGTACGTTCGCCGCGGGCCGAGAAGATCTATTGTGCCCCGGGCAATGCGGGTATCGCAGCCCAGGCCGAGTGCGTGGCCATCAAGGATAGCGATGTGGAGGGGCTTTTGGCCTTTGCCCGTCGTGAGCAGATTGACCTTACGGTTGTAGGCCCCGAGGCGGCCTTGGCAGCGGGTGTGGTGGATGCCTTCCAGGAGGCAGGTCTGAAGATCTTTGGCCCCACGAAGGCTGCAACGCGTATTGAGTCCTCGAAGGAGTTTGCCAAGGAACTAATGCAGAAGTATGCCATTCCGACGGCCGATTTCCGCTCTTTTACCGAGTATGAGGAGGCCCTCGCTTGGGTGAAGAGCCATCCGCTGCCTGCTGTTTTGAAGTATGATGGTCTGGCAGCCGGTAAGGGTGTGGTGATTGCCGAGACGATGGAGGAGGCCGATGCTGCCCTGAAGGATATGCTCCTGGATGATAAGTTCGGCAAGGGCAAGGTGGTGGTGGAGGAGTTCCTCACCGGCCCCGAGTTCTCGTTCCTCTGTTTTGTGGCGGGCGAGCAGGTCTATCCGATGGTCCTCTCGCAGGATCACAAGCGCGCCTATGATGGGGATAAGGGCCCCAATACGGGTGGTATGGGTGCCTATTCGCCCCTCCCCTTCATCTCGGAGGAGGAGCGCACTTGGGCCCTGGAGCATATTATGAAACCTACGGCTCGGGCAATGGTGGCCGAGGGGTCTCCCTTCACGGGTGTCCTTTATGGCGGCCTGATGAAGACTCCGCAGGGAATCAAGGTGATCGAGTTTAACGCCCGCTTCGGAGATCCCGAGACGGAAGTGGTATTGCCCCGCCTGAAGAGCGATATTGTCGATATCTTCGCCTCGCTGGCCGAGGGCCGAGAGCCCGAGGCCCCCATCGAGTGGCACGATTTTGCCACGTTGGGTATTGTCCTCGCCTCGAAGGGGTATCCCGAAGCTTATGAGAAGGGAGTTGAAATTCGTGGTGTGGACCAGGTGGATTCGGTTTATCATATGGGTACGGCCCGTAAGGAGGGACGTCTGGTCACCAACGGTGGTCGTGTCCTCTTTGTGGTAGGTCGTGGAGCCACGCTGCGTGAGGCGCAGACCGATGCCTTGAAGAAGGTGGAGAAGATCGAGTGTGAAAACCTCTTCCACCGTACCGACATCGGCCATTGGGCCCTCGACTAATCTCTTTTTTGACTAAAAACAAAAACAGCACGATATGATTATTTCGGGTAAAGATCTTTCCGCAAAGTTGAAGACGCAGCTGGCCGAGGAGGTTGCCACCTTCCCTGCCAAGTATGGCCGAGTACCCCACCTGGTGGTAATTCTGGTGGGAGAGGATCCCGGCAGCGTGAGCTATGTGACCGGTAAGGCCAAGGCGTGCGATGCCGTAGGCATTCGCAATACGACGATTCGTCGTCCCGCCACGGTGAGTGAGGAGGAGGTTCTCGATCTGATTCTGGAGCTCAACGCCGACCGTGAGGTGGATGGTATTTTGGTGCAGTTGCCTCTGCCCAAGCATATCTCCGAGGAGAAGGTGATTGCCACCATCTCGAAGGAGAAGGATGTGGATGGTTTCCACCCCCTCAATGTGGCGGCTCTCTGGCAGAAGCAGCGTTGCATCCTCCCCTGCACCCCCAAGGGAATCATCAAACTCCTGAAGGAGGCCGGCGTAGAGATTCAGGGGAAGCGTGCCGTGGTGATTGGCCGCAGCAACATCGTGGGCCTTCCCGTAGCCAAGCTCCTGCTGGATGAGAATGCTACCGTAACGATCGCCCACAGCCGTACGAAAAACCTCGCCGAGCTGACCCGTCAGGCCGAAATCCTGGTGGTGGCCATTGGTCGCCCCAAATTCGTGACGGCCGATATGGTGACCCCGGGTACCGTGGTGATTGATGTGGGTGTAAACCGCCATCCCGAGACGGGCAAGCTCTGTGGGGATGTCGATTATGCCGCCATTGAGCCCATCGCTTCGCACATTACCCCCGTGCCGGGAGGTGTAGGCCCGATGACCATCACCTGCCTGATGGAGAATACGGTGGAGTGTTTCAAGTATCACGTCGAGTAGGCGGAGAGCACAAAAAAAGAGTTCCGGAGTGTGATTGCGCTCCGGAACTCTTTTTTGTGGCTCTTCGGATTAGAAGAGGTAACGCTCGCTCTTGACGCGCTTTACCAAGCGGAAAATCTCCTCCCAAGCCTCCTCGCCAAAGGTGGTGCCCACCACTTCGATCACCTTGCCGGCCGTGATAGCACCGATTGTACCGCACTGACGCAGGTCGAGGCCCTCGCAGAGACCCGACATAAAGCCGGCAGCATAGAAGTCGCCGGCCCCCGTCGTATCTACACGCTTGGCGGCGGCCATAATGCCGACGTGCACTACCTCCTCGCGACGCTTGATCAGGGCTCCCTTCATACCGATCTTTACGATCACCAACTCAACATCGGTCGAGATCGCGTTCAGGGCATTAAGAGGCTCCTGCTCGCCGGTGAAGGCGCGGGCCTCATCTTCGTTGGCAAAGAGGATGTCGACATAGTCACGTACCAGACTGCGCAAGAACTCCAGATTCTCCTCCACCACATTGAAGCTGGCCAGGTCGATGGCCACTTTTAGGCCGCACTCCTTGGCGGTGCGAACGGCCGAGAGGATAAGGTTGTGATCCTGTACCAGGTAGCCCTCCACATAGAGGCAGTCGTAGCCCTCGAAGATCGAGGGAAGGATCTCCTCGGCCTTCATCTCCAGGGCGGCACCCAGGTGGGTGACCATCGTGCGCTCACCATCGGGCGAGATGAGCGATACACACTTGCCCGACTTCTGCTCACCGCGGAAGATGACGGGCTCTACACCCAGATTCTCGAGGGCCTGACGGAAGAAATCGCCCGTCGTGTCGTGGCCCACCTTGCCGATGAAACCGGTTTGGGTTCCCAGACGGGCCATTGCGCGGATGGTGTTACCCGCCGAGCCGCCCAGCGAGAGGGAGTAGGGGAGACCGGCCACCGACTTCGAGATCTCGGTCTGCAGGTCGGTATCCACCAGGCTCATCGATCCGCGCTTGAGTCCGAAGCGCGTCAAAACGGAGTCGCTCGTCAGATTTACGAGCATATCGGTCAGGGCATTTCCAATGCCAATAACTCTCTTCATTTTCTATCTTCTGTTTGGGTTTCTTGATTCCTTTGCTCTTCGCTTTTGGGTCAGACTGTTGATCCGGAGGTTAGATCGAGAGGATCTTGACCAGATCCAACCCCTTGCGGTTGATCTCTTTGTGGTGACCGAGGGCTTTGCTGAAGGGAACATAGAGCAGCTCACCATTCTTGATGCCGATCATCACGTTGCGCTGTCCCTCCATCAGGGCCTCCACGGCTGCGGCACCCATTCGTGAGGCGAGGTTGCGATCCACAGCCGTAGGGGAGCCGCCTCGCTGGATATGACCCAGAATCGTTACGCGGGCATCGTACTCCGGGAACTCCTTCTTTACGCGCTCGGCCAGTCCCATTGCACCACCCGTCTTGGGGCTCTCGGCCACCAGCACGATCGCCGAATTTTTGCTCTTGCGGAAGCCCGTGCTGATCAGTTCGGCCAGTTGGTCTACCTCGGTCTCAATCTCGGGAATGATGGCCGCCTCGGCACCCGAGGCGATGGCCGAGTTGAGGGCCAAAAAGCCGGCATTACGCCCCATTACCTCTACAAAGAAGAGTCGCTCGTGGCTCGAAGCCGTATCGCGCAACTTATCCACCGCCTCCATAATGGTGTTGAGCGCCGTATCGTAGCCGATGGTCGAGTCGGTGCCTCCCAGATCGTTGTCGATGGTGCCCGGCAGACCCACGATGGGGACATCGTATTCGCGGGCAAAGAGATGGGCACCGGTCAGCGAGCCGTCGCCGCCAATCACCACCAGGGCATCGATGCCGGCAGCCTTCATATTTTCGTAGGCCTGACGACGGCCCTCCTCGCTCTCGAACTCCTTGCAACGGGCCGTCTTGAGGATCGTGCCGCCCTGCTGGATGATGTTGCTTACGCTGCTTGAGGAGAACTTCTCGATCTCGTTCATCACCAGACCCCGATAACCGCGACGAATGCCGCATACCTCGAAGCCGTTGTAGATGGCCGTGCGGGTCACCGCACGAATGGCCGCATTCATACCGGGAGCATCACCGCCCGAAGTTAAGATGCCGATGCATTTGATTGCCATAACGTTTCGCTCAATTTATCGTCCAAAAAGACGCTCAAAGGTAGGTCTTTTTTTTGAAAACCGCAAAAAGAGAGCCGATTTCCTCCTTGTGGGAGAAAATCGGCGTAAGATGGAGGTGCGGAGGGGGTTACTCCTCTGTAAGGCCGATGGTCACCCGCTCGGTCTCACCACTCTCTTTATCCGTTACATCGATGTGAAGGCCCTTTTCATTGACCTTGAGATCGATCTCTGCCTCGTGAGTGCTAACCTGGATTCCGTTCCCAGTGCCTGTTGCCTTGCCGGCCGCCTTTTGGTGGCTCTTTAGGGCACTCTTGTGCTTCTCCAAAGCCTCTTCGTGAGCCTTCAAAGCCTTTTCGTGATTCTCCAGAGCCTCCTGGTGGGTGGCCGGCTCATCGTTCAGCAGATTGTTGATGTTGTAGCTGGGGGAGGGCAGGCTGTAGTGCCACCTGTTCTCTAACTTGTGAAGGGTATCTCCTCGAATGGCCAACGTGAGCAGCAGGATGACAATCACCACCCAGCCGAGGCTCGTGGCCAGGATTGTCTTGCCGTTGGGTTGGCGCGAAGCGATCAGGCAGAAGAGGATATAGATGATCAACAGGATGGGAACCAGCACCATCAAAATGGCCAGGAGCGGCAGCCAGAGACCGCCAAAGTCGGCCAACTCGCGAGCTATGTCGGGAGTCACCACAACGGCAATGGCTCCGATGATCAGACCGCAGGCAGCCACCACCAGACCCATCAGAATCAGGCCGGCAAAGAGCTTCAGCAGAATCAGGATGATCTGACCGAAGGTCGAGACCGTATCGGCCACCACGGCCTTTGAACGGCCATCCACATCGCTTCGCGCAGCGGTTGTCTTGCGAATCGACTCGGTGGTGATCTTTTCGCCCTTCATCTCCAACTTCTGGCGGGCCGAACGAGCCGAGGGTACGGCAAACCACATCACCAGGTAGCTCAATACGAGAAATCCGAAGAGGTTCTGGGTGAAGCTGTTCAGATCTCCGTGCAGCCACCACGAGGGGAGTATCAGGTTGAGGATCAACGGCAGGAAGAGCAAGAAACGAACCCAGACGGGATCGATGTCGAAGTAGTTGCCCAGACCGGCACAGACACCGCCCAACTTGCCCCGCTCGGCATCACGATAGAGACGACGCGGGATACGGGGCCCCTTTGGGGCGTTGCTCTCCTTTTTGGAAGCTTCGGGCTCCTCTTCGGAGCTCTCTGCTCCGATTTCGGCTGCCGAACCCAGCTGGGCAATGATGTTTTTGATCAGGGGCAGGGCCACCGTGCGATTGTTGTCCTGCGTCGATAGGATCAGCTCGGCAATGCGGGCCTCGATATCATCCAAAATCTCCTCCCCGTCGGGATTTTTTGCGTATTGGTTGCGAAGCTCCTCCAGGTAGCGGGTGAGCTCCTCCCAGGCATCAACCTCCAGCGTGAAGGCGATTCCCGATATGCTGCATCTCTTTACATCGTTCATAGTTGCAGGGGTTTAGTCGTTTTTACGAATGGTGCCGGCCGAGGATTTCTGCTCCTCCACACGGCAAGGCCCGCTGTAGCGAATGGTGCCGGCCGATGAGGCCTCGGCAACCAGCAGCCCGGTGCAGTAGAGTTCGATCTCTCCGGCCGACGAGGCGTTGGCCGTGCAGGAGGTTGAGATCAGCTCCTCGGCATCCAGCGAGGCGGCCGAAGTGACAAGAGCTTCCAGCTGTCGGCAGGAGCCCCGAAGTTCTGCCTCGGCAGCCGAACTGATGTGGACACCCACCTTCTCCATTGTCTCCAGATGGAGATCGGCTTCGGCCGAAGAGGAGAGGTTGAGCATTACCTTTCCGCCGTGCAGGGCCCCCTTGATTTCGGCGGCCGACGACGCTTCGATCCCAAGCTCCTCTGTCATAAGGGGGGCCATTAACTCGATCTCTCCGGCCGAGGAGGCTCGAAGCTGCGTGATCTGGGGATTGATGGGGGCCTCTACCGTAATGTCAGCCTGGCAGATATAATTTACGGTCGGGTCGATGGTCGCCTTCAGGATTCCCTCCTGGCAGGTGATGACCACATAGGGCATTACATTCTCGTCGGTCGTGACGGTGATCTGGTTGTTGGGGCTCTCTACGAGGCGAAGTACCACTCCGCGCTCTACCTCCACCTGGGTATATTGGGGAGCCTCGATCGTCTTGGAGGTGAGGATGCCGTTGCCGGTCAGGCCCTTGCTACCATTGTTACCTATCGTGATCGAACCGCAGGAGATGAGCCCTGCAGCCATTGCCATTGCGGCGATTGATTTCATAAGGTGTTTCATAGTGTTGGAATTTTAGGGGGTTGCTGTTATTTGCCGCCGCGGATGTGGGCGATCTGCTCCACCAACTCGTTCCACGCCTCATCGAAGTATTTCAACTGCTCGCGGCCCTTGTCGGTGAGGGTGTAGTATTTGCGGGGAGGACCCTGGGGGGACTCCTCCCAGCGGTAGGTCAAAAGCCCCGCGTTCTTTTGGCGGGTGAGAATGGGGTAGAGCGTACCCTCCACCACGATCATCTGTGCGCGCTTCAGCTCGGCGATGATCTTGGGGGCGTAGGAGTCCTCGCGCTCCAGAATGGCGAGGATGCAGTACTCCAGAATGCCTTTACGCAGTTGCGCCTTTACATTGTCTTCTGCCATAGTGCTATCTTTTTTCAGTTACTCATTGTGGTTTTTGGGCTGAAACTCTCGTGCCTCCTCTTCGGGAATGATGATCCAAAGAAGGATGTAGATCCAGATCGAGAGCCCTCCGAAGAGGATCAGGAAGAGGGTCAAAAGTCGCATCAGCGTCGTATCGAGCCCCAGGTAGGCGGCTAAACCGGCACAGACTCCTGCAATGGAGCGGTTCTCCCGCGGACGACGCAGGCGGAGGGGGGCCGTCTCCAGGCGTTCTCCTGCCTGGGTATCACCAGGCTCGTTGCGACTCTCGCCAAAGTCGGCCGGGTGGCCCATCTGATCCATCGCCTCTCGTACCTGGCGCAGCGTGAGCACCATCATCGGGGAGGGGAGCTTCTCGCGGAAAATTTCGGCCAGACGGTACTCGATATCCTCGATCGTCTCGCGATCCTCGGCCGGAAGGCGCGATGAGATGTCGTCTAGGTAACCCTTCAAGGCCTGATAGGCATCCTCTTCAAAAACAAAGGGTTGCGATGCCAAACTTGCATTTCTCGTCTCTTTCATAAGTTGGGTTGTTATCGATTATTATTACTTTTCTGCTGCAAATATATGACAAATTTTACTACTTTGCAAAACATAGTACATATTTTTTTAATTTACCGATAAAAAATAGCTGTATCTATCAAAAAAAGTGATTGTAGAGCCCCCTGTGGTTGATCTGCAATGAGGCGGCAACTCCTTCGAGGAGCTGCAATCGGAGAGACCCTGATGGGGTGAAATTAAAAAAGCTCCCACTCGGGAGCCTTTTTCGATTATTTGCCGATGGTTTGCGCCAGGGCAATGGTGTAGCGGTCGGGGTCCAAGCCCAGAAGTTGGAGCAACGCCTCGGCCTGGTAGCTGCCACGCGTGATGGCCTTCAGGCCGTGCCCCGCGGCGTAAAGATTGGCATTCTCGGCATAGCCCGCAGCATCGAGCCCTGCCAGGTGGCGACCCGTCTCGCGAGGGATGTTGCGCCCCTCATAGACCGAAAGGTCGGCTACGTAGACCAGATTCACGGGGGCCAGGTTGGCAAACTCCTGCATCGCCGTCAAGGGGCGATGGTCACCTTCGACAACACGCGAAAGGAGGTGGCTATCAGCCTCATAGCAGTAGGCTCCGCCTGCCAGGAAAATATAGGTGCGGATGGGGTAGAGGGCCAGGGCCGAAGGAGCGGTGAGGTGTTGGTTCTCGGGGCGGTTGACACCGGCTGCGGCCCATACCACACCTGAGAGCTCCTCCAGTGTAAGAGGCTCGGCCGTGAAGTCGCGTGATGACTTGCGTGCCCAAAGGGCCTCGTTGATCGTAACTCCCGCTTCGCGAGGAATCTCCTGTAACTCAATCGTTTCACCCTCCGTAAGAGGGGTGGCGGTCGTCTGGGTGGTCTGCTCGTTCTGTGGGGTTCCGCACGCCACAAGTGCGACTAAAGCCCCGACAAAAATCTTCTTTGTCATCGTTGTTTCTCGTTTTTGGTGTTACTTTAGGGTATTACTGATTTACAAATATAAGGAAAAATCCTTGCGTCCCATTCGTATTAACACCTCAAAGTCGCTTTTTGGTGCAAAAATGAAAAAAGTTTAAGAAATATTTGGAGGGAATGATTTTTTACCCTATCTTTGCACTCGCTTTTGAGAAATAAAGCAACGTTGGTGCCATAGCTCAGTTGGTAGAGCAAAGGACTGAAAATCCTTGTGTCCCCGGTTCGATTCCTGGTGGCACCACA